>CP121691.1:1271056-2542112 GCA_038396585.1 Vallitaleaceae bacterium 9-2 | reverse complement strand
GTTGAAGAAGCATTAAATTACAGTGTATATCAGTTATATGCCTCAGCTGGTCGGGATAAGTTCTCCAATATCTGTGCAAAGGGATTAAGTGGGGAAGGATATGAAGGGCATTATTTTTGGGATACAGAGATATATATGCTGCCCTTTTTTTCTCTAACGCATCCTAAAATAGCTAAAAACTTATTAGCATTTAGATATCAAACGTTAAATCAAGCAAGAGAACGGTCGGTGATGATGGGGCACAAAACTGGAGCGAAGATACCCTGGAGAACCATTGCGGGAACGGAATGTTCGGCGTATTTTCCGGCGGGAAGTGCACAGTATCATATTAATGCAGATGTAGCTTATGCCTATATTCAATATTATCTTTTCACAAAGGATATAGATTTTGTAAAACAAGCGGGCTTTGAAGTTATTTTTGAGACAGCTCGAATTTGGCTGGAAATCGGTCATTTTGACAAGGATAATCAGTTCAAAATACCGGCGGTGACAGGACCTGATGAATATAGCGCAATTGTGAATAATAATTTTTATACAAATGCAATGGCACGATACCATTTGTATTGGGCGACAAAATTTGCCGATGAGTTAAATATTACAGATCCAGACTGGTTTCAAGAGTACAAAAAACGTCTACAGATAAAAAATGAAGAACTACGAATGATGGAAAAGGCCTATCAACAAATGTATCTGCCTTTTTCAGAAGAACTAGGGATTTTTTGGCAAGATGATTCCTTCAAAGATAAGGCGGATTGGGATTTTGAACATACACCTAAAGATAAATATCCGCTGCTACTACATTATCACCCATTGACTATCTATAGATATCGGGTTTTGAAGCAAGCAGATACGCTATTGGCATATTTTTTGTTGGATAATGTTCCTTTGGATATTATGGAGCGTTCTTATGACTACTATGAAAGATTAACAACCCACGATTCAAGTCTCTCACCATGTGTACACAGTATCATGGCGGCAAAGTTGAATAGAGTGGAAAAAGCCTATACGTTTTTTATGAAAACAGTGCGTTTGGATTTAGATAATTTGCACCATAATACAAAAGATGGATTGCATATTGCCAATGCCGGAGGCGCTTATATGAGCATTGTCTACGGATTTGGAGGTTTGCGTATTAAAGAAGACGGTATAAGTCTTCATCCAATTATGCCTAGAGAGTGGAAAAAGCTTCGGTTTAGATTTCGCTATCAGCAAGCGCTGGTGACAATCACTATGGCTGACCAAATTACACTCCATACATCAAAACCCGTTGAAATTATCGTTTATGGTCAAAGATATAGCGTTGAAAATCAAATCCATATTCGGTATCCGATGGAGGCAAAATAAAGAGGTGGTTCGATGAATTTAGAAGCAGTAAAACACTTAAAAGAAGAATATCTGTCCATATATGGAGAATATGGTGGCGACGAAGCGAGTTTCAATGCATTGTTTGATACAATCGTCAGCCGTATGAAAAGCCGTCCAAAGCAATTGCATCGCTTAGACCTTAGAGAACATGATTGGTTTATGAGTGAGAAAATGGTTGGAATGATGCTGTATGTTGATTTGTTTGCGGATAACTTAATGGGGCTAGTGGATAAGATAGACTACCTAAAGGAGTTAGGCATCACCTATGTACACCTTATGCCACTTCTATTGCCCAGAAAAGGAGAAAATGATGGTGGATATGCGGTAGAAAATTATAAAGAGATTGATCCATCTTTAGGCTCTTTGACAGAGTTTAAAAAGGTGCTTAGTGCCTTTAGGGAACAAGAGATTGATGTGTGTATCGATTATGTGCTAAACCATACAGCAGACACCCACGAATGGGCGCTAAAGGCTTTAGAAGGAGATCAAAAATATCAGGATATGTACATTATGTATGACAATCGCGAAATACCGGATATTTATGACCAATTTGTCCCGGAGGTATTGCCCGATAAGAACCCTGGTAATTTTACATATGTAGAAAAAATAAACAAGTGGGTTTTTACATCCTTTAGTTCATTTCAATGGGATTTGAATTTTAAGAATCCATATGTTTTTGAACAGATGGTCGATGTAATGCTGTTTATTGCTAATTTGGGTGTAAATATGATTCGTTTGGATGCGATTGCATTTATGTGGAAGGAACCGGGAACAACGTGTAGAAATTTAAAACAGGCACATGAATTACTGCATCTATTCCATTTAGTCAAAGAAATTGCATGTCCTTCGGTGGCATTACTTGGAGAAGCCATTGTTGAACCGGATGAAATCTTTAAGTATTTTGGTCATGTGGAGGAACAAAGCGTTCACCAACGTATTGAGTGCGGTGTTTTATATAATGCAAATTTAATGGTGGACTTGTTTAATTCACTGGCGACGAGAGACACACGGCTGCTAACATCCGATGCACAACGCTACCATATTCCAAAAACAGGATGCTTTATGAACTATATACGATGTCATGATGATATCGGGTGGGGATTTAATGAAGATACCGTTGAATATTTTGGAATGAATCCGTATTTACATAAGCAATTTTTGATTGATTTTTATGCAGGGCGATTTGCAGGAAGCTTTTCCAAAGGAGAGATATATCAGTATAATCCAAAGAATCATGATGCGCGCACAAATGGAACATTGGCTTCTCTGTTAGGACTTGAAATAGCCAAAGAGCGTCATGATGAGCGGGAACGCGAACTTGCACATTATCGTATTAAACTTATTTTGGCGCTGATTTTTTCCCAACCGGGAATTCCGCTACTATATAGCGGCGACGAAATTGCGACGCTGAATGATCAAAGCTATAAAAAAGATATGCATAAACAGGCAGAAGGGCGATGGGTTCATCGTGCAAAGTTTGATTGGAAAAGAGCAAAAAAACGTCATGACTTACATACAGACGAAGGACGTGTTTTTCAGTATGTTAAGAAAATAAGTGCAATTCGAAGGGGCCATCCTATTTTTAATAGTAAAGCGGAATATGAGATATTGACCTTTGATAATATACATGTATATGGATTTGTTAAGCGGACCAAGGAACGAACGATGATTTGTTTATTCAATTTTAGTGAAAATCATCAATATTTTTCAGTGGATCAGCTTAGGGATATTACGCATAAAACTATTTTATCAGACTTAATTACAGATAAAATGGTTACAATGAATGAAGCGCAGTTTAAACTTTTTCCATATGAAAGTTTATGGTTGGTATAGACAATTCTCATAAAAATCAGAAAGTTGACTTAAAAAGCTTAACTTTCTGATTTTTTTCAGCTATAATAGTAATTTGAAACAATGAATGAAAGAGAGGTTTTTTATAATGATTGGAACACGTGGGCATGATATAGCAGAGAATGTATCGGCAGAGGACTTGGCAGCGCGTCTTGAACTTCAAGGCCTTGAATCGGTACAGCTGGTTGCATATAAATCTATTGAAGGTGTATCAGATACAGCAGGGTTTTTATCGGCAGGAAAGGCGTTTAAAATTGGACAGGCATTTAAAAAGCACAATATCCACATTGGTCTCATAGGAAGTTACTTTAACTTACTGGATGAAGAGGTTGTTGAACAAGGGATGGCACGATTTAAAGAATATCTTGTCTATGGTAAAGAACTTGGTGGATATCTTGTAGGAACAGAAACGGGGTCCTATATGAAGAACTGGACATACCATCCGGATAATCACTCGGAAAAAGCTTATCAATCAGTTCTAAAAATCTTCCAAGAGCTTGTTGAGGTAGCCAAGCATCATGGAATGTGTGTTGGAATCGAAGGTGCATATCATCATGCAATGGGATCACCAAAGCAAGTCAAACGATTAATTGATGCACTGGATTCAACGAATGTTCTTGCCATACTCGACCCATACAACTTCTTGTGTATGGATAACTACACCCGATGCAATGAAATTATTCAAGAAGCTTTTGAACTTTATGGTGACAAAATAGCTGTATTTCATGCCAAAGACTTTATTGTTGAAAACAATACATTAGTTCAGGTTCCTGTTGGCGATGGAATCATGGATTATTCTTTTATAAAAACAATGATTCAAAAATACAAACCAGGCTTAGATATTATTATTGAAGGACAAACAGGTTCTGGGCTTAAAAAAAGTCAGGAATTTTTAACAAAATTATTAAAATAATATAATCATAAAGGGCTGTAACACGATTGTAAGACTGTATTTACCATATGGTCTTACAATTTTTTTTATATTACGTTATAATATAAGCAGTGTGCTGTATAAGGAGGAAGCATGAATGATATAGGAATTGTATATGGAATAATAAACGGAATTACTTTCTTTATATATGGAATTGACAAGGTAAAGGCAATAAATAACAAGTATAGAATTCCTGAAAAAGTCTTGCTTTTATGGGCTTTTTTAGGACCGATAGGAGGTTTATTAGGCATGCAGCTTTTTCGTCACAAAACAAAAAAAGCGAAATTTAAGGTAGCCATCCCACTCTTTTTATGTTTGCACTTATTTGTGTTTGCATTTGCGCATCCAGTTTTTGCTACAGAGTCTATGCCATCGTCATGGGCGATTAGTGAGTTTGATGAAGCCAAAGAAAAAGGGTATATTACACAGAATTTGTATGATGACTTACATGAAAATATTTCACGTGAAGAGTTTATAGAGCTTGTTGTTACAGCATTTGAAAAGATGTTTGGAGCATTAGATAGTGTAACAGAAGATGAAAATGTATTTGAGGATACACAAAATCTGTTTGTGATTAAAGGCTACATTTTAGGATTGATACAAGGTAATGACGGATATTTTTATCCGAATCAGGAAATAACAAGGGAAGAAATGATTGTCATTTTTGTTCGTTTGAGTGATGCGATTGAGTTGCGTGCAGAGGTTGAGGTATTATCGGATGCACCGACAAAGTTTGAATTTACAGATAAAGAACAAATATCAGATTGGGCATTGGTAGCGATGAATAAAGCTATCAGTAATGGATTGGTCCGTGGAACACAAAGTGATGATGGAGGAATCTATTTAAAGCCGCAAACGTTAAGTACAAAAGAGGAAGCATTGATATTGAACCTTCGTTTGTTTAAACAATTTGAAAATAATAAGAAACTTGTAAAATACATTAATGAATTTGTTGGAGCTACCGCTTTAGAGCAAGAAGCTATAGACAAGTCAATAAAAGATGAGACAACAAAAGCGTCAAATAATTCATCAGAAACGGTTGGAAGTGTAACGACAGAAGTCCTTCGAATGCGTTCGTCACCATCCCTAGAGAATTCAGATAATATCATTGGAAAATTAACTTTGAATCAGCGTATAACGATTCAAGGCGAAGAAGGCGAATGGTATCTCGTACGTACGCAGAATGCAGTTCAAGGATATGCCCATCAGGATTATATTCGTATCTTAGATGAAGAAGAGTTGAATATGACAAAAAGTATGGAGCAAAAATCCGATGCTGATGTGGATCAGCTTATTGCTTATGCAAAACAATTTATAGGAACTCCGTATCGTTATGGAGGAACAAGTCTGACTAAAGGTATTGACTGTTCTTCATATACACAACAAATCTATGCACCATTTGGTGTGAAGCTTAATCGTTCCTCAAGAGATCAATACTTACAGGGCGATTATGTAGATAAGAGTGCATTGATTCCTGGCGATTTATTATTTTACGGAAAATCCGGACGAGTATCCCATGTAGCGATCTACATAGGAGATGGACAGTCTATCCATGCGACAACAACTTCTGGCGTACGTGTTACTCCGGCCTTTGGGTGGATGAGTCGATTACCTTTTATTGGTGCAAAACGTGTATTATAAGGGGTATAAATAAAAGTTATATTATATGCTTGTATTATAAGTGGTTTGCCTTGACATCTCAAGGTAAACCACTTAAACTATGATTGGGTAAAGTGTTGAATTAGAGCGGTTTACAATATAATATAAGGAGAAAATTATGGGTAAAACAATTGCACAAAAAATATTTGACGCACATCAAATTGATAAGCCATTTGAAGATACGACAATTGTAAAATTAGACGCGGTATTTTGCCATGAAATTACAACGCCAATTGCAATTACAGATTTAATGGCTAGAGGAATGGACCGTGTTTTTGATCCGACAAAGATTAAAGCAGTTATAGATCATGTTACGCCTGCAAAGGACTCAAAAACGGCGGAGCAAGGAAAAATTATACGAGATTGGGCAAGACGGCATAAGATTAAAGATTTCTTTGATATTGGTCGCAATGGTGTATGCCATGCGATTTTTCCTGAAAAAGGCTTTGTACGTCCGGGCTATACAATCATTATGGGAGATAGCCATACATGTACCCATGGAGCTTTTGGGGCTTTTGCGGCAGGGGTTGGGACAACAGATCTTGAAGTTGGGATATTAAAAGGTGTATGTTCTTTTAAAGAACCCAAAACCATGAAATTTGAACTGACAGGGAAATTACCGAAAGGTGTTTATGCGAAAGATGCTATTTTATATATTATTAGTCAAATAGGAGTTAATGGTGCAACCAACTGTGTTATGGAATTCACAGGCAATATTGTCGATGAGATGTCCATGGAATCACGTATGACCTTATGTAATATGGCGATTGAAGCTGGAGGAACGTCGGGTATATGTCATCCGGATATGACGACAGTCAACTATTTATGGCCTTTTATCGAACAAGATTATACATCAAAGGAAGAGGCACTAGAAGATTTTAGTCAGTGGGTATCCGATGAAGACGCACAATATGAAGCGGTATATACCTATGATTTATCTAAGTTAACCCCTATGGTAACGTTTGGATATAAACCGGATCAAGTGAAACCGGTTGAGCAAATGCAAGGGACAAAAATTGATCAAGTTTATATTGGATCATGTACAAATGGGCGGATAGAAGACTTACGCATTGCTGCAAAAGTACTGGAAGGTAAAAAGATAAGTGACACACTACGCGGTGTTTTGTCTCCGGCGACACCAGCTATTTATCAGATGGCTCTAGAGGAAGGCATTATTGATATATTTATGAAAGCAGGCTTTTGCGTAACCAATCCGACGTGTGGAGCGTGTCTTGGGATGAGTAACGGTGTGTTAGCCGAAGGGGAAGCATGTGCATCAACAACGAATCGTAACTTTAACGGGCGTATGGGTCGTGGAGGAATGGTTCACTTGATGAGTCCTGCAACTGCAGCAGCTACGGCTATTGAAGGTGTTATTGTGAACTCGGCATTATTTGAAGGAGGACAATAGATGAAATCATTTAGCGGAAGTGTATTATTTTTAGATCGCAGTGATATTAATACAGATGAGATTATTCCTGCAAAATATTTGACAGAGATTACAAAAGAAGCCCTAAAACCATATCTCCTTGAAGACTTAACCCTAGAAGGATTTGATCCAGCAACAGATATCCTGGATAAAAAAGTGATTATTACGCGTTCAAATTTTGGATGTGGGTCTTCAAGAGAACATGCACCTTGGGCGTTAGAAGTCAATGACATCAATGCAGTATTTGCGGTGGATTTTGCACGGATTTTCCGACAAAATATGTATAACTGTGGTATGTTGGCTGCAGAGTTTAGTGCAGAAGAGATTGAGGACATGTTTGACAGTTTTTCTGGGCAAGCAACAGAAGCAATCGTTGATATTGAGAACGCTACCTTGACCTTGCGATCGGAGACGATCAATAAAGTGTATCCTTTTAAATTAGAAGGGTTTGACAGAGCACTTGTAGAAGCAGAAGGATGGGTTGGATACGCAGATAAAAACTACTAAACATTAATTGACAATCATTATCATTTGGTCCATAATAGAATACAACAATAATCGCTGTGTATTTTTAGAAAGGATGATATTGATGAGCTGTTGTCAAGATAAAAAACAATGTGAACATACCTTAGAAAAAAAAGAGTTAAGAATAAATAGTATCGATATAAGTGAAGGAATTAACCGAACCCCAAATAGAGCCATGCTTAGGGCGGTTGGGTTTAAGGATGAAGATTTTAAGAAGCCGATGATTGGAATAGCAAGTACATGGAGTGAAGTTACGCCATGTAATATTCATATCGATCAGATAGCTCTTCATGCAAAACAAGGAGCTAGAGAAGGTGGAGGCGCACCGATGATTTTTAATACCATTACGGTTGCAGATGGTATTGCAATGGGACATGAAGGTATGCGCTATTCTTTGCCGAGTCGTGAAGTTATTGCAGATTCCATAGAAACCGTCGTTGGGGCAGAGCGTCTTGATGGCTTGGTGGCTATTGGAGGTTGTGACAAAAATATGCCGGGATGCATGATTGGAATAGGTCGACTAAATATCCCGGCTATATTTGTATATGGAGGCACAATTCAGCCAGGAAAATTAGATGGAGAGGCGATTGATATTGTATCTGCTTTTGAAGCTGTAGGGCAATACAACAAAGGGGAAATTGATGCAAAGCGATTGCATGAAATTGAATGTAATGCGTGCCCGGGACCGGGATCGTGTGGTGGGATGTATACAGCAAACACCATGGCATCAGCCATTGAAGCCATGGGTATGTCTTTACCTTATAATGCATCCATTTCAGCTATTGATAGCCATAAATCGGATGAAGCCTCTCGGGCAGGTGCTCAAGTGATTAAACTACTAGAGCAAGGAATCTATCCTAAAGACATCATGACAAAAAAAGCATTTGAAAATGCAATTACAGTTGTTATGGCTCTTGGAGGATCGACCAATGCATTTTTACATTTATTGGGGATAGCCCATTCAGTGGATGTTGATTTAAGTTATGATGATTTTGAACGTATTCGCAAACGTGTTCCTCATCTTGCAGACTTAAAACCTAGCGGCAAATATGTTATGCAGGATTTAAGTAATGTAGGAGGACTGCCGGGTGTTATGAAGATATTATTACGTCAAGGATTACTTCATGGTGAATGCTTGACAGTGACCGGAAAGACATTGGAAGAAAATTTACGAGAATTTCCTGATTTGGATGTACACCAAGAAATCATTCGCGATTTTGAACATCCATTAAAACCAGAAGGTCCCTTATATGTTCTTAAAGGGAATCTTGCCCCGGATGGAGCTGTATGTAAAATGTCAGGGGTACCAGTAAAAACGATGACAGGGCCAGCAAAAGTTTTTGACTCGGAAGAAGAAGCGACAGAGGCATTAATGAAGGATGAAATTGTTGAGAATGATGTTATTGTCATTCGCTATCAAGGTCCTAAGGGTGGTCCGGGAATGCCGGAAATGCTTTCTATAAGTGCGATTGTAATCGGTAAAGGTTTAGGTGGAAAAGTGGCTATGCTTACTGATGGAAGGTATTCAGGAGGTAGTCATGGATTAGTTATCGGTCATATTGCCCCTGAAGCACAAGTTGGAGGACCTATTGCACTTCTTCAAAATTATGATATGATTACTATAGATATAACGACAAATACAATTTATGTCAATCTTAGTGATGAAGAATTTGAAAAGAGACGAAAAGAATGGGTCGAACCGCCTTATCGCTATCAACGTGGTGTGTTAAATAAATACATACGCTTGGTGACATCGGCAGATCGTGGGGCGGTTACAGATTAGGAAAAGGATTTGGTGATATGGACAAAAAGGTAAAGGTCAGATACCGTAAAAAAGAAGGAAAGTACATTGTGGAGTATTCTCGTGTCAAAGATGTCAAAGCGGAACGGTTTTTAATCTTGCAACAAATCAATGCATCACATGACATGTTCGTTGTTCTGGATACAGAGTTACTAGGAACGGCTGAGATGAATAGTGATCGAGATAAGTTGCCGCTTGGCTCAAGAGATGGACAAAATAGTATCATAAGTTTATTTGTCAATAAAGATATTCCCAATAGCATGCGTCATAAATATGTAGACAAGCAGAAAAAAATGTTTGGCGTACCCATGGGAAAATCAGAAAAAAAAGAAGAGGTCAACCTGGCATTTTATTTTGACAAAGGTACCATAGATTATGATGTGTTTGAGCAGCTTCTTTGCTACTATGACTATATGATTGGTATTGAAAGTCTAATACCTATTGAAGAACTTCTAGACCGATTTAACCAAGGTGAGATAACAAGTGTTCAAGGGACCAATTTATTTAAGTATGAGCTCATCGATTCTTTATATATGCAGCATTTTTATACTGACTATAATTTAAACAAATAGACACCTAGTGACTTGTCCCCCAATTTTTAGATTTTTTAGGTCTAAAAGTTGGAGGGAAGCCTAGGTGTCTATTGTTATGCGATATTTTCGATTTTTTCTAAGAAAGCTTCAATAGGTTGATTACCTACGAGCTCATGAGTATCGTTGATGACAATTTTTGGAACGCCGGATACATTATATTTATTTGACAGTTCATTAAAGGTTTGAGCTTCAATCATTTCTGCATGTATATTTTCATTCATCAGCGCTAACTTGTGAGCTTTTTGTACAGCACCCGGACAATGTGGACAACCAAGAGTGATAAATACTTTGATATCAACAGGCTTATTAATGGCCATGATTGCCTTTGTCATTTCTTCAGGTAGTGCACTTTGTGCTCCAGAGACTTCAATAAGTGCAGGAATAAATGAGTTGATTTCATGTCCGGCAGGAATCCCATTGAATTTAATACGTTTGTAGTTACCCTCTTGATCAAGTAAAACAATACTTGGAACCATTTTTACATCATATTCTTGAGCCAATTTGCTGTCATTATCGATGTCATAATTTTTTAGTTCTAATTTATCACTTAAAGGGAGGAGCTCCTCCATAAACTCTTTGGTCTCTTTACATGTAGAGCAGTCATTTTGATCAGTAAATAAGGCGATAGTCACTTTGTTTTGTAGTTGAGAAAATACCTCTCTTAATTGTTGTTGAAGTTCATTATTTAACATTTTCATAAGTAGTCATCCTTTCTTTTGCGTTTAATAGGTTTATATAATCATTGGCGGCTAAAGCTGTTTTAGCACCATCACTTGCTGCAATTATAATCTGTTTGTAGCTGACGGTTGTTAAATCACCGGCGGCAAAGATTCCTGGAACATTGGTCTGTCCTTTTTCGTCGACAATAATTTCACCGGATGCATTCATATCAACAAGGTCAATAAACAACTGACTATTTGGAACGACCCCAATTTCAATAAAGACACCATCACCGGCGATGTCGAATTCACGCTGAGTGTTTTTGTCAAGAACATGAAGATGGCTCAAAAAGTCTTCGCCTTCAATGCTTAATATTTGTGTCTCAAGGTGAATATCAATTTTGTCATTTTGATAGAGTTCATCGACAAGAATCTTATCGGCACGAAACTGGCTACGATGAACCAATGTTACGTGGTTGGCAACTTTGGATAAGTCCAGTGCAGCTTCAACAGCTGAGTTACCACCACCTGCAATAATAACATTTTTGTTTTTGTATAGAGGAGCATCACATATGGCGCAATAAGCAACACCACGACCTGCTAGCCGTTCTTCACCTGGAACATTTAATTTTCGATGATTTGTCCCAGTAGCTAATAAAAGAGTGCGCCCGTGAATTACTTGCCCATCAGCCAAAACTACTTTGTGAGAAGAGGTACCGGGAATGATTTCAACGACTTCGTTATATTCAGCGATAGGTACTTCCAGCTCAAGAACATGGGACTTGAATTCATTGACTAACTCTTCGCCAGTAGCTTTTTGTGTGCCTAGGTAATTTTCGACGGTAGAGGTATTTACAATCTGTCCACCGATTTGTTTGGTGATAATTGCAGTCTCAAGTCCTTTGCGTTTTGCATAAAGCGCAGCGTTAAGACCTGCAGGACCACCGCCAATAATCAAAAAATCATAGAGAGTATCTTCATTGATTTGAGGTTTGTTTGTACTAAAACCCTCAAAGTTAAACTGGAAATTTGATGTCATAATTTTGCCTCCTTATGGTGACGGAACTTGAATTCCGACGTATACACATTTTGTAAGTTACTTTAACAATTTGCTAATTGTTGATTCAGATAGATTGCCAAAAAGCTGTCCTAATTGTTTTAATGATAATGTTGAATGTTTTCTAAATAAACGAATGAGTTCGTTGCGTAAAGGTTTGTCTCTAAGTAATTCATCTATGGACAATCCTCGGTCGATAGTAATGGTTTGAAGCTTGTCTTTTGCTAAATCAAAGGAACGAATACAATTTTGACAATCCTCAAAATAAAATGAGGTTAATTCCTTTGGTGTACTTTGGGTATTATCAAAACATACGGTAAACTGTCTACCCTCCAAATGGTTTTGACGCTGTTTAAACTTTAGTTTAATTTTTGATAAATCTTCATCTGAGGCAATAAGTTCACTTTTGAAGCGATCTTTAAACAATTGTCCTTCACATTTTGTATACATAGCGTAGGAGATGTTGATGCTTTTCATAATCTTTGATATATCTCCGCCGTTTACATCAACGACAAGTTCATAAGTATTATCCGAACTTAAACAATATCCATGGAGTAAGAAACCGTATTTTGCCTGACATGCATTAAGGATATCGGCAAACCGTAACCGATCTGCATCTGTTTGAAAGAGACAACGGCTATGACCGCCATGTTGTTTAATATAATAACGTCCAAATTCATCTTTAATTCGTGCTGTTCTTGCCATGTCATCACCCCTTGTGCATACTTTATTTAGCCTCTTTGTTTATGGATTATCTATAGCATACACGAAGATAAAAGAAAATTCAAGTACCGTCCCCAAATATTTACAGAATGTTCATAGTTTAATAAGCTGTGACATAAAATACCCCTCATATTTTAGGTGAGGGGTAAAGGATTAATACTACTTTATAGCATCTTCATAACGACGTTCAACGGCGTCCCAATTGATAACGTTCCAAAAAGCCTTAATATAATCTGGACGACGGTTTTGATAATTTAGATAATATGCATGTTCCCAGACATCCAGACCAAGAATGACCTCTTTTCCTTCGGAAATAGGGGAGTCTTGATTAGGCGTAGAGGAAATCTCTAATTGACCGTTAGCAAAAGTAAGCCAAGCCCATCCAGAACCAAAACGCGTTGCAGCAGCTTTAGAAAACTGGTCTTTAAAGGCTTCAAAGGAACCAAATGTAGCATTAATTGCTTCTTTTAAGGCTCCCTTAGGTTCGCCGCCACCATTTGGACCGATAATCTCCCAAAAAATCTTATGGTTATAATATCCGCCACCATTATTGATAACGGCTGTTTGAATATCGCTTGGAAGTGATGGAATTGAGGTTAACAGTTCTTCTATATTTTTATCTATATTCTTTCCTTCAAGAGCCGCATTCAAGTTATTTGTATAACCTGCATGGTGCTTGCTATGATGGATTTCCATAGTTGCTTTGTCAATGTGAGGTTCTAATGCATCGTATGCATAGTTTAATTTAGGTAATTCAAAGTTCATAGTTATTTCCTCCTTTAATGAAATGTGAGTAATATATTATATGAAAATGATAATCAATATCATAAAAGAATGATAACATACATTAATTGGAAATGCAAGGGTGTCATAAAAGTTTCCTTGCAAAAAAAAGTATTTATAGGTAGGATAAATGCAAAGGAGGGATTGTATGCGACTGGAGCAAGAGTTTTTTTTACAAGATGCTTTAACGTTGGCCAAGGAGCTTATAGGAAAAGGGTTGGTTCGAGAAATGGATGGGCGGACAATTATTACTCGAATTGTTGAAACCGAAGCATATATTGGACCGGAAGATAAAGGGTGCCATGCGTATAATAATAAGCGTACAAAGCGAACAGAGACAATGTTTTTAGAAGGGGGACATGCGTATATTTATCTTATTTATGGGATGTATTATTGTTTAAATGTAGTAGCAGCCAAAAAAGATAAACCGGAAGCGGTGCTTATTCGAGCGGTAGAACCGCTAGAAGGATTAGAATATATTCAAGAAAATAGAAAAATAAAATCAAATAAGCTTGAAGATTTAACTAATGGACCAGGGAAACTGTGTCAAGCGCTTGGTGTAGATAAGTCTTTAAATGGGAGCAATATGATTTTGGGGACACAGCTATATGTAGTTGAGCTTGAGCAATCGAAAGTAGAAGTGTGTTCAGGGCCACGGATAAATATTGACTATGCACAAGAATATAAAGATGTTCCGTGGAGGTTTTATATTAAAGGGCATCCATTTTTATCACGATGAATAATAAACAAAAAGTAGAAAATTGCATTCTAATGTTGTATAATGATAGAACAAATATAAGGAGGTATTTAATATGGACAATCAGCAACATTATAATGGAGCTCAACATCAAGAGGTAACTGTTGGAGAATGGTTTCTTTCAATGATCATTATGATTATTCCTATTGTAAACATTATTATGATGTTTGTATGGGCATTTGGTAGCGGAACACCTACATGTAAAGCAAACTTCTTTAAAGCTTCATTGATTTTCACTGTAATACTTATTGTTCTTCAAATAGTTGTGTTTATATTATTTGGTGCTGCGATTGCGGCAGGATTTTCAAGTTATTAATTAAGACATATAGTATTATTAAAAGCCATCCCTCGTACGAGGGATGGCTTTTTTTGTACAATCAGTAGAGTATCTAATGAGATTAAAGAAAATAGCAATGAGAATCTATATCAAAAACATAGAGGGAAAGCTATAATTAAAATATACCAAACCGAAAAAGGATGTGAGAATTAATGGAAAGCTTATATATGAGTACCGTGTTTATCGCAGGAGTATTGTCTTTTTTTAATCCATGTATTTTGCCTATTATCCCTGTATACATCGGCTATTTTGCTGAAGCCAATCCGGATGAGAAAACATACAAATGGAAAATAGTTTCAAAGCCGATGCTCAAGGCAGCTATCTTTGTTCTAGGCCTATCAACGGCATTTGTACTGCTGGGGTTTGGAGCAGGAGCACTTGGTAGTTTGTTATATAGTGATGGTTTTATCCGTATTGCAGGTGGCATCGTTGTTATTTTAGGATTGCATCAAGTGGGACTATTAAAGATACAACGGCTGAATCGAGAAAAGAAACTTCATCTGACGCGTTCTGCAAAAGCCGACTTCTTAGGGGCATATCTGCTGGGGTTAACCTTTAGCTTTGGCTGGACACCATGTGTCGGACCAGTACTTGTAGCGGTACTTGGATTATCCGCAAGTGAAGGCAGTGCACTGTATGGAGGATTACTTATGTTTATATATTCTGTTGGATTGATGATTCCATTTATGCTGGTGGCAATTTTTTCAGATGTTCTTTTAAAACGGGTCAAAGCGCTATATAAACATACAGAAAAAATCCGTATTGCAGGAGGTGTTTTGATTATTTTTATGGGACTTGTTTTAATGACAAATAATTTGATGGTCATCGTTCGATGGGTGGAAAACCTATTACGTTAAGGAGGAATATAAAATGAAAAAATCAATGTATAAAACGATAGCAAGTATCATACTTGTAACAATGGTGACAGTCTCTTGTGCACCTGTACAAGAAGCTACAGAGACAGTCGAGAACATGGATGCAGAATCAGTCATGATAGAGGATAACGCAATGGTAGAAAAAAATTCAGGCGTTATGGCGCCGGAGTTTGAACTTAAGGACCTTCAAGGCAATACCTACCGATTGTCAGATTTAGAAGGTGAAAAAATCTATATGAAATACTGGGCATCATGGTGTTCGATATGTTTAGCGGGTCTATCAGAAATTGATGCGTTAAGCAATATGGATACAGAGTTTAAGGTGTTTACTGTTGTAACTCCAGGAGCTAATGGAGAACAGTCGGAACAAGACTTTAGAGAATGGTTTGAGGGACTTGAGTATGAGCATATAACTGTACTTATTGATACAGAGGCAGAACTTGGAAAAGAATTGAATGTTCGCGCATTTCCAACATCCGTTTTTATAGGGAGCGATGGAAAAATTATAGAAGCATTACCAGGGCACAAATCCAATGAGGAAATCATAGAAAAAGTAGCTACATTTTATTAGAAAATGTTTTTTAGTGCATAGAAGAATAAAGGATGTGATATGATGAAAACAAACAGTTTGTTAATCGTACTTATGGTCATAGGTCTTATTGCGGCAGGATGTGTAGGGCAGCCTGATTCAGACGAGATGACAAATGCACCAGAAGTCATGAAAGTATCAGAGGTGAATTCAAATATATATACAGCCCTTGGTAAAGAGAAAAATCTGCAAACCATCTACTTTGCCGGAGGATGTTTTTGGGGAGTAGAAGAATATTTTTCCCGCATTGAAGGAGTACATGATGCTGTTAGTGGATATGCGAACGGCACCACAGAAAATCCATCATATGAGGATGTAATCTATCGTAAAACAGGACATGCGGAAACGGTTAAAGTGGTGTATGATGAAACACAAATATCCTTGGAACAATTGATTGGATATTTTTATAAAATTATTGATCCAACAAGTCTTAATCGTCAGGGAAATGATGTTGGCAATCAATATCGAACTGGTATATACTATAGTAGAGTAGAAGATCGACCAATCATTGAAAAACTACAAGACTTAGAACAAAAAAAATATACCAAAGCAATTGTTGTTGAAAATCTGCCCTTAGACAATTTTTATTTGGCGGAAGAATATCATCAAGACTATTTAAAAAAGAATCCCAACGGATATTGTCATGTAGATATGAAAAAACTTGAAGAAGACGTTGTATTTATTAATCCAGAGGATTATTCTAAACCAAGTGATGCGGTTTTACGAGAGCAATTAACCGAGATTCAATATGAGGTCACACAAAAAAACAACACAGAGTATGCATTTTCAAATGCATATTATGATAATTATGAACCGGGACTATACGTTGATGTTGTCACCGGAGAACCGCTCTTTTTATCGACAGATAAATATGACTCGGGTTGTGGATGGCCAAGCTTTACAAAACCGGTTGTAGAAGAAGTGGTTCACTATACAACGGATACAAGCTTTAATATGGTACGCGTGGAAGTACGTTCACGTGTTGGAGACTCCCACTTGGGTCATGTCTTTGAAGATGGACCGAAGGAGCAAGGCGGTCTTCGCTACTGTATTAATTCGGCGTCCATACGCTTTGTTGCCTTGGAGCAGATGGAACAAGAAGGCTATGGCGAATTAATAGGTTTGATTGAAAAATGAGGTGTTCTATGAAACTACTTGTCATTGATGATGAGCCTTTGGTTCGTCAAGGGATTGTCTCCCTGATTGCGTACAAAAAACTCGGGATTGATAGTATTTTTGAAGCGGAAAATGGACAGCAAGGGTTTGAAATCGTTGCTCGTGAAGAACCGGATATTATTTTGTGCGATATTAATATGCCAAAGGTCAATGGTCTTGACTTCGCAAAAGAGGTGAAGGCCACTTGGCCTTGGATAAAAATAGCGATTATTACTGGATATGACTATTTTGATTATGCAAAACAAGCGATAAAAATTGGCGTAGAAGATTATGTACTAAAGCCGGTATCCAAAAGTGATGTTCAGGAAGTGATCGGTAAACTTATAGCAAAAACAGTCGAGGATGCAGCCGTCAAAGAAGTGTATAAAAGCATCCAAAAAATTGATCATCACGAAGAGGACGCACTAGGATATAAAAAGCAAATCATTAACATCATTGAAGAACATATCAGTGATCCGGAGTTTTCCTTGATGCGATTATCAGATATGATGGGCCTTAACGACAGTTATTTAAGCACTCTATTTAAAAAACTATTTGGAACTTCTTTTAGCGAATACCTGCTTCGGGAACGTTTAGAAAAAAGTAAAATTTATCTTCTGACCACCGAGCTAAAAAACTATGAGATTGCGGATAAAGTTGGGATTAGTGACGCAAACTACTTTTCGACGCTTTTTAAAAAACACTATGGTAATTCACCCAATCGCTATAAAAAAATGCTAAAAAAAGACAAGGGAAAATTAGTGTAAATACAGACAATATGTATAGAAGGTGATGACAGATGAAGCGAAAAATCACATTGATTTATCTAGTTTTTGGCATAGCAAGTGTTGTGCTGGTTGGATTTGTACTATACTATTCTTTGTCAAATGTACTGGTCAATGAATCCATCATGTCAACAGAAACAGCCGTCAATCAAAGTGGAAAATACCTAGAGATTTATATTGAAAAATTAAAAGGAATATCCGACAGCCTTAGGACGAATCAAGATGTCATCGAATACTTTGGGGAGAACATGGTTTTTGAACCTAAGATTTATGAAGAAAGAATACATCGTCTCATTGATAATCTGATGGAATCAGACACGTCCTTACAGTCGGTTATTCTTATATCAAAAGATGGAAAACTTTTTTCAAATGAAAAAAATCTGGATATGTCCATGTCAGAAGATATGATGGAGGAATCTTGGTACATTGAAGCGATGCATAATGCAATGCCGACGTTGACTTCTGCAAGAATGCAAAAATTTTCCATGGATAAAGATTTGTGGGTGATTTCTTTGAGTCAAGAAATTGTTGATGCGACAGGAGCCAATATTGGCGTCGCGGTTATTGATGTTCCATATACTGCATTAGAGACGTATTTAATGGATTTGCACTTGGGAGAAGATGGATTTGTGTATATTCTGAATGCAAACCAAGATGTTGTTTTTCATCAGGACCAAAGATACTATGAAGATGAGGAGCGAAGAAAAGCATTAGTTGAGCTAATGGAAAACACGAGCAATTATCAAAAAAAGACAGAAATACTTATAAATCAATATAAAATGGCGAATACAGATTGGACGCTGGTTGCTGTGTCTTCATTAGATGCATTACTAGTTTTACGAAGACAAGTTCTTGAAACGGTCGTTATAGGTATATCCATTATATTTGTGGTTGTGATTGTCACGAGCATGATTCTTAAAGGGTTGACCAAAGAAATTCAACAACGTGAACAAGAAATATATCAACATGAAATGCGGGCCATGTATAGCCAAATCAATCCCCATTTTTTATATAATACATTAGATGCCATTGTATGGATGGCTGAATTTAACAAAAAAGAAGATGTCATTGCCATTACAAAATCCTTAGCAAGATTTTTTAGGCTATCGCTAAATCAAGGTAAGGCAGTTACGACGTTAAGGGATGAGATTGAGCATGTACAACAATATTTATACATACAAAAGCAACGCTATCAAGATAAACTTGAATATTCAGTTCATGCAGATGAAGAGGTTCTTGATGTGTTAGTGCCTAAGATTATTTTGCAACCGATTGTTGAAAACTCTATTTACCATGGCATTAAAGATAAAGATGGGATAGGAACAATTGACATTACCATAAAAAGCTATAATGACTATATACAAATTCTTATTAGCGATGATGGCATTGGATATGACGAGCAAATAGAAGAAACAGAAAAAGATAAATCGCATAAAACGAAGTTAGGTGGCATAGGCCTTCAAAATGTAGAACGTCGTATCCAACTGTTTTGTGGACAAGACTATGGATTATCCATCCATTCGAAAAAAAATATAGGAACAACCGTTACATTAAAAATATGCAAAGGGCGAAAGTAAATAATCGCTTGCTTTGCATATTCTTTGGAGGAATTATAATACTAAACTATGGCATGGTTATGTTCATAAGCATCAATTTTATCAGCTTTTAATAAGGTTAGTCCAATATCATCAAGACCTTTTAGAAGCTTATTTTTATGGAATGCATTGATCTCAAAAGGTATTTTAAAACCTTCTGAATCATACAAAGTTTGTGCCTCTAAATCTACAGTCAGCATATATCCAGGTGTTGCGGCCACTTTTTCAAAGATAATATCCATAGTATCGTTTGAACAGCGAATAGGCAAGATGCCGTTGTTAAAACAGTTATTAAAAAAGATATCGGCAAAGCTTGGCGCTATAATGACACGAAATCCATAATCTTCTAAAGCCCAAGGCGCGTGTTCGCGGGAAGAACCGCATCCAAAGTTTGCTCGTGAGATGAGAATAGAGGCACCTTGGTAGCGCTCTTGGTTAAATACAGAATGAGGAATGGGTTGATCATTTTCATCATAGCGAAATTCATAGAATAAAAATTGTCCAAAGCCACTGCGTTCAATGCGTTTTAAAAATTGTTTTGGAATAATAGCATCAGTATCTATATTTGTACGGTCAATAGGTAGCACCAATCCGGTAGTTTTTGTAAATGGTTTCATCATTGTCCTCCTTTTTATGCGTCCAGTTGACGAAGGTCTCTTACATCCACAAAGTGACCTGCAATGGCAGCCGCTGCAGCCATCGCAGGAGAGACTAAGTGGGTTCGACCACCACGTCCTTGGCGTCCTTCAAAATTACGGTTCGATGTTGAAGCACATCGTTCCTTAGGTTGCAAGTAATCAGGATTCATGGCAAGACACATGCTACAGCCGGATTCACGCCATTGAAAACCAGCTTCAATAAAAATTTGGTCCAAGCCTTCAGCTTCAGCAGCAAGCTTAACTTTTTGCGACCCAGGGACAACAAGTGCCGTAACATTTTGATTAACTTTTCGCCCTTTGGCTACGGTTGCGGCGGCGCGCAGGTCTTCGATACGTCCATTGGTACATGAGCCGATAAAAACAACATCAATAGGAATTGCATCCATGGGCGTTCCGGATTCAAGCCCCATGTAATCCAAAGCTTTTTGACATGAGTTTTGTTCATCACTAGTACTAAAGTCAGATGGATAGGGGACACAGTCATTAATACTTGCACCCATAGAAGGGGAAGTTCCCCAAGTCACTTGAGGCTCTAATATATTCAAATCAAAGTCAATGACAGCATCATAGGTTGCATCAGCGTCTGAGGCAAGTAGCTTCCATTGTTCGACGGCTTGTTCAAAAGCTTCACCTTTTGGTGCATATTCACGTTCTTTAAGATAGGTAAAAGTTGTCTCGTCCGGAGCAATAAGTCCAGCTCTTGCACCAGCTTCAATTGCCATGTTGCAAATAGTCATTCGCTCTTCCATGGTTGTCTTTTTTATTGCTTCGCCCGTAAATTCCATGACATACCCTGTACCAAAATCCGTACCGTATTGACTGATAATTCCAAGGATAATGTCTTTGGCAGTGACACCTAGAGGCAACTCACCGAGAAGACGGATATTCATTGTTTTTGATTGACTTTGTTGAAGACACTGGGTTGCCATGACATGTTCAACTTCACTGGTTCCAATACCAAAGGCAAGTGCGCCAAACGCACCATGTGTGGCTGTATGGCTGTCTCCACAGACGATAGTTTTTCCGGGAAGGGTTAATCCAAGCTCAGGACCGATAACATGAACGATACCTTGATGTGGACTGTTTAGCCCAAACAAAGTAACACCAAATTCAGCACAGTTGGCTTCTAATGTTTCAATCTGTTTTTTTGAGATAGGATCCTTAATGTTATAGCGGTCTTTGGTAGGGACATTGTGGTCCATCGTTGCAAAAGTAAGTTCAGGACGCCGAACGCGTCTATTTGCAAGGCGTAATCCTTCAAAAGCTTGAGGGGAGGTTACCTCATGTACAAGGTGTAGGTCAATATATATAATTCCGGGTTTTCCTTCTTCTTGGTCAACGAGATGATTAGCCCATATTTTTTCATAGAGTGTTTTTCCAGTCATATTCGTTCATCCTTTCCTTATAAATCCTTTTTAGACAAAGGCTTTACATTGATTTAGAACCATTGTATAATAAAAAAAGATATAAATAAAATGATAAAATATTATAAAGTGTATAACTTAAGGTTATGACAGATTGGAGGAGTTATGACAACAGAACAATATAAGGTTTTTTATAAAGTTGTTGAACATGGAAGTATTTCAAAAGCAGCAAAAGCATTGTTTGTTTCTCAACCTGCGGTGACAAAATCAATTAAAACATTGGAAAATGAGCTAGAAGTTCAGTTGTTTATCCGTAATCCCAAAGGAGTAATATTAACACGTGAAGGGGAAGTGCTGTATGATTATGTAAAGGAGGCATTTGAGCAGCTTGAACTGGGAGAAAAACGTATTCGTCAATTAAAGGGAAGAACCTATGGAAGTGTGCGTATAGGGATAAGTAATATTTTGTGCAAATATTATTTTATACCACATTTAAAAACTTTTCATGAGCGATATCCTAAACTAAAAATCGAGATTGTCAATCGCACGAGTCCAGAGACGCTGGAACTTCTAGAAAGCGGAAAGATAGATTGTGCGATTATAAGTGAGGTAGGGGATCGTCAACGCTATCGATATTATGAATTGATGGAAATTCAAGATACCTTTGTGGCAAAAATAAAACCACCTAAACCTATACTTTCTATTCAAGATTTAGAGACATATCCTCTGTTGCTTCTCGAAAAGAAAAATTCAACACGCCAACACTATGATGAACATTTTGTAAAGTACCAAGGTAATGTTAATGTCGACATTGAAATTAGTAGTATGGAGTTTTTGATCGAGTTTGCAAAAATTGGATTAGGGGTCTCTGCAGTTATCCAAGACTTTGTTCAGAAAGAACTAGAAGAAAAAAGTCTTTTTGAATGGAAAGTTGAACCACCTTTATCACCAAGAAGTATTGGCTTGCTTTATAAAAAGGGCGATTCACTTTCCATTGCATCAAAGACATTTATTGATTTTATGACGAATCAAAAGATTCTTTAATGTAGTTGGGTATAAGCTTCTAAAAAAGTAAAGAGGTCTTTACGAGCCACCTCGCAACCATTATCGGTTGTAGACTCAATATTGATCGGGATAACCGGATCATGTAAAGAGAGGCGAAGGAGAATCCAACCTTTGACACCGTCAAAATCGTAGTTGGCACGAACGCCTTCATGGTTGGGTGAGACTAAAGTATAATGTGCGTTTGTTGAGACATATTCCATGAAGTCATCTAAGACTTTTTGACCATAGGATTTAAAGTCTTCATTATCAATAGTAAGACGGATTTCTGTTGCATCCTGTGGCTCTTCTAGTGAAGCAATCAGATCGGATATATTTTTATTTTCCTTACGAAGCTTGGCAAGGATGATGAGGATTTTTGTAACAATATATGCACCATCATCTAAGAAGTAGTTATCTTTAAAGGCTCCATGTCCTGATGTTTCGATAGCTAGGTGGCTAGGTGTTCCTTCATTATTTAAGCGAATCGACTCATCAATAACATTTTTATAACCTCGTTTGAAGCGATGATGATGTCCACCTAATTCGTTGATAAAAGTCTCTAACCCATCAGAGGTTACAGAATCTGTGACGATGGTTGTACCTGGATGCTCAGCAAGTGTTATTGCACTCATAAGAGCAATAAGCTTATTACGATTAATAGCTTGTCCTTCATGGTCAATGACTGCCGCTCGGTCAACATCTGTATCAAAGATAATACCTAAATCTGCGTTGGTCTTTAATGTGGCTTGGGTGATTGATTCAATGGCTTGTCCATCTTCGGGGTTAGGGATATGGTTAGGAAACGTACCATCAGGATCCAAAAATTGACTACCAACGGTGTGCGCACCGAGAGGTTTTAAGACATGCTCGGCAAAGAAACCGCCAGCGCCATTACCGGCATCAACAATAATATGCATACCTTGTAAAGGATGATTGTAATCACTTGCATTGACGCCGTCACGAATCAGTTGTACAATATGTTCACTGTAGCGTTCAATTAAATTAAAGTGCTTGACTTTAGTGGTGTCTTCAACATAGGTTTTTGGTACAATAGATGACAATAATGTATGAATATCTGTTTTGTTTAATCCACCTTCTCGTGTGAAAAACTTCATCCCGTTTTTGTTGAAAGGAAGGTGACTGGCTGTAATCATAATACCGCCGTCAAATTGACTTTCTTCAAATACGGTACTCATAAAAACCGAAGGGGTTGACGTGATTGCGCAATCATATGAAGTGACACCACAAGATGCCAATCCACTAAAAATACCCTTTTTTAGGCTTTTGGCACTGAGTCTTGAATCACAGCCGACAGAAATCTTCAAAGCATCAGCAGGTTTGTTTAACTTTGTGGATAACCAGTTGGCAAAAGAGATGGCAATATGATATGTTTCGATATGTGTTAGATTGACAGATTCGCCAGGGACACCTTCAAGGGCAATGCCGCGAACGTCAGATCCATTTTGAAGCTTTAAATAGGATGACATAATAACCTCCATTAAATAATAAAATATAGATTTTTGATTTTATGATGCGACATAGTCGGATGTTGTGATGACACCGTCGCATTGTTCTATGCTCAGTGTAGAACTGTTACCTGATTATAGCATAGAATTTTTAATACGAATAGAGAAAACCATATGTGAAGGAGTGAAAGACTATGATAACATTTATTACAGGGGGTACGCGTAGTGGCAAAAGCAGTTATGGAGAACAGCTACTTGAGAGCGAGAAGAAGGTTCTCTACCTTGCCACTGCTAAGATAACAGATGATGAAATGGCACGTCGGGTAGAACATCACAAAAACCGAAGAGGTCAACGCTATACTACAGTTGAAGGATATAAGCAGATGGATGCATCTATTGAAGCCGCAGAGTGTGACAGTAGTATTTTAGATTGTGTAGGGACAACTATTACCAATTGGATGTTTGATCAGTACAGTGATTGGGACAACATAGCTGAAGAACAAGTAGAAGCAATGGAAAAGGAGCTTTTGCTATATTTTAAGGAAATCATCAAAGCCATGAAAAAAAAATCGGGAAGACAAGTCATTATCTCCAATGAAGTAGGGATGGCGCTTATTTCAGAATACCGGCTGGGACGTGTGTTCACAGATGTTTTGGGGCGGGTAAACCAATTTTTAGCTAGTCAAGCCGATGAAGTTATTTTAATGGTTAGTGGAATTCCTATGTACATAAGAAAAAAGTCCTAATTTTTTTTAATCAGGTGCAAAAGTAATTGTAATTTACTATTGTATATGCTATCATAAAGCTATTAATAAAATAATCATTGTTGATAAGGGAGCGATGATATGCCAACGTTTAAAAACATGCGACAACGTGTAGAATATGCTTATGATGAATTGAATGTGGATATCTTTTATGAAGGTGATTATATGTACACGATTTTAGATCATTCATGTGAAGAATTCATTGAAATGCTGACTGAAGAAGAACTGGATCACGAGTTGTCTAGGATATGGATGAATATGTATTGTGAAAGTGCTTTAAATTAAGACACATGATGTTATGAATTAATAGAACAGAATTTATATTCCATTGCGAGTATAGTTGTGTTCTTTTTTTGTGCTGCTAAAAAGTGAAAAAAGTTTCCCTATGAAAACAATATGTCTTGATTTATGGACATAAAGCCATTATACTACATTGTGGATGATTTTTTGAATCATACTAAATGAACTACCGCTTTGGGTAGAATGGAGATGAATATGGAAGAAAGAAAAATTGTAGTTGCGGATCCAACACCTATTGGATTGTTTGGATTAGCAATGGTAACACTTGTGGCATCCTCTCAAAAATTAGGATTAACATCGGGAGTTTCATTTATTATTCCTTGGGCGATTTTTTTAGGAGCTAGCGCCCAGCTATATGCTTGCATTCAAGATGCGAAAAAGAACAATCTCTTTGGTGCCACAGCCTTTGGAGCATATGCGTTTTTTTGGTATAGTGTTGCGTTTTCTTGGATGATTCAAGCCGGAATCTTTGGGGAAAAGCTCATGAGTACTGTGGATACTAAGCAATTAGGCATTGCATTTATTGGGTATCTGATTTTTACATTGTATATGACAATAGGTGCATTAACAACAAATAAAAATTTGTTTTTCATTTTTGTTCTTATTGATTTCTTGTTTTTAGGGTTGTCTTTATCAACACTAGGCATTATGCATGACACGATGCATATGGTGGCAGCAGTAGCTGAATTTTTGATTGCTATTTTATCATTTTATGGATCAGCAGCAGTTGTTATTAATACGCAGTTCAAAAAAACAGTGCTACCGCTAGGAAAAGCTTTTTATCGTGTATAGCATTCATCGCACAGCCCATAAAGTTCAATCTTATGGTCGCTTAGGTGGAAGCCTTGTTCTAACGCTAGAGCAGATAACGTCTCTAAGGGGCAGTAGTCTATCATTTTTACCTTGCCGCAGTGTTGGCAGATGATGTGATGATGGTGATGATCAGCGCAAGTTAATTTGTAGCGTGCGATACCATCATCGGTTGCAAACATAGCAAGCACTCCAAGGAGCGTGAGTTGATCAAGATTTCGATAAATCGTTGTAAGATTAATTGAAGGGAATTTTTCCCGAACTGAATTTAAAATTGTTTCGGCAGATAAGAGAGTATGTTGATTGGTGATTAATACATCAAGAATATACTCTCTTTGTTTTGTGATTTTAAAGTTATTTTTTTGCAGAACGTCCTTTATATTTTGAAAGTCCATGATAGAACTCCTTTCGCTTAATTATTAAATGTTGTCATAGTCCTATTATACTGTGTTTTCGCAAAAAAAGAAACTTGACAAAATAAAGAGATGTGATATAGTAAAAACAAGTTAAATGCAAGTGACTTGCAATTAGAAAGGTGGAGATGTAGATTTATGGAAAAATTTAAAATATTTGGTTTGTTGACAATAATCGTCATACTCAGTATGGCAATAATAGGATGTACGCAAGAAGAGGAAGCAAAAAAAGCCTCTGTAGCAGTATCTATTGGACCGCAAAAGGACTTTGTCGAGGCCGTAGCAAAAGACTTGGTGGATGTAACTGTGATGATTCCGCCAGGATATAGTGAGACGAATTATCAACCGTCTCCAAAAGAACTTCAAGGTCTATCAGATGCGGATATCTATTTTGCCATTGGCGTGACAGCGGAAAAGGCAAATATATTGCCGAGATTAGAAGACTTTAATGAAGACGTTCAAGTGGTTGATTTATGTTCTGAAGTTGCAAAAGTATATCCAACAAGGGAGTTTGACGCAGGGCATGATCATGACGAAGATGAACATGACGAAGAAAATCATGACGGAGACGACCATGATGAAGATGAACATGTTGAAGACGATCATGATCATCAACATGAAGGCATAGATCCACATATTTGGTTATCACCAAAAAGAGTTATGGTCATGATCGAGGTGATTGTTGATGAGTTATCAAAGATATACCCTGAGCATGCAGATACATTTGCTCAAAATGGTGCAAAATATATTCGTGAATTAGAAGGACTGGATACGCAAATTAAAGATACTCTATCAGAGTATGCACATGAGCCATTTATTATTTATCATCCTGCTTTTGGTTATTTTGCAGATGATTATGAATTGGACATGATTGCTATAGAAGAAAACGGAAAAGAAGCCTCAGCAAAACGTATTGAAGAGGTTATTGATTTTGCGAAGGAAAATGAAATTAAATTTGTTTTTTATCAAGAAGAGTTTGATAGCTCACAGGCGGAAACTATTGCTAAAGAAATCAATGGCGCTACGGTTAAAGTGGCACCGTTATCAGAACAATATATTGATAATATTCAAACGATTTTGGAGGCGTTTGAAAAGGTGCTTTCCACAAAGTCATAATGACAATTATCTGAAAATATGATAAACTATGAGAAAAGTGCGTTGGAGGTTATTCATGATTTCAGATAAAATGAAAAAGCTGGTTGCTGGCAGTTCGTTAATCCGTGCCATGTTCGAAGAAGGAAAGCTTTTAGCTGAACGTGACGGGATAGAGAATGTATATGATTTTAGTTTGGGCAATCCAAATGTTGAACCGCCCAAAGAGGTCAAGGATGCAATTATAGAGATTCTCAATGAAGAATCCCCAAATCGTGTTCATGGATATATGAACAATTCCGGTTTTGAGGATGTTCGAGAGGCAATTGCGGCATATACAAATAAAAACTATCATACAGATGTTAGTGGACGCCATGTTGTTATGACAGTGGGGGCCGCAGGTGGACTTAATATTATTCTTAAGACCATACTTAATCCTGGGGAAGAAGTTATTACATTTGCGCCGTATTTTACCGAGTATGGACACTATGTAAATAATTATGATGGACACCTTATTGTGGTTCCACCAAATACAGAAACCTTTCAACCGGATATTGAAGGGCTAAGAGAAGTAATCACACCCAAAACAAAGGCTGTGATTATTAATTCACCAAACAATCCAACAGGTGTTATCTATAGCAGTCAGACCCTTACCCAAATGGCAAAAGTCCTCAATGAGAAGCAAGAACAATACAATACGACAATTTATTTGATTTCAGATGAGCCGTATAGAGAATTGGTATATGATGATATAGAAGTGCCATATCTCTTAAACTATTATCAGAATACATTTGTCGGTTATTCATATTCAAAATCCTTATCCCTGCCTGGAGAGCGTATAGGCTATATTGTAGTTCATCCCCAAATGGCTCATGTAGATGAGACCCTAGGCGGTTTAAACGTGGCGAATCGTATTCTTGGATTTGTCAACGCACCGTCACTGTTTCAACGTGTCATCGCCAAGACATTAGGCTCGGAAGTGGATGTAAGTATTTATAAAAAAAATAGGGACTTGCTCTTTGAACATTTAACGAAAACCGGATTTGATTGCCTAGAACCACAAGGTGCATTTTATTTGTTTGTAAAAACTCCGATTGAAGATGATCGACAATTTTGTATAGATGCAAAAGAATATAACTTGTTGTTAGTCCCAGGAAGTGCTTTTGGCTGTCCAGGATATGTAAGAATAGCTTACTGCATTTCATATCAACGTGTTAAAAACTCCTTACCTGCATTTACAAAACTTTGGCAAAGATATCAGTAGATTTGGAGTGATTATATGACGAAGGTAGAATATCAGATTTCAAACGAACCGGTGGGATATATTGTATATGCAGTTGAAAACGAAGAAAAGCTTTCGGTTAGTATGTTAGCCGATACTTTGCAGATGGAAATTCTTGCGCTTATGAAAATTATTGCACAAGAAGGTGGGTTTAAAGCAGAACCTAAAGATGCTATTGCTTTTTTTCTATTTGAAGAACGTGCAACTGCTTTTATTCAACGTGAAGAAATTAACTAGTTATTGACATCGTCACGAACATTCATTAATAAAGCTAGACTTTCATTGGTTATGAATGTCTAGCTTTTTAGAATTCTAGGAGGTAATAGATGAGTAAACAAACTTGGAAACCGGGAAATATGTTATATCCACTACCCTCAGTAATCGTTACGTGTGGAGAAAATGAAACTGAATATAATGGATTAACCATAGCCTGGACAGGAACGGTGTGTACAAACCCACCGATGACGTATATTTCCGTTCGACCCTCACGACACTCTTATGACATTATCAAAAGACAAGGTGGATTTGTAATAAACCTTACAACCCAGGATATGGCTTTTGCTACAGATTATTGTGGAGTTCGCAGTGGAAGTCATGAAGATAAATTAAGTGTGCTGGGGTTAAAGTATGATATTGGGGATATTATTAAAGCGCCCTTGCTAAAAGATAGTCCGGTAAATATTGAGTGTCAAACGGTGGATGTTCAAGAACTGGGATCCCATCATATGTTTTTAGCAAAAGTCGTTAATGTACATGTAGATGAAAAATATTTGGATGAGCATAATAAGTTTCATTTGGATCATGCGAAACCTATAGTATATAGTCATGGTCAGTATTTTGGCTTAGGGGAAGCGCTTGGAAAGTTCGGATATTCGGTTCAAAAAAAGAAAAAACAAAAAGGAAAAAATAGAAAAACATCAAAGAGTTAGGAGAAAAGTATGATTCTTGTTAGCAGTTGTATAATGGGAAATCCCTGCCGCTATGATGGTAAGGCAGCGATCAATGAAGAAGCAGTACGTGAATTAGCCACGTCCAAAATACTTAAAGTCTGTCCGGAGGTTATAGCGGGATTGCCTACACCAAGGATACCTATGGAAATAAAAGACGAGGGTGCACATAAAAATGTATATTCAAAAGATGGAAATGATTTTACTGCACAGTTTAGCGAAGGGGCAAAGCAGACGCTTAACCTTTGTAAGAAGCATAACATTGCATATGCAATACTAAAAGATAAAAGCCCCTCATGTGGAAGCCAATATATATACAGCGGTTTTTTTGACAGTCAGTTAATTTCAGGTATGGGAATTACGGCAAAACTATTGTCAGATAATGGGATTCAAGTATTTTCTTCAGAGACAGCGCCTTATAAAAAGATCAAAGTATATGATTTTCTTGGAAGTCATGGAATTGCATTTACTAAGCATGAACATGAACCGGTCTTTACGGTGGAAGAGGCCAATAAAATGGAGATTAATATTCAAGCACAACAATGCAAAAACCTTTTTTTACGGAATAAAAAAGGGGACAGGCATTTTCTCGTTATTCTGGAACATAACCGTCCATTTAATTTAAAGCAATTTGGACAAGACAATGATTTAGGGCGCTTATCTTTTGCTTCACCCAAACGCTTAAACAACTATTTACAGGTTGAACCAGGCTCTGTAAGCGCATTTGCTTTGATTAATGATGTTAACCATGAAGTCGAAGTCTATATTGACCGAGATTTTGATCATGAGCAAAATATTTCGTTTCATCCAAATCAAAATGATGAAACCCTTGAGATAACATTTCCGGATTTTGAAAAATTTATGATTAGCTCTGGTCACACATATAAACTATGTTAGGAGAAAATGATGACAATGCAAAAAAAAATAAAAAAATGTCTTAAGCATGAACATCTCCATCTAAAACCTGTCGATACCAATGTGGATACATCCGTGTGCCTAAGTAATATAACACTAGATTATCGACATGTGAAAAAAGGCAATAGCCCATGTAAACTTAAATTAACAGTTAAAGGCAGTAATGTTCGCGTACTAGTACCTAAAGAGTGGTATGTAAAGGTAAAAGGAAAAATGAGCTTGTCTTTACTGGATAATTATACCGAGACATATAAACAAGAGACACCTCACTTAGCTATGGAGATTCAATCTACTGGAGGGAAAATTCTTATCATCAATGAAATATATGGTTAATTGTTAACCTTAAAATAAAAAGGTTGACAATTGAGCGAAGAGGACGTATACTATCCCTATAATTTATAGGAGGAACGTATATGAAATTAACGACTCGAGATATGCTTTTGATAGGACTTTTTACTGCTTTAATGGTTGTTGGGGCAAAGTTAAGCTTTCCAACACCCTTTGGAGTACCGTTAACATTCCAATTATTTTTTGCGGTATATGCGGGGATTTTACTTGGAGCCAAAAAAGGATTTTTATCCCAGTTTATTTATATCCTTATAGGACTTGCGGGAATGCCGGTGTTTTCGCTTGGAGGAGGAGTGCAGTATATTTTTAAAAGTACCTTTGGATATATTCTTGGTTTCATGGTTTGTGCATCTATTATAGGGCTCGGGATTGAAAAGCTGCGAAGTATTCGCTTTCAATCAATAATGGGTGTTGTACTTGCCGGATATGCTGCGGCATATCTTATCGGAAATATTTACTTTTACTGGATACTTCAATGGTTCAGTGAATCTGGGATAGCATTTTCTCAAGTTTTTGTTATTATGTTTCCATATATGATTAAGGATTTGGTTTTAGTAATGTTAGCGGCATATTCTGCTACCTATGTTATACCCATATTACGGCGCACAGGTTATGTAACAGTATAAGGACTTAGACCTATATTATGCACAAACAGTCATTTTCTCTTGCTGAACGATTTTAAGTCTGTTAGACTCTAATCGGGAGGGCGAGATAATGACTATTTTTTTTCTAATGTCGATTATTCTATCGGCACTATGTATTCTAGCGAGTTTTGCACAAATCGATAAAGAAGGGCGTCACAACACTAAGAAATACTATATTATTGTATTTTACATGGTAGTAGCAGTTTTGCGTTTTGTTATAGTGGATTCATATATAGATTCTCAAGATTTAATGATGTATATTTTATTTACATTAATTATTTTTGAATTAATATCGGATATGATTAGCAGACAAATACTCATACTTCCCATTATAGCATTGACGCCAATTATTATCATTTATCATAGCGTTTTACGGACAACAATACGGACGATGGATATTGTAGTATTCATTACTATTGTATTATGCACTTGGATTGTCAAAAGATACCTTAACCATGTTATTGGATATGGAGATATGATTATGTGTGGCCTACTTGTTTTGTGGACAGGAGTAGAGGTAGCCATGCTCATTGTATTTACAAGCTTTGTTTTAAATGGAGTTTTTTGCGTAGTACTATTTGCATGTCGACGGGTGGGCAAACATACGCAAATACCGTTTATGCCGGCAATGACCCTAAGTTTTATCATATATTTATTCGGTGAGGTGATGGTATCATGAAAAAAGGCATAGGTTTATTGTCACTTTTAATGTTAGCAATGACGTTGGTTTATCTTATAGGATTCTTGCCATGGATGCTTGATGATGAAGAGCGAATAAGATATATAATCAGTACAATACAATCTTATGAAGGGCTAGAGATTGATTATACTCTAGATTATGAAGGAATGCAGGTGGAGGGAAGCTATGAGTGGCTTCAACAAGATGATGAGCATAGATTCAAAGGGATGGTCACATCCGATCAGCTTGAAGTAGAACTTATCCATATCCATGGGATGGTGCAAGACAATGGATTATATATACAGATGGGGGATGTTATACCACAAGTCTATAGAATGGATTTGGGACAGCAAGAAGATGAAATTCAAAACTTGGATCTGAACAGTTTACTCGATGAGGTTGAACAATGGAATGAACCCCAATTTAAACTTATGACAATTAACCAGCGTCTGGTTGGAGGTTATGTGGTGACCGGCAGTAGTGTGCACACCATACAGGCCCAAAAAATAATAGTGGATTATACCTTGGTGGTGGATGGATGGGGCAATATACGTAGCATTACAGCGGAAATACAGATGGACAAAATAATCACTTTTAACGGGACAATTCGACCAATAAAAAACTTTAATATTGAAGCGATAAATAAAAATAAAATTATAGATTTTTAGCCGTATCCATATTATAATGACAAGTGGAGATGATAATACAATAAAGGAAAGAGGTAAATTATGCAAAAAAAATTAATAGCAGTATTTGGACTACTTGTTGCAATGATGATGTTTTCAGGATGTATGGATGTTCGCTTAGGATTTACACTAAAACAAGACGGAACAGGCGGCATGAATGTAGCAATGGCAGTGAACCAAAGTCTTATGGGTGAAGAAGAGACAACAGGTATGGAATCAGATTTTTTTGACAGCACGCAAATGGATGATATGAATGCTCAAATGGAGATGATTCCACTAGAGTATTACAAAGATGATATGTTGTTTGTTGGAGAAGAATATACAATTACGTTTGAAGATGCTTTGATTGCTTTTAGTGAAATTGCTCAAACAGAAGATTTATCTTGGACATACCAAGGAGATGGCGTTTATCGATTTGAGATTCCTCTTAGTGAAGTTAATGAAGAGGTGGCTAATGAAGAGATGGATGATATGTCAACAATGTTTAAAGCTATGGGAGGCGCATTTGTCTATTCCTTTGAAACAGATTTTGAAGTGATTAATCACAATGCAGACGATGTTGATGGTGATGTGTATACTTGGGATTTTACAGAAGAAATTTTTGCTGAGGCTCCAGAGCGTCAGTTTGGATTTTTAGAAGTTCGCGTTGAGATAGCACCAAGTGAAAACCCATTACGTCGTGAGTTAGAAGAGTCTTTGGACCTTGACTTAACAAGCCGTGATTATCATGGAGAAGCATTAGAAGCAATGGGATATCTTAAAGGAACAGAGTTGGGATTAGAGCTTGATAGAGAGCTTACACGAACAGAAGGAGCGATTATGTATTCTAGACTTCTTGGTTTAGAAGATGAAATTAAAGCTTTTGCGCAAGAAAACCCAAATTATGAATCTGGATTTTCAGATGTTCCGGCATGGGCAGAAGATACAATCAACTACCTTCAACATATGGGATTAGTTAATGGTATATCAGATACGTTATATGGAGCCAGCGCTCAGATGACAGAAGCTCAATATACGACACTTGTGTTAAGAGCTCTTGGATATTCTGATCGAGACGGCGACTTTGTATGGAATGCGTCTATTGAAAAAGCGATTGAAGAAGGATTATATGCAGATGATGTACGTGCGTATGCATATACAGAAAATAGTTCGGATATGTTTACACGTCGTATGATGAGTTATATTTCATACAATGCACTATTCTACGAGAATATAGATACACAAGAAATGTTGTTTGACGCTATCGAAGAATAAAACCAAGATACTTGCTTGACTTTTGAAATTACATATGATAGTATTGATAAAAATGTAAACGATAAAGATTAAGCAAGTATGCATAACAACCTTTAAGTTTGGTACAGAGAGACCAGAAAGGGAGAATTCAGATGCGAGACATCAGTGCGTGCTTTTGTTATGCCCTAAATGGTATGCAAAAGAAAAAAGACAACGACAATAAAATACAGATGGGAAGCACAAAAACAGTAGAGGCAGTATCTATTTTCTTAGATGCAATGTCTTCCTTTGGAGTTTTCCCATTATATATGAAAGCAATAGTATCAACGTATGTTGATTCTATTGCTTTTTAATCGTTCAGGAGGTAGAAAAGATGCTTATAAAAAACGGACGTATTATTGACCCGGCAAACAATATTGATACAGTAATGGATGTAGTTATTGAAGATGAAAAAATCATAAAGGTTGATAAGAACCTAGAAGTAGAAAAAAACAGTGTGTCTCATGAGGTGATTGATGCCAAAGGTTGTTGGGTTATACCTGGAGCGATAGATTTACATGTACATTTACGAGAACCGGGGTTTGAATACAAAGAAACGATGCATACCGGGTCGCTTAGTGCTGCAAAGGGTGGTGTAACAACGGTGTGTGCGATGCCAAATACGAAGCCGGTGATTGACAATAAAGCAATGGTTGACTTCGTATATGCGAAGGCGAAAAAAGAAGCAATCGTAAATGTTCTTCAAATCGGGGCGATTACCCAAGGGCAACAAGGCGATGTCTTGGCAGACATCAAAGAAATGCATGAAGCAGGCATCTGTGGCATCAGCGAAGATGGGCGCAGCGTTATGAATAGTAAGTTGTTAAAGGAGGCCATGATTATTGCCAAGGAACTAGGGATTCCGATCATGTCCCATTGTGAAGATGAAGCCCTAGCAGGTGGGGCGATGAATGCAGGAGAACAAGCGGACAAACTTGGTCTTATAGGAATACCTAATGAAGCAGAAGACATTATTACAGCAAGGGATATTCAATTGGCACAAGCGGTTCAAGCCCGTTTGCACTTATGCCATGTCAGTACAAAAAATAGTGTGGAACTTATCCGCACGGCTAAAGAAAAAGGAACAGACCTATCGGCAGAAGTGTGTCCTCATCATTTTACCCTCACAGATCAAGCAGTAGATGGAATAGATACTTATACAAAAATGAACCCGCCACTTCGGTCACAAGAAGATGTAGATGCCATCAAACAGGCACTCAAAGAGGATGTTATTTGTGTTATAGCAACCGATCATGCTCCGCATCATATAGATGAGAAAAATCAAGCTTATGCACAGGCACCCAATGGAATCATTGGATTAGAAACTATGATTCCCTTAAGCATTACTGAATTAGTAAAAAAAGGTTGGTTGACACCGACCCAGTTTGTAGAAAAGATTACATATAATCCGGCCAAAATACTTGGTATAGATAAAGGAACACTTTCCCCAGGAAGCATTGCGGATATCACCATCATTGATCCTGATGCAGAGTATGTTTTTAAAGAAGAAGATATTGCATCCAAAAGCAAAAACACGCCTTTTATTGGCAAAACAGTCAATGGGCGTATTAAATATACAATTGTCAATGGAAAAATAGTTTATAGAGATTAAGGAGGCACTTATGATTGATCAAATGATTCAAAAAATTAAAGAAACGAATAACCCAACGGTGGTTGGTTTGGACCCACGATTAGATTTAGTACCAAACCATATTAAAGAAGAGGCCTATGATAAGTACGGAAAAACTTTAAAAGCAGCTGCACAGAGCTATTTGGCGTTTAATAAAGCCATTATCGATGAAGTATATGACCTGATTCCTGCCGTCAAACCTCAAGTTGCCATGTATGAACAGTTAGGTGCTGAAGGGATTGCAGCGTATATAGAAACCATTGAATATGCAAAATCAAAAGGCCTCGTGATTATCGGAGATATTAAGCGAAGTGATATTGCTTCAACAGCTACATCCTACGCACAAGGACATATTGGGCTTGTACAAGTTGAAGAAGAACACTTTGAAGTCTACAAGGAAGATTTTATCACCTTGAATCCGTTTTTAGGTATTGACTCAGTGGAACCCTACTTCGATGCATGTAAAAATCGCAACAAAGGCCTTTTCCTCTTGGTTAAGACATCAAATCCTAACAGTGGTCAAATCCAGGATTTACGTGTCGGTGACCAATACATGTATGAGTATGTGGGGCAACTTGTTAGCCAATGGGGACAAGATATGATTGGCGACTATGGATTTTCAAAAATTGGAGCGGTTGTGGGAGCAACACATAAAGAACAAGGCATTGCATTAAGAAAACAAATGCCACATACCTTCTTCTTGGTTCCTGGATATGGAGCTCAAGGGGCAACAGCAGAAGATTTGGCTGGATGCTTTAATAAGGACGGATTAGGGGCAATTGTAAATTCATCACGCGGGATCATTGCAGCTTACAATAATCCAAAATACAAGAAGGACTTTTCGGTTGTTGATTTTGCAAAGGCATCGCGGCAAGCCGTTATTGATATGAAAAATGATTTGAACCGGGTTATATAAGAAAGGACAATATATGAAAGCACAATTGATTTTAGAAAATGGCATGGTATTTCATGGAAAAGCATTTGGCTATATGAAAGAAACCATTGGAGAAGTTGTTTTTAATACAGGGATGACAGGTTATCAGGAAGTGTTGACCGACCCTTCTTATTATGGACAAATCGTAACCATGACCTATCCATTAATTGGAAATTATGGCATCAATATTGATGATATCGAATCAAGCTCTGTAAAAGTTCGCGGCTTTATTGTTCGAGAAAACTGCAAGAACCCTAGCAACTGGCGATGTGAATTTGAGCTGGAAGACTATATGCGAAAAAATAAGATTATTGGTCTTGAAGGTATCGATACACGAGCGCTTACAAAAATTATTCGTAATGTTGGAACCATGCGAGGAATCATTGCTGTTCGAGAACTGACCGAAAGTCAAATCAAAAGTAAAATTGAAAGTTTTAATAATACAAGGGCAGTTGCAGAAGTGAGCCGACCGGAGGTAACACATATACCGGGGGAAGGACCTCATATAGCGATGATTGATTACGGTATGAAAAATAATATTGTACGTTCTTTTCAAAGCCGCCAGTGTGCAATGACAATTTTTCCGGCAAGTGCTACAGCAGAGGAGATTCTCAAGGAGAACCCGGACGGTATCTTTTTGTCCAATGGACCTGGCGATCCAAAAGACTTAGAAGAAGGCATCAAAGAAGTTAAAAAACTCATTGGGAAAAAACCAATGACGGGTATTTGCCTAGGTCATCAAATCTTGGCTTTAGCAATGGGTGCCAACACCACAAAACTTAAATTTGGTCATCGTGGTGCTAACCATCCGGTTAAAGATCTTCAGACAGGACGAGTGATGATTACATCGCAAAATCACGGATACGTTGTAGAAGCCGAGACTTTACCAGAAGGCATTGAGGTAACCCATATCAACCTCAATGATCAAACGGTTGAAGGAATGAAAGATCACAGCAATCGAATCTATTCCATACAGTTTCATCCCGAAGCGTGTCCGGGTCCTCATGACACCGACCCAATCTTTGATGAATTTGTTGCACTTATGAAAGGAGAACATCATGCCTAAAGATTTATCTATAAAAAAAGTTCTTGTTATCGGTTCTGGACCAATTATCATCGGTCAAGCGGCAGAATTTGACTACTCAGGAACCCAAGCTTGTCAAGCACTTCGAGAAGAAGGTGTGACGACTGTTTTAGTGAACTCAAATCCTGCAACGATTATGACGGATAAAGAAGTTGCAGATAAAATATATATTGAACCCTTGACTATTGAATTTTTAGAAAAGGTGATTAAAGAAGAAAGACCGGACAGCGTTATTGCCGGAATGGGCGGACAAACAGGACTAAATATTGCGGTTGAACTTCATGACAAAGGTATTTTGGAAAAGTATAATGTACGGGTTATTGGAACCTCCATTGAATCTATCAAAGAAGGAGAAGACAGAGACGACTTTAAAAAGCTAATGGAACGTATTGGACAACCGGTTATTGAAAGTAAGATTGTCACCAGTTTAGAAGATGGCGTTGAATTTGCCAATCAAATCGGCTATCCAGTGGTTGTACGTCCGGCCTATACGCTTGGAGGATCCGGTGGAGGAATTGCTGAAGATAAGGAAGAGCTTAAGCAAATCTTAGCTACAGGCTTACAGCTAAGCCGCGTTGGACAAGTCCTTCTAGAAAAATCCATTAAAGGGTGGAAAGAAGTCGAGTATGAAGTCATGCGTGATGCAGCGGGAAACTCCATCACGGTGTGTAATATGGAAAACATCGATCCGGTTGGTGTCCATACTGGAGACAGTATTGTTGTAGCACCCTCACAAACCCTGTCAGATGTTGAATATCAGTTGCTTCGAAAAGCATCCCTAGACATTATCAATGAAGTCGGTATCATTGGTGGATGTAATGTTCAGCTGGCACTGCATCCGGAAAGCTTTGAATACGCGGTCATTGAGATAAACCCTCGCGTGAGCCGTTCTTCCGCACTAGCGAGTAAGGCGACCGGTTACCCGATTGCCAAAGTCAGTGCCAAGTTGGCCTTAGGATTTCGTCTAGATGAGATCCAAAATGCAGTAACGAAAAAGACACAAGCTTGCTTTGAACCAACGCTTGACTATTGTGTTGTAAAAATACCTAAGTGGCCTTTTGATAAGTTCCGCCGAGCGAAGAAGACATTGGGGACAAAAATGATGGCGACAGGTGAAGTCATGGCCATCGGGAATAATCTTGAAGCAGCCCTTTTAAAAGCGGTACGGTCCCTAGAGATCGGACAATATTCCTTATACCATAAAAAAGCGGAAAATCGTTCAATGGACGAACTGAAGCGACGAGTGCAAGTGCCGGATGATGAGCGTCTGTTTGACCTTGCCGAGATGCTTCGCCGTGGTTATCGAAAAGATAAGATTTGCAAGATTACAGGAATGGATCCCTTCTTCATCGAAAAAATTGACGGTATCGTTCAATTAGAAGAACAACTAAGAGACAGTTCTTTAGAAGAACTTGATGTCGATCAATTACGCATGCTTAAGAAAAAAGGATTTTCCGACAAGGCAATTGCGGACTTTGTGCAGTGTTCACCCATTGATATCTATAAAAAGAGAAAAGAACTGAATATCCAAGCAGTCTTTAAGATGGTAGATACCTGCGGTGGCGAATTTGAAGCCATTAGCCCATACTATTACTCAACATACGATGAATTTGACGAAGTACAGGTTTCGGACAAGAAAAAAGTGTTGGTTATCGGTTCGGGTCCTATACGTATCGGACAGGGGATCGAGTTTGACTATTGTTCAGTACACAGCATAATTGCCTTGAAAAAAGCCGGTATTGAGACGATTATTGCCAACAATAATCCAGAAACTGTCAGTACGGATTTTGATACGGCAGATAAGCTATACTTTGAACCATTAACGGAAGAAGATGTCCTTAACATTATCGAAAAAGAAAATCCCGATGGTGTTATATTACAGTTTGGAGGTCAGACTGCGATTAAGCTAGCTAACTTTTTAGATGAGATGCAAGTGCCGATTTTAGGAACCAAACCGGACCAGATTGATGAAGCAGAAGATCGGGAGCGGTTTGATGCCTTAATGGAAGCACTTAATATTAATCGTCCTAAAGGGAAAGCCGTTTGGAAGCTTGAGGAAGGGCTAGACGAAGCTGAAAAACTTGGCTATCCGGTTCTTGTTCGCCCTAGCTATGTATTAGGTGGTCAAGGGATGGAGATTACCTATGATGAAAAGCAGCTTCGTCGCTACTTAATCCAAGCCTTTGAACGCGATCATAAGAATCCGGTCCTCATTGACCGTTACCTCATTGGACGTGAAATAGAAGTAGATGCAATCTGCGATGGTGAAAGTGTGTTAATTCCCGGAATTATGGAACATCTTGAAAAAGCAGGTGTTCACTCGGGAGACAGTATCAGCATCTATCCACCACAAAATATCTCCCAAAAAATTGTCGATCAGATTGTTAGCGATACCACAAAAGTGGCGAAAGCCCTGAAAGTATCAGGAATGATCAACATTCAATACATTGAATATGAAGGAGAGTTGTTCATTATCGAAGTGAATCCACGCTCATCACGTACAGTGCCCTATATCAGTAAGGTGACCGGCGTACCGATGATTGAACTGGCGACACGGGCCATGCTTGGAGAAAAACTGATTGATATGAAGTATGGAACTGGCTTATATAAAGAAGCAGACTTTGTTGCAATTAAAGTACCGGTATTTTCCACCCAAAAATTACCGGATGTTGAAGTGAGCTTAGGTCCTGAAATGCGATCGACAGGGGAAGTGCTAGGGATTGGGAAAACAGTTGAAGAAGCACTATATAAAGGGTTTGTAGGTTCAGGAATGGGTGTTATCAAAGAAAAAGGAACCATTATGGCAACCGTTAAGCCTTATGATCAAGAAGACTTTGTCCCGATTGCAAAAGGATTTGCTGAACTTGGCTTTAAGTTTGTCGCAACGGAAGGAACGGCGAAAGTTTTACGTGCCAATGGTATCGAAGTGGAGACAACACGTAAAATTAGTGAAGGTGTTCCTAACGTCCTAGACCTCATTCGCAGCGGAATGATTCAGATGGTTATTAACACACCAACAAAAGCCAATGATGCCAAGCGGGAAGGGTTTATGATTCGACGCGCAGCCATTGAAGCCAGTGTACCAGTTTTGACGTCTCTAGATACGGCAAAAGGAATGTTGAAAATTTTGGCAGCAAAAATCGATGAAAGTAAAATGGCTGTCTACAATATGGGGGAATAGACAATGTGTTATAATCCGTTAGAACGAAAAAAATATACCATTATTAAAAATACGATGCTCCAACCATCAATATATGAAATGCAGATTCAAGCACCAGAGATTGCCCACTTGGCAAAACCGGGTCAGTTTGTTAACTTGTATTGTAAGGATCAATCGAAGCTTCTGCCTCGCCCCATCAGTATTTGTGAGGTGGATAAACAAGCTGGTTGGGTGCGCTTGATTTATGCTGTTGTCGGCAGTGGAACACGTCTGTTTTCCCACATGTCTGAAGGTGAGACCATCGATGTCTTAGGACCTCTTGGACACGGATTTAGTTTAGAAGATGCTTGGGAGGCAAAAGAGGAAGCAGCAAAAATTTTAATCGTGGGCGGTGGTGTAGGGACGCCACCTTTGCTTGAACTGGCTAAGACCTTAAAACGTAACTATCAAGATAAGGTGGACTTAACCATTATTCTTGGGTTTCGAGATGATGTCTATTTGGCCCAGGAGTTTAGAGCCTATGGCAAAGTCTATGTATCTACTGATTCCGGTCGAGAAGGTTATCACGGTCATGTAGTTGGTCTACTGGAAGCACAAGAACTTGAACAAAAAGATATAGCCTTTGATTATATATATGCTTGTGGACCGACACCTATGCTTAGAGGATTACAAACCTTTGGACTCCGACAAAACTATCAAGGAGAGTTCTCGTTGGAAGAACGCATGGGATGCGGCTTTGGCGGTTGCGTAGGGTGTGTCGTTGCGATAAAGCAGGATGAAGATTTTGAATATATGAAAGTATGTAAGGATGGTCCGATATTCGACTATAGAAAGGTGATTTTTTCATGAATTTAGGTGTGGAATTTTGCGGCATAAAATTTAAAAATCCAGTGTTTACAGCATCGGGAACATTTAACTCGGGTAGGGAATATGCAGAGGTTGTTGATTTAAACCAAGTGGGTGGAGTGATTGTAAAAGGTGTTGCCAGTACACCTTGGAAAGGGAATCCGGCCCCAAGGATTGCAGAAACTTATGGAGGTATGTTAAATTCAGTTGGCCTTCAAAATCCGGGTGTAGATGTTTTTATCAAAGAAGATATCCCTTTTTTACGTCAATATGACACGAAGATTATTGTCAATCTAGCCGGAAGAACTATTCAAGAATACTGTGATGTGGTTGAAAAGTTGTCCGATGCAGATGTCGATATGTTGGAATTGAATATATCTTGCCCTAATGTCAAAGAAGGTGGTGTCGCTTTTGGTGTGGATCCAAAGATGGCAGCCTTAGTAACCTCAGAAGTAAAAAAGGTGGCAAAACAACCCTTAATTGTCAAATTAAGTCCAAATGTTACCGATATAACGGAGATTGCCAAAGCCGTTGAAGGCGCAGGAGCCGATGGTTTATCGCTAATCAACACTCTTATTGGTATGCAAATCGATATTCACCGACGCAAGCCGACGCTCGCAAGAAAAGTAGGCGGATTCTCAGGTCCTGCCATTAAGCCTGTAGCGGTGCGAATGGTATATCAAGTATCCAAAGCGTGTAATCTTCCTATTATTGGACTGGGTGGTATTATGACCGGAGAAGATGCTATTGAATTTATGATGGCAGGTGCCAGTGCAATTGCTGTTGGAACCGCTAATTTGCTGGATCCAAGAGCGACAATGAATGTCCTTGATGGAATGACAAACTATATGAAATCATATAATTTACTAGACATTAATGAAATTGTTGGTATAATAGAGTAAGACTTAAACGAAGGGAAAGATTTTAATGGACGCATACAAACTGGACTTTATAGAATTTATGGTCGAATCAGGCGTGTTAACGTTTGGAGACTTTACAACGAAAAGTGGTCGTAAGACTCCATTTTTTATTAACACAGGAAATTATCGAACAGGACGACAACTTAACCGATTGGGTGACTACTATGCAAAAGCAATAAAAGATAATTTCGGCTCGGAATTTGATGTGTTATTTGGACCAGCATATAAAGGTATTCCGTTAAGTGTTGCAACAGCAATTTCATTAAGCATATCCTATGGATCTAATGTTCAATACTGTTCTAGCCGCAAAGAGATTAAGGACCATGGCGATGCAGGAGTACTTTTGGGTGGACCGCTAAAAGACGGACAAAAAGTATTGTTGATTGAAGATGTCACAACTGCAGGAACATCGATTCGAGAGACCATTCCTTTGTTAAAGGCGCAAGCGGATGTTGATGTTATCGGATTAATCATATCCGTAGATCGAATGGAAAAAGGACAAAATGAAATCAGTGCTTTAAAAGAGCTTGAACAAGAATATGGAATAAAAGCTCAGGCCATCGTGACTATGGAAGAAGTTATCGAGTATTTATATAACCGCCCTATTGATGGGGTTATCTATATTGACGATGAGATAAAAGAACGTATTGATGAATACTATTCTATATATGGTATAAAATAAGTTGAGTATATGTTAATGTTTATAAAATTAAGGCATCTGTAAAGTTTACAGGTGTCTTCTTTTGTTCTTTTCGATTGTTTTTATTTGTGGTAAAATAGATTTAAATGATAGAGGAGGTCAGCTGTTGTTTGGCGAAGAGATATGAGCTTATTATTTGATTTTTTTAGTCATCGGCATAAAAAGTTAATCGACTGTTTATTAAATGAATTGGTACATGCAGTAGATCACAATCCTATTGCAGCAAAGAGTACTCTATTAAAGCAAAAAGTAATGGATTTGTCTCAGACATTGTTAACCAATAGGATGACAGAAGATGAAGACATGAATATTGTCTATCAACTGATGATTGATGAATTAAACCAGCTGATTAAACGAGTGAATGGTATTGAGGTGCAGGCAGATATTGAAGAGGTTGTTAAGCGGATGCATCATACAAAAGAACTTTTCCAAAGAACGCAATAGATAGAGAAAAGAAGGTATAAAATGGATTATAAAATGTTATCACAACAATTTAAGCGATTTACATATACGGCATATGAATATAGTGTCAAAGATGAAGAGATTGAATTGATTTATTCATATCAGTTAGAATCCGATACGCAGAAGATACCCTTTACACATAGGGTATCTTATTATGTGGAAACTAACGATGTACATTTACGAAAAAATCAAATTCAAAACTATATTAATTTTATTTTTCATATTGGATTAATCGAGACAATTAACTATTATAAGCTTGCATGTCCGAAGGAAATCTATATCGCTTGTGGACAACTAACTAAAGAGCAAGAACGATGGTGGAAAAAACTGTTCTATCATGGATTAGGGGAGTTTATCTACCTAAATAAGATGACAGAATATGTTACAGAAGATAATTTTGTTCAATTTGTCAGTGCAATGGATCAGCCGCTGATGAATCAACAAATACATGTTAATACACAAGGAAGCCTTATCCCTGTTGGTGGAGGCAAGGACTCGGTTGTGACGCTTGAGATATTAAATGATGAACATGCCATTAATCTTCCCTTTGTCATGAGTGCGCCAAAGGCCGCATATGATTGCATTGAGGTCGCTCATTATCATGAATATCTAGAGGCGCAGCGGTACTTTGACCCGCGATTAATTGAAATGAATCAACAAGGCTATCTGAATGGACATGTTCCCTTTTCGGCGATTCTGGCTTTTATAGCTGCTTTTGGAGCCCTTTTATCTGAAAAAAAATATATCCCGTTATCGAATGAACGCAGTGCCAATGAACCGAGTGTGATAGGAACGACATTTAATCATCAATATTCGAAAAGCTTTGAGTTTGAAGAGGACTTTGCGACATACCTCAATCAATACTTGACCCAAGATATTGAATATTTTAGTTTGTTACGGCCTTTATATGAACTTGAAATCGGACAATTGTTTTCAAAATATACCCAATATCATTCTGTATATCGTAGTTGTAATCGTGGAAAAAAAGAAAACAAATGGTGTGGTCTATGCGCAAAATGTCTATTTGTTTATATTATCTTGAGTCCATATATTCCTATAGAACGTTTGGAGCATGATTTTGGAAAAGAACTTTTTTCGGATATGGACTTAAAAGACATATTTGACGAACTTATCGGCATAAAAGAAACCAAGCCTTTTGAGTGTGTTGGAACTATATGGGAAGTTCGACATGCCCTAAATCTTTTTATTCAAAAGATGAAGCATCTTCAAAAAGCCTACCCGCCATTAATTCAATATTATATTGATATAGAAGGACCGGCACTTTCAGACCAACCTACAGACTATGAAGAAGGCAATAGGGTGCCCTTGCACTATCTTAATCGCCTTAGAAAGGAACTTGAAAATAGTGGCGAATAACAATACACAATGGAACGACATCAAACAGGCATTAGAAAAACGATTTTTTGAAAAAAAAATTATAATAGTAGGTTTTGGCAGAGAAGGAATAAGTACATATAGGCTTTTGAAAAAACTGTCTATGCCTTATGAATTATATATTATGGATCAAGAACCAACGACAGCCAAAGGGTTTTTGGCAACGCTACAAGATGAGACAACAGTTGTTCTTTCAAAGGAAGATTATCTTAAAGACCTCGATACATATGATGTGATTTTTAAGACACCAGGTTTACCAGGCTTTTTGTTAAAGACCATTGCATCAGATAAGATTTTATCGCAAGCAGATCTTTTTATGGAATATATGGGGGCGTATAGTATTGGAGTTACAGGAACCAAAGGCAAAAGTACGACCAGTTCCTTGATTGCCCATGTATTATCCGGTTTAGGGATTCAGGTGAATCTTGTAGGCAATATTGGTTATCCGGCACTTGAGTGTCTCGTCAATCACAAAGATGGACAGATGTACGTTTATGAGATGTCATCATTTCAAACTGAGTTTTTGCACCATGGACCACATATACGCGTAATCTTAAATCTCTTTGAAGAACATTTGAATAACTATGAAAGTTATAGAGCGTATCAAGACTCGAAACTTCAGCTTTTTTTGGCACAGTCTGCTTTGGAGCATGGAAATGATTTGTGTATCTATGGTTCCAACAATCAACTGTTACGTGAGCGAGTTGCACAGATGGATTTTGACAAAAATCAAAGAGTTGAAACCTTTGGATATAAAAAAAATAATGTGCTCAATCATCCGGGAGTTTTTCTGGAAGACAGCCAGATTTATTACACGGATGCCCATAATCAAAAGATAAGTTATGGAACCAAAGAGTTTCAAAAAGAATTGATTGGGGAACATAATTTACTCAATAGCCTTGTTGTAATTAATATTATTCACTTTTTACAGCAAGAAGGAAAGTTAGATTATCAAAAGGTTAAGTCAAGAGATATCTTAAAATTAATAGGAACCTTTAAAGGATTAGAACATCGGCTGGAAAAGGTTGCAACCTATCAAGGGATTACATTTTATAACGATTCAATTTCAACCATCCCAGAAGCAACACTGCAAGCAATAGGAGCGATTGATACACTCAAAACACTGATTATCGGAGGGTTTGACCGAGGGATTGACTATGTTGATTTTACAAAAAAACTATTAACATTTAAGCAACTGCATATTATTTGTTTACCCGATACCGGACACAAAATTTATCAGTGGGCAAAGGAAGTCGACCAAGAACATGTACTGCACAGATGGCATCAGGTGCAAACAGTGGATGAAGCCGTAAAACTGGCATATGCATTAACGCCTGTTGGGTATAGTTGCCTGCTTTCACCTGCGGCAAGCAGTTACAATTGCTATAAAAACTTTGAAGAACGAGGTGATCATTTTAAAGACAGTGTGCACAAGGAAGGACAAAGAAAATAAAGGATAAAGAGGAGATGTCTATGTATCAACAAAGAAGTGCAGCAGTTGTTGTGATTTATTCAATTATCACATGCGGAATATATTATTTTTATTGGATTTATGTTACAATGCGAGATATTAATGAGTACTTAGGTGAAGCAGATATGGATAGCGGATTAGAATTAGTTCTTTGTATTTTATTATTTCCCTATCGTTGGTATTGGTTTTACAAATATGCTCAACGTATTGCAAAAGCTCAAACAGCAGCTGGCTTGCCTGGAAAAGATGACAGTATTTTATGTTTGATTTTGGCGATTATAGAGTTTGGAATTATATCAGCAGCCATTATGCAAGAAGGCATTAATAGAGTTTGGGCATTAGAACAAAACAGTGCCATTTACTAATAAGATTTTTAAGGAGGTATTTATGAATTTAGCAAAGTACATCGACCATACCATTTTAAAACCGGAGACAACTAAAGACCAAATCAAGACAATTTGTGAAGAAGCTAAAAAGTATAATTTTGCTTCGGTGTGCGTTAATCAGTACAATACGGCCTTGGTAAAAAAAGAACTTGAAGGATCAGACGTCAAGGTTTGTACAGTTGTTGGCTTTCCACTAGGAGCGGTTACAAAAGAAGTAAAAGCCTTTGAAACAAAGCAGGCTATTGCGGATGGAGCCGAAGAAATTGATATGGTTATTAATATAGGTGCTTTAAAAGATGGACTTGAAGAAGAAGTCTATGAAGATATAAAGGCTGTTGTTGAGGCGGCGGCGGGTGCAACGGTCAAAGTTATTTTGGAGACATGCTTATTAACAGATGAACAAAAAGAGATTGCATGTCGTTTGGCAGTAAAAGCAAAGGCAGATTTTGTCAAAACATCCACAGGCTTTAGTACAGGTGGAGCAACGGTTGAAGATGTTCGTCTAATGAAAGAAGCCGTGGCAGGTCATGCAAAGGTAAAAGCATCTGGAGGCGTAAGAGATTACAATGATGCTATGGCTGTTATTGAAGCGGGAGCAGATCGTATTGGGGCTAGCTCGGGTGTTGCAATTATGACCAATCAAACGAGTAGTGACGACTATTAAATAAAAAAAAAGCTGTTATATTAACTGAGGTTAGTATAACAGCTTTTTGCATGTATAGTTATTGAGTAAAGAAATCTTGGAGAGCATCAATGAGCAAATCATTATTTGCTCGAGTAGAAAGTGAAAAACGGAAATACTCACCATGCAAAAATGGAAAAGAAGCGGTGTTACGAATCATTAGATGTCTTTTAATAAGGTGGTCAAATAATTTTTGAGTCGTGTATTGAGGATGAATAATTTTTACAAAAAAGAAATTACCATAATTTGGAAAAACTTTTAAGGCGCTGATTGTTGATAATAGTGTTCCAACACGTATACGCTCGGATTCAATAAATTGATGGGTATGCTCAATAAAAGCGCTGTCCTTCATTAATTCAGAGCCGGCAAAAGCAGCGAGTGAATTGATTGCCCAATGGTGGCGTTGTTTTTCCATTGATTCATGACATTTAAAATCACTAGTAATGCCATAACCTAGTCGAAGTCCAGGCGCAGAGAAAAACTTTGAAAAGCTACGAAGAACAATACAGTTAGAGTAACGCTCTACAAGATTAATGGCACTTATATGATCCGCATTTGCTATAAAATCCATGTAAGTTTCATCAATCAAGATATGTAATCCAAGTGCTTTAAGATGGTCAAATAAGGGAGTAAGCTCCTTAGACGTTATCAAGGAAGCGGTAGGATTATTCGGATTACACAAAACAACCAAATCAATATCAGTGGTACACATCGTGATAATGGTTTCAATATCTATCTTAAAATCATTGGATTCACTTAAAGGGTAGTAGACAACACCGGCATCACAACTGCTGATTTTTTTTTCGTATTCGGAGTAGGTCGGTCCAATAATCAATGCTTTTTTAGGGTGGACATAATCAATATAATGGGCAATGAGTTCAGTTGTTCCATTACCTAATAAAACATACTCGCTTTGGGTTGAGGCATACTGAGAGATGCTTGCCTTTAATGTGTGATAGTCTGGATCAGGATAATTGGTAACTAAATCAATATTTGCAATGAGCTTCTCTTGTAGTTGCTCAGATAAACCAAGTGGATTAACATTGCCGCTAAAATTTATAATAGATTTTTCATCGAGATGATAAAATTTTGCGACTTTTTCAACATCGCTACCATGAAAATTATTCAGTTCTTTCATAAGGTTCTCCTTTGGAAACAATTTGTGAATATGCTATAATCATTATAACGATAAAGGGTAAAAAAATCTAGTATGGATGTGAGTGGAATGAGAAAAGATGAATGTTTGCTAGCCATTGCGAATTATGGATTAAAACATCCCAAGTTTGAACTTCAAGTAGAACCAAAAAGAAATGAGATTGTCATAAACAATGGTCAAATCTTTTATGGTGAATTTTACGTGCGTCCATATTTAGAATCTTTTCAATGGATATACATGGAAGCGTTAAAAGGAATTATAAAACTGAAAGTGGATAAAAAACCGACATCAAATTATATACAATATGAAATTGATGGAGGAAAACTTTTTCCTGGGTATAGTTATGAAGAAGAAGTGACCCTATACTATCCAGGAGGCGCCACTACCATTGAATTTCAAATCAAGGCAAGTATAGATAGATTTGGTGAGGTGACCCAGACACAAGCAATCCAACACCAGACAAAGATTATTAATATGTCTACAAAAACACAGCATTCGAATGATGTGGCTATTTTTTTTGAAAAGATGACCTATAGCCTGGAGGAAGCTATAGAGTTGCGATTATTTAATGGAGCGGGTGAACTTAAAAGTATTATGATTGAATCGGACCATGATTTGATTCACCCAAAAAATACGGAATTTTATCTAAAAGATATATGGACTCAAGAATGGTATATTCAGCAAACGGCATGGGATAAAATTATTGGGCGTGTGGTTTTTAAGGAGACACCATTTGAAGAAATTGCTTTTCGGATTCATTTGGATGGGGAAAATACGCCTTCCCAACAACGGAAGATAAAAACAATAATTACAGCCTATCCCTTATATGAGACCTCCATTAATGTTCTGAATCGTAAAATGCATCGGCAACTTCGAGTGCAATGCATGCGACAGTTTTTGATGCTTCTTACAGAGCGAATGCCAAAAAAAGAATGGATTAGCTTTACCAATCATATAAAAGGCTGCTTAAATTTTAATCAGTTGGATTTTGATCTTCGTTTAATTTATTTATGGGCACTAGTGGATATGGGGGACATGCGTTCTTATGAACAAGAAGCCAGGTACATCCGAAAATACGATGAATATTTTCAAAAAAATCCATACTATCCGATTTTTTTAGTCTTTGAAACGATAGTACAAAAGAAAAGCAGTAAGCGCTATCTGACATTGAATGAAATAAAAAAAGACAGTCATTGTCTAAATACATTAATTCAAACCCGCTACCTTGAAAAAGGAATTGATCGTTATTTGATATATCGACAGTTATATGAACAAAAAACTAGATATGCAGTTTTATTTGCTGAAGCAGTGCACTACCTGAACAAACATGAGATTTTTGTGGAGGTGGATGATCAATTTTATGCAGTGTGTATTCAATGGGCGTTAAACCAACAATGCTTGGGAAAGCAATGGGCGCATCGTCTCTTAGGGCGGGAAAAGATGTGGATACGTAAAAACAAATATGTATCAAGTCGGCTATTGATGCAACTGTATAAGACATATCCTTCGCCTTCTTTGGTGGACTTATGTTGTGAGAAAGCAATGGAGGAGCAGCGTTATGACGGTCTTGCTTTAGAATACTATAAAGTAGGCTTAGGTGAAGGGCGATATATAAAAAATCTGGACCGATATTATGTGGAAGCAGCAGCGCAACTTGACGAGCCGATTGACTTTGGCCTGTTGCGTTACATGACGTTTATAAAAGATTTATCGACGAAAGCAAAAGGATATATATATCGAAAGATGATAGAAGCGCAAGTCATTGATTTTAGCCGATTTTCGAGAATATATCAAGAACTCATAGTTTATCTTCGAGAGATGACCCATGAGACGGAATATATGTATGCAGCTACACAGATTCTTGCACACATCGATGCACATATGTTTGGTGAACACTTCGATATATTAGAAGCGATGCTGGATGATACGTTTATTCAATATCTTTATACGACGTCAACAGGCCAATCGGTTTTAGAATATCTTATTCAAGTGACGCTTGAGAGCATAACACAAGTGCAGAATAAGGCCCTCTATGAACGTATAGAATCAAATATTAAGCCAGAAGGCATCCTGTTAATATATGCTCCGGCTAGACAATGGTATGAACAATCAAAGGTTTCTTTGCCTATCTTCCTTGATAATGATACATATAAGGCAAACATGAAAAATACGATGTCGTTGACGGCGTTTTTAGAAGGAATTCTTCAAAACCGGTCCCATGAACAATTGATGCAGATTTATGCACATTTGAGATTCGAAGAACAAAGGTTAGTTCGCCCATTGCTTTGCCAAAACCTTTGTCAACAAATACTTATTGACGATGTTAGTGTTAATCAAGAGGAGACTCAGATTCTTCAAGGGTGCTATGCGGATGAACAAAATCCTGATAATGGGTTATTGCTCGCCTTGTTAAAAATATTTCCAGAACACCCTTGTCGCGACGAACTTATAAAACGCAACATATTGATTCCTTGGGCATGTAAAAAGAGTGGAAAAACATTGGAGACTAGTATACAATATTATGGAGAGCCCTTTGACGAGATAAAAATTTATTGTAGATATGCTGAAGATGAAGTGTTTCATGGACAAGAAATGGTGCATATAGCTTATGGATTGTTTGTACATCCGATATTTGTATTCTATGGAGAATATATGGAATATTATATTACAAAAAAAATATCCGAGCATAAGACGATTGTTGTTGTTTCAGATATTGTATATGAACAAGTTCCAAAGCAACAGTTGGATTTCATTGCATATGCAATGGAAGTGGGAGATGGACAGGGGACATATGGTCTCATTGACGAATACCTAGAGCATTGTAATAACATAAAAAAAATATTCCGTATTTAAAACAAGGAGGTTGTAAATGTGGGAGTCCTAAGTTTAGAACTTAATAAAGGGTTATATATGGGCATTGACTTTGGAACGACGAATTCTGTTGTGAGTATATACCATTATGATGAAGACGAAGTCCATACCCTAAAAATTGATGGATACACCGTGTTTCCTTCGGTTATTCAATTTGAAAAAAATGCAGTAACAGGAGAGCTTGACCGAATATTTGGTCTAGAAGCGAAAGAGTCCGCTGTAATTTACCCCGAAAGTACGGTAACATCCATTAAGCGTAAGCTGGAGTCGGATGAACCCATTGAGATTTATTGTGATAAAGACCGTTATAGTTTTTTGCCGGAAACGATTGTTGCAGAGATTCTTGGCTATTTAAAATCCCAAGCAGACGAGTATATTCGAGATACATTAAATATTTTCGGAGTTTTTTCAGGTTGTGTTATTACTGTTCCGGCCAACTCAACCGATAAACAAAAGAGAAAGATGAAAAAAGCGGCGGTAATGGCAGGGTTTGATGAAGATAATGTGTATTTACGATTAGAACCTGCAGCAGCTGCAATACAATATGCCACAACATCCTCAAAAAGTAAAAAAGTGCTGGTTTATGACTTTGGAGGCGGAACTTTTGATGCATGCGTCTTAGATATTCGCCAAGAAGAATCGGAAGATGAACCTAATATTTCCATTCTAAGTACTTATGGAGACAATTACTTGGGAGGTAATGATATAGACCAGCTCATGGTGGATTTGATTTATGAACATTTTTTAGAACAAACGCATCATACTATTGATTTATATAACTTTGAAATAGACGATGGACTTGCGGTTCAAGACAAAAAAATGGCGATTATTCGCATGAAGCATGTTGCAAACCAAGTTAAAGAAAAATTGTCAACAACGCAAAAAGCAAAAGTCGTATTAGCACCATTTATTCAAACACCCGTGCCTGTCAATATACAGTTTGAGATTAATCGGGAGATGTTTTATGCCCATCAGCGTAAGCATCCGTTAGATGACTCAACATATGTATTTGAACGCATGCAAGATGTGTCAGTACATACGCTTGTAGAACGTACTATGGACAGTGTGAGAAAGTGTTTGGTTAACGCACATATTGATGTAGCGGACATCACCGATATTTTTTTGGTTGGCGGTTCATCAGCATTGCCTATTGTAGAAGAAAAAATCCAAGCATATTTTCAGCAAGAGCCTTATCGGTCAAAGATAAGCCCGGCATTAAGCATATCCCAAGGTGCGGCGCATTATTGTCATCAAATTATGCTTCCTTCAACAAAAGGACCCAAAGTTTATGAAAAGACAATTCATTCATTAGGGATTGAAATGGCTGGGAGACGTTATCTTGAGATTATACAACGTGATATGGAGATACCTGATGACGGACTCATTGTTGAAGCACCCTACACATTTGAGACAAATTATGATGGATTAACAAGTATGGCTATTATTGTATATGAAGACCTAGAACCCAATGAAAATAAGCGAAAGTTTGTCTATGAACAAAGTATGCGACGCCTGACAGGGACAACACTAAGAAATATCCCACCCAAAGCCAAAGGCGAGGAAAAAATCCGTATTCAATTCAAATTAAATCAAGACAATATGTTAATGGTTGAAGCTTGGTCTGTAGATACAGAAGGAATTTCAACTGTACTGACTGTCGATGAATTGTATGGAAAGTGAGGAATGTATGTATAGATTTATTGAAGAAAAACAAATTGAAAAAGTTGTATTAGAATATGTCTTAAACCATAATCAAATGGAAGATCGATGCATAGATGTCCTTAAGGTAGCTTTTGATCAAATGATATCACGAATATTACTTCAGGTTAAACTCTATATAGAAAATATTAACCAGCTAAAAAACACGGAAAAAGTATACGATGTCATACAAGAGATAAAATCATGTTATACAACCTATTTGACACAAAACTTAGACCCTATTGAAGATATGGAAAGCCTTGAAATTATTAAAATGATTTATGATGTATTGGAAGATCAGAGAGAATCTTTTTTTGTTGAACGTGAAAATCCTTTGGAATATGAACGTACATTAATTGAATCGCTGGTTTTGCTAAAATCACAAGAAGCCCTAAAGAGTTTACGTGATGAGGCGATTAAAGAGTTTAAACTTCCCATAAGTACATATAATGACTACAAAAATATTTTAAAAGCATTTGTTCTAGATGCGTATTCGGGGATGCAACATAACCTAAAACGCATCGTAGAAAACCATGCAAAAGAGATCAATAATTATGAAAAGCGGTCAGATCTAATAGAGTATCTAAAAATCCTTCAGGAGCAAAAAAATATACTTGAAAGTTTTATTCATATTGACCTAAATATTGACTCGAACAGTGACTCAAATAATGAATCAAATAGTGATTTAGATGATTCGCAAAAACCGTTAGAGACACTGACCCATCAATTTATTTGGCCACTTCGCCATACCTATACGTCCATTTGTGAAGCGATAGAAGAAAGTGAACAATCGATTAAACAATGCGATGAAGTTGAATACAATTTTATAATAAAAAACATTGAAAATATTATCGAAAAAAATATTATGAATAATTCCAAATTGTCAACATTGATGGATGGTGTTGAAGCGAATAAGCAAAATACGATTGATTTGTTCTTAATGCATGTCAACGATGAACTAGTCAAAGTCAGTACAAAAGCAATCAATGATTTTAAACGTATCAGCCATCCGTTTGAGCTTATTTGTTTTCGATTAATTGAACACATGGGAACTACATTAGCTAAAATACAAGCGACAGACTATGATCAGGTTCAAACAGAGCATCATCAAAATATTATTAAAGGGGTCATTGATACTTTAATGCTTAAGTATGATGTCATCAAAGAAAAAAACGAAGATTTTCAAATGGAGCGAAAAACCAATCAGCTGGACGTGGCCAATAGGATGCTCGGATTTCGAAAAGAATTTGAAAAAAAATGTGCAGATTACTTAGAAGAAGCAATACAAGGCGATAGTAAGGACTTTGAACGAGTTCAAGCACGGTTTGATAAAATGGTTTTACAGACCATGGATGAAGCCTATGAAGGTGAAATCAGACATTTAAATAAAGACATCTTGTTCGAAATCAAAAGTTTTGAAGATATTATAGAGCAGTCTATTACTCGTATTATGGAAGACGAACAGGAGTTAGTCCAGACTTTTGGAATACAAATCTGTCAATTATTTGACAAAATGATTGGGGACTTAAAAAAGTATCAAATTGAGAGAATTTATCCTCAAGCTGGAGAAAAATTCAATGGGAAGATACATGAAGTTATACTTGTTGAAGAATCCTCTGACTTTAACAAAGGTCAGATTATACGCACTAAAAATAGTGGTTTTTCAATACAAGATCGTATTATCACACGTGCAAGTGTTGTCGCAGCAAAATAGGAGATGATATGAAGGTTACAGTATGGATGGAATTGGGCGAGAACAAAAGCGCATTCGCTATTGGTGATTATTTTGGGGAGAACTTAGAATATATCGATTTAACCGGTGGATATGGATCAATGCAGATCCCTCTTAAAATAGCGTATATTGAAGATGAAGATGCAGTCGTTTGTGGAGAAGAAGCAGATACGTTTGATAATGCGGTTTGGGCAGGGCTTACCCCTGAATGGACGGCTGATTTTATTCAGCACTGTCTTTATAAAATCTTGCAACAATATCATGGAGATATAGTAACCTCCCTTATTCTCATGAATGGCGCTGGATTTTCTGCAAAACACTGTCAAAGTGTTCAAAAAAAATTAGCAGAGCAAAATAGCATACAAATTCAATGGATTTCTTTAAAACAAGCACTTGTAGGTTATGGTTACGATCAAGGCCTTAACGATGCCTGGCTGACCTATTTTAATAGTACAAAAAGTATGCATTTTCACTTTGTAAAAGACGATTTGGAGAAAGAATATGTCGATGAAATAATACAAAGACCCACGGCACTTGAAGCGATTGATCAGTTCTATCTTCAAACGATTCAAGCTGCACATAGAAAGATATATAAAAAGGAGATTGATTTACAGCGCATTGAGCAGACATATAATGATCAGAAGATGCTTTTATATCGTCAAGTTCAATCGAAGCAAGATGTGAATTTATATACATCCATTTATTATCCTCCCAAAAAGATAACGATCACGTATGCGGAGTTTATTGTGTTTTTTGAACAATGGGTTCAAAAAAATACAATAGCATTGAATAGTGAGCTAACCCAGAGCATCATTAGTGGGGGATATAACCAGGAGATTTTTTGGCAAAAACTCATGGATGATGGAAGATACCAATATGATGAACATATGCTTTTTATAGGGGCTAAAGCATTCTTGAATTATCGAGATACACATAACGGCGATTTGTGTACGAGCACAAAGACACATTGGGGCTATGGAATCATTGATCAAGATAGACGACGTATTGTTTTTATTCGACCGGGACAGATATATCAAAAGCGTTATGTTATTGAACTGATTTTGACCGATTATCAACGAAGTGTCCCTTTTGTAAAATATGATGATAATATGCAAGAATCCCATCTGTTTAATTTATATATATATCCAAAGCATGCGACAACATATGTAACGATGACGTTGGAGATCAGTATTGAAGGACAGATCAAAGAGGTGAACTATGAGTATTGAACAGTATAAAAAAATAATTGAAGAACAAGGATTAGATGAAGATCTATATATACTGGGTATTGACTTGGGAACGACACACTCTGTGATTAGTTATTGGCACCAACAAAAGCATACACCTGAACCGATAGATATGAGTAATGGTTTTGGAAAAATTCCCTTACCTTGTGTTATTCAGTATCGTAAAGAAGAGTTAGATGAGGAGTGGATTGTTGGGACAGAAGCGCTCAATACCTATGTCATTTTTCCAGAAGCAACAGCAATGTCCATTAAAAGTTTTATGGGAACCAATCAACCCATCGTGCTCAATAGTCAATCGTTTTCCCCAGAAGAATTATCAGCCATGGTTCTACGTGCGCTTTTTAATCAAATAAAAAGTATGAACCCTAAAAGTTCAATAGCCGGAATTGTTGTTTCCGTACCGTATGATTTTGACGATGCGGCAAAGAAGGCAACGATTAGTGCGTGTCAACTTGCAGGGATTCAAGATGAACTCATATGTCTAATTGAAGAACCTAAAGCGGCGGCATTGACCTATAGCTATCACCATCCGTTTAATCCAGGAGAGAAGGTTATGGTTTTTGATTTTGGCGGTGGAACGCTGGATATTACGTTGTTTGGTGTTGAGCAGGTAAGTGCGCGTGAGCAAACACTAAAAGTGCTGAGTGAAGGAGGACAAGCTAAGCACGGTGGAGATATTCTTGATGCGCTTTTGTATGACTATTTCTTGCAGTGTATTCGAGATAAAGGGCATCCAATAGAGACGCTTTCCAAGGAAAATCATGCGGAAATAAAGATGCGTGCTCGTGAGACAAAAGAACGATTATCAGGCACTCAAAAAGTACGTGTACCCTTTGCATTTTGTGTACCTCCTTTTGTACTGAGTATGACGCGAGAAGATTTAGAGAGGGTTGGGCAAGCCTTTATAGATAAGACGAAACTGTTTGTTGTAAAAACATTACAAGAAGCGTATCAAGGAGCCATAAAGCCAGAAGATGTTGATCGGATTCTTTTGACAGGTGGTTCCTCTCAAATGCCTTGGATCAAAAAAATGATGATTCATCTTTTTCAAGATCAAGAAAAAATTTATGTTACAGACCGTCCCGCGTTAGATATATCCTTGGGAGCAACTATTTATGCAGCGATGAAAATGGGCGTGCATACGCAAACGGAGCTTACAACAGGACGACAATATATGAATTTTGAAGTGTGCGTACCTCATGATATAGGTTTTGAGATTGAAGTGGATGCAGTTAGAACATTCTATACAATGATTAGTCGAGGGACTCCATATCGATTAGCACGTCGTGCCCAAATATTTACGATTGATGGAGAGACGCAAGAGGATATGACACATCTATCGGTGCGAATACTTGAGCGCATCCATAAGGATAAGGGTGTGGATGGATGTAGTGTCATAGGTGATGTAGAAGTTGCCGGCTTACCACGTAGACCTCGTGGTCAAACACAGATAAAAGTAACGTTGTCGATAGATGAAGAGACAGGAACAATTCAGGGAGAAGTTGAAGACTTAGGTTATGGACAAAACTATTCCCCCTCAGGGTTTAAGCAGATGTTCATACCAAAACGACATCAAACAACAGTGGTACAAAGCGAAAGGTAGGTAAATATGGCATTTTTAGGGATTGATTTAGGAACAACCAATACAGTAGGAATGCTTTATGATGATCGGACAGACTTAATGGATGTTGTCAAAACAGACGGTGCACAAGAAGTGCTGCCATCGGTCGTTTGTTATCTTGAGGATGAGATATTGGTTGGAACAGAGGCTAAAAATAGTGCGGTGATTTACTCGGAAGAGACTATTTTTTCAGTTAAGCGTAAAATGGGTCAAGAAGAAGCGATTACTGTGGGAGGATACGAGCTATTACCAGAGGAAGTTAGTAGCGAAATCCTAAAAAAGATAAAAGACGCAGCCCAAGAACAAATAGGAGAGCCTATTGTTGAAGTGGTTATAACCCATCCGGCATATTTTAATGATCGCCAGATATATGCCACTAAAAAAGCCGGTATGCTTGCAGGATTTGAGATAGTCCATCTGTTAAGTGAACCGCTGGCGGCAGCTATTGAGTATGGATATAAGCAAAGTTACGTACAAAAAATTCTGATTTATGATTTGGGCGGAGGTACATTTGATGCTTGTGTGTTATCCGTGGCCCAAGATATATATGGGAACAATTCATTTCAAGAGTTGGCGGATGTAGGTGATATGAAGCTGGGCGGCGATGATTTTGATGAAGTGTTAGTACAAGCGATGGTAGAAGCTTTTGAAAAACAACATGGAGTAAGCATCTGTCAGTTTGAAGAGCTTGAACAAAAACAAATGATGCAAAAAATACGCATTGAAGCAGAACGGGCAAAGCGAGGGCTATCTGAGGCAAACAAAATGAGTGTCAATATTCATCCAATCACTATTGTTGATGGCATTCCATATCAATTAACTTTTGACATTACAAGGGATCAGTTTGAAGAGCTTATTCGTGAATATATTGAGCGAAGTATGGACGTGGTTGAATTGGCGCTGGAACGTTCTGGTGAGACAAAGGAGACGATTGATAAAGTGATATTAGTTGGCGGATCAACACTTGTGCCTATGGTAAAGCGTATTATTGCAGGGCATATAAAAGAACCCTACCGTGCCAAAGATCCGGCAAAAAGTGTAGCAATGGGAGCGGCTATCTATAATTATCTGATGCATTTGCCAAATAGCAGCGTTGAGATTGGACAAATTATGCGTCAGCATATAGGAACGCGAGCAATTATAAATGAAGCAACCGGACAAAAAGCACTTATTCCTATCCTTAAGATGGGAACAGAGATTCCATCAACTGCAACGGAAGATGGCTTTAAAGTGACGCGTGGAGCTCATGCTGTTTCGATTGACTGCTTTCAGTGGGAAGAAGGACATGAACAGACGAGTAAGTATATAGGGTCTGTCGTTTTAGAAAATATTACCGATGACAGCCAGTTATCCATTACCTATCAAATTGACCGAGATAATTTATTTGAAGTAGAAGTCGTGGACAAGATTAGCGGACATCAAGTCTGTCAAGCTTTTGATCGAACAAAGAGTGCTCCGGTTATTGACCATTCGCTGGCAAAAACTGCACCGGATATAACAGGGATGGACATTGTTTTTATCATTGATACAACAAGCAGTATGGATGTGTATATAGACGGAGTAAAAGAAAAAGCTATTGAATTTTCAAATCAGCTCCATCAAAAAGGCATTGACTATCAGTTGGGATTAATTGGCTATGGAGACTTAGGGGAACGTGAAAAGCCTAAAAAATACAAATGGACAAAAGATATAGAACGATTTCGTAAAAATGTGAAGAAGTTGCCGAGAAATTATGGCGGTGATATTCCAGAGTCAACCCTTGAAGCGGTAGAAACTGGGGTTGAGTATCTAAAAAAACGCCCTGTAGCCAATGCATACAAAGCATTTATTGTGATAACGGATGCTCCGCCACATATACCTACCCACAATGGTCGAGGTTTGGAGGACGCTATAAAAACAGTGAATGATGCAGGCGTTATCTGTTATGTTGTTGCAAAAAAAGATCCGGATAGTCTCTTAGCCTATTCACCTTTAGTAGGAGAATATGGACACTATTATTCTATGGATGAACCGTTTTATGATATTCTTGATGCGATAGCTAATAAGCTTGCACAGCTCGTACGTGTGGAGAAGGAGTAAGATATGGGGGTATTTTTGTGCCGACATAACCCAGCCGGTAGTGACCTTGTGTATCCTGAGCAAATAGAAGAACAACAGGCTAAGCGCTGGCATTATCTTGGTGATTATTTATTTGATACCCAACGATCCGATTATGGATTTAATGCATATTGGCAAGCATATCTTCACAAAGATGAAGAAGCACTGATTAATATGGGGATTTTACTTTTAAGATATGGTTTTGAACAAGAAGGACAACAATGTATTATTCATGGATATAAGAACAATCAATCACCCAAAGTACTCTATGTATATATCAAATGTATGCTGGTGTTTGGATGGGAAGATACAATAAATATTGATCAGTATATTGTCAAAATCGCTCATCACCCGGATGAAGATGCATTTGATTTTCTGGTTTGGTATTATCAGTTTATGGGTGAGACAGAACATAGCATAACGGCATTTTTACAATTAAAAGACGAAAAAAATCAGTTGAAATGGCTACGTTACTACCTGGCATATATGATTGGTATTGGAAAAGATATATATGCAGAAGTCATGATTAAGCATCTAAAAGAAAAATATCCGGAAGTCTATACAAAAGCATTGCTAGGCGCACATTTAGACTGTTCATCCTATGCATTTGTCATAGAGTATACGGATAATAATTCAGATTATGCGTTGTATCAATCGCTTGCGTATTATTCCATGAATCAAATCATATCATCAGTTGAAGCGGCAAATAGGATTCTATTGGAACAACTTTCTGACCAAGAACGTGTACTTGCGTATTATCATATGGCAAAGCTGGCAGAAGTCGGGTCGGATTTTCAGAGAGAGACACATTATTTGGAAGCGTTAGTGCATGAATGGAAGCAGCGCGAACGCTATATCAAAAAAGAAATACAAGCATACGCCATACGATTTTATACGTTGGATAAACAGTAGGGTGTAATATTATAGAATGGAATAGGAGCTTATGTTTAAAAAAATCATACAAAAAATCGGAAAACTCAAGTCAAGATTTAAGCCTTATGAAGAAGAGCTATTGCTTGGGATGGATGTGGAGACACTTTTAAAGGACCCCTATAAGAATGAAAAAATAAAAGATATGCTACGGGATAATGATGTGAGATTACAAGAACTATCACAACAATATCATCAGCAGATGAATCAGTTTATTGTCGTAGAACGAATAAAAATGGCCCATGAAGATACGAAAAGTTATTTGCATGACTTGTGCCGTCAGTTATCTGAATACAAAGTCGCCATAAAAGAAGCAGAAACAAAAAACACCCAGGCAAAAAATCGAGAGAACCCGCATATTCGCTTGGTATCAAAAGATATTGCCAAAGCGATACATGTATTAAAAGAACATGAAGAAAATCAAAACATGGTAAAAAAAGATTTGGATATTTTAGAAGGAGAAAAGCAAAGTTTACTCTTTCATTTTGGAAACTTAAGACGTGCCCTTTCTTTTTTAAAGTATTTTATGCTGGCGTTGGTTTTTATTACACTGATCGTAGGAATTGTATTGTCAACACTGGTCGTTGTCTATAATGAGAATGTGTTTTTACCAGCATTAATTAGTATTGTTACAGTATCCTTTTTATTTATATGGGGGTTTGTATTTAGACGCTACTGTGTCCATGAAATTAAGAAGAATCAGCTCCTACAAGAACGTGCCGTCAAGCTGTTGAATAAAACAAAATTAAAGTATATTCGTAATCAGCAACTTCTTGATTTTGAATATGAAAAATACCAAGTAAACAGCTCAGAAGTTCTTGAACTTCGTTATGAACATTACTTAGATGCACAGCAACAGCAAAGAAATTATGACCATATTCATCGCTCCATGCGAAATCTAAGTCGCGATATCGAGGACGTGATTAATAAGTTGCAAATCGAAGATATCGAGTTTGTAACCAAAAATGCAGAATATTTTGCAACTGCCAAAGGGCTTGAACGTCTATATGAAAAACATCAAGAAAAAAGAGCAATATTACAAAAAGATTTGCAAAAACTAGAACATGAAAAAGAGGTTCTGGAGAATTTATTGACAAAATAGATAAAATCCATTATGATTATAAACAAAATCAAATGTAAGATGCGTTGATGAAGAAGAGTACGTTAAAAGATTTGGCTCAGAGAAAGGAATCCATTGGCTGGAAGATTCCTGCAGTTGATTAGCGGAAGGTAGCTTCGGAGCAGATAAGTTAAGAACCACCTTATGGTGATAGGTTTATCCGGTTTGTGTCGTTATTCACACAAGAGTCTGATATATTATCAGAAATTAAGGTGGTACCACGGTCTTTTCGTCCTTTGCGAGAAGGCTTTTTTTATTTTACAGATACTATTGTGGAGGTCAATATGGCAAAAGAATTAGAAAAAAATTATGATCCAAAAAAAATGGAGCAACGCATTTATGATGAATGGATACAACAAGGCTATTTTCATGCACAACCCAATCCAGAAAAAAAGCCGTACACCATTGTAATTCCACCACCAAATATTACAGGAAAGTTGCATATGGGACATGCGCTTGATAATACATTACAAGATATATTGATTCGCTTTAAGCGTATGCAAGGTTTTGAAGCCCTTTGGCAACCGGGAACAGACCATGCGGCCATTGCAACAGAGGTAAAGATTGTTGAGAAGTTGGCTAAAGAAGGCGTTGACAAGGAATCCTTAGGTCGAGAAAAATTTATGGAAGAAGCATGGAAGTGGAAAGAAGAATACGGCGGTACCATTGTAGATCAATTAAAAAAACTTGGTGCATCATGTGATTGGGAACGTGAACGTTTTACTTTGGATGAAGGGTGTTCAGAAGCCGTATTGGATGTATTCCTAAAATATTATGAAAAGGGCTATATCTATAAAGGGGACAAATTAATTAACTGGTGTCCAAGCTGTCAAACTACTATTTCAGAAGCTGAAGTGGAACATATCGAAAAAAATGGACATTTTTATCATGTAGAGTATCCGGTCAAAGGGGAAGAGCGCCGATTACGTCTGGCAACGACTCGGCCGGAGACCATGCTAGGAGATACGGCTGTAGCGGTTCATCCTGACGATGAGCGATATGCTGATTTGGTGGGTAAGACAGTGATTCTTCCTTTGGTTGGTCGCGAGATTCCAATTATTGCCGATCATTATGTTGAGCAAGAATTTGGAACAGGTGTTGTAAAAATCACACCAGCCCATGACCCCAATGACTATGAGGTTGGAGCACGTCATGATTTAGAACAAATCAACATTATGAATGATGATGGTACTATCAATCAAAATGGTGGAGAATACGCTGGCATGGATCGATATGATGCGAGAAAAGCGATTGTGGCTCGGCTTAAAGACGAGGGCTATCTTGTAGAAATAGAAGACCATGTACATAATGTTGGAATGCATGACCGATGTAATACCGTTATTGAGCCACTTTTAAAATCTCAATGGTTTTTACGTATGGAAGAACTTGCACAACCGGCAATCCAAGCATTAAAGTCCGGTGAGCTTAAATTTGTGCCAGAACGTTATGGAAAAGTATATCTAAATTGGTTGGAAAACATCCGTGATTGGTGTATCTCGCGTCAATTATGGTGGGGACACCGTATTCCGGCATATTATTGTGACGACTGTGGCGAGACGATGATTAGTAAATCTTCGGTACATACATGCACAAAATGTGGAAGTACCAATGTATGGCAAGATGAAGATTCATTAGATACTTGGTTTAGTTCAGCGCTATGGCCATTTTCAACCCTAGGATGGCCGGAAAATACAGCTGAGCTTGAGTACTTCTATCCAACCAATGTGTTAGTTACCGGATATGACATTATTTTCTTCTGGGTTATTCGTATGGTCTTTTCAGGAATTGAATTCACTGGAAAATTACCATTTAATACAGTGCTCATTCATGGTCTGGTTCGAGATTCCGAAGGTCGTAAGATGAGTAAGTCTCTAGGGAATGGAGTAGATCCACTTGAAGTGATTAATGCATATGGATCTGATGCCCTTCGTATCAGCTTAGTTACCGGAAACTCACCGGGAAATGATATGCGTTTTTATTATGAACGCGTTGAGGCATCAAGAAACTTTGCTAATAAAATTTGGAATGCATCTCGATTTATTATGATGTATGATATAGAAAATATTCCTGAGACGATTGACCTTAGTGGATTGACAGAGGCTGATCGGTGGATTTTATCAAAAGCCAATGATTTAGCTAAAGACGTTACAGATAATATGGAAAAATATGAATTAGGAATTGCGGTGGAAAAATTAACCGAGTTTGTATGGGAAGAATTCTGTGACTGGTATATTGAGATGGTTAAACCACGATTATATAATGAAGCAGATGAAACAAGACAAGCGGCATTGTGGACATTAAAAACTGTCCTTGTACAAGCTCTTAAACTTTTACACCCATACATGCCATTTATTACAGAAGAAATCTACCAAACAGTTTTGAACACTCAAGCATCAATTATGGTTTCAGAATGGCCGACATTTGAAGATGCTTATCATTTTCCAAATGAAGAAGAAAGTATTTCTTTATTAAAAGAGGCAATCCATCAAATCCGTAACATTCGAGCAGAGATGAATGTATCACCAAAGAAAACAGCAAAGGCAATCGTTGTGAGTGATCAAGAAAAAGTTCGACAAATCTTTAGAGATGGAACGAAATTCTTTGAACCGCTAGCTTTTGCAAGTGAAGTCGTTGTTCAAGCAGATAAGCAAGGTGTTGAAGATGACTTCGTATCGGTGATTATACCGGGGGCAAATATCTTTATTCCATTTAATGAGCTTGTTGATATTGACCAAGAGATTAAACGCTTGGAGGGGGAAAAGAAAAAGCTTGAATCTGAAGTTGCACGGATTGTAAAAAAACTAAGTAATCAAGGATTTATAAGTAAAGCCCCAGAAGCTGTTGTTCAAGGGGAAAAAGAAAAGCAAGAAAAATATGAAGGTCTATTGGCACAAGTCAATGAACGTCTATCAAAATTGAAATAAAAAAAAGCCGCATATGCGGCTTTTTTATTTTTTATTCTGTAATCACATCACCATAACGGGTCAAGATTGTTTCAAAGCTAAGGACTTGATCACCACGAGATACACTGATTTTAATGGTATCACCAACAGACTTATCGGATAATGCATCAAAAAGATCGTCTGTATTCATGAGTTTTTGTCCATCAATTGAATAAATCACATCACCAGCTTCAATACCGGCATTGGCAGCAGCACTGTTTTCATAGACTTCGGTGACATAGATTCCAAATGGCATGCCTGTCTCACTATAAATCTGTTCGTTTATATCACTGATTTGGACACCTAAAAATGGTTTGTCATCACTCATGGCATACGCTACATCGTCGCCTGAACCGGTTTCAATGATACTATCAATAACGGGAAGTGCAATATGTACAGGAATGGAAAAGCCCATGCCTTCAACACTTTCATCAACGTACTTAGCGGTATTGATTCCAATTACTTCACCGCGGGAGTTTACAAGGGCACCACCGCTATTTCCTGGATTAATGGCTGCATCGGTTTGGATAAGGGTTAACGTAGAGTCAGAGATCTCAATCTCACGATTAACAGCACTAATGACACCTGTCGTTACAGTGTTGGAAAACTCTTTGCCTAGAGGATTACCAATGGCTACAGCAAGTTCTCCTACTTCCAAATCTTCAGAATCGCCAAAGGTAGCTACAGTAATATCAGAAAGCTCAGACTGATCAATATCATCCAAAGATACGGAGACAACTGCAAGGTCGCGTCGTGAGTCATAACCTATAATTTCCCCAGGTAAGTGGGTGTTATCTGAAAAAGTGACTTCAACACCTTTGGCATCTTTGATGACGTGATGATTTGTAATAACAAGTAAATCATCATCGCGAAGCTTATAGATAATTCCAGATCCAGTACCTTCTGTTTCAAATGTTCGATTGCTAAAAAAGCTGTTTTGATTTACAAGATAAGTACTTGTGATGGTTACTACCGAAGGTCCGGCAGTCTTAGCAATGGAAGATACAATGTTATCGGATTCATATAGCGTCGAATTTGTCGTTACGACAGGTTCAATTTGGTTAACATCAAAGCTCAGTCTTTTTGCTTGGGCCTGTATAAGCTGCGGTGTCAGTTGATCTCCAAGGTATAATGCTGTTGAGTATCCCGCGCCAAAAACGATTCCACCCAAGAATACAAATACAACAAAGAGAGCAACAAAACGAGGGAATGAACGTTTTCGTTTTTTTGGTTCTTGACTTGAAGGTGGTTCTTGAGTCTCTCTATAATCGACATCTTGTGGTGAGGTGTAATTGTAGCTAGGTGGATACGATCTATAGGGTGAGTGATTGTCTGAGGTTGCATTGTTTTCATTGGGGTTATCCTCCTTTTGGTAAATTGGGTCGATATTTTCAAATTTATCGTTCATCATATCATGCTCCTTTCTTATGATAATGATTTGTTTTTTTCTATGTTTATACTATAATATAATAGTTAGTCAAAAAAAGGATGAAAATATGAATAAATTATGAACAAATACAATGATTGATGGAGACAAAAATGGATAAAGAACAATTGTACCAACTTGATACATTAATGAAAGCTATTCCATTATATGGAAAAAAAGTAGGCCTTCGAAATATTGAACGTATTATAACGGAATTAAATACAATAATACCGCTTGTAGAATATCTAAATTCAGTGCATGTCATACATGTCACTGGAACCAATGGGAAAGGATCTGTCTGTAAGATGCTCAGCGAAATATATACAGAACAAGGATATTGTACGGGATTGTTTACATCTCCACATATTGATGTCATTACAGAACGAATTCAAATCAATAACAACAATGTCTCAGGAGAACTATTTTATGACGGATATCAGGCAGTTCTAAAAATTTGTGAAAGACTTAAGACAGAAGACATTGAACCGACATTTTTTGAATGGGTATTTTCCATTGCACTTTATTGTTTTTATATGAAAAAAGCAAAAGTGCTAGTTATTGAGGTGGGAATAGGAGGGCGATTAGATACAACGAATATCCTTCCGAAAAAAGAATTAAGTGTCATTACATCTGTTGGCTTAGATCATCAGGATATACTAGGAAATACGTTAACAGATATTGCTATAGAAAAAATCGGTATTTTGCCAAAAAATGGGCGGTTAGTTTTAGGAAAGATTGATAAAGAGGCAGAGAAGGTTATTCGACAAATCGCGGTAAAAAAAGAAGCACTGGTCTATAATATTCAGCCAAATGCCTATGAAATTATGGATTTTACCGATAAAAGCATTGATTTTTCTGTACATAACAAGTATTATAATTATGAGCGCTTACATCTAAATACCAGTGCACATTATCAGATAAACAATGCGTTAATTGCTTTACTTTGCATACATGTATTACAAGATGTTCTTTTGGTAGATGAAAGTTCTGTCAAGTCGGGGTTAGATCGTTTTTTTTGGCCAGGAAGATTTGAACGTATTCAGGAAGGAATCTATATTGATGGTGCGCACAATGTACTTGGAGTAACGACATTATTAGAATCGATAGCATTGCTAAGTGAATCTAAATCTTATGATTTGTTATTGGGAATGAAGCAGCATAAGGATTATAAAGCGGTTATTCGCCTGCTTTTACAATCAGGATGGTTTAAGAACATTTATTTAGTGGAGTTATCTGGGGGAATTGGAGTTTCAAAACAAGAACTGTATGATGAAGTCAGCCAATACTCTGATTCGGTTTACTATGTAGAGGATTTGCAACAATTTTTACAGGAACGATTATATAAACAAAGTGCGTTGCGTTTATTAGCAACAGGGTCTTTGTTCTTAACGAGTGATATACGAAAAATACTTCAAGAGGAGGAAGCTAATGATTAATTTTGAAGAGGAAATCAAAAAATTCAAACCGTGTTTAGAAATTGAAGAGGCAGAAGAGGCGATATATTCATATCAGACGAAAGATATCGTTGATATTTTAACAGAAATGATTAAAGAAATGAACGGCAATGAAAAGAGAAAATAAACTACGTAGAAAAGGATGAAAAACATGTTGAATCAATGCCCAAAATGTGGACAAAAATTAAATGAAAAATCACACTGTGATTCATGTAATATTACGTATCGTTCATTTCGCCTCATTAAAGAAGTATCTAAAAGTCTCTACAACGAAGGCCTTCAAAAATCAAAAATGCGAGACTTGAGCGGTGCAGTTGAAAGTTTAAACCGTAGTATTAAATATGATAAACGTAATGTAGATGCAAGAAATTTACTTGGATTGGTTTATTTTGAATTAGGTGAGACGGTAATGGCACTGCGTCAGTGGGTCATTAGTCAAAATATTCAGCCAGAGTTAAATGTAGCTTCTAATTATCTCAAGGTCATTCAAGATAATCAAATCAATCTGGATCGTTTGAATTCTGCGATTAAAAAATATAATCAAGCTTTAGGCTATATTAATCAAAATTCAAGAGATTTAGCAATTATTCAATTAAAAAAGGTGATTTCATTAAATCCTAAATTTGTAAAAGCATATACGCTGTTAGCTCTTTTATATATTAAGGAAGAAGAGATTAGTCGAGCGAAAAATATATTGCTCAAGGTACTTTTGATTGATAAGACGAACTATGCTGCACGTAAATATTATGAAGAATTATTTGATGACAACAAAGAAGAGGCGGTTGTTGTTGAGCCTCAAGAAGAAATAAAAAAGAACAAGAAAAAGTTAAAACGTCAGATTGCAATTAATCAGTCCGTACAGCAATTTGGAGCATTAGTATTTGGACTGGCTATTGGTGCCGCTTTAGTTTTCTTCCTATTAATGCCAGGACGTGTCGGACAGTTAAATGATGAGATTGAACAATATCAGACGGATTTAGTAAAAAGTGAAAATGAGGCAAAGGCGCTTGAAGCCCAAAAAAGTGAAAACGAGGCAACGATTCGTACCTTAGAAGCTGAGCTTGAACAAGCGATTACGGATAATGAACAGTTATCACAAAAAGATGGACAAGTACAGCAAATGCTGATGAGTGTGACTTACTATCTGCAAGATGACCTGCCCAATGCAGCAGCAGCCTTGTCAAATGTGAATATTAATGACAGCACCGATGGTACATTAAATAATCTGTATACACAATTGGCAGAAGTTATTTTACCAGAGGTGGCTAGGACAGAATATAATGCAGGGTATTCGGCATATAATAGTGGAAGATATCAAGAAGCTGTTGATCATCTGGAAGTCTCTATCCGTTATGCAAAGAATGCAACATACTCTCACTATGCCGTCTATTACTTAGGACGTAGTTATCAGTTTTTAGACCGACCGGAAGATGCGATTGAACAGTTTAAATATCTCCTTGCAAATTACCCAAGTTCGAATACGAGAGGTTGGGCAGAAAACCAAATTCGGATTTTGGGAGGAAAACTAGACTAATCAATCATTTGCTTCTATGAGGGAGGAGTTTTATATGATTCGAGGCGTAGGCGTATCAGAGGGCATCGTATATGGCAAGATAGTTAAAAAAAAGCAGTATCCAAAGACTGTGTTAAAGCAATCGATTGATAATGTTGACCAAGAGATAAAGCGCCTGGAAGATGCAGTACGTAATTATCAAGAATATCTTGCAAAGATTTATACAAAAAGTATGAATATCTTGAGTGAAGAAGAAGCCAAAACATATCAAAAACACCTAGAAATTTTGAAAGAATCGGTGATTATTAGTAGTGTCAAAAAACAGATTCGAGATCAACAGGTGAATGCGGAATGGATTTTGGAAGAAGTAAAGAATAAATATGACGTTATCTATCATCGTGTTGATGATAACTTCTTAAAGAAGAAGGCAGAATATATTAAAAAGGTTACAAAAGGGTTGATTCATCAACTTTCTTATGAAGGACATCATTTTTTTGGTGAATTGCATGAAGGCAAAATTATTGTTGCTAATGCATTGTCAGCAGCGGACTTAATTGAATTAGAACAAGGTCATGTTCTAGGGATTATTCTTGAACAAGACGCTCAGCATTCTTTTGGTGTAGCTTTAGCTAAGAACTGGGATATTCCTTGTATTGTACAAGCAAAAAATATTTTGGAGAAAATAGAAGATGAAGATGACATTATTATGGATGGGAAAAAGGGAGAAGTTATTATTCGCCCTTCATCTGAGGTTATCCGATTAGTCCAAAATAAAATCCGTAAAAAAGAGAGTCATGAAGGGCATTACGATCAATATGTAACGGCAAAGACACAGACAAAAGATGGATATAGAATGAAGCTTAATGCGATTGCATCAAATATTGAGGAAGTTGAACAGGCAATAAAGCATGGAGCAGAGCATATTGGTGTTTTTCGCACAGAAGCGATTTTTATAGGACGTCATCAGATGCCGGATGAAGAAGAACAGTTCTTATATTATCAAGAAGCGGTTAAAGCTTCAAAAGGTAAGCGGATTTGCTTTCGGACCTTTGATTGTCATGGAACAAGTGATTTGCCATATATTCATTTTCCGGAGGAAAAGAATCCGTCCCTTGGATTGCTTTCAACACGGATTGCATTAAACCACCGTGAAATTTTATTGACTCAAATTAAGGCCATCTTAAGAGCGAGTGTGTTTGGAGATGTGCGTTTTGTAATCCCAATGATTGCATCGATTGATGAGCTTCTTGATATACGATTAATTATTGAAGAAGCTATGCTAGAGCTTGATGTTAAGCATGAAGAATATAATAAAGCCATTTCATTTGGCGTGATTTTAGAAACCCCTTCTGTCGCTTTGATCACACATATTTTTGCCCAGGAACTCGGGTTTGTATATGTTGATCTTGATGATTTGCTACAGTACACAACCGGAGTTGATCCAAGTAATGAGATGACGTATGATTTATTTGACGAATTTCATCCTGGATTTTTACGTTTACTAAAAAGTATGGTTAGAGGCGCCCATCGAGAAGGAACACCTATCGATTTTATTGGAGATATTGCTTCCAATCCTTTGTTGATTCCTTTGTTTATTGCACTGGGGGTTGACGGATTAAGTACTGTCTCAGCTGAGATTGCACGTATACGATGGGAAGTCAATTCAACGCATAAGCGTGAATGGGGAAAAATCATGCGTGAGGTTTATTTTATGGGGTCAGGAAAAGACATAAAAATGCGCCTCGAAAAGAAATATGGTGAACTGTTTTTATGGTCAAACCAGTAACATAAACTATTGACAGATAGCCATTTATATATTATATTTGATAAGGAAAAAGATAAAAAGCGATGAACGAAAAAGTAAGCAACAACCAATCTCATAGAGAGGATAACAGTGGTGGAAGTTGTCTAGATAAGTGTTGCCCAAGTGCATTCGGGAGCTGCTATAGCGAAGCAGATGTAGTTATAGTCGGAGGTCTACACGTTATCGTAGAAAGAGTGAAAGGTGTTTGAATTTTAACAGCTTTTAAATAGAGTGGAACCACGCATAAGCGTCTCTTATCATTGATAAGAGACTTTTTTATTTACTATAGGATAGTCCAACTATAGCTAGGAGGTTTACATGAATATCTTTAGTTACATCAGAGAAGAAATCAATGTTATAAAAGAAAGAGATCCTGCTATAAAAAAAACGATGGAAGTGTTTTTATATCCAAGCTTTCATGCGATACTTCGATATAGGCTGGCACATTGGTTTTATGTGCATAAACGTTATGTTCTTGCACGATGGATTTCTCAACGCGCTTTGCATAAGACAGGGATTGAAATTCATCCGGGAGCAAAAATCGGAAAAGGTCTTTTTATTGATCATGGTCATGGCGTTGTGATTGGGGAAACTACAATTATTGGAGACGATGTGACCATTTATCAAGGAGTTACTCTTGGAGGAACAGGAAAAGAACACGGAAAACGTCATCCGACTATTGGTAACAATGTTATGATTAGTGCTGGTGCCAAGGTTCTTGGTTCATTCGAGGTTGGAGATGATGCAAAAATAGGCGCCGGGTCTGTGGTGTTACGTGCTGTACCGCCAAATGCTACCGTTGTGGGAATACCGGGACGTGTTGTTCGTGGTGAAGCAAAAGCAAAGCATCCTCAAGATGCGCTAGATCAAGTACATCTTCCAGACCCTGTACGTCAAGAAATATGTAAGCTGATTATTCGATTGGAAAATGTTGAAAAGAAGTGTGGAGGGCTGGATGCTGAGATGCTACAAGCACTTGAAGATGAAAGGTGTCAACTATGTCCAGATAATCCGTCACTAAACTAAAGATGAAAAGGAATGATATAAAGATGAAAATATATAATACACTAACACGTCAAAAAGAAATGTTTGAACCCTTAGAACCTGGAAAAGTAAAAATGTATGTATGTGGACCAACGGTATATAATTACATTCATATAGGTAACGCTCGACCATTTATTATATTTGATGTAGTACGTCGTTATCTTGAATATAAAGGCTATGATGTAACGTATGTACAAAACTATACAGACATTGATGATAAGATTATTCAACGTGCAATTGAGGAACAATTAACTACGGATGAGATCGCAAGTAAATATATAAGTGAAGTCGAGCATGATACATCCCGTCTTGGCGTTAAACCTGCAACTTACCATCCAAAAGCAACGCAAGAGATGGAAGGTATTATTGCTATGATTCAAGCGCTTATTGATAAAGGGGTAGCCTATGAAGTCGATGGAACGGTATATTTTGAATCAAATAAATTCAGTGGATATGGGAAATTATCGAAAAAAAATATTGAAGATTTAGAATCCGGGAAGCGTATAGCTGTTGAAGAAGGGAAGAAAAATCCAACAGACTTTGTGTTATGGAAACCAAAAAAAGACAATGAGCCTTATTGGGAGTCACCATGGAGTCAAGGACGACCAGGTTGGCACATTGAATGTTCAGCTATGGCGAAGCGTTACTTAGGCGATCGTATTGATATTCATGCGGGTGGTACTGATTTGGTCTTCCCACACCATGAAAATGAGATTGCACAAAGTGAATGTGCCAACGGCGTAGAGTTTGCAAAATATTGGATGCACAATGGATTTATTAATGTGAATAATGAAAAAATGTCAAAGTCTAAAGGTAATTTTTTTACTGTTCGAGATATTGCACAGACAGTGCCATATGATGTGATTCGCTTTTTTATTGTCAGTGCACATTATCGCAGTCCCATTAACTTTAGCGAGATGCTTATGGATGCGGCAGGACGAAGCCTTGAACGAATTAAAACAGGTTATGACCATCTTCAAGAATTAACACAACTGCTTAAAAATAAAAATGAGCAGTCTCATCCAGTATCCATGGACGAACAAAAAATTCTGGACAAGTTTATGCAACAATTTGAGCGTGCAATGGACGATGACTTTAATACATCGGATGCAGTATCAACACTGTTTGATATGGTCAAATATATTAATACAGAATTAGAGACATCAACGAACCTGATTTTTATAGAGAATTTTAATGAATGTTTTGTACAACTTTGTGATATACTAGGAGTATCTTATAAGCGTGAACAAGTCATCTTAGATGAAGAGATTGAAGCGCTTATTGAAAAAAGACAACAAGCAAGAAAAAATAGAGACTTTGCGTTAGCTGATCAAATCCGGGATGAACTTCAAGAACAGGGAATTGTTCTGGAAGACACGCGTGAAGGTGTACGCTTTAAACGTATATAAACATATTGAGGTGTGTGTGTGGAGAAGTTTATTGAAACCTTTTTAAAACAAGCAGGAGAAGATTTTGATGCAATAGACATCAAACAATATTCACCATTAACATTAGCTTACTTAGGTGATTCTGTTTATGATTTTTTGATAAAATTTTATATTGTACAGCAAGGAAACCGTTCAGTTAATGAATTACATGCATTAACAAAAAAGTATGTAAAAGCATCTGAACAGGCAAAGATTTTGAATCACATTATGCCTAGCCTTTCCAAAGAGGAACAGCGGATTGTTAAATGGGGACGAAATGCCAAGAGCCAGTCAGTCCCTAAACATGCAACACGAAGTGACTATCAGATGGCAACGGCATTTGAATGTTTGTTAGGATATTTAGCAATGACAAAAAACTATCAGCGACTGCTAGAATGTGTAGTCAAGGGGATTAAACATGAGTAAACAATCAACAACTTTGATTAGAGGGACACTGATATTAACACTAGCCGGAATTTTTGCAAAAATCATTAGTGCATTTTATAAAGTGCCTCTCGAACGTTTTACCGGTACAGTTGGTCTTGGGTATTATCAAAATATTTATGGCCTATATAGTTTGTTAACTGCGGCTTCATTGATAGGTATTCCAAATTCGATTTCTAAGTTAGTGGCTGAAGAAATAGCAAAAAATAACTATCGAAAAGCACATGATATTTTTCGATATGCTTTAATTATAACGGGCTCCATTGGTTTGTTGATTTCAGGAGTATTAATCTTTTTAGGAGATGGAATACGCCAAGTTATGGATTGGGATGATGGAAGCCAATATGCACTTTTGGGAATGGGTATTGCACCTTTTTTTATATCAATTGCAGGGGCTATTCGTGGATACTTGCAGGGAATGCAGCAGATGGCACCGACAGCGATTTCACAAATCATTGAAAATACCGTCAAAGTCATTATAGGAATCAGCTTAGTGTATATACTCCTAGAACAAGGTTATGATATTCCGGTTGCCATTGGTGGTGCGGCATTAGGTGTGTCCTTAGGCTTTGTGTTTTCCGCCTTTTTCTTACTCATGGCATATTTGAAACAACACAAAGAGATTATGCTTAAGGTAGGAACACAAAGTTCAGATGAACATTTTAGCAAGGTGTTTAAAAAGATTGCCATGATTGCTGTTCCGATTACGGTAGCAAGTGCAGCTTTATCCATTATGTTGGCCATTGATGCAGCAACGCTTCCCAAACTTCTAAATACACAGGTGTTTATGGAGGGGGAGTGGTTATCGGAAGGGACCTACATTAATGGAATTATCGGTAAGATTCAGACCATTATTAATGTGCCCTTAGTTTTAAGTGTATCCCTGATTATAAGCATCGTACCGACCATTTCTGCAACGAATGCACGAGAGACAAAAGATGCGCTTAAGAAAAAAATTATTGAAGGTATAGAGATTGCCGTAAAACTTGCTTTACCGGCAACTTTTGGTATTGCAATTCTTGCCAAGCCGATTCTTAACTTTGTGTATCAAGAACCGGAAGGTTATCGTTATCTTCAGATTATGGCGGTTGGATTGGTATTCATGATTTTGGGTCAATCAATGACAGGAATATTACAGGGGTTATCAAAGTACTATACAGCACTAAACATTGTCTTGGTGAGTGCCCTCGTTAAATTGATTCTTAATGTGTTTTTTATTCAAACAGAAATGAATGGATACGGTGTCACATTGGCTACAGTGATTTACTATATGCTTATTACAATTCTTAGTTATTATAATATAAAAAAATGTGTGGACATAAAAACGAACATTTTTCATACGTATGGAAAACCTCTTATTGCATCTTCAATTATGGGAATCTTTACGTATCTGGGATATCTAGGCATACATTTTTTGCTTCATAGCAATGCGGCAGCCTTATTGATGAGTGTGTGTATTGGCATTATCGTCTATTTGGTGGCCATGATTATGTTAAAAGCATTCTCCGAAGAAGAACTTTTACTCATTCCGCGAGGCAATAAGCTGGTAGAATGGTTTGCCAAAGATAAAAAAATATAGAAGAAGGAAGAAGGAACACAATGAATAAACAAGAGAACAATTCGTCATCCCTCATTATTGAAGGGAGAAATGCAGTTAACGAGGCTTTAAAAGCTGATCGAAGCATTGACAAACTTTTTATACAAGATCAAGTCAGTAAAGAAGGTCCCTTAAAAAGTATTATTGCAAAAGCTAGAAAAAAAGGGATTGTTATTAACTTTGAATCCAAGGAACGTTTGGATGCTCGAGCAAGCTCACATAAGCATCAAGGCGTCGTTGCTTATGTGGCGGCTTATGATTACGTATCTATTGATGATATCCTTGCTATTGCTGAGAAAAAAGGGGAATCGCCATATGTTATGATTCTTGATGGAATTGAAGATCCCCACAATTTAGGCGCAATCATTCGTACGGCTAATGTGGTTGGAGTACATGGTGTGATTATCCCTAAAAGACGCGCAGTTGGTTTGACGGACACTGTAGTAAAAACAAGTGCAGGAGCCATTGAATATACCCCAGTATGTAAAGTGACCAATATCTCTCAAGCGATACAAGAGCTTAAAGATAAAGGGCTGTGGATTGTTGGGGCGGACATGGATGGACAGATAATGTATGATGTAGATATGAAGGGTGCCCTTGCGATTGTTATTGGAAGTGAAGGGGAAGGTTTATCTAAATTAGTACGGGAGCATTGTGACTTTGTTGCGCAAATTCCTATGCAAGGTGAAATTTCTTCTTTGAATGCATCGGTTGCAGCTGGCGTTCTTATGTATGAGGGATATAGACAACGCCGAGGGTAACATGTTATACTGTACGTTAAACATGAATGAATAATAGATAAGGTTAGAGTGGAGGCGATGACTTGGAGCAGTTAGAACAGTTAGAAGCGTTTCAGTCAATGGTAGATGAAGAGTTGGTTGAGCAGATTCGTCAAGACAATGATTTAGCCATAGATTTTTTAATGAATAAGTATAAGTTACTTGTTGAAAAAAAAGCCAAAACATATTTTTTAATGGGAGCAAGCAAAGAAGACATTATACAAGAAGGGATGATTGGCTTATTCAAGGCTATTCGTGACTATAATCCGAATAAAGAAGCCAGTTTTTTTTCCTTTGCAGATTTATGTATTACTAGACAGATGATAACTGCAGTTAAAGCAGCAACACGTCAAAAACATATGCCGCTCAATACATATGTATCTTTGAACAAACCGTCGTATCAAGATGAAGAGGACCGTCCGGAATTAATTGATTCTGTATCCAACGAAAAAGTAACGGATCCGGAAGAACTATTAATTGGACGAGAAAATCTTCATATTATTGAATATGAACTTACAAAAAAATTAAGTCCTTTTGAAAAAGAAGTATTGCAGTTATATATCGATGGGACCAGTTATACTGAGGTTGCGGCTATTATGAAGCGTCCGATTAAGTCAATTGACAATGCTTTACAACGTATTAAGAAAAAAGTTGAAAAAATACTACTTGAAAAAAATGTATAATTGTGTATAATAGTAAAGGCAGTAGGTAATAAGCTCCTATGGCACAGTAGGTAGCGCGCATCCATGGTAAGGATGAGGTCACCGGTTCGAATCCGGTTAGGAGCTTAAGGAAGGCTCTTTGTTAATTGTTGGGGGAACCCCTAAAATACAACTAGCCATTTAGGCTCAAGTGAGAAATCACTTGAGCCTTTTTATGTTATTGGACTATGTTTATAAAGTATATTTGTGCAATAGTAACAATAAAGCGTTGAAATATGTATTAAAATTAGATATATGCATATTTGTAAAATTGTGATATCATATTTACTGTCATAGTTACTCGAGTAACTATTTTTTAAAGCTTTTGGTTACGCGCGTAACCAAAATATAGGAGGTGTTGAGATGGCAACAAGAAAAGATGTAGCAGAAAGGGCGGGGGTATCCGTTGCAACAGTATCATATGTTGTTAACAAAAGTAAGAATGTAACACCTGAAGTTAAACAACGTGTATTAGATGCAATCGATGCATTAAATTATCGTCCGAATTTGGTGGCGAGAAGTTTAGTGACGCAAAAGACGCGACATGTAGCAATGCTTGTAGATAATTTAAAAAATCCATATTACTGTGAAATGCTTGAAGGAGCTCAGCAAATAGCAGCAGAACAAGGCTATATTGTTTCGGTTATATCTGTAGACTTATCGAATGAAGAAAGTGTACTTGAATTAGCAAGTAGAGGTGTTGATGGGGTTATTTGGGCGGTAGCGAACCCAAATGTTAAAATGAAACACAAAATCAAGATACCATGTGTGACAACAGGAGATTATGTTTTTATAGACTATAAGCAAGCAATGTATGACATGGTTGATTGTTTGGTGAAAAATGGGCATTCAGATATAGCTTTTTTAAGTGGAATTACCCTTGATCCGTCAATTAATTTTAGGTTCAAATACTTTGTTGAAGCTTTAAAAGCGAAAGGGTTAGAAGTGGATACAGATTTAAATATAGAAGTTAATAATGATGGAAAGACAAATGAGGAGTCGGGAGAAATTGCTATGGAGACTTTATTGGAAAAGAAAACGAAATTCTCTGCAGTCTTTGCACTTAATGATTTAATGGCTATGGGAGCAGCTACTATTTTACGAAAAGAGGGATTATCTATACCTGAAGATGTTTCTATTGTAGGATGTGACCATATATCCGTTTTAAAGAGAATGTCACCCTCGCTATCAACAATTGATACACAAGCATTTAATACAGGAGAAAACTTGATGCAATTACTAATTGACACAATCAACACCGCACCTAAAAAGCATCAAATCATAAAAACAGAGTTTATTTGTAAAGAGAGTATTGGGAAAAAGAAATAAATCTATCGAAAATATTTTAAGGAGGTCATTAATGAAAAGACAGTTAAATAAAATTATGGGGATTGTTTTAATTTTTCTATTGACGATTGGAAGTGTCGCTGGATGTTCAAATACAGAAAGCAATCAAGGAAAAGAAGAAACAGACACTCAACAGGTGGCTGCTGAGTCCGAGGCAAAACAACAAACGATAACAATTAATACTCAAGCTGGCGTAGGTGTAGAAGAAGCTTGGAATGCTGTTGCTGCAGCATATTCAAAAAAGCATCCAAATGTTGATGTAATTGTGGATTTAAAACCATCAGAAGGTTATGGAGAATGGGTTCAAAATATTTTTACAACACAAAATCCATCAACAGATATTATCAATATCAACTTAGCGGGTTCAGCCGCAATTGGAAAATCCATCAATTTTATGGAGTATGCAGATAGCATTAGTCCTTATTCAGATATCCCATGGACAGAACAATTTAATTATTCAATGCAAGTTCGTGATTTGGCACGTGGCGAGTGGACGGCATTAAGTTTAGATTCTGTTCAAGTTATCTGGTTATATAATAAAGATATTTTTGAAAAGGTTGGTATTGAAGCACCACAGACGTGGGATGAACTTATAAAGGCATGTGAACAAATATATGCAGCAGGTTATCAACCGATTTCAATACCTGGTGATTTTAATAGTTTCTGGTCGGAAAAAATGGGTTGGTTAGCTCAGATATATGCAGATCAAACAACGCGTTCAATGATTAATGTTTTTCGGGCTCAAGAAGGCGATTACTGTTATGATCCAGATGTTGACGGTACATGGAAATATGATCCTTCAGATCCATACAATGATGATAATTGGAAAGTCAATTATAATGCTGTTCGAGCTTTTAAGGCTGTTAAAGAAGGGATATATGCACCCGATTCAGTGGGAATGAAAACCGTATGGGAAAATTTTGCGAAAGTATTTCCGCAGTATGCTGGTGGAGATGCATTTTTTGGAACAAAAGATGGAATACCTTTGTTTTATCAAGGAAAAGCAGCTATCACAGTAGACGGTGCTTGGAGATTAGTTCATTTTCAAAAAGATATGGACAAGGTATCATCAGGTGAAGAACTTAAAACAGCAGACGATCAAGTGATTGAAGGTATAAAGTCATTTGAATTAGGAACTTTTAATATGCCATCGATGGAGGGAGAAGGTATAGAGGCACCGGCGCGAACGATCGAAGTGGCGAATGGTTTCTTGGGAGCAATCAAAAAAGATAAGGAACATGATGCACTTGTCGTTGATTTCTTAATGTATTTATCATCTAAAGAAGGTCAAACAATTTACCTCAATGCGGGGGTAGATGCAGATATGGTTCCAAACGGACCATCCTTAGTGTATGGTGTTGAATTACCAAGTAAGATTGCGGACTCATATGCAGACTTAGAATTTATAGGAAATGCACAAAAGGGATACAGTCAAATGTTAGCTCGTGGAATGGCAGGCAGCCAAGGCGATATTCAAGAATCCTATCGTTTATTTTATGACTACTCTTATGATTACTTAAATGGAGATATTTCAGTTGACGAATGGTTACAGGCGCATAAGGAAAATATACAAACATATTTACCAGAAGCAATGAAAACATCGGGAATCAGTGAAACAGATTTGGAAAATCCGCAAAGTGCACCTACAGGACAATAATGATTTTATGGATTCCTCTCACATGAGAGGAATCTTACTAAACTAGGAGGGTGTAATGAAAAACAAAAAAAAATGGAAAATTTTGTGTATAGTACTAACACTGGTTTTAAGCCTTATCGTCGGTATTTTATTGAAGATTAATCAAGGTTTAGAAATTATTGAGCCAATGGATATCGATACGCAGTTACAAAATTATAGTATGGAATATGATCCGGTTTCAGATACCTTTTTCGTCGGAACGTACAACAATGTTTTGTTAGCCTATCAAGATGGTGAGAAATTATGGGAACTTAAGGCAAAGGGACCTTTTAAAAAGATTGTGGTAAAAGAAGAACAAGGACTTCTATATGCGGGGAATGAAGACAACCATGTATATATTATCAACACAGAGACAGGAGAAATTGTTGGCGATATAAATGTACAAAGACGAATCTATGATATTGATGTCAATACAACGGGCACTGAGATTATTGTTTCAGCAGGCGTAAATACAAATAAGCATAATATCTTAGTTTATTCAAGTGAAGGTCAATTAGTTAATAATTTTTCATATAAGACTCGTATCCAAGGAATTGAATATGGACGTGATGACGCAAGCATCCTTCTAATTAATAACCGAGGAGAACTCCTTGAAATTTCAAAAGAAGGAGAAGAAATAAAAAAATTCCAGACAAAGTATGAATTAGTTGACGTAGAAAGAACATCTGAGCATACACTGGCCTTATGTATTGACGGATCGTATTATGTTATAAATGATCGCTTTGAACTTGTACGTCATGGAGTGCCGGTAGCAACGAGTGATGTAACAGCAAAAGCTGTAAGTAGTGATAGCGAGTATATCTTTGTCGGAACAGAAGAAGGTAATATTTATATTTATAATGGAGAGGACGTTCCGATATATCACTATGAAGCAGAAAATAGTATTACAGACATTATGATACAAAAAGGAACAGTATATGTAACGGGATTAGGTGATTTCATTTTACGTCTAAAAACCAATGATCTAAGTATGATTTTGGCCTTAAAAAAATCAGAAGGTATATTACAAATATTACTTTTTGGAGTTATTTTTGGAATTTTAGGTTGTGTCTACACACTTGTGCCTCGTTTTAGTGTTCAAGTCAAAAAAATTATAGCAATTCTAAAAAAACATAGGACGGCATATTTGTTACTCTTGCCAACATTCATCTTGCTTATCTTTTTTAATTATACACCAGTCTATATTGCCTTTACTAGAGCTTTTACCAACTGGTCTAAGGATTTTAATACACTTGCTGAAATTAAATTCGTAGGGTTAGAAAACTTCAAATTAATGTTTGCAGAAGGATATTTTTTAACCGGGCTTAGTAACCTTGCATTATTACTGTTTACTGGATTTTTAAAAATTCTTACGGTACCTATATTTGTAGCTTGGCTTGTATTTTCTATGAAATCAGATCGAATAAAGTATAGTTTACGTTTTCTATTTGTACTTCCAATGGTTGTTCCAGGGGTTGTTACAGCTTTAATATGGCAACAAATCTACGATCCGACAATAGGACTGATTAATCAGCTTCTTGGTACTGTAGGCTTAGAAAATCTACAACGAGTATGGTTAGGTGATGAAAAAACGGCCATTTGGGCGATAATTTTTATGGGATTTCCCTTTATTAATGCACTAGCGTTTCTTGTTTATTATGGTGGATTTATTGATATTGACCATTCTTTGTTTGAAGCAGCTAAAGTTGATGGAGCAAGGCGATTTGATGTTTTTAGTAAAATACAAATACCGATGATCTTTCCACAAATAAAAATGATGTTGGTATTGACGTTTATAGGCGTTGTTCAAGATTTTACGTCAATATATATATTGACTGGTGGTGGGCCGGGAACTAGCACATATGTTCCAGGACTTGAATTATATTATAATGCAACAAAATTTGGTCGATATGGATATGCATGTGCATTAGGGGTTGTCATGTTTTTATTTATTATGATCGGTACAATTATTAATCTGCGCATGAAATCGACGTATGAATAGGAGAGGAAAAATGAAAAGAAAAAAGATACTCACATTTCAGATAACCATTGGAATCACTGCATTAGTCATGCTTATCTTGGCCTTTACTCCTATCATATTAATGCTTACATTATCCTTAAAATCTAACGTACAAATTTATGGCGATTTTTTTGCCCGTCCTAATCCTATACAATGGGCTAATTATGATAAAGCTATCAGTATGTTGATTCCCAATATGATTAATACAATGATTGTCGTCACTCTTGCAACCTTGCTTACAGGAGTCTTATCGGCAATGGGCGGCTACGTCTTTGCAACTATGGAGTTTCCGGGAAAGAACTTTCTCTTTTTTGCAGTACTGTCATTAATGATGGTACCGGGAGTACTGACATTGACCCCTCAATATTCGCTTATTCAGACATACGGTATTTATAATACATGGCTTGCCTTAATTTTGCCATGGGTTTCCGGTGGTCAGGTTTTTGGGATTTTACTTTGTAGAACATTTATGCAAGGACTTCCTAAAGAATTATTTGAGTCTGCTAAAATTGATGGATGTACAGACCTAGGAATATTAGCAAAAATTGCTGTTCCTCTATCGAAACCTATTATCGCCACCGTGGTTGTTATGAAGATGATTGATTACTACAACGACTTTATTTGGCCATTAATGGCAATCGAGAACAATTCAAAGCAGGTTATAACCGTAGCTATACGAGTGTTTCAATCTGCAACAGGTAGTATAGATTTAGGTTCAATGGTTGCAGGGTTTGTCTTTGCAACACTCCCTTTGTTTATACTTTTTATCTTTACATCAAGGCTTTATATGGAAGGATTAACTTCAGGAGCAGTTAAAGGGTAAAAAAATCACACAACGATATTCAACGAATGAAAGGTAAATATTATGATAATAGACCAACTTAGAACGAATCATATAGAAAATCCTTTAGGATTTATGATAGAAAACCCCGTTTTTTCATGGGTGGTGGAACAATCAACAGGAACCAAACAAAAAGAAGCGAAAATACAAATAGCGCTAGATATAGACTTTAATACAATTATTTATGACAGTGGTTATCGACAAGATTTAAATTCGCTTGGAGTCGCCGTTGATATCAAACTGCATCCATGTACTCGATATTATTGGAATGTAGAGGTTTTTGCGGATAATGGCGATCAAGGCATTAGTGAGATCGCCTGGTTTGAAACAGGAAAAATGGAAAAAGCATGGTTGGGGAAATGGATTACAACCAATGAAACATCAACAAGTCATCCAGTGTTTGTGAAGAGATTTGCCATCGATAAAAAAATAAAATCGGCACGTGCTTATGTTATTGGTCTTGGGCTATATGAACTAAAAATCAATGGACATAAAATAGGTGATGAATATTTAACCCCCTTTTTTAATGACTATAATCATTGGATACAATATCAGACATATGATATTACCGCAGCCCTTAAGGATGGAGAAAATATCGTCGGAAGTATTGTGGGGAACGGATGGTATAAGGGACGATTTGGATTTATTGATAAATTAGACCAGTTATATGGAAATGAATTTAAATTTTTATGTGATCTTGTTATTGAATTTCTTGATGGGAGTCAGATGATCATTGGAACGGATGAAAGTTGGCATTGGCATGAATCTTCCATTTTAAAGAGCAGTATATATGATGGAGAAGTAATCGATGCGACGCGACTAGCTATAGATTGGTCAAAAAAAATGTTACCCAATACAGAATTATTGCCGGTTATATATGCTGATAAACCAGAAGCGAAAATAACGGAGCGATTAAGTCCGGAAGTGAAAATTATCGAAAAAGTTAAGCCGATTCAATTGCTAAATACACCGGCAGGTGAGAAAGTGATTGATTTTGGTCAAGTCCTTACGGGATGGGTTGAGTTTGAAGTGAATATGCAAAAGGGTGAGCAAATCAAGCTACAATACGGAGAATTGTTACAGGAAGATAATTTTTATAATGAAAATTTGAGAACAGCAAAGCAAGAATTTATCTATATTTCAAATGGAGAAAAAGAAGTTGTTCGTCCTCATTTTACTTTTTATGGATTTCGATATGTAAAAGTTACAGGGATAAAAGATCTGTCTTTAGAGGATTTTGTAGGTTGTGTTATTCATTCGGACCTTAAACGTACAGGAAATATAGAAACGTCGAATAAAAAAGTGAACAAATTATTTAGAAACGCATTGTGGGGACAAAAAGGGAATTTTTTAGATGTACCTACAGATTGTCCACAACGTGATGAGCGAATGGGATGGACAGGAGATGCTCAAGTATTTGCAGCGACAGCGAGCTTTAATATGTACACACCGGCATTTTATACAAAATATTTGTATGATATGTATTTAGAGCAAGAGCAATTGAATGGGTCTGTAGCCCATGTTGTTCCAGATGTATTGTCCCAGATTATGAAAATCACAAAACAAGAACAGAATGTACAGCATGGTTCATGTGCGTGGGGCGATGCAGCGACGATTATACCATGGACACTATATCTTTTTTATGGTGATAAGTCACTTTTACAAACTCAATATAAGAACATGCGAAAATGGGTTGATTTTATAAAAAATCAGGAAGAAAAATATTGTGAAGGGAAGAGATTATGGCAACATGGATTCCATTTCGCTGACTGGTTAGCATTAGATAACCCCGATCCGAATAGCTCTTTTGGAGGAACCGATCCTTATTTTGTTGCATCAGCGTATTATTATTATTCTGCAAGATTAACAGCGAAGGCAGCAAAAGTATTAGGCAAAAAAGATGAAGCCGATGAATATCAAAAACTATCCGACGAAATAAAAGAAGCCTTTCAAAAGGAATATTTCACCTCAGATGGTAAGGTGACAATCGAAACGCAAACGGCAATGATTATGGCATTATACATGGATATCGTTCCAGAAGAATATAAAAAAAGTGTTACCAAAGATTTGGTTAAAAAATTACAGAGTAATAATATGTATTTGGATACAGGTTTTGTAGGAACACCATATTTGTGTCCGGTGCTATCTGAAAATGGATATGTAGAGCATGCCTATAGTTTATTACTCAATGAAGAATACCCAGGCTGGCTTTATGAAGTAAATATGGGAGCTACAACCGTGTGGGAACGTTGGAACTCAGTATTACCAAATGGTCTTGTAAGTGATACAGGAATGAATAGCATGAATCACTATGCCTATGGATCAGTTGTTGAATGGATGTATAGATATATGGGCGGTATTAACCCGGTTGAAGAAAAACCTGGTTTTAAGAAGGTGATTATTAGACCCCAGATAGATTCTAGATTTACATGGATAAAGACAAAGTATGATTCTCCATCAGGGCGATATAAGAGTGAGTGGGAGATTAAAAGCGATAAGACAATATATAAAATTGAAGTACCTTTTGATTGCGAAGCAGACTTTATAGCTCCAAAAGATATAAAACAACTTTTTGTTAATGAAAAAGAGATTGAAAATCTCAGTGCGAGTCCAATACTTCATTTAACGGCAGGTGAATATGAAATACATGTTTTAAATTAGAGTCCAATAATAGAAATACCCGCATCAAGTATTTAAGCCGATGTGGGTATTTTTAATGGGAAGGGGTATCACAAGTTTCAATAAGAAGATAATAGGAAAAAGTAGATTTGTTCAAAACATACACAAGAGATGATTATCCAATTCAAAAAAGAGTTTTTACAAGATACAGTAAACAATATGCTCTTAGAGATAGATGAAAAATTGTGTGACTATCTGGAAAAGTGTACAAAAAGATACGTAATTATTGTAAGAGATGGCTATTTACATTTAGAAATAAATCAGGCATTATAATAGTAGAACCTAACATCCTACGTTGGATGTTAAATAAAAGGTGGTGAATTATGGAAAAGAATAATGGTATATTAGATGTCCCATTGCAAAGCAAGAAGTCCATTGTGTCAAAAATTGTCGACCAGATCACAGAAGCAATCATTCAAGGGGAGCTAAAACCGGGAGAGAGGCTTCCCACAGAAGTTGAATTGTGTAATGCGTTGCAGGTAGGGAGAAACTCTGTACGTGAAGCTATAAAAATTCTAGAATCCTATGGGGTTGTACATATTAAGAGGGCTGACGGGACGTATGTAAGTAATACCTATACACAACAGATGCTAGACCCGATGCTGTATGGTATTTTACTGCAAAAAGATTCAGCAAGCGACATTATTGAATTAAGAAAAGTTCTTGATATCGGTATGCTTATGGTGGCAAGCCAAAAGCTACATAAAGACAACATGGCAGACGTGATAAAATACCTTGAAGAACTAGAAGTACAAGTCTATAAAGAAGAGATTGATATAGATGTGTTGCTTAAGGCAGATGTTGATTTTCATATGTCCATTGTAAAAGCGATTGACAATGTACTGTTAATCAGTATGTATCATTATGTTGACCGTATTACAATTCCTTCGAGAAAGCAAGCGACCCAGTGCATTATACAAAAAGATGTGAAAGACAGTTTTATCAATCTACATAAAGATATAGTGGATTTAATTCTTCGTCAAGATGTTGATCAAATTAGTGAAGTTGTCAATAGACATTATAGATTTTGGAAGCAAATTCAACATTAAAGTAAAGAGAAAGGAAAATATATGAAAAGAAAAGTCATTATTTCAGTGGCCCCGGTTAAGGCGGGGGATGCTATTGATTCTGGTTCGCTAGCCAAAGACATAGAACAATGTGTAAAAGAGGGCGCGTCTATGTGTCACCTACACTCGCGCTTGCCAGAAGGTGAATTATCAGAAGACACAACATACCTTGTAGAGTGCTTCGAAAAAATTCGAGAAAAAACAGATGTTGTCATTCAAGTATCTACCGGAGGCATATCCAACATGACGATTGAACAAAGATGTAAGCCTCTTGAATATGATAAAGCAGAGACAGCATCCCTTAATGGAGGATCGACCAATCTAGGTGAAGCTATCTATAACAATTGTTTTGCAGATATACGTTATTGTGCGAATATGTCCTACAAACGAGGGATTATTCCGGAAGTGGAAGTCTTTGATATTGGAATGATTCATAATATTGAAAGGTTAAAAAAAGAAGAACACACCAACTTTAAGGAACCGATTATGTATAATCTAGTCTTTGGGCATCAAGGAGGCATGCAAGCAACAGTTCAAAGCTTGTATGCATTTCAATCTTTTGTACCTCAAGATGCCATCTGGGGTGTAACACATTATGGTAGACAAGATTGGAGTTTTCTTGCAACGGCACTAGCGATGGGAGCTTCTTTGGTAAGAATTGGATTTGAAGACAGTCGTTATATGGATGATAGAACAACAGCAAAATATAACTATGCATTAGTTCAAAAGCTTGTCGAAATCATACATGTTCTTGGTCTAGAGGTAGCATCAGTAAAAGAGGCAAGAAGTCTCATGGGCATATAACATAAAACCGCAATACGGCCAAAAGGCTGATTGCGGTTTTAGTATATTATTTAGATATTTATCTTTTAGTGATGCACTAAAAGGCTACTTTCATAAATAGTGCAACACAACAGAGAATAATCGCAAAAGGAACATAGATATATCGGCCGATATAATACCAAGTATTTCCTTGAGGGTTAGTAGTCCCTTTGTTAATTTCAAAAAGTAGATCGTCCTTCTTCATTATCCAAAACCATGAGATAGCACCTAATGTTGCTCCAATAGGGATAATGTATATTGAGATAAGATCCATCCAAGGACCCCATTGGAAGATAGCTTCCATATTTACACCAATACCTAGGCAGACCAAACACATCAATAAAAGAACGACCTTACGGCTAAGTTTTGGATATTTATGAAGTAGCGATTCGCCGACAGCTTCAAACATATTCTGTAGCGAACTGATTCCAGCAAAAATCATTGCAACATATAAAATAATAGCAAAAAGACGTCCCATAGGAATATCTTGTAAAATTGTCGGTAGCGTTACAAAAAGTAGTCCGGGTCCTGCGCCTACATCAAGTTGATAAGAAAAACATGCCGGGATAATAACTAAAGCGGCTATAAGTGCTGCGATAGTATCAAAAATAGCTGTTTTTCGAGAGATAGAGACCACATCTTCTTCCTCACCTAAATATGCACCATATACAATCATACCACTTCCTGTAATCGATAAGGAAAAGAAAGCCTGTCCCATGGCCGCAATCCAAACCATTGGATTTTTAAGTGCTTCCCAGCGTGGAATAAGCATAAAAGCATAGCCTTCCATAACATTAGGGAGCATGGCAACACGAATTGCTAAAATCAAAAAGATAATAAAAAATAATGGCATCATAAATTTATTCGTTTTTTCAATACTTTTTGCACCTAAAAAAAGTGTAAGTAGGGTGATAACGACAACAATGATGTGATATGGAATGACAGAGTAAGTTGTGAGTGAAAATGACTCAAACCATGTTGCTGTATTTACAGTCATTAGCGTTCCGGTTAAAGAGTTAAATAATGCCTTTAATACATAGGATAAAATAACAGCATACCCAATGGCAATACACATAGAACCTGCTAGCGGCAACCACCCAAGAATTCCACCTGCTTTTCCTGCTTTTTTATTTCGTGTGCTCCATGCATTTTCATAGGAACCCAAAGTACCTGTCTTAGCACGTCGCCCGATAGCAAATTCTGCAGGAAGACCTACATAACTAAAAATAAAAATAAACAAAAGATATAATAATAAAAAAGCGCCACCGCCATTACTTCCTAGTTTATTGGGGAATCCCCACACATTTGCCATCCCGACAGCCGAACCAACAGAGGCTAATATAAATCCCCAGCGACTGCGAAACCCTCCTGATTTTTGTTCTTGTTGAATGTCCATAAAATGCCTCCTGAATAATAATTTTTGTTGAGTTTATGCTGATGGCAGTGACGAATAAAAGTCCTCTGTCCCTAATTTAAGGGACAAAGGACGAAAGCTCATGGTACCACCGTTGCTTGTCTTTTTCTTAACACTATGACATTGTACTTCACATTAACACACTATAGTATAAAAGTCAAGTGGGGGTGACAGCGGCTTTTATTTGTCCTATGGGAACAAAACATTCAACTATGAAAGACAAAAAAAATAAAGTAATATAGCATTAAGTACTTTGAGAGGAGTAAATATATAGATGAATAGATTGGAAAAACCTATGGAAATGACAGAACAATATAATAAAGAAAAAGATTTTTTAGTATGTATTAATTTGGAGGGTTCTATTTTTAATACTTTAGAGATTCAGTGGAAAGAGTGCTTAATTCCCGCATTGATTAAATGCTTTGAGCTTCAACCCATAGCAAAATATGTAAGAGAAGAAGCGGAACAGATGAGCTTATATTCAAAAAATAGAGGGTTAAATCGATTTATGCTACTATGCTTAATCTTTGAGGCTTTGGAAAAACGTCCAGAATTGAATAGATACTATTTTAATTTACCAGACACAGCAAATCTTAAAGCATGGATAATGACGGAAGACTTTCCGACATTAACAAGCCTTGAAGAAGCTTTTGATAAAACCAGTGATACGGTTATAGAACGTGCATTATTGTGGTCTCATGAGGCGGATAGAAGTATTCAGGAACTTATTTATGGAACAATGCCTTTTCCTCATGTAAACAAAAGTTTAAAAAAAATAAAAATATTTGCAGATATTGTTGTAGTATCTTCCAATGCGGTGTATGATTTAAAATCAGAATGGAAAAAGTCAGGTCTTGACGAAGAAGCATACTTTTTCTACGCTCAAAATGATGACGATAAAACTAGATATATTAAGCAATTAAAAAAACTAGGATACGATGAGGAAAATATACTGCTCATTGGAGATACTCTAGGGGATGCAAAGGTGGCAAGTACCAGCAATATCATCTTCTATCCTGTTATACCCGGTAAGGAAAGCAAAGCTTGGAAGCTTTTGACAGATAAGTACCTAGACGGATTTGTCAACAAAACATATAGAAAAACATGGGAACAAAATCAAGTACAAGAACTTAAAAAGATTCTTACATAAATCTAGGAGGATAAATGTGCAAATTAGAGGGAAAACATTTAAATTGACATGGAAAGTTACATTATTTGTTTGTATAGTAGGTTTGGTCTTTTTCATTAAGCTTATTGGGCAAATGCATGAAAGCAAAGCGGCCTTAACGATCAATGATATACATATACAAGAGGAAGAGTTTCAGATGTTTTTACAAGATGAAAAGGCACTTACGGTGAACCATTTTTGTACTAAATATGATGCGAAATATAATGAAGGATTTTGGAATACAGACTTTGATCATGAGACGCCTTTGGAATATGCAAAAAAGAATGCTTTGGAAAAACTTGTGCAAATAAAGGTAGAACAAAAAATCGCAGAAGAATACAATGTATTAAGCGGCTCCACATATGAAGAGATAAAAAAGAAAATACAACGGGAAGAGAGCGCTTATGGTGCGGATGGGCTAGATGCTTTCCAAGAGTATATGCTATACCATAGTAAGATTCTATTAAAAGTAAAAAAAAGATTCAAGTTGACAGCTGCACCTGTAGAAGAAAATCTATTGAGAGAAAAATATGAAGAAAATGTTGCGACATACTATAATTCACCAGATAACTTAAAAGTATTACAAATAGCAGTGGAAGAATTGGATGTGAAGAATCAAGAGGATATTGTCCGATCGTTGATTGAAGATATACAAAAAGGAACAACGTTAAGGGAGATTGAAGAAAAATATGTAACACAAGGAGCGCTTTCAACCAAAATTATAAAATACGGAAAAGATGAAAGTAAAGATGAAAATACGTCACCGTTAGAAAAACGCCTAAAAGAAGAAGCATATCTTCTAGATACAAATGAGATGAGTCAACCAATTACACATGATGGACGGCAATATATTTTGGTTTGTTTAGAGCGTAGACAAGGCGATACAGTGCTTTTTGAAGAAGCTAAGATATTCATAGAAGAACGCATATTCGAGGAACGCTTTGAACAAATGGTGGCAGATAAAGTTGACCAGGCAATTGTTACGTTCAATCCTAAAAAGTATAATCATATCCAAATGCAATAGTTTTTACACAAAAAAATATCGGATTTTACTAGGGGGAAGGAAATCTTCCCCTTATTTTTGTGCAAATAGCATACTATACTCTATAGGTACATTATAATAACTGACTAAACTATTTAAGGAGGAAAAGGGAATGAAGCAGTTAAAAAAACATCTTGCTTTATTTTTAGTGGTAATGCTAAGCTTCCAAAGTATTGGAATGTATGCACAAGAGGAAACATTATCTGAGCCGGTGTTACTAGAACAAGAGGAGCAAGACAAGGAAGAAATCTTTGTCAAAGCGGTACAGGCTCAAGTAACAACTTCTTCAGCAATTGACCTTGAAAGTGGAGGGTCGATTCGCGCTAATGCGCTTTATGGGACGACCGTTCGAGGAGGAAGACATGCAGATACTCCGGCGGCAACAGGTTCATCTACCATTCCAAGAGAAGCTATTCAAGCAAAGTGGTCGGCAGATGAAAGTTATTCTAGAAGAGGATATATGGAGTTTGACATGCCGACAGATGTTGATTGGGAGCAGGTAACAGGAATAAAGCTCACGATGTATTTGCATGAACACTTTGGAAGTGGTAAGCAAGATATAATGCAAATCTACAAAACAAGTAAGCCTAGCATTAGTGAGGAAAACTGGACATGGAACAATACACCGACATTAAATACCAGTGATATTATTGGAGAACAAGAATTTTTTGCAGAGGATGAAGGACAATGGGTAGAGATAGATATCACATCACTAAAAGATGAACTCGTTGAAAATCCTGGCCTGCAGTTTGCACTAGCTATATACCCCAAAACATTAAATGATCAAGCGGGTATCCAGTTCTTTTCACAATATAAAGATGGAGGCATCTATACGCCCTATCTAAATATATATCAGGGTGAATATAAGGACGAATTAGCACCAACACTTAAAGTGACAGATTTATATGACGGACTCAAAGCGATTAAAAAAGAATTGACTTTTGACATACACGTAGCAGACAATTATGATGACAACCCAAGCATTAATGTAGTGGTTAATAATGTAGTGCAAGAGGCTGTCAATGGGACGAATACCATTATTCTAGATAGTGGAAATAATGTCATTGAGATTAGTGCACAAGATATGTCAGGTAATATAAGCGAAACCTTGACCTATCATGTTGAATATTCTCAATCAATGCTATACCCAGTTGTAGCAGATACATATGTTGAAAAACATAATCCGGATAAAATCGGCAATAACGATTCCCGTGGATTATTATTAAAAAAGCCTGCCACAGGCAATATGGAACGACGAACATATCTTGCATTTGATGTATCAGCCAATGAAGAACCTTATGTTAAAGAAGCCAACATTCAACTTTATGCGCGTGAACTTATGGGAACAGACAGAACAACAGAAGTGATTAATATCTATGAGGTGCCGGAGTTTGATGAGTATGAATTAACTTGGAATACGGCACCTGCAGTTGGAGAAAAAGCAGGAACGGTAAGCTATCAAAGGACAGGGCATGCAACGGTTATGAATTTAGATATTGCCCCATTTATTAATCAAAAACTGGCATCAGGAGCAAAGCTTGACAAGCTTTATTTTGCCCTAGAAGTAAAAGACGGACATGATCAAAAAGGAGCGTTTTTAGCAAGTAGAGAAACGGACATAGACAATGCAGCTAAATTAGTCTTTGTTGAGGGCTTGCCGGCACCTACATTAGAAGTATCAGGAATCGAACAAGGTTCAGTCCATACACATGAGACGCTTTATGATGTGTTGATCAAGGCAAAAAGCGTTAATGACACGGTGTCGGTTAATCTTAAAGTGGATGTCAACGGTGTGGAGATTCGCACAAAAGGTGATCATCTATATGATATTCCACTGATGATAGGAGAAAATACAGTTCGCATCACTGCAACTGACCAAGAAGAAAATGTTGTTGAAAAAGAATTTAAGCTAACAAGACTTGAAAGCCAAATATCAGGGACGTATTATGTAGATAGCTTCAATGGAGATGATGACGCAGATGGCTTAAGTGAAGAGAGCGCATGGAAATCATTAGATAAGTTAAATGCTATTCAATTTCAACCAGGAACTCAAATTCTATTTAAACGTGGAGGCGTTTGGAATGGACAGTTTAAACCGAAAGGTTCAGGTACAGCGGACGCACCAATCATTGTTGATGCATATGGGGAAAATCCAAGCAGACCTATTATTAACGGTAATGGTATCTCCAACCTAGAAACAGCTAATGTGACAGCAGAAGGTGCGATACATTTATACAATGTATCTTACTGGGAGGTTAACGGTTTAGAAGTGACAAACCAAGGCGCTGATATAGTCGGCGCAGATCGTGTCGGAATCATGGTGTATGCAGGTGGTAACGGCTATGTAGAGCACATTTACATCAATGATGTCTATGTTCATGATGTAAATACAGACTGTGATGGAGATAAATTAACCGGTGGTATTATCTTTTTAGGGGATACACGGGATGAGAAAGGAAATGCAACAGACATTCCATCAGGATTTAAAGATATACGCGTAGAAGACTCACATATAAAAAATGTAGCTATTGAAGGGCTTCGTACAAAGACATACAGAAATGGAAGCAATACAGGGAGCATAAAAAACTACGATGTTGTCTTTAGAAACAATCTCATAGAAGACATTCATGGAGATGGTATTGTCCTTGCAGAGATTGCATCAGGGGGACTTGCAGAAAAAAATATTGTTCGAAGACACAGTACGTGTCCAAAATCAAGAAATTATGCCGGCTTGTGGTTATACCAGACCGATGGAGTTATTATACAATATAACGAGGTGTATGATGGGGTTCATGGATATAATGATGGCGAAGCATTTGACTTTGATATTGGAACCAAAAATAATATATATCAGTATAATTACAGCCATAATAACAAAGGCGGATTTTTGTTGACAATGACAAGTGCAGGTGTTGGCAATATCTTTAGATATAATATTAGCCAAAATGATGGAAATGGAAATGAAATCTTTTTCTGTATGAATGACCGTGTTAAAATTTACAACAATACGATTTATGTAGGTGAACATATTACACTTCCTTATTTTATTCAAGAAGATAATATCGCAAATATGTTCTTCAAAAATAACCTCGTCCATGTAGACGGTACAATTGAAAAGTTTTCAGAAATGTCAGGAAATTATGAAGCAGCAAATATGTCCCACAATATCATGTATCCGCAATCACTTCTAGAACTTGAGGGAAGTCCAAACCCATATGTTGGCCTTAATACTCAAGATCCAATGCTTGTGAGCCCTGAGGTTGAGAGCATCACGATGGATACTTGGATACAAAGTATTTGGGATGCAAATATTGCCAACTTTAAGCTTCAAGATAATTCTCCGGCAATTGATGGTGGAATCATTATTGAAGATTCAGGTACACAGGATATATATGGAACAAACCTATATGTAGGAGAAAAAGCAGATATAGGTGCCCATGAATTTTCTAGGACCCCCGTGGTAGCCGTAGATAGCATCGTATTATCTGATGAAACGTTAGCGCTTCAAGAAAACACGAACCATCAATTAAAGGCGACCATATTACCGGAAAATGCAACAAATAAAGCTATGACATGGTCAAGCAGTGATGAAGAAGTGGCAACGGTGGGAACAGATGGACTTGTGCACGCACTGCGTGAGGGTCAGGTCACCATAACTGTCACAGCTGTTGCAGATACTACAATACAATCGAGCTGTCAAATCACTGTTGAAAAAGAAACGGGCGAAGGCGATGGAGCGGGAAGCAATACAGGTAATTCGAGTCATTCCAATACGAACAAAAGTAAAACGGTAGAACAGACGTGGAAAAACCTTGATGTACGCCATCGCAACAACATACAACGACAATTTGTTGAAGTGTTTTCCTATACGGTTTTAGAAGATGCACTTACGCTTGAGAAGTTAGAAGAAGCAACATTGGGTCAATTCACAAGAAAACAATTAATTGAAATACAAAAAAAGCCAAGTCTCTTAAAAGAGCTGGGAATTCCCATTGAAGTGCTTAAGCTTCAAAAAGAAGAAGCCAAAGAATTTATTGATATGCCAAAAGAACATTGGGCGCACGATGCTATTAGCACCCTTTCAGAAAAAGGGATTGTAAAAGGCTATAGTCTTGAATTATTTAATCCAGACCAACCTTTAAAAGCTGAAGATACGATGACGTTTTTAGACCGGGTATTTCTCATTCATGATATAGGTGGCGTGAAAAATGCACTGGCAAAGGAGACGCTTGAGCGTTATATCCATGATCAAGAGCATTGGGCTTATTATCCAATGATGTCTATGGGCGCACGACTTTCAGAGACAACGCTTCAAGCGCTAGTGCAATTGGAGGGACAGCCGATTTCAAGAGCCTTATTAGCACAAGTATTATTCGAAGCAACAGGTGAACAACTTCCACAGAAAGAAACGCCTATGATGTATACCGATATAGAACAATCCGCGTATAAAGAAGCCATTGGATATTGTGTGGCGACAGGATTGCTGCAAGGCACTGCAGATGATAAAATGAGTCCGAATAAAGAACTCACAAGAGCTGAAATGGCAATGGTTTTACAACGCCTTGATACATTAGTTTCTCTTTTTGAGTCAAAGTAAAACAAGGGGGAATGATTCATTCCCCCAATAAAGCCATCTTCATCTATCAAACAGATAGGATTATGGTAAAAGCGCCAAAAAAGAGGGGTAAGAAAGTTTCAACTTAGTTAAACTTACATTAAAGATTATAATGTGTGTATAGAGTTGAACTCTATTTAATACATTTATTTAGGGAGGAAAAGTGAAAATGAAAAAGTTTTTAGCAAGTTTAATGATTTTGGTAGTCAGCATGGGACTACTTGCTGGATGTGGTTCAGAGGAGAAAAAACCTGAAGCGACAGATTCAACAGAATCAACACAGACAACAGATGAATCCAATGCAACAACAGAAAGTGAACAAGAACCTGTAACTATTAATGTGACGATGTGGACTGATGAAAAAGAAGAATTAACAGCAATTAAAGCAGCTTTTGAGGAAGAAAATCCAAACATTAAAGTGGAATTAATGGAATTTCCATCAGAAGAGTACAAAGACAAATTGACAATTCAATTAGCTGGTGGAGCAGATATTGATGTAATTACACACAAAAATACAGCAGAGTATGCAGACCTTGCAAGTAAAGGGCAGTTGTTAAACCTTGAGCCACTTGTAAAACAAGACAATGTAGATGTAGCACCTTATGGACCACTTTATGATGGACTTAAAGTTGAAGGCGAATTATTTGGAGTTCCATACAGAAAAACTGTAACGGTATTATATTACAACAAGGACTTGTTTGATGCAGCTGGAGTCGGCTATCCAAGTGAAGATATGACATGGGATGCATTTAGAGAATTAGCTAAGACAATGACAACAGATACGGTTGCAGGTGCATATATCCATACATGGCCACAACTTTGGTATGGTGTAGGACTTCAAAAAGGTGCAAGCATTATCGACGAAGACTTAACACCATTTATGGAAGCTCTTCAATTTAGAATGGATCTTGAAGCGGATGGTTCCATTATGTCTTTTGCCAATGCGAAAGCGACAAGTGCACACTATAAAACAGAATTTGCTAAAGGTCAAACAGCAATGAATATCATTGGTGACTTCCATGTAGCACAATTAAGAGACTTAGAAGCAGAAGGTGAAGTAACATTTGATTGGGATGTCGTTCCTATGCCTCACCCAGAAGGTGTAGAGCCAAATACAACTTATGGAACAGCTAATCCAATCAGTGTAGCTATCAATAGCGAAAAGCAAGAAGCCGCTTGGGAATTTGTTAAGTATGTATCGGGTGAACAAGGTGCCAAGATATATGCTGAACATGGAAACCTTCCAGCGTATTCAAATGATGAAATTCAAAATATTTTTGTAGGTGACGGAAGTCAACGTCCTGAAAATATCGAAATTTTTACAGAAGCAAAAGTTTATCTTGAAAACCCAAGTATTCCTGGTGTTGGAATTATTAAAGATGAAATCTATGGACGTGAAGCAGAACTTACTTTCGTAGGGGAACGAAGTGTTGAAGAAACATTTGAAGTCATCAAAGAAAGAATTCAAGAAGAATTAAATAAGTAAATAAGTAAGATCAACTTAGCTTACGTATCAAGCTAATAGGATACGTAAGCTACTTTATTTTACGAGAGTAGATTCTACATTAATTGTGTTAAGAAGTGAGAATACGAGCTAGAAGGTGAAAAATTGTGAAAAAGAGAAAAAAAAGAATGAACTTAAAAGTTAGAAATGCCATTAAAGGATATCTGTTTTTGGTCCCCAATATCATCGGATTTGCAATATTCACATTTATTCCGATTGTGGCGTCATTTGTATTAAGTTTTACAAGTTGGGATGGCTTTGGTGAACTAGAGTTTATCGGCATTGATAATTTTGTCAAACTATTTTCAGATGATATTTTTAGAGTGTCGATGTGGAATACATTGGTATTTACATTGGTATCTGTTCCGGTGACCTTAATTATTGCACTTGCAGTAGCTATACTATTAAACAAAGGAATCAAAGGCATAAAGATTGTAAGAGCGGCTTTTTTCCTACCATACATAACAGCAGCTATCGCAGTAGCGGTCGTATGGCAACTGCTCTATCATCCAACACTTGGTCCGATTAATCAGTTTTTGATGACTATTGGTGTGGATAATCCGCCAAAATGGTTGTCAGCAACAAGCACAGCCATGGCTTCAGTGATTATTATGTATATCTGGAAGATGATTGGATACTATATGATTATATTTTTAGCTGGACTACAGGGCGTTCCTAAGCAACTGTATGAAGCGGCACAAATTGATGGCGCAAATGCATGGGAGAAGTTTACGAATGTAACCTTGCCGATGCTCTCACCCGTCGTGTTTTTTACATTGATTATTGCCTTGATTAATTCATTTAAAGTCTTTACAGAAATCTATGCGCTAACTGGAGGCGGACCGGGACATTCGACTAATGTTTTGGTATATAACATTTATGTGGAAGCTTTCCAAAAATATAATCTTGGATATGCATCAGCAATGTCCTATGTACTTGCAATTATTATTGTAACAATCACAATCATTCAATTTAGAGGACAAAAGAAATGGGTAAATTACTAAAACATAGAGGTGAAAAATTTGAAAACGATGGTAAAAGATAATACAATGAAAAAAGTAAAACAAGAACAAGCATGGCAGATTACAAAAAGAGTATTGTTATATGTTTTTTTGGCAGCCATCTCGTTAATAATGATTATGCCATTTTTATGGATGATTTCAGCTTCTTTAAAGAGAGAAATTGATGTTTTTGCGTTCCCCATTCAATGGATACCGGAGACGATAAAATGGGAAAACTATAAAAAGATATGGACAGAAATGCCATTTATGACGTATTATCTTAATACGATAAAAATAGCAGGTTCGGTAACCGTGATTCAACTGTTCACATGTTCTTTGGCAGCATATGCGTTTTCAAAAATCGAATTTCCAGGAAGAGATAAGATTTTTTTAGGATATCTATCAACGATGATGATACCTTATCAAGTAATTATGATACCTCAGTTTATGATTATTAGAAATCTAGGACTTGTGGATACGCATCTTGCACTTATATTAACAGCAGCATTTAATCCGTTTGGGGTCTTTTTGTTCCGACAATTTTTTATGGGAATACCGGAAGAACTGTCAGAAGCAGCTCGAATCGATGGATGTAGTGAATTTAGAATATATGCTCAAGTTATTTTACCATTAGGTAAAGCAGCGGCAGCAAGCTTAACAATTTTTACGTTTGTCGATCGATGGAATGACTTTTTAGGTCCACTTATCTATATTAATAGTGACCGCATGAAGACATTGCAATTAGGTATGCGTAATCTACAGACAGAACTAAGTTCTTCATATGCTTTGCTTATGGCAGCAGCCGTTTGTGCGAGTATTCCAACGATTATTGTTTATCTATTAGCTCAAGATTTCTTTGTAGAAGGAATTGCTGCTACAGGAGTTAAAGGGTAATGTGTGCGTTTGCCTATCTTAGACTGGCTAGACTAAAAAAAGTATGATAAGATGGATGAATCATTGATCGTATTAAAAGGAGGAAAAGATTTGTGGAAAAAATTAAACTTTTAATAGCAGATGATTTGGAAGTACATATTCGAAGACTCGAAAGACTCATTAAAGAAAAGCCGGATTTAGAATTAGTGGCAACCGCACGAAGTGGGTATGAGGCAGTTATGATGGCTGCTATTCATCACCCAGATATTATATTAATGGACATCCAAATGGAAAATAACATGGCAGGGATTGAAGCGGCAAAGCAAATCAATGAAAAACTGGGAGATATTAAGATAATTATGCTGACCGTTCATAAAGATGATAATATTATTTTTGCCGCATTTCAAACAGGCATCGTAGATTATATCCTAAAAACGGACACCGATGATAATATCTTAGATGCCATCTACTCAGCACACAAAAACCTATCGCCTATACGTCCAATGGTTGCTGAAAAAATACGGGATGAATTTCAACGCATGAAAGAAAGCGAGCAAAGTATATTGTTTGTAATCAAAATCATCTCAGAGCTTACACCAAGTGAACTCAAAGTTCTCCAGCTATTGTCAGAGAATAAGACGAGAAAAGAAGTCGCTGCATTAAGGTGTGTGGAAGTAGATACAATAAAAAAACAGATAAACAGTATCTTAAAAAAATTCAATAAAAGCAATTACAAGGAAGTACTAAAAATTATTAATAAGCTAAAGATTTTTGATCTTATCAAAGATATATAGAGGATAAAGACGTATGATTATATATTTATCAATTGTCATTTTTATTTTTTTGTTAGCCTCTTTCCTAAAGAACAGATCAAGTATATCGATGCGATTTTTATTGGGAATTTTTGGAGGATGGATTATTTCTCTTGCGAGTTTAATCTTGTATTTAAGCAAACAAAACTATTATTGGCGTGAAATCAACAACATATTTTATATCACAAGGGACATATGGAATCTATTAATTGTTCGAGTAAATATTCGCCCCGACCTTCTTATTCGAAGCATTAATGTAGGTGTAGGGTTGTTTTACTACAGTGCTATTTGCTTTGCCATTGCATTTACGAGCAAAGAGAGTAAAAAAAACAATCGAAAATATCTTTTATTGGCAGTGTCGCCGCTCCTGCAAGTTTTTCTTTTTGATCCTCTCGTGCAAAAATATATACAACTTTATATTAGCAACCAGTCACTGATGAATTTTGACGATTACAATCTTTGGCTAGGGCATTTTAATAATATGTTCCAAGTAGTCAATGGTTTATATTGTTTGGTAACCCTTGGGATTTTAATCAATTTTTATATCACACATCCGAAGATAAAATTTCTTAAGATATATACCTTATTTAACTTATTGTGTATAACACCTATTATTTTGTTGTTCTTCTATTTGTTTCGCTGGCATCCGATGGTTTTGGTTAAAGCCACCATGAAAAAAGGATATTATAATTATTTGATTCCAAATTTTCAAATCGAGATATTAAATAATCCGACGTATTATTTTGTCTTCTTGATAGCCTATATCTTATTAATTATATACATCCTCAAGTATAATACCATGGAAAGCTATTATAAAAGGGATCATGCCAATATAAGTATAAGCATTGATACTGCAAGTCTTGGGGTTAATACGTTTACCCATGCTATCAAAAACCATATTCAGGGGATACGATCGGAAGCGCAGTACTTATCAAAACATTGTCAGGCAGATGAAGAGGCAATCATTAGCACTAAGCTTATTATGGAGTCATGTGATTTTTGCTTTGCAAGTATTGAAAATGCAAATAAGCAGCTAAAAAACATTCATTTGAACTTAAAGCTGATTCCGGTGGAAAAACCTATAGAAAATGCCATGGATAGTTTTCATAGTATGGATGGTAATGTTGAACTGATCTATGAAAAAAATAAGCAGGTGACAATGGCATATATCGATGAAGAGGCATTTACAGAAGTTTTAGTGAATATGATTGCCAATGCCTATGAAGCGATTGAGGATAAGACGCATGGCGAGATATCCATACGTATTCGCGAGCAAGGACGATGGGGGATTATAGAGATAAAAGATAATGGACGTGGAATTGATGAAGACCATATGAATAAAATATTTTCTCCTTTTTTCACAACAAAGTCTTCTGTGAATAATTGGGGGGTAGGGCTTGCTTTTTGCTACAAAGTGGTCACCGCTCATGATGGAAAAATCACAGCAGAAAGTGTGCCGGGAAAAGGGACTTTATTTTCAATAGCATTACCTATACTTTAACCTAGTTAGAACATGACTGAAAGGACGATTTTATGAATTACGATACGATTTTTATGGATAAGTTTGTTAATAGAATACATGGCAATATGCAGACAATAAGCGAGTATTGCTCAGAACATTTTCCAGAGATGAAAAAAAAAGTGCTTGAGACTGCGGATTTAATTTGCAATCAGCAATTTATTTTTAATATGGATTGGGACATGGAGCAAACCCATGATATTGTAAGTTTTGAAGGTGCTATTGATTGGGAGCATATTCCCTCGGATGATCCGGAATGGATTTTTGCGCTGAATCGACATCGATACTGGATTTTCCTGGGTCAAGCCTATCAAATGACGGGACAAAAAAAGTATATCCATGCATTTAAAGACCAGATGGAGCAATGGATTGAGAGTCAACCGTTGACAGAAGCAAAAAAAGCGACGACATGGCGATCCATAGAAGCAGGGCTACGTTTAAATTATTGGCTGCAGGCTTACGGATACTTTATTGGATGTGATCTGATAGATGAAGGATTTCAAGAGATGTTTTATGAGAGTATTCAATTGCACTGTACTTATATTATGGGGGTTGAACGCCCCTTTAGCGTGATTAGCAACTGGGGTGTAATTGAAAATGCGGGTCTATATATTGGTGGTCTTGCCCTTGGTCGTACAGAGTATATGCAAACAGCTATAGAACGCCTAGAAACGGCATTAAAAGTTCAAGTCTATAATGATGGTGTGCATTGGGAGCAATCGCCAATGTATCATAACGAAGTCTTGGTGTGTCTACTAGCGGTTATAGAAAAAAGTGAGGATGAAGCCATTCAATTTAGTGAAGCTTCACGTCGTATCATCCATCAAATGGCCCATGTTAATATGAAATGGAAGAAACCTAATGGAGAAGAATTCTGTCAAGGTGATAGTGATAGTTTTGACCTACGTGACATATTAAGTAAAAGTGCATTGTTGTTTAATGACCCGATTTTGAAGTTTGCAGGATATAAACGTCTAGATTTTATGAATGCCTGGGAGTTAGGCGAAGAGGCGATTTACACATATGATCAGTTAGGAACAAAAGCGCCAGAAGAGATTTCAACGGAACTTGCAAGCAGTGGGAACTATTACATGCGCTCAAGTTGGAAAGAAGATGGACACCTGTTGCACTTTAGTAATGGATCGATTGGTGGAGGTCATGGACATTGTGAAAAACTACATATTGATTTAGTTGCACATGGAGAAGATGTGTTGATTGACAGCGGACGATATACCTACGTCGATAAAGAGATTCGCCATCAACTTAAGAGTTGTTTTGCACATAATACGGTTATTGTTGATGATATACCATTTATGGAGACAAAGGGGTCATGGGGGTATGAAAAACTAGCGCAAGCGATTCATCGCCCACATCGCCTTAATCAATCCATTGAGTTTATTGAAGGCGGTCATCTTGGATATTTGGATCAAGGTGTGTTTGTAAATCGTAAAATCGTCTATATAAAACCCGATATATATATTGTGAGTGATGAAGTCATCAGTCAAGAGGAAAAAACGTTTACACAGTTGCTGCATTTTAGTGCTAAGGGACAAGTCACAGCAACGCAGGAAAGTGTTTTTTATGAAAGTGCCAAGAACTTTGTTCAGATTCAATGTTTATCAAAGCCCACAATTGAACTTGAACAACAACCGCATTCATTTTTTTATAATCAATTGGATACGCATACATTGGCAAAAATCAGTCAAAGCAACCGACCGCGTATGGCAAGCACGTTTGTCATTGATCTTAATCAAGAGGCGACAACTCGAGCAAAAATAGAAGCTGTTGATGTGAAGTCGGTTGGTGATATGGCACATTTTGATACCCATCAGCTGGAATGCGTAAAAATCGAGAAGCACGGAAAAAAATACCTTGTCTTTTTTGCACATGGTGAGACAGCATCAAGTATTAATATGTTTGAAGCATGTGACATCCAATTTGTCGGAAATGTAACGGTTGTAACGATTGAGGATGATAAGGTGCAACACTGCGTATTAAGTCGATAAGTAGATTTTAGAAAAGAATAAGGAGACATAATGATAGATAATAATAAATGGGAGCGATATACGTTGCCGACGCAACAAGAGCTAGAAAAAGCGACAACAATAGCAATTGAACAGATTTCCTATGATTTGGATAAGTTTACACACCACTTTAAGGCGAATGGAAGTGAAGATAATTTTTATAAGCCTCATGACAATACAACATGGACAACAGGTTTTTGGACGGGACAATTGTGGATTGCTTATGAATTAACAGGTGAAGAAAAATATAAAGAGGCAGCGCTTATTCAAGTGAGAAGCTTTTTAGAACGTATTGAAAAAAAAATAGATACCAATAATCATGATATGGGCTTTTTATATAGCTTATCTTGTGTCGCAGCATATAAGCTCACCGGAAGTGAAGAAGGAAAACAGGCGGGGATTTTAGCAGCAAAAAATCTTGCGAGCCGATATCAGGAGAATGGTGAATTTATTCAAGCTTGGGGCGAGGTAAATGCAGAGGATAACTATCGTTTGATTATTGATTGCCTCCTTAATTTACCATTGTTATATTGGGCATCAGATATTCTAGGAGATGATACGTATGCCGACATGGCGAAAAAGCATATCAATACTTCCCTTAATGTGATTATGCGACAAGACTGTTCAACATACCATACGTATTATTTTGAAAAAGGAACAGGGAAACCACTATATGGAGAAACCCGTCAAGGCTATAGCAATGAATCAGCATGGTCAAGAGGACAGGCGTGGGGAATCTATGGAACAGCCCTTAGCTATCAATATACCCATAATGAAGAATACAAAGAACGGTTTTTCCAGATAACCGATTACTTCTTAGAACATTTGCCGAGTGACTTAGTACCCTATTGGGACTTTATTTTTGAAGAAGGCTCCGACGAGCCAAGAGATAGTTCGGCTGCGGCTATTGCAGTATGTGGAATGCTTGAAATGGCAAAATACTTAGATGAAGAAAAAAGTGCATATTATAAAGATGCAGCCTTAAAAATCATGAAGTCGCTTATGGATAACTATGCGGCAAAAAGTCCTAAAACCTCCAACGCAGTATTACTTCATGGAGTTTATGCCAGAAAATCACCCCATAACCCGTGTAATGACCGTAATGTTGATGAATCCAATCCATGGGGAGACTATTATTATATGGAAGCATTGATTCGACTGCAAACAGATTGGAAGCTTTATTGGTAAAAAATAAAAAATCACCAACATCCTTTATGGATGTGGTGATTTTTTTTGCTATCTATTTTATCAGATTACCGGCCAAGTTCAATGACATTTGCAATTAACATTTGGCAGCGACCACAGTCTTCACCTGTTCCTGCACCAGTGATTTTTCCTACTTTTTCAACCGTATCGGCTCCGCCATGTACTGCGTCAATGACAGCCTGCAGTGAAACCTCTTTACAGCCGCATACGGAAGTGAGGATGGGTTCGATTTCATTTTTACATCCATCACAAGCAAGACAGACACCGGTGTGCTTAGTAAGTTCCTCAACTGTTCTAACGCCTTGCACCATTGCTTTTCGTATATCAAGATACTCTACATTGTTTGTTGTACAAATTACTCTGTTATTTGCCATTACTTATTCTCCTAACATTTTTTTACTAGGATGCCTATATTTGGGCATCGTGCTGGTCATTATATCAGATTCATGTAACAGCGTCAATGCTAACCATGTTTTTGTATTCGCAGTTCTATCAAATAAGGTGTATAATAAAAACGTAACTGTTTAAGAGCAAATGGAGGTGTTAAGATGGACATGGTACAATTTGAGCAAATGAAAAAAGGCAGTGGTTTTGTAGCGGCCCTTGATCAAAGTGGCGGAAGTACACCGAAAGCACTTGCCGCATATGGAATCTTGGAAGAAGCGTACTCAGATGCAGACACAATGTTTCAGCTCGTTCATGATATGCGTTCCAGGATTATAACAAGCCCTGCATTTACCAAAGATAGAATTCTTGCTGCTATAATTTTTGAAAAGACAATGGATATGAAAATTGATGATGACTATACTTCGGATTATCTTTGGCAAAAAAAAGGCATCGTTCCAATTTTAAAAGTGGATAAAGGTTTGGCACCATTAGCCGATGGTGTGATGCTGATGAAGCCGATACCGGATTTAGAAGCGTTGTTAGAACGGGCTAAAAAGCGCCATATCTTTGGAACCAAGATGCGCTCAGTGATAAAAGAAGTCAATAAACAAGGCATTCATGCACTGGTTAGTCAACAATTTGAATTGGCAAAAATCATAGTGGATGCAGGATTTATACCCATTGTTGAGCCGGAAATTGACATATATATGAAGGACAAACAACAAGGGGAACAACTGCTTAAGCAAGAGTTGTTGGAGCATTTGACCTATTTGGATCCAAAGTATCAAGTCATGTTAAAACTTACATTACCCGAGCAAGACGATTTTTACAAAGACGTTATTGAACATCCAAATGTAGTTCGGGTAGTAGCGCTTTCAGGAGGATATTCACGAGAGGTGGCTAATGAAAAGCTACGTCGCAATCCAAAGCTCATTGCAAGTTTTTCAAGGGCTTTGACACAAGACCTTAATGTTGATCAAAGTGATGAGGCATTTAACACAATGCTTGATCAGTCGATTCAATCGATTTATGATGCATCCATCATGTAAAAGAATAATTGGAATTATGTAAAGGATAAATATTAAACGTGGGAGCGGTAAAATGACTAAGATTCGTCACAAGAAAAAATACACGAAATCAATAAGCATTATTATATTTATAGCATTAGTTAGCATCCTTGTATTTAAAAGTGTCATGCAAAAAACATTTGATGCAACAAGCTTAGATGCCAGTAACGCCCAACAACATATCGAAGAATTGACGTTAGACACCTATCAAGGGCGCTTGGCTGGCACAACAGAAAATGAAAGAGCGCTTAATTATATTAAAAATCAGTTTCAAGCATATGGAATCAATGGAGGCGCAAAGGGAGGTTCTTATTTCCAATCCTTTTCTATGATTGTTCCAGATATTGATACAACCCCGATATTTACTATTCCCAACCAAGATAAAAACACATATCAAGAGTTAATAATGTATCAAGACTATGTCGCACTACCTTCTTTTGATGGAGGTAGTGTTGATTTTGATGGAGAATTGCTTATGGTAGGGACCAACTTGCTGCGTGTCGATCCAGCACTCATAAAAGACCGTGTGGTTGTTATTGAAGCGGATGTAATCAACCCTAAATGGATTGATTATGTAAAGAAAAACGAAGGGCAAGGTATTATTTGCTGTTCGGAAACGGCAGCGTATGGCGGTAATCATCAATATGAACGTCAAAAAAGCATTGGTATTGAAGGAAAGACAGGGGAGACTATTTTTGTCGGCTATATATCTCTGGAGCGCTATCAAGAACTTGTAAACCTTGTCGGAGGCGAATTATCTAAAGATAAATCGAACCCAAGTATTATTAATGATGTAAAAATACAGATTCAAATTGATTATCCAATCGTTGAGACAGCAAATATTGTTGGTGTGCTTGAAGGCAATAAAAAAACGGACCGTATTTTATTGCTCACGGCGACGGTAGATGGATTAGGGACAGGTGTAGAGGGACAATATTTCCCAGGGGCTAATAACCATATATCCGGTGCGGCTGGCATGCTAGAGATTGCTCGGGTACTGTCGATGCAAGAGAGTTTGCCATATAAAACTATTGTCTTTATTGGATTTAACGGATCACTGCAACAAAATGCAGGTGCAAAATATTATATTGAACATCCGATCTATCCCTTGGATAAGACCACAGTAATTCATCTAGATGCTATTGGGCAAGAGTCTATTGATGGCTTGACAATTTTTTCGGAAAATATTGTCAGCAAAATGCTAAAAGATAAAATGTATAATTATGCAGCAGATGCTAATATCTTTGTCAATCAGGGAAATTATAACGGCACTATTCCAGGCGTGTTTGTCAATGAAGGTGTTCCTGCAATTATGGTTCATGACGCAAGCAAGCAGCCCAATACATATGAAGATACAATAGAAAAAATAAATCCAAAAACATTATCGAGTGCGATGACAATGGTCATTAATTATATTCAACATGATATTTACAAATACAACCCAATAGACTATGTATCTCATTCGGAATGGGTCGTTTTTTGGGTTATAATAAGCATTCTTTTCTTTAATATGGGACTTGAATTTTTGTATAAACGCTATCCGTCTAAGAATATTTTGGGACAGCCTATTGAAACCCACTATTACCGGTTGCTTTTTGTACTTTTAAGAAAAATACTTGCCATTATCATACCTGTCTTTTTAGTTAGTTTTATGCTGACGTTCTTAGTCAACATTCATCAAAACACAGATATTAAAGTGATTAATCATGAGTGGGTAAGTAATTTTTCGCTATACTTAACGTTTAAACAAAGCATCGTATATCTGCGTACAATGTTTGATTTTGATGTTCATCAAAGTTATACCGTAGGCAATGTGTTTGATGTCATATATACCTCAAGTGTATTGAGCATTAAACTCATTAGTGCTTCACTGGGGCTTTCCGTATTTATTGGAATATTTCGAGGAATGTATGAAGGATATCGAACAAAAAAAGGGGGAATTAGATCCCTAGGAACATTAGTTTTCTTCTCAATTCCCGATGTGTTAATCGTATTGTTAGGTGTCATTACGTATACCTATATTGCGAAAAACTTTAAAGGGTTGACAACAAGTCTGCCCCTCAAAGATTTTATATTTCCATTGATTACATTATCCATTATTCCTACGGTATATATATCGCGGATTACTTTTTTAACGATACTTGATGAACTGGATAAGGAATATGTTCGTGCCGCCAAAGCATTAGGATATTCGAAAATAAAAATCTATATGACGGAAATGCTGCCTGCAGTTATATTTAAAGTTGTAGATTCCTTGCCGACAATTATGACGATGCTCCTCTCCAATATGATTATTGTGGAATACCTGTTTAACTATAATGGTATTGTATATTATTTACTCTACCTATATAAGCGTAATGACGTCTATCGCTTCGTTCCAATGGCGCTTACACTTGGGCTTATCTATAGTTGTTTTGTCTATGGTATTGGTTTGTTGACCAAAGTCATTAATCCATTGAAAAGGGAGGGGAGAAAATGAAAAGAATAAATTGGCCATTACTGTTGGGTGGTATTATACTTGTAGGTATTCTTATTCTTATGGTTTTTCCGGATAAAATTGCATCCAAAAGTCCGTATACGCTTCAACATATGCGATTTTCAACTCAAGATAATCAACTCATGGTAGAATCAGCACCTTATCCGCCTTCAAAAGATTATATTTTTGGGAGTGATGATCTTGGAAGAGATATCTTTAGCTATATTGTTTATGGAACGAAGTTAACGATTTTACTTGGGATTTTCATGTCTTTAGGACAGTTTTTTATTGCAATCCCTATGGCGATTATGGGAGGTTTTGGCCATAAGAGTTTTAAATCGATGATTTTACAAGGTAACATTATTTTTTCGGCGATACCTGCGTTATTAATCAGTATTATCATTTTACAATTAGATTTTTTTGTGAGTCTTAGTAAGGGTTACTCTATGTTGGCCTTTGTTTTAGTTATTACATTTGTTGGATGGCCAAAGCTTGGAAAATTGTTGATGGAACGGGTAGAAGCTATTAATCAACAACCATTTATTCGTGGAGAGATTGCTATTGGCAAACCTCGTCGTAAAATTGCGACTGAAAATGTCCTGCCACACCTGATTCCTGAGATTATTATATTGTTTTTTATGGAAATTGCCAGAAACTTGTCGATGATGATGCAGCTAGGTGTTTTTAGTGTATTTATAGGTAATCTTAAGATTATCAAAGACTCAAGTATGGGACAATATTCATATTATAATGTAAGCTTTGAACCAGAGTGGGCAAGCATGTTAAGTACGTCAAGAAATATGTTAACGGTTGCCCCTTGGACAGTTTTTTTTCCGGCCCTTGCTTTTTTTATTAGTGTGTTGGGATTTAACTTATTTGGAGAAGGGCTTCGAGAGATTGTACAAAAAAGAGATTCCCGTTTTACCCCGACGATTAGAAAAATCTTAAGTTGGGATTTGCAAAAAATCAAAAAAAGGCCAAAGCTTGGGATGAAAGCATATAAAATGATGATAGCGGTTGTACTCATATTAGCAGGTGTTATTTTTTCTACATATGCCCAAGAATCTTCATTTGACTATCACCGTCAGCATGTTAAAGATTATGAGCAAGTGGTTATGGGGACCCCAGAAGCACAAGCAACAGTAAAGCATATTGAAAATAAAATGCAAGAGTTGGGTATAGTTCCCCTTAAAGACAACAGTTATCAAAGAGTATATGAGACCCAAGAAGTCTACCATCGGTTATCCCAAAGCATGTCCATGGACATAGGTACTAAAAGAACAGAGTTTATGGCAGGAACAGATTTTTCAGTGTTATCATTTGATCAAGAGATGGTGCAAGGGGAAGTGTATGACGCTTCCAGACAAGATTTATATAATATTGATGATTATTATGTGGTTAAGGATAAGTTCATTGTAATAGACACGGCTTACTACAATACTGCATCGATGAATTATTTTATGGAGACCATTGGACAAGAGGTTCCAATTAAAGGCTTTTTACTTGTAGATACCCATAAGGTAAAGTTTGAAGAAACACTTGTGAATAAACGTCACAATGGGTATGTTGCAGTGATTTCTAGACAGTTATATGAAACCATGATACAAAATCCTAAGGCCGTTATTACATTAGCAGCACATACGAAGAAGATTGATTCGCAAGGTGTAGATGTATTTGGTTTTTATGAAGGAAAGGATCCTTATCTTAAGGATGAAGTTATTGTCATCGGATTGAACTACAATTATATAAACAATGAAGGCAAGGAAGTTCTACAGTTTAATCTGGAACTTATGGAGCAACTGTGTGGGCTGGAAAAGAGTAGACGTTCATTTGTTTTTATGTTTTTGGATGGAACAATTAGCGATAAATACCATGGAATATATGCAATGACAGATAACTTTCCATACAGTCCTCAAAAAGTGAAGGCATACATTGATCTGACAAGAATCACAGAGCCAGAATATGCAACGTTAGAACTTAGCTTGGAACAGGCACCTGTAACACGGCAGTTTGCTTGGAGCATGGGGCATCTTTTTGAAGAGGATTTCGATAAAAAACATATTGACCATGTACCGCTAAAATCAAATAAAATTGGGATTGAACATTATTATACAAATACACAAGCGGCAAATTCAATGTTTTGGAACCGAGGAATAGCGACTATTATTATTGGGACAAAGACGTCTGGCGATAGAACGCTAGATGAATTAGGCGAGATTATTGTTGAAGTCATTAATAAAAATAACTATTAATAAGGAGAGATTTGATGCGGGAAAAACTTTTGGATGTTACCGACTTAAAAGTTTCATTTTACCAAGAACAGGGAAAACTCCAAGTGGTTCGTGGTGTCGACTTACATATATATCAAGGAGAAATCATAGGTATTGTAGGTGAGTCAGGAAGTGGAAAATCGGTGACCGTTAGTTCATTTTTGAAGTTACATGATGAATCGATCAGTACGATTGATGCAGGACATGTTCTTTTTCAAGAGCAGGATTTGGTGGGGCTTAATGGAAAGCAGCTCCGACCTATTCGTGGAAAACGTATTGCATATATTTTTCAAAACCCATCTCAAGCTTTAAACCCTTATAAACGTATTGGAAAGCAACTTGAAGGGATGCTAAAGGCCCAAGGACAACCAAGAAGCTATCAACGGATTTGCGAGGCGTTAAAAGAGGTGGGAATCGATACACCGGATACAGTGTATAATATGTATCCATTTCAACTTAGCGGTGGACAAAATCAACGGGTCATGATTGCCCTTTGCATATTAGCAAGACCTGATATTTTGATTGCAGATGAGCCGACAAGCTCAATCGATGCATCGCTTAGAAAAAGAATTTTGGATTTGTTAAGAAAAGTTAATAAAAAATATGGGATGTCGATTATCTTGATTACACATGATTTTGATGTGGCTAAATATTTGTGTGAACGTATTCATATAATGTATGGAGGATTAATAGTGGAGGCGGGACCCTTAGAACAGGTGTTTCAAAACCCGATGCATCCGTATACAGATGCATTAATTCAATGTGTAAACTCTTTGGATTTTGGAGATGCGACGGTTTACTCTCTTGACGGAGCACCTTTAGCGCCCAAAGAATTTAGCGACCAATGCCCTTTTTATTCAAGATGTGAAAAAAGAATGACAAGCTGTACAAAGGATATCCCGAGAATGCTTGACATAGATGGAAGAAGTGTTCGGTGCCGATTATATGAAAGGGGGGATCGAGTTGAGTAGTATTTTAAAAGTAGAAAATCTTTCTAAGCATTATGTTATTCAATCCAGTATTTTTAAGAAAAAAGAAATCATTCATGCGGTTAATCAAGTGAGTTTTGAGTTAAATAATGAAGAATCTATAGGACTAATTGGGGAAAGTGGATGTGGAAAGAGTACCGTTGCTAATTTGCTTCTAAAACTCCTGGAACCCAGCCATGGAAAAATATATCTTTTTGGTGAGGATATTACGAATATTCGTGAACGAGATATGCGCGAATATCGTAAGGATATTCAAATTATTTTTCAATATACCAATGCAGTTTTAGACCCTAAAATGACCGTTGAAGAATTGCTATTGGAACCTCTTCGTATTCATAAGATTGTAGAAGAAGAAAAGATGCATAGTGAAGTAGAGCGATTACTTGCTCTTGTTGGGTTAAAACATAGCGAAAAAGATAAATTTCCAAACCAATTAAGTGGTGGACAAAATCAGCGGGTAATCATTGCTCGGGCAATAGCAACCCGAGCAAAAATTATTGTATGTGATGAGCCGGTTTCAGCTTTAGATGTGTCTGTCCAGGGACAGATTCTTAATCTTCTATCGCAGTTAAAAGATGAATTAAAGTTATCCTACATCTTTATTTCCCATGACTTAAAAGTGGTGGCACATATGTGCGATAAAATCGCCGTCATGTATCAAGGGGAATTTGTTGAATTCGGGGCAACAGATAAAGTGCTTCAAAATCCTGAACATGCATATACAAAAAAATTACTTGAAGCAATGCTATAAGCTTTCAAGTCTTGACACTTGACGGTAGGAAGAAGGGGTTAAACCCGTATTGTTCTTGAACAATGTGTAGAAATACTGTGTGTTTTCAATCCCGATTTGTTTAGTGATTTCTTTGATAGTACAAGGCGTTGTCGATAGTAGTTCTTTGGAACGTTCAATACGCAATGTATTGATGTAATCATTGATAGTAACGCCTTCCACATATTTAAATGCTTTGCTTAATTTATTGGAAGGAATGTCAAAAGTTGAGGCGATGAGTGAAAGGGTGAGATTATAATCGGTATAGTTTGACTCAATATATGCTTTAACTTTTTGACTGACTTGAATTCGTTGCTTCTCAGTGATTTGAAATTTTAATTCAATAAGTTGCTCAATAAAGGCGATAAATAGGCAATCAATATCTGTTTGTGATCTAGCATGAAGAATCTTTTTTTCAAAGGTATCCATGTCTGGTGTTATAGGCGTTGTGGATGTATCTGAAAGCAAAGAGATATAGTAGGAATTTAAAGTTAAATATAGACTCTTTAGATTAAAGAGAATCAATGAAAAGCGATAGTTTTTACATTGGTTGATTAATTGGAAATAAATGTTAATGGCTTTATCGGCATCCAATGATTTTATGGAGGTGATAAGTTCTGTTTCCAGTTCATCCTGATGTAGATTATCGCTTTTTTTGTGCAGTAACCAAGTTTCACTCATCATATGCATATCAGGATAAAACACATGGAGTTGCTTTAATTCGCGCAAGCGGATATAACTTTTTTTCAAAGTCAAAATATCTTGTGTTTTTTGGCTATACAGACAGAGTGCAATTCCTTGTTCAAGTAAATAATGACATACGGATTCGATGGTTACATCCGCATGCGGTTGTAAAATAAGAAGAGAGTTTTCGGCTATTTTTATTAATTCCCAATGATCGTCACAAAAAGCGCTCATTGAGCAAGTAAAATCAGAAGGAGCTTCAAATAAAATCATATAATAGTTGCGACCATGAATAAAGTTAATATTATATTGAGAAAATTTATTCATTAGATGGTGCTCAACAGAGCTTGTCGAGAGCAACATATGCTTTAAGACCTCAGTTTTTAAGAGGGACTGATATCCGGCATTGGCTTGTTTTTGTGTGGCAATAAAGTGGTCAAAGTCACCCATTATATCCGTTGAGATATCAATATTTGTCTCGTCAGCTAAAGACAAGGAAGACATGATTTTTTTTAGTGGGTCATAAAATCGACGCATAGATATATAGGCAATGAGTATTCCGCATGCTAAGAGAATCAGCGCAATAATAATAGCGTGATAGAGCATATTGTTTAACCCGACCATACATTGTTGATAAGGAATGACCTTTACAAAGTACCAGGTTGATTCGGGCATATAGGTATAGAAATAGATTGTCTTTTCTCCACGTTGTTGACTATAAAAATATCCATTCGTAGAGGTATTGTCTAAATTATTTGTCAATACTTGGGTGTCGATTTTTTGCAAGGCTTCTGTATAGGACGTGGAGGAGGCGATGATTTCTTCATCGGAATTTAAGATAAGCATGTATTCCTCTTCTTTTGTTGTAGGGCTAAAAAATATATTGTTATATGCTTCAGCATATATATTCATCAACATAGAGTTGCCGACTTGATTGGTGGAGGGATCATGGACTAAAAAAGAGTATACCTGATCGGTCTCACGTTCATCACCCCATAGAAGATCTCTGGGGATAGGTGTCAGCTTAGGATAGTCTGTTGGTGAAGTGAGTAGTTGGACACCGGAGTGATCAAAAAACTCATGCCGATAAAAAGAACCGGATTCATAAGTTGTATAGATATAATCTTTACTTTCATTATAGACATAGACGGAATGGATAAGATCATTGCTCACCATCCCTGCATTCATAGAACGAATCCCAAGGATTTTTTCAAAGTTACTAACATTTTCAGAAGTACGCAGGCGAGTGACCGCAGGCGAATAATAAATTTGCATGGCAGAATTGATAACAGAGTCTTGAATTTGCTTTGACATTTGGTCAGCATGTATTGAAAACTCTTCATTAAGAGAACTGACAAGATTGATGGTGGCTTGTTCATAATTTTTGGATAAAAGAATAACGATTAATAATAATCCAACGACCAAGATAAAAATATTCCTTAACCATGTGGACAAAGAATAACCTATAGAATTTAATCGCATACGATTTTTTATGACTGTTTTCATAGTTGAACTACCTTTCTTTTTATTCTGAACACGCTTGCTATATACAGGAGTTCATAATATGATTATAGTACATTTTCCTAAAAATGATAATATATAAAATGATAAAAATATCCAAAACAACCAAATTGAACTATAAATATCATGAAAATCAGTCTATGATTTTAAGCGTAAGCAAAATACGAGCACATATGGAGGTATTAAAAATGAAGAAAAGAAGTGTAGCAACAGTATTAATTTTATGTCTTTTCGTAGTAATGCTTTTTAGTGGTTGCAGTAAAGACGATGGAAATGAAACAGGGGATGAAGCAGGGGGAGGAACGGATACAACACAAAGTAATGATGCAAGTACAGATTCGAGCGAAGCAACAGAAAGCGATAATGGACCATCAGGTGAAGTCATGTTGTATTCGTCCATGCAAGAGGCGCAACTTAAAGCTTTAAAAGATGGTTTTACAGCAAAGTATCCTAATATTAAGATGGATTATTATTTTGCAGGTACAGGAAAAGTGGTAACTAAGATAGCTACGGAAAATCAATCCGGTCAAGTAGCTGCTGACGTTATTTGGGTAGGAGATCCGGGAAACTATATTTCTTTTAAAGAAAAAGGCATCTTAGCCCAATATGAATCTCCAGAAGCTGAAAATATCGGAGCAAAATTTAAAGATCCTGAAGGATATTACACAGGGGCTCGACTTGTGGTAGCAGGTTTTGGATATAATACGAATCTTGTTACACCGGAAGAAGCACCAAAGACATGGGATGATTTGTTAAAACCTGAGTGGAAAGATCAAATCATCATTACAGACCCAGGATCATCAGGAACATCTTTTTATGCGATTAGTGCTTTATTAAATCATGAAGATTATGGATTTGAATTTTTTGAGAAGTTAAAAGAACATGGTGCTGAGCTTGAGAGTGGAACAACAGCAACCCATAATAAAATCGCAGCGGGTGCTTATAAAGTAGGGCTATGTCTTGACTATGTGTCAAAAAACTTGGCTAAAGATGGTGCGACGATTGGATTTAAATATCCGGAAGAAAATCTTATCTCCATAACAAGTCCTATAGCTTTAATTGAAGGTGCTGCAAATGAAGCCAACGGAAAGTTACTTTATGATTATATTTTATCAACAGAAGGGCAACAAATCCTACTGGACAATAATTTGAATTCGGTTCGTAGTGATATGAGTTCAGGTGAAGGAATGACAATTCCGGAAATCGAAGAAGCAAGCTTACCCGTTGATGACAAAGAATTAGCAGAAAAAAGCAAAAATATTCTAGAACAGTTCGACAAGATTTTTAAATAGGAAGGAGATATTATGGCAGACATTCGATTTGAAAATATAACCTTTCGCTATGGAGAACATGTGATACTTAATAATTTTTCTCTCACGGTAGAAGAAGGTCAAATTATGGGTATTGTAGGTCCCTCAGGTTGTGGGAAAACAACGCTTATTCGACTGCTTAGTGGATTCATCAAGCCTGAACAGGGTGAAATTTATATTGGTGACACCTGCGTGTTTAGCACAAAAAAGCGAATCAACATGTCTCCTGAGCGAAGAAGAGTGGGCGTGGTTTTTCAAGATTATGCCGTATGGCCGCATCTTACTGTACTTGAAAACATTATGTATCCGCTAAAGAAAAAAAAGGTACCTAAAAAAGAAGCATATCAACGAGCAAAAAATGCCTTAGCGCAAGTAAGAATGAGTAGCTATGAAAAACACTTGCCAGCTCAGCTTTCAGGTGGGCAACAGCAGCGTGTTGCTATTGCCCGCGCCATAGTATCATCAGATGATGTGATTATATTAGATGAGCCTATAACAAACTTGGATGCAAAATTACGTGAAGAGATGCTTGTGGAAATACAGATGATTCAAAAAGAAATCGGGACGACGATTATATATATAACCCATGATCAAGAAGCCGCTTTGCAGGTCTGCGATAAAATAGCTATCATGGATTATGAAGGAAAAATTTGTCAGATTGGAATTGATGAAGAGATCATTAAACAACCGGTTAATAAATTTGTCTACTCCTTTATTGGGGTCAGTAATTTTATACCAATGGTTGAAAAAAACGATGGGGTTTATTTTTTATGCCATGATGGTCTAAAATATGACAAAAAAGCACCCAAAGGTTTTGTTGCGGGCGTGAAAAATGTTATGGGAATTCGTCCGATGAATATCAAGTTTAATGATGATTCACCCTTTAAAGGAACCATTGTCAATGCGACTTTCTTAGGAAATCATTATAACTATTTTGTACAATTTGGAGATCAAAAGTTGCGTGTTCAGCGCAGTACATTAGAAGTCAAACAATCACGAGTTTATCTAGATGGAGAGGTTGTCGGGCTGGAATTTGTAGCGCCAAGCTACTACGATGCAAGTGAGAGAGGAGCTGATGATCATGAGTAAAAGAAAAGTTGGCTCGGATTTAGCTAGAATCGATGGAAAAAGGTTTAGCTTGGATCGAGTACTGACCATAGTAAGTGCACTACTCCTTGTGATTATTGTTGTTATACCGGTATCAATGATTTTTGCAAATGCCTTATTTCTTGATGGAAAACTTGACTTAGCAATGTTTATTCGAGTTATTGGACGTGAAGAGAACATAGGAGCGATGTGGAATACGATACAAATTGGATTCTGGGTAACCCTTCTTGGGACAATTATGGGGATCTTTTATGCATGGCTTTTGGGAAGATCAGATGTTCCCTTAAAAGGATTGATGCGAGGCCTCTTTACCATCCCCTATATGTTTCCACCATTTTTTGGTGCGATGGCATGGGATTTGATGTTATCAGGTCGTGGAGGATATGTAAATACATGGCTGATGAGTACGTTTAATCTATCTAGTGCACCATTTAATATGAACTCCTTGTGGGGAATTATTTTTGTAGAAGTATCGTATTATTTTCCATTTGTTTTTATGCAAGTTGTATCTGCTCTTGAGCGCATGGACCCGACGTTAGAAGAGTCGGCAAGAATTGCGGGAGCAAAGCAAGGTTACGTTATTCGTAAAATCACGCTGCCTTTGGTCAGACCGGCAATATCTGCAGGAGCGTTGCTGATTCTTATCTGCTCCTTAGCCCACTTTGGTGTGCCGCAGATTTTAGGTTTTACAAATAATATCTTTACCTTGCCAACAAAAATCTATGATTTGATTAGCCGCGCGGCCGGAGACTTTCAAGGGGTTCGAGAAGCGACAGCTCTATCCATACTATTAATTGGTGTTGTAGCTATTGCTTTAATTGCACAAAAACTTGTACTTCGTTCGGGAAGTTATGACATTATCAAAGGTAAGAGTATGCGTCCAACATTGATTAAATTAAGAAAGGCAAAATATCCTCTACTGATTTTGTCAATTATTACCTTAATATTTATTGTAGTGGTACCGTTGGTTATGATTTTCCTTGTCGGTATGTTAAAGGCATATGGATTACCATTAACACCAGAGAACTTTACATTTAGAAACTATACCAATGTACTGGTTGATAACAAGATGGTGACAGATTCCATCAAAAACTCCTTGTTCCTATCGGTGACAGCCGGAATTGTAACGATGTTCTTAGGAGTTATGATTGCCTATGTTATTAATAAGATTAAGCCAAAAGGAAAAGAAGTACTAGAAGTGATTTCAGTTTTACCGTATTCAATTCCTGGAATCGTGCTTGCCATCGGAGTTATTCTAGCATGGTCTGGAGCATTAAAAGTTAACTTGTATAACACGATTTGGATTATTTTGATTGCTTATATTGCCAGATACTTATCCTTCTCCATGAAAAGTGCGTCAGCAGCTCTTCGTCAAGTACATTCATCGTTAGAAGAGGCATCGCGGTCATGTGGAGCGACCCATTTGGAATCCTTGCGCGATATTACCTTGCCTTTGATTCGACCAGCAATGGTGTCAGGGTTCTTCTTGATTTTCTTACCGGCAATACGAGAATTGACAACATCCTTGTTACTTTATGGACCCTATACCCGAACATTAGGTGTTGCGATTTATTCACTTCGAGAAAGTGGATTGATACCTCAAGCGTCTGCATTAGCTTCGATTGCAATATTTATTATCATTATATGTAATGTGGTCGTGACTCAGGTGACAAAAGATAGGAAAGGGGTATAAGCATGAGCCAAATAGTGCTAAAAAATGTGACAAAACATTTTACGACAAAAACCTTAGGAACCATTACAGCAGTAGATAACTTTAACTTAGAAATTGAAGAAGGAGAATGTTTTTCCTTCTTAGGTCCATCAGGTTGTGGAAAAACAACAACTTTGCGGATGATTGCCGGATTTGAAGACTTATCTGAAGGTGAGATAGAACTTTGTGGAAAAACAGTGTCCAATGACCGGAAAAAAATATACGTTCCACCAGAAGATAGAGGTTTGGGAATGGTATTTCAAGCATTTGCTGTATGGCCGCACATGAACATATATGACAATGTGGCATTTCCTCTAAAAGTACAAAAGGTGAATAAAAGTGAAATTAAGGAACGGGTTTCCAAAGCTTTAAAGCATACAAAGCTTTCAGGAATGGAACGTGTGTATCCTTCCGATTTATCTGGAGGACAACAACAACGGATTGCTTTAGCCAGAGCGATTGTGACCAACCCAAAAGTCATGCTTTTAGATGAACCTCTCTCAAACTTAGACCCCAAATTACGTGAATCAATGCGGTTTGAGATTAAGGAACTACAGAAAAAGTTTAATTTTACCATCATTTTTGTAACCCATGATCAATCTGAAGCGATGGCATTATCTGATCGGATGATGGTTATGGACATGGGTAAGATTATGCAAGTCGGAAAACCGGAAAATCTATATAACAATCCAAAAAACCGGTTTGTACATAGTTTTTTAGGGCAATCCACATTTATTAATGTAGAGCTAAAAGATGGCAAAATTTATCCGGCAGGAGATCATCGACAAGCAATCCCGATGGCGTTACCTGATAAGGCCAATGATAAAATGATTCTTGCCACGAGACCGAATGAAATATCTTTGAATCGAACCACAGGATTCAAAAGCAAAATCGAAAAAAGAATTTTTATGACAGACTGTACCCGATATATGGTGAAAGTCGGAGAGCAAATATTGCAAATAGAAACTCCGCACCACAATGAGTTTAAAGAAGGTGAACCATGCTATGTTGATATACACAATCCAATGTGGTATGAAGATGATGGAGGTGAGGCTGAAAAAGAACGTATGAAACGACAATTAATATAGTGCTAAGCTCAAAAAAAGATCAACATCCGATGATGTTGGTCTTTTTGATATTTATAGAGGGTTGGACAGCAGACAAACTTCCAAGTATAATTATGTATAGTGTAAAAAAATAAAGTGGGGTAAGATATGGCATATACAGTGATTTTAGTTGATGATGAAGATGAAGTGCGTGGACGCATCGGATCAAAAATTGAAGAAGTTGAGGCTTTTGAAATAATTGGGACAGCATCCAATGGCTATGACGCGTTGGATTTATTAGATGAGATGACACCTGATGTGATTATTACAGATATTAAAATGCCTTACGTCGATGGTATTGAACTAACACGAAGTATAAAAGAAAGGTATCCGACGGTAAAAGTTGCAATCATATCTGGTTACGATGATTATAGCTATCTTAAAGAAGCGATTAATCTTGATGTTGCCGCTTATTTATCTAAGCCGATTTCAACAGAAAACATTCAGACATTTTTAGCAAAAATAAAAGAAAAACTAGATGAAGAAAAGGCACAAGTCAAACGAAAAGAAGAAATTGAACTGACACAAATTCGTGCGCGTGTGCTTAAACTATTACTTACGGAAGAAGATTTAAGCCATATAGAGCACTATTCACTCGAAGAATTAGGCATTAACGTATCGAGTGAGTTTGTCTTGGTCTCTAGCGAAATTAAAAATAGCGATGGGGATATTGTGGCAATAGAGAAGAAAAAAAATCAGTGTTCTTTATTAACGTATGATTTAATATCCGAGGTGTTTACAACCTATCATTTTGTTTTTGGCAAAAAAATCATCAGTATCATAGAAGTAAAAGGGGAGGCATTTGAGAAGGAACTCGATAGCTTATTATACAAAATATATAATTACCTGCGAAAGTATTTGAACGTAGAGATAGCCATTGCAGTTAGTGCCAAAGCCCCATTTAAAAGTCTCTCAGCTTTATATAAACAGTCAAAAAGAGCGCTGGAAGAGAGTGAGATTACAGATAGAATTCCCATAAATTATTATGAAAAGCTGGAAAAATCTTCGGAAAAACTTTTTTTGGATTTAGAAGATGTTATTGAATTTAAAAAAAATATGCGGTATATGGATGAAAAACTGTTTGTAGAGTATACAAAACAGTGTGCAAAAAAAATAAATGAGGATAGCCGTTATGATATTTTTGGGATCGTTATGACCCTAAGTGGACTATTATTGGAATATGCAAATGCGGTTGAAGTAAACATTAGTGAAGCCTTGGATATAAATCGTATCAAAACCTATATTGATGATCGCAATATTGATGGTTTTATGAAGTTGATTGTTCAACTAACCGCCCAAATCAAGTGTGATGTCATCTCACGTAAGACAACTAAATCCAACGAGATTTTGACCAATATCCTTGATTATATTGAAAATGAATTTAATAATCCACAGATGAGTATGGACTTGGTTTGTGAAAAGTTTCATATTAGCGTCTCATACTTAAGCACATTGTTTAAAAAAGAAACAGACACTACCTTTAATAAATACCTTGTCAGTAAACGTATTGACCATGCAAAGCATCTATTAGCCACAACAGAAGATAAAATGGTAATGATTGCAGAACAATGTGGGTATAAAGATGTGTATTATTTTAGCCATAGTTTTAAGCGGGTGACAGGAAGCACCCCCCGAAGATATAGAAAATCTCAAGAGGTATAATACATATGAAAATTAAAGAATTTTCCATACGTACAACAATCATTACAACCATATCGATCATATTAGTCATAGCGGTGTGTTTGTCTGTATTTATTATCTTTAATATCATTACATCAAAGACCAAAGCATTAGTTTATGATCAAGCCAGTGAAATTAATAAGCAAATTGTTCTCAATTATGAAAATTATACCAACGGGGTTAAAGATATTATGACCCGCATACAAAAACGTGTAATTATGATCGACGCTAAGAATGAATATACTACATTACGCGAGTTTTTTCTAAACTTAGAGGAAATTGAGCCGGATATAGAAGCTATCGCATTATTTGATAATTCCGGTGAAGTTATTGTCTCAACCCAGACCATTGGAAAAGATAGTAAAAAAATTGCTGTTAAAAACTGGTTTCGAAATGCTATTTACGAAGATGATATTATTCATTTTAGTGCACCTCATGAACAGGATATTTTTGAAATACAAAGCGATGAGGTAATTACTGCGTCAAAAGAAATTAAATATGTAGATGAAGGTATGACGAAAAATGGTGTATTGCTTATTGATATGAACTTTGAAAGTCTGGACTCCTTATCAAAGATTACGAATCTAGGCGAGACCGGGCATATACTTATCGTTGATGATAATGATAATCTCATCTATTCTTCAGACAGGCAAAACCATAATACAAAAAGTAAAAGTTATACGTTGATAAAAGAAAAAATATTTGGACGTGCTACGGCGACGATTAATGGGACAAGTATGGCGATGAACATTAATACCATTAGTTCAACAAGGTGGAGAATCGCAACATTTCAAAACATTGATTCAGTTAATGATGGAATGAATCAAGCGCTTTTGATGGTGGTTGGACTGGGGATTGTTGCTATTATTAGTACAATTTTAATCGCTTCTTTTGTCGCTAGAAAAATAACAGATCCACTTACAAAGCTGGACAATGCGATTATCGATTTTCAACATGGGAATTACACGACCAAAGTTGCTATTGAAGGACAAAAAGAAGTCAAGATTGTCAGTCAGGGGTTTAATGATATGATTGATGAAATTCAACGCCTCATGGATGAAGTGGTCAAAGAGCAAGAAGGAAAGCGCCATACAGAAATCAGCGTTTTACAAAATCAAATCAATCCGCACTTTCTATACAATACGTTGGATTGTATTATTTGGTTGGCAGAAAAAAAGCGCAATGATGACCTAGTTAGTACAGTGAATGCGCTATCGACATATTTTAGAGTGAGCCTTTCTAAGGGAAAACAGTTTATTCCCATATCGGAAGAATTAAAGCATATTGAAAGTTATATGCTCATCCAGACGATGCGTTATAATGATATATTTGAATATACTATTACTTGTGAAGCACAACTTGAAAAATTAAAGATTATGAAACTATTACTCCAGCCCCTGGTAGAAAATGCAATCTATCATGGTATTGACAAAGATGAGGACGATGGCTATATCCATGTCAATATTTATGAACAAAATGAAAATGTATTTCTTAGTGTAACGAACAATGGATATGGCATCAGTGCGTCTAAAATTCAAGAAATCTATAAAGGAATGGAAGAGGGAAATGCTAAAGGCAGTATTGGGATGAAAAATGTATATCAGCGCATCAAACTTTTTTATGGTGATCAAGCACGCATACATATTGAAAGTGAATTGGATGAAAGTACAACCATAAGCATTATCATTGCAAAGGCAAAGTTGGAGGAACAAGAATGAAAAAAATCATGTTAGTTGTAGCTCTATTCGTATGTAGCATAACCCTTGTTGGATGTGAAAAAGGCGAGACAGAAGTTGCCGTATTACTTTATGATAATAGTGATCCGTTTATTTATTCTGTGGGACAATATTTACAAGAATATCAAAACGATGAAATAAACATCCGAATTTATGATAGTAAAAAATCGCAAATTGTACAAAATGAAATCGCAGAACAACTATATGATGAAGGGATAGACCTTTTAATCATCAATCCGGTTGAACGTTTAAGTTCATATATTTTTGTGGAAAAATCCATCCAGGAAGATGTGCCTATTATCTTTTTTAACCGAGAGCCCTTAAAAGAAGACCTTGATGCCATGGATGATGTCTATTATGTCGGAGCCAATGCGACAGAATCAGGTGCCATGCAGGCGGAAATGATTGCTGAAGCATTTGGGGGCTCGACAGAGAATCTTAATGCGTATGATACCAATGGGGATAATATTATTCAATGTGTTATCTTCAAGGGAGAGCAGGGACATCAGGATGCGGAAGAGCGAACGACAGTCGTTATTGATGCACTTGAACGTGAGGGATATCAAGTCGAAGTATTAATGACCCAAGTGGCAAATTGGAATGAAAATGAGGCCTACCGGGACATGGAAGAAATCATGCTTCAATATGGAGACGCCATTGAATTACTTATTTCAAATAACGATGCCATGGCTATCGGAGCGACAAAATACTTAATGGATAATGGATACTTTGGACAGCAGATGCGCGGGACGGTTATCGAAGTCCCTTTTGTCATTGTCGGAATTGATGGATTAAGTGAAGCGATTGACTTTATCAAAAATGGCTATATGTATGGAACGATTCTTAATGACGGGAATAATATGGCTAATGCAATCTTGGAACTCACAGAATATATTATTGAAAATCCTGATAAAAAACTGAATTATAATCTTGAAGACGATAAGTATATATGGATTCCGTATAAAAACTTTGTGTTTGATTGAATAAATATATGCAAAAAAACCAAACTGTGTAAGAAAACACAAAAAGGACTGTGAAAATTCACATTTTCTTAAAAAACCCATATGATATACTAAAAAACGTAGTAGATAGCACAAAAAATTGTGCAAAATAACAAAATATCATATAAGTGTATATAATACACGGGGAAGGAAGAGAAAATGAGAAAATTATTAAGTATGATTCTTGTATTAGTGATGGTTTTATCTTTAGCAGCATGTTCAAGTGATGAAGCAGCTGATGACACAACGACAAATGACGATACGTCAACCAATCAAGAGGCTTCAGGAAGTGATGAGACTGAGCAAGACAGCTCTGAAATGAAAGAAATAACTATTGGAGCGAATATTTATAACTTTGCTGATAACTTTATGAATGGTGTTGTATCGCCAGCATTAAAAGAGCACGCAGGCGCAGCAGGCATTACCATTAATATTGTTGACTCAGAGAATCAACAAAATAAATTAAATGACCAGGTAGATATCTTCATCGGTCAAGGCGTAGATATTTTGGCAATTAACTTAGTGGATCCGGCATCTGCAGGAACAATTATTCAAAAAGCAAAAGATGCGGATATTCCTTTGATTCTTTTTAACAAAGAAGCAACAGAAGAAGGCATTATGGATACATATGACAAAGTATGGTATGTAGGAACAGCTTCAAAAGACGCCGGAATTATTCAAGGTGAAATGATGGTTTCGGACTGGCAAGCAAACCCAGAGTGGGATAAAAATGGTGATGGAACGGTTCAATACGTTTTACTAAAAGGAGAACCAGGACATCCAGATGCTGAAGCAAGAACAGAATATTCTGTAAAAGCATTTGATGAAGCAGGGATTGCGGTAGAAGAACTTGCAATGCAACCAGATCCAAAGTGGTCAACGGATGGTGGTTATGACAAGATGACAACATGGTTAGCATCTTATGGCGATAGCATTGAATTAGTTATCTGTAACAACGATGGAATGGCATTTGGTGCGATTAATGCCATGAAAGAACAAGGGGTAGAGATTCCTGTATATGGTGTTGATGCGCTTGCGCAAGCACTTAACCACGTTGCAGATGATGAAATGAATGGTACTGTTCTTAATGATGGTAATAACCAAGCAAAAGCTGTTATCGATTTAGCGGCAAATATTGCAAACGGTAAGGATCCTATTGCAGATACAGAGTGGACACTTGATGAAGTCAAAGCGGTTCGTGTTCCTTATGTTGCAGTAACAAAAGATAATTATCAAGACTTTCAATAAATAATTATACGAAGTGTAAATATATGCGCCAATGCCGATAAGGCATTGGTAGCATTTTGTAAAAAAGATGCATAGTCTGTAACAATATAGTCTAAGGTTAGGTGAAAAAATGGACAAGCAAAGTATATTATCAATTGAAAATGTATCTAAATCTTTTTCGGGTGTAAAAGTATTAGATAAAATATGTCTTGAGGTTAAACCCGGGACTGTACATTCATTAATGGGTGAGAATGGTGCAGGAAAATCAACGTTAATGAAATGCCTGTTCGGAATATATAAGCAGGATGAAGGTACTTTTTATCTAAAAGGAAACCAAGTGGATTTTACTGATCCAAAACACGCATTGGAAAATGGTGTTTCGATGGTACATCAAGAGCTCAACCAAGTTATTGCACGAACAGTTAGTGAAAATATTTGGCTGGGAAGATATCCAACCAAAAGAGGGTTTATTGATGAGAAAAAAATGTATGAAGATACCAAAGCCCTTTTTGATCGAATCAAAATTAATGATATTGACCCGGATACAAGGCTCAGTGAACTGTCCGTATCCAAGCGTCAGATGGTTGAGATTGTCAAAGCCATAAGCTATGATGCGAACGTTATTGTATTAGACGAACCTACCAGCTCACTCACAGAACAAGAAGTTAACAAGTTATTTGAAATTATTGCAACACTTAAAGAACAAGGATGTGGAATCATCTATATTTCACACAAAATGGATGAGATATTTGCTATATCTGATGAAGTTACTGTATTACGAGATGGTCAATATATTGGAACCAAAAATATTGAAGAATTGGATATGGATAAGATAATAAACATGATGGTCGGTCGCGACCTCAGCCACCGTTTTCCACCGGTTACAAATGTACCCGGAGAAGTGAAGATGGAGGTTAAGAAATTAAAAACGAGGTATGAGCCCAAGGTCTATGATGCCAGTTTTGAACTTCGAAAAGGTGAGATACTTGGAATCTATGGTCTAGTTGGCGCAAGGCGTACCGAATTGTTGGAAGCTATTTTTGGTCTGCGAACGATTGAAAGTGGAGAAATCTTTGTTGACGGAAAACCCTTAAACAATTCAAGCCCGCATAAGACTATTGAAAGCAAGTTAGCCCTGGTTACCGAAGAACGCCGAGCAACGGGTATCTTTGATATAGCCAATATTCGCTTTAATACCTGTAGCGCCCATATTCGAAGCTATGTTGGAAAATTTGGCTTACTTAGCGAAAAGAAAATGTTCAAAGATACAGATGAACAGATTAAAAATATGAGCATTAAAACCTTTAGTCAAGAATCGTTGATTCGTGAACTTAGCGGAGGAAATCAACAGAAGGTTATTATCGGAAGATGGTTGGTTACAGAACCGGATATTTTGCTACTGGACGAACCAACACGAGGTATTGATGTTGGAGCGAAGTATGATATTTACAATTTGATGATTGAGTTAGCCAATAAAGGGAAGTCAATTATCATGGTATCTTCAGAGATGCCAGAACTTCTTGGTGTAACTAATCGAATCATGATTATGAGTCGAGGGTATGTGGCAGGCATTGTGGATACAAAAGAAGCGGCTCAAAATGATTTGTTGAAGCTATCAGCAAAATTTTTATAGTAGGGTGGTTATGATATGAATTTTACAAAAAGAGTAAATACCAGAATTGAACGATTTAAAAAAATGAGTGGTCGCGATTGGTTGAACTTCTTGATTAACAATGCAATATACTTGGTAATGACCGTTCTGATTGCCATTGTTATTGTTCGTGAACCCAATTTCTTATCTATCAGTACATTAATTAATGTATTAAGTCAATCATCAGTTAAGCTTATTTTAGCCTTTGGGGTTGGAGGGATTATTATCCTTCAAGGTACCGACTTGTCCCTTGGACGCTCTGTTGGTTTTGCCATGGTTATCTCGGCTTCTCTCTTACAAGCAACAAATTATGCATCAAGATTTTATCCAGAGCTTTGGTTAACGAATACGCATGTTGTCGTGCGTCTTGCCATTCCACTTTTGATTGCAATGGCTGTGTGTGCTGTGTTTAGTATTATCAACGGTTTAGTTGCTGCGATATTTAAGGTGCATCCATTTATTGTTACCTTAGGAATGAGCGTTTTCCTATATGGAGTATTAACACTTTACTATAACTCGCCAGAACAAGGTGGACAACCGATTGGAGGTTTGGATAAAGCGTATTCAGGCTTTGTACAAGGACGTATTACATCCCTTGGTCCCATCGAATTTACCGGAGGATTTTATATTCCATGGTTGGTCATCTATGCGATTATTGTCAGTGTGATTGTATGGGTTTTATGGAACAAAACCGTTTTTGGTAAGAATATGTTTGCAGTCGGTGGTAATCCGGAAGCTGCGGCTGTGTCTGGTGTTAACGTTGTTAAGACATTTGTACTTGTGTATATGTTAGCCGGTGCGCTCTATGGATTAGGTGGTTTCTTAGAAGCCGGTCGAATCGGTAGTGCCAATAACAGTTCAGGGTTTAACTATGAGCTTGATGCAATCGCGGCCTGTGTTGTTGGTGGGATTTCTTTTAGTGGTGGTGTCGGTAAAGTATCTGGAGCCATTGCCGGGGTATTACTGTTTACCGTTATGAGTTATGGAATGATTTTTGCCAATATTTCCTTCGAATACCAAAACATTATCAAAGGTTTTATCATTGTCTTTGCGGTAGCCCTTGATACACGAAAATACCTTAAGAAAACTTGATCATCTTATAGAAATTAAGTGTATGATTTATAAAAATCGCCCGACTAATCGGGCGATTTTTTTTGCATATTCTTGATGTAAACATAAGTGTTATAGTTTGATTTTAAAGACGATTTTTTTGACGAAAGAAGGGGTTTGATCCATAATACCAACTTTATGGGCATCATTTGGCCAACATACTATAAAGTCACCAGGACCAAGAAATAGGGTTTCATCCTCAGAACCATCAAAAAAGGCGATGTCTTTTTTACAATCATATGCTGTGCGTCTTTGAAGTTTTTCTTTATGAGCAAGGGCAATCCCCTCGATACCTTCTAGAATATAGTGAATATCAATATGGGTTTCATGTGCTTCAAATATACATTGATTTTCAGGTCTTGTTTCAAGTTCCACGATATTCCCATAAACTTCGTTATCGATTAATACAATAGGATTTAGGGGTAGGTCGTTGGTTGATAATGTGTACAAATATTTAAGGACTTGACTTATCTTTTCCAAACTAGTGGAATAATTCGTAGTATAGATTGAATCGTATAGCATATATGATGACCTCCAAAAATTAATAGCCTCATTATATAAAATGCTATGCAACTATTAAATGTGATAAAAGACCGATAATAGCATAATACGACTTTTTTTATTGTGAATCAGTAAGTTTTCGCGTAAAATATGTTCATATAATTGATTGGAGGTAAAAAAATGGGTGCATTTGAAGATTCAGTAAAATTTAATTTTTTGTATGTTGATAAATATCGATTTGGACGAACTTGGGTGTATCAAGAAAGTGTGATTCCATATAGTTTGTTGAGATATATTGTAGAAGGAAGTGGTGAGTTTGATATTGCAGGCGAAAAGTACATTATAAAAAAGGGACAAATTGCCTATATACCGGAACGAAGCCTTATGTCCTGCAAGGCGCTTGAAGATAATTTTACATTTATTAGTATACGTTTTTCTACATCTGTTTTTTTTGAAGGTGCAGATTTTTTAACTCAATATTATGGGATTCCTAAAATTATTGAGGGAGATCAGCAGTTAAAACACTACTTTTATGAAACCTATGAAAGTATACAAAAACAGGATATGTCAAGAATGTTAAGAATGCATGGAAACTTAGAATTAATTATTGCAAGCATTATTGAAAAAACATCTCGTCAAAAGCCGGAAGTTGAACGTAATATTCGTACCTATGAAAAAAATGTGTTTTCTTTAGAAGAGATTCGACGACGAGCAAAGACTCAAGATCTAATGGAAGATCCTAGGATTCGGGTGGTTATTGATTATATCGTGTCCCATCCGACAGAAAAATATACATCTAACCAGCTAAGTATCATGTCTGGACTAGCGGAAACTACCTTTCGTCGGCTCTTTAAAAAACAGACAGGAAAGTCACCCATACAATTTATTAAAGAGATTCGTTTGACAACAGCGGCACGCCTTCTCTTAGTGACTGATGATAATATAAATGATATTGCCTATGAAGTTGGATTTGAAGATGCTAATTATTTTATACGTCTCTTTAAAAAAGCATTTGGGATGACCCCGAGACAGTATAGATTTACAGCACATGAATTTAGATGAAATGACTGATTAATGGTCGTAATATGCTACTATTAGTTGGAATTTATGTATAAATGCATAAAAAATCATCTTATAATACGTGTATGGGAAGCAAAAAATGCCATATCAAAATTAGGAGGAAATGTGTTATGAAAAAGTTCTTAAGCAGTGTACTAATTGTTGTTATGATGGGGATAACATTAATGGGATGTAGTTTGAACGAAGAACCAGAGACGCAGAGTCAAGATAGTTCCGAAAACACAGAGACCGCACAAACAGAAAATACAGGTAGTGAAGAGATTCAAGAGCTTGAAGGAGAGATTACTTTTTGGCACTCGTTTACACAGGGGCAAAGACTAGACGTTATACAAAAAGCGGCGGATGAATTTATGCAACAGAACCCAAAAGTCAATATTATTATTGAAACTTATTCTTGGGGGGATTTTTATACTAAGTGGACAACTGGACTTGCTTCTGGAAATATTCCGGATATAAGTACAGCGCTTCCTGGACATGTAGTAGAAATGATTGATGCAGAAGCTTTAATGCCTTTAAATGATGTCGTCGATGCTATAGGTAGAAATAAATTTGCAGAAGCGACACTTGGTGAAGGAACTTTAGATGGGAATAATTATTCGGTTCCATTATATTCACATGCACAGGTAATGTGGTATAGAAAAGATTTATTAGATGAAGCAGGGATAGAGGTTCCGACAACATGGGATGAATTTTATGAAGCGGCTGTAAAATTAACAACAGATGATGTTTATGGTATTTCAGTTCCTACTGGATCCGGTGACTTGATGGGAACGCGTTTTTTGAATTTTTATGTACGTAGTGGTGGCGGTAGTTTATTAACAGAAGATTTAAAAGCAAATTTAACCAGTGATTTAGCTATAGACGGGATAAAGTATTGGGCAAAACTCTATAATGAAACATCACCAAAAGATTCAGTTAACTATAAAGTTTTAGATCAAGCAAATTTATTTTATCAGGGTAAAATGGCATTTGATTTCAACAGTGGATTTCACGTTGGAGGTATAGCTAATAACTCACCAGATTTATTAGATGATATTTCATGTGCTCCGATTCCAAAAATAAATGCAAATGATCCAGAGTATGGAATTGAAACATCAAATATTCCAATTGTTTTGTGGAAAAATACAGAGTATCCTGAAATTGCAAAAGCATTTATTGAGTATATTTATAATGAAGATATTTATATTGAATTCTTAGAATCTGTTCCTGTTGGAATGTTACCTGCTATTGCGGGAATTAAAGACAGTGAAAAATATATGGAAAATGAGACAATACAACAATTTGCAGATGAAGTTGATGTTATTAGTGAGGCTGTTGGAAAAGGAACAGCAATCGGTTTTGAACATGGACCAAGTGTTGAAGCGGGCTTACTGGCTTCACAATCAATTATAGAAAATATGTTTCAATCCATTTTAGTTGGAGGAGTAGACGTTGAGACGGCGGCTCAAAAAGCGGAAGATGAACTTAATGAATCATTTGAAATGATGCAATAATTTATTTTATAGAAGGGATGGATTCTATCCCTTCTATAAAAAATAGAATGATAGGTGGTTAGGAATGTTTGTGAAAAAAGAACGTAATTTAACGAGATGGATATTTGTCCTTCCGGCTTTACTAGTTGTTGGAATGTTATTAATATATCCAGTATTTTCCAGCATATATTATAGTTTGACATCAAAGCATTTAATAAAACAAAGTTATTCATTTATTGGATTTAAGAACTATATATATGTTCTACAAGACTCAGCATTTTATGTTGCTTTATTAAATTCCATAAAATGGACTGTTTTATCCTTGACTGGACAAATATTGATAGGGTTTTCAGCAGCATTAGCGTTACATCGAGTTGTTAAATTTAAAGGAATATATAGGACGTTATTGATTATTCCATGGGCATTTCCATCGATTGTAATTGCACTTTCATGGAAATGGATTTTGAATGGTGTATATGGATATGTACCTAATCTCTTATTTGATCTAGGATTAACGACAGAACGATTGCAGTTTTTTAGCGACGCAAATCTCGTATTTATGACTTTGGTTTTTATTAATGTGTGGTTTGGAGCTCCGATGATTATGGTCAATATATTATCAGCACTGCAAACAATTCCTAAAGATCAGTACGAAGCAGCGAAAATTGATGGAGCAAAACGGTGGCAGTCTTTTGTACATATTACTTTACCTCATATTAAAATAGTTGTTGGATTACTTGTCGTTTTGCGAACAATTTGGGTATTTAATAATTTTGATATTATTTACTTGCTAACAGGAGGTGGACCGGCAAATCTAACAACGACACTTCCGATTTACGCATACAATATGGGATGGGGAACTAAATTCTTAGGACGTTCATCAGCGGTTACAATATTACTTTTGCTGTTTTTACTTGTAGTCACAGGTGTTTATTTTACAGTTATACGAAAATGGGAAAAGGAGGAAAGTTAAAATGGAAAAAAACAAAAAAACTATCCTTGGGAATTTTATGTGTCATATATATCTCATTTTCTTAACGATTATTGCAGGTTTTCCTTTGGTTTGGATAATATTGTCGTCCGTTAAAGAAACAGGAGAATTAACTTCCAATCCAACATCGTTTTGGCCAAAATCTTTTACATTAAGCAATTATATACATGTGTTAAATGATTTAGGATTTGCTCGAAATATTAGCAATAGTATTTTGATTGCCTTAGCAACAACTGTTATTGCCATTACAATTTCTGCCATGGCGGCTTATGGAATCGTACGATTCTTTCCAAAATTTGGGAACCTAATGTCTAAAGCGCTCATTATGACTTATATGTTTCCGCCTATTTTATTAGCGATCCCGTATTCGTTGGTAATGGCAAAAGCTGGATTGGTTAATACACGCTTAGGGCTTATCATTGTATATTTATCCTTCAGTGTACCCTATGCCGTGTGGATATTGGTTGGTTTTTTTAAAACAGTGCCTATTGGTATTGAAGAAGCAGCTCGCGTCGACGGCGCCAACAAATTCGAAGTGTTTATTCGCATTGTATTGCCATTGGTTGCACCAGGGATTGTTGCAACGGCTATCTATACCTTTATCAATGTGTGGAATGAGTTCTTATATGCACTGATTTTAATTAATAGCACTGATAAAATGACAGTCGCAGTAGCTTTAAAATCACTTGAAGGTGCAGAAATATTAGTTTGGGGCGATATGATGGCGGCCTCGGCTCTAGTTGTTATACCTTCCGTAATTTTCTTTAGTATTATTCAAAAAAGGATTGCAGGAGGATTAGCAGAAGGATCAGTAAAATAATATTAACAAATATAACAATACTATAAATGTTTGGAGTGAATAAAATGAAAACTATTGGATATGCAATTGTAGGAACAGGATATTTTGGAGCAGAATTAGGAAGAATTATGGAAAGCTTAGAAGGAGCAAAAATTGTGGCGGTGTATGATCCTGATAATGGCGACGTAGTAGCCAAAGAGCTACAATGTGATGTGGAAACGGATCTGGATTGTCTCTTTTCACGTCAAGATGTAGAAGCCGTTATTGTAGCCTCTCCAAATTATTTGCATAAAGAGCCGGTTATTAAAGCGGCAAAGCATGGTGTGCATGTATTTTGTGAAAAACCTATTGCACTCTCATATAGTGACTGTGATTCCATGGTTAATGCGTGTGATGAACATAATGTGATTTTTATGGCAGGACATGTGATGAACTTTTTTCGAGGTGTAAGGCATGCCAAAAAACTTATTAATGATGGAGTTATAGGAGATATTCTATATTGTCACGCAGCACGTAATGGCTGGGAAGAAAAGCAACCGAATATCAGCTGGAAAAAAAACCGAGAAAAATCAGGAGGACATTTATACCATCACATTCATGAACTTGATTGTATTCAATTTATAATGGGACAACCTCAAAATGTGGTTATGACCGGTGGGAATGTTGCCCATCATGGTGAAGGTTATGGTGATGAGGATGATATGTTATTTATCAACTTAGAATTTGAAAATAAGCGATATGCTTTGCTGGAATATGGTTCGGCATTTCGATGGAGTGAACACTATGTGTTGATTCAAGGGACAAAAGGAGCAATACGCATTGATATGCAAGATGTAAAGATGACCTTGAAAATAGGGGATTCAGAAGAATATTTCTTGGTTCATGAAACGCAGGAAGAAGATGATGATCGGACTCGTATTTATAAAGGATTAGAAATGGATGGAGCCATTATGTATGGTCAACCGGGCAAAAAACCTCCAATGTGGTTACATGGAATAATGAAAAATGAAATGAAATTTTTTAATGAACTGATGCATGGAAAAGAAGTTGACGACGAGTTTAAACCGCTCTTAACAGGAGAAGCGGCAAGGATGGCGATAGCAACAGCTGATGCACTGACACTATCGTTGCAAGAAAATCGAAAGGTGGCTTTAACGGAAATATATCATGGATAACAATAAGCAGATAAACCAGAAAATAATTGAGTGTTTAAAAAATGGTTTGATTGTATCTTGCCAAGCGTTAGAAACTGAACCTTTATACCTAGAAGAAGGTGGTATTATGCCTTTGATGGCAGAAGCGGCAAGACAATCGCATGCAGTAGGGATACGTGCCAATGGGGTGCGCGACATCCTGCAGATTAAGAAAAAAGTTGACCTGCCAATCATCGGTATTATAAAAAAAAGCTATGAAAATTTTGCTCAATACATTACGGCAACCATGGATGAAGTGGATCAATTGGTGAGTGTTGGGACAGATATCATCGCATTTGACGCGACTTTGCGCCCAAGAGGCGATGGATACACAGTGAATGAATATATTCGTCAGATCAAAGAAAAATATCCTGATCAATTGTTAATGGCGGATATATCAACATTGGAAGAAGGCGTCAATGCTTATAAAGCAGGGGTCGATTTTGTGGGGACCACTTTAAGCGGTTATACCGATTATTCCAGGCAGGACCAGGGGCCGGACATGAACTTAATTAGAAAGTTATCTCAATCAATGCATATTCCCATTATTGCCGAAGGAAAAATTCATTACCCCGAACAGGCCAAAGAGGCCATTAAAGCAGGAGCGTATGCCGTAGTTGTAGGCGGCGCTATTACGCGTCCGCAAGAAATCACCTATCGATTTTGGACAGCGATTAAGGAAAAAGAGGCGTAAGACGATGAAAAAATATATTGGTATGGATATTGGTGGGACATCCATAAAATATGGAATTTTTGATGAAAAGGGCCAAATACTCTATTGTAATGTAGAAAAAGCAAATATTGATGACTATAAAGTCCCTTTGCTTGACCAGGTGAAAAAAGTTGCGAAATTGATTGATGTATATGCAAAGGAAAACCACCATTATATTGAAGGTGTTGGAGTTTCGGCAACAGGGCAAGTCGATAAAGCGACGGGTACAATCATTGGTACCTGTGGCAATATTCCCGGTTGGATTGGGGCGAATTTAAAAAAGACTCTTGAAGCGATATTTGATAAAAGTGTTACTGTTGAAAATGATGCAAACTGTGCGGCTATTGCAGAGCACTGGATTGGTCGTGGGAGAGGATATGACAACCTGATTGTCTATACAATCGGAACGGGTATTGGGGCAGGTATTATTCTTAACGGTCAAATATACTCTGGACATTTGGGGATTGCGGGAGAAATTGGTCATATGATTATCGATATGCATGGAAAAAGCTGTACATGCGGCAACCGGGGATGTTTTGAGCAGTATGGATCGACGACAGCATTGCTCAAACAGGCGAATCATATGCAAATGATTAGCAAGGAGGTCGGTAGCGGTCTTGAGTTTTTTGAACGCGTAAATTATCATGAAGAGCCTTTAGAAAAACTCTTGAAACAGTTTGTTGATTTTCATGCCACGGGTATTACTAATTTGGTGCACGTTCTAAATCCAGAAGCAATACTTATCGGTGGAGGTGTCTCTTCCCAAGACCGTGCCTTAATAGAACCGATACGAAAACAAACAATGCAGAAGCTAATGCCTGCATTTGCAAAAAAGTTAGTGATTCAATCGGTCCAATTGGATAATAATGCAGGTATGATTGGAGCCGTAAAAAATTATATAAATATATCATAGGTGAAAGGAAGATGCTCATTGGGTAATGAGCATAAAAAACATATGCTAAAATACGATATTGAACCGTTTAAAGAAATTACTGTTGCATTAAATACACCATTTATGGCGAATGAAGAGATTGATGTTGAAGGAACCAAAAAACTTGTAAGGTATATGAAAAATAAAGGCGTTAAGAGCCTGTATGTCTGTGGGAGCACTGGAGAAGGTTTTCTTTTAAGTATAGAAGAACGCAAACAAATTGTTGAAGCGGCTATAGAAGCTGCGGGCGATGATATGAAAATTATTGTCCATGTGGGAACAGCGTCGACAAAGTTATCTGCACACTTGGCAGAACATGCACAGTCCGTTGGTGCCGATGCAATTTCAGCGGTTCCATCAGTGTATTACCGCTTAGGCGAAGAAAGTGTTTTTCAACACTGGACCAAGATTATGGAGGCTTCAGACTTGCCTTTTATTATCTATAACATACCTCAATTGACAGGCTTTAATTTATCAATGCCACTTTTTCAACGTTTAATTGAAAATGAAAAAGTGATTGGCATCAAATGTTCATCAGAACCTGCCCACGACATTATGCGTTTTAAACAGGCTGGCGGAAAAGAGTTTCTAGTATTTAACGGACCAGATGAACAGTATTTGGCCGGTCGTGTTATGGGAGCGGATGCTGGAATAGGAGGAACCTATGGAGCAATGCCAGAACTATACATAGCACTTGAAAAGTTGATTCGAAAGGGTGAAATTGATAAGGCGATTGAAGCGCAAAAAATAATAACGGATTTTGTGTATCGATTATGTAGTTTCGAATCTCTTTATGGTGCAGTAAAGGCTATTTTGAAGCTAGATGGGTGTGATATAGGAAATCCACGTCTACCTTTCTTACCTGTTAGTACAGAAAACCTTGAATTGATAAAATTATATTCGGATATTCAAACAGCAAAAGAAAGTCTAAAAAATATGTAAAACATATTCGTATGCCATAAAATCATTTTAAGTCCTACATATAACTTGAACAAATAAGTTTGAGTTTATATATAGGATTTTTTTTGCAATTTTAAGACGTGTGTGTGATAATATCTATAATTAACAATCAAAAGCCGAGGAAAGTATGAGGTTAATCATGGAACAGGTGTTATTTAAAATTGCACAGGTTTTTGCTCAAGAAAACATACAATGGGGGATTGGCGGCTCCTTACTGCTTAAGCATTATGATCTTGTCAAACAAGCCAGAGATATTGATATTATCATTGATAAAAAAGACATTGATAAAGCACTTAATCTCTTAGATATGATGGCAGAGCGACAAGCTATCCCTGAAAAAAAAGAATATCTGACAGAACACTTTTATGTGTATGCCATGGAGAACATAAGTATCGATATCATGGTGAATTTTCGTATTCGCCATCATAAGGGGAACTATGACTTTATTTTTGATAAGCATTCGATTGTGAAAAGTCAAGAAGAAGGACAGCCGATGCTCGCCTATACACGCCTTGAAGACTGGCTGGTAGCTTATGCCTTAATGGAAGGACGCCAGGCAAAGGTTGAGATGATTCGGTCGTATTTTGAAAGGCAAGGAGGGGCAAATAGGCTTCTATTAAACCGTGCGCTGGAACAGGAGTTACCAGAGGAAATTCAAAGTCTAATTAAACAAGTCTTGGCGTATTCATAACAGCGATAAAGAGGAGGTATATAGATTTGACAATTCAAATATTTGGAAAAAAGAAGTGTTTTGATACTAAAAAAGCGGAGCGTTTTTTTAAAGAGCGCGGGGTGAAATATCAACGGGTCGATATACTGGATAAAGGGCTGAGTAAGGGCGAGCTACGCTCAGTGGTTAGTTCGGTAGGAAGCTTAGAAGCCCTTCTTGATGAAGAGGCGAAAGAGTATGCGATGATAAAATATTTGGTTGCCTCTCATCGTGAGGAAAAACTTTTAGATACACCGTCAGTGTATAAAACACCGATTGTGCGGAATGGAAAAAAAGCAACCATAGGCTATGCTCCTGAGACATGGAAAGCATGGCTGGCATCATCCTAAAAAGATTAAGATGACACCGATAAGCATATTGCACGTACCGATAAGTTTGCCACGTAGGTGCGACTCTTTAAAAATATATCCGCCGAGAATGACAGATACAAAAACGGAGACAAAGCGTATAGGCATGATGACAGAGATTTGACTTTGGGGCATTGCAACAGCCATAAAGTATAATCGGTCGGATAGAACAATTGCCAAGCTAGTGAGTAGGATAGTGTAATGAAATCCTGGGGCAAAACGTTGCTGCTTACGGTAACTTGTTATGAAAAAAGTCAGTGTATAAAAAATCGTTAACAAGAACATAAACCAAAACTGCATTTGACCGGCGTTAATATGACGCAGTGCAACCTTGTCGATAAGTCCGCTTAACGCACTTAGAAAGGCGCTTAAGAGCATGAGATACAGGTATTTGTTCTTCAAAAAGGCAAGAAGGTCATGAGTACCTGATTTTCCGATAAAATAATAAGCGCCAAGGATGATAGCAAACCCAAGAACTTGTAAAAAGCTGAGGCTTTCGCCAAGAAGCAGTACACCAAAGATTAAGGTGAAAAGTGGCGTCAAGGTTTTTAAAGGGCTAACCAAACTAATTGGTAAGTACTTAAAAGCCACAAAGCCTAAGATCCAACAAAAGTAAATAATTACAGACTTTAAGACAATGATTGGAAACCATTGAAAGTCTATACTAAAAGCGTTTTTGTAGTCATAGGCCAAGAGTAGAAAACTGAACAGAGAATAAAAAGATAGCACGTTAATGACAGAAAGTTTTTGCGTGGCCATCTTTTTAAAAATATCAAAAAAACCTAGAATAATTCCAGACAATAAAGCGAATAATAACCAATAATGCATCATCGACACCTCTCAAAACATAATTTGTTCATTTTATTTTATATTTTAGGGAATGTCAAGGGGCATACATCTAGTTTTTTTAAAAGAAGTATGGCATAATAGCAAAGGTATAAAATAAAGAAGTGGAAGGAAAAACAATGAGAAGTGAAAAAATAGTAGCCGTTACCCATAGTGGGTTTTTTCATGCGGACGAAGTAATGGCATCTGCAATATTAATCCAGCTATATGATGAAGTGACTATTATTCGTAGTCGAAGCCAAGAAGATTTTGATAAGGCAGATATTGTTTTTGATGTTGGTGGTGGCGAGTTTGATCATCACAGTGATTATAAAGAATACAGGGATAGTGGAGTACCCTATGCAGCATGTGGCTTGATTTGGCGAGTGTATGGTCCAAAGCTCATTCAAAAGATAAAGCCATCGTTTACAAAGGAACAGGTAGAGGAAGTTTTTTATAGTGTGGACAAATCAATTATTGAAAGCATTGACGCCATTGATAATGGCTATTTTATCGAAAAAGCTGAGGTACATATGCCGACCCTAAATCAAATCGTTAAGAGTTTTAATCCAAACTGGAACTCCGATGAAGACCCGGATGAGCAGTTTCATAAAGCAGTGGAGTTTACTACACCAATACTTTTAAATGCAATACAAGGTTCGGTTGCATCCATTGAAGCAGAAAAGATTGTAAAAGAGGCGTATGAACGGCGCGAAATAGAAAATATTCTTGTGTTAGACAAATTTTGTCCATGGAAGCGTCACCTTCAAACCTATGACGAAGAAGGAAGTATTATCTATGTGATTTTCAAAGATTTGGTCAATGGATATCGGGTTCAGGCGGTCTCGGAACCAGATTCGCAAGTGACAATTAAAGAATTTCCAAGAGAATGGGCTGGAAAATCCCCAGAGACAATTAATGATTTGGTGGAGATTGATGATGCGATTTTTGTGCATCCAGGCGGCTTCATAGCCGGGACCAAGTCCTTGTCAAGTGCAATAAAAATGGCTGAACTTGCATTAATATATTAAGAAGAAAGGGTCAAGGTGGTACCATGAAAGTAGGAATTATCGGCTTGGGAGATATTGCAACAAAGGCATATTTACCCATTATTACATCGATGTCACATGAAATTGTTTTGTGTAGTCGTACGCAAGACGTTACCATAGCCATAGCAAAACAATATAGAATTAAAGAGTATTGTTTTGACTATAAGGAGCTTTTAGAGCATGCTGTGGATGCAGTGTTTATCCATGCAGCATCGTCGAGTCACTATAGTATGATAAAGTTTTTCCTAGAACATAATATCCATGTGTTTGTCGATAAGCCGATCTCTTGGTATTTAGAAGAAACTATGGAAGTTTATGAATTGGCCAAAGACAAAGGGCTGGTATTAATGGTTGGATTTAATCGAAGGTATAGCCCAAAGGTCAAGAATTTGCTGGAACTAGAAAAGCCTTCTACACTGATTATACAAAAAAATCGTCATAATCTTCCGGGAGATATTCGTCAGTTTATCTATGATGACTTTATTCATGTAGTTGATACGTTGTTATACCTTTTCCAAAATCAAGAAAAGGAATTCGATTATAATGGGCGTATTATAGATAATCAATTACAAAGTTTAGCATTGATTTTGCAAGGAGAAGGTGCCACAGCCTTTGGAAGTATGAACCGGATGTCGGGTATAAAAGAAGAAAAGATTGAATATATTAGTGCTAATGAAAAGCATTGTATTGAGAATCTGGATTATGAGTGGGTCTATACGGACAATAAAAAGACGCTTGTAGACTATGATGATTGGACGCCGACGCTTAATAAAAGAGGATTTGAAGAATTAATACATCAATTTTTAGCATGGACGAATACCCCGGATGCGTCATTAGAAGCCCTTGAATTATCACTTCGTACCCATGAAGTGTGTGAATATTTAGTGATGGAATTTGAGGAGAGTACATGGATGAATTAAAAAAAGCCTATTTAGAGTGTAAAAAGTATATTGGCGGGCATGGTCCTAGAGAGGTATCCATTCTAATGGAGGCCTTTGAAAATGTGGATATACATACAATGAGTGATATATATGGAGAAGGTGCATGGATTGATATATTTCAAGAAGAGTTGGCGCTAGAGGCAGGTAAAGAAGCGGGGATTTTTTTTCCGAGTGGAACCATGGCGCAGCAGATTGCCCTTCGTATCGCATGTGATCAAAAAAATATATATACAGTTGCATATCACCCATTGGCACATCTGGAGATTCATGAGCAAGATGGCCTAAAGAAACTGCATCACATAAAAACTATTTTATTAGGAGACCAGGAGCATTTGTTGAACTTCGACGATATTGTATCTGTTAAAGAACCCATCGGCTCCTTGCTTTTAGAACTGCCCCAACGCGAGATGGGAGGATACCTTCCTGAATTTAAAGAACTGGTTGAAATATCCACATATTGTAAACAGCAAGGTATTCACCTTCATCTTGATGGTGCTAGATTGTTTGAAGTGCTTCCTTATTATCAAAAAACGCTTAAAGAAATATGTGATTTGTTTGATAGCGTGTATCTATCATTTTACAAAGGTATTGGAGCGGTTGCAGGAGCTATCCTTTTGGCGGATGAATTCTTTTGCAAGGAAGCCAAAGTCTGGAAACGTCGTTATGGTGGAGACCTAATTAGTTTGTACCCATATATTATTCCGGCAAAATACCATATGGAACGTCGACGTCCGCGTATGGGGATGTATTATGAAAAAGCTAAAGAGATGGCTGGCCTATTGAATAAAGTTCCGAAAATTAATACACACCCACATATTCCCGTGTCAAATATGTTCCATGTATCGGTAGAGTGTTCAAGTAAAAAACTTACTAAGATTTTACAGAACGTATATCATTCGACAGGAATAGGGCTGACCGGTTATGTTAAAGAAAAAAATGAGAATGTGTGTAATTTTGAAGTATCTATTGGCGACGCAATATTGCAACTTAAACAACAAGAAATTGACGGTTTTGTTCAACAATTAGAAAAATTATTGAACGATGCGTGAGGAGCATATAGTCATTTAGTCCTATTTCACCCTAGAAATAAAAAGAAAACCCTTTAAAATCAGGTGTTTACGCCTTGTATATGAATCTACTATAACATGATTTTACAATGTCCCATGCATATCAATGGATGTATGTGATACACTTAAATAGTGGGATGCGTATTCGAGCTCTCGGTCTTTACTGGGAGCTTGAATGCAAGGAAAAATAACATCAGATAAAGGAGGAGTAACAAGTGAAAAAAAGACTAAGTATTTTGATTACATTTGTACTACTGATGACGATGGTATTGCAAGTGGGGGTATCTGCCGAATCTGTGTATACGGTTAAAGCAGGGGATGTGTTGTGGCAAATAGCTGAACAATATGACCTTGAATGGGAACAACTCGCAGAGTATAATCAACTCGATAATCCAAATTTGATTTATGTTGGACAACAATTAAAAATTCCGATGACAGGCGATGTCGTTGTTGATGAGACAGATAAGGACAAGGATGATGGTAACGTCACACCAATGACGGATATGTCACTTACCTTGTTAGCAACGAGTGATTTGCATGGACGTATTTATCCATATGAATATGCCATTGATTCAGAAGATATGGATGCTGGAATTGCAAAAATTCAGACCTTGGTCAAAGCCGAAAGAGCGGCAAGTGACAATGTGATTTTGATGGACCTTGGAGACACGGTGCAAGACAACAGTGCTGAACTTTTTAATTCAGACCCAATCCATCCAATGATCAAAGCGCTCAACTATATGAATTATGATACATGGACTATTGGTAACCATGAGTTCAACTTCGAAAAAGCATTCTTAGAAAAAAATATTGCGACGTTTGAAGGGGATGTCTTATCTGCCAATACCTACAAAACGGACGGAAGTTATTTTGTAAAACCGTATACGGTTATTGAGAAAAATGGCATCCGCGTAGCTATTGTAGGTCTATTACCACCACACATTCCAACGTGGGAAGCTTCATCACCGGAGCACTTTGAAGGGCTTACTTTTGGTGGAACAGTTGAAGGTGCAAAAAAAGCTGTGGCTGATCTTGCTGGAAAATATGATGTTCTTGTAGGTGCATTTCACTTAGGGCAAGACGATGACCATGCTTATGAAGGAGCAGCAGCAATAGCGAATGCACTCCCTGAGTTTGATGTTATTTTTATGGGACATGCACACTCAAAAGTTAGTGAAGCAGAAGTCAATGGAGTTAAGTTGGTTGAACCGGGAAGTTATGGATGGGCATTGTCAAAAGCTACAGTTGAGTTGACGAAAACTGCAGATGGATTTGATGTAGCATCCGTAACTACAGCAAATATTGAAACGTATGAAGTTGAAGCCGATGCAGATATGCTTGAAGAATTCAAATACGTTCATGAGGCTTCCTTAGAAGATGCAAATACGGTTGTTGGAGAAGTTACAAGCGACTATATCGAGGGCGTTGACTATATTACCGGTGAAGCAAATGTTACAACAATGCCTACATCACAAGTTATGGATACTGCGTTGATTGATCTCATTAATGATGTTCAAATGTTCTATACAGAGTCAGAGATTAGTTCAGCGGCAACATTCAAAAATGATATGAATTTAGTAGCAGGAGACTTTAAGAAAAAAGATGTAGCCAATATTTATAAATATCCAAATACACTTGTAGGTGTTCATATTACAGGTGCAAACCTAAAAGCTTATATGGAGTGGTCTGCAGCATATTATAACACATATGTGCCAGGCGATGTGACCGTTAGTTTTGATGAAAATATTCGTGGATATAACTATGATATGTTCTCAGGCGTCACTTACGATATAGATATAAGTCAGCCGGTGGGTAGCCGTATTACGAACCTACTTATGGATGGAATGGCGATAGAAGATGAAAAAGAATATAAGCTGGCAGTCAATAATTATCGCTTTGGAACATTGCTTGGACTTGAGCTTGTGACAGAAGAAGACAAGTACTATGATTCCTATGCCCAAATGCAAGATGCAGGGCGTATACGTGATTTAATCATCAAATACATTAATGAAGAAAAAGGTGGCGTAGCAACCCCAACAGTAGACAATAATTGGAAAATTGTTGGAAATACATTTGAACATCCATTAAAAGATGCAGCATTGGATTTAGTGGTTTCGGGTGAGGTTGAAATTGCGACAAGTGAAGATGGTCGTACACCAAATGTAAAATCTATTAATGTCTATGATTTAATTAAGGATGGGTATTTCCCAGACTATGATGCACTGACTGTTCTTCATACGAATGATATGCATGGATTTTTTGTTGAAGGTGCCTATGATGGTATGGGTGCAGCAAAGTTAAAAACTGTGTTTGACATGTATCGTTCAATGAATGACAGCACGTTGGTATTGGACGCTGGTGATGCAACACAAGGTGCAAATTTGGTTACGTTATCAGAAGGTGAAAAAGCTATTGAAGTTATGAATGCGCTAGGTTATGATGCAATGACTACAGGTAATCATGAGTTTGATTATGGTCAAGAACCGTTATTGAACAATGCAGAGATGGCTAAGTTTCCAATTATGGCAGCCAATGTAAAATATGAAGATGGAACAGATTTTTTAACGCCTTATGTTATTAAAGAAGTTGATGGTATGGAAGTTGCAATTTTTGGATTGTTAACGCCAGATACAACATTCTTAAGTCATCCGGACAACTCAAAAGGGTTGGTTTTTGAAGATCCAATTGCTGTTGCAGCAGATTTAGTGCCGATGCTTCATGATGAAGCAGATGTTGTTATTGCGCTTGTGCATCTTGGAGATGAAGGAACGGCAGCAGCAACAAGTATTGATTTAGCAAATGAAGTTGAAGGTCTTGACTTGATTATTGATGGACATAGCCATTCAATGTATCCATATGGAAGTAAAGTTAATGACACACTTATTGTAAGCACAGGTGAAAAAACAAAAAATGTCGGTGTTGTTGAATTTTCATTAATGGATGGTGACGTTATCTCAACAGATGCGCATCTATTTACCAAAGCAGAGTCGATGAATATAGAAGCTGATGCCGAAGTCATGGCTATTGTAGAAGCGATTCAGGAAGCTAATGCAATTATTGAGCAAGAGGTCGTAGCAACCACTCCAGAAATTCTTGTTGGAGAACGTGGTGATGTGCGTACAGGCGAAACAAACTTAGGAAACTTAATTGTGGAATCACTTCTTGATATTAGTGGGGCTGATGTAGCCTTAACAAATGGAGGAGGAATCAGAGCATCTATTGATGCAGGAGAGATTACAAAAGGAGAAATCCTTACCGTACTACCTTATGGCAATACTGTAAGAGTTATCGAAGTGACAGGTGCAGACCTTGTTGCTGCAATTGAAAATGGTATATCCGATTATCCAGAAGCCAAAGGAGCATTCCCGCACATCGCAGGGATGACAGTTGAGTTTGATTCATCAAAGATGGCTGGAGATCGTGTCGTTAGTGCGATGATTGATGGTGTGCAAATTGTTGATAATGCAACATATACCCTTGCAACGAATGACTATCTGGTTGCTGGTGGCGATGGATATACAATGTTTACTGACAAAAAAGTTGTTGCAGAATTTGGTGCAATGGATGAAGTCTTGACAGACTATATCAATGCCAATGGTACTGAAAAAGGTGCTTTAACAGGTCGTATCAAAGATATTGCAGGTCAAGCAATGTCGATGCTTGTTGATGTATTCAAAATCGCATCCTAAGCTTAAGATATTGAGAGATACTTCGGTATCTCTCTTTTTTTAGGCTTAAGTAAATATATATACATTTTTGTTATTTAGTGATATAGTAATTTAATGAAATCATTTTTAAGAATATTGGAGGCAGATGATGATCAATTATAAGATGACCATCGGATATGATGGAAGACGCTACAAAGGATATCGAAAAACAAAGGCAAATGCAGACAAAACAATACAGGGAAAGTTAGAGGCAATATTAAAAAAGAAATACGAAGAAGATATTGAGGTCATCAGTGCAGTAAATACAGATGCAGGGGTCAATGCGACATGTCAAGTGGTTAACTTTAAAGTACCAGAACAAAAAGCAGATCCTTCTTCTATTCGACAATATTTTGAAGAATATCTACCGGATGATATTATTACTTATGATGTTGAAGTAGTTGATGATCGGTTTCATAGTCGCTATAACGTTAAAGAACTTACTTATGAATATCGCATATGGAAGAAGGACGCTCCAACACGCCCGCTTTATGAACGCCAGCGAGTTAATCTGGTAGAAGGTGTTCTTGATGTTGAGGCTATGCGCCATGGGGCAAAACTTTTTTTGGGCGAACATGAGTTTATGGCTTTTTCAACCAAGGCAAAGGTGAAGAGTTCTGTGAAAACAGTGACAGCCCTAGATATATATGAGACTGAAGAAGAAATCATCATTGCCATAAGCGCAGATGGATTTTTACTAAATATGGAAAGAATTATAGTTGGAACGTTGATTCAGATAGGACTGGGAGAACGCCACGAAGAAACAATAAAGCGTGCATTTAAATCAATGAATAATAAGGATGCTGGACATAAGGCAATGGCAAGTGCATTAACCCTTGTCGATGTAGAATTCGAATAAAGTGTATGGAGGCTACAAAATGTTGTGGAAACAAAAAAATGTGACATTAAAAACAAGTTATTATACGATGTTCTTAATACTTATTGTTATTCCTATCTTCATTGTGCTTTTTGTAGCTTTATCCGTAATGAATGTACAATTTCGTCGCCAAGCTATTGAAAATATTGAACGAGCACAAGAAAATATTGTGACAGACTTGGAAACAGACATTAGTATGATGTCGATGCGCTTATCACATTTAATCTATACAAATGATAATGAAATACTAAAAAATGCAGCTAAAACAAATAACGAAGATATCACAGCGCGATATCAATTTGAACAGCAACTGGCAAAAGTTGTTAATATTGCTTTGGAACCAGTTAAAGAAGTCGTTTCGGTTGGCTTTTACATGAAACAAGGACAAGATGTATACGTAAAAATGAATATTCATAGAAGTGGAGAAGAAATTCGTAGCCAACTGTGGTATCAAGAAGCCTTGAAAAATCCAAATACAGTTGAGTTAGGTGCCTATCAAAATCAACAGATCAATGACTTATATTCTGGAGGTATGCAGGACATGCTTATCCTTATATTTGCATTGGCGCCGGATGTGTCAACAGATCGTTCTCAAACCGTTGAGATGGTCACCTTGTTCCAATCAACAGATGCGGCAGAACGTATAAAAAAATATAATGAAACTTTTTTAAAACAAGGCAATAAATTAGGATTAACGCGAATCGTTGATACCTTTGGAGTAACAGTGTTTGATGTGAATCCGCGGTATTGGGAAACGGCAAATAATCAGATGGATCGATATACAGTTGTTAAAACTCCCGTACATATTGGTGGGACAACATGGTATATTGAGAGTTTGATAGAGACAAGAGAGCTTACCACTGAGTTTTGGAAGCAAGCTATTTGGGTTCTTGCAAGTGCAGGGGTTATCCTTATCCTTGGTGCAATATATTTTGGCGTCTTTATGAAGCGGATTATTCAGCCGATTGAAGCGATAAATAGTGGTTTGTATCAAATACGAGAAGGCAACTTGGATGTATATATTAAACCGGGCGGTCAACAAGAACTTCAGATGGTTACAACCCAGTTTAACGCAATGGTGAGGCAACAAAGAACATTGATTGGGGATTATGAAAAACGTGTTCGTAGCCTAGAAAAGCGTCCGGAAGAATATTTGAGCTTACTTGTGAAAAAAAGGATGACAGCTCAAGAAATTCATAGCCGTACAAATGATTTTTTTATTGGACCGTATAAAGTCATATGCTTTTTTCTTGATTTATCAAAAGCGCATCAAGATCAAAATAAAATGCATGATCAAATAGTGCAAGGCTTTTTGTCGAATCCTCGCTTTGCATCCCATTGTATTCTTGCAAAAGATACAATTAATAGCTTCTATGGATTCTATCAATTACATCGTCAAGAAAATAGTGAAAGCTCGCTACAGTTTTTAATCAGTGAGATACAACAGCATATTCGAAAAGATTATGGTGTGGATGTAGCGGTGTGTATTAGTGAATTAGCTACACAAGCAGAACAATTCAATGCGTGTTTTGAGCAAGTAACTAAGGGAATTGAGTTCAGACGTTTGGAAGGTAGTCAAGCAATTATTGATTGGTCAAAAAGAGAAACAGTTATGAATGAAATTCTGGAGAGGGTTACATCATATGATGAATTGGCTCAGGCACTTTATATTGCAGATGAAAAAAATATTTTGCATTTACGTGAAGAACTATTAAATACTTTTCAGTTTGAAAAACTCCGAGAGAGTCAGAAAGATATATGTGCGATGATTATTGCCATAGGGAGATATTTTGAACGTGACAATGCTTCGCTTGTTGATATATTTGGAAAAGAGTATAGCTATAGTGAAAAAATCATGCGGATTCAGGATGTGCGTAGCCTAAAATTATGGGTAACAAACTTTTTGTCATGGATTATGGACTACTCTGCATCACGATTACATGTGACAGAGAACAATCCGATTATAAGGGCAAAACGATATATCGTTGAACACTACGAAAATCCGAACTTAAACTTATTGGATATAGCCAATGAAGTGGGGCTTAATGAAAAGTATTTTACCCATCGCTTTAGTAAAGAAGCCGGAGAAACAATCACAGCATATATTACTTCACTCCGAATTGAAAAAGCAAAAGAGCTATTAAAATCAACAACATTTAAAGTATATGAAATCGCAGAGATGGTAGGCTATCAAAATGCAGAGCACTTTAGCCGCGTATTTAAAAAGCATGTGGGAATCAGTCCGATGCAATATCGAAAACAATAAGGTATATATTAAAGAACAGTACAAGCTATTTGTACTGTTCTTTTTCTAGTGTATTGGGCAAAAATATATGTGAATAATAACTTTGTAACATGAAAAATAACAATATATCAAATGTGATTACAGGTTAATATAACATATTATCAAGGAAAATAGTTTTATGAGATGGAAAAATGTCAGGAGAGGATGCTATGATGAGGGCACAATACTAAATAAAAGGAGGAAATAAAATGAAACAAAAAAGTAGTATCATTTTCACAGGATTACTTATTGTATTAATGTTATTTGTCGGGGGATGTACAAAGCAAGAACCTAATGATGAGAACATGGTTAAAGAAGAAACAGACACAGGCGCAGGCGCAGGGAAAGAAAGTGAATTAAGTGGTACATTAACATTTGCAATATGGGATAATAATTTGAATACATTCATTGAAGAAAATGATATGGTAGGAAAATTTCAAAAACATTATCCAGATGTAGACATTGAAGTAGAAAAGATTAAAGATGACTCAGAATATTGGAATGCGATGAAGATGCGTGCTTCGGCAAATCAGCTTCCGGATATTATGTTCAACAAACCGTTTACACTATCAAGATTTAAAGATTTCCTATTAGATATTAGTGATACGACAGCGGCAAAGAACAATCTGCTTGCCGAAGGATACGCCGTTGAAGGTAAAATCCTTGGCGTTCCTATGACATCAGGTTATGAGTATGTATACTATTGGAAGGACTTGTTTGAGGAAGCAAATGTTGAAGTTCCTACAACATGGGAAGAACTTGAACAGGCAAGTTTATCGTTGCAAGCATATTATGGAAAAGATAACCCGGATTTTATGGCGTTAGCGATGGGGCTTAAAGATGAATGGCCCAACTATCCATTTATGGAATTTATGCCGGCATTAGAATCAGGCAATGGCGAAAACTGGAACCATATGGCAACCCAAGATCGTCCATTTGAAAAAGGACAAGATATCTATGAAGCCTATACAAAGATTTATACATTTTTTAACTCAGGTGTTCTAGGAAGAGATCCACTGGGTATAGGTAATGATCAAGCAACGTCGATTTTTGCAACAAAAGGTGCAGCAATGATTGCATTAGGAGATTGGGGATTGCAAAATATTGTTGCAGGTGCAGAAGATATCTCGGAACTTGGAACGTTTTATTTACCAACACGCAATAGTGTTGATGATCCTTATAACGTGATTGTACAAGGAGACTCGTTTATGGGCGTAACAACACATTCAAAAATTCCAGAAGCAGCAGTTGCTTTTGTGGAGTGGTTCTACTCAGATGAGTGGTATCCGGACTATATTAATTATGTGTCCTCAGATTCATCAATGAAGAATTTTCCAAAAGAAAAAGATCCGGTTTTAGCTCAAGCAGACCAAACGGCTTCAGAGATTCAATGGGTTATGTACAATGGCGGTAACGATGATTTTTCTTCAATTCAAAATGAGACAACATTTGACTATAAAAAACTTGGTGCGGAGATGCTTATTGACGGATTTGACGTTGATACAGTATTTGAAGATTTAAACCAACGATGGACAGAAGCTAGAAAAAAACTGAACGTTGACTAGAATGTAGGATTAATGGGGGTGGACATAAACATCCCCATTATTATATCGGAGGTAAAGAATGCAGTCACTAAATAAAAAAAGAAAAATATTTATAGGAGCATCACTAATTGTGCCGATGTTATTGCTTATCGGATTTGTTGTATTGCCGGCAGTCGATCTTTTTAGAATGAGCTTTATCGAATGGGATGGATATTCTGCAGATAGTCGGTTTATAGGATTTGCAAATTACATCTCCATGTTTAAAAACAAAGACTTATGGCTTTCGCTGAAGAATAACTCCGTCTATTTTGTGGTACATTTTATTATGATTTTTGTGGAATTAGGCTTTGCTGTATTATTAAACAGCAAATTAAAAGGGGCAAAATTCTATAAGACCATGGTATTTATGCCATATATTATCAATGGTGTGGCTATTGCATATGCGTTTTCATATTTTTATTCACCTATCAATGGTGCTTTTAATTCAATTCTTGAATTACTCCAGCTTGAATCATGGATACGAAGCTGGCTTTCAGACCCTAAGATTGTCAACTATGTCTTAGCATCGGTTTCCGTTTGGAGATTCAGCGGCTATCATGTCATCCTCTTTTTAGCGGCCTTACAATCGATTCCAAAGGATATAGAAGAAGCTGCAAAAGTTGATGGAGCAAATGGGTGGCATCTGTTTAGATATATTCAAATTCCAAGTATTATGTTAATGGTTGATTTCGTTCTGTTTGATAATATTCGTGGGGCGTTACAAGTGTTTGATATTCCATTTGTTATGACTGCAGGTGGGCCTGGATATGCATCGTCGACGTTTACGTTGTATACAATAAAGACGGCATTTTCGTTTTCAAATTTTGGTTTGGCTTCGACCATGGCCATTGCAATTATGGTGATGATTGTAATTATTTATATGGTTCAAAATAATATTATACATAAATTGATTTTTAAAGATAGGGGTGAGAAAAATGTTTAAGCGAATATGTGGACAACTAGTTAAGCAAGTATTGTGTATTGCTATGGTTTTCATTGTTCTTGCACCTATACTATTGACTTTTTTTGCGGCGCTAAAAACACGAGGAGATATGGCCAATACGTCACCATTGTGGCTACCTGAATTTCAGCGTATTACACTGGAGAACTTTCGTCATGTATTAGGTGATAAGTACTTATATATTGGTTTCAAGAATACAGGATTTATTCTGATAATGTCACTCATCTTTAATGTTTTATTTGGAACAATAACGGCTTATATTATTGAACGCTTTACTTTTCGTGGAAAGAAAATTGTTGTAGGTTTGTTTTTTCTAGGCATGTTGATTCCAACTTTTGTGACAGAAATTGCAAGATTTAAAATTATACAAGGATTAGGGTTGTATAATACAATCGGTGCGCCAATTGTTATCTATGTGGCGTCGGATTTGATGCAACTATATATTTATCGCCAGTTTATTTCAAGGATTCCTGTGGCATTAGATGAAGCGGCGCTTATTGATGGATGTTCATATTTTAAGCTTTTTGGACAAATTATTTTTCCACTACTGGCGCCGGCAACAGCAACAGTGTGTATTATCAAGTCAATTGTAATCATTAATGACATGTACATCCCATACTTATATATGCCCAAAAATAGTTTGAGAACATTGACAACATACTTAATGAATTTTGCCAATGCACAACAAGGATCATGGCAAGTGCTGGCAGCGGGAATCATTGTTGTAATGATTCCGACTATACTATTATACATTTTTTTCCAAAAATATATTTTATCGGGTGTAGCAGCTGGGGCGGTTAAAGAGTAATGTATACAAAAGTCCATAGTGTCAAGCGCACTTGGTGCATTGTAAGAAAAAAGAAAGAATTTCAATAAGAAGTTCTTTCTTTTTGTTTGTTATAGTAGTTTTTGTAATAAAAGTTATGTATATGTGGGAAAAATGTGTATAATAATGGAAGCAGAAAGAACAATCCAAGAGATGTTCATAAAATGCATAGAGAATGGTGAAAGGTGGTGAACATGTTGAAGGAAAATGAAATGAATATTCTTGTATGTGATGATGACGTTGATATCGTTGAAGCGATTAGTATTTTTTTATCGCAGGAAGGGTATAATATATTTAAAGCGTATGACGGATTGCAGGTGCTTGAAATGTTGGAGCGCCAAAAGGTGCACTTAGTCATTTTAGATATTATGATGCCAAAGCTAGATGGATTGCAATCAACGTTAAAAATCCGCAATGATTATAATATTCCAATTATTTTGGTCTCTGCAAAGTCCGAAGATACGGATAAGATTATTGGTCTAAACTTTGGTGCAGACGATTATTTGACAAAGCCTTTTAATCCATTGGAGCTTATTGCCAGAGTGAAATCTCAACTCCGAAGATATACGATGCTTGGAAGTCTAGAGAAAAAAAAGCATCTTTGTGTAACGGGAGGCTTAGTCTTGAATCTAGATACTAAAGAGACGAGTATCGATGGAGAGAATATTGCATTAACACCCACAGAGCTTAAAATACTAACTTTACTTATGCAACATATGGGCAAGGTCTATTCAATCCAAGAGATTTATGAATATGTGTGGGAAGAAGAAGCCTATGGTGCAGAAAACACTGTAGCAGTACATATTCGACGTATGCGGGAAAAAATAGAGATTGACCCTAAAAATCCAAAATACTTAAAGGTGGTGTGGGGCATTGGCTACAAAATCGAAAAATACAATGAGTAAATGGCAATTTAAATTTATTGCACACATAATAATCCTTCTTGCCGGTACGGGATTCTTATGGTCAGGATATCAAATCGGTACGGCGTGGGAATATTTGACACAAGAAAGCTATTATGACACATGGGAGTTTGAAAGCAATTATACACGATTAGTGCATAATATATTAGAAAAAGAATTGGAATTAATTGATGAAGCGCACATAGAAAAAACAGTTGAAGATGAAAAGGAAAAAATAGAAAAACTTAGTCGGTTACGACAAATCAACCGTAATCTAGATAAGGCAAAAAGTTTTCGCTTTTTATTGATTAATACCCAAACAATGGAAACTAAGAGCAATTTTTCTAATGCAAAAGAGAGCATGTTTAATAATTATGAGACGGCAATTCAATGGAATCCAGAACAGATTGCCTTTCCAGGAAAAAGTCTCTTAGAAGCAACCTCTTTTGGCAGAGATATTGAATGGGGATATTCATATACCAGTGAAGGGATTTTTTCAATGCTTAAGACGGGACCATACCGTCTGCTAACTGGATTTGATGAGAATATTCAAGATCCGTTTTTTACGATACCCTATAAAAATTATCAGCAGGCAAAAGAAATGGAAAAAATCTATTATTCCATATTGATTGCTTCCTTGGTATTAGGCGTAGGAGAGGTTGTTTACCTGGGGATGCATACGGGAAAAGGACCAAATAGAAATAATATAAAGCTTTGTTGGCTTGATCGGGTCTTTTATGAGTTTCAAATCTTGTTTTTACTCTTAACATCCCTTGTGCCTATGGGAATAACCTCTTCAATATATAATCCGGAGGAAAATACTGTTCTGTTGGTTCTTCTATGTATCAGTATGAATATCTGGGTACTACTGGCCATACATATATTGCTATCGGTTATACGTAATATTAGAAATCATCGGTTTGTATATAACATATTATGTATTCGCATAGGTATGGAGATTGTTAATCTGTTTAAAAACATGATTAAAAGTTATAAGCCATGGTTGATTATTGCTTTTTTTGGTGTTTGCTTGATTAATATGATTTTTGTACTTATTGTTCCTTCGGGACCCTTTTCAATTTTCGCTGTATTTGTTTTGTTTAACTTATTGGTTCTAAAAGTATTAGTGAAGTATTTGCGAGGACTACAAAGTCTTATGGATGCTGCTCGAGCAAGAGCAAGAGGAAGCCTTGAATATCCACTTAATATTGAAGAACTGCCGGAAGCTTTTCGTGACTTTGGTGCAGACTTAAATGCCATGCAGTCAGGGCTAAAGTCTGCCTTGGACGAAGCAATGCGAGGAGAACGAATGAAGACGGAATTGATTACAAATGTTACTCATGATTTAAAAAACCCTTTAACATCTATTATCAATTATGTGGACTTATTAAAAAAAGAAGAGATGGCGAGTGAAGAAGCAAAAAAATATATCGCAGTGTTAGAGGATAAGTCAATACGGTTAAAGGATCTGATAAGTCATGTGGTGGAGGCATCAAAAGCAAGCAGTGGCAATATTGAAATCACAAAAGAAACTATTGATGTGCGCCAATTGATGCAACAGATTTTAGCTGAGTATGAAGATGAGTTTCATGCATCCAACTTGGAAGTGATTACACAAATAGATAAAGAACCAATTACTATTGAGACCGATAGTAAAATTATGTATCGTATCATTGAGAATCTGGTGACGAATATATATAAATATAGTATGAACGGTTCAAGGGTTTATATTAATTTAGGTCATGACCAAGAACGCGTTATTATTGAGATGAAGAACATATCAAAAGAGCCTCTAAATATTGATTCAGCTTCGTTGATGGAGAGATTTGTACGAGGAGATACTTCAAGAAATACAGAAGGAAGCGGCTTAGGCCTTTCAATTGCTGGAAGCTTGGCAAAAGCACTAGGATTAAAATTAGAAATTGAAATTGACGGAGATTTATTTAAAACAAGCCTTACAACTTAGTAAGGCTTGTTTTTGCTAAAAAGAACCATATAGTTATGTTTATAGTATTTGGCACATTTTGGACATGTTGTATAAAAAACATAAATGTTTTTTGAGATTGCCATCCCCTTGCTTTTAGCATGTAACTGAAAATCTTTCATGAGTTTTGGCATGTCTTTATAAGGACCATCATAGACTTTAGCATAAAAAGTTCCGGTGAGTGAAACCATTTTCATGCCAGGAACTTTTTTTGTGACAGCAAATAAATGCTCGCTTTTCCATGGGCTTAAATCTCTAGAAAGTATCAAGTACTGTTCTTTTTTCATTGCTCCGACACCGTCAATGCGCTCCATAGATTGAGCCATGACCTTGCCTAGGTTTATGGGGATATGAAGTATATTCTTGGAAGTGGTTCGTGCAAATTGTATGTCGCTAAAGGTGAAAATCTTTTCATCCCATAGTTCAGGGTGAAAGCGTGGACAACAACCGGTTTCATTATCTGTAAGGTCAATGGTGGGAAGTGTCGTTGTAATCTCCATAAGATCCCTCCTAAAAAAACGTTGTCTTCCTTTTAATTATAAGCCTTGTAAAAGGGAAAAGGAATAAGGCAAAAGCCTTAAAATAGCATCACAGTATTTTAAGGATTTCATCCATGTTTTTTGAATTGAAGAGAATATTAAGTTCACGAGGGTCTAAGAGTATATTCATCAATGTTGTCAGTGCATCATAGTGACTTGTTTTATCGGAAGGGGCAAGTGTAAAAATCAGTTTTACAGGGTCGTTTTTCTCGTGACCAAATTCAACGGCTTCTTGTAAGCGAATTAGACTCATACCCAGCTTTTTGACCCCGACTTTATAGGATGCATGTGAAAAAGCTATTCCCGGTGCAATGACGATATATGGACCAAGCTTATGAATGTTTTCGATGATCTGTTTTGTATACTCCGGTGTAATGTAATCGTTTTCGAGTAAAATATCAGCACCTAAATGTAAGGCTTCTTGCCAAGAAGAGGCACTAACATCAAGACGAATATGTTCCGGCGTCAATAGCTGTGCTAGACTAGTCTCGGCTTTAGAGGCTATAGATAAAGAGGTATCCTTAACCGGTGAATGGGTTGTAGGTGCATGATGCTCAAAGATAAAGGTTTCAATACGCTCAATATCCTCTTTTTTTAATAAAGGATTGACGACAATACATGGGTGTTGGGACTGTTTAAGGGGAATGGTACTTATAACCAAATCCACCGACAAAGAGGATTGCTTAAAATAGTCAAGGTAGGAGATAGAATCAATAATATTTAAATCGCTAAAATTGGTGAGAATTCGATTATGAAGCATTTTGGCAGTACCTAATCCGCTGGCACAGACCAATAACACATTGAGTTTTTTTGAAAAAAGGACCTTTCCTTTTTCAATCTCAGCGGCAAAATGTAAAGTAATATAAGAAATCTCGTGATCATCCATTTCAATAGGGTATTTAAAGTGTAAAAGCAACAAGGCTTCTTTAACAATAAGAAATAGACGATAGTAATTTTTTTTAATATCATCTAACAATGGATTGGTTAAAAACATTTTGTACTTACACCGATGTATGGCGGGCTTAAGATGAATACACAAGTCAAGAAGCATCTGATCTTCATTTTCAAATTCGATGCCTAGTTGAGTCTTAATAGAATTCGTGATATCCACAGCCATTTCCATAAAATTAATCTGTTCATCATTAAGTAATAAATTCGTGGCATTTATAAGAAGATTGGCACGCGTAAGTGAAGGTGAGGCATTTTTAATATCTGCGATACTTTTTTTATGGAGCTGGGCTGCGAGGATATGCAGTGTAATATAGCCTATTTCAGGCTTTGGGATAGTGACATTAAAAGTATCGTTTAATATTTGGGCAAAAACTTCACAGGTTTTAAACGCATCTGTTTTTTCTAAAAGAATTAAATCTTCTGGTGGAAAGAAGATGTTTTTTCCCATTTGTATGCGCTGTATAGCGATAGCAAGATGAGTAAAAAGGCTTGCAAATGAGTTGTCACCTAATTGAACACCGAGTAAATCTTGTAATTGGTATAGAGATTTTTCGAGGAGTTCTAAATCGACTGTGGACATTAGCATATCGCGATACAAATAGTTATAGGAGGGATTCGGTCGTTTCGTGTTAGATTCTATAGACTTGATGACACCAAGTATTTGTTCGGTGGACATATAATCTCTAGCAAGTCCGATTAATGCATTTCTTTTTGATGACTCATTTCCCTCGATTTTAATTCCATAATTTGGCTTTTTGATTAAAGTGAGTTTATATTTATCAAGCCACTGTTCGACAAATTTTAATTCCTTTAAGATAGTTCCACGGCTAACTTTGACTTTGTTTTGTAGATATTCAGATTTTATCGGTTCTTCAGAATTAAGCAATTCAAGAAGTAGTATTTTTTGGCGTTCTTCGCTGGAATAATAGTTTTCCATTGGTTTATATTCTTGAAGCTGGTCGAGTAATATTTTTTTCTGTGATTTGGAACTAGAAAGCAAAAAACCCTTCCCATATACAGTGCTTATGGAACCCAATTGATGCTGTTTTAACCAATATTCTATATCCTTGATATCATAGCGAATTGTTCGTTCAGAGACTTTGTAATGTGAAGTTAGGGTTTCAATTGATTTGGGATCAGCAGAGGTGACAAATTGTATCAGTATACTTTTGCAACGTTTGCTTAATGACATATCAAGTCCTCCATTCTTTATGATAACTCTCTATATTTAAACATAACTCACATATTTATTCAAGGAAATAATATTCCAATTGTACAAAAGTGCAGAATTGATTTGGAAAAACATTGCATCGTTTAAAGATAGCACAAAAAATAAAGGTAGGATACAATAGATATAGAACAGTTGCTGAAGATTTGAAAAATTAAAGGTGGTTAGATATGTTATTAAATGAAATGCTTACAAAAAGTCATATACAGGTCAATGTCGAAGCAAAAGATTGGGAAAAGGCAATTGACCTTGGTGGCGATATTTTACTTCAAGAAAATCTGATTGAACAATCCTATATTGAAGCAGTCAAAAGAACAAAAAATGAACTGGGTCCATATATTGTCATTGCACCTGGAATTGCACTTTCTCATGCAAGACCTGAAAATGGAGTGAACCACACATCGATGAGCTTGATTCGCCTTAAAGAACCGGTTGCTTTTGGTCATGAAGACAATGACCCTGTTTCTCTAGTTTTTACATTAGCAACGACAGATAGCCAAAGTCATCTTAACGCACTTCAACAATTGATGAGTGTTATGACCAATAAAGAAGACCTAAGTGTTTTATTTACAACAAATGATGTTGATGAAATTGTGGATATAATTAACAAGCATTCATAAAAGGGATAGATTAAAGGAGGAAAACAATATGTTAAAAATTCTTGTGGTGTGTGGTAATGGATTAGGTAGTAGCTTTTTAATGGAAATGAATATTAAAAAAGTTCTTAAAGAGATTGGGGCAGAAGTTGAAGTGGAACATTGCGACTTGACTTCGGCAAAAGGTTACAAGGCAGATATTATTGTAGGGACAAAAGACATTACGGGGCAACTAAACGGATATGCAAAAGAATTGGTTGAACTTAATAATATTTTGGATATGGAGGATATGAAGAAAAAAATTGTAGAAGCATTAGCTAACTTTGAAGGGTAAAAAATAATATATATATTTAAGGAGGAAGATGATGAACGTATTACAATTTTTAATGACAGAGGTACTTAGTCAACCAGCAGTTCTTATTGGACTATTTGCACTAGTTGGATTGTTGGCTCAGAAAAAATCAGCTGCAGACGTTGTGTCTGGATCCATTAAAGCAACAATTGGCTTTTTGATTCTGGGTGCAGGTGCCGGAACCTTAGTTGGAGCGCTAAATCATTTTAGTGTGATTTTTACGGAAGCTTTTAGTATTACAGGAGTTATTCCAAACAATGAGGCGATTGTTTCATTAGCTCAAGAAGTTGTTGGTGCGGAGACCGCAATGATTATGGTTTTTGGTATGTTAATGAATATCTTGCTTGCCAGATTTACCCCGTTTAAGTATATTTTCTTGACAGGGCACCATACAATGTTTATGGCGGCAATGCTATCAGCAATTCTAGTTGGTGGAGGTGTAAAAGGTGTACCTCTTGTCATTATCGGTTCGGTGGTATTGGGAATAGTTATGGTAATCTTCCCTGCAATGGCACAACCTTTTATGAAAGAGATTACAGGATCTGATGATGTTGCGCTTGGACACTTTGGTACCACAGGTTATGTTGCAGCAGCCCTTACAGGAAAACTTGTCGGTAACAAAGAACATTCAACAGAAAACATGAAATTCCCTAAAGGATTGATGTTCTTAAGAGATACTACGATTGCTACTGGATTAACAATGCTTATATTATTTTTGATAACCGTATTATTTGCTGGTTCTGAATTTGTAGAAAGTCAAGTCAGTGGCGGACAGAATTTTATTATGTTTGCAATTATGCAAAGTTTGGTTTTTGCAGCAGGTGTTTATATTGTTCTTGCAGGTGTTCGTATGATTATTAGTGAAATCGTGCCTGCGTTTAAAGGAATTGCAGATAAAATTGTACCCAATGCTAAACCAGCGCTAGATTGTCCAGTGGTTTTCCCATTTGCTCCTGTAGCAGTTATTGTTGGATTTATTGCTAGTTTTGCAGCAGGAATTGTAGGAATGTTTCTTTTGTCACTCGTGGGTGCCACAGTAATTATTCCAGGGGTTATTCCTCACTTTTTTACCGGAGCAACAGCAGGTGTTTTTGGAAACTCTACCGGTGGTAGACGCGGTGCAGTCATAGGAGCATTTGTTAATGGGCTTATTATTACCATCCTACCGATATTGCTCTTACCTGTTCTTGGCGCATTGGGATATGCGAATACAACCTTTGGAGACTCTGATTTTGGGATTATCGGTATCATTATAGGTAATATTGTTAAACTATTTATGTAGGTTAGTGATAGATAAAGGCGATGATGTATGATTGCAAAAGAATTTATCATAAAAAACAAGCATGGATTACATGCTCGTCCAGCAGCACTATTTAGCCATGAGGCGGCAAAATTCGGTGCGAAAGTTACGGTAAAACGTATGGATAGTACGCTGAGGGTGGATGCAAAAAATGTTGTCTCGGTCCTTATGCTTAGCGTTCGTTCAGGGATGAAGATAGAGGTCGAAGCAGATGGAGACGATGAATCTGAGGCGATTGATGCCTTAAGTAGATTAATAGCATGTGATTTTGATGAAGCGTAGGATAAAGCAAGGAGTCTTATAAAACTCCTTGCTTTATTGTGTTATTATTCAAAGCTTCCTTGACGAAGCATGAGTTATCATAGATAATGAAGAGGTTAAACAAGCGACACAAGAGTTATGATATGTAAGGAGAGAAAGATGTCTAGAAAAAAAGCATATAGGATGGTATTAATACTAATCATTGTTCGAGTAATTTATTCTGTTATAAAGTATTTTGGAATGCAGTTACTTATTCGAGTTATCGCTTATGATAACATTGTACCGGTCATGCAATTTAGTCAAATTGTCTATTGGATATTAACACTTGGAATCGTTATAGGAATTATAATGGCACTGACCAAGGGACGCGAAATCTTAAGCGTTATTAGTTTAATCTTAGTTATCCTTCAAATTGGACTTGACTTTGGAATAATGTTCTTTACACAAAGAATTATTAATTCAGGTATTCCGGCGATATTTGGGGCGCTAACTTTAGGCGAAGTTCTGATGTATGTAAGCTATATAAGTTCAGGAATCTCCTTCGTGATTAATGTTGTGCTTATAATATTCTTATCAATTTTGTATGCAAAAGAACCCCACCGAGGGTAAGGAGCTATTATGAATATAAAAATGCGTATAGCCTATGATGGAACAAGATACAGCGGCTGGCAACGGAACAAAAATGCATCAAAAACAATTCAGCATAAGTTAGATGAAACTTTAAGCAAATACTTTGAAGAAAAAGTACAAGTAATTGGTGCCGGAAGAACGGACAAAGGTGTTCATGCAAAAGGAATGGTTGCTAACTTTCATCTTCAAGACAAGAAGATAAATTTGCAAAAATGTAGGCAAGAACTTAATGTTTTTTTACCGGAAGATATTGCAATTGTATATATGGAAGAAGTTTTTGAGCAGTTTCATAGCCGATTTAATGCGGTAAAAAAAACATATTCGTATACATTTTACAAAGCGTATAAAGGTGTGAAGCCTATTTTTGGGCGCCAATATATGACAGCACTTCATGAGCGGTTAAATATGGAAAAAGTACGTCAGGCAATTGAGCTAATACAAGGAACACATGACTTTGCCGGATTTTCTTCGGACAAAACGAAAAAATCGACTGTACGAACAATTGAATCCATTAAAATTATTGACGAGGAAGACTATACAAAATTTATATTTACTGGGGATGGTTTTTTATATCACATGATTCGTATATTGATGGGAACCCTTATTGAAGTTGGTAGAGATACCCGCGAACTTTCATCTATAGTGCAAGTTTTTGAAAATAAAGAACGTGCAGAAGCAGGATTTTTAGTAGAACCGAGTGGATTAGCCTTAGAGGAAGTGTTTTACTAAAAAAACATATCGTGAAAGGCGAAAAAGAGACACGAAGATTTCGGTCTCTTTTTTTTCTTGTTTTTTTCTAGAGTTTTTGTATGGAACTTTTTCGAACAATAAGCTTTGGAGGCAACTCGATAGATGTTTGTTCAATGGACGGGTCTTTTATACGTGCAAGGAGAAGCTTAAAAGCCGTCTTTGTCATTTCTTCAATGGGCTGATGAATACTTGATATTTCAAAAATTTTTGAGATAAGCGAATCATCAAAGCCAATCACAGCGATGTCATTAGGAACATGTATCCCTTTTTTATTGATAAGTCGAATAAATTCAAGCGCCGTGACATCGTTGTAACAAAATACAGCAGACATATCCAAATGCTTATGTGTATTCAGATAATGTTCAATATTTTGATGAATATCAAAAGCAGACTCTTGACCTGCAGTTAAAGGTATAATTCGTTTGTCATCAAATGGAATACCGTTGTTGTAGAGTGCTTCTTTGAAAAAACGGAGTTTTTCATCATGAAGGGGGCCTACATAGCCCATTTTTTGATGACCTTGTGAAACAAGGTGATCGGCAACGAGTTTAACGCCTTCACGATGACATACGGATACACTGTCAAATGCGTCTTTGATTTGTGTGGTAATAACGATGGGGACATTGAGCTTTTTAAGTTTTTCTATATTATAATCACCAAAAGGGACGAGCAATATACCATCCACTTGCCTGGATAAAAAATTTTGCACGTTTTCCCACTCTTTGATGGGGTTATGCATACTGTTGTGAATAATGATATTATAGCCATCTTCCCTAGCTTCTTGCTCCATAGCCTGAATCACTTCCATAAAGTAGGGGTTTGCAAGATCGGTCACACACACGCCGACGAGGAATGATTGGCTGCTTTTTAGGGTTTGTGCAGCCTTGTTTACAGTAAAATTAGATTCTTCAATCACTTTCATAACACGTTTAGCTAACGTTTTATCTACATTAGGATTGCCATTTATCACCCGGGATACGGTAGGTTGAGATACATTTGCCAAGCGGGCTATATCTTTCATTGTCATTTTCATCAGATCATCTCCCTCAATTTGATTATAAACACCGACGCATAAGAATACGAATTCTTAATTAGGTGTCTTTTACATTTAAAGCATACTACAAAACATAAAAAAAAGGAAGTGTTATTGTATATTTGCCCAATAAATATGCCATAACATACAAAAATACAGGAAATATTTTCGTTTTTATATTGACAAATGACTAAAGGAAGAATATAATGCAATTGAGAATACGTATTCACAAGAAGCTATAATTCAAAATGAAAAGGAGTCAAGTTATGAAAAAAATTGTATCGTTGCTTTTAGTTTTTGCTTTGATTTTATCGACAACAGCTTGCGGGAATAGTGGTACACAAGAGAACACAGGGGAAAAAGGGTCCAATGACAACAAAGACAAAGAAACTATTGTGATTTGGACACAGGCAGCACCAGACCATCCAGAAGGTAAAATGTTTGCCGACCGAATTGAGGCCTATAATGCGGCGAATCCAGATGCGATGCAAGTGGAGATACAAAACTTCACTCGCGCAGGTTCAGGTTCAGGGTATATTGATAAACTTAATGCAGCTATTACGTCGTATCAAATGCCAGACATCTTTACATTAGATGGCCCAGATGTAGCGTCCTATGTCGAAGCAGGTGTTGTTCGCAGTTTAGATGATATCTTAGACGAAGAGTTTATTAATGGATTTACAGATGCTATGTTAGGTCAAGGAACAGTTGATGGAAAGTTATATGCGCTAGGTTATCAAGACTCCGGTGTTGTCGTTATGTATAACGAAGACGTCATTAATGAACTGGATGACGAGGTGAAGGCTTTGATTCCTGGACCAGATGAAGACTGGACATGGGCTGAATTCTATCAAGTCGCACAAGCAATAGATGCGCTTCGCGATGATCCTAGTCTTGAAGATAATGAGCATATCAGTAAGCTTGAATTGACAGTAGACTTTTTAACCAGTGATATTCCAAAAGGTGCGTATGAGATTGCTATGTATTTCTTGTTGCCAATGCTTTGGTCTAATGGAGCAAATGTTGTTGCAGAGGACGGTTTGACACTCGATGGTTATATGAATAGTCCAGAGACAATAGAATCCTTAAAAGTATTCGGTGACTTTTTCGCCGATGAACTGGCTCTTGCCATAGAACCTGAAAAAAGCTTTCATACAGGAAAAGCAGCGATGGCGATTGGTGGATTTTGGTTTATTAATGATTTAACCAGCAACTATCCAAATACAAAATTCCGTTCCGTGCGCTATCCAAAAATAGATGCAGAATTTGAAGGGAACTATACACCATCAGGAAGTTGGGCTTTTGTTGCATCTGATACGGTAGAAGCTGGCAGCGAAAAAGCAGAGCAAGTAGGAGAGGTCTTGGCATGGTTAACTAATGATGAAGCGGCGAAGGAATATTATCATGCAATTGGCGCCATCCCAGGGCGTACCGATGCTGTATCTGTTATTGATACGAACACAGACAATCCATATCATAACGAAGCGTGGCATGTATTAAAATATCAAGTGGAAAATACCAATAAAGCGCGTCCGATAAGTGTAGGCTATCCATATCTTTCAGAGACCTTTGCCCGAGATATTATTATGCGCATCGCTCAAAACCAAATCAACGATACAGAGACCATCGAACAATATGTCGATGATGCAATGAAAAAAATTGATTTTGAATTTGAAAAATATAGAAAATAAACTATAAATAAAATAGCTGCTGTAGTATAGCTGCAGCAGCTGATTATTTAGACAAGGAAGTGAAACCTATGGAAATAGTAAAACAAAAACCTAAATATTCATTCAAAGAATCCATAACTGCCTATGCGTTTTTATTGCCTGCATTAATTCTTGCCTTTACATTTGTCATTTTGCCGATATTTTCAGCATTTATTAACGGATTTACAGATTACTACCTATTAAAACCAGATGAAAAAACGTTCATTGGAATTGATAATTTTGTTCGAATGACATCAGATACATTGCTATTAAAGACTTTTAAAAACACAGTTTATTTTGTGGTCCTTGTTGTTCCACTTCAGCTGGGAATGGCCTTGGTGTTGGCACTTATCGTCAACAAAAAATTAAAGTTTAACGGATATTTTCGTATGGCCTATTTTGCGCCAGCGGTCTTGTCACTTGTTGTTATCTCGATTCTGTGGTCAGTGCTTTTAAATCCATCTTCGGGACTTGCCAACGAACTATTAACAATGATTGGGATACCCAGACAAAAATTCTTAACCAGTACCACCCAAGCGATGCCAACAATTGTGGCCATCTCAGCATGGTCAGGATGCGGATATCAGATGCTTATCTTCTTGGCAGGGCTAAAAAACATTGAGCATAGTTTGTATGAAGCAGCAGAAATCGACGGTGCCAATAATTGGAGTAAATTTTTACATATTACCATACCTTCATTACGACCGGTGACGATGTTTTTGATTATTACGACAACAATTCAAGCGTTTAAACTTATCGTACAACCTATGGTTATGACTGGAGGCGGTCCGGATTATTCGACAATGACAATTTTACAATACATTTATGAATATGGATTTAGGCACCGTAATGTCGGTTATGTAAGTGCCATTACGCTTGTTTTTACCCTGTTTTTGGTCGTTGTATCCATACTCATAAAAAAAGTACTTAAGGAGGAATAATCATGGCGAAGAAAAAAATAACAAGGCTACTTTTTTATATACTTATTACTTGCGTGTCCTTACTTTTTATATTCCCAATGTTGTGGATGATTGTATCGTCTTTTAAAATCGATGAGCATATTTATCGAGATATAGGGACCATCTTTGCCTTTATACCTCGAATGGGTGATATGACTTTAAAGCCCTATAGAGAGCTTCTAAGTATGTACAATGTCTTTAAAAACATGGGTAACAGCCTGATCTATGCAAGCTTAACAGTCATTTTTGGCCTGATGGTCAATTCCCTTGCAGGTTATGCTTTAGCCAAGTTTGAATTTCCGTTTAAAAATGCAGTGTTGATGTTGATTATCGCGCTAATGATTGTACCGGTAGAGGCAACTATCTTACCTTTATATATGGTTGTCTTTCGAATAAAACTGATTAATACCATCGCAGGATATTTATTACCCTTTATTGCGAATGTGATGAATATTTTCTTGTTTCGACAATATTTCTTGTCATTTCCTGAAGAACTATCTGAAGCAGCTCGAATTGATGGGTTGGGACACTTCAAATTGTTCTATAAGATTGTCTTTCCTATTAGCAAGCCCATATATGTAACCATTGGGATTATTACCTTTTTAGCATCATGGAATGACTTTTTATGGCCGGTCATGGCGTTGTCCAATTCAGAATTGATGCCGGTTCAAGTGGCACTTAATGCGATTTTTAGTGATACCTACAATATATTCACAAGCCATACGATGGCTGCCTTAACATTGGTTACCTTACCGGTTGTCATCTTATATATGTTTTTCCAAAAACAGATTGTCGAAGGTGTTGCGCGTTCAGGTATAAAATAAATAAACGTACGAGAAAGGAATTATCATGAGTAAGTTACTAGATAATGCGAATGCATATATACAAAAAAACAAGGACAGAACAAAAAACCATCCCAAATTTCACTATAGCCCACCTATTGGATGGATGAATGACCCCAATGGTCTTTGTTACTACAATGGAGAATATCATCTATACTATCAACATAATCCTTATAAAATTCATTGGGACCTTATGTATTGGGGACATGCAACGTCTCGAGACCTTCTTCAGTGGCAAGACCACCCGGTGGCTTTGGCACCAGAGGAAGCATATGAGCTGGATGGATGTTTTTCCGGAAGTGCAATCGAGATTGACGATAAGCTATATCTTATGTATACAGGGCACTTAGACCGAGAGGGTGTGGTCTTACAAAATCAAAACATCGCCATCAGTCACGATGGAATAACCTTTGAAAAACATACGGACAATCCGGTCTTAGATGCCAAGGATTTGCCTCAGGGTGCTTTGGCTCAAGATTTTAGAGACCCCAAAGTCTTCAAATATAAGGATACCTATTGGTCGGTGATTGTTGGGCGACCCGAAGAAGTCGGAGGCGCTGTTTTACTCTATCGCTCCGAAGATATGTTACATTGGGACTATGTAGGAGTTCTTGCCAAAAGTGACCAAGGAAAGCAAGAGATATGGGAGTGTCCGGATTTAATGACGTTAAATCAAGAAGAGGTTCTTATCTATTCAATTATTGAATTGGCCAAGGATGATGGGAAAACAGTTCGCCCCAATATGCATCCGACCGAATACAAGCTTGGAAAAGTGGACTTGGAAGAGGCGCATGGTGATTGGCATACAACAAGAGACTTAGACTGTGGTTTTAATTTTTATGCACCTCAAACCTTTGTTGATCCGTCAGGAGAACGTATTATGATTGGTTGGATTAGTCCATGGGACGGCGACGAAGAGGTTCGTATTGACAATGGATGGGCTGGATTAATGTCTATTCCAAGAGTATTAAGTGTAGATCAAGGATGGTTGATACAACAGCCGGTTGAAGCAATCAAGGACCTTCGTAAGGATGATGGAATTCGGATTCAAGAAGCAATGCTTTATAATGAATCCAAAGCATTTGACACAATGAACGGCCAACACTTTGATTTGAGTTTTACCGTAGATATAAGCGAAGCTAGAGAATTTTGTATAGAGATAGCCAAAGGAAAAGCCTGCACGACATCGTTGACTTATGATGTGGTAGGACAAGAATGGATATTTGACCGTCGTAATAATGGAGAAAAAAACATGTTGCCCATGACGGCCAACAACCAGTGGTATGGACTAAGAACAATCCGTCAAGAGCGTGTTATAAAAACCATGGACGTTCGTGTGCTAATGGATAGATATAGTGTAGAGATATTTGCTGATGGAGGTAGACGTGTCTTTACAGCATTGATAGATCCTCACGAAGATGGAGAAAATATTGTGTTTTCAAGCCGAGGCAAATCCACGCTGTACAATGTAGAGTTTTATAGTTTGATATGATATAATAAAGGCGTTACAGCATTTTTTTGATGCATGACTTAGGATGAGTAAATAAGGAGTGACGTTATGAAGCAATTGGTGAAAAATAATGTGAGCTGGCTTGGTTATATCGACTGGGAACTTGAATCTTTTCATGGAGATGATTATTCGATTTATAATGGATCAAGTCAAAACGCATATTTGATTCAAGAGGAAAAAACGGTTCTTATTGATACGGTATGGGCTCCCCATCGCTTTGAGTTTATTGACAACTTAAAAAAAGAGATTGACTTGTCGGAGATAGATTTTATTGTGGTTAATCATGGAGAGGTAGACCATTCAGGGGCTCTTGTGGATTTAATGAAAGAAATACCAGATACTCCGATTTATTGTACAGCCAATGCGGTTAAAAGTTTGGAAGGACAGTATGGTAAGCATGATTGGAACTTAAATATCGTTAAAACGGGGGATTCTGTTGATATAGGTAATGGAAAGCAATTAATTTTTGTTGAAATGCGCATGCTGCACTGGCCAGATAGTATGGCTACATACATGACAGGGGATAATATTTTATTTTCCAATGATGCCTTTGGACAACACTTTGCAGTAGAAGAGCTGTTTAATGATCGAGCTGACCAGTGTTTATTGGAAAAAGAGGCAATGAAATACTATGCCAATATTTTAAATCCTTTTTCCCCGTTGGTAGCTAGAAAAATAGAAGAAATTGTGGCATTAAATATACCTATTGATATTATTGCGCCTAGTCATGGTGCGATATGGCGTGACAACCCGATGCAAATTGTTGAAAAATACGTTGCGTGGTCGGATAATTACCAAGAAAATCAATTGACCATTGTCTATGATACCATGTGGGAAGGAACGACAAAGATTGCCCATAAAATAGCCGAAGCCGCTAGAGATTTAAGTCCAGATACCGTGGTTAAAGTATTTAACTGTGCCAAAGCAGACAAAAATGAAATTATGACCGAAGTGTTTAAGTCCCGTGCGGTAGCTGTCGGATCGCCAACCATGGGGAACGATATTCTATCAAGTGTGGATGGATGGATTCATTTTTTGAAAACGCTAAAGTTTAAAAATAAAAAAGCTGCCACTTTTGGATGTTATGGATGGAGTGGAGAAGGGGTTAAAGTCCTCAAAGAACGTATGGCAGATGCTGGTTTTGAAGTCGTAGAAGCATCAATTCAGTCGTTTTGGAATCCGGATGAAGATGATTTTGTCAAGGCAAAAGATCTTGTCGAAAGTTTATTAAAATAAATGCTCAAAAGATGGAGGTTATGATGGCAGATATTGTAGCATTAGGAGAATTACTTATAGATTTTACGCCGCTTAAAGCGACAGATAAGGTAGCCTTTGAACGCAATGCAGGAGGAGCACCGGCAAATGTTTTAGCAGCAGTGACACGCCTAGGACGCAGCAGTCGATTTGTAGGGTGTGTCGGACAAGATATGTTTGGTACATATTTAAAAAGCTTTTTGGAGACATGTAACATTGATAGTCAGTACTTAAAGATGACATCAGAATATCCAACAACACTTGCCTTTGTTGCCTTAAAAGATGATGGTGATAGAGACTTTAGTTTTTATCGAAACCCAGGCGCCGATTTAATGCTTTCCAAGGAAGATATAGATGTCCAGATATTTGAGGACGCTTCGATTTTTCATTTCGGTTCCCTTTCCTTGACGGATGAACCTGTTCGCGGGGCTACGCTTAAGAGCCTTGAACTGGCAAAGCAAAAGAAGATGATTATTAGTTATGACCCTAATCTACGTCCGCCATTATGGTCATCGTTGGACGTGGCAAAGACAACGATTCTATCGGTTATGGACCAAGTGGATATCCTTAAAATTTCTGAGGAAGAACTGTTGTTTTTAACGGGAGAACAAGATATTGAACAGGGTTCGAAGCTTCTGTATGAACAATACAGGATACCGCTTATCTTGGTTACACTAGGACCCAATGGTTGTGGTGTGCGTCAAGCGGATAGATTTTCTGTAATTGCTGGTATAAAAGTTCAAGCTGTCGATACCACAGGTGCAGGCGATAGTCATTTAGGTGCAATGCTTTACCATATTATTGAAGATGGTCGACGCCCGGAGGATATTGAGTTTGATAAAATCAAGGAATTTGTACGTTTTGCAAATACAATGGCAGCCTATGTGACAACCCAATATGGAAGTGCCGCTATCATGCCAAGTTATGCAAAAGTACAAGAAATTTACAGCTTGACAGAAAAGCTTAATTAGGTGTACCATTAAATCAATAAAATATATGAGGAAAGGAAGAGCGCTATGATTATAAAAAATATCAAAAATGTAGATCGTTTTTTTGAAACTGTTGACCAATGTAAAGGACGTGTTGAACTGGTAACAAAACAAGGAGACCGATTGAATTTAAAATCCAAATTGTCTCAATATGTTTCGCTGACCAATATGTTCTCAGATCCTAAAATAGAAGAAATTGAGTTGCTTGTGTCAGAACCGGAAGATATCGCGTTATTATTGCAATATCTTGTTCAAGGATAACAGACAGGCGAGTACAATCAATTAAAAAAGACTAAGGATGTATACAAAATGTATATATCCTTTTTTTAAGAGTGGGAGAAACCTTGATATCGAACAAACTCTGTGATACAATTATTCTTACTTTGTATACAGTGTATACTAAACTTAGGAGGCCTTTAATGGAAGAAACAATTTCAAAAAGTTTTATTGAACATATTATTGATAAAGATATTGAAGAGGGCAGAACTTCTACGGTCATAACGCGGTTTCCGCCAGAACCCAATGGTTATTTGCATATTGGACATGCAAAAGCGATTACAACTAATTATACAATAGCAGAAAAATATAATGGAAAGTTTAATCTTCGTTTTGATGATACGGATCCATCAAAAGAAAAAATCGAATTTGTAGAAAGTATAAAAGAAGATGTGGCATGGTTAGGTGCAGACTATGAAGATCGAATCTTTTTTGCGTCTAGCTATTTCGAGCAATTATATGATGCAGCCATTGAATTAATTAAAAGGGGTAAAGCCTATGTATGTGACTTGACGCCTGAACAAATGCGTGAGTATCGAGGAACCCTTACAGAAGCAGGTAAAGAGAGCCCCTATCGCAACCGCAGTGTTGAAGAAAATCTAGATCTGTTTGAGCGAATGAAAAATGGTGAATTTCCAGATGGAAGCAAGATTCTACGTGCAAAAATTGATATGGCTTCACCAAATATGAATATGCGTGATCCGGGTATATACCGTATATCCCATATGGAACATTATGCAGCGGGAGATAAATGGTGCGTTTATCCTTTGTATGACTTTGCACATCCAATTGAGGATGCGATTGAAGGCGTAAGCCATTCTCTATGTGGATTGGAATTTGAAGATCATCGTCCGCTATATGATTGGGTACTTGAAGCTCTTGAATGGAAAAACCCACCACGACAAGTGGAGTTTGCTGAGTTGAGTTTATCTCATACCATTCTTGGAAAGCGCCGTATCCGTCCACTCGTTGAAGAAGGATTAATTGATGGTTGGGATGATCCCCGTTTGGCAACAATTAGAGGATTAAGACGTCGTGGTTATACCAAGGAGTCTATTCGCAAGTTTTTTGAAATGGTAGGATTGTCTAAGAGTAAGTCAAAGGTTGATATTGCAATGCTTGAACATGCACTTCGAGAAGACTTGAAACTTAAAGTGCCTCGAATTATGGCTGTCATCAATCCATTAAAGATTACGATTACCAATTATGAAGAAGGTAAGGTAGAATACTTGCCGGCGGTTAATAATACAGAAAATGAAGAATTAGGTTCGCATGAGATTCCGTTCACACGTGAGATATATATTGAACGTGAAGACTTTATGGAGACACCTCCAAATAAAAAATATCGACGCCTTTCTCCAGGAGTTGAGGTTCGTCTGATGCATGCGTATTTTATTCGATGTGAAGAAATTGTCAAAGATGAAAATGGCGAAGTCATTGAATTAAAGTGTACTTATGATCCGGCAACCAAGAGTGGAAGCGGCTTTAATGAACGCAAACCAAAAGGAACTATTCATTGGGTTTCTGCAACAGAAGGTGTAGCAACAGAAGTTCATATGTATGATCGATTATTTGTTGAACAAGACAACGACGGTGAGAATACACTTGTGTTTAACGAGCTTTCAAAAGTGATCTATCCAAAGGCGTATGTTGAGCCAATTATTCGTGAATATAACGTGGAAGACAAGTTTCAATTTGTTCGACATGGATATTTTAATATTGATCCAAAAGAGACAACTGACGAGAAATATGTGCTAAATCTAGCGGTTTCATTAAAAAGTTCTTACAAATAAGGTGGAAAGAATGGATAATATTTTTAAGGATCTTGAAGGCTTAGGCTTCAAGAATATTTCGGATGCAGACTTGTTCAAAGACGAGACAAAAAAGAAGAGCATAGAAAAAAAAGAGAAAGTAAAAGCATCAACAACGCAAATGTACATTTATCAACGTAAAGTTGACTGCCCTATCTGCAAGCATTCTTTTCAAACATCAACGGTACGTACCGGACGTGTAAGATTTCAAGGAACAGAGTTAGATTTGCGTCCGTTATATATGGGATTTGATCCGATACCTTATGAAGTAACAGTATGTAACTATTGTGGATATGCTGCGATTAATAAATATTTTAAAACCGTAAGTGACGCTAAGAAAAGAGCCATCATTGAAAATATTACACGTAATTATATTGGACATAAGTACAATGAAATTCTTACCTATGAAGAGGCGGTTGAACGCTACAAGCTGGTGTTGCTTAACAGTGCAGTCGGTGGAGATGGTAATGGGATTAAAGCGTATATCTGTCTTAAGATAAGCTGGTTATATCGAGGATGGCAAGAATCAATCAAAGCGTCTGAGAATCAAAATGAAGCGCTGCTAAAAAAACTTAAAACCTACGAAATTGTTTTTGTTGAAAAGGCTTATGAAGGTTTTAAGTTGGCTTATTCAAATGAAACACTTCCGATTATGGGCATTGATGATATGACGATGGAGTATATTATTGCAGAACTTGCGCGGCGCTTAGGCGATGTGCGAATAGCGAAGCAATGGTTGGGTAAAGTTATAGGACATCCAGATGTGTCTAAACGATTACGCGATAAAGTATATGATGTAAAAGAATTAATTAATGAACATATAAAACAAGTAGAAAAAAAATCACAGCCAAGTTAGTGCTGTGATTTTTGCTTTATAGAACGGTTCCGTTGATTTTTTGTATAGAACGCTTTGGAGCATCCTTTGCATCTTTCCAAGGTTCTTTTTCATAACGATAATCATATTTATTGACAAACCATTGCATATCGTCAAGGACACGCTCCATATTTTTTATAAAATGTGGGCGCGTATCGTTAATGAACTCTTCAAAAACAGAAGCAGAAATACTTGCCTGTCCAGTTTCAATTAGCTTAATATAATGCGGCATACAAAAACTTTTTGTGTTGGGAATAAATGCTTTAAAAGAATCGTCCTTTTTATAGAGATAAAAAAAGGTTTCATAATAGCGTGTCATTGTTTCCTCGATGCGTCCGCAAATATAACAATCTTTTGTAAGTAAATCGTATAAATGGTGTAAAGATGTATTCGTGTCTGCTTTTTTCTTGAATAGTTTTTTTGTGCTTTTCAAATTTTCAGTAGCTTGCTTAAATGTTTCTAGCATCTCCATTGTATGGCTTTGATTTACAAGGGTCAAGCCAAGACGATTTGGGGATTGGAAAAGCTGCGTGAAGTGGTTGCGGCAAAAACCAATCTTGTTGGTCGTTTGACGAAAATCTTTTTGCATATAAGCATCACTTAAACAAAAATCAATTAAATCTTTTTCTAGCTTTTTTTCAAGAAAACAAAAAGGGCATTCGCCGTCATCTTTAACTGCGTCCCATAAGGGTATCGTATATATTTCTTCCTTTGCCATAAGAACTCCTTCTATATTTTAAGTCTAATGTATGTTATGATTATCATGCGTCATGAGTATTATAACATAAGGAGGCCAAAATGTATGTGTTAAAAATTCCTTATGAGGAGTTGGATATATATAAAATTTTGCAAAGCGGTCAAGTCTTTCGTTATGAGGTCATATCAGAAAAAGACTATGTCTTAATTTATCAAAATCATTATGTGCATGTAAAAAAAGTCGAAGGTGGTTATCACTTTTATTGTGAGGAACAAGAATTTTATACAGTATGGTCGCTATATTTGGCGCTTGATTTAAATTATCAAGAGATTAATCAAGCAATTATTAAGGCCGACCCACGTTTAGAAGCGGTTATACAGGAGCAAAAAGGCTTAAGAATCCTTCGCCAAGATCCATTTGAGATGCTTTTGACCTTTATTATATCCCAATCAAAGGCGATTCCTCAGATTCGTAAGCTCGTTAATGCGCTCTCAGATCAATATGGACAGTACCTAGGTGAAGTCGAATCTAGACCGATATATGCTTTTCCAACCAGCCATGCATTGCAAGAGATTACACAAGAACAGTTTCGTGCTATGAAGTTTGGCTATAGAGCGCCATATCTTGTTGATGCCATTAAGCAGGTATGTGAAGGTAAAGTGGTGCTTGATTTGAATGCAAGTTTAGACGCCAATCAAACCATGGAAATGTTAAAGCAGATTAAAGGTGTAGGCGATAAAGTGGCATCGTGTGTCGCATTATTTGGATTGGGCTATATGGAAGCTTTTCCGGTGGATGTATGGATGCGAAAAACAATGGTGTACTTGTATGACACGCTTGATGCAAAAACCAAGGATATCCACATACAGCAATTTGGTGAAAAGCTGTTTGGAGTATATGCAGGCATAGCTCAACAATACATTTTTGAATATGGACGACAAATGATAAAAATTCTATAAAAATGTAAAAATGGACTTGCAAAATAAAAAAGAATCGTATATTATATATATAGATTAGCACTCAAACTTGATGAGTGCTAACAAAAGAAAATATTTGTTAATGATTAAGGAGGTTTAATTATGAAATTGGTGCCATTAGGAGACAGAGTGGTTATTAAGCAATTGGAGGCAGAAGAAACGACAAAATCAGGAATTGTATTACCTGGTGCTGCAAAAGAAAAACCTCAAGAAGCAGAGGTTGTATCAGTAGGTCCAGGCGGAATTGTTGATGGAAAAGAAGTTCAAATGCAAGTTAAAGTCGGAGATAAGATTATCTATTCGAAGTATGCTGGAACAGAAGTCAAACTTCAAGGAGAAGAATATATTATCGTTCGACAAAACGATATATTAGCTATTGTAGAATAATATTTAATAACATTTTATGTGATTAATTAATCGATATATGGAGGTAGATAACATGGCAAAGCAAATTTTATTTGGTGCTGAAGCAAGAAGTGCACTTGAAAAAGGTGTTGACCAATTAGCGGACACTGTAAAAGTAACCTTAGGTCCAAAAGGACGTAATGTGGTACTAGACAAAAAATTTGGATCACCATTAATCACCAATGATGGTGTAACAATTGCAAAAGATATTGAGTTAGAAGATGCATTTGAAAATATGGGTGCTCAACTTGTTAAAGAAGTTGCAACTAAAACCAATGATGTAGCAGGAGACGGTACGACGACAGCAACAGTTTTAGCACAAGCAATGATTCAAGAAGGTATGAAAAACGTTGCAGCCGGAGCAAACCCTATCATCTTAAGACGAGGTATGCAAAAAGCTACAGCTGTAACTGTAGATGCAATTAAGGCAATGAGTCGAACGCTCAACGGAAAAGATCAAATTGCAAAAGTTGCTGCAATTTCTGCAGGTGATGAAGAAGTTGGTCAATTAATTGCGGAAGCAATGGAAAAAGCATCAACAGATGGTGTTATTACGATTGAAGAGTCAAAAACAATGATGACAGAACTTGAAGTTGTTGAAGGCATGCAGTTTGACCGTGGATATTTATCCGCATATATGTCAACAGATATGGAAAAAATGGAAGCAAACCTAGAAAATCCATATATTCTTATTACTGACAAGAAAATATCAAATATCCAAGAAATACTACCTATTCTTGAACAAATTGTTCAATCCGGTGAAAAGCTTCTTATCATTGCAGAAGATGTAGAAGGCGAAGCATTAACAACATTAATCGTTAACAAACTTCGTGGAACCTTTAACTGTGTTGCTGTCAAAGCACCAGGATTTGGCGATCGTCGTAAAGCAATGCTTGAGGATATTGCAACGCTTACTGGCGGAACAGTTATATCAGATGAACTAGGCTTAGACCTTAAAGAAACAACAATGGAACAACTTGGACGAGCAAAAACAGTTAAAGTACAAAAAGAAAATACAGTAATTGTCAATGGAGCAGGTAACAAAGCAGATATTGATGCCCGCATTGCTCAAATCAAAGGCCAAATTGAAGAAACAACGTCAGAATTTGACCAAGAAAAACTACAAGAACGCCTAGCAAAACTTGCTGGTGGAGTTGCTGTCATTAAAGTAGGAGCGGCAACAGAGACAGAAATGAAAGAGAAAAAGCTTCGTATGGAAGATGCATTGGCTGCAACGCGAGCGGCAGTTGAAGAAGGAATTATCGCTGGTGGTGGTACAGCTTATGTTCATGCATCTAAAGAAGTAGAAAACTTAATTGAAACTTTAGAAGGAGACGAACGTACAGGAGCAAAATTGATTTTAAAAGCCCTTGAATCTCCGTTACGTCAAATTGTGTCAAATGCAGGTTTAGAAGGCTCGGTTATTGTTAACAAAGTCAAAGAATCTGAAAATGGAGTAGGCTTTGATGCACTAACAGAAAAATACGTGGATATGGTTGAAGTTGGAATTATTGACCCATCAAAAGTAACACGTAGCGCACTTCAAAATGCAAACTCTGTAGCATCAACACTATTAACAACAGAATCTGTTGTAGCAGATATTCCAGAAGCTGAACCGGCAATGGGAGCTGCAGGTATGGGCGGCGCACCTGGCATGGGTATGATGTAAGACAAATATTATATATAAAAAGAAGTTGTTGTATACAACAACTTCTTTTTTACTTGTTTAAACGTAGGATATTCGTTATAATAGAGTTAAAGTTTTGGTAATATACTACAGGAGGAAAAGAATGGCTTATAATGACGTGTTTAAGGAACAACTGGTAAAGAGAGAAAATAATGGGAAAGATATGATGAAAAAAATAGGAATTATTGCAGGTGCGATTGTTCTTGTGTTTATCGCATCAATGATTCCGATTATAACAGGCCTGGGATTATTGTTACCACTAATTGTTCTTATAGGATGGGTAGCCATCGTTTTGGTTCGACGCTTGAACTTAGAATATGAATATATTTTTACAAATGGTGAACTTGATATTGATCGAATATTTAATAAAAGTAAAAGAAAACGTGCAATTTCAATTGAAGTACGTTCTATTCATGTAATGATTCATGCAAAGCATCCGGACTACAAGCAAGAGACAAGCAATGTACAAAAAGTGTTAGACTTTAGTTCAGGTGTCGAAAGCGACCAGTTATATGCAGCCATACTTGATCATGAAGGTAAGCGAACGATGCTACTAATGGAACCAAATGACACTTTGATTGATGGCATAAAAATGTATATACCTCGTAAAGTGAAAAAATAAATTGGTTTAGAGGAAGATTCGTATGAGAAGAATAAATGTTTCCAGATTAAAAGCAGGCATGGAGTTGGCAAAGCCTATCTATGCTAATAATGGTGTGATTTTATTAAGAGATGGGACGAATCTGACACAAAACTATATCGAAAAGATAAAACAGCTTGATTTAGCATACATTTATATTCAAGATGAGATATCTCAAGGTATCGAGATTGATGAACTTGTATCTGAAGAAACAAAAGCAGAAACAAAACGTGTCTTACAAGAGAGTATTCGAAAAATTGAAGACGGTCATTTTTCAGTTAATGAAATGATCGTAAATAATGTTGAAACAATTATTACAGAAGTCCTGGAAAATCCAAGGGTAATGATTAGTTTACAAGAAATCCGCAACAAAAGTGATTATTTATACATGCATTCAATCAATGTATGTATTATTGCGTTGTTTATTGCCAAAAAAAAGGGCTATAATAATACACAACTCAAACATTTGGCTCTAGGAGCCCTTTTACATGACTTAGGAAAAACTCAGATTAAAGAGTTTGACGCCACGAGATATCGAGAGCAATATACGCCTCAAGAATTAGCCCTTTACCGCGATCATGTTCGGTTAGGATATGAACTGATAAAGTCTATTCCGGGAAGCTCTCTTTTGGCGGCGAATGTTGCATTAACGCATCATGAGATGTTTGATGGAACCGGATTTCCATTAGGCAAAAAAAATGAGAACATTCATGAATTTTCGAGAATTGTTGCTATCGCAAATGAATATGATAACTTATTATATAATAATTCGTTAACACAACGTATGAAGCATTATGAGATTATTGAGTTAATCGTCTCACGAGCATATACATGGTTTGATCCGGAAATTGTACGTATATTTAGAAGCTCCGTATCGCCATACCCTATTGGACTAGGTGTGCGCTTAAGTGATGGACGTATTGGTGTCGTTGCAAAACTCAATGAAAATATGCCGACTCGACCAGTTATTCGTGTGGTTGATGCTGAAAATATTCAGATGGTTCTTGCAGAAGTGGATTTATCTCAAGACTTATCTGTCATGATTGATGATGAGATAGATATTGACAACAAAGAGGATTTTTGCTAAACTCTCATATAACTTAAAAGTAAATAACGTTTTCAGTTTTGAAAGAGAGGATTCCCATGAACAAAATAGTAAAAGAAGGAATTACCTTTGATGATGTTTTATTAATTCCTGCACATTCAAAAGTTTTACCCAAAGATGTTGATATTTCCACATGGTTTACAAAAAAAATTAAACTTAACATTCCATTAGTGAGTGCGGGGATGGATACAGTGACTGAGGCGAGAATGGCGATAGCGATGGCACGACAAGGTGGAATCGGTGTTGTACATAAAAATATGTCGATTGAAGAACAGGCAGAAGAAGTTGATAAGGTTAAACGTTCAGAAAATGGTGTTATCACAGACCCATTTTACCTAAATCCAAGCCATTATGTTTACGAAGCAAATGAATTAATGGCAAAATTTAGAATTTCAGGGGTTCCTATTGTAAAAGAAGGAACAAAAAAACTCGTAGGAATCTTAACGAATAGGGACTTACGCTTTGAGACGGACTTCAATAAAAAAATTGAAGAAGTTATGACAAGTAAAAACTTAATTACAGCCCCCATAGGTACAAATCTTGAGACGGCAAAAGATATTCTTGCGAAGTATCGTATCGAAAAGCTACCAATCGTTGATGATGAAGGAAACCTTTCAGGGTTGATTACAATTAAAGATATTGAAAAAGCTATTTTATATCCGGATTCAGCCAAAGATGACCAAGGACGTCTTCGTGTTGCAGCTGCGGTTGGAATTACTGGCAATATGATGGAACGCATCGAAGCGCTAAAAAATGCTCGTGTAGATGCCATTGTTCTTGATACGGCACACGGACATTCAGAAGGCGTTATTGAGGCCGTTCGAAAAGTCAAAGAAACATATCCTGACTTACAAGTTGTTGCAGGTAATGTAGCAACAGGCTCTGCAACTAAAGCATTGATTGAAGCCGGAGCAGATGCAGTAAAAGTTGGAATCGGTCCAGGATCTATCTGTACAACACGTGTTGTAGCAGGTGTGGGTGTTCCACAAATCACAGCAATTAGTGACTGTGCAGAAGTGGCAGCTCAATATGGCGTTCCAATCATTGCGGATGGTGGAATCAAGTATTCAGGGGATGTTGTCAAGGCAATTGCAGCAGGTGGATATATCTGTATGATGGGAAGCTTATTTGCCGGATCAGAAGAATCACCTGGTGAGACTGAATTATATCAAGGAAGAAAATACAAAGTATATCGTGGTATGGGCTCTTTAGCAGCGATGGAAAAAGGTAGTAAAGATCGCTATTTCCAAGAAGATGCGAAAAAACTTGTTCCAGAAGGTGTTGAAGGTCGTGTGCCATATAAAGGACTTGTTGAAGATACAATCTATCAAATGATTGGTGGATTACGTTCAGGTATGGGATATGCCGGAACACGTACTATTGAAGAATTAAGAACAAGAGGGCAGTTTGTTAAAATTACTGCGGCTTCTTTAAAAGAAAGCCATCCTCATGATATTCAAATAACAAAGGAAGCACCGAACTATTCAGTCGGACAATAAGCACAGGAGAAAAGGAGAAGATTATGGGAATACCAACACCACATATTGAGGTAACGAACAAAGAGGACTTTGCCAAAACAGTACTTATGCCAGGTGACCCTTTACGCGCTAAGTTTATTGCTGAGACTTTTTTAGAAGATGTTGTACAAGTCAATAGCGTTAGAAATGCATTGGCTTTTACAGGAACATACAAAGGACGGAGAATATCTGTCTTTGGTTCAGGGATGGGGATGCCAAGTATAGGAATCTATTCTTATGAACTGTATAAGTTTTATGATGTGGAAAAAATCATTCGTATTGGCTCATGCGGAGCTTATTCAGACAAATTACATGTATATGATGTATTGCTTGCTCAAGACGTATGGTCAGAATCAACATATGCAAAAGTTCAAAGTGGGTATTTAGAACCAACGATAGAAGCGGATAAAGAGTTAAATAGCCAATTGGAAACGTATGCCAAAGAACTTAATATTCCACTTACACGTACACGTATTCATTCTTCGGATGTGTTTTATCGAGAAAATCACAAAGAATTTGAACGCATTCGTGATGAAGAAGGATGTACAGCCGTTGAGATGGAAGCCTTTGCATTATTTGCAAATGCTAAAATCCTTGGAAAAAAAGCTGCGTGTTTACTAACAGTATCGGATTCATTGGTTAATGGAGAGATAACGACAAGTGAAGAGCGACAAAACGCATTTACAAAAATGATGGAAATTGCGCTGGAAGCAGCAGAATAAATAAAATCATAGTTAAACTTAACATACTAAGGCATTGCTCAAATGAGCAATGCCTTTTTGTGAGCTGACTTTACACAAACTTAACATGAGGCGTATATGGACTTAACCAAAAAATGATATAGTTTTCATAGAAAATACAATTAAGAGGTGTAATAATGGCGAATCAGACAAAGTTTAAAGTGGAAGATCTTGATTTATATTACGGTGATTTTCAAGCGCTAAAAAAAGTGAATCTAGAAATTAAAGCCAATGAGATAACAGCATTTATCGGACCATCCGGTTGTGGTAAATCAACTTTTTTGCGGACATTAAATCGTATGAACGATTTGATTGAAGGCGTTAGAGTTGATGGCAAGGTACTCTTAGACAATCAGGACATATATGGCAATATTGACGTTATTAGCTTGCGCTCAAGAGTTGGTATGGTTTTTCAAAAGCCAAATCCTTTTCCTATGAGCATCTATGACAATGTAGCGTATGGACCCAGAATGCACGGAATAAAAAGAAAGTCTCAGTTAGATGACATTGTAGAGCGTAGCCTTCGTCAAGCAGCTATTTGGGATGAAGTCAAAGATCGCGTAAAAAAAAGTGCGTTAGGTGTCTCAGGTGGTCAGCAACAAAGAATATGTATTGCAAGAGCATTGGCGGTAGAACCAGATGTTTTATTAATGGATGAGCCAACGTCTGCACTGGACCCTATATCAACATTGAAGATAGAAGATTTGGCGTCAGAACTTAAAGAAAAATATACAATTATAATGGTAACCCATAATATGCAACAAGCCGCAAGGATATCTGATCGAACTGCTTTTTTCCTACTAGGTGAACTGCTGGAATTTGGAAAAACAGAAAAAATCTTTAGAGATCCTCAAAATAAGAAGACAGAAGATTATATTACCGGTCGTTTTGGATGATACGATTGCAATGATGGTGTATTTAGCGTAAAATAAAAAGTGTTGTGGAGGAAATATTATGCCAGTAAGGTATGAATTTGAAAAGGAATTAAACCGTTTACATAAAGATATTATAAAAATGGGCGCATTTATCGAAGAGTCGATTCAAGACATGATAAAAGCGCTAAAAACGCGTGACAAAGAACTTGCCATGCATGTTATCAAAAAAGATGATTTGATTGATGAAATGGAACGAAAGATTGAGCGTGAATGTTTGATTATTGTAGCAAGACAGCAGCCCATAGCTACGGATTTACGTGATATCGTATCCATATTAAAAATTGTTACGGATTTAGAGCGTATTGCTGACCATTGTGAAGACATTAGTGAATATGTTGTTCGCCTCACAGAAAAACAACCGTTTTTAAAGTTGGAAATATTACCGGCAATGGCAGATGCTGTAAGTTTAATGATTTCTGATACGATTAATGCATATATACGTAAAGACCTTGACTTGGCCAGGGAAATCATTCAACGTGATGATGTGATTGATAATTATTTTAATCAACTCATGGAAAAACTGATTCAACTGATGCAAGAAGACAGCGAGTTGATTCAAGATTCGACAAATTATATATTAATTAATAAATACCTTGAACGCATGGCAGATCATGCGACCAATATTGCAGAGTGGATTATCTATTACGGAACCGGAAAATTGCAATAGCAAGCGGAGGATATCATGGCAACAAATACTATTTTGACAATTGATGATGAAGAACATATTCTTGAACTCATCCGATATAATCTTGAAAAAAATGGATACCATGTACTACAGGCACTTGATGGAGAAACCGGACTTGAGCTTCTTGAAAAAAATGCTGTGGATTTGGTTTTACTGGATTTGATGTTGCCTGGAATCGATGGCTTAGAAGTTTTGCGCAAAATTCGTACGGATGAACGTTTTAAACAAATACCCGTAATTATGTTGACGGCAAAAAGCGAAGAGATCGATACAGTTTTAGGTTTGGAGATGGGGGCAGATGACTATATTGGCAAGCCCTTTGGCAATCATGAGCTCATTGCACGCATGAAAGCTGTTTTTCGAAGAACAAGCGAACTGAATAAAATGCGTCAACAAAAGATAGACTCTACAGATGAAGTCATCAGTGTGGAAGGCATCGAGATCAACAGATCGACCCATGAGATTATTGTTCGTGGAGAACGCATTGAACTTCCGCTTAAAGAGTTTGAACTTTTATACTTGTTGGCAAAGAATAAAGGGCGTGTGTTTGACCGAGAATACTTGCTCGAGAAAATATGGGGTTATGAGTATTATGGAGAAACCAGAACGGTAGATGTACATATTCGTAACCTTAGAAAAAAAATAGAATTGGATGATAAAAATCCCCAGTTTATAAAAACAGTTCGCGGTGTGGGGTATAAGTTTAAGTAGAGGTGGATTATGGGTAAAAAATTAGTCATAACATATATATCTATTGTAGCAATTACAATGCTCGTGACGGTTTTGTTTTCATGGCAAAAGGTAAACCGTCATTTTTTTGAACAAACATCACAAGAATCTCAAGAAAAAATAGTTCTTATTGACCGTCTCATCAAGTATGAACTGATGACGTCGAACCAAACGCTGCAAGAGATTGTCATAGCTTACGGAGAACAAACCAATGTACGGATTACATTGATTAATGATGATGGTGTGGTATTGGCAGATTCACTTAACGACCCAAAAACGATGGAAAACCATCGAAACCGTACTGAGTTTAAGAATGCGCTACGTGGGATTTTAGAGCCTGAGCTTCGTTATAGTAGTACCATGGGAGCCTATCTATATTATTTTACCAAAACATTTGAGTATGAAGATATGGAGGGGGTCCTTAGAATATCTGTTCCGGCAGATAATATTCAAGACCTTGTCAAAGATTTACTTCAATCTGTGGTCATTGGGTTATTTTTAGGATTAATCCTCTCGTCGATTGCAGCTTATTTTTTTATACGACGTCTAATGCAGCCGATTAATGAATTGACCCAAGTTGCAGAAAAAATCACATCCGGAGATTATGACCACAAAGTCTATGTAGATGATCGACATCAATTGGGAAAACTTGCAGATGCATTTAATCTGATGACGTTTACCATGCGCAAAAACATGTGGCAGATTGAACAAAAAAATGCCGAGCTAGAATCTATTTTAGTCAGCATGGACTTGGGATTAGCAGCTATTGATGAGTCCTACAAAATCGTATTTTCCAACCAACCGTTTAGTGAAATACTTGGGATTAATCCAGAAATTGAAGGCAAGCTTTTCTATGAAGTCATTCGTAATACCCATATGTTTAAAGTCATAGAGCAGTCTATTGAAGAGGGTGAATACATCGAAGAAGAAACGACAATTAGTCAAGGGGCAGATACGATTGTTTTAAAAATCTCTGCTTCGCCTATTAAAAGTCGTACAAGCCAAAACACCTTACATGGAATTTTGATTATTATAGAAGATGTGACGAAAATACGTAAGCTGGAGCTTATCCGCCAGGAATTTGTATCAAATGTCACCCACGAACTTAAGACACCTCTAACATCCATTAAGGGATTTGTAGATACATTAAAACATGGTGCGATGCAAGACCCGGACGTAGCTGAACGCTTTTTAGACATCATTGATATTGAGGCCGAACGTTTGGCCCTACTTATCGAGGACATTCTTTTATTATCTGAAATCGAAAGCATGAAAATTGACCGACAAGTGGACACATATTCTGTGGCAACCATTATTGACGAAGTCGTTGACATTCTATCGATGAAAGCACAAAAAAAAGGATTGAAGTTAGAGGTTAATGTTCAAGAAGATTTGCCGAACTTGGAGTGTAATAAAAATCGAATGAAGCAATTGTTGATTAATCTTATAGACAATAGTATTAAATATACGGAAGAAGGTTCAGTTCATATAGCATGCACTAGTTCAAGGGATTATCAACATCTAAATATTGAGATCACCGATACAGGTATAGGAATTGAACAAGAACATCTGGAGCGTCTATTTGAGCGGTTTTATCGTGTGGACAAAGGACGGTCTAGAAAACAAGGCGGTACCGGGCTTGGGCTATCGATTGTTAAGCATATCGTTGAACTTTACCATGGTAAAATAAGTGTGAAGAGCCAAGTGGGACATGGCACAACAATGAAAGTCAAGTTACCGTTTAAACTCTAGATAAAAACGATGGCTTTCTTGGTTTAAAGTGGTATAGTAACAAAGGGTTGACAAATTCTTTTTTCTCATATAAAGTATAGACAGTATAAAATGGAGGAAAAGAAATGAGTTTAGATTATATTATAGAACTTCCAAGTCCAAAAGAAATTATGGAAGAATTACCAGTATCTGATGCAATTAAGGCTAAAAAAGCTGAGCGAGATCAAGCAATTAAAGATGTATTTGTCGGAGATAGTGACAAGTTTATCTTGATTGTTGGACCTTGTTCTGCAGATAATGAAAGTGCAGTGCTTGACTATATTGAACGTTTAACGACGCTTCAAGAAAAAGTTGAGGATAAGGTTATTATTATTCCGAGAATATATACCAATAAGCCAAGAACGACAGGAGAAGGCTATAAAGGGATGCTACATCAGCCAAATCCGTTAAAAGGTTCAGATATGGTTGGCGGAATCAAAGCAATTCGTCATCTCCACATCAAAGCAGCTGAGATATCAGGCATGACCAGTGCAGATGAGATGCTGTATCCGGAAAACTATGCATATCTTGATGATATACTAAGTTATGTAGCTATTGGGGCTAGAAGTGTTGAAAACCAACAGCATCGTCTGACCGTGAGTGGATTAGATATCCCCGTAGGGATGAAAAATCCGACAGGAGGCGATATCACGGTGATGCTTAATGCCATTCGAGCAGCACAAATCGAGCATAATTTTATTTTTAGAGGATATGAAGTCAAAACGTCAGGCAATCCGCTGACACATTCGATTTTACGTGGATTTGTTGACCAATACGGACGTAACTTTCCTAATTATCATTATGAAGATATTCGTTTTTTAATTGATCAGTATGAAGAACGTGAATTACAATTTCCTGCAGTTATTATTGATACCAATCATGCCAATTCCAATAAACAATACGATGAACAACCGCGTATCGCCAATGAGATTATTCGTAATCGTAATTATGACCCACGTATCAAAAATTTTGTCAAAGGTCTTATGATTGAAAGTTATATCGAAGGCGGAAGTCAAAGTGTTGATGGCGGGTGTTATGGAAAATCGATTACAGACCCTTGTCTATCCTATGATGAAACATATAGGATGATTATGAATATCGCAGAAAAATTATGATAGGCACATTGGTCAATGTGGCTACAGTTATCATTGGTGGAACGATTGGTGTATTATTTCATTCAAAGGTACCGAAACGGTTTATTGATATTGCATTTACAGGCATAGGTATTTTTACCTTGATATTAGGTGTCTCAATGGCTATACAATCAAATCAACAGCTGTTTATGGTCTTTAGTATTATTATTGGAAGTATCATAGGCGAAGGCTTTGATTTGGACCGACAGTTAAATCGTCTAAGTGAACGGTTTAAGGAGCGAATCAATTCAAAAGATTCTAACTTTTCAACAGGATTAATTACATCTTTTTTGCTCTTTTGTATGGGGTCGATGACCATATTGGGAGCCATTCAAGAAGGGGTGAGCCAATCACCGGACTTATTACTCACAAAAGCGACTATGGATGGATTTGCTGCATTAGCACTTGCTTCAACCCTTGGTATCGGTGTGATTTTTAGTGTGATCCCTTTGTTTATCTTTCAGGGAGGGTTGACATTACTTGCCGGATATCTGCAACACTACCTTACAGATGCTATGATTACAGAACTGAGTGCTGTGGGAGGTCTACTTTTGATTGCCCTCGCTTTGAATATTCTTGAGATCAAGACAATTAAGGTGATGAACATGTTGCCGTCTCTTCTTGTCATTATTATTTTTATGGTTATCCATCAATTTTTATAAAAAGCTTGACAAAGGTATAGAGATAGTGTATTATTCTTTAAAACTGAATGGAACAAAAACTGTGAAAAGGAGCAGTAGTTTTCTTGAATTTTTCAGAGAGTTGTTGGTAGGTGTGAAACAACATTGGATAGATAATGAACTAGCCTTGGAGTTGCGTGTTGAAGCTGAGTAGACATAGCCGGGATTGACCGTTATATCAAGAAGATATGTTGGTATCTAGTGAGTGCATTCTGAGGAATGAATTTGAGTGGTAACGCGGAAGTTAACCTTTCGTCTCTATAGTTTATAGAGATGAGAGGTTTTTTTGATTTTATTAGGAGGATAAGGATATGAAAATGAACAAGAACATTGGAAAGTACAAGCAATACCCAGTATTTAAATACGTTGACAGAACATGGCCAAATAATGAGCTAACCAAGGCGCCGCTGTTTTGTAGTGTTGACCTTCGCGATGGAAATCAATCTCTGCCAAACCCTATGGGCATTGAGGCGAAGATGAAGTTTTTTCAAATGCTTGTTGATATGGGATTCAAAGAGATTGAGATTGGATTTCCTTCAGCTTCAGATACAGAATATAAATTTTTACGTCGCTTAATTGAAGAAAACCGTATCCCAGAAGATGTTAAGGTTCAGGTTCTTGTTCAGGCGAGAGAGCACTTGATAGCCAAAACTTTTGAAGCCTTAGAAGGTGTTCATGCAGCAGTTGTTCATGTATATAATTCTACGTCAACAGCTCAACGCGAGATGGTGTTTAAGAAAACCAAAGAAGAGATTAAAGCGATTGCTGTGGAAGGCGCGCAGTTGTTGCAAAAATACGCGGCGCAGTACCCAGATACGGATTTTACCTTTGAATACTCACCGGAAAGTTTTACAGGTACAGAAATGGAGTATGCACTAGAGGTAGTTCAAGCCGTTATTGATACATGGCAACCGACACCGGATCATAAAGCAATTATCAATCTTCCTGCAACAGTTGAGATGACAACACCTAATGTATTTGCAGATGAGATTGAGTGGTTTTGCAAGAACTTGAATAACCGTGAGTCTGTACTTATTAGTTTGCATACCCATAATGATCGAGGAACGGGCGTAGCGGCAACAGAGCTTGGGATATTAGCAGGTGCAGACCGTGTTGAAGGAACATTGTTTGGCAATGGGGAGCGAACAGGAAACCTTGATATATTGACCATGGCTATGAATATGTATTCTCAAGGTATTGAACCTGGATTATATATGGAAGATATTAACCGAGTGATTGATACCTATGAAACCTGTACAGGAATGCATGTCCATGAACGTCACCCATATGCAGGTAAGCTCGTCTATACTGCGTTTTCAGGCTCCCATCAAGATGCGATTCGAAAAGGGCTTCAAGTGTATAAAGAGCGTGAAGAAAAAGTATGGGATGTACCATATCTTCCCATTGATCCAGCAGATATCGGGCGTATGTACGAACCGATTATACGTATTAATAGCCAATCAGGAAAAGGCGGAGTTGCTTACATCCTTGAAGCAGATTATGGTTATCAATGTCCTAAGGCGATGCATCCTGAGATCAGCTATCATGTACAAAAAGAAGCAGACCGCTTAAGTAGGGAATTGACGAATCAGGAAATATTTGATATTTTTAATAAGACGTTTATTAATGTAGTTGAACCCAATGCATTAGTACATTTTTCATATGCGTATGATAACAAAGAAAATGGACATATGTCTGTAAAAGCATCGGTGATTATCAATGGTATCAAAAAAGAAGTGTCAGGCGAGGGCAATGGTCCTGTATCAGCCTTCTTTAATGCCATTGCACCAATGCTAGAAGGAACATATTCCTTGGTCAATTATAATGAGCATGCCTTAAGCGAGGCGGCAACAGCAGATGCGGCTGCATATATCCAGTTGAAAAACCAAGATGGTGTGCTACATTATGGTATCGGCCAAGATTCCAATATTGACAACGCATCCATACGGGCAATTATGAGTGCACTTAATGGGTTTGATCACTAGTTTTTTACATAACTGGAAAGGGTAACAATGGATATTCAAAATGTATTATTAAAACTTGCACAACTATTTATTCTGCTTTTTGCAGGATATATCCTTGTGGGAGTTAAAGGAATCAAACAAGAAGCAGCAAAACATATTTCAAACCTTATTTTTTCATTTACATTACCGGCGATGTTGATCTCGAGTATGGTCAACACGGTAGAGATTACGCGCGAAGATGTCCTACGCGTGATGCTGATTGCCATTGTGCAATACGGATTTTTAATCATAGCAGCCATCGTATTGACAAAACTGCTACGAGTTCCTTATGAGGATGTTGGTCTCTATCGATTCATGATTTTATTTGGCAATGTCGCCTTTGTTGGATATCCTGTATTAAGTGCAGTACTTGGCAATGACGCACTCTTTTTTGCAGCTATTTTAAACTTGCCATTTAATATCCTGGTCTTTACTTTGGGGATTACATTTATCACCCATGGAACGGACCAGCACCAAAAACTTGAACTTAAGGTATTTTTAAATCCTGGTCTGATAGCCACGGTGATTGGTCTGATTTTATTTTTTGCATCGATTCAGTTACCAACTTTTGTCAACGAACTTCTTGCAGATGTTGGAGATATGACAACACCACTATCTCTTCTTGTAATAGGTGCATCTCTTTATGGGGTGGATATTCGTTCAATCTTTAAGAAGCGGATGATTTTTATATTTAGCTTTATCAAATTGATTGTCATACCGACCTTATTAGCTATCATCTTATGGCTTGCAGGTGTGGATACAATGATTGCCTCGGTTGTTATCATCCTAAGCGGAATGCCGATGGCAGCCAATGCAGTGATTCTTTGCCAAGAGTATGACACCCATGTTATGGAATCATCAGAAGCGGTTTTTGTGTCTACATTACTCCTTGGGGTGTCCTTACCCTATATGATTTTTCTTATTCGCTTTTTGTTCTAGGTATAAGGGTTAAAACCCCTAATGCGAACATTTTGTTAAGAATGAAGAAAATAGTTTGACTTTTGATTTCGCCTAGGATATAGTAGAGTACAAATGTTTTATAATTTAGGAGGTTGATCCATGAATCATGAGTTAGTCATTGTTTTAGACTTTGGTGGACAATATAATCAGTTAATTGCTAGACGTGTACGTGAAGCAAATGTGTATGCAGAAGTTATGCATTATGAGACACCTATTGAAGAAATTGTAGCGCGCAATCCGAAGGGGATTATTTTTACCGGAGGACCTAGCGTGGTATATGAAGAAAGCGCACCTAAGATTGACCCTAAGATTTTTGACTTAGAAATTCCAATCCTTGGTATCTGCTATGGATCTCAATTGATGGGATATACATTGGGAGCGGAAGTAGCCAAAGCTCCACAACGTGAATACGGTAAAACAGATATGGAAGTGGATACCAACCATATACTTTTCAAAAACGTATCTAAGGAAACGACATCTTGGATGAGCCATACATACTTTGTAAGCAACCCACCAGAAGGCTTTGTTGTTACTGCTAAGACTGATACATGTCCGGTAGCAGCGATGGCTAATGAAGAGAAAAAGCTTTATGGAGTTCAATTCCATCCAGAAGTTAACCACACGCCAGAAGGGCAAAAGATGCTTGTGAACTTCTTGGTAGATGTCTGCGGATGTAGCCAGGACTGGATCATGAGCGATTTTGCAGAAGAACAAGTTGCAAAGCTACGTGAAAAAATCGGCGATAAAAAAGTCTTATTGGCACTTTCAGGCGGTGTAGACTCCTCCGTAGCAGCTGTGCTTATTCATCGAGCCGTTGGAAAACAATTAACCTGTATCTTTGTAGACCACGGATTACTTCGTAAAAACGAAGGAGATGATGTGGAACGTGTCTTTGGCGAAGAATTTGACATGAACATCATCCGTGTTAACTGCGAAGACCAATTCTTAGGCAAGTTAGCTGGTGTTGATGACCCAGAGAAAAAACGTAAGATTATCGGTGAAGAATTCATCCGTGTCTTTGAAGCGGAAGCGAAAAAAATAGGAACAGTAGACTTCCTTGTCCAAGGAACTATCTATCCGGACGTAATCGAAAGCGGAACCAAAGACGCTGCCGTTATCAAGAGCCACCACAATGTAGGTGGACTACCTGAGCACGTTGATTTTAAAGAAATCATTGAGCCTTTACGTGACCTTTTCAAAGATGAAGTCCGTAATGTCGGTCGTGCCCTTGGTATTCCTGAATTCCTAGTTGCACGTCAGCCGTTCCCAGGTCCGGGACTTGCGATTCGTGTCATCGGTCCTGTGAGTAAAGATAAGCTTGATATTCTTCGTGAAGCGGACTATATCTTTAGAGAAGAAGTTAAAAAAGCAGGCATCGCATCCGGTTTAGGCCAATACTTTGCCGTATTAACCAACCTTCGAAGCGTTGGAGTTATGGGGGATGAACGTACATATAGCTATACTGTAGCCTTACGTTCCGTTGATACCTCAGACTTTATGACAGCAGACTGGTCCAGAATACCTTACGACATCCTTGCGAAAGTAAGTAATCGTATCGTTAATGAAGTCGACCATGTCAATCGAATCTGCTATGATATTACGAGTAAGCCACCAGCTACTATCGAGTGGGAATAGTTACAGGAGAGCTTCAAACCCTTATATAACAAGGGTTTGGAGCTTTTGCTTTTTAAAAACTGCACTCTCATTGCACTATTTTAATTTTTTTATTCCTTATATAATCTACAGTAAATTGATTTTTAGGAGAAGAATCATAGTTTTGCTTTGCTTCTTTAAAGGTAATAACTCCATTTAACTTATTCGCTACTTCAAAATTACTGTTAGGATAAAGATGTTCATAAGTTCCTAATGTCGTTTGAATATCTTCATGTCCTAAACGATCTTTAATGATAAGAGGATTTTCTCCCATACTGATTAATAATGAAGCGTGGGAGTGACGCAATCCGTGAATTGTGATTCTATGAACACCTGCCAATTTAGCATATCGGTCAATTGCATGAGAGAGAGTATGTTTCTGTGTAGGAATACCATTATAAGTCATTACAAAGTTTGTTTTGATTAAGTTTTGCTGGATATTCTTCCATTCTGATAAGAAATTTAAAGTACCCTCATCTAATACAATACTGTGGACACTTGACTTTGTTTTCGGTTCAACAAAACGATAATTTGTTTGATTTTTATAGTAAAGATTTTTATTGATAGTCAGTACTCCTGAATCAAAATCAATATCTTCCCACTGGATGGCAGTAGCTTCACCAATTCTCATTCCTGTCATAAACAAGAACCATAGAGAAATAAAAAGAAAATGTTGGTAGTAATCTTCTTTATAAATCAAAGAAATTATCTTTTCAAATTCTTCTTTTGTCCAAAATTCTATCTTGGGTTTTTGTTTTTTTACATTACCTATAATTTTAGACGGGTTGGTTGTTGTAATACCTAGTACAATTGCTCTATCCATAGCAATGGAAAATAGCCCTTGAACCGCTCTTACATAGGAAGATTTGAGATTCTTTGATAGTTTCAATTGCCAATTCTGTACGTGAATTGGTTTAATATCAGAAACGGCCATTTTGTAAAAGTAAGGAAAATGCTTATTAACACTTGGTAAGCGATTCTCATAAGTTCTTAGTTTTACTTGCGTTTTATACCAAGGAAGAAATATTTCTAAAATGTAATCTTCAAACATCATTTTATCTTTAGTTTCGCTCAATTCTTCTGGTTTCATTAGAATTAGCTTTGAGTACTCTTCTCTTGCTTCTTTTTTAGTAGTGAAACCACTACGATATTTCTGTATCTTTTTTCCCGTGAAATCGTAACCTAAATTTGCACGAAAATAATATGTTCCATTCTTTGCTTTTTTAATTGGGTCTTTAGCCATAGTTTTTACTCCTTACCGTGCAAAAACTAATCAGACATGTTTTCATTTGAAAACTTAATTCCAAGAATTTCTTCTACAGCTTCACGAGGGACTCTATCCAATTTTCTGGATTCATAGTAAGAATGTCCTTTAGTAATCATTAATTCTTTTGCTTTTTTTATAATATCAGCCGAAAAAGAAGTTCCATATCCTAGCTCAATTAAGTCTTTTTTAGTGATTGTTACCATAAATACTCCTTTCCATTATAGGCTAGGAAAAATCCAATATTCACCTATAATTATATCAAAGATTTTATAATAATGTAGTTATAAAAATAACCCGAGTAATCGAACAGCTTTAGCAAAGCTCACGGGAATTTTACCCCTGCATGGTTCTCATGTAGCCGCACCCATTGCCTGCGACGCTTTTAACGCTCGGACTGTGGCTATACGGGAGTATCATTATCACGATAAGAAAGTCATGGCCACAATCCTGCAAAAGATTGCTCACGGATCACTAACATGAACCGCTCGCTATCTTGATAGGTCATGGCGTATTAGTCCGTTGGCTTTTTTCTTATCGAAATGTATTCGATTACTTTATTAAGTTGTCAAAGAACTATGGCTCGTTAGCCTATCAAAACATACTGAAAAAGCAATATGTTTTGATTGAGTAACAAACCCTCTCTACTCGGGAAGCGTGGAACTTAATAGCACACTTCCACGAAAAGAGAATGGGTATTATTTAATTTCAAATGCTAAAATCTTTGTAATCAGTCTTGTTTCCATTCTTCCTCGTAAGACTTCATCAACGACCATACTTTGATGTCCGTATTCGTCTTTCACTAGGCGTAGGGAACGTTTAGCAATATAACCCTTATAATACTTTAGAATATGATTGAGTGCTTCTGTATCGCCACCTGTGGCCTTTACAATTAAGGAAAAAGGAATCATCTGATAAGCTTTTCTCATTTTATTCTTCCTCCATAAATTTCTTAATGTAATCTAGTCCGCTTGTCCTATGTCTATAAACTGTGGAGCGATTTAATTTCAATAATTCAGCAATTTCAGAATCACTCATGTCCATAAAATAATACATCAGTAGAATTTCACGTTTCCTTTCTGGCAACTCACGTAATGCTTCACTCAATAAGTCATGTTCTATACCTACGATTATCCCATTGAGTGTACAAATTTGAAAATCCGTTGTCTCGTTTCTGTTATCTAGTGTGAAAAATTGACTGACAATATGATCTCCTACATCTGAAAATGAAATCTCATGTTTTGAAAGTCTGGAAAGATATTTATAATAATCTTTTCGTTCATCTTCCATAGCTCGTTTACAAATATAATCAAACTGATTCTCGATTGTGGTTTGGAAATTAGATGGCTTCATAGCTTCTCACCCCCTTTCTTGTCGTAAAAGGAAGTGAGCTTGTATCTCTATCTCCCTTCACACTTAGTCCCGACAGGATAGAGGGATTTGTTGCATAAATAGTTGAAAATCTTTGAAATAAATGATTTAACAACAAAAAAAGCACGTAAGCAGATTGATTTATCTGTTTACATGCTTTATTATTTCTTTCAATTTGACAAGTCAAGTCCATATTTGTGTGTAAATTCCCTCGGGTTACGTTGAAATTTATGTAAAACAGCGTTTATGCCGCGAAAGGGTGTTTACAGTGAGTGCTGACATGGTAGGCTATCTTGCCAAGCATTCCTCTTGACCTGTCCACTCTCGTAGCACAAAAGGGGATGCTTCTGATGCTTTTTACCATGGCAGTTAGAGGCTCGCTGTCAACAATACCGTGGAATAAATGCGAACTATGCAGCATCTTCCTTAGTTTCTGTTTGTTCGTTGATATGTGCATAATATTCATCCATATCCAAGTATTTTCTGCCGGATGACCATTTTTCATCTTGCTCTATAAGTAAAGCGCCAATTAATCTTATGGCAGAAGCTTCATTTGGATAAATACGAATAACACGGTCTCGCCGTCTTATTTCTTCGTTGAGACGTTCGATACTATTACTTGTTCTGAGTCTTTTACGGTACTTTTCAGGAAGTTCCATAACCGCCATGATATCATCAAAGCCTTCTTCCAGAACAATCATGGATTTAGGTGCTTTTTCTTCAAAGGTTTGAAGTGTTTCCTTCATTAGCCGTCTTGCTTCTTGAAGGCTTATAGCATTGTAAATACTTTTCAAATGCTGCTTCAGCTGAGGCTGTTGCTTCTTGGGAGCTTTATCAAGTACATTTCTTGCGAAGTGTGTTTGACAACGTTGCCAAGCCGTACCTTGAAAATGTTTCTTTATTGCATTAACAAGGCCTTTATGGTTATCTGAAACAACAAGATCTACATTGGATAATCCGCGTTGTTTAAGGGAAGAGAAGAATTCTCCCCAGCTGCTTTCTGATTCTGTATCAGCCATTTGAAAGCCAATAACTTCACGGTTACCAGTTTCGTTTACAGCTGTTGCAATGAGTAGGCCTTTCGAACGAACTCTTCCGTCGTCACGTACCTTGAGGTATAAAGCATTAACGATAACGAAAGGGTAATGCTTTTCAAGCGGTCTGGATTTAAACTTATTAACAATGGGATCCAAGTGTTCACAAAGTTTAGATACTGTTGATTTTGAGAAAGACTTACCACACAATTCTTCGGTGATATTCTCAATCTTTCTTGTTGATACACCATTGATGACCATTTCAATCATCGCAAGAACCAGAGCTTGTTCACTACGTTGGTAACGCTGAAACATAGTAGTGCTAAAATTTCCGTTTCTATGACGCGGAACTCGTAAAGTAATCGTTCCAATACGGGTAGTTAAATCCCTATCTCTGAAGCCATTACGATAAGCGATACGGTCATCAGACCGTTCGTAAGGTTCGGCGCCCAGTTGTTCAGAGGACTGTGCAAGAAGCACCTGGTTAAGGATTGCTTCTAAGAGTTTAGAAAAAGCTTCATCTTTGGTATCTTTTTTAAAAAGTCCGTGCAAAAGTTCTGTGTCCAGTGTAATATTTAATTGAGCCATTTGTTTTCTCCTCGATTTTGTATTATTGTGGTGATTTTATTATAACCGAGGATGAGCACTTGGCTCATTATTTTTGAATTTTCTTTTTACACCATTATACGGACTTTATCAATTTGACACGAGAATTCACGTTGATAGTTATATTTATCTATAAATGATAGATAATTGTTTTTAATAATAACACTAAGAAAGAATTGAAAATAATTAGTATATTTCATGGCAACTTAACCTCCAATAGTCGCCATTTAAATACTAATATCTTAAAGAAATTACTTTTCTATCAAAAGTTAGATAACATAAAAATGATGACTTTTAAACCGCCATTTTAAAGTAATTAATACTTTTTTTCATAAAAAGGCCTACTGAATTACATTTTTTATTACCAGTGGTAGTACTTTTATAATGATCTGTTAGCAAAAATTTGAGATTTAATAATAATATGGATATTTTTTATTCTTTTGATTTCTTTGGAACCCTTAATAATTAATTTTTTCATCGATTTTCGTTCGTGAATACATGTTATAATAACTATAACTAATAACGTAACGTGACTGGCAAGAGATATTTTTAAAACAATGAATAGGTTTACACTTACTTTAGTTTTATGGAAATGAAAGATCATATCATATATAATCTAGAATAAAATTAACTAAAATAATTATTATCTAGATAAAAAATTTAGAAGCCAATGAAATCTATAAATAAACTAAATTAAGTTTATTTAATTAACAACTATGGATATAAAATAGGTACTAATCAAAATAGTGAGGAGGATATATTTGAATACATACGAACAAATTAATAAAGTGAAAAAAATACTTCGGAAACATTTAAAAAATAACCTTATTGGTACTTACATGTTTGGATCAGGAGTTGAGAGTGGACTAAAACCAAATAGTGATCTTGACTTTTTAGTCGTCGTATCTGAACCATTGACAGATCAAAGTAAAGAAATACTTATACAAAAAATTAGACCTATTTCAAAAAAATAGGAGATAAAAGCAACTTACGATATATTGAATTAACAATTATTATTCAGCAAGAAATGGTACCGTGGAATCATCCTCCCAAACAAGAATTTATTTATGGAGAATGGTTACAAGAGCTTTATGAACAAGGATACATTCCTCAGAAGGAATTAAATTCAGATTTAACCATAATGCTTTACCAAGCAAAACGAAAAAATACAAGAATATACGGAAATTATGACTTAGAGGAATTACTACCTGATATTCCATTTTCTGATGTGAGAAGAGCCATTATGGATTCGTCAGAGGAATTAATAGATAATTATCAGGATGATGAAACCAACTCTATATTAACTTTATGCCGTATGATTTTAACTATGGACACGGGTAAAATCATACCAAAAGATATTGCGGGAAATGCAGTGGCTGAATCTTCTCCATTAGAACATAGGGAGAGAATTTTGTTAGCAGTTCGTAGTTATCTTGGAGAGAATATTGAATGGACTAATGAAAATGTAAATTTAACTATAAACTATTTAAATAACAGATTAAAAAAATTATAAAAAAATTGAAAAATGGTGGAAACACTTTTTTCAATTTTTTTGTTTTATTATTGAATATTTGGGAAATATTCATTCTAATTGGTAATCATATTTTAGAAAACAATAAACCCTTGCATATGACGCGACGTAATATGTTTTAATAATGATAAGGAGGTTATACTATGACTGAAAAAATTTATTTTGTAGGAGAATTAGCTGAAATTTCAGGCACTACCATTAGAGCAATTCAATATTACGATAAAATAGGTTTATTAAAGGCGAATAGACAAGAAAGTAGCAAAAAAAGATACTATACTAAAAAAGACTTAATAAAACTTCAGCAGATATTATTTTACAAAAAGTTAGGTGTTCCTTTAAATATTATAAAAAATCATCTTTCTGATATTGACAATAAGGAAGATGTTATAAAACTATTAAAAAGGCAATCAGATATTCTTTTTCAAAAAGAAATGGAAATTAAAATGAATATAGCAATAATCGAAGCTGTGACTTCAATTATTGCTTCAAATAATGTTGACCTTGATTTAGATATAATGATTGAGTTAACATTGAAATTAAACAAACAAACGATACTTGAACACTCTGAAGTAAATTATAGTAAAGAAGTAATAGATTCATTTAAGGACAACGATTCGAGAATAAAAGAAATGATCGAAATTTACTGGCTGTGGAAAAAACTAATTTTAGAGGCAGTATTTTTGAAGAGTAGTAATGTTTCTATTGATAGTCAACAAATTTATGAATTAGGTGAAAAATGGTCTAATTTCATTTCATTAGCTAGCAGTAAAGAGCATGCAATGGGAAATGTTTTTGCTGATGGATTAAGTAAAAGTAATGAATGGCCAGAAGAAGATTTACTTCTATACAATTATTGTAACGAATTTATTGATGAGGCCTATGGATATTATAGTAAAGTGAGGAATAAAATAAATGATACGATTAAATAATCTAACTAAAAAATATAAAAATAAAACTGCAGTAAATAATTTAAATATAACATTTACACCAGGAGTAGTAACAGGTTTTTTGGGACCTAATGGATCTGGGAAATCTACAACAATGAAAATGATAATTTCTTTAGTTCATCCTACTTCAGGAGATATTTCGGTTGATGATAACGATTATAAATCATATAAAAACCCGACTAAAAAAATTGGAACTTTGATAGATCCTGCAACAATAGATGTAGATTTAACTGCTAAACAGCATTTGTATTTTTTTTCAATAGCTGCAAATATTAGTCAAAAAAGAATTTACGAGGTTTTAAAAATGACAGGACTAGAAAGTGTTAAAGACAATAAAGTTAAAACCTATTCGTTAGGCATGAAGCAAAGATTAGGGATCGCCACAGCATTGATTAATGATCCTGATGTTGTGATTCTTGATGAGCCTTTTAATGGTTTGGATGTTGATGGAATTCATTGGATTCGCAGACTACTCAAGAAGTTATCATCTGAAGGGAAAACGGTGATTGTTTCTAGCCACCTTATGGGCGAAATCCAAGCAGTAGCAGATAGAGTAATTATTATTGCTCGTGGAAAGTTGCTTGCTAATATGAGTATAGACGAGTTAAATGAAAAAACTTTAACTACTTATAGCTATGTTGAAGCTGAAAATTTAGAAGAGATGGAAAAAGTTCTAAAATTAAACGGTGGAAATACAATTAGACGTTTGGAAGGATTAGAGGTTAGAGGACTGGATTCACGACTTATTGGTTCATTAGCAAGTAAGAATCATCAAATACTCTATCAACTCAAGGATGTACAACCAACATTAGAAGAATTTTTTATTGATATTACGGAAGGTAAAGTAGATTACATTTCAGAACAAAAGGAGATATAAAATGAGATATTTGATTAAAGCAGATTTTAAAAAAACATTTAATTTAAAGAAAAATAGAAATTACGTAATAATTTTAGGAGTATTAAGTATTTTTTTTAGTTTAACTTTTTTATTTACTTTAAATGTTACTCAAAAGAAACAGATTATAGATTTATCATCAATAGAATTATTGGATGTATCTTTATTAGGAATGGATGTAGTAACAATTATGCTTGTTATATTTTTTGCGAACTTTATTGCTAAAGAATTTACTACTGAACAAGTTTACACGTCTTTAGCAATAACCCCACTTCGCCATAAGTTTTATTTGTCTAAAATTTTATTTGTATTACTATTAAGTATAGGAGTAGGCGTTATATTGATTTTGACTATTTTAGGACTAGACCAATTAGTTTTATCTATGTACGAAATGCAAACAATACCTTTATTTCATCAAACTGTACTTAGTAAACTAATAGGAACACTATTTATGGTTATATTCTATAGTATTCTTAGTGCAACTGGGTCGTTTTATTTCCAATCAGTTTCTGGCGGAATTACTTTTTCATTAGGAATAATGTTTATTCCTGCTCTGGTTAAGCTATTTCCTGAAGGGTTTTCAGATTTGTTTTTATCGTTCCTTCCTGAAAAATCATTAAGTACATTAATCAAAATAGGGATGTTTAATTTAGATAATACTATTTTATTTAGCATTTTGGTTCTTTTATTTTGGTTATTAGTACCACTGATATTCGGATTCAAAAAATTTAATGAGACGGATTTTTAAAAAAGTATTAAAATAGTTTCAACTATCTTACAAAATATCCGAACTAGTAAAATTATTTGATACTTTTCTTTCGGTACTCGATATATTCTAAGTATTTCTATATTTGATTTCGACAAATTGATTATCGAAAGATTAAATCTTAAACCTAAATCTATAGCGACTAATAATTTTTCATTTTTAAAAGTAACTTTTGATTAAGATAAACCGAGAAAACACAGGAGTTATCTCTATAATTTTATTTGAACATAATGAGATTCATTATGAGAGTAGATATTACTTTAAAAAGGCTTGTTTCTCTATAATAAGAAGCAAGCCTTTTTTTATTATTTAACGATCTTCCTAGTTCTCCTCATTTTTTTCAATCACCAAATCAAATTTTTTGAACTCGCCCCAATAAATTAGTCCACTTTAAATGTTAAAAAAGTGATAAAATTATACAAAAGGAGTGGTCCAATCTATGAAAAAAACAAGATACACAGAAGAACAAATTGCCTTTGCTCTAAAGCAAGCAGAATTAGGTACTCCAGTTGAAGAAGTATGCAGAAAACTTGGAGTCACCCAACAAACTTTTTATCGTTGGAAGAAAAAATATGAAGGTATGTTGCCCAGTGATATGAAAAGGCTCAAGCAACTCGAAGAGGAAAATAGAAAGCTCAAACAATTGGTTGCCGATTTAAGTCTAGATAAGTCAATGCTACAAGATGTCATATCAAAAAAGCTGTAAAGCCTGCGGAAAAAAATGAATTAGTTCACTACCTACAGGTATGTTTTCAGGTTAGTGAGCGTAGGGCATGTAAAGTTTTAAAGCATAATCGTTCAACACTGAGATACAGTAGCATTAAGGATGAGCAGGCCTTCCTCAGAATGAGAATCAAAGAAATTGCAACAACAAGGATTAGGTATGGGTATCGTAGGATCCATGTCTTGCTTCAACGTGAAGGCTGGCAAGTAAATCATAAGCGAGTGTACCGTATTTATAAACAAGAGGGCTTAAATCTTCGAAACAAAAGTGGGCGAAAAAGAATTAGTTCTCCTAGGGTACCAGATAAAAATAAACCTGTAGCAATAAACGAATGCTGGGCAATGGACTTCGTCTCAGATCAGACTTTTAACGGAAAAAGGTTCAGAGCATTAACTATCATTGATACTTTCATCAGAGAATGTGTGGGAATACATGTTGATAAATCCATCAAGGGTGAACATGTTGCACTTAAGTTAAGTGAGATATGCCTTGAAAGGGGATTCCCGAAAAAAATCAAAGTGGATAATGGCCCGGAGTTTATTTCTAGATCATTAGATTCTTGGGCTTACTTCAACAAAGTCAAACTCGAATTCTCAAGGCCAGGGACACCAACAGATAATGCAGTCATCGAATCCTTTAACGGGAGCCTTAGAGACGAATGTCTAAATGTAAGTTGGTTCATATCATTAGATGACGCAAAAGGAAAAATCGAGGCATGGAGATTGGACTACAATGAATTCAGACCTCACTCTGGACTAACACACATGACACCATCCGAATTTGCCCAAAATCATAACGAAAAATCGATTTCATAATGAACATTTTAACTTTAAATATGGACCAAAAAAAGGGTGCTACTCAATCATAAAGTGACTAACATTTATATTGGATTAGATTTTGGGGAGCAGGTCAGGAGTATGAAAGATTAATAATAGGAAAGAGAGTTAAAGCAAGTGGACTTTTGAAAAAGATTATTGTGTTAGAAGGTGCACAATATTTATGGAAGTAAATACCAATAAAATACTTGAGTTACATGATTTAAGTTATATTCAATGAGTTATACTTTGACCTGTACTCAGACGGTGTACATCCTTTAAATTTAATAAATATCTCTGAGAAATAGCTTGGATTGGAATAACCGCATGCAAATGCAACATCGGTAATAGTTAAAGTGGAATCCCTTAAAAGTAGAATGCTTTTATCAAGCCGATAAGAATTTAAATATTGATTTGGAGAGTGATTTAAATATTGTTTGAATAGTTTACAGCATTTACTTTTGCCAATATTAGCTGCCATGGCTATATCAGAAAGTGAAATTTTGGAATCGTAATTATTATAGATAAATGATAACATTTGTTTCATTGTGGTTAAATTAGAATCATATTTAGAAAGATCCTGAGGGAAATAAGGTTTCAATAGTAAAAAAAGATATTCCCAGATTTGATAAAGGAGACTCATTGCTTTTAATTCAATATTAGTGGGTTCAAATTCATAAAGGTGATATAGCTGACGAATAGAGTTAAGAAGATTTCTACTTAATTCATTGTCAGCTTTTATTATCAGCTCAGTTATACTACATTCTAAAACTGGAGTGACGTACTGTTGTTGGACACTTAGAAGAGTGAATAGTGTTTTTGGGTTAAACACAAGACATATATAATCACAATCTGTGTAATCATTGGAAAATCCATAATGCATTTGTCTGGAATTGACCCAGATGGCTTCATCTTTATTTACAATAATATTTTGACCATTAATATTATATGAAATGTGCCCTTTGACAGGTATTAGAAATTCTACATCTTCATGCCAGTGACAGAGAGCTTCTTTATGAGTGAATGAGCTCAAGTTACTTTTTTTTACATAAATGGGAATAGATGGATTATTATAATAAATAATTTCAGATGAATCTTTTAGCACATTCAAATTCATAAGTTATAGTCCTCCTCAATTATTATGTTTGCGCATGATTGTTATATAAAGTGGTATGATTTTGGCTGAAAAAAATAAATTAATGCATTAAAATTATAACATACTTATTACATGATAGAAATAGGGAATATAAGTTTATAAAGAAAAGATACTATTATATTCATAGATACAAAGGAAGATATTCCAATGGTAGACTATTGCAACTGTGCAAGAAAATAAGATTGTATGGGGGTGTTGTTTCGCCATGTTTTCCGTAATTATGGGGTGCTTTATTTAGAGTTCCGATAATCGTTTTATATTTTATAATAAATCTAGATGAAATGATTAAATTATCAGCCGTGTATAGGTATTATAAACAATATAAATGGGTAAATGATTTAACAAGAGAAAACAAGTTATGGAGGAATGTTGATTATGACAATGAGAGAGCGAATTACATCTGGAAAACTTTTTACAGATTATTGTGAGGGACTGCCAGAAGAGAGAGTTAAATGCAAAAAGAATATGATGAAATTCAATGCAAGTACACCTGATGATATACCAAGTAGACAACAGCATATGAATAATCTGTTTGGAAAAGAAATTAAAGCTTGGATTGAACCGCCATTTTATTGTTGTTATGGAAATAATATAGAAATTGGAGAGGGGTCCTATGTCAATTTTAATTGTAATTTTGTAGATGATGAAAAGATACTTATAGGAAAGAAAGTAATGTTTGGACCTGCAGTAACGATTGCAACAGTTGGACATCCCATCAATCCAGATATGAGAGAATATATGTATGCAGATGAGGTTACAATTAAAGATAATTGCTGGATTGGTGCTGGAGTTACAATATGTCCGGGGGTGACAATTGGAGAAAATTCTGTAATTGGAGCTGGAAGTGTAGTGATTGATGATATTCCTGCAAATTCAGTGGCAGTAGGGAATCCTTGCAAGGTAATCCGCGAGATTAATGAAAGTGATATGAAATATTACTATAAAGGCAGAGAGATTTCAAAAAATGATCTGGATGAAGAAAGTAACTTGAGATAAATTACAGAAAAAAATTGGAGGGAAAGATGGACATCAATAAAAAAGAATGGGAAAGAATGATTTCGGAACAACTTTATAATCCATATCGTGTTGGAGGTGACAGTTTTGATAGAGTACATTTGGCACAGAAAAAATTCAATGAATCAGAATTTTGGCATGACAAAACTGCCTTTGAAGAATTAAAAAAATGTTTCCATAGTGCTCCTGACGATATGATACTTACGCCGCCGGTTTACTTTGATCATGGTGATAGGGTGAAATTTGGAAAACATTTTTATGCAAATACAGACCTAACAATACTTGATGAAAACTATGTTATCTTTGGAGATAATGTTTTTCTTGCCCCACATGTAAGCATATATACAGCAGGGCATCCAATTGATGCCGAAGTAAGAAACATGGAGCTTGAATATGCCAAACCAGTTACAATTGGTTCGGATGTCTGGATAGGAGGGAACGTTATTATTAATCCAGGAGTAACTATCGGAGATAATGTGGTAATTGGTTCGGGTTCAGTAGTGATAAAAGATATTCCTTGCAATGTAATTGCAGCAGGAAATCCGTGTAGAATAATTCGTGAGATAACAAAAAAAGACAAGAAAAAATGGAAAAACCAGTTAAAAGATTATGAGGAGAAGATGAAAAATTTTTATTAAATACATTCAAATGTCGAGGATAAGCCACCAAAGAACAATTAGCCCTTTAGGCTCAAGTGAGAAATCACTTGAGCCTTTTTTGTAATAAAATAAGCTATAGATTTATAAGAATTTGTATTTTTTCTTATTTACTATTAAAAAGAATATGGAAACAATAATTCCTAATGCTTCTGCAATAGGCACGGATAACCATATACCTTTTTCTGATAAAAACATAGGCAATAGTAGAATAGCACCTACTAGAAAAACAAATGTTCTGCAGAAAGAGATAATACCAGAAATTCTTCCGTCAGAAAAGGCAGTAAAAAGAGCAGAGGTAAAAATATTAAAGCTCATAAATAGAAATGTTATTGAAAATATAGGGAATCCATTTGTTATTATATCAAATACGTTGGATTCTTTTTGGGTGAATATAATTAAAATAGAATCAAGAATGGATGTTGATACTGTATAGGCAAAAATAGAAGAAAAAGATAAAAATATAATGCTAAATTTGAATATTTTCTTTAATTGTAAAGTATCACCAGAACCATATTTGAAGCTGATAATAGGAGCTACACCCATTGAATAACCAAAATAGATTGAAGTAAAAACAAATTGAAAATATAAAACTATCGTAATAGCGGCCACACCATCTACGTCATAATATTTCATAAAAGCATAATTGAAAAGAAAGGTAGTTACGGCGTTCGATAAATTTGAAATCATTTCTGAGGTTCCATTTGAACAAGCCTTATACAAAACGTTTAAATCGAAGGTAGGCTTTGTAAAATGTAGTGTATTTGTACGTAGAACTCCAAAGTAAAACAGACCAATGATAGCAGGGATACAGTACCCAATACCTGTCCCAATGGCAGCCCCAGCTATACCCATTTGGAATATTACTATTAAAATATAATCAAGTATAATATTAACGAAACCTGCAATGACGGTCACTATTAATCCGATCGTTGGTTTTCCTGCTGTTACAAAAAAAGCTTGAAATGCTGTTTGCAAAAAGAAAAATGGAGAAAACATTAGTAGAATGCGTCCATAAGTTCTACAGAGGTCAAATTGTATTTCATTAGCACCTAAGAGTATAATTATTTGATTAATAAATAAATTACCTAATAGTGCAATAATAATACCTACAAATGTAATAACAGCAATTATAAGTGAAAAGTTCTGCCGACTTTCGTGCGCTTTCTTTTCTCCCAATTTCTTTGCAATGATTGCACTTCCGCCTGAAGAAACCATAATGCCAATTGCCATTTGGAGACTAATAAGTGGATAAATCATATTTACTGCAGATAATGCTGTTGTACCAACAAATCTAGCAATAAAAATTCCATCAACTATTATATAGAGAGAAAGAAAAAACATCATTATAATATTTGGTAAAGTAAATAGTATTAAAGAAAAAAAAGAATGTTTTTTTGCAAGAGAGCTATTCATTTTTTCACTTCTCTTTCAAACAGTGTGTAATATGTTTCAGTGCATTTAACAAACCATTCACACATTTCTTTGCCCATCTTTTCCATTACTTTTTCTTCAATTTGATATAAGCCACCTAGAAGACCATCGACATAATTTTGTCCATCAGTAGTCAGTTTGATGATTTTGCTTCTTTTGTCGGCTGAGTTTTCTTCAAAATAAATATACCTATTTTCTAATAATTCTTTACAAATTGTGTTTACAGTTTGCTTTGGAATTAGCCACTCATCACAGATTTTTTTTTGAGTGCAAATTTCACTAGTATTTATTGCATCTAAAATCGCAAGTGAGTTATAATTAAGACCTTCTTTTTTTGCCCAATAACCATAAAGTTCATTAGTCCTGCTCATTGCGGTTGTAACAGCTTTTATTTGATGTTTAATTTGTTTACTCATCGTAGTTACCCTCCCAATATAAAATAGTCCTAAATCGTACTAATATATGGTATTATAATTTAGAGTTAAAGTCAAGTTTATTGACCAATTATATAAAGGAGTGAGTCTTATGTATTTTGTATTTTAAACTAATTGATACCTGGAAAATCGCATCTTGACTTTATGAAGAAAATTAGTACGTGTGATTTTTTTACCTGAACTTGTCATCCCACTATTGAGCCATTTAACTTTCTTAAGACCAATGCCACGTAAAGTGGATCGTATAAAGGTACCTTTAATTGGGTTGCCTGAGAATAAGATGAGGTACCATGTAGGTAGTTCAGATGTGGTGATGACAGTAGTTCGCTTAATATGGGTCAGTAAACCTTTTAGTCCTGTTTTTCCTTCTATATAAGCGAAGTCTTTTAACATAACTTTATCGAAAAAGCCTTTCAAGATGGCTGGAATGCCAAACCACCAGACTGGAAAGATAAAGACAAGTTCATCAGTTTCCATAAGCATATGTTGGTATTTTTGAACCATAGGGTCTGTTGTTTCACCTTTTGAGAATAATGCTAGGTCCTTTTCTTCAAGCACTGGATTAAAGGCTACTTTATTTAGGTCAATAACTTGATAGGCTTTTTTTGCTTGTTCTAATTGGTTGACAACACTATCCATAATAGCCTTGTTAAAACTGCCATGCCATGGATGGGATAATATTATAGTTGTTTTCATTTGAGGCTCCTTTCTGCAATCAATTTAAAATATACGTTTGCTTAAATTTAAGCATTTGCTCAATTAAGATAGACGTAGTATAATATGGAAAAATAAATGCGTCAATACAATTAGAAGTATTTACACAGATTCACAAGAATGTGTAAATACGCACATTTTAACAGATTTGTCTAATAAGGAGTGCTTATGTTAAAACAAAAACCGGTTAATATGAACGGAAAAAGGTCGATTGATTTACTTGTTGAAGCGATGTTCAAATTAATGGAAGAAAAACCTTTTCAAAGTATTACAATATCAGAACTTACACGAAGTGCAGGCGTTGTACGCAACACCTTTTATGCGCATTTTAATACGAAGACAGATGTGTTGACGTATTATATATTTTCAGTTTTTGAGAATGGATTAAAGGCCTATGATGAAGACAGGAGTTTTGATTACAAAACAATGGGAGCATTTTATTTTGATGTATGGTCTGAGAATATGTCTTTTTTGAAACTTTTGGAACAAAACGATATGCTAAGTGTACTTAATGATTTTGAAAATCAGTTGGACGCACTTGGGTTAACTGAAAAGCTGAATGCGTCTTGTCCGGTTTCAGATAAGGCATATAGCTATCTTGGCACATTCTATGCATCGGCTTTAGTTAGTGTGATTAAACGCTGGGTAAAGACAGGGATGCAAGAGACACCCAAAGAGCTTAATGAAATATATATGGAGTTGACAGGAGTAGAGCTTTTTACATGTTAACGATCATCTAGAGGTAAATATAACATAAGCGGATTTGAGGAATATAATAGCTTCAAAAAAATATGCTTAAGATGAAATAAAAAAATTGCCAACTTTAAATAATGCTGATAAACTATATCCGGGGTGTTTATAAATAACATAAAACGATATACTACAAGGAGGATTTTATGGACACAGCGTTATTTTTATTAGGTTTACTAGGATTATTAGGAGGGGTTATTTCTCTAATTATTAAGCTGATTTTTAAAAAAGGCATGCCAAAAAAAGTATCGGGATTAGTTATTCTTGCTTCGATTGTCTTAATCGTAAGTATTTCAAGTGTTGCTGGAACAGATTATCAAGAAAAGATGGATACGATTACGTCACAAGATTTACAGGTGCTCGCTGAAAATGGGGAGTACGAAAAGATTATTAAATTTATTGATTACTATGAAGATACACAAGAGAATGAAAAAAAAGAGTTAGTAACCACAGCTGTTAAGATTATAATGAATCAGACAAGTCAAGATGAAGTGCATGCCTTAGAAGAATATGTTTTTAATCCAGACACAGAAGGGTCTGAATTTATCAAGACGACGATCCTTCACAATCTTGAGGAGTCTAAGACTAAAAATATCTCTGTTGAAAAAGTCTTAGAATTATTTGCTAAGTCCCCGGAAAAAAGCTCAATTAAAAAATCGCTCGCAACGTATTTATCTGTTTTTGATGAGCAGGAAATTAATGCGTATTATATTGATAAAATAAGACAAGCTGCAGAAGCACAAGAGTTGACAACAGTATATGAGATCATATCGGAATACAGTCTACTTGAACAAGCGGATCAAGAGAAGCTTAAGGAATTGACTGTGCAATTAGATTCTCTAGAAGGAAAAAAAGAAGAGATTCAAGAGTTTAATGATTTGATAAAGGCTAAGGAAACGGAGATTGACGAGATTAAATCTCAAGTGCCTTCAAAAGAAGTGTTTGTATTAAATGCTTATGTGGTACAGGATTTGAGAACAAGTTATGATGGTTTATTAGAAATACTTGAAGTCAAAGATGCAGATACAAACTATTATGAAATAGCATTCACGGAATATGTACCTTTTCTTGGGGATATACCAAGTGACCAAAGAGCGATACTTGAGACGACAGTAACGCAATTTAGCCAACAAGGTTTGTTTTCAGCATATGTTATTGAAGCTGGAGAGCAAGAAGTAACCCTTGCACCAGAGCAAGGCGGCTTTACACAGACAATCAAGGTGTTTAGAGAAATCCCTGAGACAGCCATCGAAAATATTGCCAAACTTGATGTATTAGTCAACGAACGTGATTCTTATGCGATTCAGCTTGAAGAACGTCATGTAAACTTAGATTACATAAAAAATCAGATCCAAATGCAGATCAATGCATTAGATGGTAATAGCGAACCAATGGCAACAGAAGATGTGGATGAAGCTGCGATTGAGCCTCAGACAGATAGCGTGCTAGAGTATATCGCAAGCTCGAAGGATCAAATCCTAGAATTCTTTGGCGATGCATATGTTTCAGGTGATTTCCAAGGAAGTGAATTTTGGCGATATGAAGATCACTTAATTGCATTTTCGTTTGATCTGGAGACAGAGCAAGTCAATGCCATTTTCCTTGGTGAGGGAGCTGTGGTTGGCGAGGTAACTGTTGGTATGACAATAGAAGAAGTGATTTCGGCTATGGGTACACCACAATCATCAGGAGTTGATGAGGAAAATGGCGAGTATTATATATCGTATACGATTGAGGATAATCTATTAGTGTTCAATGCAGAAAGTGAAACGGCAAAGACCAGTAGTGCTACGCTATACCATAAATAACGGTAGCGCATTATTTTTCTACTAAAATAGCTAAAGTCGTTTGGTTGTCTTCGTATGGAGTTCCTTTAACATCACCATAGACATTGCATACTTTAAAACCGGCATCGGTTACCTCTTTGATTAATGAGTGCATGGTAAAATATGTTGTCCATAGATTATATGTTGCCATTGTTTGTTCGGTAAAAATAGTCGTCTGTTCGAGAGTTACATTGTCATGGTATTTACAGTAGCGATGTAAGGCGATATGCGGTGCTCTATTCCAAAAGCCGCCCTGTGGATAGCTTTGCCAAGTTTGTATTTCTTTGAAGTCAATGAATTTTTTAGTGGAGAATACATCAAGTAACATTTTTTTTGTTGGCTTTAGATGATGATATAGTTTTTTTAAAAGTATACTTCGCTCATTTTTGGTTAATGCGCCATAATCGCAATAGATCATTGTGATGAGGTCGTATTCTTTTTGCAGGTGTATCTGTAAGTAGTCTTCGTATAGATAATTGATGGTAAGATTCTGTTTTTTTGCAGATGAACGGCCGTATTCAATAGAACGCTTTGAAAAATCAATACCGGTTACCTGATAACCTAAGTGAGCAAATTTTTCGGCATATATTCCGGGACCACAACCAACATCTAGTAGCAAGGGATTGCTTGTTGGTGGAATCATCTGATGTATCCATGCGACAGATTCATCTATGAACTTTTTTGTTCTACTTGCACCTTCAATATTAGGGTTCAAATGTGCTTTGAGCATCTGCTTAGAAATATGTGTGTCATTCCAAAAAGCGGTGGTTGTTTTTTCATACAAAGCTGGTGGGGTTAAAAGTATCTTTAATTTTTCTTGCATTTATTATGCTCCTTTCAAAGTAAAAAAATAAACAAAAAAAGTCGTAGATTCTACTCTACGGCTTTTTCTCTTAACGTGAGAGGCAAAAAAGAGTAAAATAAAATCAAAATAACGAACAAAAACAAAGCTGTATAACAGCTGACTTTTGACCTGTTTAATTGATTTTATCTACTCTTTTCCAAGCATACCCATGGCAATGATTTGATGTCATCGGATATGTCGGATCCATCACCTTTTTCTAATTTAATATGTGCTTAGTTTACATAATGTATAGAGGTTTGTCAATAATATAGAAGAGCTAAACTTAAAAAGCTGAAGTGATTTTATAGCAAATGCCGAAAAAACGGGGAAGCTATTGAAAAAAAGCACATTACGTAGTAGAATTATACGCAGAGTATGATAGAAAAAAGCATATGAATTTATAAAATTCATGAGCAAAAAATATAAAATCACAAAGTGATTTAAATGAGGTGAATATAATATGGCAATTGTTGATGTTATTAAGTATGATGGGAATCCAGATGTGTTTGCATGGAAATATCCAAATAGTGAATTGGGAACGTGGTCGCAATTAATTGTACATGAATCACAGGAAGCTATTTTATTTAAAGGTGGTAAGGTGTGTGATGTCTTTCAAGCGGGGAGGCATACGCTAAGCACAGAAAATATTCCGGTATTGAATAAATTGGTTAATCTTCCATTTGGTAAACGGTCTCCTTTTAGTGCAGAAGTATGGTTTGTTAACAAAGTTTTTTCTTTGGATGTTAAGTGGGGGACATCTACACCTATTCAATTACAAGATCCAAAATATAATATTTTTATTCCGGTTAGGGCATTTGGGCAATTTGGTATTCGCATAGAAGATTCACATAAGTTTTTGGTTAAATTAATGGGGAATCTTCCGCAACTGGATAAAAGCCACCTAGTAAAATATTTTAGAGGTGTGTATTTAACACGGGCTAAGGATGCAATTTCTTCTTATTTAATTCATGAAAATATTAGTATACTTGAAATAAATGCATATCTGGATGAAATATCAAGCTTTTTATTGGAACGTATCCGTCCAACATTTGAGGAATATGGAATACGTCTTGTTTCATTTTATGTAAATGACATCAACGTTCCAGAAGAAGATCAAGCAGTCAAGAAACTTAAGCAAGCGTTGGCAAAAAAAGCTGAGATGGATATTGTGGGATATAACTATCAACAAGAACGCTCTTTTGATACACTTGAAGGTGCAGCAACCAATCCCGGCTCTATGCAAAGTGGTTTGATGGGCGCGGGTATCGGTTTAGGCGTAGGCGCAGGTGTTGGAAGCATGGTTGGACAACAGTTTGGTGGACTGAGCAATACGATTAATACGTCCAGACAAAAACAATGCCCAAAGTGCCATGCTTCTATTGAACAAGATGTGCGTTTTTGTAAGCATTGTGGACATGATACAACACTTGTAGAACAAGCAAAAGATATGATGAAATGTGTGGAATGTGGTGCGAAGATAAATGAAAACTCAAAGTTTTGTATTGAGTGTGGGACACCTGTAGGCAAACAATGTGAAAATTGTGGAGTGACGCTACCCAAAAACAGCAAGTTTTGCCCAGAATGTGGACAAAGTGTAGTGAATCAATGCCCGAACTGCCAAGCAACACTTGATGCGAATGCTAAGTTCTGTCCAGAATGCGGAACATCGACAAGATAAGGGGGAGACAATGAAAAATAACCGTGGAGTAATTACGTTAATTTGTGGTGGCATTATTATAGGGGTTACAATTATTTTTTACCTGTTAACTTTTGATCATATCTTTACTTTACCTATGCGATGGTTATCCTTACTGTTTTTATTAGTAGTGGAAGTAATGGGTACAGTCAAAGTATTGAAGTTTGGGGAAAGTATTCTCGGTGCAGCACATATTACCCTGTCAGCAATACACTTGGCAGTGGTGCTTATTTTATCTATTCTTTTTGTAAATATTGGACCTGTATTCATTAAGCAATATATCTTAATTAATCTACTTATGATAGCAATCGTTGCAATTATTGATGTGTGGTTGTTGTACTTTGATACGAGAGCTAAAAAAAGCAATCAGGATTATATGGATAGTTCTTTATCAATAAAAAAGAGTCTTCATAAGGCGCAAGAAATAATGGTAAAATATGAAAACTCAGAATATGCATCTGAATTAAATCGGTTAATGGAAGGTCTTGAGTATAGTAATCGAAGTAGGTTAAACGGTACCGAGGATGAGATTTTATCGGGACTAGAAGAATTGATGACTTTGTTGGAGTCAAGTGAGGAAGCTATAATAAAACAAAAAATAAATGAAGTCCAAAATCTGATAGAGCTTCGTTCAAGACAAATGAAAAAAAGTGGAAGTTTTTAACAGAAAGGAAAATTAATATGTATGATCAAAAAATAGCATGGCCATATTCTTGGCCATTCATAATATTTACAATGATAGTTTTTTTCCCAATTGGTATTGCTCTTCTCATAAAACGGGAGATGATTATAAAAAAGTCAAATAGGATTTTGATTGATGTGATGTTTGTAGTTTCAATACTTCTATATGTTTTTGGCGTGAGTTTATTTTCCTTATCCATATCTCTTGAAGGTGGTTTCGCGGGTGGTTTTTGGGCATTGATTTTTATAGTTGCAGGCTTTTTGACACATAGATTTTCAAAGAAACTTCGAAGACAATCGCAAAGTGTACATGTGCATCAAAACGCTCAATCGATTAAGGAAACGCAACAAAATGTGCATCAAAACACTCAATCGATTAAAGAAACACAACGAAATGTGCAGATAAACAGCAAGGAAGAACAAATTGAATGGGAAACGATGACCACTAATTTTTTTGATGACGAATTTATGGATGGAATACTTAACAGTGCGCTAAAAAGTGTCGATGCTACGAAAAAAACGCCTGAGAAAAGAGTGGTGGTTTGTACAAGTTGTGGGGCAAACAATACAATAACTGAAGCGACAGGCGAATGTGAATACTGTGGATCGCCAATTGCATAAATATGTAGAAAGGAAAATAACATGAAAAAAAATAAGCGCATAGCAAAACAACATCATTGGGGGGCTATTATTGCATCATTTATTTTCTTTTTTCCCCTTGGATTTTTTTTGCTTAGTGAAAGAGCGACTCGATGGGAAAAACTTAGACAAGTTGTAAGTGTACTTCTCTTTATTTTGGCGATTTTGTTTTATCTTATGTCATTAACTGGATTCCTCCTTATCAATGAGACAGGATTTGATGGGTCAATAATAGTACTTTTTGGATATACTTTGGGCGGAGGCCTGCTATTACAGAAAGCATCCAAAAACTTTAGAGAAGGAAAAATCCTTGTCCAAGAAGAATACACTGAGACACATATTAATGTTCAGGTAAAGAGTTATGACAAATCGGTTAAAGCTTCTCCTACAACAAACCCAACGACAAAAGTTATTGCTTGTAAGAGCTGTGGAGCGAACAATACGATTGTTGGCGAAGCAGGCGAATGTGAATATTGCGGATCGTCGATACAGTAATTACATAGTATTAATACTGCGAAAGGGATGATAAGATGGTAAATGATAAGAACTGCATCGTTGACTATATTGAAAAACAAGATAATCAGATACGTCCTTTGTTGTATCAAGTGAGGGATGCTATTATACAAGTGATTCCAGAGGCACAAGAACGGATTGCATGGGGGATGCCGACTTTTTGGCAACACCATAATATCATTCATTTTGCAGCATTTAAAAAACATATTGGTCTTTATCCTGGACCAGAGGCGATTATTCACTTTTCAGAGGCACTAAAAGCTTATAAGACAAGCAAAGGTGCGATTCAATTCCCTTATACAGAACCGATACCGATAGACTTAATCGAAAAAATTACTCGGTGGTGTTACCAAACAGGGCAACATCACTAATGAATAAAGGAGAGATTTGTATGGGAAAACACAAAATTTATACGATGCCCTTTTCGAAAGTATATCCATTATATATAGCTAAAGCGGAAAAAAAGGGGCGTACGAAAGAAGAAGTAGATCAAATCATATGCTGGTTGACGGGATATCGTCAAGAAGAGGTAGAAAAATTGGTCAGACAAAACGTATCTGTTGAGGTGTTTTTTGAAGAGGCGCTAAACTTTAACCCAGCTTCATCACAAATTAAAGGTGTAATATGTGGGATTCGAGTTGAAGAAGTGCAAGAACCAATCATGCGAAGAATACGCTATCTAGATAAGTTGATTGATGAATTAGCCAAAGGAAAACCAATGGAGAAAATCATTAAACCGATTTAACGGTTGACAAATAGGAATAAAATGTATATAATGCACATATAAATCATTAAAACGTTTTAACAAAGGTGAATTATGAACAATAAAAATATAGCGAAAAAATCGACAATGGCAGATGTTGCCAAAAAAGCTGGAGTCACAAAAGGAACAGTGTCACATGTGATTAACGATACTGCGCCAATTTCAGAGAAAACAAAGAATAAAGTTTTTAAGGCAATAAAGGAATTAAATTATACCCCGAATGCAATGGCTAGAGGGCTTAGACGAAGTGAATCTAAAATGATAGGTTTGCTTGTTCCAGATATCACCAATGAATACTACTCTCAAATTGCACGTAGTTTTATTGATATGGCCTATGAAGATGGGTATACAGTTATGCTATGCAGTTTTCAATATGACTTGGAACGTGAACGTATTGAATTAGACGTATTAGTTAATAAAAGTGTGGATGCCATTGTTATCATAGGTGGAAGTAATGATGACAAAGCACTCCTATCTAACGTGAAAAAAATGGGTATTCCGATAATATTAGGTGATAGAAGCTACGAAAATGGAAAAAATATTTTCCCATCGGTAGAGTTTGATAATCGTTCTATGGTTAAGCAAGTGATTAATTATTTGACGAAAAAAAATTATACACGTATTGGCTTTGTAACAGAAACCTTAACAATGACAAACTTAAAAGATCGATACGATGGTTATATGGAAGGAATGCGTGAGCATCACCTTGAGATAAAAAAAGACTACATTTTTGTTGAAAAAAACCTTCAGTTAAACAAAACAACGGCAGGTTACGATTTGATGAAACAATTATTAGCAACCAAAACAATTGAGGAACTACCAGAGGTGTTTATCACAACATCAGATTTAGTTGCTATCGGCATGATTGGTGCGATAAAAGATGAAGGATATTCAGTACCGGATGATTTTGGTGTAGTAGGATATGATAATTTGTCGATTTCTGCTTTTTTAGAACCGGCACTTACAACCATTGCACAAGATGCAAATCAAATAGGAAGCGCAGCATGGGACATCGTTACACAGCTGTTGACGAAAAAAAATGTATATATGCCACATCTTTTGTTACAGCAAGAATTTGTTATACGTAAATCGATATAATTTTTTTACGCAATCATTAAATCGATTTAACGATTGTGAAGCAGTTTAGTCAAGAGAATATATGGCAAAGTAAGTTTATAAAAGAATGAAGTGACAAATGCTTATGACAAAAGGGATTAACATTCGATAACACAAAAGAAGGAATTATTTTTTTTGAAAAATCATTAAATCGATTTAATGATTTTGAATTTAATGCGTTTGATTTTTTTAGGGGGTTTCACCTAATTAAATAAATAAAAAAATAGGAGGAAGATATGAAAAAATTAGTTGCAATGTTTTTAGTAATGGTGATGGTTTTATCACTGGGGGCATGTTCACCAAAAGGTGACCAAACGAATCAACAGGCAAAGTCAGGAGAGTCTCAAGCATCATCCTCAGAGGGAAGTAGCGATGTTACAGCAAGCGATTCGGATGAATCTGAATGGGAAATCGTAGTGGTACCCAAGGATGCTACAAACCCATGGTTTGTGCGGATGGAAGAAGGTGTAAAAGAATTTCAAAGTGAAACAGGGTTAAATATCTATCAAAGAGGAACACCTGAAATTGATGCAACACTTCAGTCACAACTTATCGCTGACTTGATTGCCGCTGATGTTGATGCAATTTGTGTTGTTCCGGTTGATCCACAAAGTTTAGAACCTGTATTAAAGCAAGCAAGAGAAGCTGGAATAATTGTGGTATCCCATGAAGGGGCTTCAATCGAAAATACCGATTATAACATTGAAGCATTTTCAAATGACAAATACGGAGCGTTTATTATGGATAACCTTGCAAAAGCAATGGGAGAAGAGGGAATATACACAACTATGGTGGGACATGTTACTAATGCGTCTCACAATGAATGGGCAGATGGAGGCGTATTGCATCAACAAGAAGCTTATCCGAATATGACATTACTTGAAGCTGAACCGCGTGTTGAATCAGAAGATAATGGAGATGTAGCATACCAAAAAGCAAAAGAACTTCTAAAAAAATATCCGGATTTAAAAGGGATTATGGGAACCTCATCTTTTGATTCGCCAGGTATAGCCAGAGCAATAGAAGAGTTAGGGCTTACTGGAAAAGTCTTTACTGCAGGAACAGGATTACCGGCAGCAAATGCACAAATCCTAAAGGGAGGTTCAGTAGATGCCTTAACTCTTTGGGACCCGGCGCTAGCAGGAAAAGCAATGGCTTCTATCGCGGTAAAAATGTTGCGAGGAGAAGAGATAACAAATCATATGGACCTAGGGGTTGAAGGATATGAAGATGTTGTATTTAAAGAAGGTAGCGATAAGGTTCTTGAAGGTCAAGGCTGGATTGTAATCAATAAAGATAATGTAGATAGCTTTGGATTTTAAATTCAACATGATATAGGGTCTATGCTATGTCTGATTGTTTAGCAGACATAGCATAGAATGCCAATAACTAATAATGTGATCATAAACAGTTGATTTTGGAAGGAAATGAAACGATGACAAAGAGTGTATTAAAAGTTTCAGAAATAGAGAAATCTTTTACCGGGGTTCAAGCACTTAAAGGGGTTTCACTAGAAATTGCGCCAGGTGAAATACATTGTTTAGCAGGTGAAAATGGGAGCGGAAAATCGACCTTAATTAAAGTGATAGCCGGTGTACATACAGCCGATGGTGGTCAGATAGAATTTAGCGGAAAAACATTTAAGAAAATCACGCCGATTGATGCGATTCGCAATGGGGTACAGGTCATATATCAAGATTTTTCAATCTTCCCTAACCTGTCAGTTATGGAAAATCTAGCCTTTAACACTGAACTTGCGAATAATCGTAAAATAGCAAATAAAAAGAACATGCGAAAGATTGCACAAGAAGCGATAGCAAAAATCAACTTTAGTGTTGACCTTGATGCAAAAGTAGGCGACTTACCTGTTGCAAGTAAGCAATTGATTGCTATATGTCGAGCCCTTATGTTTAATGCGAAGTTAATCATCATGGATGAGCCGACAACAGCGTTGACAAGAAAAGAAGTCAATGCCTTATTCAAAATAATTTTTGATTTAAAAAAACAAGGCATTGCAATTTTATTTGTAAGTCATAAATTAGATGAGATGTTTGAAATATGTGAAAAATTTTCAATTCTTCGCAATGGAGAGTTGGTTTTTACCGGAAAAACAAAAGAATTAGATAATGAAAAATTCTCGTATTATATGACAGGTAGAAATTTTGTAGAAAAAGCATTTGTCCCTAAAAAAATCGAAGACAAGCCCATACTTGAAGTGAAAAATCTTACATTAAGCGAATGTTATGAGGATGTCTCGTTTGCACTTGCAAAAGGGCAAATCTTGGGTATAACAGGGATTTTAGGCTCAGGAAGAACAGAGCTTGCCTTATCTTTATTTGGAATGAAAAAAGCGGATTCAGGGACGGTTATCATAAATGGAAAAAAAGTAGTACTTGACAGCCCGTCTGTAGCCATGGCCAATAAGATTGGATATGTACCCGAAGATCGACTTACAGAAGGGCTATTTCTCCAACGAAGTATTGGTGATAATATCGTTATATCAGAAATCGATAATATGGTTAACCAATTTAAGATTTTGGATAAAAAGAAGGTCGATGATGAGATTGCAAAGTGGGTCGAAGAATTATCGATTGCAACGCCAAATCCTGATAACGCATGCAATACATTGTCAGGGGGGAATCAGCAGCGTATTGTTTTAGCAAAATGGTTAGCAAGAGATTTGGATATATTAATTTTGAATGGACCTTCAGTGGGTGTAGATATTGGGTCAAAGTATGATATTCATCAAGTGCTTAAAAAACTTGCCAATCAAGGACTAGCTATCATTATTATTTCGGATGATATTCCGGAAGTTCTTTCATTGTCCTCAGATGTATTAATCATGAGAGACGGTCAGATTATGGCAACAATGAAAACTTCAGAAACGAATGTAGAAGAACTGACAGCAAAGATGATGTGAAAGGAGAAAGGAGATGCAGAATAAAATAAAAAAAATAGTACAGCATAATGAATTTTATATTTTTCTGGTTATTCTTTTAATAAGTATATTAATACAAATACAATCAGGTCAATTTTTTACACCGAACAACTTGGTGGACTTAACTTCAGCACTCATTGTTCCGGGATTATTTGCAATTGGGGCATTTATGATTTTACTCTCAGGCGGGATTGATGTGTCTTTTCCTGCATTGGCGTCATTAAGTGTATATGCAACGACACAGATATTAATCAATATGGATTATCAAGGTGGGATGGCTTTGCCTGTAATTCTTTGCTTGATTTTTGGTGGAGCCTTTGGTGCGGTAAATGGCATATTGATATCTCGGTTTAAACTACAGCCTTTAATTGTAACATTAGGTGCAGCAAGTTTATTTAAAGGGATTATGCAAGGGGTTCTTGAAAGTGTACAGATTTCTGTCTTACCAAAAGGTATGGAAGCATTTGGCGAAGCGTCTCTTTTTGTTGCAAAAAATCCCGAGTCTGGATTGACTTCAAGAATGCCAAGTGCAATTCTTGTCCTAGTGGTAGTCTTGATTATTGTATATTTCATATTAAATCATACAATGTATGGGCGAGGAATTTATGCAATCGGAGGCAATGAAATCAGCGCAGAACGTGCAGGATTTAATGTAAAAAGAATTAAGCTCACCTTATATATTGCGGTTGGAATGATTTCAAGTCTTGCAGGACTTATTCGTGTCTGTATGATGGGACAATTGCATCCGACGAACATGCTTGGCATGGAGATGATGATTATTGCTGGCGTTGTCCTAGGTGGCGTTGCTATTACAGGCGGAGCCGGTACGCTATTAGGATGTATTTTAGGGACCATGTTAATCGTTCTCGTACAAAACTCCTTGATTTTATTAGGCATTCCAACATTTTGGCAAGGGTTATTCTTAGGTGTATTAATTATTGTAGGAACGGGAATCAGTGCTCTAAAGATACAAAAGAAAAGAAAGATAAAAAAACAAAGCAAAAATGGACGGAGGATAGGCAATGAAACAGTATAAAAATTATCTAAGATCTATCTATAAGAATGATGTCTACATCACACGTCTTGTGACATTGATGATCGTTTGGATGTTGTTTATGGCTATATTTAAGTTTGACAAATTTTATTCATTAATAAATTTTCAAACCATGGCATCACAATTTCCTGAATTTGGTCTTATGGCCTTGGGCGTTATGCTATGTATGATTCTTGGAGGAATTGATTTGTCTGTTGTTGGGGTAGCCAACTTCACGGCTATTTTTTCTGCAATCGTGTTAAAGCAACTCGTTAATTCAGACGGTAGTTTAATGTCAGTAGCTATTCCATTGATTTTTATGCTTGCAATTTTATTGGGTGCATTAGCAGGAGCATTTAATGGGTTTTTGGTTTCAGTTATTCGTATACCGCCGATTTTAGCTACGTTAGGCTCCTTTGAACTGTTTAGCGGTATTGCAATTATTTTGACAAAAGGCAAGGCTATTAGCGGCATTCCCTTGGAGTTTTCTGAGTTGATTACCAATAAGCTTTTTGGCATTATTCCCAATCAGCTTATCATTTTTGTTGTAATGGTCATTCTCGTAGCTTTTTTAGTAAACAACACAACGTATGGAAAAAAACTGTATCTGACGGGAACTAATATAACGGCAGCAAAATTTTCTGGAATTAAAACAACACGTGTACTTATCAAAACTTATATGATCTCAGGAATTTCAGCGGCGTTATCGGGGCTTATAATGATGGCAAACTACAACTCTGCCCGAGCAGACTATGGAAAAGTATATACACTTCAATGTGTGCTTATTGTCGTGTTAGGTGGGGTTAATCCAGACGGTGGAAAAGGAAAAATCAGTGGCATTGTTCTTGCTATTTTGGTACTTCAGATGCTAGCATCCGGGTTAAATCGTTTTCCGCAGATCAGTAGCTTTTATATTCCGCTGATCTGGGGTGGTGTATTGATTGCAGTAATGGTTATGAACTATTTTACAGAAAACAGTAGAGTAAGGAGGAGATAGGATGCTAAAGAATGTACCTAAAATACTTACACCAGACTTATTAAAGTATCTTGATGAAATGGGACATAATGATGTGCTAGTCATTGGTGATGGTAACTTTCCGGGAGTATCTCTTGCAAAAGCGAATAATGGGAACTTAGTAAGGTATGATGCAACAGGAACCCTAGAGATTATGAAAGCCATATTAGAGATGATTCCTTTAGACAGCTATGTAAAAACGCCTGTAGTACTTATGGAAAAAGAACTCTGTGATGAAACTCTAGATATTCCAATATGGCGTGAGATTAAAGACCTTGTGAAAGAGCATGATTCACGTGGAGAACAAGCCATTGGATATATGAATCGATTTGATTTTTATGAAAGCACGAAAAAGGCTTCAGTCGTTGTTCAAACAGGTGAAGAAGCAACTTATGCTTGTGTTCTTATTCGAAAAGGCGTGATTAAGTAAAATACAATCAATGACTTGGAATGTACAAAAGAAAATGGAGGAAGAAAACGTCATGAAAACAGTAAAAGAAAAACATGTATTAGTAGGAGCAGATTTTGCAGGATTTCCTTTAAAAGAAGCCGTTGTTGCAGATTTAAAAGAACGGGGATGGAAGGTGACAGATATAGGCGTAAAATCAGCTGACGAGTCTGACCCGGAGATGTTTCATCGTATAGGCTTAAAAGTCGGAGCCAAAATTTCGGAACGTGAGTTTGAACGCGCACTACTTTTTTGCGGAACAGGTACAGGAATACATATTGCTGCAAGCAAATGCCCACATGTACATGCAACGGTAGTTGAAAGCGTTGCAGCGGCAAAACGGGCAATTACTGGCAATAATGTCAATATTCTTGCCATGGGTGCATTTTATGTGGCACCGCAAATGGGAATTGACTGCGCCCGTGCATTTTTGGAGAATGACTTAGGTAGTGGATGGGAATATTGGAAAAACTTTTATGAATTTCATAAACTTGCTTATGATGAGTTGGAAGCTTTTGATTATGAAAAGTTCAAAGCCAATGGGTTTGAGGTAGAGCGTCTAGGAGATTATCCCCTTGAATTGGAATTATAGGAAGAGGTTAGTTTATGTATAGAGAAGGATATATAGCTTTTGATTTTGGTGCGTCAAGTGGACGGATGATGTTTGGCTGGATGCAAGATAATAAAATCCATCTCGAAGAATTGCATCGGTTTGAAAATGTACCTGTGCTTTTGGGGAAAACCTTGTATTGGGACTTTTTAAAGCTGTTTCACGAGATGAAGCAAGGCTTAAAAATAGCTGCAACAAAAGCCATAACCATAAAAGGAATTGCTATAGATACTTGGGGCGTTGATATTGGATGGATTGATAAACAAGGGCAACTCATTGGAAATCCAATTCACTATCGAGACCAGCGAACAACAAAGATTATCGATGAAGTTGAAGAAAAAATATCAGAAGAAAGTATGTACAAGATAACCGGCATAGGGAAGATGCCTTTTAATACAATCTATCAACTCTATTATGACCTGCATAAAAAACCATGTATTCAAGAATATGCAGATTCGATGCTTTATATGCCTGATCTATTTGGCTATTATCTGTGTGGTAAAAAGTATAATGAGTACACGATTGCCTCAACCAGTGGACTATTAAATGCACACACAAAAACATATGAACAAGGTTTTTTTGAGCAACTAAACATGCATCAACACTGTCTTCCCAAAATCGTGCTTCCCGGGACAATTGTTGGAGAATTGACACAAGAGATTCAAGAAGAGACGGGGCTTGGTGCGATTCCTGTAATTGCTGTAGCAGGTCATGATACCGCGTGTGCCGTCGCAGCAGCACCGATAAGAGATGACAATACTGCATTTTTGATTTGTGGTACGTGGTCTCTGATGGGTATGGAACTAACAGAGAGTATTACAACAGAACATGCGCGTCTTGCTGGGTTTACCAATGAAGGCGGAGTCAATGGTACGGTTCGCTTTTTAAAAAATATTAATGGCTTATTTTTTATTCAGAAGTTAAAAAAAGATTTTGAACAAACAGATCCACAAATTGGATATCCCAAAATCAGTCGACTTGCCAGCCAATCCAAGCATCAATACATGATAGATGTTCGTGACCAACGCTTTATGAATCCGTTAAGTATGAAAAAAGAGATTAAAAAAAGTGTCATGCAAAACTATGGTGTCGAACTTACATCCATAGGAGACATCGCTCGCGTTGCTTACAACGGTCTTGTGAAGGAATATCAGCGGACATTGGACGAACTGGAAACCATTACAGACAAGAAAGTGCATACATTATGCATGGTTGGTGGTGGTATCCAAGACGCATTTTTATGTGAACATGTAACAAATACACTAGGGATTAACGTGGTAAAAGGTCCTGTTGAGGCTTCGGTGATGGGTAATATTTTGATGCAGATGCAAGCGGTTGGTGAGATTAAGCATATAAAACAGGGAAGAAAATTAGTTACAAACGATTGATAATGAAGGTTGCTTACATATAGCGTAAGTAGCCTTTTTTGATGTTATCAAGTATACTATATATAGAAAGTAGTACAGAAAAAAGTCGAAGGAAGTGCATGCGCATGAGTAACATACTGCCTAAAAATGATAATAATTTTATGTATTTTCAACCACACGTAGCACTACGACCTTATATTGCTTATTACTCAATAACAACATCTTCAGCAGATATTGCACATATATCACCTGTGTTTATCCCGGATTTAGGTGGGGCAATTATTATAAGCCAATATCATGACCGATTTGACGTACGTATATGGGGACCGTTTAATCGAATATCGCACATCGAGCCAGGGGCGCCGGTAGCACAAAAAAAGTACTTTATTGAATTTCACCCAGGTGGATTATCACGATTGATATATAACAATAGCCAAGAACTTTTAAATCAGAAGTTATATATGGAGGATGTGAATATAGCTATAAAGCATTCGCTGATCGCATTAGTAGAGCAACATGCCCTTTGCCAGAATCAACTTATTAGTCAGTTCGATATGTATTTTTTAGACCTTTTAGTCGTAAGAACAGATACACTTATTCGTGGACGCCATATCTTAAAGATACTGCAATGTGTGAGCAAAGAAGATACGATTACAGCTATAGAAAAAGAAGTGCATTATTCTCAGCGACAGATGAATAGATATTTGAATACAGTTGTTGGCGTATCCAGTAAAAATTATCTGAGAGTAAAGCGTATCAATCTTGCGGTACAGATGCTTAAACAAAGGCAATGTTCGATTGAAGAAGTGGCTTTTGAGCTAGGGTATTATGACAGTGCACATTTTATTCACGACTTTACAAAGATCATGAATAAAACACCGACAATGTATCGGGAGAATATGTCCGATTTTTACAGTGAGACAACGAAGCGACTTTGATATAATAAAGGCATCAACATGAAGTTTATGATTAAAAAAAGGAGTGATTGCATGAAATTTCATAGCCCTATGATTATTGTATCAGACATTGAAAAAAGCAAAAAATTCTATACGGATATTTTACATCAAACCATCAGTGTGGACTTGGGAACATATGTTATCTTGGAAGGGTTTTCTATGATGACACGTGAAGCCTGGAAAAGTGATACCCAGGATACATTAGTGTATGATGAACAATGTGGACACGGTTTTGAACTGTATTTTGAAGAAAGTCAGTTTGATACGTTTATCAATTTGTTGAATCAGCACGAATCCATAAAAAGTTTTCAACCCCTTACCCAAGCCCCTTGGGGACAAAGGACAGTGCGATTTCTTGACCCTGACAATCACGTCATTGAAGTAGCAGAGCCGATGGAAGAAGTTGTTTTAAAATTTTTACATCAAGGAATGACGGAACAAGAAGTATCAGAAAAAACAATGATGCCGATAGAATTTGTCCATAATTGTACTATTCAATGATTTAGAACGATAAAACAACAATAAGATACCTTCAACCCGACCTCCAAATCATAGTGGATTAGAGGTCGGGTTTTTTACGAAAAGTTCCAAGTATGAATTTTCAGACAACTTCACTAAAGCTCCACCAGTATGCCTTGACAGGAGTTTTTATATGTGCTTCAATATAAGAGTAAATTACTTGGAAAAAAACATGAAGAACCTTAGAATAAAAGGGCTAGGAAAGAATTTCGTTTTTCAAAAGCCTGTTTTTCTCTTGGTTGAACAGTAACATAGGATGTATTGAAATTCAAGTTTAACGTCTATTTGAATATTAGAATGTAGTGTTGAACAGTAACATAGGATGTATTGAAATCCACCAATCTGGATAATCTTCATTTATGTATTTTGGTTGAACAGTAACATAGGATGTATTGAAATTGATGAAAATAATGAGATTCAATCTGCATTTGAGAAGTTGAACAGTAACATAGGATGTATTGAAATTTGATAATCTTTTGCTTTTCCTAGTTTTACAACTCTGTTGAACAGTAACATAGGATGTATTGAAATTGGACAGATGCAAGCTTACCATCTTCCATTACTAGTGTTGAACAGTAACATAGGATGTATTGAAATAAGTGTTGGCTACTGAGAATCTGTTAGACAGAAATGTTGAACAGTAACATAGGAGGTATTGAAATCCCCTTATGTCTCTATAGCCTTAGGTAATCGTCTAAGTTGAACAGTAACATAGGATGTATTGAAATAGCGTTCTTGCAAGAAACCTTTGAAAAAATCAAAGAGTTGAACAGTAACATACGATGTATTGAAATTCCTTATCTGTCTTTTTTATGTTTGGCTAAAGCAAGTTGAACAGTAACATAGGATGTATTGAAATCGTGAAAATCGTTGTCCATGCACCGCCATCAACTCTGTTGAATAGTAAAAATACATAAAAAATGTATTGTTTTTTATGTGACTTTGAAGAATCTAAAATTAATACAAAAGTCTATTTCTTTTATTTATGGAGATAGGCTTTCTTCTTGTATTTAAATGTTTACTTTGTTACAATAAAAAGTAATATATTACATTGAGGGGAAAGGGAAAATTAAAACAAAAAAATTTCCAAAAAATGAAAACTAAATATTTTATAACCATGATTATTATGTATATATATTCAGAGATGACAATAAGGAGGGGCAATGAAAAAAGTCAATGTAACCTGTGAATTTATTACAAAAGGAGAAGTGCATGATGGGAACAATAATCTCAGAATTACTGCAACCACAATCAAAGGAGCAATGCGATTTTGGCATACACAGCTTTTTGGAAAAGAAGAAGCGAATGAACTTTTCGGAAGTGCAGTAGCTAATGATGAACAATCCCATAAGGCAAAAGTAGATATTTTAATGTTTGACGAAGAGAACACCTCTCAAGAAAAAGGCGGGAAATTTAGTCTTATTTTTCGTGCAAAGAATTCCGATGCACAATATCTTATGAAGTATGTAGATGCATTACAAAGAGCATCTATGTTAGGAGGACTTGGAAAAGGAAAAAGAAAATTGAATGGTGTTTATAGGATTATTGAAGTCAAAGGAGAGGTTGATAAAAGATATGCAGAGGAAGTTGTTTTTTTGTCAGGAGACCGTTATAAAAGTCTATTGAAAAATATATTAGGGGAAGAGAAGTTGACTTATGTGTTTCGTTTTAAAAAAGAAAATGATTCAATATATAAAGAGTGTGAAGTCATGAATGCGTCAATTTTTTCATATGAAGAAGCAAAGGAAGAAAATATATATATTGGAAGTTTTAGAGGGGTGAAAGAAGGGTATAAATATAAAACTGAGTTGTTTCTTACAATCAGTAGCTTTATAGGAAATAACGATAATGCTCAAAAATTATTACAAAAATTAAAAAAACAGGAGGAAGAGTATGAACATATTATTCTATAAATGTGCAACACCTTTACATATTGGTAGTGGTCAAGACCTTGGCTACATTAAGATGCCTATACAACGAGAGAGGCATACAAGTTTTCCAATTATCGAAGCCTCCGGTATCAAAGGAGCTTATAGAAGTCATTATGCTCGAAGTGAAAAAGGTGCTTCTCAAAATAATGATAAAGCCATATTTGGTGAAGATGAAAATAGTAACGAGGCTCATGCAGGGAGCTTACTTTTTTTTGATGCAAGAATTCTCTTTTTTCCTGTAAAGACAAGAGAAGGTATATTTCGATGGATAACATGTCCCTATGTCTTACAACGTTTTATAACAGATATAGAAAACCTGATGCAAGAGAAAATGAATATCAACCACTTGGAAGAAATGACCAATCTATTAAAAGAGGGGCAATATATCCCTTTTTATGAGACGGACTCTGATAAAAACATTTTTTTAGAAGAGCATGAATTTTGTATGGAAAAAATGAAAGCAGGAATGGATAAAACTTTTCGGGAAATAAAAAAGCAGCTAGGAACATTGGAAGCTCATATGAAGGATCCGGTGATTATTAGTGATAATGATTTTAAGTATTTTGTGGAAATGTGCACTGAAGTGAACACACGAATAGAAATTGATGATGAATGTGGAATAGCTAAAGAAGGGCATCTTTTTACAGAAGAATATGTACCAAGTGAAACTATTTTCTATACATTTATGGATGTCCAGGAGATAGAACGAGTCAAGAATCAAAACATTGATCCAGATGTATTATTGCAAAATATCGTTCAAAAAATTAAAATTATTCAAATGGGCGGCAATAAAACTTTAGGCAAAGGTTTGATTCGTGTCATTGAAGGGGGACCTAAAAATGCATAAGGACATTTTACAACAACTGAAGTTTATTGATGATAAAAAGAGCCAAGAATATAAGCTTAACAATCAAGAACTTATATCTGTAGCGCGGGATATTCCAACCCTTATTCGAACCAATGGCTTATATCCAACATTGGAGTTTTTGGCATATAAAAAATCACCAAGTCCTTTTTTTTCTAGTTTACTCGTACAATACTTAGATGATAAGGAGTTAATGTCTCCAATTACAACTAAATTAGCCTATGATTATATGATTAAAGTGATAGAAGCATTGACTTTGCTAGATAAAGATGTGAGGGATGAAGAAAAGGCTAAATCAAGCCAACAGTATGAGAAAATAAAAAATAGACATAAAAGTCTTTGTTATAGTAAAAATTATAAATTGAAATTTGACAAAGGTTTTCGTTATCAAACAAATAACAGCAAAGATGCTCATAAGATTACGATTGATCTGGAACATGTATGGAAGGACTCAAAAGAAGAAACGTTGGAGCAAGTGGCTAATGCAATCAAAGATAAGGAAAATATGATAAAAACATATGCCGCTACATATGATATAGAGATATGTTCTCAAACGATGACTTTATTGACAAACCTTATCATAGGTTTAGGTGAACCGAGTGTTCGAGAAAGTTCGATGAAATTAGATCATATTTTAGGAATACCTTTTATACCTGCAAGCACTTTAAAAGGAGCGTTTAGAGCCTATCTGACTCATGAAGTTGAAGGCATAACTTTGGATGTAATTAATGAACTCTTTGGAAAGGTGGAAGCAGAGGGGGGACAACAAGGCAGACTTATTTTTTGGGATGCATATCCAAGCTTAGAGCATAACAATTCCCTTGAACTTACTCTTGATGGATTTACACCAATGAGTGAAGAGGAAGAGGACGTACAAAGTAAAGCCAATCCAATCAAGATGATTAGTGTAAAAAAAGGTGCTAAATTTAAAGTTCATATTAGCATTGATAAGTCAGCGACTGAAAAAGCAAATGATTTGATTGACAACAAGACTGTTATAGAATACTTTTCACAGTGCATCAGTGACATTTCTTTAGGGGCGAAGAAAAGTGTTGGCTATGGTGTGTTTTCAATGGTGAATACTTTTGAACAAGGGAGGGATTAACATGAATAAGTATTTGATTCTTATATCCGTGTCTGGTATACAAGAATATATTATGCAGTCTATAAAAACAGCTGATTTATTCAAGAATAGTCAGGCGGTTACTAGACAGATGAAGAGCTATATTGATTTTATAGAAGCCCAGTCAAATACAAAGTCGATTATTATTCCTCAAAATAAAGGTACACAGATACCTAATTATTGTCTTTTTGAATATTATTCTGACAAGAATCAATTTGAACTAGCGCTTTTTTTTGAAAAAAAACCCAAAAATGATAATGTGGACTTAGAAACATATATTAGTATCTATCCCTGGACAGATATAGAGGTAACCTATGACCGGGCGTATGAAGCAGTCTATGAACGCTTAGAGTTGTTAAAGGCTGATCGAGCCTATTCACTAATGCACGATGCACATCAAGAAGCTAATATAACTATAGTTACAGGCAAAAAGATTTGTATGAAATGCAAAAAACGACCAGTAGATGGACAAGAGACCCTATGTTCTTATTGTGAACATGCGTCAAATGACAATCATCCCTTCCCTTCGACAACAGATATAGCTGCGTGGAACACACTGCGGAATATGAGCGAAGCTAATTTCCAAGAAGTTAGTGCATCAAAAGAAAAATCACAAGAACGCATTACTAACGAGCTGTATAAAAAGGGAATTATTACGACGCCTTACTATGGAATTATACAGCTTGATGTGGATGATTTTGGAAAACATATGGCAGGAGCATATTTAGAAGAGGGCTCGGACTTGAAGCAGCATCAAATCATGCTAACAAAGCAAGTTCAAGAAATGAATAAGAGTATAGAATCCATAGTAAAAAAACGGGAAGAGGAAGTTAAAAAAAGATTTGATGCGATAAGCTTATGTAACAAGTTGCGCATATATATTGGAGGCGATGATGCCTTATTCTTTTGTCCGGTTCAGTATATTGAAAAAGTCTTAACAGAGATAAGAGAAGAACAGGATAAACTCAATAATTTATTACAAAAAGAAGGGTATAAAAAACTAGTGACGCTATCTGTCGCTGTAGTTATGACACATCATGAGACTGACTTTAGAAGTGCAATTAAACTCTCGCGTCATCAGTTGGAAGCAACCAAACACAAATATAGGTACAAAGGAAAAAATGGCTTGAGTTTAACCTTAAAACAGCGTTCAGGTGCCCTATATACTTCGTATTTACCTTATACATTGGCAGCATTAAGCACACTTGATGCTTTGAGTGCAAGAAAAGATAAAGAAGCAATTTCTCTTAGTAAAATACCACAACTAGAATATCAATTACGATTGTTGGGGAATACATTTGAAATCCATACACAAGAAGTTGCTTTTAAGAACATTATTAATAATGAGATAAAACGTATATCACAAGAGAGAACAAGTTCAATATCTGTTATATCATATACGAATCTAAAGACAATGTTAGATTTTTTTAAAGAATATGAGTACTCACATTTATACATTGATTGGGATGGTTTTTTCTCCCTATTTAAAGTGATAGAATGCATTCATAGAGAGGAGGTCAAGAGTAATGAAGAATAAAAAGTTGGAAGCGTTTAGCGGTATGATCATTCCTATGGATGTTCTGTTTTTTCGAGATATGACGCGATTCGAGAAAAAGCGTAGCAATGAAGTGCCTACTATGATTACACCCTATCCATCGACACTGTATGGAAGCTTATTTTCGTGCTTTTTAAGAGAGGGACTTTTTGAGACAGCCTTAGATTCAATACGCAATAAAAAGACACCACCGATGGACACATACCTTCAAATTGAAAAAAGTGGACTTTTTAGTCATCGTACATTTTGGATTCCGGCACCTATAGATTTATTTTATAATTCAAAAGCGATTAAAAAAGCTGAGTATAAAAAAATTGAAATCAGTGCGGAGAAATGGATATATCGACCATTGACACCCAAAGATGATATCTATGATACATATACACGAGCATCTCAAATGTATCTTTCCCAACAAGGGTTTAAACAGTATTGTAATAATGAAAAGATTGATAGTGAAAATCTGGTCTCATGGGAGAGGCTTTTTTGTATAGAAGAAAAAATAGGTATTGAAATAGAGCAAAATAATCGACAGGCAAAGGATAACCACCTTTATCGAATCGAACAAGTTGCTTTTAGAGATAGTCAGGCAAGATATGTTATGAGTGGACGAATGGAGTACTTACCTCAAAAAAACAATCGAGTACTTCAATTAGGTGGAGAAAGAAAAATGGCTTATATATATTGGCAAAAACAGGCACATCCTGTATTTGAACAGCCAATGTTTGAAACTAAAAGAAGTTATGTAAAGCTTATTCTTACAACACCCATGACCTATGCCGTACATGAAGCGCTTAGAGAAAAGCTGTGTAAAGATAACATAGAAGTGTGTGGCGGGGCATCAGAACGCCCCAAGCATATGGGTAGCTATAGTATGGCTGAAAACAAGGCAAATAATTTGCAAAAGATTTTGGCCCCAGGAAGTATCCTTATTCTTAAAAATACAGGAGGCAATAAAAATAACACAAAAGAATGGACTGAAAAGCTTACGGCTATTGTCAATCAACTCGAAGGAACATATAAGGGCTATAATCAATTTTTGATAGCACCTTTTGAGGGAGGAGAAGAATGCGTATGAATAAACATGATGAGGTATTTAAAGATGTGGAGAATTATGTTATCTGTTCTACCTTAAATCAAGTGGTTAACTACTTGCCATTGACGATGATAGATAATTGGAGAAATCCTTCCAGTCAATTATCTATCATTAATTTGACCAAAAAGATGAAAAGCGAAGCAAGTAGCAAGATGAAGCGGTTTGATAATCCCAAATGGGACGAAAACTTTAGCAAATATATTCAGAAAAAAAGTAATAATATGAAGTGTACAATAAAAAATGTGGAATTGGAAAATAATCTAAGTAATCTAACAAAAGAATTGGATGACACCTTTTATCAACAAGATACGCTAACAGCCGATTTAAAAAATCCTAAAAAATTATTGCCTAGGAAAACGTTATGGAATGTAACGGGAGGTCAGCGTAATCTGCTTTTAGATATTATGACTTGGGTGCAAAAGCAACAGAAGCGCCATGGTCAAGATGTTATTATGTATATGGAAGGGAACACACAACAGATATATTATACAAATTCTAATAAAGGTTGGGAATTTGAAGCGTTTTCGATAGATTATTCAAGAAGTGATATAATGCTGGATGGCATCCTTGAACTTGCAGGGTATACGACCAGTCAAACTTCAACAGTGAATTATTTAGAAAGTCCTATATCGGCAGAGGATGAAAAGGGTATCATGGAAAAGGCTTATCGACAGTTGAATCAAAAGGTACATCAGAAGGATACTGAAAAACAAGGTACTGAGTTTGTTGAAGATATATTACAATTGAATAAAAAGCCAAAAGTACTGGATGATATGTTAGTAAAGAGGGGTATGGAAGATGAATACATTGCTAGCATTAACGATGATATAAAAAAATATAAGAAAAATATGGGGGGATATTTGCTTGAAAAAATGGCTTTGGTTGCGACAAAAGATGCAATTCAATCCATTCATAGGGGGAAAGAGAAGTTTTTTACAGGTTTATATCATAGTGTAAACATCAAAAAAAGAGGTGATAAGTCAAAATATAGGTCGGATCTTTGTGAGTTTGATATTGTGATAACGACGGTTAGTGGGCAATTGGTGATTATTGAATGCAAAGCAGGAATTGCGCCATCAGATACATTAAAAGCTAGGATGTATACAGCGTATGAGACTGGTGGAGTCTATGGAAAACCTGTGTTGATAACGCCTTTGTCAAAAAAAGGATATGAGGAAATCGGTAATATGGCAAAAAAAGAAGACGATATAGAATATATTATGACCACAGTTCGTGCAGCATATCGTTCAAATATTCAGATTTGGGGTATAGATGAGATTCAGGAAAAACTTCTAGAACTTTATGAAGATATGGATTGGAGGGATAGACGATGACAATAACACGATTCTATCAAGCACTGACACCGATTCATGTTGGAGCCAGTTCGGGCAATAGTCAGATAGATATGCCGATTCAAAGAAATCATAGAGATGGGATGCCTAAAATTGATAGTACAACAATCAAAGGTGCATACCGCCATAAAACCCTTGGAAGCATAGGAGATACCCAGAAGCGACTTTATGGAGGAGATAGACAACCAGGTGTTTTAGCTTTTAGCGATTTGAACATGGTGGCTTTTCCTGTAGAATGTTCTGAAAAAATTCATGCTTTTATAACTTCGCGCCCTATATTGGAACAAATATATCAAGATATGCATTTGATAGACAAGGATACTCACACTGAACTTATGGACGATCTAAAGATGCTGATTACAGAAAGTGAAAGTAGAGATAGTATAGATAAAGCCCTCGTTTTCTCGACATATCCAGATAGAATGTATTTGGCGGATTATCCTTTTGAGTGTGTCTTGCTAAAAGATCTCACGTTTAAATCAGCTTTTTTTAAACATATTCAAGAACGATTGGTTATTTTGGCACACAACAATTTGGAGGTTTTTACCAACTTTTTTACAGAGCAAAAAACGCAAATTCGAGTTAGCGAGTCAACAGGTACGGCTAAGGATTCAGGGTTGTTTAGTGTAGAGTTATTGCCAGAAGGAACGATTTTTTATGGACATATTCATGGTTTTTCACAAGAGGTGTTTTATAAAAATAGTTCGAAGAAAGATAATAAGAATGAGATTAGTGAGCAAATCCTCTTGAAAAAGTGGCATCAACAGACGAGCAAAAATTTTCAGATGTTTGTTGGAGGTTGGACGACACTTGGAAAAGGTAGACTTAAGGTTATTGAGGAGGTAAATCATGAATATTGATAGCTTACCTATTCAGATGAATCGAAAACGGGCTTTATGGGCATATTATCATATCGAAGAAAAATGCAATAAAGAGTCAAAATCAGAGTTGAAATCTTTATGTCGGCGCCTTCCAATACTATTTAAAGAACATGGAATAATATCGACGTTGTGCTACTTAAAACAGCAAAAAGGTAAGGGGGATATAGAAGAAACATCACTTTACAATTGGTATATTGAATTCATTATAGGATTGCCTTTTATACAGGCGACTGATGAAAATGAATGTATAGTAGAGTTAATTAATGCATCACATACGCATCAAAGGCTTGTGCTGAAAGAAATATTAGAATATTCGATTTGGTTAAAAAATACGGCTGAAGCTATGGAGAGTGATTAAAAGTTCCAAGCATGAAAATTCTGACAATTATGGAAAGCATAGTCTAGCATGGCTTGACAAGTGATTAGTCTTGTGATTAACTAAAAAGAGAAAACACTTGGAAAAAAACGTGTGATAACCTGAAAATTGGGGGCAGAAAGAAATTTTCTGTTTTTGAGATGCCCTTTTTCCATTGGTTGAACAGTAACATACGATGTATTGAAATATAGGAACATCTTGGACATCGCCATGGTCAAGAACAGTTGAACAGTAACATACGATGTATTGAAATAACAGTTAACAGAACATTTTCCGACCAATGTTTTGTTGAACAGTAACATACGATGTATTGAAATTCGGAATTCCGATGCTAATTATTAATAACTGGGGCAGTTGAACAGTAACATACGATGTATTGAAATTATATCTCTTTCCCATGACCCATTGGCATATCCTTGGTTGAACAGTAACATACGATGTATTGAAATATACCAAAAATATATTCAGCCAATTCCATATTGCCTGTTGAACAGTAACATACGATGTATTGAAATGTTGTTCATCGTGAAGATATTTGAGGGGGTTCTTCAGTTGAACAGTAACATACGATGTATTGAATAACATACGATGTATTGAAATATGCCTACAATAAACATTCCGTCAAACATAGTGCCGGTTGAACAGTAACATACGATGTATTGAAATATTCTATCCATTTTTTCTCCCTTCGGATTCAACTTGGTTGAACAGTAACATACGATGTATTGAAATAATGATGTTGTTCAAACGGTTGATTCTGTAAAGACTGTTGAACAGTAACATACGATGTATTGAAATTCGGTTAGAAAGGCTGGATTGATACTGTTACCATTAGTTGAACAGTAACATACGATGTATTGAAATGATGCAAAGGAAGGTCCACTTTCGACGCTTACATTAGTTGAACAGTAACATACGATGTATTGAAATATGGCTAATTTACCCACAACGTTGTATTGAAATTTGTTAATGGTATTTTGACAAGAAAATGCTTTAGAGTTGAACAGTAACATACGATGTATTGAAATAGGCAGTATATAACAAATATACAGGATGGTCCATCTAGTTGAACCGTAACATCAAATGTACCTTTGCCCAAATATATGCGCTAGTTTTCAGAATAAAAATAATGTAAAAAACAGAAAAAACAGAAAAAACCATAATGATATTGACAAAAAAATGCTTATATGATTAGCTATATTATAGAAGATATAATAAAAAGGCATTTGTATAAAGAGTTAATAAATAATTGCATAGATATAAGACTATCTATAGAAGGGGAAAGATATGTTGATTTATGAGGTTGTGTTTACGGTTGTTCTTAAAAAGGACATACCTTATCTTAATAGCTTTACAGTTCTAAGTGAAGCGCTTAATTATTCCATGTTAAATAGTAGAGAACTTAAAAAAGCACATAAAGATTTAATGCCTAAGTACTATAATTTCTCAGGCTTATATCCTGTAGAGAAAAATAGGGCGTATCAAAAAGGTAGAATCTATGTTTTTCGTGTCCGATGTTTGGAAGAATCATTTGCCCACCAGATAATACAATGCATGAAAGCGTCAAGCTTTGAAGTGATGGATTTGATAGCAACGGATTTGAAAAAGAAAGACGAAGGTCATATACGAGAGTTGGTATCCATCACTCCGATTGTCTTAACATCGGATGAAGGCTATGTTCTTCCTGAACACAATCCTTTGGAATTTATTGAAAAACGTATCGTAGGGCTGCTAGAGAAAAAATACCATAACTATTATGAGGAAAAGATTCAAGTGTCTCAATTTTGCAAGGGTTTAATCAAGACCAATCGTATTCCAATTAAGATTCCCTATAAATCCATACATTTTCTGGCACATAAGGTGAAGATACAGATTGCAGATAATCCAGAAGCACAAAAGCTTGCCAATTTGGCACTTGCTACGGGAATTGGGGAGAAGACGTCACTTGGTATGGGGTACGTAGTGGCTAATTATTATAAGGAGGGGAAGCGATCATGATTGACCAATTAGTTCAGCAGTTTAGCCAGGCATATGAACAAAAAGGTGTTCGTTTAATTACGGATAATTATGTTTTGAAAAGCGGAGCATATGTACGATTGGATGATGAGGGAAATATACAGATAGTCAAGGTCTATAACAGCAAGGACGGGCATCTAGCGGATAAAGAATATGCATGGTTTGCAATGAGGGATTATTATTCAACGTTGATTGCAATGAATAAGCCGATTGATCCAACTAAAAAAATACATTCAAATAATTATTTGACATTTTTTATGAAAAAAGATCAGTTAATGGGAAAAGATGCTCTGGAAAAACATCAACTTCTTGATAGCATAGAAAAATATTATATAACACTTGAAGACCCCATTCAAAAATACAATTCAAAAAAGAAATCTTTGGAATTATACCATACCTTAGCGGTTCCGGTTGATTCAGATAAAGTAAAGATTAACAAGGCGATTATACTTGATAAACTGGACACCATACTTGCAGAACTTGAAGGAGTAGATTTTTCCAATTATATCAAGCTTTTTTTTGATGCGCCTTCTGAGCTATATCAACAAGAAGGACGACGATATTTTATCCCTAATCTGTATAATAAAAATGCATATAATAAGACTATCGACGGAAAAATCTATGGATTGACCAATAATAATATGGGACTTAATAGTAAGAAGCCATATTTAGAGCATAAGACTCGGGATAATACCATTCCTTTTTTTGTTGAAAGTCGCCAGATTCTTATGCACAAGTATTTTTTTGATTGGCTAGGGACAAGAAAAAGTGGTCCCTTATATATTAAAGGGGATTCGGATTTTGTAGAAGGGATTAGTGATCAGCGAGCATATGGGCAAAAGGGGTATCATTATATACAATTAGAGCAGGGCATGGCTCCTACAATTATCGACTATAGCTTTGTTCCATTTGTTGAAAAAGAAGCGCCTCTTATTGTAACCAATGTTCAAAGGGTAAGTCATGGAAGTGGCGAAGAACGACAACTTATGGAAGACTATATCCTTGAAGAGCCCTTTATGATCGAAAAAAAATTAGACCAGCTTATTTTTCAAGGGCGGTTACATTATGTCTATTATCAAGAGGCAAGCGATATCACAAAGATTAATCCGACTATGAAGCAGTTTTTATTAGCTTCTAGGGAAGGATTTAAGCAATACTTTCGCCTTGGGCAAAAAAACGGATTAAGATCTGCCTTAGAGATTCTGCCACACGCCATTTGCCAGCGCTTACACGATAAGGATTATCCAAAATGGAAGGCGGCAGAAGCCATGAATCTATATATAGCATTAATCAGTCAAAAAGGAGGGGATGAAGATATGGCAGGAAAAATACTTCAATTACGCAAGATGTTATCGACGAAATTAGAAGAACCGGTAACCCAAGATTGTGACACGGATGATGAGTTTTATTATCTATCAGGACAAATCATTAGTTATATGCTAGACCGTTCAAAATCGCAATCGACAAAGCACAGCATGGCCAATATGTTTTTAGAAACAAAACGTCCGGCGCAATTGATCAAGGAGATACGCTTTGCCTTTATGAAATACAATCATGATATTTCGCGAAATTATCGTAAGTTTAATAACGCTATGGCAATGATTCAAGCCTATACATGTACGGATAACAAAGTGGATGTAAAGATGCTGTTAACAGGCTATACAGCGAGTAACCTATTCTATGAAAAAGTGGGAGGTAATGCAGATGAATAAGCGCGTCTATGGAGTTGTTGGGGTCAAGAGTATTATGTCAAACTGGAACGCTGACTTTACGGGAAGACCTAAGACCACCAGTGATGATATGATTTTTGGAAGTGATAAAGCGTTAAAGTATAGCATGAAAAAATATTGGGAAACTCAAGGAGAAAGCATACTATATATTAAGTCCCATGTGATTGGTAAAGATGGAAAATTACAGCCTAGAACGCTGGAAGGACGCTACAGTCAGCTCTTTGGACCGCTTGAGAAAAACACTCCGTCAACAGAGGTTCTCGTAAACCTTTTTTCAGCGCTTGATGTGATGTGTTTTGGAGCAACATTTGCGGAAAAAGGTAACAATATATCGATTACAGGAGCGATTCAAGTTGGACAAGGATTTAATAAATATGAGCATAGCGAAGTAGAAGTCCAGGATATTTTATCCCCATTTAGTACGGGAGATGACAAAGATAATTCCACATTGGGGAAAAAGATTGTCAGCAATGAAGCCCATTATTTTTATCCGGTTGTGATTAATCCTTTGGCTTATGAGGGATACAAAGAACTCATTGATAACTTTGAAGGATTTACAGAAGCGGCGTATACATCCTTTGTAGATGCGTCACTGACTTCGGCAACAGCCCTTGCGACCAATAGTAAAGTTGGATGTGAAAATGAGTTTACTATGTTCGTTGAAACCGACATCGACACTTATTTACCAAGTCTTTCCGAATATATTTCTTTTGAGAAAAAGGATGACCTTGATATTATTCGCTTTGAAAAACCGGAGCTATTAGACCGTGAAGATATTCAGCGTATTCAACTCTATTACAATCCATATTCTGTCAAAGTGGAGGGGATAACAGGGGATAAGGTGAAGCATATGAGTATTTTTACGAAAGAAGTGATCTAAATGATAGGGTTACAGTTTACGTTAACAGGAAGAACAGCCATGTTTAAGCAACCGGATGTGAACGAGTTTGTCTACATGACCTATGGGCATATTCATAAAGTCGCTGTCTATGGAATGCTTGGGGCAATGCTGGGGCTCAATGGTTATGAGGAGCACTATCGATACAATCAAGAGCACAAAGTGGCAAAAGAATTTCCGGATTTTTATGATCGGTTGCGGTCCTTGGAGGTGGCGATTGAACCTCTGACTTCAAATGGAATGTTTTCAAAAAAAATGCAGGTTTTTAATAATAGTGTAGGTTATGCGAGTAAGGAACAAGGTGGGAATCTGGTGGTTCGAGAGTATTGGTTGGAAGAGCCGCAGTGGAGAATCTATCTCTATACAGACGATACAAAGTTAATGGATATATTAAAGGCGCATGTGCTACATAATAAATGTACCTACGTTCCATATCTAGGTAAAAATGATCATCCGGCGACCATATTAAATGCCAAGGAAGTGGAGTTTAAGCTGATAGAAAAAGTGACGCTATGTCATAGTTTGTTTGTGCTTGATAATGTTACCTTTAATAGTGATCGAAGCATGCGAGGACCTAGACAAGCCCTTTATCTATACAAGGAGCAGCTGCCGGTAGGCTTAACCAAACGACCGAATCGATATATCCTAAAAACATTGGTGGCAACCAATCAGACAATAAGCAAGTATCCTGCACAATCAGTTTTTTATTCTTGCGAGGAAAAGACTATTCAGTTTATTTAGAGGGGAATAGAGATGTATAAGTTATATGTGGACATTGAAGAGTATATACAAGAGTTTCATCGCTTTGAAGCGCATACACAGTTGGGAAAAAAAGCTGAAAAACTCAAGGCGCATATGACCTTAACGCAACAATACCTGGAACGTGCATTGAATGAAAGTGATTTAAAAGCATGTATTAAGAACATCATAGATCAAAGCGGTTTGTCGACACAGGCAAAGGACTTTGTATATAAAGCGTTTGTTAACGGGATTTATCTACATGATTTAGGCAAGATAAATCCTGCTTTTCAATGGAAAAAAATGCATAATCCCGACTTTAAAGATGTAGAGGGGCGCTCAAGTGACAGCAAGCATTCGATGCTTTCAACTTTTTTGTACTACTGGATTATGCAACGAGAAATGGACAAGGTCAAGGCGAGAGATGGTTTAGACCCATCAGAGATGGGTGCCTGTGATTACATGGTGTATCTTTTTGGGTATATGATTAGTAAACACCATGGACAACTCGATAGCCTGATAGACTTTGCGTATCGTTGGGACAAATTCATCGAGCAAGTCGCTAACAATACATTGGAGATTAAGACAAAACTAGAGGGGTTAAACCTACCGATTGAAGACATCTTATACGAGATGTATAGGTCTTACATAGAAAAAAATATAAAATGTATTGATGCAAAATCCTTTAGTGAGGGACAAAACTATGTTTTGACGAGGCTTTTTTATTCGCTGTTGATAACGTGTGATTATGCCGCAACAGGTGAATTTGTCTCAGAGGTATATGTTCCGATTCATGAGATGGGAAGGCTTCAGGATGTCTTGAAGGAGTGTCTGTATACATATCGCCATTCAGGACTTTATCAGAAGATTAATCACTATAGGCAACAAGGGACGAAGGGTATACCAAAGTCGATTAATGACTTGCGAAGTGAACTTTTTTTAGAAGCAGAGCAAAGCTACATTCAAGAACCGAATCAGTCCATATATTACTTAGAGGCGCCGACAGGAAGCGGCAAGACCAATACCTCCCTTAATCTAGCATTAAAAATGTGTGAGCAAAATAAGGCGACGAATAAACTCCTATATATATTTCCTTTTAATACCTTGATTGAACAGACAGAACAAGCGCTTATAGATGCTTTAGATGGTGTGATTAAACCACAGGTGCTTAACTCGATTACACCCATCCCATCAATGCATCCAGACGAAAAAGCCAATGATTATAATAAGGAGTATATGAACTTTTTATTTATGCATTATCCATTAGTGGTGACAACCCATGTACAATTTTTCAAGCTCTTATTTGACACAAAAAAAGAGGCTAATATTCCGTTTGCAAAGTTAGTGAACAGTGTGGTTATTATAGATGAGATTCAAAGCTATTCTATTCGTTTGTGGAAAGAGATCATTCATTTTTTTGATCTATACGGAAAACTTCTCAATATGAAACTAATCATTATGTCGGCGACCTTACCTAAACTTAATACGCTCTTAGACACAGAAGTGGCAAGCTATACCAATCTGATTAAAAATCCTGAGACATATTTTTTGCATCCGGTGTTTAAAAACCGTGTAAAATTGGACTATAGTTTAGTCGATACGCCGTTGTTTTTAGGAAAAGAAAAAGACTTTGAGCAATTATTGGCACATATTGTATCTATAAGAGAGGAACGAGGACCTACTAAAATACTTGTTGAGTTTTTAACGGTTAAATCTGCAATGTTTTTTTATGACGAACTGATACGCCAAAGAGATAAGCTGCCTCAAAGAATGGAAATCTTGGGATTGACAGGGCGTGACAATCGAAGTACACGTCGACATATTCTTGAGCAAGTAAAGGGTAATCTCTTGGATTGTATCTTAGTGACGACACAAGTTATTGAAGCCGGAGTGGATATTGATATGGATGTTGGCTATAAGTCAATCGCATATCTAGATGCCGATGAGCAATTTTTAGGAAGAGTTAACCGTTCGTGTAAAAAAGAAGGTAGCGTGGTGTATTTTTTTGATATGGATGAAGCAAAGGTTATTTATAAAAAAGATCATCGTATGCAGTTTAACCTGCGAATGGAAAAGTACCGACAGATTCTATTGGAGAAAGATTTTTATCAATTTTATGTCGAAGTATTACAAGAGGTTCAGCGAGAAAAAGAGCAATATAATGAAGCGAATTTTAAACATGTAAAAAATAAAGTGCAAATGTTGGATTACCAAGGGATTCATCAGCACATGGCACTTATTGAGGAAAAAGATACCATAACACTTTTCATTAACACAAACGAAGACATAACTATTGACGGAGTGAGCACTACAATACGCGGCGATGAAGTTTGGCAAAATTACAAAGATTTATTGGAAGATCAAAAGATGCCATATGCCAAAAAGCAAATCAAGTTATCGTATGTACGTAGCCAGATGGACTATTTTTGTTATCAGATTTATACGCCGAAAATGCGCAATGGATATAGGCGGCAGGCGAGTGGCTTTCAAGATCGTATTGGTGATCTTTTGTACTTGGACGATGGGGAGCGTTACATAAAAGATGGACATTTTGATTTGATGGAAGCGATGAAGTTATTTGAAGATGCATTCACAGAAGATGATTTTATGTAGGTGATAAGGATGAAAGTTAATGGAACGTTGATTAATTATTATTTTCATTGTAAGCGCCAATGTTATTTGGCGGGCAATCGACTGAATCTTGAGGATAATTCAGAAGATGTACAGATTGGGCGAGTGCTACATCAGTTGGAATTGGAAAAGAGCAAGGTTCATGAGCTGGCTGTTGAAAATATACGGATTGATAAGTTGACTCAAGAGTATCTTGTTGAAATCAAAAAGTCAGATGCAGATATGGAAGCGGTCCAGTGGCAAGTTCTTTTTTATCTGCATATTCTTAAACAAAAAGGAATCAATCGAAAAGGAAAAATAGAAATACTTGAGACCAAAAAGCAAGCAAAAAAATACATTATGTTGAATTGACGGATGTATTAGAAGATGATTTGCTACAGCTAATACAGGATATTGAATCTTTAATCTCAGGAACGCTTGTTCCGGATGTTTTAGATAAACCGACATGTAAAAAATGTGCCTATTATGAATATTGCTATTTGTAGCAATAGATAGGAGGAGAAAATGGGGAAGACAAAGTATATATTTTCAACAGGAGAATTAAAAAGACGGGAAAATAGTATTAGTTTCCGAGATACTTCCGGTCGCTTGACCCATATGCCGATTGAGAATATTCGAGAGCTATATTTATTCAATGAGGTGACAATCAACACAAAATTACTACAGGTTTTAAGTATGGCAGGAATCGTCATGCATTTTTTTGACTACTATGGACATTATATCGGAACATATTATCCCAAAGACTACTTACTAAGTGGACGGCTAAAAGTTCAGCAAGCATTGGCGTACTCGGATGATAGAAGATTGGAAATTGCTAGGGAAATCGTAAGAGGAACTGCAGAAAATATATCTGCGTTATTGTATCATTACTATCGTCATGAAAAAAAGGAAGTAAAGCCAGTTATAGATTTTTGTGGGGAAATCTCTAATTGGTTAAGACCAGCACAAGATATTCGACAGATTATGTCTGTTGAAGGAAAACTGTGGTCTCTATTTTATGGCACTTTTCCGATGGTTTTACATGAAGACTTTGTTTTTTCAAAACGGGTACGGCGACCACCGGATAATCCAATCAATGCACTCATCTCGTTTTTGAATTCAATGTTATACGCCAAAACAATAACTATGCTATATCACACCCATCTGGATCAAACGATAAGTTTTCTTCATGAACCGTCAGAAGCTAGATTTTCGCTAAGCTTAGACTTGGCAGAAGTATTTAAGTCGGAGTTAGTTTTTAAGACGATTTTTGACTTGGTCAACAATCGAAAACTTCGTGTGGATAAACATTTTGACAGCGCTTTAAATTACTGCTTACTCAATGAAGCTGGCCGCAAAATCGTAATCAAAGCATTTGAGGAACGCATATCAACAACGTTTGAACATAGTCGATTACATCGAAAAGTTCGATATGAGACAGCTATTAAATATGAAGGATATAAAATGATTAAATACTTGATGGAAGGTAAAGCGTATCATGCGTTTTCAGTGAACAAAAAATGTTAATTGAGTTTAAGGAAAATTAAGGAGAAAGAGATGGAGCGATCCAAAAAAAATTATGGATATGTATTTGTCTTCTATGATGTCGGAGAAAAAAGAGTTGGAAAAGTCTTTAAAATTTGCAAAAAATATCTTCAGCACCATCAATTATCAGTGTTTCGAGGTGAGATTACACCATCAAAATTAATGCGTTTAAAAAAAGAAATATGCACTATTATTGACCCCGAAGAAGATCACATAACAATCATAAAAATGTTGGGAGAATATATGTTTGATGAGGAAATTATTGGAACGAGTAAAAAAGAACCGGAAGATGGTTTGTTCATTTAATGCATAAAACCATACATACTTTCCAGGTGTGAATATTCTGACAAATTCGTAAATAGCCTATGTATATAGTCTTGGGAATGTTTTGGTATCTTATAGTCTTTAATCAAAGTTTAATTGGAAAAAAAGGACGAAATAGGCTAGAATAAAGCGTATAGAGCTTACAGGAAAAATGATAAAGCCTGTGTTTGTCTTGGTTGAACAGTAACATACGATGTATTGAAATGCCTTATTAAATATTTCTATTGAAAGGAGGTCTTTTGTTGAACAGTAACATACGATGTATTGAAATATATATTGTCCATAGGTATCCGACCATTCCCTAGAAGTTGAACAGTAACATACGATGTATTGAAATACCAATGACGATTGCAATCCATAAAAGCGTGAATAGTTGAACAGTAACATACGATGTATTGAAATCCATCAACGGCCCTTGCCACAAGATGTATAAGTACAAGTTGAACAGTAACATACGATGTATTGAAATGCGCATATTGCACAGTGACCCCAGCGACAGCGGTAGTTGAACAGTAACATACGATGTATTGAAATCGGAATAGTCTGTGTCCTGATCGTCAAACTCAACATGTTGAACAGTAACATACGATGTATTGAAATGTTGTCGTAACACGTGTATGACCTAGAATTGTTTTAATGTTGAACAGTAACATAGGATGTATTGAAATCTGTTGAAAGCTAATACGTTCCATAATCCAGGACTTACTTGAACAGTCCTATATATTATAGCAACAAAAGCCTACGCGCAAAATTGTGAAACGGAGTAAGACATGATTAATATAAACAATAGAAGACTAACCATTGGTGTAGTGTTGCTTATTATCTTGAGCGTATGGCTACATTGGGGGAACACTTCGATTCAATTAACTTATATAACTGCAAGAAGCAAGGAGTTACCTAAAAGCTTTGAAGGATTTTCCATAGCCCACGTATCGGATTTGCACAACACGCGATTTGGCGCTAACCAAGAAGCTTTGTTAAAAGCGATTAAAAAGGAGGCACCAGATATTATTGTTATTACTGGAGACCTTATTGATTCTTATAGTACGGATGTAGAGATTGCGATGGAATTTGTCAATGGAGCTGTGAGTATCGCTCCAGTTTATTATGTTACGGGAAATCATGAAGCACGTGTTAGCACAGCGTTTGATAAACTTAAGCAAGATATGCTTCAAGCGGGTGTTGTCATGCTAGATAATGAAGGGATAACGCTTGAACATCAAGAAGAGCAGATAAGACTTTTAGGTGTCAATGATCCCTTCTTTGAAAAAGACAATCAAGAAGAATCCGATGCACATTATATGAAGCGTACATTGGCATCCTTAATAAAACCTGATGATCCTTATACGATTTTGCTATCCCATCGTCCTGAGATGTTTGAAATATATGTCGATCAAGGCATTGACTTGACCTTTAGCGGTCATGCCCATGGAGGTCAGATTCGTCTTCCTTTGGTTGGTCCGATATTAGCCCCGCATCAAGGGGTTTTCCCAAAATATGCTAATGGTCTATATTCGAAAGATTCAGGTCAGATGATTGTCAGTCGAGGTTTAGGCAATAGCCTTTTTCCTTTGCGTATTAATAACCGCCCTCAGCTTGTCATTGCAACTTTAGAAAAGAAAAGATAATCTTTTAAAAGTTTGCTTGAAATACATTTTATATTGGGTTAGACTCAACTTAGATCAAGATCTAAATGACGAGAAGAGGAGGAAGTTATTTCTTGGTAACATATAAACCAAGGAATCTACGTAGAAAAAATAACGATATTTTATGCGACAATATCAATGGAAGTCTTTAGATAACCTTATAAGAAAAGAGTATCATAACATGACGGGAATAGTTATTGCACAAGGAGAAAGGTGCCTGTACGAGCAGTATTATCAAGGGTATAGACGAGAAGATAACGTTCATGTAGCATCGGTTACAAAAAGTCTTTTGTCTATGCTTATCGGTATTGCTATCGATCAAGGAGCGATAATAGATGTTCGCCAGAAGGTTTTGGATTTTTTCCCGGAATACGTTGTCAAAAGACGAGAAAAAAGAATTTATGAAGTTACAATCTATGATCTTTTGACGATGACAGCCCCCTATAAGTATCAATATGAACCATATACAAAAGTATATTCTAGTGAGGATTGGACAAAAGCAGCGCTAGATTTACTGGGAGGGAAAAAAGAGGTAGGAACCTTTAAGTATTCTACGGTAGGAGTTCAAATTTTATCCGGTATTCTTGAACAGGCAACAGGTATATCGGTAGTTGATTTTGCCTGGAAATTTTTATTCCAACCATTGGATATTCAAAGACCAGCTCGACGCTATATTTATACGAAAGAGGAGCATATAGATTTTTTGAAAAATAAGCATGTGGATGAATGGGTGGTTGATCCCCAAGGAATCAATACTGCAGGATGGGGGCTAACGTTAAAACCTGTTGATATGCTAAAACTTGGACAATTGTATTTAAATCAAGGGATATGGAAGGGAAAGCGTTTGATTTCTCAGGCATGGATTGAGGAAAGTACTAGGCAGCACAGTAGCTGGGGTGAATTAGCATATGGCTATCTATGGTGGGTTTTTGACCAAGAAAATTCTCCGGCTTATGCCGCAATTGGAGATGGCGGTAATGTAATCTACATATGTCCACGTACTAGTGTTGTAGTTGCTATTGCATCAAGCTTTATGCCACGAGCAAAGGATCGTGTTGAACTTATTCAAAAAGAGATTATACCATTTCTGTCTTAAATAAGGAGGTAACGATGACCCAAGAAAATGCATTGAATCACGCTTTGAATTTATTGGAAGAAACAGGTCCTGAACAAGCTTATCTATATTTGAAAAATCATAGTGGGCAATGGGAACAGTTGGACTCCCAGTATTATAACTTTTTGTATTGTCTAGCATCAATAATAGATAAGGATGAAGAAGCGCTTACATACCTTGAAGAGGCGATTGTAGAGCGTGGGTTATGGTATCGTCCCCAAGTGTTTGAGGATGATGACCTAGATAACATACGGGATACAGAGCGATTTAAGCGGTGTAAAAGTATATCGGATGAACGTTTTTATGAGGCGGAAAAATCAGCTCAGACCATTTGTACATGGAATGCCAAGGAAAAAAACTGTCTAGCCTTGGCGTTACATGGTAACCAACAAAATATTCAAGACAGTCAAAATGCTTGGGGATTTTTAGAAGCGTTAGGTTACCAAGTCGAATATGTACAATCTAAACATATTGATTCTTATGGAATCTATCGCTGGGAAGATAACCTAGCGGATGAAGAACAATTAAAAAAAGTCTTGGAATCCACGATGTGGCATCAATATGAAGAGACGGTGCTATGTGGATTTTCTGCTGGGTGCCATGTTATCTTAAAGGCTATGTTGGATGAAGCAATTGAATGCGATACACTTATTCTTCAATCACCATGGATTCCATTGAGCGATACCTCGATTGAAGCGTTGACCTTAGCACTAAGGTCTAAGAAGACAAGAGTATTCATTATGTGTGGCAAGGATGATCGTGATTGCTTTGACCAAAGCCTAAGACTATACCAGAAGTTAAAATTCGATGGTGTTAAGGTTTCAAAACAATGGATAGAGCATTTGGGGCATGAATTTTCGCCAAATTATACAGGTCTTGTTAAAGATTTTTTAGAGGGAGAGGATGAAGATTAATCTATATTATGAAGAAGCTGGAAAAGGGGAAGTATTGATTCTACTTCATGGGAATGGAGAAGATCATTCGTACTTTACACATCAAATAGACTATTTTAAGCACTTTTATCACGTGATTGCAATTGATACCAGAGGGCACGGCAAAAGCCCTCGAGGAGAAGCACCATTTACCATTCGACAATTTGTAAAAGACCTATATGCTTTTTTTGAAGAACATGATATAGAAAAAGCCCACCTATTAGGTTTTTCAGATGGGGGTAATATTGCAACGTTGTTTGCCATGATGTATCCGAATCGAGTGGACAAATTGATTCTTAATGGGTCCAATCTATCTGCAAAGGGGGTAAAACCAATCTATCAAGTTCCAATTACGTTGCTGTATTGGGTAATGTGCCCGTTGGCTTTTTTTAATAAAAAAGCCAAGCATATGGCAGAGTTATTTAGACTTATGGTCCATGACCCTAATATTGACCCTCATGAATTAAGTGCAATTAAAGCTAAGACGCTTGTTATTGCAGGGACTCGAGATATGATTAAGAAGAAACATACGCAGTTGATTTGTGATTTGATACCCGATGCGCGTTTATCTATTCTTGAAGGAGATCACTTTGTTGCACATAAAAATCCTTCCATATTTAATAAGGTTGTAGAAAGCTTTTTGTAATCATTACAAAAAAATAATAATTACAATATAATGCTTGATAATTTTCTGAAAACCATTTAGAATAGAATGTGGGAGGTGTAATCATGCAAAAGTATATCTGTACAGTATGTGGTTATATTTACGATGAAGCACTAGGACGGCCCCAAGAGAATATTTTGCCGGGTACCGTCTGGAGGGAAGTGCCGAACGACTTTATGTGCCCTTTATGTGGAGCGACAAAGGATGAGTTTGTCTTGCAACAAGCAGAACAAAAGGATGAGCAAAAACCTGTAAGCGACTCTACAACGTTAGGAGTGTCACAAGATAAGGCTGAAAGATCGAATGCACAATTAAGTGTCATCTTTTCAAACTTAGCCAAAGGATGCGAAAAGCAGTATTTACCTGACGAATCCAAATTATTTCAAGAATTAGCTAATCATTATGCACAGCGTAGTCAAGTTTTAACAGAGGATTCTTTTGAAGCTATGCGCATATTACTTCAAAAAGACTTAGATTATGGCTTTGGTGAAGCCAATAATCAAGCAAGACGTGCGATGGACAGAGGTAGCTTAAGAGCCCTGACTTGGAGTGAAAAAGTCAGCAAAATCATCAATGCAATTTTTTCACGCTATGAAAAACAGCAAGCGACTTTACTTGAGAACACCAAGGTGTATGTTTGTGAAATATGTGGATTTATCTCTTTAAGCAATGATTCACCGGAAATTTGTCCGGTATGTAAAGTGCCAAGTATGAAGCTAATGGAAATACAAAGGGAGGAAAAATAATGCATGCCGTTCGTAATATACGTTTATGTACCAAAGACTGTCTATGCTTGTATGTATGTCCGACCGGAGCAACAGATACAGAGACAGGGCAGATTGATCCTGAAAAGTGTCTGGATGGATGTCGCTTATGTGTGGATGCGTGTCCGTCGCATGCGATTTCACTTGTTCCAGAAGTATATCCAGAGCAACAAAATAAGAAAGAGGAAGTTGTAAATACTCTTTTTCAATTAGCCGAAAGCAAGACGCAACAAGAACGTATCGCTAAGAATATTGAGGAAAATACCCAAGATGCCATAATAAAACAATTAGCAAAAGCCCTTCGGTATTCGAATCGTATCATGGCAGAAGATCTTGTGCGTGAAGCGGGATATATGACACCTCAAAGCAAGAATACACGAAAGCTATTGTTGGAGCTGTTGAATGCACAGACAACGGATAGTTCAATGAAGGTAGTTATTCAGCAATTGCTGGATTTATTAAAAATGAGTAAAGAAGAAGGAGACAAAAAAATGGCAGATCAAAACAAGTATGCAGGAACAAAAACAGAAAAAAATTTAATGGAAGCGTTTTCAGGAGAAAGCCAAGCGCGTAATAAGTACACATATTTTGCCGGTGTTGCAAAACAAGAAGGTTATGATCAATTAGGTGAAATATTTTTAAAAACTGCACGCAATGAACAAGAACACGCAAAGCTTTGGTTTGAAGAATTAGGTCATATTGGAACGACTGCTGAGAATCTACTTGCTGCAGCAGAAGGTGAAAACTATGAGTGGACAGACATGTATGAACGTTTTGCAAAAGATGCAGAAGAAGAAGGATTCAAATCATTAGCTGCAAAGTTTAGACGTGTGGGTGCCATCGAAAAATCTCACGAAGAACGCTACCGCGCGCTGCTTAAAAATGTTGAGATGCAACAAGTCTTTGAAAAAGGCGAAGAAGCTATGTGGGAATGTCGTGTATGTGGACACCTTGTGATGGGTAAAAAAGCTCCGGTTGTATGTCCGGTATGTCGCTATGAACAATGTTATTTTGAAGTGCGTTCTGAAAACTATTAATACTATAATTAATCCGGTAGCTTTGCTACCGGATTCTATTGATTTACCATAGGAGGAGACAATGAATAAAACTGTATTGTTTGCGTTTAAAGGAGATCCGATGTGCTTTGTACATGTGTTGCTCAATGGATTAGAGCTGCATGAAAAGGGCATGGGAGGCTTGATTGTCATTGAAGGAGAGGCTGTAAAGCTCGTTCAGCAAATGGAAGAGGCAATGAATCCGTTATATATGAAGGCGAAAGAAAAAGGCTTGATTGATGGAATATGTCAAGGATGCTCAGCGAAGATGGGGGTTCTTGAATATAATGAAACGGTAGGCATTCCAATTGTTGGCGATATGAGTGGACATCCATCCATGGCAAAGTATATTGAAGCAGGCTATGCAATTATTACATTATAAATCCATATAAAAGCACAATAAAAAGCCGATACGTTATTAATTAACCATCGGCTTTTTACCATACCATATTCAACTTATTGTTATACATATACTAATTGCTTGTTCATTCCTTCCAAAGCATAAATACTAGATTCTCTTAATACATATACCTAAAAATTTGCTTTTAAAATATCAAAAGCATTACTTACTTCGATGTTGCTTGTACTTCTTCAACACTTTACTTGGTGTTGTCTTACTTTACTACTTTACTTATAGGGTTTTTTATACCCAACATCTATACTACTACTTGATGCAAACTACTTTTATAATTTGTCAAGGTTAATAAGTGAATAGGGCATGTAAGAAGAAGTGTTGCTCTTTCTTCTATAATCTAATTATATCACACATCTCGCAAATGTAAAGAGAAAAGTCAGATAATTTAATGTAAAAACCTAAGTATTTTGAACTATTAAAGATTGTGCACAATTGAATTGTGCTTTACACTAAAAACGAGATATGGTATAATTTTCATAACAAAACATAAGGAGGTTATTGATATGTTATATGATATTTATGTACGGGATGCTAATGGAGAAGACATTAAATTAGAAGCGTATAAAGGAAAAGTATTGCTGATTATTAACTCGGCGACAGCATGTGGATTGACACCTCAATATAGTGGCTTACAACAGCTATATGAAAAGTATAAAGAGCAAGGATTTGAACTTTTGGATTTCCCGTGTAATCAGTTTGCCAATCAGGCACCGGGAGACATAGAAGAAATCAAGACTTTTTGTGAATCGCGATTTGGCGTGACTTTTAAGGTGTTTGATAAAATTGATGTCAATGGAGAAAATACCGCCCCGCTATTTGAGTTTTTGAAAAAAGAAAAAGGAGGTCTTTTGGGTTCAAAGATTAAGTGGAACTTTACAAAATTCTTAGTTGACCGTGAGGGCAATGTCATTAAACGTTATGCACCAACGGTTGAACCTGAAAAGATAGCAGAAGATATAGAAGCATTATTATAGCAATGGATAGGATAAATATAGAAAAGGTTGATAGCCAAGAGGGCATCAACCTTTTTATTTTACTTGATTAATTTGATATCGCCAACTAATGGTAACTTTTTAGCTTGTCCATTGGCTGCGCCGATAAGCGTAATAAGGTGGATAACAACTAGCACTAACCAGCCAAGAACACTGATAATCCAGCCAAGAATTGGAACCATTCCGATAACAGAAAGTGCGAGATAGCCCAAGACAAGGAGTAATCCTTGGTTAACATGGAATTTCACAAAAGGTGAATCCTTTGCTCCATCAACAAGAAGCGGAACAAAAAAGATGATATATGCAAGTATTGCCATACCCTTATTTTTTTGAATGTCCTCTTGTGTAAATAATTCCTTCACATTATTGTTTTCTGACATATTAAACCTCCATTTATATATTTATAAAAACCTTTACACATATATAATATCAGAAAACCGTTCAAATAGAAAGATAAAAATACATTTTACTCAAAAGAGGAAGAGGTCTCTAATAATTGCATGCCTTTATTTTTATCAAGGGTTTGCTTAATCGACCATTCATATTGGAATAAAAGTACAGGCTGTTCTTTTTCGCTATAGACAAGCATAGCATCCATGGAAGTTTTTAATTTTTGATCGTCAAAATCATCCATCTCAACCCAACGTACATACTTGTGTGGAAGGGCATGTTTAGAGATTTCAACATTGTATTCATTGTTTAATCGATATTCTAATACATCAAACTGCAATACGCCGACAACCCCAATAATGATTTCTTCAGAACCGGTAAATGGACGCTTAAAAATTTGAATGGACCCTTCTTCGGATAATTGCTGAATACCCTTTAAAAATTGCTTCCGTTTAAGTGCATTAACTGTGGATATGCGCATAAAATGTTCGGGGGCAAATTGAGGAATATCAGCAAACTGTAATGTGGAAGAGCCTACAGCAAGCGTATCACCAATTTTGTAGATACCAGGGTCATGAATACCGATAATATCTCCAGAATATGCTTCATCAACAATTGAACGATCTTGAGCCATGAACTGTTGTGGCTGAGAGAGTTTGACTTTTTTCTTTTTTTGTATATGATTAACCATCATGTCTTTTTCAAACTTCCCTGAACAAATCCGTAAAAAAGCAATACGGTCACGATGCGCAGGATTCATATTCGCTTGAATTTTAAATACAAATCCACTAAAGTTATTGCCCATAGGGTCAACAAGACCTTCGTTGCTTTTTCTTGCCATAGGTGAGGTGCTTATATTTAAAAAGTCTTCAAGAAAAGGTTCGACGCCAAAGTTAGTCAAAGCACTTCCAAAAAATACAGGGGTTAATTCGCCTCGAAGAATTTTATCCAGATCATAAGGGTCGCCCGCTTCATCAAGTAATTCAATATCTTCAAGGAGCTGTTCGTACAAGGCAGGACCTAAAAGAGATTCAATACGTTCGTCATCTATTTTGACAAAGGTGTTTTCGGTTTTGGACTGTCCATGATTTCCGGCGCCAAAAAGTTGGACGACTTCTTTTTCACGGTGGTAAATTCCACGAAAATCTTTTCCCATGCCTATAGGCCAGTTCATGGGGCAAGAGCGAATGCCTAGAACATTTTCTAAGTCTTCAAGCAACTCATAAGGGTCTAAACCTTGGCGGTCTAATTTATTGATAAATGTAAAAATAGGTATATTTCTCAACTTACATACTTGGAACAGTTTCTTTGTCTGTGCTTCGACACCCTTTGCACAGTCAAGAACCATGACAGCGTTGTCAGCTGCAACCAGTGTCCGATATGTATCTTCACTAAAATCTTGATGCCCAGGTGTGTCAAGGATATTAATACAATAACCGTCGTAGTTAAATTGTAAAACAGAAGATGTTACAGAGATACCTCTTTGTTTTTCAATCTCCATCCAGTCAGATACAGCGTGCTTGTTCGAGCGACGTGACTTTACAGATCCAGCTTCACGAATGGCTCCACCATATAATAGAAACTTTTCAGTTAATGTTGTTTTTCCTGCATCAGGATGAGAGATAATTGCAAATGTACGACGTTTTTTTATTTCGTTCATATATTGGTTTGTCTTTGTCATAATCGATCCTTTACTATATAGAGTAACATAAGTTCAAAATTTCCTTTTATAGAGTATAATGATATAGGATGAATGTCAATAGAATCTAAGAATTAGTTAAGCTTTATGTGACAATATCCATTAGGATTTTTTTTGAGATAGCGTTGATGATATTCTTCGGCATCAAAAAAGCTCTCTAGAGGTTTGATTTCAGTAACAATTGGATCACTATATCGGTTTTGTTCATCATAGAGGCTTTCTTTAATTATATCATAGTCGCTGGGGTCTATATAATAGATGCCTGTTCGGTACTGACTTCCGACATCAGGACCTTGGCGATTAAGTACGGTAGGGTCAATGATTTGCCAATAGGCATTTAAAAGTTGAGGTAAAGATACAGTATAAGGATCATACTCTATATGTACAGCTTCTGCATGATGCGTTGTACCTGAACAGACCAACTCATAGGAAGGATTTTTAACGGTTCCATTGGCATAGCCGACTTTTGTTGATAAGATACCGGGAATTCGAGAAAAATATTCTTCGACACCCCAAAAGCATCCACCTGCAAATACTATTTTTTTCATTTGAATACCTCCTTTATGTACGTACATTATAACATATTTTTGGTCTATTTGGTATGATTTTGTTCGGATATGGTTGATGGCTATTGAGTATATTGCCAAAAAGTTTGAAAGTGATTGACAGTAGATTTCAAACTATGTAGAATATCTCTGTAAGTATTACTACTTTACTACATGAAAGGGGTATCATATGTTTCAACTCAAAGAACACAACACAAATGTTAGAACTGAAATTCTAGCAGGATTTACTACTTTTATGACAATGGCGTATATACTAATTGTCAACCCGAACATCTTAAGTGCAATCGGAGGCGAAGTAACATTTAATGCAGTCTTTGTTGCAACAGCTTTAGCGGCTTTTGTCGGAACGACAGCGATGGCCTTACTTGCGAACTATCCGTTTGCATTGGCTCCTGGGATGGGGTTAAATGCTTTTTTTGCGTTTACAGTTGTTTTAGCTGGCAGATTAACATGGCAACAAGCATTAACGGCTATTTTAATCGAAGGTATTATCTTTATTATATTAACATTTGTTAATGTGCGTGAAGCATTATTTAATGCAATTCCTATGACATTAAAATACGCAGTAAGTGCCGGTATCGGTTTATTTATTGCATTTATCGGTTTTCAAAATGCAGGTATTGTTGTTGCAAATGATGCAACACTTGTTGCGATAACAGAAGACATTACCCAAGCACCTGTTGTTCTAGCTTTGTTAGGTGTAATTATTACAGCAGTTCTTGTTGTTAAAAAAGTTAAAGGGTCAATTTTATACGGAATCATCATAACATGGGTTTTAGCAATTGTTGCGGAAGGAATTGGCTGGTATGTTCCGGATATGGAAAATACATTCTCTGTTATTCCAAGCGCAATAGCAGCACCTATTGAAACCAGTGGACTATTGTTGTTTAGATTTGATTTTGCAGCACTTGCAAATCTTGATTTTTGGGTCATTATGCTATCCTTTTTGTTTGTAGATTTATTTGATACATTAGGAACACTTATTGGTGTATCCTCAAAAGCAGGGTTTTTAGATAAAGAAGGCAAACTTCCAAAAGCAAAGCAAGCCTTACTTGCAGATGCAATAGGAACTACATTTGGTGCGATGATCGGAACATCAACGACCACAACATATGTGGAGAGTGCAGCAGGTGTAGCGGACGGTGGACGTACCGGACTTACGGCATTGACAACAGCTATTTTATTCTTGTTGGCACTACCATTTGCTCCATTGTTTGCAGCTATTCCATCTTTTGCAACAGCACCAGCCTTAATCATTGTAGGATTTTACATGATGGAATCGGTGATGAAGATTAACTTTGCAGACCCAACAAAAGGTATTCCAGCATTTTTAACTGTAATTGTAATGCCGATTATGTACAGTATATCTGAAGGTATCGCATTTGGTGTTATTAGTTATACAGTAGTTAATGTCTTTTCAAAGAACCGAAAAGATGTGCATCCGTTGATGTATGTGTTGACCATACTCTTTGTTTTAAAATTTATCTTTTTCTAGACAATACCTAGAAAATCATGTATATTAAATATATACTTTGTTCTGTATGACTGGCGGATTAGTGGGATTAAACCCTATGGGAGTACAGAAAACATATGCCGACCGCCTGGGCGAAAAAGACACGTGTTCTTTTTTGTTCAGGTGGTCTTTTTTTCTGGAACGCGATGTAAATAAGACAATAGTTTTAGGAAAGGGTGTGTGTTATGAAGCAAGATGCATGGCAAGGGTTTCAAGTAGGTCATTGGAGTGAGACCATTCATGTACAAGATTTTATTCATCTTAATTATAGGCTGTATGAAGAAGAACCTATATTTTTATGCGGACCGACAGCAAGAACAAAAAAAGTCTATGCCCAGTATGAAGCACTTCGACAGCAAGAACTAGATCAAGGTGGGGTTTTGGATATTGACACAGAGACGGTTTCCTCGCTTTTAACTTTTTCACCAGGATATGTGGATAAGAAAAACGAGTGTATTGTAGGCTTGCAAACAGATGAACCGCTTAAGCGTGGTGTTAATCCGTTTGGTGGAATTCGCATGGCAAGAAGTGCATGTGAAGCGTATGGATATAAACTCAGTGACAAGGTTGAACAAGAGTTTGCCTATAAAACGACACATAATGATGGCGTTTTTCGAGTATATAATGAAGAGATGCGACAGGTGCGCCGAGCTGGCATTATTACTGGTTTGCCGGATGCCTACGGACGAGGACGCATTATTGGAGACTATCGTCGTATTGCTTTATATGGTGTTAACTTTCTTGTGCAAGATAAGCAAAAAGATAAAGACCGTATCAGTGAGTTGCAAATGACAGAAGAACGCATTCGTTTGCTTGAAGAACTCCATCGTCAAATCGACTTTTTGGATAAACTCAAAGCTATGGCTAGAATGTATGGTGATGATATTAGCGCACCAGCAAAAAATGCACGTGAAGCAATTCAGTGGACATATTATGGATATCTTGCAGCTGTTAAAGAACAAAATGGAGCGGCGATGAGCCTTGGACGGGTGAGCAATTTTTTTGATATTTATATTGAACGCGATATTTGCCAAGGTGTCCTTGATGAAAGCCATGCACAAGAACTTATCGATGATTTTGTGATGAAGCTTCGGATGGTTAGACAGCTACGAACGCCGGAGTATAATGAATTATTTGCAGGAGACCCTAATTGGATTACAGAAGTTGTTGGCGGACTTACAGAAGGGGGCAGACCCCTTGTAACCAAGACTTCCTATCGTATGTTACAAACTCTATACAATTTAAACCCTGCACCAGAGCCTAATTTGACGGTATTATGGTCCGACAAGTTACCGAAGGCTTTTAAAGAATTTTGTGCAAAGATTTCGATAGATACAGATGCAATACAATATGAAAATGATGACTTGATGCGGCCGATATATGGCGATGACTATGGAATTGCTTGTTGTGTATCAGCTATGAAAATCGGTAAGCAAATGCAATATTTCGGCGCAAGGTGTAATTTGCCAAAGGTATTGCTGCTTGCCCTAAATGGAGGGCGTGAAGAGTTACATGGTTATCAAATCGGACCACAGATGCAACCTATAGCAACAGAATTTCTTGACTATGAGCAAGTAATGGAACGGTTTGAGATTTACCAAAAATGGTTGGCAAAATTATATGTCAATATTATGAATATTATTCATCGAATGCATGATAAGTATGCCTATGAAAAGACACAGATGGCTCTACATGATACTTATGTTCAACGGTTTATGGCTTTTGGAATGGCAGGACTTTCTGTCATGGCAGATTCTTTAAGTGCAATTAAATACGCCAAAGTTCGCCCGATTACAGATGCACAGGGGTGGATTGTAGATTTTGATGTTCAAGGTGATTTTCCAAAGTTTGGTAATAATGATGATCGGGTTGATAAGATTGCTGTGAAACTCACCGAAGATTTTATCAACGAGCTACGTCAACATGAGACATATCGTGAGGCGATTCATACTTTAAGTATATTAACAATCACTTCCAATGTGGTCTATGGAAAAAAAACCGGAGCGACGCCGGATGGACGACGCCTAGGCGAACCTTTTGCACCCGGGGCAAACCCAATGCATGGACGAGACACAAAAGGGGCGCTAGCCTCATTAGGGTCTGTTGCAAAAATTCCTTATGATGCTTGTCGAGACGGAATTTCGTGTACATTTTCCATACACCCTCAAGCTTTAGGAAAAAAGGTAGAGAATAAGACGAAAAATCTTGTGGCTATTCTTGATGGATATTTTAGCCAAAAAGCGCACCACTTAAATGTCAATGTATTAAACCCGGACACGTTAAAAGATGCGATGAATCACCCGGATAAATATCCGAATCTAACAGTACGTGTCTCAGGATATGCGGTGAATTTTAATCGCTTAAACAAGGAACAGCAGTTGGAAGTCATTGCACGTACATATCATAATCATATATAAAAATAAATGTTTTTGAAAGGAGCAATTATGCGCGCATTAATCAGTGTATCAGACAAAACAGGTATTGTAGAATTTGCCAAACGATTATCAGAACTTGGAGTAGAAATTATCTCAACAGGAGGGACAAAGACAAAGCTTCAAGAAGCTGGTCTTGATGTTATAGGCATTAGTGATGTGACAGGTTTTCCGGAGTGTCTAGATGGACGTGTCAAAACATTGGATCCACACATTCACGCAGGAATTCTTGCTATGCGAAGTAATACAGAGCATATGAAGCAGATTCAAGAGCTTGGAGTGACACCTATTGATTTAGTTGTCGTAAATCTATATCCTTTTAAACAAACCATCTTAAAAGAAGGAGTTCAGTTGGAAGAAGCTATTGAAAACATTGATATCGGTGGACCGACAATGTTACGTTCGGCAGCTAAAAACTATCAAGACGTATCTGTTATCATTGATCCGGCGGACTATGAAGTTGTTCTTGAAGAGTTAAAAACAAATAAAAAAGTTTCGGTAGATACAAATTTTTACCTAAGTAGCAAAGTGTTCGAACACACTTGTGCATATGACACAATGATTGCTAACTATATGCGTAAGCAACGCGGAGCCAAAGAACTACCGGAACAAATGACAATGACTTTTGAGAAAGTTCAGGATATGCGTTATGGTGAAAATCCACATCAAAAAGCTGCGTTTTACAAGGAAATCGGTAATACAAAAGGGTTCTTGACCAATGCAGTTCAACTTCATGGAAAAGCATTGAGTTTTAATAATATCAATGATACCAACGGTGCTCTTGAATTATCTAAAGAGTATGATGAACCCACAGTTGTAGCATGTAAGCATGCAAACCCATGTGGTGTGGGAAGTGCAGATACTATTTATGATGCCTATATGAAGGCGTATACTTCCGATCCAAAATCTATTTTTGGAGGCATCATTGTTGCAAACCGAGAGATAGATGTGAAGACAGCAGAAGAAATCAATAAAATCTTTATCGAAATTGTAGTGGCGCCTAGTTATTCGCAAGAAGCGCTTGAAGTTCTTAAACAAAAGAAAAATATTCGTTTGTTAGAATTAAAAGATATTGATAAAAAACAACCAGAGACAGCTTATGATTTGAAGAAAGTCAGTGGTGGATTGTTAGTTCAAACCATTGATGCCAAACTTTTTGGTGAAGAGCTTACAATTGTCACTAAGCGACAACCAAGTCAAGAGGAAATGGAAGACTTGAAGTTTACGTGGAAGATTGTTAAGTATGCTAAGTCGAATGGTATTGCCATAGGCAAAGAAAAACAATCAATTGGTGTAGGTCCTGGACAAGTAAATCGTATTTGGGCGGCAGACCAGGCGATTGACCATGCGATAGAAGCCCTTGGGGAAGAAGCTTTACAAGGGGCAGCATTAGCTTCAGATGCATTTTTCCCATTTTCAGATGTTGTAGAATCAGCAGCAAAGGCGGGAATCACTTGTATTATTCAACCGGGAGGATCCATGCGTGATCAAGAATCTATTGATGCATGTGATAAGTATGGTATTGCAATGGTCTTTACGGGAATGCGCCATTTTAGACATTAGTGAGCAAAAATGAACAAAAAGACCAAAAGTGAAATTTTGATTAAATTTATATAAGGGACTTGTATACGAGACGAATATATGATAGATTATAAATATAGCTAGTCATCCTTTCTCGTGCACTAGCACATTTGTGACTAGACTATAACCCTTATTAATTATTTATACTCCCCTCATCAAAGTAAAAAAAGGCCGTAAGGTCTTTTTTTACTTTATATTCAATGATATAATGAAAAAGATAGTTATTTTAAGAATATTAGATGTAAAAAATAAAGGAGATGTAAAATGTTTGACATTTCATCCATAAAAAATGAAAATCAAAAAAGTTTCTATGAAGCGCTATACAATTTTGTTGAAGGGATACTTCATGAAGAAAAAGATCCCATTGCTAATCTTGCCAATGTAGCCAGCTTACTATACAACACATTGGATAACGTGAATTGGGCTGGGTTTTATCTTTTAAAAGAAGAGGAATTGGTCCTTGGACCCTTTCAGGGAAAGCCTGCATGTATTCGTATCAAATTAGGCGAAGGTGTTTGTGGTAAAGCAGTTTCGGAGAAATCAACGCAACGCGTTATGAATGTACATGAGTTTCCGGGACATATTGCATGTGATGGAGATACCAATTCTGAAATCGTCATTCCACTCTATCACGAACAAAGAATTATCGCGGTCCTAGATATAGATAGCCTCATACTTAACCGATTTAATGCAACTGATCAAGAAGAACTTGAAAAAATAGCCCGTTACGTAAGTGATGGATGCAATTGGGAGGTCATCAAATGAGTTATACCTTATTAAAACAAGAGAAACTAAATGATTTACAAGGTGTTGGATACCTTTATCAACATAACAAGACCAAAGCAAAGATTTGCTTTATTTCCACAGAAGATGATAATAAAACATTCTCTATTGCATTTAGAACGCCACCCAAGGACAGTACAGGGGTAGCCCATATTATAGAACACTCTGTATTATGTGGTTCAAAAAAATACCCGGTAAAAGATCCGTTTATTGAACTGGCCAAGGGGTCGTTAAATACTTTTTTAAATGCAATGACTTTTTCAGATAAGACCATGTATCCGGTAGCCAGTGTCAATGAAAAAGATTTTCACAACCTGATGGATGTATATTTGGATGCAGTTTTTTATCCAAATATATATACGGAAAAAAAGACTTTCGATCAAGAAGGGTGGCACTATGAACTTGACGATGTCAATGGGCATGTAGAATATAAAGGGGTTGTATATAATGAGATGAAAGGCGTCTTTTCATCACCGGAACAAACCTTATTACGTTCAATTCAAGCAGAGCTTTTTTCAGAGCATGTCTATGGCGTTGAATCGGGTGGAGATCCTATGGATATACCCAACTTAACCTATGAGGATTTTTTGGAATTTCACCGAAACTATTATCACCCGTCAAACAGTTATATCTATTATTACGGAGATATGGATGTGGAACAAGAGCTTGAACGCCTTGATAGCATGTACCTATCAAATTTTGAGTATCGTCAGGTAGATTCAGCGATAGAGTTGATGCAACGTTATGCTGCGCCTAAAAAAGTTGAGGGCGACTATCCGATTGCTGAAGACGAACCCATGGATAAACGTACATATTTAAGTTATAATGTGTTGCTTGATGAATCCAAGTATGTTGTTGAGAGTATGGCTATGGATATTTTAGAATATCTATTGGTGGATGCACCTGCAGCTCCGATTAAGGAAGCTTTATTGGATGCAGGGATTGGTGAAGATGTATTTTCAAGCTATGATGATAGTAAACGTGAAGGCAACTTCTCCATTATTGCAAAAAATAGTGATGCGAACCAGCAAGATAATTTTGTTAATGTGATAGAGACGACTTTGGCCCGTATTGTAAAGGATGGATTTGATCAAGATAAGCTACAGGCAGCGATTAACAAATTTGAGTTTCGTGTCAAAGAGGCTGATTTTGGGCAATATCCTACAGGGGTTATCTATGCCATCAAGACCTTAGAGACATGGTTATATGATGAAGACCCATTTGTTCACTATTACTATGATGATTTGTTTGATACTTTGAAGCAAAAAGCAGATGAAGGCTTGTTTGAACAGCTTATTGAACGATACTTTTTAAATAATCCCCATAAAGTATACTTGACATTAAAACCAAATAAAGCTTTTAATGCGGCCAAGGAAGACGTGATTCGTAAACAATTGGAAACATATGAACAAAGCTTGTCAGAACAAGAGCGTCAAGCATTATATGAATATACACAGGAACTTATTCGTTTTCAAGATGCACCAGATACCCAAGAAGACTTAGATAAGCTTCCACAGCTAACGCTTGAAGATATTCCAAGGGACAAAAAGGAATTTACTTATACGACAGATATGCTTGATGACACAAAAGTGCTTTTTAGAGAGGCACAAAGTAAAGATATTGTCTATGTTAAAGCTGCCTTTGATGTCTCCCATGTTAGTGAAGAACAGCTTGCTATATTAAGTATGTTGACAAAGTTCCTTGTACAATTAAGTACAGAAAAAAATCATTATGGACTACTATCGGACAAAATCAACAAAAACACAGGCGGTATCCATATTAAACTTTCTGTATATGATCATAAAGATTCGGTTAAATACTATTCGCCTATGTTAGAAGTTGTTGGAAAAAGTTTTGTTGACCAATTAGGACAGATGTATGGATTGTTCCATGAAATTATTACGCAGACACGTTTTGATGAAGTAAAGCGTATGCGTGAATTGTTAAATGAAATCAAGTCACGTCTTCAGATGAGCTTAAAATCAAGGGGGCATAGCAGTGCTACACTTCGGGCTCAAAGTTATATGAGTGCCAGCGGTAGTTATAAAGAACATATTCAAGGTATAAGCTTTTATGATGAAGTGTGTGACTGGCAATCACGTTCGGATGAGGATTTGAAAGAGCTTGGAATCCTCATGCAAAGAATCCTAGAAAGTATTATAACAAATGATGGCTTAACACTTGCCATTACAGCAAGCGGCGAATATCGCAATACGATTTTTAACCATACCAATGAATTTGTATTTTCTCTACCAAACAAAAAGCGAACGATGGAAAAAGCAGTGGTTGAGCTTTCCACTCCAATAAATGAAGGGATAAAAACAATTTCGGATGTACAATATGTAGCGATGGTAGGCAATTTTAAGCAACATGGCTTTGACTATCAAGGTTCACTTAAAGTTTTAAATACAATCATTAGTCTAAATTACTTATGGAATCAAGTGCGTATCAAAGGCGGAGCATATGGTGCCTTTTCGGGGGTGAGTCGTAACGGAATGTTGACATTTTCTTCTTACCGAGATCCAAATTTAGGCAAAACCATGGATGTCTATCAAGGTGTGGCAGAATTTATTGAAACACTTGATTTAAGTGAAAAAGAGTTAACAAAATATATCATTGGGACCATGAGTAATTTTGATCGTCCATTAACGCCAACGATGGAAAATGATAAGATGATGTCCATGTACTTTTCAGAGATTACCCATGACGATGTGTTGAATAATCGACATGAAATTTTAGATACAACATTAGAGACACTTAAAAGTTATCGTGAAATGTACCAAAAGATTTTTGTTAAGCCAATGTGCTGTGTTCTAGGTAATGAAGGCAAAATTGAAGCAGAAAAAGAACGGTTTGAAGCAGTGCGAACACTTTTGTAATAGGATTGGATGTTGACATTTAAATTAACATGCGATATATTAAGAAAGTAATGGTTACAAATTAAGAATGATTTATAACTAATAATTAATTAGGAGGTAACATTATGAAAAAATATGTATGTACAGTATGTGGTTATATTTATGATCCTGAAGCAGGTGATCCAGATAACGGAGTAGAGCCTGGAACTTCTTTTGATGATGTACCTGAGGATTGGGTATGTCCATTATGTGGAGTTGGTAAAGAGGATTTTGAAGAAGCGTAAGAGCTGAAAAAGAAAGGGTGCATTTTATGACTGTGACAGAAATTACAGATTTTTTAAATGCACATCATATTAAACCATCCTATCAACGAATTAAAGTCTACGAATGTTTAGTTAATCAAGGCAATCATATGACAGTTGAGAGTATATATCGTGAACTTATTACGACAATACCAACACTTTCAAAGACGACGATTTATAACACGTTAAAAATCTTTGAAGAACATCATATCATTAATGTGATTAATTTAAGTGGGACAGAGATGCGTTATGACTTGATACTCAAAGAGCATGGTCACTTTCAATGTAGTATATGTGAAGAGATTGTTGACTTTGAGATTCAGGAACCACGCGCACAGATTGAAGAGATAAATGGTTTTAAAATTGAAGAAAGACATGTATTTCTAAAAGGGATTTGTAAAGACTGTTTAGAAAAAATGTAAAAAGGTTAAAAGCGATTTTCTTTCGAGAGAATCGCTTTTCTTGCACGAAATGAAGGAGGTTATTTATGAAAATAGTTGTTATAGGCGGAGTTGCAGCTGGTATGAGCGCAGCAGCCAAAGCGCGACGCGAAGATAAAGATGCTGAGATTATTGTATACGAAAAAGGCGGTTTTGTATCCTATGGTGGATGTGGCATGCCTTACTATATAGGTAATGAGCATCAAAGCTATGAAGAGTTAATTATTCGAACCCAAGAGCAATTTAGGGATTCTGGAATTATGGCACATATATATCATGAAGTCATCGCAGTAGATACAGATGAGCAAACCCTTAAAGTGCATGACTTAAAAAAGGACGAAGTATTTACACAATCTTATGATCGCCTAATGATTGCCACAGGCGCGCATGCTATTTTACCTCCACTTGAAGGTCACCAGCTTCAAAATATCTTGCCCCTTAAAACCTTAGAAAATGCCATTGAAATAAAAGAGCGCATTATGGATAAGACGGTTGAAGAAGTGACGGTAGTCGGTGGAGGCTATATCGGTATTGAGATTGCTGAAAACTTGGTTGAACTTGGCAAAAAAGTACGGATTATTGAACTTCAAGATCGGATATTATTACCCTTTGATGAAGAGATAGCATCCCATGCCCATAATGCTTTGATTGAAGCCGGGGTTGATATTAAGCTGAAGGAAAAAGTGGTTAAATTTAAAGACCGTAATGGAGACGGCATCGTTGACTATGTCGAAACCGACCAAGGAGGATACACAACGGATTTTGTTATTATGTCAGTGGGTATCAAACCGAATACGGAGTTTTTACAAAAGTCAAAGATTGCTTTGGCAGATAATGGTGCGGTTGTTGTTGACCAGCAGATGCGAACAACGGTAAGTAATGTCTATGCGGCAGGAGACTGTGCACAAGTATATCATTTCCAAAAGAAAAAAAATGTTTATCAACCTCTAGCGACTACCGCTAATAAGTGCGGCAAACTGGTTGGAATCAATATTACCGGAGGTCAAGAGAGTTTTGCGGGAGCAATTGGCTCGGCGGCAATTAAGGTCATGGACTTAGAACTAGCACGTACAGGTTTAACTGTAGATGAGGCACTCGAACTTGGATTTGTGGCAAAGAGTAAGATAATTAAAGCACATGACCACCCTAAATATTATAAAACCCAGCATCAGATTGTCTTTAAAGTGATCTATGATGCAGATACGAAGCAAATTCTAGGCGTTCAAGGTGTAGGAGAAAATGATGTTGTCATGCGGATCAATATGTTTGCAGTAGCTATTTTTGCCAAAATGACAGCGGATGAGTATAGTATGATTGACTTATGTTATGCGCCGCCATTTTCCGGTTCATGGGACGCAACACATATTGTGGCTAATGTTATCAAATAACATGAGATGACAGTTGAAGCAATAAGATGTATAAGATATACATTATAACTTGTACTTAAAAATATCTTGGCTTATAATGAAAAAGACTTAACGAATAACCAATGTATAACAAAATAGGACAAGAGAAAAGGAGGGAGACTATGATCGAATGGTGGGATGAACTCATATTGCTGAAGCAGATTTTTTATACAATTGCGATTCCGGCAACGCTTATTTTAGTGATTCAAGCGATTTTTTCAATGCTAGGGCTATCCGATATGGATGGAGAGATGGATGGCATGGATGGAATAGGAAGCGAAGGCGTCACTTCGTTTGGAGACATGGATGAGATTTTTGAAGTGGATCTAGAAGATGCAAATACTGTTTCAGATGGATTTGTTGGTGATTTTCGTTTCTTTACATTTCGAGGGTTAATTGCATTTTTCTCGATTTTTGGTTGGACAGGTGCAATCCTTGCAGGAAAAAGTTCGACAGTTGTTGCTGTGATAGGTGCGACACTTGCCGGATTAACAGCGATGTTTGTTGTAGGATATCTATTCTATATTATGACAAAGCTTCAATCCAGCGGTAATATTGCGTATATAAATGCAATTGGAAAAACTGGCGAAGTATACTTGACGATTCCACCAAACAATCAGGGGAAAGGAAAAGTCATGCTGACAGTTCAAGAACGTTTGATTGAGTGCAGTGCAATGACAAAAGGCGATGCACCCATTAAGACAGGAGAGACCGTCAAGGTAATTGGATTATTGTCAGACCATACACTAATCGTAGAGAAAAATTAGGAGGTAAGTATAGTGGGAGAATTTGAAGTTTTAATCCTAATAGTTGTAATTGTACTGATACTATTTACAACATTAGCAGCATTATTAACAAGATACAAACGGTGTCCATCGGATAAGATTTTAGTTATTTATGGTAAAGTGGGAAGTATTGATGGCATGGATACAAGTTCAAAATGTATCCATGGTGGAGCAGCATTTATTTGGCCGGTGATTCAACAATATGAGTTTTTAGATTTAACACCTATATCCATTAATGTTGATTTGCGTAATGCATTGTCAAAACAAAACATCCGTGTTGATGTTCCTTCAAGATTTACAGTAGGGATTTCAACAGAAGCCGGTGTGATGCAAAATGCTGCGGAACGCTTACTTGGACTAAAGCTTGCTGAGATAGAAGAATTAGCCAAAGACATTATTTTTGGACAGTTACGTCTTGTTGTTGCAACAATGGATATTGAAGAAATCAATACGGACCGTGACAAATTCTTAGATGCTGTATCACGCAACGTAGAGTCTGAATTGAAAAAAATTGGATTGCGTTTGATTAACGTGAACGTAACCGATATTATGGACGAATCAGGATACATTGAAGCCTTAGGAAAAGAAGCAGCAGCCAAAGCGATTAATGATGCGAAAAAATCAGTGGCTGAAAAAGACCGTGATGGATCTATCGGTCAGGCAGAGGCACAACGTGACGAACGTATTCGCGTATCGGCAGCGAACTCAGTGGCTATTGAAGGTGAAAACCAGGCACGTGTAACGATTGCGAACTCAGATTCTGAAAAACGTCAAAGAGAAGCAGAAGCTTTAAGGACAGCAACTGCAGCAGAAAAAGTTCAAGCGGCGTTAGCCTTAAAAGAAGCTTATGAGTCAGAACGTGAAGCGGAAATGGCACGTGCGCAAAAAGAAAAAGCAACAAAAGAAGCAGACATTATCGTACTTGCGGAAGTTGATAAACGTCGCCTTGAAATAGAAGCCGAAGCCGAAGCTGAACAAGCTAGACGCCTTGCAAAAGGTGAAGCAGACGCAATCTATGCAAAAATGGAAGCGCAAGCGCGAGGTACGTTTGAAGTCCTTAGTAAGCAAGCGGATGGTTTTAGAGCCATGGTTGAGGCTGCTGGTGGCTCGGACGATGCAATTCGATTGCTAATTGCAGATAAGATGGAAGATCTTGTTAAAGTACAAGTTGAAGCAATCAAAAACATTAAGATTGATAAAGTTACCGTTTGGGATTCAATGAACGGTGAAAACGGAAAGCCCGCAACGGCAAACTTTTTATCGGGATTAATGAAGTCGATTCCACCAATGAACGAAATGTTTGATATGGCTGGAATGGAGCTACCATCCTATCTTGGTAAGAATAAAGAAGTTATGGAAGCAAAAGCTGTTGCTGAAAAAGCGGCTATTGAAAAAGCTATTGATGAAGAATAAGAAGACTATATGTGTTCTATAAGGTGCAAGCCATCTCGTTTGAGATGGCTTTGCCCATGTGCAAATAGGAAGGAAATAGTATGTACGTATTCGTATCTGAAGATATTACACAACAACTTTTACATCAACTCGAAGAAAAATTCGAATGCATCACAATCGAAAAAGATGCACGGCTTTATCCATCCATTGCAAGCCATCCGGACATTCGAATCCTTCCGATTGAGCAACAATTATTTATTGATTCATTGACGTTTAAGCAATTAAAGCTTTATCAGAAGCTCAAAGAGCATGAACTTCATTGTGTCACAGTTGTTGAGGTACCACTTACAGATCGCTATCCGGCAACTGTTTTTTTGAATGGGGCCTATAAAGAAGGTGTGTTTGTACATCATAGAGATTATACTCATCCCCTTGTACGTACCTATCTAGAAGAACAAAGGATTCAATATCTTCATACGAATCAAGGTTATGCCAGGTGTTGTCTGCTGCAATTAGACCAAAAGCATGCCATTACTTCAGATGAAGGCATGGCTAGGCGGTTAAAGCAAGAGGGGATTGAGGTGTTAACAATCAGGCAGGGACATATTCACTTAGAAGGACAAGATTATGGGTTTATCGGAGGTGCTAGTGGCGTTGTGGGGCGTACCGTGTATTTTAACGGTGACTTGAAACAGCATCCGGATTATCATATAATAGAGGCGTTTATTAAAAAACAAAGAATGAAGATTATTGATTGTCCCGGCACAAGGCTCACCGATATTGGATCAATTCTTTTCTGGGAAGGATGCACGCATGATAACAAATAAAAAACGAACGATGAATATACCGATTTTTATACCGCACTTAGGATGTCCCAATGATTGTGTGTTTTGCAACCAACGTCACATCAGCGGAGAACATCATAATGTATGTGATGAACAACAACTACGACAAAAAATCGAAGCCTACCTAAGAACAGGTGGTGATCATGAGGACATAGAGATTGCTTTTTTTGGAGGTAGCTTTACAGGGATTGATCCAAAAGTTCAAAAGTTTTATTTAGAGATTGCCACGGAATATGTCAAACAATATGGATTAAAAGGCATACGTATGTCAACACGACCGGATTATATCTCTGAGGAGATACTCGGTTTTCTAAAAGCTTATCCAGTAAGTGCCATTGAACTTGGAGTACAATCCTTAGAACCCAAAGTCCTTGAACTATCGAAAAGAAATCATACGGTTGAGGATGTATATCAAGCGGTTCGATTGATTCGTGAAACCGGTATTGAACTAGGACTGCAGGTCATGTTAGGGCTTCCGGGCGATAGCAAGGATAGCTTTGAAGCAACTATTGAACGCCTAATTCAAATACAACCCAAGACCTTACGAATATATCCGACATTGGTGATTACACATACAGAACTGGAACATCTATATATGCAAGGGAAGTATCAGCCGCTCTTGATCGAAGAAGCGGTGACCATGGTAGCCCAAGTGTTGCCGAAAATTCTTGAGGCAGATATTGATATAATTCGTATTGGGCTACAAGCCAATGAAGAACTTAATGCAGGTGCTTTTGTGGCAGGTCCCTACCATCCGGCTTTTGGCGAGTTAGTAATGGATGCTTGTGCCTATGAAGTATTTGTTCATGTTGTTAAGACGTATCATGAAAGAATTAGACTATTGGATTCGCCTTTGCTCATTGGAGCTAATCAGGCAATTGTTCAAAGGTTAATTGGACACAAGAAGGTGAATAAGGAAAAAATCGAAAAGTTTTTAAAAGAGTATGTGGGAAAAGCGTACCGTCTTCAAGTGAGACCTGAGCTTAATGCGATGGAGATTACCCTAGGTGATGTACAAAAAGAGTGGGTGGCAACGTTTAACCGCATTGGTTTTTAATAAAAAAATAATAGATAGGGATAAATCTATGTGGTATCATATTAAATAAACATAAGCATTAATTTATATAGAAATCACATAATGACATAAAGAAGGGATTATCATGATTAATCAATTAAATCAAAAGTATGAAGTGCGAAGGGAAGAAGTTGAGCAACAACTAATTACCCTACAAAATCAAAGCAAAAAAAAGAATGATGCTATTGCGTTATATATTCAAAAAAGTACAGAATTAGTTTTACGTAGTATAGCATTTGAAAAAGAGTGGTCAATATCTTTTTATGACACACATACTCTGGAGCAGCTAAAGGCCATAAACCAAGAGCAAAATGAAGAATTATTGCCAAAGAACTATGTGACAAGCTATGCTAATCCAGATGTATGCCGTGATATATTTGGCGAAGACTTGGGTAAAGTCCTTAGTTATCTTTATCAAAAAATGCGTTTGACCATACCTTATGCATATGAGCACCGTGCGGTGTCGATTATGTGGACGGCAGAAGTCTTTGTTGCAATAGCAAAAGAACTCTTAGATGAACCGACGACTTCAGTTGATGAATTGGTGCACATAATAAAAACACATGCAATGAAAGATATTGAAGACAAATTACGCTTAAATACATATCGTGCATTTGATCCAAACTTTGATGTATATAGTCAGATGGTGTGCCAATCAACCTTTGCCGATGAAAAATACCTCTATAAATATGGAATGTATATCGGTGACAATGAATACGGATTATTTGAATATTTCAAAAAATCGGATGAGGCTACACTGCAAAAAATGGCAGATACTTTTACAGAGGCTTTTATTCGTGGCTATGAGCGAAATGAGGTCGACATCAAACATAAAAAAACTGTGCAGATAGCGTATCAACTTGGGTTTGAACCTGTTATCGCACGTGCCGTTGATAATTTTAAAGCCTATGGTTTAGAACCAATTGTTCGATATGATTTAGAAGGGTCTTTGCGACCAAGGCTAATCAATACACTTGCTAATCCGCAAAACTATATTGATCATCGTTTTGACGAGGCACTTTTTGTAGATGCATCCTACTATGAGGGGCTTATGGCACATCAAAAAGACATATTCGATGAATTTGAAGCATTGATCAAAGGCTATGCAGGTCCAGCAGTTATGGAAGTCTTTGGGGAAAAACCTTTTGAGCCTGAGATGAAAGAAACGGCGCTTCGCCTGAGTGAAGAACAACAGGCGTTAAAGCAAAAATTTACAAGTGATTATCAGACGTTATTTAACCAATACCTTCCAAGTAGTGAATGGAGTTTTACCATTAATGCCTATCCACTACCAAGTATCGGTGAACAATTTGAAGCTATTTTTGATGAGACGATAGAAGTGAATACATTGGATGAAGCTATGTACATGGAGATTCAACAAACCATCATAGAAGCGCTAGATATGGGAGAATCGGTACGGGTGACAGGACGTAACGATAACCGTACTCAATTGGTTATTCAACTGAATGCGTTAGACGATGTGACAAAGCAGACGAACTTCAATAACTGTACTGCAGATGTTAATGTCCCTGTAGGTGAAGTGTTTACATCGCCAAAACTTGAAGGAACCCATGGAACATTACATGTCAAAGAAGTATACCTTAATGGATTAAAGTATAAAGACCTTGCAATAGAATTTGTCGATGGAATGATGACCGATTATACATGTAAAAATTATGCTGAAGATGAGAAAAATAGAGAATATATTCGGGCGAATATTACAGAACCGCATAATTTTTTACCATTAGGTGAATTTGCGATTGGAACCAACACCAAAGCATATGCGATGGCACGTAAATATAATATTGAAAAAATCCTCCCGATTTTAATAGGTGAAAAGACTGGACCGCATTTTGCTGTTGGGGATACGTGCTATAAGCAAAGTGAAGATGTTCCGGTGAAAAATCCGGATGGTAGAGAAATCGTTGCCAGAGATAACTCGATTTCTTGTTTGCGTAAGACGGATCGAGAAAAAGCATATTTTTATCGACATACGGATATTACTATTCCTTATGACGAATTGGATACGATTGTCGTTATCACCCATGATAAAAAAGAGATACCAATTATTCAACAAGGACGATTTGTTCTTGAAGGAACAGCCAAACTTAATGATCCACTGGATGAAATCGAGGTGTAGCTATGGAAAAACGACTCATAGATTATGATGATTTAAGCCGAAAAGATAAGATTGATCATATTTGGGAGTATTATAAGCTACATATCATTGGTGGAATTATTGGAGCGATGATGCTGTTTTGGGTATTAAATCATTATATTTTCAATCCACCAGCAGATATTGTTTTTGACCTTAGTATATTTACATATGCCATGGATACAGAAAAAAGTGATGCTTTGACAGATGAGCTAAGTGCACTTGTGAGTGATGACTTAAAGCGTGAAGTCGCAGCCATTGAATCATTTAATATTGAAGAAGGCATTGATTATAATATGCAGATGGCCAATGTAACAAAAATCATGGGGAAAAGCACGTTAGGAGACTTTGATATTTTAGTTTTTGTCGGAGAAAATTATTCAAGATATTTAGATCAAGGAATGATGAAACCGCTGGATGACTATATCGAGAAGGGGCTAATTACTTTACCTGAAGATAATTACTATACCGCCAAAGAACTTGGGGCAACGACCGAAGAGATAAAAAGTGATAGCATATACTTAGTCGATGTTACAGAACTTCCAATGTTCGAAGGTATGTTGCCGGAAGGAGAAACCTATTATATGGGCATCTTCTCCAATCAAGACAATGAAGAAAACATTGCCAAAGTATTACAATATATGTTTGAATAAACTGCATATGCGCTTTGAATCTGTCTGATTTTTACAATGCAGTAATGTGAAAATAGTGTTATGATATGTATAGTCTTATTGGAGGTGAGAAAATAGTATGGAATATTCTTGGATTGAAAAATACTGTAGTGAAAAACAGGGTGCAATATTAGAATATAAACAAGAGTGGCAGGCAACAAAGTGCATGGTCGGTAATAAAATGTTTGCATTACAGGGAAAAGATAAAACAGATAGACCGATTATTACGCTAAAGCTCTTGCCAGAAGATGGATACTTTCTCAGAGAGCAGTATGAGGACATAACTGCAGGATACTATATGAATAAAGAACATTGGAATTCGGTGTATCTTGATGGTTCGGTTGAATCAGAAATCATAAAAGATATGATTGATAAATCCTATCAGCTTATTTTTGATGCGTTACCTAAAAAAACTAAAAAAGAGATTCTTGGCTAAATGTATGTTCGCAATAATATTTTTGAACTTGCATGTTAAGACGTTAGGCGGATAGCTATGGCTATCCGCTTTTTGCTACCCTTGAGTTTTTTATAGACAAAAAAACAATTGTCAACAAGTCCAATAAGTCGGAAGATATAAGCTTTTAACAGATGGATACCGAATGATTTTATCAAAAAGACGATTAATGTTCGGAAAAGCTATTGACTTCGTGCCTAAATCCTTGTAAAATAACCATAAAAGACGTCTGACAAACACAGTGAGGTTTATTATGAATGTTTTAGCAAAGAAAATCGGTATTATCGGTGGTGGACAGCTTGGAAAGATGATGATTCTTGATGCAAAACGTCTGGGGTTTTATTGTATAACCCTTGACCCAAGTTTGGACTGTCCGTCCCACGCGATTTCAGATGAACACATACAGGCAGCTTTTGATGATCGTGATGCGATTCGTCAACTTGCCGAGCGTTCAGATGTAGTCACTTATGAGTTTGAACACATTGACGCTAAGTTTCTTAATATTCTTGAAGATGAAGGTTATAACATATATCCTTCGCCAAAGTCACTTCTATTAATCCAAGATAAACTCCTACAAAAAAATACCCTAAGTGCAGCCGGAATATTGGTTCCGGACTATATGAATATTGAATCGTTTAAAGAACTTGAAGAGGCGATGAATATCTATGGTGGCCAAGCGATGTTAAAAGCTCGATGTGGCGGATATGATGGAAAAGGCAATGCACTGATTGAATCAAAAGATATGTTAAAAACAGCCTATGACCAACTAGGAGCAGGGAAGATTCCCTTAATGGTCGAACGGTTGGTTTCCTTTGAAAAGGAAGTATCGGTATTAGCATGTAGAGGTATCGAAGGTGAGATTGTTATTTATCCGGTGGGAGAAAACCATCATAAGAATAGTATATTGGACGAGACGCTTGTTCCGGCAAAAATTGAAGAACATGCCTATCAAGATGCTCTTGATATTGCCAAAAAAGTAATGGATGTTTTTCATGGCGTAGGTATGTTTTGTATTGAACTTTTTGTAACAAAAGAAGGGCAAGTACTAGTTAATGAAGTGGCTCCACGACCACATAACTCAGGTCACTATACGATTGAAGGGTGTGTGACATCACAGTTTGAGCAGCATATTCGAGCTATTACAGGATTACCCTTTGGCAGTAGTAAGTTACGGGCGCCAACAGTGATGAAGAACTTGCTGGGGGAAGAAAAAACTTATGGCAATACAGTCGTTAGCGGACTTGTAAAAGCTTATCAAGATAACGATGTAAAGGTGCATATCTATGGAAAAAAAACGTCGTCACCCTATAGAAAGATGGGGCATATCACCGTGTGTTGCGATGATGTCGATACAGCATTGATGAAGGCAAGAACAGCATATAATGCGATAAATATAAAAGGGGAGGAACACGAATGAAGTCTGTTAAAGTAAAGGTTGGAATTATCATGGGAAGCGACTCGGACTTGCCGGTCATGTCCGAAGCTGCAAAGATTTTAGATGAACTACAAGTGAACTATGAACTTACGGTGGTTTCGGCTCACCGAACACCGGATCGGATGTATACATATGCAAAATCAGCGAGAGATAATGGCATTGATGTCATTATTGCAGGTGCTGGTGGAGCGGCGCACTTACCAGGAATGGTTGCATCTTTGACCTCAGTTCCTGTGATTGGGGTCCCGGTAAAAACCAAGACGATGTCTGGAATTGATTCTTTGTACTCAATTGTTCAGATGCCACCGGGAATTCCGGTAGCAACCGTAGCCATTAATGGTGCAAAAAATGCGGGGATTTTAGCGGCTCAAATCGTATCCCTTAAAGACCCGATGATTGCAAACCGTATTGATACATATAAAAAACAGTTAGAAACAATGGTTGAAAACAAGGCAAAACGTTTAGAAGCATCTGGATATGATAACTATAATGCAATGATATAATTTATATGGAGGTCTCATGGAAAAGAGAGAGCAATTATACGAAGGTAAAGCAAAAAAAGTGTTTAAAACAGACGATCCTAATTTGTTGATTGTCAGCTACAAAGATGATGCTACAGCATTTAATGGTGAGAAAAAGGGAACCATTGAAGCAAAAGGTGTGGTTAATAATCGAGTGAGTAATCATATGATGTCGCTTTTAGAACAAGAGGGAATAAAGACACATTATGTCCAGACATTAAATGATCGAGAAACTTTAGTTCGCAGTGTAAAGATTATTCCACTGGAAGTAATTATGCGTAATATAGCTGCCGGAAGCTTAAGCAAACGTCTTGGATTAGCAGAGGGAACAAAGTTAAGTAGCCCGGTATTGGAGTTTTGCTACAAAAACGACGCACTCGGGGATCCGATGATAAATAACTACCACATCAAAGCGATGAATCTTGCGACACAAGAGGAACTAGAGGTTATAGAGAAGATGGCTTTTGCCATTAATACATTCATGATTAACCATTTCAAAACGGTTGGTATTGAATTAATTGATTTTAAAATTGAGTTTGGTCGTACAAGTGATGGTGAAGTTATCCTTGCTGATGAAATCTCACCGGACACTTGCCGTTTTTGGGACAGCAAGACCAATGAAAAACTCGATAAAGATCGATTCAGAAGAGATTTGGGTAATGTTGAACAAGCGTATCAAGAAGTGTTAAAACGCTTATTAGGTGAGCACTAAATGGAGGCAAAAACATTGATGGATGAACTGTTTTTAGACGATAAGTTAAATGAAGAATGTGGCGTCTTTGGCGTCTATAAAGATGGGGCGAACTTTGACCCGACACGTCTGACATATTATGGACTTTTTGCACTGCAACACCGGGGACAAGAAAGTGCCGGGATTGCGGTAAACAACAATGGAACCATTCTTTATCGTAAAGAAATGGGTATGGTGACAGAGATTTTTGACGATGTCGTTCTGGATTATCTCAAAGGACATACGGCTATCGGTCATGTGCGCTATTCAACGGCAGGTGAAAGTTTAGCAGAAAATGCTCAACCATTAGTGATTAAATATACCAAAGGTCATATGGCATTAGCCCATAATGGGAACCTGACCAATGCAAAAAGATTACGTACAAGCCTTGAAGATCAAGGGACAATTTTTCAAACGACAACAGATTCTGAAGTGATTGCAGCATTATTATCGCGAGCACGTATTCGCTATAGTTCGATTGAAGATGCGCTTGTAGATGTCATGCATGAAATCGAAGGTGCCTATGCCCTCCTTGTCATGACGCCCCATAAGCTGATTGCAGCAAGAGATCCCCTGGGAATGCGCCCTCTAGTTATAGGGAAAAAAGATGGGGCGTATGTATTTTCTTCTGAGTCCTGTGCATTTGATGCGCTTGACATTGAACTGATACGAGACGTTAAAGCAGGAGAGATTGTTGTTGTGGATGAAAGCGGCATACGCTCTATCATGGTGGATAATGCAGCTGAAAAATCTGCTATGTGTAGTTTTGAATATATATATTTTGCGCGACCGGATAGTGTGATGGAAGGACTGGAAGTCTATACGTCAAGATACCGAGCAGGACAAGTATTGGCCAAGGAACATCCAGTGGAGGCTGATGTTGTGATTGGTGTGCCAGACTCAGGACTATCAGCAGCACATGGTTATGCAGATGCATCAGGCATACCGATTGTTGATGGCTTTATGAAAAACCGCTATGTAGGGCGAACATTTATTCAACCGGATCAATCTTTACGTGAACTAGGTGTTCATCTAAAGCTTAACCCTATTCGCTCTCAAGTTGAAGGCAAGCGTGTGATTATGATTGATGATTCGATTGTTCGAGGAACAACATCAAAACATATCGTGCGTTTATTAAAAAAAGCGGGTGCAAAAGAGGTACATGTGCGTGTGAGTTCACCACCAGTGACCCACTCATGTTTTTATGGTATTGATACACCGGAACGTAAAAAACTTGTAGCGTCAACGCTTTCAATAGAAGAAATTGGTGCGTTGATTGAAGCGGATACACTTGGATTTATTAGCGAAGCGGGACTTCGTACAACCCTTGAAGGAACCAAGTGTGATTTTTGTACAGCATGTTTTAATGGAAAATATCCAACACGTATTGAAAATGAGGAGATATAACAATGAATTATAAAGAAGCTGGTGTTGATGTAGAAGCTGGATATAAAGCGGTAGAATTAATGAAAGAGCATGTGAAAAAAACACATCGAGATGGTGTGGTTGATGATATTGGAGGCTTTGGCGGATTGTTCTCTTTGGCAAAGTTTTCAATGGAAGAGCCGATTTTAGTATCGGGAACAGACGGGGTTGGAACCAAGCTTAAGATAGCTTTTGATATGGACCGTCATGAGACCATTGGTATTGACTGTGTTGCTATGTGCGTTAATGATATTATTTGTTCAGGTGCAGAACCGTTGTTTTTTCTAGATTATATTGCTTGTGGTAAAAACTTTCCTGAAAAAATAGCAACAATCGTTAGTGGTATTGCAAAAGGTTGTCAGCAATCAGGTGCTGCACTCATTGGTGGAGAGACAGCAGAGATGCCAGGTTTTTATCCGGAAGACGAATATGACTTGGCGGGTTTTTCCGTTGGGATTGTGGATAAAAAAGAAGTGATTGATGGCTCGTCATTAGAAGCTGGAGACATATTGATTGGACTTCCTTCTTCAGGAATACACAGTAATGGGTATTCACTTGTTCGTAAACTGTTTGATCCGAATCCGGAAAAACTTTCTGTGCATATCGATGCACTAGGAACAACATTAGGGGAAGCTTTATTAGAACCTACAAAGATTTATGTCAATGCAGTTAAAGCGGCAAAAAAGGTTGCAAAAATTAAAGCAATTAGCCATATTACAGGTGGAGGATTTATCGAAAATATTCCGAGAATGTTAAAAGATGCAACACATGCACAAGTCAAAAAAGGTTCATGGCCTGTACACCCAATCTTTACATTAATGCAAGACATGGGCAACTTATCAGATACAGATATGTATAATACATTTAATATGGGCATAGGAATGATTATGGTTGTCAAAGACGTCGATCAGCAAAAAGTCCTCGAAGCACTTGAAAGCATCAATGAAAAAGGATATATTATAGGTAGTGTGATTGAAGGCGAAAAAGGAGTTTCATTATGCTAAAAATTGCAGTGTTGGTATCCGGTGGTGGAACGAATCTGCAGGCTATTATTGACGCAATTGAAGCCGGAGAAATTACAGATACAACCATTGAAGTGGTGATCAGTAATCGTAAAAATGCATACGCACTAGAGCGTGCACGCCAGCATGGAATCAAAACACAATGCCTACGTCCAAAAGATTATGATGTGGCACAAGCATTTGCAGATGCGCTGATTGACTGTCTACAAGAACATGAAGTGGAGCTTGTTGTCTTAGCAGGCTACCTTGTAATTTTACATGAAAAGGTGATCCGTCAATATAAAAACCGAATTATCAATGTCCATCCGTCATTGATTCCTGCATTTTCAGGGGATGGCTTTTATGGACTTAAAGTGCATGAAGCAGCATTAGAACGTGGAGTGAAAATCTCAGGGGCAACAGTTCATGTGGTTGATGAAATTACCGATCATGGTCCGATTTTATATCAGCAATGTGTACCGGTTTATGCGAATGACACACCTAAGCTGTTACAAGAACGCATTATGGAAGAAGCGGAATGGAAGCTATTGCCAAAAGCTATTAATACTTTTGAAGAATGGTTTGATCGATTAAGTGAATAAGTTAAGAAAGGTGATTTATGAAAGTACTTGTTATTGGAAGTGGTGGAAGAGAACATGCAATCATATGGAAACTGCGACAAAATTCTCGAATTGATACAATCTATTGCGCGCCTGGCAATGGTGGAATTGGAGAGATTGCAACATGTGTAGATATACAGGCGACCGATGTTACGTCCCTTGTTGTCTTTGCTCAAAGTAATCAGATAGATTTAACTATTGTGGGGATGGATGATCCTTTGATGCTGGGAGTTGTTGATGCGTTTGAGGCAAAAGGACTACGTGTTTTTGGACCGACAAAAAATGCGGCAATGCTTGAAGGAAGTAAGGTTTTTGCCAAAGATTTAATGAAGAAATATAACATTCCAACTGCAGGCTATGAAGTTTTTGAACAAGCGGAAGAAGCGGAAAAGTATCTTGAAGCATGTCAATATCCGGTTGTCCTTAAGGCAGATGGATTAGCGTTGGGAAAAGGTGTACTGATATGTGAAAACCTCAATGAAGCGTTAAAAGGCATTAAGGATATTATGGTCGACAAAAAGTTCGGAGCAGCAGGGGATCGACTTGTTGTGGAAGAATTTATTGAAGGACCTGAAGTATCCGTGCTGTCTTTTTGTGATGGAGAACATATTCTTCCAATGATTAGTGCCCAAGATCACAAACGTGCATTTGATAATGATGAAGGTTTAAACACTGGAGGCATGGGAACATTTTCTCCAAGTAAGTATTATACCCAAGATGTGCATGATTTTTGTACACAACATATATATCAAAAAACATTGGATGCAATGAAAGCAGAAGGTCGTGCGTTCAAAGGAATTATTTTCTTTGGTCTTATGTTAACTAAAGATGGCCCTAAAGTTTTAGAATATAATGCCAGATTTGGTGATCCTGAAGCTCAAGTTGTCTTACCAAGGCTTAAGACGGATTTGGTGGATGTTGTTGAAGCGGCAATTGATGGTCGCCTTGATACGGTTGAACTTGAGTGGGATCCTCGTGCTACTGTCTGTGTGGTTCTAGCTTCAGGAGGCTACCCTGTAAGCTATCATAAAGGATATGAAATCTCAGGGCTAGAACAGCAAGCGCAAAAAGACAATCTTATTGTTTTTCATGCGGGAACCAAAAAAGAAAAAGATAAATTTGTGACAAATGGTGGTCGTGTCCTTGGTTTGACGGCTTTTGGGCAAGATATTGAACAAGCTAGAGCGGTGGCTTATGAAGCTGTTTTGGAAGTAGACTTTACAGATAAACAATATCGTTCAGATATTGGTATTAAAAAGTAATGAATGATTTCTTGTCATAATGACAATCCTCTTGTATAATGAAAGATGATTGATATAAACGACACAAAAGAAAGTAGAGTTGTTGAATGGCAGAAATAGTTAAGCGCTCAAATCATTTGCGCACGGACATTCGCAAGGCTTATGCAAAACTAAGTGGTGCTATGGCGTTGATTATCCTATCCGTCTTGGCTTTACAGCTTAGTTATTATCTCTCCCTCATTATCATCGGTGCCATGATTATATGGATTATGATGATTATGAACCACATTGAGATATTAAAGTTTGGTCTTGAAGGCGAAAAAGAATCACTAGATTTATTAAGTAAATTACCCAAAAGTTATAAAGTGTTAAGCGATGTACATCTTATTGATGGGAAAAAATCAAGTCAGATAGACTTTGTCATTATTGGAACGAACGGTCTTTTTATTATGGAGAGCAAGCACATTATTGGCGAAATAAAAGGGCGAGAAGATGATACATATATTCAAAAGATTAAAACCAGTCGAAGTGGAGATAAATACTATAAACGGATGTATAATCCAATTAAACAGATTAGTGGCCACAAAAAAGGGATGGACATTTTCCTAAGAAAAAATGGCTTTTATCAAAAAGCGTTTCCAATTCTTTATTTTTCCAACGATTGTATTTTGAATATTGAAAGTCGTCATGTCAAGATTATTAATGATCCGGTTTTAGTTATTGACTACATCAAACGTTATAATGAACAAGGGGTTTACTTACCACAGGAAGTACAAGAAAATATTGCAAATGCATTAAAACAATTAGATTAAACAAAGGGATGTCATACCAAATATGACATCCCTTTTACCATTCTTGACATTTAGTTATTATGTCAGCACCTTATAATAGTTAAATGAGAAGTGATTAAAGAGTGAGATGGAGGTTAGTATGTTAAAAGCGTTAAAAGAGTTGAATGTGTATATAAAACCATATAAGCGGTTATATATCATTGGTGGATTGATTACCTTTATTTTTGCATTGACAGCATTGGTCGATCCTTATGTGACAGGAATGATTATTGATGCGATTCTTAGTGACAATGATCAATCATTTGTTATAAAAGGGTCACTTATCATTATAGGTGTGACAATGTTTCGAACTGTATTTCGGTATCAATTTTTTATGAAATTTGAAGAACTGTCACAAAACATTGTCTATCAGTTGCGAAAAGATCTATATAAAAAACTCCAAAGTTTAGATTTTACTTTTTTTGATCGAACACCTAATGGACAAATCATGTCGAATATGACCGGAGATATTGAAGCGATTCGTCACTTTTTTGCATGGATTACCCATGTGAGTTTGTTTCACGCAACCGTTTTTATCATTGCAATTATAGCAATGTTGGTGATTAATCCGATGCTAACAGCACTATTAGTTGTCATTATTCCATTTATTGGAATCTTGTCATTGAAACTATCTCGGAGTGTAAAACCGACATTTGTCAACATAAGGACACAATTTTCAAGATTGAATACAGTTGTACAGGAAAATATCAGTGGAAATCGTGTGGTAAAAGCTTTTGCCAGAGAACCTTATGAAATTGAAAAGTTTCAAAAAGAAAATGTAGCTTTTATGGAACGAAATTTAGAATCAGCCAAAGTGTGGGAGACGTATCTTCCGGCGCTGGATGCCTTTGCAATTTTGTTTAATGTGATTGTACTGTTTTTGGGAAGTATATTAATCCTTAGAGAACAAATGTCCATTGGGGAGTTGGTTGCTTTTAACCGCTTGCTTTGGATGATTAATAACCCGCTGCGTATGTTGGGATGGCTCATTAATGGATCACAAAATTTCTTGGCGTCCTATGAACGAGTACGTGAGCTTTTAAATGAAGAAAGCCGTATTATGCAAAAAGAAGTGCCGGTAAATAAAAAGGAAATTAAAGGGTACATTGAATTTAAAAATGTCTCTTTTCACTATGAGGATTTACCTGTTTTAGATGATGTAAGCTTTAGTGTTGAACCTGGACAAACGGTTGCATTATTAGGATCGACAGGCAGTGGAAAGACCACGTTGACTTCCTTGATATCTAGATTCTATGATGCGACAGCCGGTGAGATTTATATTGATAATCATCCGATAACGGATTATGATATTCAAACATTAAGAAGCAATATATCCATTGCGATGCAAGATATTTTTCTGTTTTCAGATACGATTGAAGGCAATATTGCTTATGGTGTTCCAAAGGCAAGAAAAAAAGACATTCGTCTGGCATCAGAGATTGCAGGTGTTAATGAATTCATATATCAGTTTGAAGAAGACTTTGATACAATTGTTGGGGAACGCGGTGTTGGGCTTTCAGGAGGTCAGCGTCAGCGGATTGCACTAGCACGAGCATTGATTCAAAATCCGTCAATTCTTATCCTTGATGATACAACATCAGCAGTTGATATGGAAACAGAGTATAAAATATTAACCGAATTAAAGAAAGTCAATGAAAAGCGGACGACGTTTATCATTGCTCATCGTATCTCTTCGGTTAAAGATGCAGATATAATTTTGGTGATGGACAATGGCAAAGTCATTGAACGAGGAACCCATCAAGAATTAGTTGATCAAAAAGGCTACTATTATAATGTGTTCACACAGCAAATGGGTGAGTTTGATGACATGAGAAAGGTGGGCGCTTAGGTGAGTGATACTAAAAAGAGAAACACGTTTGGAGAAGATGAAGAGCTGCTTGATGAGTTTAATTGGCAACAACTAAAAAAACTTCTTCGTTATCTCAAGCAACACAAGAAAAAAATGGTTTTAGCGTTTTTTGTCATTTTGATATCAAGTTTGGCCAATTTAATGACGCCGCTTTTAATGAAATATGTGATTGATGATTTTATACCGGACCGTAACATTAATGGGCTGGTCGTAAGTTCGGTTGCTTTTTTTATCATTATCTTGATTTCTAGCGTCTGTATGAAGTTTCGAATCCGCTATATGTCGCAAATTGGACATCAGATTATACGTGACATTCGCTATGATATTTTTTCGCATATACAAAAATTACCTTTTCGATTCTATGACAGCCGTCCTCATGGTAAAATTTTGGTACGAATTGTCAATTATGTAAACTCACTAAGTGATTTATTGTCCAATGGATTGATTAACTTGGTCGTTGATATTTTTTCTTTTTTTGTGGCATTTTTCATTATGATTCGTCTTGACTATCGATTGACGTTAATTGTACTTTGTTTTGTTCCTTTGGCGGCATATTTAATCTTTTTGGTTAAGACAAAACAAAGACGTTCCATGCAAGATGTGAGTGTCAAACAATCGAATATGAATGCCTATATTCATGAAAGTATTAGTGGAATGAAGGTTACACAATCTTTTACCCGTGAAAATGTCAATCTTCAAATTTTTGAAGATGTCATGGGAGAATACAAAGATAAGTGGATGGAATCACGGCACTATACAAGCCTGATTTTTCCTATAGTAAAAAATATTTCTATCATATCCCAAGGGATTATGCTAATCTTTGCATTAGTACTGTTCAAAGAGCAAGTGAGTGCAGGAGTTGTTGTTGCCTTTTTAGGATATATGGGGAACTTCTGGATGCCGCTGTTAAATATTAGTGAGTTCTATAATCAGCTGGTAGCTGCATCAGCATACCTAGAACGTATTTTTGAGATGATGGATATTCAACCGGAGATTCAAGATGCAGATGATGCCTATGCGTTACCTGAGGTAAAGGGTGATATTCGGTTTGAACACATCACCTTTGGGTATGAAAAAAATCAAACGATCCTTGAAGATTTTGACCTTGATGTAAAGGCAGGAGAACGTATTGCTCTTGTCGGACCGACAGGTGCAGGTAAGACCACGGTGGTAAACCTCATTAGTCGTTTTTATGATTTAAATGAAGGACGATTGCTTATTGACGGTCACGATATATCAAAAGTGACACTTCAAAGCTTACGTGAGCAGATGGGAGTAATGATGCAAGATACCTTTATTTTTTCGGGAACGATTATGGACAATATACGCTATGGAAAATTAGATGCGACGGATGAAGAAGTAATTGCTGCATCTAAGGCGGTACGTGCCCATGAGTTTATTAGTGAGATGGAAAATGGATATTATTCGGAGGTGAACGAACGGGGAAGCCGATTATCAACGGGGCAAAGACAGCTCATTTCCTTTGCGAGAGCGCTTCTAAAAGATCCACGTATCCTTATTTTAGATGAGGCAACCTCCAGCATTGATACACAAACTGAAAAGCTTATCCAAGAAGGTTTGGAGGAGTTATTAAAGGGACGGACTTCTTTTGTTATTGCACATCGATTATCAACCATCAAACAGTCAGATAGAATTTTAGTTATCAACAATAAGGGGATTGAAGAAATCGGCACACATGATGAATTAATGGAGAACAAAGGCCATTATTACGAGCTGTATTCTGCACAGATTAAATTCTTACAAGAAGCAGTTAGTTAAAAAAACGACTATAAAAATTTTATTAAAATGAATATTATTTTCAAATAGGGGGTTTACTTTCTTATATTCATATATTATTATATACCTACATAATAATATATGAATTTTTTTTGACAGTTAAGGAGATTAAAATGGGTGATGTATCTTATTTTACAGCGTTCGCACATGGTTTTCTTACTTTTTTTTCACCATGTGTTATTCCGCTTTTACCGCTTTACTTTAGTTATTTAGCCGGAGAAGCGCTGCATGTAGACAATGATAAAAAAGTACGTGCAAAACTTATTGTAAATAGTATTGGATTTATATTAGGATTGTCGTTATTAAATTTGATGATTGGATTTGGAGCAAAGTTTTTATCGGATTATCTGATTCGCAATAAAGATATTATCCGTATTGTCGGAGGAATTTTAATTATTGCTTTTGGACTTTATTTTGTATCCGGAATGAAGATTCCATTTTTAGAAAAAGATCGAAAATATGTATATACAAAATATTCTCCCAATTTTTTGAAATCGTTACTTTTAGGATTTACCTTCAGTTTGGGATGGTCAGCATGTAACGGACCGATTGTTGCATCCATAACATTGATAGCTTCCTTCCAACAAGACTACTTAAAGGCAGGAACATTGATGCTTGTATATTCAGCAGGATTTTCAATCTTATTTTTACTCTCAGCAGCATTAGCAGGAACATTTGTAAATAAAGCCAATAAGTTAAAGCCGTATTTAGGCGTCATTAAAGTTGTATCTGGTATTATATTGATTATTATGGGAATATTAATGTTGGCCGATAAAGTTTATTATTTTAGTTAGGAGATTAATGATGAAAAAAAATATATATTTAGGTATGATTGCTTTAACACTGATGCTTTTTTTAGCAGCATGTGGCAATGAGCCAAAACCAAGTGAACTCGATGTGGATGACACACAAGAGACAAATCAAGAGGGAAGCGGACAAGAAAGCGAACAAGAGGACCAAACGGCAGAGAACCCTGAGCCACAAGTGCAAGAAGATAATCAAGAAGAACCGGAATACCCGGATTATGTAGACCTTGAACTTGTAGATAAAGATGGTAATCCGGTTAAGTTGTCGGATTATGAAGGCAAGTTTATAGCATTAAACTTTTTTGGAACATGGTGTACATACTGTATGCAAGAAATGCCTGATCTGGAAAAAGTATATTCCGAATATGAAGGGGATGACTTTGTGATTATCCTACTCAATGCGACGACAACGGAGAAAATAAGTGCAGAAGAAGTTGGGCAGTGGTATGAAGATGGAGGCTATACGATGCCGATGATGATGGACTTAGATGGTACGGCGTTAGGAACTTATCCTGTTCAAGGATTCCCGACCACATATTTTATTAATCAAGAAGGAAAAGTATTAGGTGCGGTTTCAGGAATGCTTGATGAAGAGACGCTGCTTTCAATTATTGATACATATAAGTAATCGATACAAATTATAAAACTTTATGGTATAATATACATATTCCATAAAGTTTTATTTTTTAGGAGGAACGCGTGTGAAGAAAAATCGACAAATGTACAACCAAGAAATTAATCGCTTATATCGACAATTAGGAAAGGAACTCTTTTTTGATGAACGAGAAGAACTACCTTTTTCTAGAAAACAGCGAAAACTCATAAAATCTATTCAAAAAAACATACAAAAAATTGAAAAGTTAAAGGACCATGACATCAGTGTGTCCACAGAAGCGCTCATTCTAGAGCCGGAAAAAAATAATGATGGTTTTTATGAATACGTTTTTTGTCCCCAATGTCAGGCGGGGAACAACCCAAAATCTACGCATTGCATTCGTTGTAATCAGCCGCTATAATGATTGGGTGACATAAGGAGGGATAAATATGCTTTGCGAAAAATGTCATAAAGAACAAGCAACTGTTTTTTTTACACAAGTCCTTAATGGAAAAAAAGTTGAAATTCATTTATGTGCAACATGCGCAAAACAGCAAGAGGATTTATTCTATGGAGACAATCCTTCAATTCAAAAATTTATGAGTGGGTTATTAAAAAATTCCAATGATGTGGAACAAGAACAAATTGACCAGAATCTGGTGTGTTCCAAGTGCCATATGACATTAGATGAGTTTCGCAAAACATCAAAACTTGGGTGTGATGCGTGCTATGATGCATTCAAACCTTATGTAAATCATGTGTTAAAAAGTGTTCAAGGAAGTTATCGACATACAGGTAAAAAACCGCTGCGAATGAATCAAAGTCAACTTAAAGAAGAACAATTAGAAGAACTTGAGTCCCAACTTAAGCTTGCTTTGATGCAGGAAGATTATATGGAAGCAGCAAGGATTCGAGATGCATTATATAAGTTGAAGGAGGAGTAACCGTGAAATGGTATGAAAAACAACAAGGCACGCATTCGGATGTTATTATTTCAAGTCGAATTCGCTTAGCAAGAAACCTTAAGGACTTTGTTTTTCCCAACCATTTGTCGGAAAGCGAAGCAGAAAAAACCATTGAGATTATCCATAATATTTTTTCCGAAGGTCAATCAGACGATTTTTATTTTTGGGATATGGATAAGGTTAGTTCTATTGATAAAGTAGCGATGATGGAAAGACATTTACTCAGTCCTTTATTTGTCAATATGCCAATTCCAAATGCGTTGATACATAATTCGGATGAGAGTTTGAGCCTTATGATTAATGAGGAAGATCACTTGAGAATTCAAGCGATGGCTAATGGTGCAAACCTAGGAGAAATATTTGCCATGGCAAGTGCCTTGGATGATAGAATAGAGGCTAAAGTTGATTATGCATATAGTCAAGAACTTGGATACCTAACGGCTTGTCCGACAAATGTTGGGACGGGGCTTCGGGCATCATATATGATTCATGTCCCTGCGTTAGAAGCAACAGGACAACTGCGGATTATACTTGAAGCTGTGGGAAAGTTCGGTATTACTTTTCGCGGAATCTATGGCGAAAGCAGTGAACCGATTGGAAGTGTGTTTCAGGTAAGCAATCAAGTGACACTTGGATTTAGTGAAGAAGAAATTATTGAAAAGCTGCATTCAGTCACCATGCAAATTGTCAATCAAGAACTTACCGTTCGAGAGAGTTTGCTCAAAGAACGACGACTGGAGTTTGAAGATAGCATATACAGATCCTATGGTGTATTAAGCCAAGCGAGGATATTGACAGCCAAAGAAGCAATGACCTTGTTATCGGATGTTAAACTTGGCGTAGAGCTTGGATTGTTGCAGTTAGAAGCGTCGGATGAGTTTAACATTTTTGATCTGATGACGCAGATTCAACCGGCAAATTTACAAAAATTAGAAAAGAAAAATTTAGACGTTGTACAACGGGATATAGCAAGGGCTAATCTTGTACGAATGACATTACCGAAAATACAAGGAGGCTGATATTATGATGGAACGATTTACAGAAAAAGCCCAGCAAGCGATTAATCGATCAAAAGAAATCGCTGGCGAGATTGGACATACTTATGTGGGAACAGAGCATTTGCTACTGGCGCTACTTGAGCAAAATGAAGGTGTTGCTGCAACAGTATTAATCAATCAAGGCATTACATATAAAGTCATACATGATCAGATACGTGATATGATTGCTCAAAATATGAATCAGGTCGCAGAACCAGAAGGGTTTACCCCTAGAGTGCGCAAGATTCTAGAGATGTCTTTAAAAGAGGCCATCTATATGAATACCAATTTGATTGGAACAGAGCATATATTAATAGCACTTTTAAAAGAGCAAGATTGTATGGCAACAAGACTTATAGAAGTGGTCGGTGGATCTAAGCAAAAGATATATAATGATATTTTACGTACGATTGGAAAAGAATCCAAATCACAAAAACTAAAACAAGGGCAGGGTGAAGAATCTAAGACGCCAACACTGGATCAATTTAGTCAAGACTTGACCCAGCAAGCAAAAAATGGGCGATTTGACCCTATTATAGGGCGAGATAAAGAGATTGAACGAATTATTCAGATTCTTAGTCGACGAACGAAGAATAATCCGTGTATGATCGGAGAACCAGGTGTTGGTAAAACAGCTATCACAGAAGGGCTTGCACAGCGAATCATTGATGGCAACATCCCAGAACTGCTTAAAGATAAACGAGTGGTGGCACTTGATTTGTCTTCTATGGTTGCAGGTTCAAAATACCGTGGTGAATTTGAAGAACGAATAAAAAAAGCTATTGCCGAGATCAAAGAAGATGGCAATGTTCTTTTATTTATCGATGAGATGCATACAATTGTAGGAGCAGGAGCAGCAGAAGGCGCCATTGATGCTTCTAACATTTTAAAGCCATCGCTTGCACGTGGCGAGATACAGCTAATCGGAGCGACGACATTAGATGAATATCGAAAGCACATAGAAAAAGATCCGGCGCTTGAGCGACGCTTCCAACCGGTAAAGGTTGAAGAACCCTCTGAGCAAGAGGCTGTGCGTATTCTCAAAGGATTAAGGGCAATGTATGAAGAACACCATCATGTAACCATAACAGATGATGCACTGGAAAGCGCAGTTATACTCAGTAACCGCTACATTACAGATCGATTCTTGCCGGACAAGGCAATTGATGTCATTGATGAAGCGTCATCCAAAGTACGATTAAAAACCTATACAGCACCTCCTGAGATTAAGGAGCTTGAAAAAGAGTTTAGTCAGTATGAAGAAGAAAAAGAGGCAGCAATAAAAAATGAAGCCTACGAACAGGCAGGAGAAATCAAAGAAAAGCAAAATGCAATTCGACAAAAACTTGAAGGCTTAAAATTAGAATGGGAAAAAACAAACCAAGAGACACCGCTTATTGTCGACGAAGAAGAAGTTGCAAATATTATTAGTGGTTGGACATCAATACCGATTCAAAAGCTCACCGAAGAAGAGGGAGAGCGCCTTAAAAACCTTGAAAATGTTTTGCATGAACGGGTTGTAGGACAAGAAGAAGCTGTAATTGCAGTAAGTAAAGCTATACGTCGTGGACGTGTCGGCTTAAAGGATCCTAAGCGCCCCATCGGATCGTTCCTTTTCTTAGGTCCTACAGGTGTTGGAAAGACAGAGTTAACAAAAGCATTGGCAGAGGCACTCTTTGGTGATGAAAACGCGCTTATTCGTGTGGATATGTCAGAATACATGGAAAAGCACAGTGTCTCTAAACTTATTGGTTCTCCGCCAGGGTATGTCGGTTATGATGAAGGCGGCCAACTAAGTGAAAAAATCCGTAGAAAACCCTACTCAGTGCTGCTCTTTGATGAAATTGAAAAGGCGCATGCCGATGTTTTTAACATTCTTTTACAAGTGCTAGATGATGGGCATATAACAGACGCTCAGGGACGACGAATAGACTTCAAAAACACAGTCATTATCATGACATCTAACTTAGGTGCCCGTAATATTGTAGCACCCAAAAAACTTGGATTTACACAAGATGAAAATAAAGAACAAGAGTACACGACGATGAAAAAAAATGTTATGGATGAAGTAAAAAAGCTGTTTAAACCGGAGTTTTTAAACCGTATTGATGAAGCGATTGTATTCCATACATTAAATCAAGAGAATATTCAAGAAATCGTAGGCATCATGTTTAGACAATTGGCAAAACGTATGTTTGATAATTTAAAAATTGTTGTTATGATGACGCCGGAAGCGGAAGCATATATTGCGCAAGAAGGATTTGATGAAGCATATGGAGCGCGTCCTTTAAAGCGTGCAATCCAATCAAAAATCGAAGACCGTTTAGCAGAAGAAATTCTTGATGGAAAGATAAAAGAAGGTGACAAAGTTACTGTGCATGTCAAGGATCAGGAGATTGTTATCCAAAAGTAACTTTGTACTAGTAATTTATAGGAATATCCTTTATAATAGGTAACAACATTAAATGCAAAGATATAGGAGGTAAGTCATGGCAGGCTTAGAAAAACTGATTGTTGCTAATGAAGATAACTCAATTAGCTTTGGTAACCATGAGACACAGGAGAAGCAAAAATTAGAAGGGTTTGAACTTAATGGCGAAGTCTACAAAGTAAAAACTCACAATGAAATCACACGTCTTGAAAAGAATGGAAGGTTACTATTTGAATCAGTTCCGGGAACCACTGTTAGTGATTTAAAACTAAACAGTGACAGCATGTCATTTTCATTAATCGGAAGTGCGGAAGATGCTCAAATCACGGTGGAACTTGAAGCCGATGAAGAGTATAGTATTTATATTAATGAAATGCAAGTGGGGAAAGTGAAATCGAACCTAGCAGGTAAGATTAACTTTAGTGTTGATTTTGCAAGTGGTGCTCAAAAAGTACAAATCAAAAAGTACTAAGTAACCCAAATACAATTAAGAATGATAATGATAGAAGCTATGTGATATAGCTTCTATTTCTTTAAGGTGGATAATATGGCAAAGAACAAATCAATATTTGTATGTGGTGAATGTGGATATGAGGCGTCAAAATGGATGGGAAAATGTCCGGAATGCAATAGTTGGAACTCTATGGCAGAAGAAGTGAAAGTCAAAGTATCCAGCACGCCCAAAAAAGTTAGCGGACAGTTGCACTATGAAAAAGCTAAGCCGTTGAAATTATCTGAGATTCAATCAGAAGTCGAAGAACGTATGGAGACAGGGATAAAAGAACTGGACCGTGTACTAGGTGGAGGTATCGTTCAGGGTTCGTTAGTATTGGTAGGGGGAGACCCTGGTATAGGTAAATCCACAATGATGCTTCAGATTTGTCAGGCGGTTAGCCGCATCAAAAAAAAAGTGCTATATATCTCTGGAGAAGAATCGTTGCATCAGATTAAAATGCGTGGCAAGCGTTTGGGTGTGGCAAATGACGAATTGTTGCTTTATGCTCAGACGAATATGAATATCATTGAATCGGTAATAATGAAAGAACAACCCGATGTATTGATGATTGACTCGATTCAGACCATGTATAATGAAGATATTGGTTCAGTACCCGGGAGTGTATCTCAGGTTCGTGAAGTGACAGCGCATTTGATGCGTCTGGCAAAGCAGTTAAACATCGCTACGTTTATAGTTGGACATGTAACCAAAGATGGAGCGATTGCAGGACCACGTGTACTTGAACATATGGTTGATACCGTCTTATATTTTGAAGGAGATAAAAATGCATCCTACCGAGTACTTCGTGGAGTAAAAAATCGGTTTGGCTCGACGAATGAATTAGGCATATTTGAGATGCGTAACGAAGGGCTCGTAGAAGTCTTAAACCCATCAGAATACATGCTTTCAGGACGTCCAATCAATGAACCGGGTTCACTTGTTGTATGTGCAATGGAAGGAAGCCGACCATTATTTGTCGAAGTTCAGGCACTAGTATCTTATACCACGTTTAATATGCCGCGAAGAACCGTTAACGGAGCCGATTACAATCGCATAATGATGTTACTTGCGGTCATAGAAAAAAAATACGGACTTTCGCTGGTGGATAATGATTGCTACGTCAATATTGCCGGTGGATTAAAAATGAATGAGCCTTCCCTTGATTTGGGAATTATAGCCGCCGTGATATCAAGTATTAAAAATCAGGCAATTGATCCGCAAACCGTGTTAATGGGGGAAGTAGGATTAACCGGAGAAGTGCGTGGCATTACCTTTTCAGAAAGTCGTGTCAAAGAAGCGGTGAAGCTTGGATTTAAGACAATTGTTCTTCCATGGAATAATGCCAAGGCAATAAAAACGACAGAAGATATCCAAATAATTGGAATAAAACATATAAATGATTTAAAACAACATATATTTTAAAGGATTTATAGTGAAAAAAATTGACAATTATGGTATGATAAAGGGCGATACATAGATAATATAAAGAATATAGGAGAGTTGATATGCGATTAGTTGTAGATAGTTCGAGCGATTTGCCTAAAGAGATCATTGAAAAGTATAATATTCATGTGATTCCATTGACGGTTTCAATCGATGGAGATGACTATAAAGATGGTATTGACATTACATCCACAGAGTTTTATGCACGTCTTGAAAAAAGTGTTAATCCACCCAAGACATCTCAGGTTGTCCCGGAGCAATTTATTGAAGCTTTTCAAGAAATTTTACAAGAAGATGAAGAGATTTTATGTATTACAATAGGTTCGCCGGCAAGTGGTACATGTCAATCGGCATTTCTTGCAAGACAAGAGGTTGACCCTAATCGTATTACTGTCATTGACAGTAATGGTCTGTGTATGGGAACAGGATATCTGGTTATCTTAGCGACACGTATGCTAGATGAGGGCAAGACGCGTGAAGAGATTGCAGCAGCTTTGGAACCATTGACTCAAAACAAGATAGAGCATCTATTTTGTGTGGACACATTAGAATACCTTAAAAAAGGTGGGAGAATTCGTGCGTCAAAGGCATTTGTAGCTGAGATTTTGAATATTAAGCCGATCTTAAATGTTCAAGATGCTTTGACACAAACGATAGGAAAAGTTCGAGGGCGCAAAAAAATTATTCCATTTTATCTAGCACATATAGAAAATACAATGGATTTTGAAGCAAGTCCATTTTTATCGGTAGCACATAGCATGGACGAGCCTTTTGCTCGAGAGTTTATTCAAGCCTTTAAGGAAAAGTTTGATTGGGACAAGCCAATATATATATCAGAGTTGGGCGCAACTATCGGAACGCATGCTGGTCCAGGTGTATTAGCAGCATTCTATGTAAAAAAATAAAACAAAATGCATCATAAGCTTATAGAAATATAGGCTTCATAGTGGAGGAAATAAAGAATGAAAAAAACAATGATACTAGCCATTATTGGGGCGATGACATTGACAGTGTCAAGTTGTGGCAAGGATGCCACTCAAGATGCATATGACAATGTGGGCATTGAACAGGCAAGTGAGCAAGCACAAGGCAGTGCTGACTTAGTTCAATCAGATGTGGAGACAGAGACAAATCTTGAGCAAGAACAAGATGCGAATGAAGTATCAGATGCAACACAAGAAGAAAATCCAGAAGAAAATATAGAAGAACCCGAAGAAACACAGACGTATGTTCTTGCGAGTGAAATGGTTGATTATGGTATTGAAGCGTTGATGGCTATTGAAGGGGAACTTGTAGAAGATGAGCAGTTAAACACCTCTTTAGAAGAATTAATGCACCAGTTTTATTATAATTATTTTTTTACACCAAGTATAAATCCAGAGACAGGGGTTATTGAAGCTTCAAACATGGCGCTTTTTGCAATATCATACATTATGCAGCATGATTATGAAGGACTAGCATTTGATTATGCGACCTATGAATTAACCATCCCAAGAGAGCATGTGGCTAAAATTGTGGCTGAGTTTTTCCAACGTGAATTAGATGTTCACGGAAGTCATGAAGCCTTTAACGTCGTATATGATGAAGAAAAAGAATGTTACACAGTTATTATTGAAGATGATCAGTGGGAAGTCAACTTGACCTTAAATGAAGTTCGCCGTTTAAATGACACGACGTATCGAATCATCTGTGATCTTCCAAGAAAAACCAGTGGATTGGTTGAACATCAGATTGAGTCGATTGTAACAATTGAAAAGGATACGCCGATTGTTATATATTATAAAATTCGCGAAGCGCAACAAGCAACAGAAGAAACAGCAGAAGAAGAGACAGTGACAGAAGAATAAATTAGAGGAGGAACATTATGTCTACAAACTATGATTTTAAGCAGATTGAAAAAAAATGGCGAACATACTGGAGCGAGCATCCAATCAATGAGCCAAGTGAAGGAAAAGAAAACTATTATTGCCTTGATATGTTTCCCTATCCATCAGGAAGTGGGTTGCATGTAGGACATTGGCGTGGGTATGTACTAAGTGATGTATGGAGCCGCTATAAAATTCTGCAAGGATATCATGTACTTCATCCAATGGGATGGGACGCGTTTGGTCTTCCTGCTGAAAACTATGCGATAACTATGGGTGTACACCCTGCAAAATCAACAGAAGAGAATGTTGCCAATTTTAAAAAACAATTAAAAGAAATTAGCGCAGTATATGATTGGTCAAAAGAACTTAATACAACAGATCCAAAATTCTACAAATGGACACAATGGATTTTTGTAAAAATGTTTAAAGAAGGATTGGCATATGAAAAAGAGATGCCCATTAACTGGTGTCCATCATGTAAAACAGGTTTGGCAAACGAAGAGGTTGTCAATGGTGAATGCGAACGTTGCGGTTCAGAAGTAACCAAGAAAAATCTTCGCCAATGGATGTTAAAAATTACTGCATATGCAGAACGTTTACTTGAAGATTTAGATAAATTGGAATGGCCGGACAAAGTTAAAAAAATGCAGGCAGATTGGATTGGAAAATCTTATGGTGCAGAAGTTGACTTTAAACTTGAAGGTCATGATGAGACCATTCGTGTCTTTACAACACGCCCAGATACGTTATATGGTGCGACATTTATGGTGCTTGCACCAGAACATGGTCTTGTTCCAGAATTAACATCGGATGAGCAAAAAGCAGCTGTTGAAAAATATGTATTTGATGCATCAATGAAGTCCAATGTTGACCGTATGCAAGACAAAGAAAAAACAGGGGTCTTTACAGGTAGCTATGCTATTAATCCGTTAAATGGTGAAAAATTACAAGTTTGGATTTCTGATTATGTGCTAGCAGATTATGGTACAGGTGCTATCATGTGTGTACCAGCCCATGATGAACGTGACTTTGCATTTGCAAAAACATTTAACCTTCCAATTGTTCAGGTTATTGCTAAAGATGGTATTGAAGTCGAGCTTGAAGAAGCTTATACCGAAGTCGGAGTGATGATTAATTCTGGAGAGTTCAATGGAATGGCTTCAGATGAGACGAAAGAAAAAGTAGGCGATTACTTAGAAGAAAAAGGTATCGGTACAAAAACCGTTAACTACAAATTGCGTGACTGGGTCTTCTCACGACAACGTTATTGGGGAGAACCGATTCCAATTGTCCATTGTCCATATTGTGGTATTGTTCCTGTACCGGAGGAAGAATTACCTGTTGTACTTCCGGAAGTGGAAAGCTATGAACCAACAGGTACAGGCGAATCACCACTTGCAGCTATTGACGAGTGGGTCAATACAACATGCCCGGCATGTGGTAAGCCGGCAAAACGTGAGACAAACACAATGCCGCAATGGGCTGGGTCGTCATGGTATTTCTTGCGCTATGTTGATGTTGATAATGACAATGAAATTGTAGCAAAAGAAATTGCAAAAAAATGGCTGCCAGTCGATATGTATGTGGGTGGTATTGAGCATGCCGTGTTACATTTATTGTACTCTCGTTTTTATACCAAGTTCTTATATGATATAGGTGTGGTTGACTTTGAGGAACCCTTTAAACGCCTTTTCAACCAGGGAATGATCTGTAAAAATGGTGCTAAGATGAGTAAGTCGAAGGGGAATGTTGTATCTCCAGATGAACTCGTAGAAAACTATGGTTGCGACTCCTTAAGAATGTATGAGCTCTTTGTCGGTCCACCAGAATTAGATTCTGAATGGGATGACCGAGGTATCGAAGGGGTTTATCGCTTTATGAATAAAGTGTGGAACCTTGTAGCAGAAAACATAGGCAAAACTGTAGAGCGAACCAAAGAATTAGAAAAACTTCATCATACGTTAATCTATGAAGTAACAGATCGATTGAATAAATTTAATTTAAATACAACGGTCAGTGCATTTATGGAATATACGAACAAATTGAGCCAATATGCTCGTGAACATGATGGGGTTGACCAAGAAACACTTAAAGATATTGCACGACTGTTAGCACCGTTTACACCTCATATGGCAGAAGAGTTATGGTCTCAACTAGGAGAGACAACTAGTGTCTTTGAAAATGGTTGGCCAGAATATGATACCGAAAAAATGAAGGAAGATCAAATTACAATGCCAATTCAGGTGAATGGGAAAGTACGTGGAACCATTCAAGTGTCTGTTGATGCGACAAAAGATGAGATTTTGGAGCAAGTACGTGCTGAAATCGCATCCAAAATTGAAGGGAAAACAGTGGTTAAGGAAATTGTTGTTCCGAAAAAAATCATTAATATTGTCGTGAAATAAAGGGCAACCATTGACAAGAAGCAATCTGTTGTATAAAATTACATTAAAGTGCAATAATATAACTGAAATTCTAATGACAATCGAAAGGAAAAAATATGGATTATTTAAACCATTTTGAACAACTAGTTAAGAAACAACTTGAACGTGTTGAAGCAATGAAACAACAGCAAGATTTTGTGGACTATAGTCAATTAGACAAGATTGTAATTGGTACAGTTGGAGGCGATGGGATCGGTCCTGCAATCACTGCCCAAGCAGAGCGAATTTTAGCTTATCTTTTAGCAGATGAGATCAAAGCGGGTAAAGTTGAGATTCGAACTATTGAAGATTTGACAATTGAAAAAAGAGCTGAAGTGGGACAAGCCATTCCAGATTCTGTACTTGTAGAATTAAAAAAATGTGATGTTATATTAAAAGGCCCAACAACGACACCACGTAAAGGTGACAAATGGCCAAATATCGAAAGTGCCAATGTGGCGATGCGAAAAGAATTGGACTTATTTGCTAATGTTCGTCCTGTAAATGTTCCGGAAGAAGGTATTGACTGGACATTTTTCCGTGAGAATACAGAAGGAGCATATGTACTTGGAAGTGAAGGCGTAAATATTAGCGATGATTTGGCCTTTGACTTTAAAGTCATTACAACTCAAGGAGCTGAACGAATTATTCGTGCAGCATTCGAGTTTGCGAAAAAGAATAATAAAAAACGCGTGACTTGTGTTACAAAAGCCAATGTTATTAAAACAACGGATGGGAAATTCCTAGATGTCTTTAATGAAGTTGCAAAAGAATATCCTGGAATAGAAGCGGATGATTGGTATATCGATATCATGACAGCTAAACTTGTAGATGAAAAACGAAGAAAAGATTTTCAAGTGATGGTGTTGCCAAATCTTTATGGGGACATATTAACGGATGAAGCGGCTGAATTCCAAGGTGGAGTAGGAACAGCAGGAAGCGCAAACCTTGGTAAGCGTTATGCTATGTTTGAAGCTATTCATGGCTCAGCACCAAGAATGGTTGATGAAGGGCGTGACATCTATGCAGATCCGTCAAGTATTATTCGTGCAGGAGCGATGTTGTTAAATCACATCGGATACACTCAAGAGGCAGATAAATTATTTAAAGCATTAGAGATTTGTGGTCAAACAGAAAAGAAAATCGCATTAACAGGTCGTGATACTGGAGCGACAAGTGCTGAATATGCAGATTACTTAATGGAAACCATTGAAAAACTATAAATAATATCATAATTAAAAGAGATGTAGCCCATGGGCTGCATCTCTTTTTGTTCATCTCTTGGAAAGCCCTACATATAAAGTGTATCTATTATTGTAAGGATTCCCATGTATTAAGTTTATCTTCAAGTTCGACTTCGAGTGAGTTTTTTTCTTTCATTAGAGAATTGGATAACTCGTAATTTGAAAAAACATCCTCTTGAGTCAACTCTTCATCAATGGCTTGCATACGTTCTTCGATATCTGAGATATCTTGTTCGAGCTGTTCGATTTGATTTTGAAGTTTGCGTTCTTCTTTTTGCTGTTGCTTCATACGCTCCCAGTTTTGCTTATTAAGGGAATTGGCTTGAACATCGGTGATGTTTTCTTTGTCCGCAGCATTTTGCTGTTCTTTTTTTTCAATATAATAATCATAATTTCCGTGATATTCTTTGATATGCTTTTGATCAAGTTCCCAAACCTTGGTAGCCACTCGATTAATAAAATATCGGTCATGAGAGATGAATAAAATCGTTCCACTATAATGACGCAATGCCTTTTCAAGAACCTCTTTTGAGACCATATCTAAATGGTTTGTCGGTTCGTCGAGTAACAAGAAGTTACCTTTAGCGAGCATTAACTTAGCTAAGGATAGTCGACCTTTTTCGCCGCCGGATAATGTGCCAACCTGTTTAAATACATCGTCTCCGGTGAATAAAAAAGCAGCTAAGAGGTTACGGATTTTACTCATTTCCATGGTCTCAAAATCTTCGGCGATTTCCTCAACCAAAGTTAAGGATTCATTAAGAGTGGAATGTTCTTGGTCATAATAGGCAATCTCAACTGAATGACCAATGTGGGCTAAACCTTTAATAGGCTTTAATTCTCCTAGTAATAATTTAAGAAGTGTTGATTTTCCGGTCCCGTTTTTCCCGATTAAGGCAATACGTTCGCCCTTATATATATTAAGGCTTGTATCTGAAAACAAAGGAACGTTATCATAGCCTAGTGCGAGCTCTTCTAGCTTTAGGACATCCATACCACTTTCTCTTTTGGGGTGAAGTGTTAAGCGCATATTGTCCTTAAGCTCTGTAGGTTTTTCGAGTGGATCAAGCTTTTCAAGTGCTTTTTCACGGCTAGCCGCTCGTTTGATGAATTTTTCTTGATTAAAGGAACGTAATTGTTTTATAATAGCTTCTTGACGCTTAATTTCGGCTTGTTGCTCTTCATAGTGCTTGGTTGCAATATACTGATTAAACTCCTTTTTTTGTACATAAGCGGTATAGTTTCCTTGATAGACATGTGCCTTACCCAGTTCAATATCAACAATCTTGTGTACAATTCGGTCGAGAAAATACCGGTCATGGGAGATAATCAGAAGCGTCCCTTTATAGTTGTTTAGGTAGCCCTCTAACCAGCGAATAGCCTCTAAGTCCAAGTGGTTTGTCGGCTCATCCAAAAATAGTAATGAGGGTTGAATAAGTAGCAAGCGTCCAAGGGCAAGACGCGTCTTTTGTCCACCGGAGAGGGTGGATACTTGTTGATTCCAACTGGACTCAGAAAATCCTAGACCCTTTAAGATGCCTTTGATTCGGCTTTCATAGCTATACCCATCAATCGCTTCAAAATCTTCAATAGCCTTGTGATAATCGTGAAGGGTTTTTTGATCAGGGGTAGCCAGAGTCATCTGCTGTTCAAAGGCTTTTATCGCAGTGTCAAGAGCGAGTAGGTCAAGGTCAGCAGAGTGTAATTCATCATATACGGTTTTCTCAGATGTATAATCTATAGTTTGGGACAGATAACCAATAGTTGTACCGTTTTTTACAAAAATGTCCCCGGCATCGGGAGTCAGTTCACCAGTTAAAACCTTAAAAAGTGTTGTTTTTCCGGCACCATTGACACCGACAATGGCGGTAGGTTCATTTTCGTTGACATGAAAAGAGACGTTTTTAAGAATCTTTTCAGAGATATATGAAAATTCAATATTTTGACATGATAATAACATACGATTCATCCTCCTAAATTCTATATTATAATAGCATTGTTAAGCGATAAGTTCAATTCATATTTGACAGTGATTTAACAAAAGGATATAATTAAAAAAATGAATAAAATGAAATAGGAGGCATTATAATGTCAAATAATCATAAAGAAGAAATGAAAAGGATATCAACGGCGGTAATTAAACGACTTCCGAGATACTATCGATATCTTGGTGAATTATTGGAAAATGATGTCGTAAGGATTTCATCAAAAGAGTTAAGCCAACGTATGAACGTAACCGCATCTCAAATACGACAAGATTTAAATAATTTTGGTGGGTTTGGTCAACAAGGGTATGGATATAACGTTGAATTTTTGTACAGTGAAATCGGTAAAATATTAGGCCTTGAAAAGACGTATAATATTATTATTGTAGGATCAGGTAACTTGGGACAAGCATTAGCTAATTACATTGATTTTGAAAAAAGAGGATTTGTCATCAAAGGGCTCTTTGATGTGAACCCACGTCTTATAGGGATACAAGTTAGAGGAATTGAGATTCAAGATATTGACCAAATGGAAGAATTTGTCAAGAATAATCATATTGATATTGCCGTCTTGACATTACCAAAGCAAAAAGCACCAAAGATTGCTAATGATTTGGCAGAGTGGGGAATAAAAGGGCTATGGAACTTTGCACCCATTGATTTAAAAATAAAAAATGAGAATGTCATTGTAGAAAATGTTCATTTGGCAGAGAGCTTAATGACATTATCCTATCGTGTAAAAGATCAGTTGGAATAGAGGATGTCTATGGCTTGGTTTAACAAAAATAAGCAAATTCATATTGATAAAAAGACCCATCTATTGGTCTTGGATCAAAAATGGCATGAACTGTTCAAGGATAATAAACCGGGCAAGGTGATTGCTTTAGAAAAAAAACTCAATTCTTTGCTTAAAGAACAAGGAAAGTTGACAACAGAATCTAAAGAATACTATAATCTGAAGAAAAAGATAATGCAAGATATTGTTGATGGTATGAGTCTTGCGACTTCCGATAATGAAAAAGCAGCTTATCATAAGATGGAGAAAAATCGACGCTACATAGAAGAAATCAATGATAAGCTAAAACAATATGAAAAACGACTAGACCAATTACCTATAAAAATTGATCAGACGAATAGGGAGTTGGTCTCGGTTACGATGAATATTTTTTATTTAGAGATGTTAGAAGTACGTAAAAAAGCCCAAAAGCATGATGAAAATGTGCAAAAGCTTCGTGAAGAAATCAAAGAAGAGATTATCATTCGTGATGAAACCAAAGAGCGCTCGGATGCTTTGTATTCATTTATTCATGATGTAGTGGGTAGTGATATTATTGAACAATATGATGAGTATTATTTGAAAGGAAATGAAAAATAATATGATCATAGGAGTAGGAACGGATTTAATTGCTGTTGAACGCATTCAAAAGGCAAGCGCAAAAGAGGGATTCTTGAATCGTTATTTTTCTGATAACGAGATAGAATTATTTGAACGACATCAAATGAACCCGCAAAAAATTGCGGGTAATTTTTGTGTGAAAGAATCTGTAGTCAAAATGTTTGGAACGGGATTTAAAGGCATTAATCTTATTGATATAGAAGTACTAAGGGATGAATGGGGAAAACCCTATGTCGTCTTGTACGATAGTGCATTAAAGATGCAGCAAAATTTAAAAATTGATTCAATACATGTTTCAATTTCCAACACAAAAGATTATGTGACAGCAGTAGCGATTGGAGAACGATTGCGACAGGAATTTTTATAAAAAAGGAGTTTGACATGTTTGCGGTAAAAGGTTTTGAAATGCAAAAAATGGATCAATACATGATAAATAACGTAGGTGTTCCTAGTGCAGTGCTTATGGAGAATGCTGCCAAATCCATTGTGGATGAACTGAGTGAGTTGTATCCACTGAATCAATATCATCAGCGAAGAATCACAATTGTGTGCGGAACAGGCAACAATGGTGGAGATGGGATTGCTATTGGGCGATGGCTGATACACTTGGGATACAAAGTTCAGTTCATTCTGGTTGGAAAACGTGAGCGAACCTCAAAGGACCATCAGCTTCAAATGGAAATTTTAAAGGCGCTGTTAAAGGGGAGCGATTCGGATTCCATCCTGTGGGTGGATGAAGATAGCTTTGATGCGAATCAGACGATGATAAAACACGTGTTGTGCCATAGCATCTTGACATTAGATAGCCTACTAGGTACCGGATGCAACCGTACAGTATCCATACTTTTAAAAGAAATTATTGAATTGATGAATGAACATTCTGAGACAATCATTTCGGTCGACATACCTTCGGGAATTAATAGTGATAACGGCAAGGTCATGGGAGCGGCAATTGATGCCGATATTACATATACCTTTTCCATGCCAAAGATAGGATCAATTCTTTTTCCGGGGACAAAATATAGCGGAAAGCTTGTTGTTAAAGATATTGGCATTTTTGAGGAGGCCCAGAAAGTACTCTCCCAAAAAGTAGAAATCCTAGATCAAGACACACTTAAGCAAGCGGTTAAGCAAGGCGCCTTTAAGCGTCAGGAAAACAGTCACAAAGGGATGTTTGGTACGTTAGGAATTATTGCTGGTGATTCCCAAATGCTGGGGGCAACAATACTTGCAGTAAAAGCGGCATATCGGGTTGGCGCAGGGTTGGTAAAAGTTTTTGTTGATACATCCGATGCGCAGATTCTTTTGGCTCAGGTTCCTGAATGTGTAATTGTAAAAAAGGATTCTTCAAAGGCAATGTCTGAGCAGTTAGATGCGTTTATTAATCAAGTTGACGTTATTGCTATTGGTCCAGGATTGTCCCAATCCAATCATGCACACAATCTAGTGCATTATCTCATGCAATGTGATAAAAAAATAATTTTTGATGCAGATGCACTAAATATTATTGCGAAAAATATGGAGTGGCTTGAAGAAAAGAAATGTGAATGTATAATAACGCCACATATTGGTGAGATGTCTAGGTTGACTGGATACTGTTCATCTGGTATTCTTGAAAATCCTATTCACTTTGCTTTGGCCATGTATAAAAAATATAATGTTGTAACTGTGTTAAAGAGTGCACGAACTGTTGTAGCCCCTTATAACGATCAAGTATATATTAATACGTTGGGTAACCCCGGCATGTCAACAGCCGGCTCAGGAGATGTTCTTGTGGGTGTTATCGGTGGATTAGCAGTACAACGCCACTGCCTATCAGATGCGGCAAAGTATGGAGTGCTGTTACATTCATATGCGGGCGATTATTATGTTAGTGAAAAAAACATGCCATCATTGATGGCTTCAGACCTTATTGAATGCCTATGGAAAGGGTTGTAATATGGAGACAATATATCATCGCGTGTATGCAAAGGTGAATTTGGATGCGATACGTGCGAATCTAAAATCTATTCGAGAATATGTTAATCATGAAATGCAGCATAAAGTAAAGATTATGGCGGTTGTTAAGGCGGATGCCTATGGGCATGGTGCGATACCCATCAGTCGTGAGCTTGAAAAACTGAATGTTGATTATATTGCAGTAGCTATCTATCAAGAAGGAATTCAACTGAGAGAAGAAGGGGTTAAAGTACCTATTCTTGTCCTAGGAAATACTCATGAAGACGCATTTGAAGATTTGGTGCGCTATGACTTGACCCAAACGGTGTATTCAACTAAGTTGGGAGAAAAACTGAACCGATTTGGAGAGCGTCTAGGAGAAAAAGTGCGTATACATGTCAAAGTTGATACAGGTATGGGACGGTTGGGCTTTCGACTTTTAGGTAAGAGTATGGATACTTCCGTCCAAGAAATTATTGATTTGACAAAGTGTGAGTATCTAAGGTGTGAAGGAATATTTACACATTTTTCTAAAGCTGACGAAGTAGATTTTTCATATACGCATATGCAAGTAGAGCTGTTTGAACACTTGCTAAACCGATTAAAAGCCCAGGGTATAGAATTCCCACTTGTTCATGCATCCAATAGTGCAGGGCTGATTGATCATCAATGTGCACGGTTTAATATGGTTCGAACCGGGATTGCCTTATATGGATTATATCCGTCAGACACGGTAAATCATGGGATACGACTTGAACCGGCGCTTTCAATTATCAGCCGAATTATTTTTTTGAAAGAGGTCGAAAAAGATGAGTATATAAGTTATGGAGGTATCTTTAAGACGAATAGAACTTCTAAGATAGCGACAGTACCTATAGGCTATGCCGACGGATATTCAAGAGCTTTATCAAACAAAGGACGCGTTTTAATTCGTGGACAATATGCACCGGTGGTCGGACGTGTATGCATGGACCAGATGCTTGTAGATGTTACCGATATTGAAGGCGTTACTGAAGATGACGCAGTGATTTTGATTGGAGAATCCAACGAACAACATATCTATGTAGAAGAATTAGCAACACATATGAATACAATTAACTATGAAGTACTTTGTTCCATTGGAAAAAGAGTGCCTCGAATCTATATGAAGGAGAATAAAGTCGTTGAAATAATTGACTACTTTTAGAGAACAATTAATGAAAAATACAGAATTTTACAAAAAACTATTTGCTATTGCAGTACCGATTACCCTACAACAACTTATTATTTCGTCACTAAACTTAATTGATACTTTTATGATTAGTTCCTTAACAAAGGAAGCAATCGCAGGTGTTGGTGCAGCGAACAAAGTCTTTTTTCTATTAAACCTTTTTCTTTTTGGAATGAGCAGTGGATCTTCCATATTAACAGCACAGTTTTGGGGAAAAAAAGATGTGGAAAATATCAAAAAAGTCTATGGACTTTCTTTAACCTTTGCACTAGGTGGAGGATTGCTCTTTACTATTGTGGCTATACTCTTGCCACAACAGGTCATGAGTATATTTTCCACAGATGCGCAGGTAATTATCGAAGGAGCAAATTACCTGAGAATTGTTGGATTTAGTTACCTTTTCACAGCTGTAACCTTTTCAACCATGTTCGTACTTCGAAGTACAAATTATGTGAAGCTTCCGCTTTTTGTAACGATGGTTGCCATTTCGGTGAATACCTTTTTAAACTGGGTATTGATCTATGGTAATATGGGCTTCCAACCTATGGGTGTAGAAGGAGCTGCTACTGCTACATTAATTGCTAGAACCCTAGAGTGTTTTATGCTGGTCGGGCTGTCAAACTACTATAAGTTACCGCCGTCAGGCAAGTTAAAAACCCTATTTAGCTATAATAAAAATTTGGCAAAGCATTTTTCCAAGATTGCAATGCCAGTGGTTATCAATGAAATCCTTTGGTCAACAGGTGTAACCATGTATGCAGTTGTGTATGGACGTATGGGAACCGATGCTATGGCAGCCATGACCATTACACAGACCATTGAACAGATTATTTTTGTTGTCTCTGTAGGAGTTGGTAATGCAAGTGCGGTTATGCTTGGTAACTCTTTGGGAGCAATGGAAGGTGAAAAAATCTATGATGAAGCCGTACAGTTTGTAAAAATCAACTTCTTGCTGGGTGCGTTTATGGGAATCATCATTATACTTTCAGCACCACATATTGCTGGAATATATAGTGTTCCACCTATAGTAAAATATAATATTATCGGTTCCTTATCGGTGTTTGGAATGTATACTATGGTAAAAAGTGTGAACTTGGTTATTATCGTTGGAATTTTACGCAGTGGTGGCGATACTATTTTTGCCGCGGCACTAGATGGCATTGCGGTATGGGGACTAGGTGTTCCATTAGCAATACTCACCGGTTTAGTTTTAAAATGGGATCTACCTTATGTCTATGCAGCCATTCTTTTTGAAGAAATGGCAAAATTCAGTTTTGGAATCAAACGTATGAAGTCTAAGCGTTGGATGAACAATCTTGTTGAACACTAAGAATCATGATAGAATAAGGGCTAATGCATATATAAATAATAAATATGATGAATAGGAGCTGAAAAAAATGGCAGGACATTCAAAGTTTGCAAATATAAAACATAAAAAAGAAAAAAATGATGCAAAAAAAGGAAAGATTTTTACTAAAATAGGACGAGAGATTGTAGTGGCTGTCCGTCAAGGGGGACCAGACCCAAGTTTGAATTCATCCCTTAACGATGTCATTAATAAGGCGAAGTCCAACAATATGCCCAATGATACAATTACGCGGGCAATAAAACGTGCTTCTGGTGAAGGCGGTAATGTTGAATATGAACGTATTGTCTATGAAGGTTACGGTATTTCGGGAGTGGCAGTTATGGTGGAGTGCTTAACCGATAATAAAAATCGAACAGCGGCAAATGTTCGTCATGGGTTTTCAAAGTATGGTGGAAACCTTGGGACTACAGGATGTGTAAACTATTTATTTGATAAAAAGGGACAGATTGTCCTTGAAAATGCTACGGATATCGATGAGGACACCTTAATGATGCTTGTGCTTGATGCAGGAGCAGAAGATATCGATATTGATGAGGAAGGGATTGAAATCATTACAGAACCGGAACAATTTAGCCAAGTGTATCAAGCACTGATTGAACAAGGCTATGAAATACTGTCGGCTGAAGTTGCACAGATTCCTCAAACTACAGTGACATTATCGGAAGAAGAGAGTAAAGAAATGGAAAAAATGCTTGAACATCTTGAAGAGGATGATGATGTTCAGAATGTATTCCATAATTGGGAGATGGAAGATTAAATGGATAAAATATCAAGAATGCGAGCGCTTGTTGGTCAACTTGATCAGGCGTCGCGTTCATATTATCAGGAAAATCAAGAAATCATGTCAAACTTTGAGTATGATCGATTATATGACGAACTTGTTGCGTTGGAAGAGCAGACAGGAACAATCCTCGCTGGAAGTCCAACACAAAAAGTTGGTTATGAACTTTTAACTCAACTACCCAAAGAAGAGCATGCGTATCCGATGCTAAGTCTGGATAAGACAAAAGATCAAGAGGCGCTTAGTCAATGGTTGAAAGATCAAGAAGGAATACTTTCGTATAAGCTGGATGGATTAACCATTGTACTGACGTATGAAGAGGGACAACTGCTTAAAGCGGTGACGCGAGGCAATGGGATTGTTGGTGAGGTAATCACCAATAATGCCAAGCAATTTAAGAACCTTCCACTCACCATACCGTATAAAGGACGCTTGTTGCTACGAGGGGAAGCTGTAATACGCTACTCAGATTTTGAAGCGATCAATCAAATGCTTGAAGTGGAAAACCAATACAAAAACCCACGTAATCTTTGCAGTGGATCGGTGCGCCAGCTTAATAGCGAAATTACCGCTAGACGGCATGTGCGCTTTTACGGTTTTACGATGATCTATAGTGATCATCAAGAACAGTTTAGTAAAAAAAGCGAAGAACTCGAATGGATAATTGACCAAGGATTTGAATGTGTAGATTATCAACTTGTACGAGCAGAAAACATAGAGTCGGCCATCGATAAATTTGCTGCAGGACTTGAAGCGAATGACGTTGCATCGGATGGTCTAGTCTTAACCTATAATGATAAAGCGTATAGTCAAAGCCTAGGAGCAACATCAAAATTTCCTCGAGATACTATGGCCTATAAATGGCAAGATGAAATACGCGACACTGTCTTAGAAGAAGTGTTTTGGAGTGCTTCACGTACGGGACTCATTAACCCGGTAGCTATTTTTAAACCGGTCGACCTTGAAGGAACACAGGTTTCACGGGCTAGCTTGCATAATATCAGCATAGTAGAAAAATTGGAATTAGGTATTGGGGATACCATCCAAGTGTATAAAGCGAATATGATTATTCCGCAAATTGCTGAGAACCTGACACGAAGCAATCAACTAACGATTCCTACAATCTGTCCGGTGTGCTATGAACAGACCGAGATAAAAGATGTTAATGACATAAAAGTGCTCTATTGTATGAACCGAGAATGTCCTGCAAAAAAAGTGAAGGCATATGCCCACTTTGCCTCAAGAAATGCGATGAACATTGAAGGTTTATCAGAAGCCACACTTGAAAAACTGATTCAGCTTGGGCTGGTTCATGAATATGCAGATCTATTTAAATTAGATGATGCACTAAAAAAAGAGAAGATTATTGCACTGGATGGCTTTGGAGAAAAATCGTATCAGAACTTGATTGATTCCATCCATATTGCGCGTAAAGTGAAGCTGGCGAACTTTATTTATGCACTTGGCATTTTACATGTTGGATTAAGTAATGCAAAGCTTTTATCTGCCGCCTTTGACCATGATTTGGAGCGGATTCGCAGTGCATCTGTTGAAGCTTATGAAGCTATCGAAGGCTTTGGTCAAGTAATAGCAAAATCTCTGTACACTTATTTTCACGATGAACATTTTATGCAGATACTAGACCATTTGCTTGAAGAAGTAGAATTTGAAACTGTTGAGATGGAAGTGATGAAGGAGACGATTAACGGAAAAACTTTTGTTATTACCGGCTCCTTAGAACATTATACTAATCGTGAAGCTCTAAAATTGGAGATAGAGCGTTTTGGCGGAAAAGTTACCGGCAGTGTATCTAAAAACACAGATTATCTAATTAACAATGATGTGGCTTCGAATTCGTCAAAAAATAAAAAAGCCAAAAGTTTGAATATACCCATTATTAGCGAGCAAGACTTTAAAGCGCTCATTGAATAATGATTAACACTGTGATACAATAAAGCATTATATTATAGAAACGGAGGGTAAGGATGAAAATCACAAAAGACCAAGTTGAACATGTGGCACACTTAGCCCGTTTAAGCCTTACAGAAGAAGAAAAGGTTCAGATGACAAAAGATATGGAAATGATTCTGGAGTTTGCAGATCAGATCAATGAATATACGTTTGAAGATGTCAATGCAACGGCGCATGTTATTCCGATTAACAATGTTTTTCGTGAAGATGAAGTATTGCCTTCAATGGAGCGCGATATTTTGTTGGAGAATGCACCGAGCAAACAAGACGGATGTTATAACGTACCGAAAGTTGTAGAATAGGAGGCTTGATATGAAGACAGTATTAGATATGGCAACACAATTAAAGAACAAAGAAGTCAGTAGTCTCGAGCTTGTTGAGTCGTATATAGCGCGTGTTCATAAGACAGAACAAAAGGTTAATGCGTTTTTACACATGGATGAAGAGAAAATTAAAGCACAAGCACAAGCAATTGATAATAGACGAATCCAAGGCGAAGCTTTATCTTCATTGGCTGGAATTCCTATCAGTATCAAAGATAACATTTGTACACAAGGAATTCCCACAACATGTGCTTCAAAAATGCTAGAGACATTTGTTCCTCCCTATAGTGCAACTGTGGTGAATAAAATTCAAGCCAACGATATGATTTTATTTGGAAAGCTTAACATGGATGAGTTTGCGATGGGATCATCAACTGAAAATAGCGCATATAAGATTACACGTAATCCATGGAACCTTGAGCATGTTCCAGGAGGAAGTTCCGGCGGATCGGCAGCAGCTGTAGCAGCGATGATGACACCACTGGCACTGGGGTCAGATACAGGAGGTTCAATTCGTCAACCAGCCAGCTACTGTGGAGTTGTGGGATTAAAGCCTACCTATGGTCGTGTGTCAAGATTTGGGCTTGTTGCATTTGCTTCATCGCTAGATCAGATTGGACCACTAGCCAATAATGTTGAAGATGTGGCTCTTGCAATGAATGTCATCGCAGGACATGATGCTATGGATTCAACAAGTGCACCAATAGAGGCACCGGATTTTACAGCACATCTTAAAGACGCGTTAAAAGGCAAGCGTATTGGTCTTCCACTTGAATTTTTTGGTGAAGGGATTCACCCACAAGTGAAAGCGGCTGTATTAGCAGCGGCAAAAGAATATGAAAAACTTGGCGCCATTGTTGAAGAAGTTCGCTTTGATTTATCGAACCTCTCATTGCCGGCATATTATTTGATTTCCTCAGCGGAAGCTTCTTCAAATCTTGCACGATATGATGGCATAAAATATGGATATCGAACCCCTGAATTTGATAATCTGTTAGATTTGTATCAAAAGACTCGGGATGAAGCTTTTGGAAAAGAAGTGAAGCGACGTATTATGCTAGGAACTTATGCATTAAGCTCAGGATACTACGACGCATATTATAAAAAAGCACAACAGGTACGTACCTTGATTAAACAAGAGTTTGACCAGCTGTTTGAAAAATATGATGTTCTACTTACGCCGACAGGACCGACAACGGCTTTTCAAGTGGGTGCAAAAACGGATAATCCGGTGGAGATGTATTTAACGGATATATGTACAGTGCCAATTAATATTGCCGGTGTACCTGCAATATCAATAAATTGTGGATTTGATGAAAAAGGGCTTCCCATAGGAATGCAGTTGATTGGAAAAGCATTTGATGAATCAACACTTTTAAATTTTGCGTATCAGTACGAGCAACATGCTAATGTGGAAAAACGAACAGTTGCGATAGGATAGAGGTGTGACCATGGCTTATAAAGATTATGAGATTGTCATTGGACTTGAGGTCCATTCAGAACTTAAGACAAAAAGTAAAATATATTGTAGTTGTACAACCCAGTTTGGCGGTGAGCCTAATACCCATTGCTGTCCTATCTGTACAGGAATGCCAGGAACGTTGCCGGTACTTAATGGAAAAGTGGTTGAGTATGCGATTAAAGCAGGATTAGCAACAAATTGCAGTATCCATCAATTTTCAAAGCAAGACCGAAAAAATTATTTTTATCCAGACTTACCAAAAGCATACCAAACGTCTCAATATGACTTGCCACTATGTTATGAAGGGCATGTTGATATAGAAATCGAAGACCAAGAAAAGCGCATCGGAATTACACGAATCCATATAGAAGAAGACGCCGGAAAACTCATTCATGCAGCAGAAGGGACCTATGTCGATTACAATCGATGTGGAGTTCCACTGATTGAGATTGTAACAGAACCGGATCTGCGTTCACCGGAAGAAATTCGTATCTTTTTGACCAAGCTTCGCTCTATTCTTTTATATACAGACGTCTCAGATTGTCGTATGAACGAAGGATCTTTTCGATGTGATGTTAACTTATCGGTACGCAAAAAAGGCGAAGAAGCTTTTGGAACGCGTACAGAGATGAAAAACATTAACTCCTTTAACTTTGCGGTTAAAGCGGCTGAGTATGAAGCAAAACGTCAGATTAAACTAATCGAAAGTGGTGGAACAGTTGTTCAAGAAACACGTCGTTGGGATGAAGCCAAAGGTGTGACGGTTTCTATGCGAAGTAAAGAAGAAGCTCATGATTATCGCTATTTTCCGGCACCTGATCTTATGCCGATTGTAACAGCGGATGAAGAGATTGACCGAATCAAAGCATCCATCCCCGAACTTCCCGATGTACGGATGCATCGATATATGGAACATGCGGGTCTGTCAAAATACGACAGTGAACTTTTGGTCGCGTCGATGAAGATATCCGATTATTTTGATGATGCTTCTCAATATACTGAAAACAAAAAAACACTTGCAAATATCATTATCTCTGAAGCTTTTTCTCGGATGAATGAAGATGAAAAAGAATTAGGACAAATACCCATCGGAGCCAAAAACCTTGGGAAGCTTGCACACTTAGTGGATACAAATGTGATTAGTTCAAGTATTGCAAAGAAAGTTTTTGCAAAGATGTGGGAGCAAGACGATGATCCGGAAACAATTGTTGAACAAGAAGGCTTAAAGCAAATTAGTGATGATGGTGCGCTACGAACAATGGCAGAAGAAGTTATCGCTAAAAATGATAAAGCCGTGCAAGATTACCTGTCAGGCAAAGAAGCTGCAATTCAAGCACTTATGGGACAAATGATGGCACGTACGAAAGGAAAAGCCAACCCCAAAATGGTGATTGACTTGTTAAAAGAGATTTTGAAAAGTAAAAAATAGGTGAGCGCATGATTTGTGATAAAACAAAGCAGGATATAGAGAAAAACTATATAGATACAATACGGTTAATGATCGAGGCTCAGAGTGTTGAAGAGGCTTTGGATTTGAATATCCGAAAGTATGAACAGGCGCTTGCAACGGATGCGATTGATCAAATTGCCTATTGTATTTACTGCTTTGGTGTCATTGAAGAAACCAAAGGGCATATCCCAAAAGCAATGACATATTATACCCGTGCAACTCGCATATCACGTGAATACAGTATTGAAGAATGCTTAGTCGCGGCATTGAATAATCGTGGCAACATATACTCAGTTCACGGCGAACTGCATCTTGCCATATCCAAATATATTGAAGCATTAACAATTCTCCAAACGTCAAAAGGAGGATTGTGCGAACGTGTAAAGATACTCAATAATATTGGCGTCTTATATATAGAGATGGGTGACTATAAAAAAGCATCCGAATATATGATGGAAGCGCTTGACTTGGTGAAGACGGTAGAAAATGATGAACTAATCGGTAAGATAACGGGGAATCTCACCGAGATTTTTTTGCGTATCAAAGATGTGGAACAAGCAAAAAAATATAATCATGATCACTATAAAGTAGCCATTAAAAATCCCGATGGGCTTGAGAACGCTTTTGTAAAAGTATATGAAGCATTGATATTGAGTAAGGAAAATGCGCCTTGGCAAGAAGTTCAGGAATTATTTGAAGAGGGAATGGTTTACTTTAATGATGATGTGGGACTTATTGATCAATGCGAGATGATTAATCTATTTGCGAGAGAAAGTATTGAACGCGAGCAGTATGAGTTTGCCATTGAATGGCTAGAAGCAATGCTTGTCAGGATTTATGACAAAAATTATCGCAATATTGAAATCACGGCGCTGTCGATGTTAGAAAGCATATACAAAATGCAAAACGATATCCTTCGTGCATATGATACACTCACACGATTATCCAAGGTGAAAGAGTATGCGTATGCACATCTTAAAGAAAAAGAACTGGAACGGGTCAATAAAACCATTGAACGCAGTGAGAATAAAGAAAGTACCGACGCTAGTAATAGAGAATATGATGATGTTCGAAAGCTACAAAAATCAATACAGATTTTAAAAACATTGTCTGAAACGGGAAAATATATTACCTCCTGCACCCGTGTTGATGAACTTGTCGAGACATTTTATCGACAACTTAGAGACATGTTTCCCTTTGATGGTTTTGGAATCGGTATCAAACATCAAAATAACACAAAAATCGATTATTATTACTTTGAATCGAGTGAAGGCGAGATGCACAAGACATCTATTCCTATTCTTAGTAAAAATTATATGATGTCTCTTTGTGTCCAAAACAGTCAAGAAATAATAATCTATGATGCAGATAATGTGTACAACGGTTTCGAAGATGAAGATTCATTTAATGCTGCAATTGCCAAGATTGCCCGTAGGAGTGAGAGTAAATCGATACTGTTTAGCCCTATTGTGTTTGAAAAAGAAACTATGGGTGGCATTACTATGCAATCTGCATCAAAGAACATGTTTACCTATGTAGATCTGGAGAGTTTACGTATTGTTGCTTCGTATGTAGCCATTGCAGTGACAAACATTCTCAGGGCACATGAATTAATTGCTGCAAATGAAAAACTTCGGGAGATGTCCTTAAGAGACAGCCTTACCGATGTATATAATCGTCGTGCATTAGAACAATATATGCAAAATGAGTTTGCATCGCGAGCGGAACGCAATCTACCTGCATGTGCAATGATGTTGGATGTGGATTTTTTTAAACAGTTCAATGATAATTATGGACATGTTCGAGGGGATATTTGCCTACAAGAGATAACCAAAACGTTACATAAAGTCTTGCGGCGTTATCGATATCATGTGTTTCGATACGGGGGAGATGAGTTTTTTATTCTTGTAGAACGCTGTAATAAAGAACAAGCGATTGATGTATTAAAGGCGTTAAATCAACGTATCAAGTTGTTAGATATTATCCATGAACATTCCGAAATATCTTCACGTGTGACAGTATCTATAGGAGCGGTAATTATTGATGCAATGGGCGAAGACTATGCCAAAGTGTTTAATAAAGCGGACCAAGCATTATATAAAGTGAAGGAAAATGGGCGTAACAGTTATCACTTAATCTAAAGAACTCCTTGACAAATCTAATAGGGTAAAGTAATATAGTAATACATATTATGAATAAAATATTAAAATGCTATGACAAGGAAGAGTAGATTAAGGGACTCTATAGAGAGAAGATGATGGTGGAAATTCTTCGAGACAACTTTATTGAAGGTAGCCTTCGAGCAGCGAATTGAAAGGGAAGTCCCAAGTAGAGGAAGCCGGTTGTACACCGTTAATAGACACCATATCGGTTTTTTAGCCTGTATGGATGAGCGCACGCAAGTGAACTTAGGTGGTACCGCGAAGATATACCCTTCGTCCTATATTGGATGAAGGGTTTTGTTGTACTATTAGACAGTTTGCTCTGTTAGGGAGTGTTTGACCTTTTTGAAAGGAGTAGTATATGAAGAAGAATGGTGCAGAAATCGTTGTTGAATGTTTAAAGGAACAAAATGTGAAATACTTATTTGGATACCCTGGAGCAGCTACAATTAACATTTATGATGAACTGTATAAAAACAGTCAACATATCACCCATATTTTGACGGCGCATGAACAAGGAGCTGCACATGCAGCAGATGGATATGCAAGATCATCAGGTGAAGTTGGAGTCTGTATTGCAACATCAGGCCCAGGAGCGACCAACCTTGTTACAGGAATTGCAACAGCCTACATGGACTCCGTACCGATGGTAGCCATCACAGGTAACGTTGAGGTCGATAAGCTTGGAAAAGATAGTTTTCAAGAAGTCGATATCCAAGGAATTACCATGCCGGTCACTAAGCATAACTACATGGTCAAAGACATTAATGAATTGGCTCGCGTAATTCGACAAGCTTTTTATATAGCCAAATCCGGTCGGCCCGGCCCGGTCCTTATTGATATCCCTAAGAACTTAACATGGGAAGAGGCGGATTATGAATATCAAAAGCCTATTGAATATAAGCCATCAACATTAACAGAACCTATATCTGAAGATATCATTACAATGATAAATGAAGCCCAACGACCGATGATCCTTGCAGGTGGAGGTGTTATTCGCTCAAAGGCCAATAGACAACTTATAAAATTTGCAGAAAAGATAGATGCTCAAGTTGCGTGTACCCTTATGGGAATTGGCGGTATGCCATATTCACATCCAAAGTATACAGGTAATATCGGAATGCATGGATCCTTGGTTTCAAATAGGGCGATACATGAGACGGATCTTTTGATTGTCATCGGAGGGAGATTTAGTGACCGTGTTGTTGGTAAAGAGAGCGGATTTGCAGCCAAGGCTAAGGTACTCCAGATAGATATTGATCCAGCAGAGATTAACAAGAACTATATTATCGATGCCTCAATTACCGGAGATATAAAAACAACCTTAGATATTTTGGTTGAAGACGTTAAGCAGCAAGACCATCCTGAATGGACCAAGTATGTTGATGAACTACGTGCCACAGTAGGACATAAAACCCATAGTGATAGTTTGAATGTGCCCTATCTATTAAAATGTATCGCAAAATATTCCAATGAAAATACTATTGTAAGTACCGATGTTGGTCAGCACCAGATGTGGACGGCGCAACACTATCCCTTTGAAAAGCCTAACCGTTTCTTAACAAGCGGTGGACTTGGTACTATGGGATATGGACTAGGTGCAGCCATAGGAGCTCAACTTGCCAACCCTTATGATCAGGTCTTAATGATAACAGGAGACGGATCCTTTAAGATGAACTTTAACGAGGTGTTGACAGCGACTAAAAATAAGCTGCCGATTAAAATATTTGTCATGAATAATCGCGCTCTAGGGATGGTACGTCAATGGCAAGACTTGTTCTATGATCAGCGTTTTTCAGCAACCCACTTTGATGAAGACATGGACTATATCGGATTTGCCATGTCCATGGGGGCAGAAGGTTTTATCATTGATTCAGTGGACTCCGTTGATACGGTATTACAAAAAGTATTTGAATCAGATAAGACGGTGGTTGTTAACTGTATCGTTGACCAAGCATCCAACGTATATCCAATGGTTCCTCCAGGAAAATCAATCTATGAGGCAATTAGTGAATAAATAAAAAAACGGAAGATAGGTGATAGACAATGCCCATTAAGATACCCAATGATTTGCCGGCAAAACAGATTTTACAAGATGAGAATATCTTCATCATGGATGACAAGCGTGCAATGCATCAGGATATACGTCCTTTGCATATTGCCATCCTCAATCTGATGCCTCTAAAAGAGCAGACAGAGACCCAGCTATTACGAATGTTGAGTAATTCACCCCTGCAAATTGAGGTAACCTTGTTGATGCCAAAAACACATCAATCCAAAAATACCCCGATTGAACATCTGCGTTCGTTCTACACAACTTTTGATCACATAAAGAATAAAAAGTTTGATGGAATGATTATAACAGGAGCACCAGTGGAGAACTTGCCTTTTGAAGAGGTAACCTATTGGGAAGAGCTAACAGAAATCATGGAATGGACCAAGAAGCACGTAACCTCCACCTTCCATATCTGCTGGGGAGCGCAGGCAGGACTCTATTATCACTACGGTATTCATAAGATACCTCTAAAAAATAAGCTCCATGGTGTGTTCAAACATTCTGTCAGTGATCCATACTGTCCGTTGGTACGTGGGTTTGACCATGAATTTATGGTGCCACACTCGAGACATACGACGGTATCGGTAGATGATGTGCTAGAACATGATCAGATTCGCTTGATTTCAACATCAAAAGAAGCCGGACTATACATTGCTGTATCTAAAGACGAGAAGCAGATTTTTGTGACAGGTCATTCAGAATATGATTCAGATACCCTTAAGCAAGAATATGAACGGGATCAATCCAAGGGGATGAATCCGCATCCTCCGCACAGGTATTTTCCTGATGATGATGTATCCAAAGAACCGGAATCTACCTGGAAGTCCCATGCGCACCTTCTATACTCAAACTGGCTAAACTATTACGTCTACCAGATGACACCATACTTAATGGAAGAAATCGGTGGAGAATAAGACTCAATATAAAAACGCTGAAGCCCATGAAAAGGCTTTCAGCTTTTTTTTGTACAAAAGGGGCATCTGTTGTTGGAAGATATATCAAAATATGGTAAAATAATAACTAGGTGAGTAAATTATTGATGGGGGAAAATCAAATGGCGAGCTTAATAGCACCAGAGCAATCATTTTTAACCAAAAAATACAGTACAACAAAATATAGAATACACAGACCAACGCAGAATAAAAGTGTCACCAAGGCCTTACTATTTATTCCATAAAGCAGTTGGTCTTCTTTGCGTATATAAGATAAAACAAAAGTATATAAACGCATCAAAACCGTAAGTGTATTGTCGCAATGCGTCAACCCTGCAATAAAATGCATATTGTCGCAATGCGTAAACCCATATGGCAAAGGGGGGATTGATGCAATGTAGAAACAGTGGCGTTAGACAAAACATGAGACTTGGTTTCGAAAGGAGAGCACAATGAAGTACAAAATGAAGCGGTATGTCGAACGCATTAGGGAACTGATTGATGAAGCAGATGATGTTCTAGATTCAACAGTTCAGGATACATATGGTGATTATATAGGTGAGAAAGTGACCCTAAATGCATGGCTTACCAAAGTTAAGAATATAGTGCAAGTCGTTTTTGGAACTCATAGTATTCATAAGCGTGAGTTGAACAAGTTAACTGGGCAAGTTTCCAAAACTTCGCACGTCAAGGCTATAAAAGGCTTACTAATTGGAGCGCTTGATGATGTTGAGAACGGTTTTATAGAAGGTCAGGAGTTTGTAATAGCCGGCGAGATATTTGATAGTGTGCTTGAAGAAGCAAAGCACTTGTTGAAAGCACAACATAAAGATCCTGCTGCTGTTTTGGGACGTGTTGTAGTTGAAGATACTTTGAAACGAATTGCAAGGCGTGAAGATATAACTGAAAATCTTAAAGCCGCGCGTCTTAATGATGAGTTGAAGAAACAAGGAGTATATTCTACTCCACAGTGGAGATTGATACAATCATGGCTTGATGTAGGTAACTCAGCAGCACATGGAAAGTTTGATGATTATGATTTTAATGATGTTGTGAATATGCTTAATGGAATTGAGCAGTTTATGGCAAATACATTTTAAACTTGGCGTCTCATAATTCGTCTAACACCCGTTTTACGCTATAGGGCTCGCTAACCGAGTCGGAATCGCATAAGGCGTTCGCAGGCTCACAGCCATAAGCTCATCCTGTAAGCTCCCGTACAGCGTAAACCGGCGGTCCGTTAGTCGACATAATTGATTCGTATAAGTGGAAAAAGGGAGTAGTTATGATTTATAAAAAATTGAGTGATGAATTATGTATGCACGAATTAGGAAGAGAGGTAAAAGAAGGGAAGAGTAAAGAAGAGATAACAGGGGATATTATTTTTACTTTTTCTAGCTTCTTTAAAAACAAAGAAAATCTTAAGAGATATTCTCTTGATTTTCTTGTGCATGATTGGATTAACTACAATAAGAACAACTATGAGGGTTTACATGACCATATACAAGAAGTTGTAGATTATCTTAACTCTGTGAAAGCAGTAGAACCGGATTCAGTATATAAAGCATTTGCAGAGTTTCAAGAATTGACAACCGAAATGGGAAACAAGCATTGGTCTTTGTGTATATTACAAAGAGACTTATCTGAGTTAGAACTGTTTGAGTATATTACAGAAGTGTTTGGATTGATAGAAAATATCGGTGAAGTTATGCTGAAAGTTTTTCTTGGTTTTCTAGTCTATATCAAGAGGCTAAAGGCAAATCCAACAGTAGAGTTAGATAAAGTGATGAAGTTATCATTTGGTAATATTTATAATGAATTCAAGACATTAGGTATATTAGCGGATTTTACCTGTTCTGAAATTCATAATGTTCCATTAACACAATGGAGGAATATTGCTTGTCATAAAAGTTACAAAGTAGTCGGAACATCAATTAAGTGTGCTTACGGAAGAAACCTAGACAAGGAAGTTGTTGTAGAAGATAAGGAAGAATTGCTAGAGATATCAGTTTTGCTTAATACATTGTCGCAGATAGTTAATTTTGCAACTAAGTTCTTTTTATATGACAATATCTATGAGATTTCACCTTATTATCAAGCGGTTACAAAGACATCAACAATTAGAGATGAAACATGGCAAATGTTATTTCATACAGAATTATTTACTAATGGATTTGAGCTCATAAACGTAAATGATGATGGAATGGTGGTTACAGTAACAGTACAAGAAATGACAGACCAAGATGTGAAACTTCGTTCCGTTAAGGCTTCAGCGTTCTTATTTAAGTTATGGGAACTTACTAACAGAACCAAAGTGGCTATAGATTATATAGATAAGAGTGGTGTGGCGTACTTAAAATCTCAGACTACTGCTACTGTATGTAGTGAAATAGCAGTTGGAAAGAAAGAATTTGTCTATTTGGCAGAAAAAGCTGAGTTTATTAGACTTTAGCCCAGTTTATCTAAAGGGGTCATCAATTACGTCGACTAACAGCATGTTGACAACATGGACAGGAAATCGGAAGGATGTCCACGTCGTCAACATGCGAAACGTTAGAGGAAACGATCAACTATTTTAAAGGAGAGTATGATTATGAGTATAAATATGAACGTGAAGAACATAAAATCCATCAAGGAATTCGAGTTTAATATTCCAATGACTAAAGGATTGTATGCAATTACAGGTGAGAATGGAACAGGAAAGAGTACCATTATGATGGCAATGTCAACATCATTCTATAATCCAATGATGTATCATTATTTTGGAACGCCTATGCATTCGTCGATTTCTTTTCAATATAAAGGCAATAAAAGAAATATTAGGTCGAAGAAAGGTCAGTGGTTTGATGCGTCAGGTCATCTTGGTATTACGGGCTTTTATGAAGGTAGTTTAACATTTGGGAATAGGTTTAAAGATGTTGATTTTAAGAACTTAAAGAAAGTATCTAAAGTGAAGGAAAGTGAACTTGAAGATGCACCGCAGTTTGTTAAAGATAATCTTGGCGAGATACTGAGAGATGATAAAACTTACTACAAAGACCTAAGGGTCTTAGGTGAAAATTCAAAGCGTAAATATGATTTAATGAGAGCTCTTTATTATAATTATGAAAATAATAGAAGGGTAAATCAACTTCATATGTCTACTGGAGAAAACTTGCTCTTAAGTATACTTCAATCTCTTCATATACGAATAAGTCGCGAGAATTATGGAACAACGCCAGCATTAATATTGCTTGATGAGATTGAGTTGGCTTTACACTCATCAGCATTAAGAAGACTTGTTTTTTTCTTAGAGAGATTGTCAGAAGAACATAATTTTGTAGTAATATTTTCAACTCATTCTATAGAATTAATAAGAAATATTGACCATAGCCGGATTTATTTTTTACAAAGACATACTGACAAATCAATTGAAGTAATAAATCCTTGTTATCCAGTCTATGCAACTAGAAATCTAGAGTCCTCTAACTATGGACATGATTATATTTTTGTTGTTGAAGACAATCTTGCTCAAGCTATTTTAAATAGAATTCTCTATAAAGAGAGACTGCTTGGTAATAAGAGGGTTTTAGTTATTCCAGTAGGTGGTTGGGCTGAAGTAATACGTTTCACATACGATATGATTAAATCCAATCTTACATTGAACACAACAAAGATAATGATTGTCTTGGATCGAGACATCAAAGGTCTTGTACCAAACTTTATGAACAAAAACAATATTGGGTTCGCTAATCCACCTCATTATCTACCAATAAAGAGCTTAGAGAAGTACCTTGTTGAAAGATTAGTGTTGAAGGTTGATCACTGTTTCTTTAGAGTGATGAATGATTACGTTTTTCAGAATAAATCTTTATCGGATATTGTATCTGAATATCAGACTGAAGTCAAAAACGGAAAGATAAACGATGAAGAAAAGATTAAGAACGGTAAGGCGTTTTATTCAAAGCTTCAGCATGAGTTAAGGCAGATGAGAAAACTAGAATCCGTTTTATCCGATTCGGTTGTAGAATATTTATTTGAAAAACCTGATGAAAATATGAAAGCATTGACAGAATTTTTGTGTACTAATTTATCAAATTGATGGGATTGGTAGCTTCCGTTGATTGCTTCGTCTAACAGCGCATTGACAACATGGACGATAAATTGGAATGATGTCCACGTCGGCAACACCCGGAACGTTAGGCGAAATAAATTCTTCGATGATGAGGAATAAAATAAACGACAAATTTTAAGGAGGTATTTATGAACACAGAATTTAAATTACCAGGTTCAAGTTATGAGGAACTTGAAAAGATTATACTTGCTTATGGACATGCGAATGGAGAAGCATCACTAGACGATTTGAGTCAAAGATGTGGTGTACCATCTACACAAATTAGTCGAAATAGTGGTTTTTTATTGGCTACTGGAATAATCGAAGGTGCAAGAAATAAATCTATCACAGAAAGTGGCAATGAGTTATCTCGTGCTATTGAACACGGAATTGCAGATGAGATTCAGAGATTGTGGAAAGATATTGCCATCGAAAATGATTTTTTCTCAAAGATGCTTTCTGCAATAAGGATAAGAAATGGCATGGATATTCAAAGTCTAAAGAGTCATATAGCATATTCTTCTGGTCAGAAGAGTAATAATTATGTGAAAATTGGTTCTAGTACAATTATTGAAATTCTTAAGCTTGCTAAACTTGTTGAGGAAGAGGAGGGGAAGATCGTTGCTATTTCTGATATCGAAAAAGCTGCTATAAATAAGGAAACTCATCAAGTGATACAAGAGCCTGTTGAACCAGATAAACAAAAATTTACAATATCTAGTAATTCTAACAATAGAAATCAGTTAGCTATAAATATTGACATAAATCTTGATATAAAAGTAGAGGATTTGGACGAGTTAGGTACTAAACTAAATAAATTGATTTCCGATTTAAATCAACAAGTGAAAGTCAATATAGATGAATGAAGTAGGAGGTAATTATGAGTTATGTTATTGTACCTACTACAGCTGAGAATATTGTAACTGCGGCGGAAGCAGTTAATTTATTTAAAAATGGATGTACTAATCAGGAGTTGGCAGATTTTTTGGATATTCCTTTAGCTTCTATCAGCAATTCACTTGAAATGTCTGTTCAATTAGGTCTTCTAAAGATGAATTCTGGTGATAATAAATATTATTGTGATTCTATGCTTACCAAGCATTTGGCTACAAATGATGAGAAGCTAAAATCATCTGTTATCAGAATTTTGCTTGAGGAATTTGAACCGTTTAAGTTTTTTACAATGAGGTTAGAAGTAACGGGATTTGTCCACATAGCTGCTGAACAAGTTAAAGCTTTTTACTCCTTAGCAACACATCGTGATGAAGTAAGAGATACGTTGACTAGTCTAGGAACATATGCCAGAATCCTTGTTTCGGAGGGCGCTGGTTTGTACAAAGTAAACTCATCAAATGAACAACATATTCCGTTACTTGTGGTTGGAGAATCCGTACTTTCAAGAACTGAAGCAGAAGTTGAAATAAGAAATAGATTAGGTGACAGAGTATGTAATTCAGTAAGTAATACTGATGTTATTGAACCACTTATCACCTCATACTTAAAGATTGTGACAATAAGCAATGATCCAAGAGGCGCAATACTCCACGCAGGAAATGCATTTGAATCATTTCTTAATAAGTTTGGGGATGATAATAGTGTGAATATGAGTGGTGCTAATGGGATAAATGCCAAGATTGATAGATTGTCTTCGAGCAATAAGATACTACATAAACATAAGTTCATGTCAAAGTATTTAGGTCATATTAGGAATGCTTGTAATCACGGTCCTGATTCAGATATTGGTCAAGCATGGTCGATAACTTCTGACACGAGTGTAGAGTATTTCTTCGTAGTGTTGTCATGTATAAGGGATATACTGAATGCCAGCTGGAATATTTATACTATATAGTAAGTTGGAATTTACTTCGCCTAACACACTGTTCCCTACATGCGCAGGAAATCGGAGAATGCACACGTCGGGAACAGTGGGAACGTTAGCTGAAATAATAACTAGTTTGTAGGAGGAGTTATGGAGTTAGAAAGAGATTTAATGGATAAGTTTTTAACTTATTTATTAGAACATGGTTTTCCAGAGGAGAGTCTCTTAACTGAGTATAAGGCAGGAAGAGGGAGGGTTGACTTAGCTGTGATCGATACAACGACGCAACTACCTATAATGCTATTTGAATTGAAATCTCGTAAGAGAAGAGACTTTGTTAGGATGGGGACCGATCAACTTAGGAGATATGTTCAAGAACTAAATTTACCAGAAGAAATCCCTACTTATTTGGTATTTCCAAAGGATGTTGATCCATTCTTTGAAGTTATTGAAGTAGATGCAAATATTAGCAATCTTGATGTTGCAGAATATAAGTCCGTGAAGAGTATCGATTATAATTTACAAAGAAAGGCAAGACTAGCAGAGAAAGCAAATAAGGCTGAGAAGAAGAAGGAAGAAGTTGTAGATCGATTTTCGCTAGTAAGTTGGATTTTAGCTGGGATTCTATTTGGAATTGGAGTAGGGTCAAAGATATGGTCATTTACTCTTTCAGCAACAGATTTAACATTGCTCGGAGCAATTATAGGTCTTATTATTGCTCCATTCGCTAGTAAGATTAAGTTTTGGGGTATTGAATTTGAACGATTTAGGAAAGCTAAAAACAAGTAGTGTAGACCGCCGTTATTACTTCAGCTAACACATTGTTCCCAACATGCGCAAGAAATCGGAGGATGCACACGCCGGGAATTGCGGGAACGTTAGATGAAACCCTACAATGTAGTTTCCGCACTACGTCCATGTAGTGCTAGTATTGGGTTAAATGAAGTGACTGCAAATAGTGAGCGTCAAATTTAAATCTGAAGTGAAGAAATCATTGGAACAAATACAACTAGTTTTTGATTATTAATGTAAGCGTATTCTGAGTAGAAATTAATGGTTCAACTTATTATAAATAGTAGATATCCACAATCATATCCTGTAATGCAGATGACAGAAGTAAGGATGTTGATATGTGGGAAGCGAGGAGAAGAATTATGAAAAAGGTAATAATAGGGTTTATTTGTTGTATGCTATTGACAGTAGGTACTCAATTGGTTGTAGCAGAAGAAGTTTCAGATACTCGTGATAACATCAAATATATTGATGAATTCCTGATGTCGGAAATTGATAGTGAAGTAATTTTTTATAAAGGTGAATGGTATGCAGCAACATCAGATATGACAGCGATAAAATTTGATGGAACAAAGTACACAAACTTAAGTGATCAGTTTTTTAATGGAACTGGAGTTTCCGGAATTCGATACAATGAGTTTGATGATACGTTATTATTTTATGGTGAGAAAATAATAGAATTTGATGGGAGACACGTAGTTGGACAGATAGATATACCGCATTATGTAGATAGTTTTCGGTATTATAATGGTTATATTTATATTACGCCGTATCTAGATTTAAACATTCAAGAAGTTTTTCAAGTAACAAATGAAGGCGGAACTTGGAAAACTGAAGAATTGAATTTTTATACAAGTGATAATGTTGAAATAGAATCGGTTATATCTGCTCATTTTAACCAAATACAATATATTGGAAATCGGTCATATTCTATTGTTGATTATGTCCAAAAAAATTCTTTGGGAGGTGTGGATTATCATTATGGGATATTCTATACTGATGACCAAGTGAATTGGTATGGAATCAATCAGACAGCACATGAACTTGATGATAGTAGATATAGAGGATTATATAAATATGAGGAAAAAATATATATGGTTAAAAATTCTGAATCAGTAACGGTGTATCAGTTTGATGGAGAATCTGATTTTGAACAATTATATTCTATTGATGCGGATAACATTGTAGAGGCGTTGGATATATCAAATCAGTTGGATGTGTCACATTATGATTATTACCTTGAATATTTCAATAGTTGGAATACAGAAATGCCAGAAAATGCCTTTATTAGTGAAATAGAATCAGCATACTTTCAAGAAGATGAAGATATGTATTATGTTCAGTATGTCAATGGAGATATCTATACATCCCGAAATATGATGGAATGGCAGTTTGTAGGAAACGAAGATACCAATAAATTTGATTACACTTATATTGAAAGAATATCTGGTCATGAAGGCGGGAGTTCTGATGGTGATTACTATCTTGTTGCTAACGATGATGAGCCATACAAAATCGCCCTATATGACGAAAAAGAAGGATATGAAATCCTTGGTAGTATTGATATCGAAGTAAATATTCATGCAAGTGGAGATGAGTTTCAAGCAGTACCAACCCATGAGAAACTAACATTTAATAAATATATATATTATGGTATGGAAATGAGTTGTGTCAATCTAAGTACAGTCGATAATGGATGGCGGTTGATCTTCAGATATAGAAATAGTACGCTGAGTCTTGTTCATTATTATATCATCGAATCTTCAGATCTGAATAATTGGGTATTGGTTGAGGAATACGATTGTCCTAGAACTTATGAATATAAAGGAGCAGCAGGTTATAGCACACATTTTAATACGGTATATCAATTGGATAATGGACAATACTATACAAGGGGTGCTTATGGTTTCTTTGCTATTTCAGAAAACCTTATAGATTGGGAAATAAAGACTGGAGTAAGGCAGCAACTTGAGGTATTAGGAGAAAATTATGGAATAGAAGATATTATATATGATAATGGTACTTACAAATTATGGGTTATGGATTTTGGGAATTCAAGCAGTTATAAGCCATCGGAATATTATTGTATTGAGACTAATGATTTTGAAAATTTTACAGTTAAAGAACTCTTTAGTGAAGCAGAATCAGTATGTAATTATGAGGATGGCGTATATAGGGTTATCGGAAATTCTGTTGTACATGAAAGTAATAATTTGACAGATTGGAAAGTTGTAGAAAAAACTTTTGATGAAGATACGATTTTATATAATAAAAACTTCCGATTAGATGCAAATGCAATGTTTAAACTAATGAAAAATAATGATGATATTATTGTAAATTATAACAATGAATTTTTAGAATTTACAGTGAAGCCAACCGTAGTAGAGGGAAGAACGATGATTCCGCTTCGTGATATTGGAAGTAGCTTTGGATATGACATTGAATGGGTTGATGAGACACAATCTATTATACTGAGTGATGGGGTTAATAATGTTGTAATGCAGATTGATCTTCGTGAAGTTTATGTTAATGATCAACTTCACGAAATCGATATACCGCCAACATTAATAGAAAATAGAACCTATGTACCGGTAAGGGCAATTTTAGAAGCTTTTGATAAGTCTGTTAGTTGGGATGGAGATCTGAAGGTGATAACAATTCAGTAGCGGTCAGACAGGTAGATTTAATCAAGTTGGTAGAATTGATGCCAAAGACTCACAAGTTGTCTGAGGCTTATAGAATTTACAGCAATAGAGTGATAAGAATCATCCCTACAAACTAAAATTTGTAATTGAGTTTGAAGTTGTCATTAGAGTCGTCACTACGCCGTCCATGGCTTCGTTCCTCGGATAGGTAGGGCTACATCTAACACGACAATTGCCATCATGCACAGACTGGGATGATGGCAATTGCGGGAACGTTAGATGAAACCCTACCATGTAGTTTCCGCACTACGTCAATGTAGTGCTAGTATTAGGTTGATATGAAGTGATTGCAAATAGTGAATGTTAAAATTTGATTTGACCTTCAGTTAACTGTTGGAAATGGGTAGTGATAATAAGACCAGGAGATTAATTACATGAAAAAAATATTAAGTATATGCATATTTGTAATATTTATATTGTGTGGATGTACTTCAAACGAAGAAGTGATTTCTAAATTTAGCATAGAACCTACTGAGACTAATATTTACGAGTCGAAGGTAAAACATTCATATCAGGTTGAAGTTTATCATATTGATAATATCGTTATTAAAACTGTGGTTATGGATAAATACGAATTAATAGATGGCAAGTATGATAATTTAAAAATGAAAAAGGAGTTAGCGGATAAAACCTTTTCTAACGAAGTGTTTGATGTAAATGGATTTAGCTATAGTAGTGAAATTGAGAGTAATTATATTGTGTTAAATATGACCTATGACTTTGAGGCGATGGATGTAGAGTCTTTATTAATTAATGAAAGCCAGTTAGTTGATATAGTGTATCTGAATGATGATTATGAAGTAGTATACTCAATTTTAAAGACAGATTACATTAAGGCAGGATTAATATGCGAGGAATAGAATAAAAAATTCTATTTGATGGTGAGGGACTACATTATCCTATCCAGGGCCTAACAAAACAAAGTTATTATTACTACAAGAGGTAACTCTTGTAGTACCTGTGATAAATTTTTCTGAAATTTCCAAGTGAATGATTAAGGCTTTAAAAAGCAATATAAATTCACATCAGGAAAAATTACAATAAAATTTTTAAGAAGTACCATTTACTACCGTTGTAATTGGTTTTTCTAGTAATTCGATATAGACTATGAATAATTAGTTAACTCAGCGTCAAATTGAAATTTAATATATAAGTGAAATTTATTAACGTTAATAAGATTGAGAAAATATAAGTAGTCGTCACTACGCCGTCCATGGCTTAATTCCTCGGAAAGGTAGGGCATCATCTAACACGCCAGTTCCCAACATGTACAGGAAATCGGAGGATGCACAAGTCGGGAACTGCAGGAACGTTAGAAGCAATATATTACTATATATAAAAAAGGAGAATAGTATATGTCATATCAAACAATTGTACCAAAGGTAAACCAAGAAAATGAGTTTTTAGAAATTGCCAGTGATTTTGGGAATCCATTAGAAGTAATTAGAGAAGCAATATCAAATTCATATGATAAAGGTGCTTCTGAGTTATCTATTGATATCTATATTGATACAACACAGGGATCAGATGTGTTAATGATGAGTTTTACTGATGATGGTGAAGGAATGACATATGATAGATTGACACAAAATTTTTGGAATCTTGGTGATTCCAGTTCTAAGGGCAATCCAGATTTAATTGGAGAAAAAGGTCACGGTACAAAGATCTACTTACGTGCAGAAAGGATTGAAGTGACCACATCTACAGGTGAAGAAGCTTTTCATTCATATTGTGATAACCCTTTTAGGTCTTTAAATAGAGGGATATTACATGAACCTAAAGTTAAAACTATAGATCCAGAAACTACACAAAAAGGCACAAAAATAATTCTTGAAAATTATTCAAAAGAGACATCACATTACAGACAAGATATCATTGTAGATTACATTTATTGGTTCACGAAACATGGTTCAGTTGAAAAAGAATTTGAAGGTAACAATCCCAAGGCATTCACAATTAAGTTATCTGCACTTGATAAAGAAGATGGGTATGAGGTGCTTGAGTTTGGGCATCGCTTTGCTAAAGAAAATAGTGATATAAATCAACTTTTTGAGGATTTTAAAACGGATGCAGTTGACCATTTTGTTAAAAAGTATGTTTGGGAAGATTGCACTTTAGATAGGTTTCCGTATATTAAATACGATGTAGTAATATATGTAGAAGGTGATAAAGCTAAGCGGAAATATAATCATATGCTCGCAGAAAGAAAGTCAAGAAGAACGGGTAAATACAAAGTATCAGATAGATATGGACTTTGGCTATGTAAAGACTATATACCAATAGAAAATAAGAATAGTTGGGTAAGCAACTTTGGTACAGGTTCAAACTCTGTTGTAATGCTACATGCATTTGTAAACTGTCAACATTTTAAATTAACAGCGAATAGAGGTACTATTGCTAATACAAATATTGACCATTTAGAAGCGGTAAAAGGAGAGATTCAAAATTGCTTAGATGAAGTTAATGAGGATTTATATAAAAAGGAAATCTACACCTTAAAGCAATGGCAAAATGAGCATCGAACTAAAGAAATTGAAAAGATAGAGTTTAAAAAAAGAAGTGAAAATGTACGAAAGAGAAAGTTTATACAACATGATAAAGTTAGATTGATTGAACCCAAAAATGAATCTGAATTATCAATTTTGTTTAATACTATATATAATTTCTATCCAGATAATTTTGATTTTGAACCATTAGATTATAATACATCATTAGGTATAGATATATTAGCTAGAAATAATTCTCCGGCTCAAGTAACAGATTCTGAATTTTGGTATGTTGAATTGAAGTATATTCTAAACAAAAATGAGTTTAACCATTCATTTCAAAATATCCGAAAGGTTATTTGTTGGGAGTTTAATAGTGATATTAAAGATGGTACAGTGATGACTTCTAAAGTTGATAGTATAGACAGGGTATTTAAGTTTGCAGTAGTTAATGGAAAGAAGAAATATTTTTTGGATTCTGACCAAACTACAATTAAAATTGAAGTAATACGGTTAAGAGAATATATGGAAGATGAACTAGATTTAAAGTTTACATAGTTTCCGTAATATACAGCTTCTAACATGGTGTTTGAAAGACCGTATCGCTAACCGAGGCGCGCTTGAGTTAGTCGACCGCAAGCGGTGACTGACATAAGCAAGCACTGTAAACTCAACGGCCTCTCAAACACGAGAACGTTATACGCAATACATACTCTGTAATGAAAGGATAAATATGAATAAATTTTTTATACTTATGTTGAGTGCAATATTAGTGTTAGGTGGTTGTGTTCTAGTCAAGCAAAATTGTCATACCAGTGGCTAGTTTGAATGTCTCATTTCAAATGGCGTCTTACCACCGTTATATGAGTGTGGTCTACGATGGTTATACCAATCGAAGATGTATTCATAGATGCCTTGGTTAAGATCTTCATCGGTCTCAAAAGAGTACTGATATACGAACTCTGTTTTCAATGTATTATAGAAACGTTCCATCGGAGCGTTGTCATACGGATTGCCGGCTCTGCTCATACTTTGAGTAATCTCATTATTAGCACAGTAGGCAATGAAATCCCTTGAGGCGTATTGCGACCCCTGGTCGCTGTGGAGAATCAATTCATCCCTTACAGGATTTGCCTCTAGTGCAACCTCCAAGGTCTCTATGGCAAGGTTAGAATCAATCCATTTACTGTTGAGACTAGCTATAATACTGCGGTCATATAGGTCGATAATGCTACAATTGTAGCGTTTAGAACCATTCTTCAGACTAAGGTATGTAAAATCGGTACACCAAACCTGATTAGGCTTTGCAGCAGTAAAGTTTTGTCCTAACAGGTTATCAAAAATGTGATGCTGATAACCTTTGATATACGGATTCTTCTTGCGACGTACAATGGCTTTAATGCCTATTTCACGCATGTATGAATAAACGGTACCATAAGAGCACTGAATCCCTTTACGGTTCAGTAAATCGCAGATCATTCGGTAACCAATGGCTCCGTTAAGTTCGTGATACACATCTTTGATCTGTTGCTTCAATGTTTCTTTTTGCTGACGATAGGCTGCTTTGCGGTCTTTTAGGTAATTGTAGTAGTCATTTGGGTAAAGGCTAAGTTTATTTAGCAACCAGTTTACGCCAAACTCTAGATGATACTCACGAATAAACTCGTACTTCTTTAGTCGATTTCCTTCGCGAAGAATGCTGCTGCCTTTTTTAAGAAATCATTCTCTTTCTTGGTCTCGGCAAGTTCCTTCTTCAAGCGTTGAATTTCAAGCATTTGATTTGTTTCGCTTTGTAACTGTGGGTTGTTCTTGCATTCTTCACGGTGCTTATTCAGCCAATATCTGAGTGTGCCATTACCTAAGTTGTATTCGTCGCTTAAACTTTTGATGGTTCTTCCTTCTTCAAGATGAAGACGGATAATTTTGTCCTGGAGGACCTTATCATATTTGTTATTTGCCATAATCGTAACTCCTTTTCAAGTTTGAATTATATCATCAAACTCGCTCTTGGTGTTACAACTTTATTGTATCAGAACAATTCACAGTAACAATATTTACGATTGAATATTTGCTAAGAGTGTGGACTGCTGATTTGAAATATGAAGGGAAATCGAAAGCGATATCTAGGGTTTTATATATATTTTCATTTATGGCATTGGTTGATTTGTTTGCAATTTTACCATTTTACCTGCCGATGATTATCCCGTTTGACTTGAGATTTTTAAGAATACTGCGATTAACACGGATATTTAGAATATTCAAACTTAATAGATATTCCAAAGCATTGAACTTGATAGCTAAGGTAATTCGTGATAAGAAAGAAGAGCTATTAGCAACGATTTCGATTATGATATTAATAGTTCTTATATCTTCGACACTAATATATTACGCTGAACACGAAATACAACCAGAAGGGTTTCCTAATATTGTTGCTTCGTTTTGGTGGGCGATTGCAACATTAACTACAGTTGGTTATGGTGATATATATCCTGTTACTGGAGTTGGAAAAGTGTTATCATCAATAATTGCTATAACTGGTATTGGATTAGTCGCCTTACCTACTGGTATATTAAGTTCGGGATTTATGGAAGAGATATCAAGAAAGAGAACAATAAAATGCCCAAAATGTGGTCATGAACATGAAGTGGATTGAGAGCTTACGGGATGTTATGTGACATCCGATACTAGCCATTATAAATACGGAGGAATAAAATTAATGGATACAATTTTAACGAAGAAGGAGAATAGAATTTTTACAATAGTTTATATGTCTTTTATAATATCGATGTATTTACTTTTTCGTTTCTATGATATAGAACAATTGGATACGAAATTGATTCCATATAGTCTGGTTTACGGATATGTTGCTATTCATACGATTATCTATTTTTCAAGGAATTATATAATTCAATCTAGAGTAAAGAGTATGCGTTTGAGAAAGCTGTATAATCCAAAATTGTTCTCTAAGTATTTTCAATTTATAGCACTATGTATCATCAATTTTCTTGTTTTACTAATGTTATTATTGCAGAAGATAGATTATCTATTTGTAATTTCTATGATTATGCCTTTAATGACTAAGGTCGTTAACCATAATACAATTTATGAGAATGATGAATATTTCATTTTAGGTGATTTCAAAGTAAGTCTTTCTGATATCAGACATTATAAGAAAGATGATTTATATAACATTGTTGTATCGACTGAGAATAGAGATTATCCATTCAGTTTTTGGAGTGAAAAGAAGTACGAAGCTTTTTTAGGGTATTTGTCAGAAAGGTTTTGTGAATTGGATTTGTCCGTATCAGACGTCACATAAACCAGCTAATCCCAGTCAAGTAAAAGTTTTTAGAATAAAAAAAGGCACAACAAAAAGACCTCTCAAAATTTAAACTAATTATTGTTGAACATACAGTTCGCCATTAGTAAGCATGGCGTAAATGATTCTAAGAAGTTTATTGCAAGTAGCAATGATAGCAACTTTTGTAGGTTTGCCTTGAGTTTTTTTTAAGATATAATATTTATGTAAAGTCATGTTAACAGGTCCGGTTTTTCGATTGGAAATACCAGCTACAGTGGCCTGGTAAAGAGCTTTTCGTAAGTAAGGTGTACCACGCTTAGAAATTTTTGAATTCCGAGCAGTATAGGAACCGGACTGATGAACAGACGGATCAATACCGGCATAAGCGACTAGTTGTTTTGATGAGTTGAAATTATGGATATCACCGATTTCTGAGAGTATGGTAATGGCAGTAATTTCGCCAACTCCAGGAATTGATGTTAATAAATCAAAAGCATGAATATATGTAGCTTACATTAAAAGCATAAGAGGAGGTGCAACAATTGGGTAATCCAATAGATGAAAGGTTTAATACCTATCCAAAGACTGCAAAAGCTTTAGCTTTTCGTATGAAAGAGATATTATATGAAGTGGCTAAAGATGAAAAAATTGACTTGATTGAAGAAAGCTTAAAATGGGGCGAGCCATGTTTTAAAGCACCAGATGGCAGTCCGATTAGGATGGACTGGAAAGAAAAGACGCCGGATAACTTCTATATATTTTTTATATGCAGTACGACATTAATAGAAACATTTAGAGAATTATATAGGAATACATTAGAGTTCGAAGGTAATCGAGCAATCATATTAAAGATTTCAGAAGAACAACCTGTTAATGAATTAAAACATTGTTTATCATTGGCGCTTAAATATCATAAGATAAAGAAGTTACCACTTTTGGGAGCATAACACTAGTAAAACAGCCATTTAACGACATGACCGATTGAACAAGAACTATAGGGTTCGCTATGTGGTATTTTTCATTCTATATAAAGTTGGAAAAGGAGAATGTAATGAGAAGCATACCTGTTTTTTTGTGTCTATTGATAATGATTGGATGCACAAACATGAATAATGATGAAAAACCAATTGATAATGAAGAAAGTAATAGCGATAAAGCTAAAGAAGAACCATTGATAGATGTAAGGTTTGATATCTTTGAAACAGAATTGCTTGAATATGAGTATAACAATGAGTATGTCAATGAGCCATACTTTGATGAAGGTTATGTAAACAAGGTAGATCCTACCTTGTTTATTATTGAAATGGCGAATTATAGCGATAAAAGCGTGGAGATTGAGATTGACTATGAAATAATAACGTATAGAAATGAAATCGAGTTTGGTATTGACAAAGCTGATATTGTTGAATATAAACCTGAATTTGATGCGGTGTTTAAAGGTTCTAAGAAGGTCTCACTTGAAATCGGAGAAGCTGTAGACGAGGTGATCTTCTCGGCAGAAACTTTTCCTAGAATCTCTATTAGTATCAATGAGATTAAAATTAATGGGAATTTGTATGAATACTCAATTGAATCATATGAATATGAGAATGATGCGTTTGATTTTTTAGAGGATAACGATCATTTACTGAAGATGTTAGGAGTTATACTTGAATAAGCCGTCCTGAAAAAATGTCGTCTAACATATGATCCAGCGACACTCAGTTGGAAAACCGAGTCAGGTTTACATCAGCGGTTCGGCAAAATAATAATGCGGAAGTTGGAGGTTTTTATGAAGCGGATATGTTTGTATATTTATGATGAGATGGCAGATTTTGAAGTATCACTTTTAGTGCATGTGCTTAAGAGAGATTTAGGTTATGAAGTTATTACACTATCAGAGAAATTAGAAGCTGTGAATAGTGCATCTGGTATGCAGTTTACCCCACACATGAAGATATCAGATATACAACTAGAAGACGTTGTGGGTGTTATTATTCCAGGAGGTTGGATGACTGGAATTAGTAATGAACTAATTTCTTTTATAAGACGACTTAATTCAGATAATAAGTTGATTGCTTCGATTTGTGCTGCTCCCTGGATAGTTGCCAAAGCTGATGTATTGAATGGCATTAGATATACGACATCTATTACTGCATGGGATGATGAAAAAAGAAAACGATTTTGTATAGATGATCCGTTTGAATGGGAGAATTATCTTGATGAAAGAGTGGTATGTGACAAGAATATTATTACAGCTAAAGGAATTGCATTTGTCGACTTTGCAGTAGAGGTTTTGGCTTATCTTGGAGAGTTTAATAGTGAAGACGAGAAGATTGAATTTGCAAAGCAGTTTATTCCAAGGCTATCTTAGACTTTCGTAGACTACATCAGATATCATGGATGTTTACCTGAAAAGTAAAATATATGATACTTGATGAGCAAACAAGTTTTGAATAATAGGGACTGTGAGTGTGAATATAATTCTGTTAATATAGCCGACTACTTATTTGTATGTGGGCTATACTATATAAATAAAAATATATTACGATGGGAGAGTAAAAATGGAGAATAATGAGAATCAGTATGTGGTGGGAAATGAAGGTGTTAAGAAGGAACCAACCGACGTGGTTGGTATTATTGCAATTGTTTTAGGGGGATTGGCTTTTTTAACAGGATTTATGTTGGTTATGCCCTTTATATTTGGGATTCCTTCGATAATTCTAGGAATCATTTCAGTGATTAGAAGTTCTAAGAAATTATTAGGTATTTTGAGTATTGTTTTATCATCAATAGGGATGATCTCAGTAATTGTCTTTGTGGCTGTTTTATGGAATATTGACTTTGAAGAGCCTGTGAAAACACAGGCTGATATAGAAGCCATTGAGAATACGAAAGTAGTTTTTGATAATATAACAGTAGGCAATGAACAAGAAGAGTTTCTTACTGGTTATTCATGGGTGATGGGGGATTATTCAGAACTGCAATTGGATGATGACGGTTCTTTCAAATGGTGGCAACAAGAAAACGATTATGAATCTAATCACTATGCAGGACAATACAAGGTTATTCGTGGCGAGCTAGCAGTTGATATATTAGATGCACTAGTAGGATTTGATAGAGAAGGCTTTGAAAAGCACTCAGGTGCAATTATTGATGATGTACATATCCTTGTTTTATTTAATGAGCAGTGGATTATAGATGGGGAAAATGTAATGATACCGGGTGAAACTTCGGAGACAGCACTATATATTTACTTTGAGGATGAACAAAGTGATGTTGCTGTCGGTGCGAATGTACAAACATTCAATAATGTGCATTTGACTAAGGTGAATCGAGATTAACGAGGTACTCGTAGATAAAGAAAAAGGCTGTCAATGGATCTTGGTAGCCTTTTTAATTAGCCTAAATAGGGCTATTAGGAGAGTATAGCAATATTTGTTTTATTTCTATTTCGGAATAAATTAGATTATCATGATTATCGGAGCAGTTACTAATAGAAAAAAGGAACTTTGCTTAAAGAATAAAGCGAGATTTTGGAGAGGGGTATATGAAAAAAATAATTATTATTTTAATTGCCATATGTATGTTAATGGGATGTTCTACAAATGATAATTACATCCAATTAAAGGAGACAAAAAAAGAAATGGAATCATTAAAAATAGCTATTAAGCAAAAAGAGAATGAGCTTTTAAAGCTTAAAGACGATATGAAAAACACAACATTGCTTGTAGAAAAATTGCAAAATGAAGTTAATATCAGCGAAGAAGAGAGCTATGCTAAGGGGTTTGAATATACAATATGTGAAGCACAGCCTTTGGAAAGTAAGGCTATGCTTCTTAAAAAAAGCAATTTATATTCAGCACCTAATATGGGGGCAGAAATAATTGAAGAAAATATTGAAGGTCGTGTATTGGTTTTATATGAGGTAAGTACTGAAAGTGGAAGGTGGGCTTATGTTAAATTACAATCTAAGGATGTGTTGGGTATATCTCCGTATGGATTTGTTACTTCGGACTTATTAAATCATGACACTCCGGAGGTTATTATTGACCATTTTTCTGTTTCTGAAGATATTAGCATTGGGATGACATTTTCTGAGATGAAATTATTATTTGGTAATAATTATATTGTACTGGAAGATTTTTATGGCGATAGCGTTGTATTTTATTTTAATGAGGAAAGATATAAGCACGAAGTTAAAAGATACGCTACAGGAGTAAGTAACAGGGAATCTCTTGAAAATGCGTTGATATGCAAATTTACATTTGAATTTCAACAATTATCTGAATTGCAAATCACATCACCACATATTAAATTGATTTCAGGTATTAGTGTTGGGGATTCGTATCAAGAGGTTAAAACTTATTGTGATGTAAACTATTCTGAATATACAGATAGTAGTTATATTTTTGAAAAAGAGAAAATGCTTGTATATCAAATGTCAGAAAAGATTACGGTCATATTTGGGTTTGATGAACCATTTGGCGAATTAATTCGCATTGATATTAAAAAAAGCGGTATGTAAGATATTCAGTTAAAATAGTTATTGGAGAGGTTTATATGGATGTAATATATACAGTCATGTATGAAGGCACAATTACTTTGAACACGAATACTCGTTATACGTTTTGAATAAAAGTCTTGACTTTATACCTGCAATCTACATTTTAGAATCAGATAATGGAATTGCTGAGTTATTTATAGTGATGTCTCAAAGTGATATTGTGGATATTCAAAACGTTGAATCGCTTGTGAATCTATGGTAGGATTAATTCAAGATGAAAAAGAAGATGATTTGTTTTGATAGATGGTACACTCATACATGTTAAGGAGTAAAAACTATGGCGGATAAGAATATGAATCAGTTAGTGAGTAGTTACAAAGAAGTATTGACGGATGGAGAGTTTCAGATGACCTATCAGTATCTTGTTAGCATTATTCAAAATTTAAGAACAATGTTTTTGAAGGAGTATAAGGGGACGTACACAGTTTCAAGTGTTTTGCATGGGTATATTGATGTCACGTATTTTTATCTGCAAAATGATTTACTAAAAAAAAGCAAACTGAAGTTGGCACTTGTTTTAAATCACCAAAAAGCAGAGTTTGAAATATGGCTTGTGGCACAGACAAAAGAGATCCAGATAAACTATTGGCAAAAGATGAAAAACGAAAAGTGGGTAGATAGCCAAAATATGCCACAGTATTCAATATTTGAACGTACTCTTCTTGAAAATCCTGATTTTAACAATAAAAGTAAGTTAGTAGATATTATTCGCTATAGATATGAAGACGTATCTAATGAGATATTTGAAGTGCTTGAGGCATATATTTGATTGGAATACGCCTGATATTATGCAGTTTTTTTTAGGAGTACGAGGGGAGAGTTGAATGAAAAAATTAATTAAAGGGAAGCAAATACGTCTGATTTCTTGGATACTTATTGTATGCATTATAGTAGCCTTAGCAAAGATTTATCCTGATTTTGTTGAAGGTGCCAGGGGAATAAGCCCAACATATGATGCATATCGAGTGGTTTTTGTGATGGGAACGGTTATAATAGGTCTTCTCTTGGAATTAGAGCGACTAATTAAAGGACTGACCAATGGACTTAATATCATGTGGTTTGGCGTTATACTTTCTATAAGTATTATCATAATGCTATTGCTTCCATTTGTTGTGGGAGCGAGCATCACTGGATTTGGAATTATCTATAGAATAATGCAAGAAGGATTATTCCGAGGTATTATAGGAGTGGGGTGTGGAGTTGTTTTGGCACAATCCATAACAACAGATAGCTATGAAGCACACCTATAGTATAGAAACTTAAAAAAACACAAAAAGGAGGACTGGATGAAAGATCCTAGCAGATTTGAAAATCAAGACAGACTAGATGAAATTAATATAGAACGAATTATGGAACTGGCAGATCTTAAACAAGGGCAGGTGGTTTGTGACTATGGGGCAGGAACGGGTATATTCACGAAGGCTTTGGCTAAAAAAACTCAAAGTAAGGTCTATGCTCTCGACGCGAATGAAGATATGCTAAAACTTGTCCAGAAAAAAGTTCGTGAGTTTGGACTAAGTAAGGTAATTCTTCAAAAGGTTGAGCATGATCAAGTACCTTTGGAGGCTGGAACCATTGATCTTTTTGTTATCATTACGGTATTTCATCATATTGAAAATACGATGAAATTTGTTGCTGACCTGAAGACTTCTCTTAAAGAAGGCGGCAAAGTGGCACTTGTAGAATTTCATAAGAAAAACTCGCCATCAGGTCCTGCCGAAAGTATGCGGTTGAGTCCCCAAGAATTGGATCAGATTTTTCTTGCAGGTGGTTTTAAAAATGATGTGTTTGAGAGTCTTGGTGAGAATATGTATCTTTGCATCTATAAGTTATAGTGGATAAAGAAATCAGAAATACATGGATTTGATTTTCAAACATTAATTCAAGTAATATAGAATATATAGAGAGGGCTTACTATGGGAATTCTGGAACGTGGAATGTTTCAATATATTAGGGCTGTTGAATTATCTCCGTCTGCATATACTTGTAGAGGTAGATTTCCGATGACGCTACCTGCTATACAAAGATTAGGGGAATTAGAATTACATCCGAATGTTTCATTTATTGTAGGTGAGAATGGTGCTGGTAAGTCAACCTTGCTGGAAGCAATTGCAATATCTTGTGGTTTCAATCCAGAAGGTGGAAGCAGAAGTTTTAACTTTTCTACTAATGATACGCATTCGGATTTGTCTGATTTTATAAAAGTTACAAAGGGGGCAGCAAGTCCTGATGATGGGTATTTTCTTAGAGCAGAGAGTATGTATAACTTAGCGAGTAACATTGATGAATTAAATGAAGACGATGGTGAATTGATTCGATTCTATGGCGGGAAGTCGTTGCATGCACAATCTCACGGTGAAGCTTTTGTATCGCTCATGATGAATAGATTTGGAGGAAAAGGGCTATATATTCTAGATGAACCCGAAGCTGCTTTGTCTCCTACTAGACAAATGGCACTTATTTCGAGAATTAATGATCTTGTTAAGAGACAATCACAGTTTATAATAGCAACGCATTCGCCAATCATTATGTCTTATCCTAATGCGCAGATTTTTGATATAGAGAACGGATATCAGATTATAGATTATAAGGATACAAAACATTATGCGGTGACGAAAGAGTTTTTGAATAATCCAGAAAAGATGCTAAAAATTCTACTTGAAGACTAGTTGGCTAAAGTTGGAGATAAACGAAACAGATAAGCGGTTTGAATTAGCTAAAAGTTAGTGGTCAAAGTTTTGAATTAGCATTTCCGTGCGAATCTATTGAAGACTTGGAGAAAACTTATGTAAATCTCCTTGAGAAGGGTGCTGTGGGCATATGTGAACCTAAAGATATGCCGTGGAATCAAAGAATGGCATTATTTGCAGGTCCGGATGGTAATATTCATGAGATATTTACAGACATAATGTAAGATTAGGGGCTATAGCAGATGCTATAGCCTAAATTTTTGAATATTTTTTTCAAGATTCTTTCCTAATTCCATTAGTACTTCAGCTTGTTGTGCTATTTCTTCACTTATAGCACACTGCTGCTGGCTTGCAGCAGCAATCTGTTGAGTTTCACCCTTGCTCTTATTAACTGCTTCTTCCATTTTTTGGCTCAATTCCAAGGCGTGTTGACTAGCTCGTTGTGTTTTTTTAATCACTATTTCTGTATCATTTAGGGTATTATGGAATTTTTCAATACCTTCTGCTATTCGATTATATGCACTTACTGATTCACTTATAAAAGTCATACCGCTTTGAACATTTTCCCGTTCAACGTCCATAGTCGACTGAACTAGACTTACCTCTTGTGACAATTCTTCCATAATTTGATTGGTTCGTCCCGCGGCTTCTTCAGCCATGAAAGCTAACTTCCTAACTTCATCTGCAACAACGGCAAACCCTGTACCATGGATTTCGGCTCGTGCAGCTTCAATCGCAGCATTTAAGGCTAAAAGGTTAGTTTGTTCTGCAATATGATGAATTTCTTGATTAATGTCTTGAACTTCTTTGGATTTATAAGCTAAGCCATCTAACTGACTTGATGTGGTTTGGCTTGAATCTTCTACAAGCTCCATCTGCTGTTTAGTATTTGCCATGACTTTTAACCCAATAATGGTGTCCTTATTTACCCCTTCAATAACATGGCTCATTTCTTCAATTGAAGATACGACCTGTATCATTTGCTGACGCATACTTTTCATATTAATATGCACACTTCCTGCTTGATGCGTCTGAACTTCGTTTAACTCGCTAATTTCTTCCATAGAGCTTGCTATGTCCTGACTAGCCTGATTATTCTCACTAGCAGATCTTTCCACATGTTCTCCTGATCGGTAAAGGTTATTAGCGGATTCATTGATTCCTAACAGAATGCTGCGTATACTATCAATCATCTGATATAAACTTAACTCCATTTGAACCAGTTCATCTTTCGATTGTTCATTAGAGGAAGCAAGCTGAACTTGATTTGTTTTAGTATCTAAGTTACCTTTTGCAACTTGTTTTAACTTGTTTTGTAACTGTCGTATTCTCTTTATTTGGTGCTTTGAATCAATATAAGCAATCACTAATGCTAATATAAGAATTACTAGAGAGGTAAAGCCAATCAGAAAAATCATATGTTTTATATCTTTCGTTAATTCACTTTGTGGACTCCTTGTTAAGAATATCCAGTCATTTATAGGGCAAAAGTAATTCTTAGTCTTTTCACCATTAAAAGTTAATATAAAATCGCCTTCTTTTTCTTTAAGAATATCTTTTCCTTTCTCTGTTAAACCTAAGTCATCAAAGCTTAATATTGATTTTCCGATCAGGTCCATATTTTTATGTGCTAAGATTCTACCATCATGCCCAAGTAAAAAAGTCTCTCCAGATTCACTTAGTTGAACCTCTTTTACTAAATCACCTACATAGTCTAAGGATAACGTCATACATAAGACGCCAATAATATCAAAATCATCGTAAACGGGTACGCCGACAATTTGTTCGTATCCCACTCCTTCAAGACCTATACGACTTTCGCTCCATTGGATTTTACCGTTTATCGCTTCAAGAAAAAAGCGTTCATTTTCAAAGTCTAAGCTTTCAACAAGCGTATCGCTACCTGCAACTACCTTTCCGTTAAGATCAACAAAAAAGGCGTATTTGATATATCCTTGATCTTTTTCTACATACGTTAATAAGATATTTCTTATTTCACGAAGGATGATAGCATTATCCCTTGTGGCTTCTTTAAATAAATCTAAGGTTGAAAGCGTCATAGCTACTGCTTCAACATTACTTACTTGAGCATCAATCTGTTGTTTGGCATTTTCAATAATCATGTCTTTTTTTTGATCTAAGACGTCTTTTTGTTTATTATAAAACTGAAATAATGCAATACTACTTATTAGACCTATTGAGACAACTAACAATATAAACCGTGACAAAATACTTTTAAGTAATATAGATTTTTTTCTCATAAACTATTTATCTCCTCTTATTGACGTTATAATCTAGATGATACATGAATAAGTTATTAAAATCTTCTTTTTAGATATTCAATTTTATGATTTTATGGTATTTCAAGAATTTGAACACATAATATAGCTTTTTTTTCATAACAAAAAATGTGGTGTAATAGAAATATAAGAGGGGACTACGAAGTTTAGTCATTTATTAAAAATTGACATTAGTAAATTCTTATGATAATATTGCATATGTAACCGGTCACACACCTAGGAGGGCTATATGGCAACAACAATAAAAGATATTGCAAATGCATGTCATGTATCAAAAGCAACAGTTTCAAGATATATCAATGGCTCTGGTTATGTATCTGCAGAAGTAGCTGCAAAGATAGCAACGAAGATTAGAGAGATGAATTATGTCCCATCAGCAACAGCAAGGAACCTCTCGAATAGAAAAAACAACGTAATTGGCGTTGTCATTCCTGAGGTCAGCAATCCTTTTTTTGGTGAAGTTTTCAAAGGAATTAGCCAGATTGCAGAAGAACATAATCTTAATATATTTTATTGTGATACAGACAATAGCGCTGAAAAAGAAATGAAAGCGCTTGCTATGCTTAGGAGCTATGAAATTCAAGGCATCATCTTAACACCGGCTGCTGGTGGAATGTATAAAAAAAGACCTAGTCAAGAATTTATAGATGGGGTAAAGGCGCTAAATGTGCCGGTTATACTTTTGGATAGAGATGTGCCATATGTAAACTGGGATGGAGTTTTTATCGATAATTACCGTGGCGCCTATGAATCAACCAAATGTTTGATTGAAGCAGGACACACTGAGATTGCAACAATTGCAGGTGATTTGAGCTTAATGATTGGACGTGAAAGGCTTAGAGGCTACACAGAAGCCATGCAAGCACATGGACTTCAAGTACGAGAAGAACTTATCTACCCAGGTGATTTTACCACAAAGACGGCTTATAATATTATGATTGATATTATTGATTCAGACAATAGGCCAACGGCAATATTTTCACCAAATAATCTCACAACACTTGGGATACTTCAGGGGATTTTTCAAAAAGGATTAAGAATACCTGAAGATATAGCGATTGTGGGAGTTGATGATATAGACGTATTAACAACACTACATATTAACTTGACAGTTATAAAAAGAGATAATATCAAGATGGGAATTGAAGCAATGAATTTATTGTATGCTAGAATGAACGAGACAGAAAATGCAGTAAATACGGAGCCATTAAGAATAGTTATGGAACCAGAGATTATCTATAGAGGTTCAGAGAAAAAGATGTAAGTTTTTTTCTCAGCCATTTATGAAACCGGTCACACAAATCTGCTGGACATAAAACCTGTCTTTGAACAAATGTGGACTAATTAACTTAATAATTAATCAAAATAAAGTAGGAGGAAATTATGCGCTATAAACGAGTAAAAAAAATTGATCATGACTTTAGTGTTTTAGGATTTGGTTGTTGGGGAGCATCTGGAAAAGGAAGCTGGACAGATCATGGTGACAAAGAACAGATTAAAGCTATTAGAGCGGCAATTGATGCTGGTGTTAATTTTTTTGATGTTGCACCAGTTTACGGTCTGGGTCATGCAGAAGAGGTATTAGGAAAAGCAATTAAAGGTCACAGAAATGATATCTTTATTGCTTCAAAAGTAGGGTTGCCGTGGAATGAACGTCAAGAGGTCCGAAATGATGTGTCTAGAGCAAATATTATGATGGAGATTGAAGAATCTTTGAAAAGGTTAAATGTGGAGTATGTAGATCTTTATCAAGTGCATTGGCCTTCGACAGAGGGCGTGCCATTGGAAGAAACTATTGAAGCTATGAGAGATATTAAAGCTTCAGGGAAGGCCCGCTATATTGGGCTCAGTAATTTTTCAGTAGAGAGTTACAAGAAAGCGAATGAAATAGTAGATATTGTATCCATGCAAGGACTATTTAATATGCTTGAACATAATCCAAAATCGTATCACGATATACCATTAGAGTATCAAACGGCGAAAGAGGTTCTTCCTCTTTGTGAAGAAGAAGGTCTGGCTTTCTTACCTTATAGTCCTCTATTCCAAGGTCTATTGACAGGTAAAATAACAGCAGATACAATTTTTGGCAAGGATGATGTTCGTAATGCCAATCCAAAACTTAGAGGGAATGAAAGAATTCGTCATCTGAGCGTTCTCGATGAAATTAAGAATATAGAAAGCTTACAAAACAAGAAGCTTGCAGAAATTGCCTTGAACTATCTAGTAGCACAGAAGAACGTAACCTCGGTTATTGCCACACAAGCAAATATAGAAGAGGTTATGGCTAATATCAAAGCCTTAGAATGGGAGATGGATCAGACAACAGTAGGTGCTATTGACGAACTTGTAAAAACAAAATTGATATAAAATGATTAAACAATGTGAATCTAATACTTTTTTAGTGTTAGATTCCTTTTTTTTGCAGATACATTCGAAAATATAACACGATAATAGACAGATGCATCAGGGGTTCCTGATGGAATGATACGGCATGTACAATAGCACATAATATAGAGAAATCTATGATTAAATGCTTGTGTATAACCAAATAGTACATCAAGTATACCAAATAAGCAAAATGACTTGATTAAATAATACTGCTTGTTACAATGGATGCATATTAATATTAATAGTTTTTAAATACATTTATGGTACGTATCAAAGAACAATAGATTAAGTTTCTTTCTTTTGATGTTGAAGTAAGAGGAGAACTAATGCGTAGAAAAATGGAGAGATAAGCATATAAGAAAGGGGATAATATGAAGAGAGTAATGTTAATATCAATGATAATCCTATTTAATGTATTATTTGTGTCATGTGCGAGTAATGAACCAATAGATGTTTCAAGTATTGAAAAAGAGGTAGCAGAAGAGTTGGCAGAAGATCCCTTTAAGGAAGCAGAGTCACAAATGAAAGTACTGGGTTCTCTTGGGCATGGATTAAATGATAAATTAGATGAGAATGAATTTATCGAATATTCAGGTACGGACGTTGAGATTGATTATTATGTTGAACTTGAAGGAAATGTAAATAGCGTAGGTTTTTTGCTGTTGTGCAAGTAAATATGCAGACGTTTGAAGAAACGGTGATTTTTGAGAAAAATTTGGGGAGAAATAGAAGTGGAATACTCAAAGAAGAGAATAAAAAATGGGGATTTATGCGAGGGATTGATGGATTCTTTTTGGACAAGGATACAATATATATTATTGATACAGATGCTGTTCGTATGATTGATAGAATGACGTCTAAAATAACGGCAATTGGTGATATTAATACAGTGTATAATATTGCCTTTGATGGACAATATATATATTATATTGGAGACCGCTATAGGTTATCTAAGTATGATGTTAACACTCAAGAAAAAAGCAGTGTAGATGATATTATAACAGAGGATTTTAGGTTAAATGAAGGAAGAATTGAATACGATTTATTCATCAAGAAGAATTAATATCATTGTTTATATACAATGATATTTTTTTGCGCAAAGCATGAAAATGATAATCAATCTTAATTATGAAGAAATATGAAGAATCATATAAAAGGATTGAGCTTGCAAATGGAATGAACTATACTAGGTTTTGCTTAAGCAAAAAATAACACTTTAATTAGATACAAGGAGGAACATATGAACAAAAGTAAGCGAAAAATAAGATGCCTATTGTGTGCTTTGATGATGAGTTTTTCATTGCTTGTTGGCTGCACTAATAGTAATGTGACAGAATCAGCAGCAGGCGGATCGACGCACAAGGAAGAAGAAAACAAGGAAAATAGTGCTGAAAATATAGAGGATGAACAACTACCAGAATTAAAAGATGAGCTTGTGATTTGTATGGGTACACGCCCACCAGGAGAGTTTGATCCAAAAACAAGATGGGGACTATATAGTCAATCACAAATACTTCATAGTACATTGTTAAAGAAAACACATGAACTTGAAATTGTTGGAGACTATGCAAAAAAATATGAGGTAAGTGAAGATGGACTTACATGGATGTTCTATCTTAATGACAATTACAAATTTTCTAATGGAGAATCAGTAACGCCAGAAGATGTAAAGTTTTCCTTTGAAATGTTAAAAGAACATGGAATGCATTGGGACTTAACTTTTTTAAAAGAGATTCAGATTATAGACCCACTTACCATGAAATTTGTTTTAACAGAACCAAGGTCAACATTTTTTGCTCAACTTACAGAAATTGTTATTTTGCCAAAGAACCACTATGATGACAATTATGCACAAAACCCAATTGGTTCAGGTCCATATAAATTGGTTCAATGGGATAGAGGAGAACAAGCAATTTTTGAAGTAAATCCATATTACCATGGACAAGAGCCGCATTTTAAAAAATTTACATTGCTTTTTCTTGATGAAAATGCTGCGTTAGCTGCAGCCAAGAACGGTACAGTAGATTTGATCTATACACTACCAGAATTTGCAGATGAAAAAATTGAAGGGTTTAAATTGTTTTCATATGAAAGTAATGATGTCCGAGGTGTTTCAATGCCAACACAAAAAAGTGGTTATGGAAAGACGCCGGAAGGCTATCCAATTGGAAATGATGTTACAAGTGACTTAGCAATTAGAAAAGCGTTGTATATTGGGTTGGATCGACAAGCCATGGTAGATACTGTGCTTAATGGTCATGGGAAAAAGGCATATTCACTTGTGGATAAGATGCCATGGTGGAATGAAGAAACTGTTCTTGAAGATAATAAGGTTGAACAAGCAAACCTGATTCTTGAAGAAGGAGGATGGATAGATACGGACCAAGATGGAATAAGAGAAAAAGATGGACTTAAAGCGGCGTTTAAACTTTATCATCCAACGGCAGATATTATTCGTACAAATGTTGCACTTGTAGTTGCAGAACAAGCCAAACAGTTGGGAATTGAGATTGAATTGGTCGGAAGTAACTGGGATGAGATGAAAACAATTATGCATTCTAATCCAATTCTATTTGCAGGTGGACGACATCATCCACATCAGTTTTACACGATGCATAATCCTGACCTTGCAGGGACGGCCTATAATAACATTGTATATTTTGATAATGCGACAGTTAACACATATATGAATAAAGCAATGCATGCAACTAGTATGGAAGAGGCGAATGAATATTGGAAACTTGCGCAATGGGATGGAGAAACCGGAGCAAGTGGACTTGGAGAGGTTCCATTTATATGGTTAGTGCGCCTTGATCATATTCATCTTGGAGATGCCCGCTTAAACTTTGGTGAGCAAGCGATTCATACGCATGGGCATGAATGGTCGCTACTAGCAAATATTGGAGAATGGAGCTGGGATTCTGAAGTGAAAGTTGATTAAGAGAGTGTATTAATTTCTTTAGGATACATGCAAGTAAATTGACATGTATCCTATTTCTTTGAAAGGAGCAGATCATGGAGAAATTAAAGTATGTCATATATAAGTTAACTAGAGGGATTACACTCTTGATTGGGCTGTCAATTTTAACATTTATAATGATGCATAATTCCCCTATAGATCCAATAACAGCTTATGTTGGTGGAGATGTAAACATATCATTAGAACAAAGAGCGGCACTAGAAGCATATTGGGGAATTGATAAACATCCGGTTGAACAATATTTAACATGGTTAAAAAATATTGTAAGAGGTGATATGGGAACGTCAAAAGTTCACCGTAGACCTGTCAGTGACATCATACAGGAAAAGTTTTTAGCTTCTTTTGCATTAATGGGGCTATCATGGATTTTATCTGGGAGTATAGGTTTTTGTATGGGTATCATTGCAGCGATAAAAAAAGGAAAAGTGACAGATAAAATTATTAAATGGATATCCTATATTCAAGCTTCAGTTCCAACTTTTTGGCTAGGATTATTATTGTTAATTATTTTCTCGGTTTGGCTTGAATGGTTTCCAATAGGTATTTCAGTGCCGATAGGGGTTGCTTCAAGTGATGTGACTTTGATGGATCGCATACATCATTTAATTTTACCGGTAGCAACGCTTAGTGTGCTTGGAATTGCTAATGTAACTTTACATACAAGGGAAAAGATGATTGATGTACTTAATAGTGAATATATAGTCTTTGCAAAAGCTAGAGGAGAGACGACTTGGCAAATTATCAAAAATCATGGATTAAGAAATGTTGCGTTACCCGCTATAACTTTACATTTTGCATATTTTGGAGAACTTTTTGGGGGATCGGTTTTGGCAGAACAAGTTTTTTCATATCCAGGATTGGGGTCAACGCTTACTGAAGCGGGACTCAAAAGTGATATGCCGTTACTTATGGGGATTGTTATGATAAGTGCAATATTTGTATTTACTGGGAATATGCTTGCGGACATATTAAATTCAGTCATTAATCCTTGTTTAAAGGAGGAGATATAAGATGCAAGATAAAAAGCGAGGTTTAAATGCACGACAAAAAGTTATACTTACACTAACGGTATCTATCGGATTAATATTTATTGCGATTATCTTTAGCTTTATATTAACTAACGAAAACTTAACGACTAATTTTGCAAAAAAAAGTTTGCCTCCTTCTTGGAGCCATTTATTTGGAACGGATTGGTTAGGTAGAGATATGCTGACGCGAACACTTAAAGGGCTAAGGTTATCACTTTTTGTTGGCTTTTTAGGTGCTTCTATTGGTGCTGTTATTGCAACGATATTGGGGATTTGTGCAGCAACATTAGGTAAAAAAGCAGATTATATTATTTCTTGGCTTGTAGATATGTTCATAGGCATACCGCATTTGGTCTTCATCATCCTTATCTCTTTTGCAGTAGGAGGAGGGATCAAAGGAGTTGTGTGTGGTGTTGCTTTTACACATTGGCCGTCATTAACACGAATTATTCGAGCAGAAGTTTTAAGTATAAAAAACAGTGAATATATTCAAATGGCAAAGAATTTTGGGAAGACTAAGTGGTTTATCGTCAGAAAACATATAATGCCACACATTATTCCACAAATCATGGTGGGATTTTTACTTCTGTTTCCACATGCCATACTACATGAAGCCTCAATTACTTTCTTAGGTTTTGGTTTGTCTGTTCAAACGCCTTCGATTGGGTTGATACTTTCAGAAGCGGTTAAACATATATCTGTTGGTGATTGGTGGCTTGCTGTTTTCCCAGGGGTGTTACTTGTACTTATTGTAAAAAGTTTTGATAACATAGGTGAACAGGTACGTACGCTTGTAGAACCAGCCACTGCTAATGAGTAAAGGAGTAATCAATGAATCAAAAAAGCGATATTTTAACAGTTGAAAATTTGTCCATTTCATTTTCGCAATATGTAAAAGGACTTAAAACAAAAAAAACAACACCCATAAATAATTTGAATATTTCTGTTAGGAAAGGAGAAATTCATGCGGTTATTGGTGCGAGCGGGTCAGGAAAAAGCTTGCTTGCCCATGCAATTCTTGGAATCTTGCCAGCCAATGCAGAATGTAGAGGGGAAATATATTATCAAAAAAAACGACTGACAGAAGAAAGAAAAGTTCAACTTAGGGGAAAAGAGATTGCCTTTATACCTCAATCAGTAAATTACTTAGATCCATTAATGCGTGTAGGTAAGCAGGTAAAAATTGGATTGCCTAAAAAACAAGCAAATAATATACAAGAAAGTTTATTTGAAAGATATGGATTAAAAAAAACAGATGCAAAGTTGTATCCATCTGAACTTTCGGGAGGCATGTTAAGACGAGTTCTTTTTGCAACAAGTGTTAAGGAAGATATAAAACTTGTAATAGCAGATGAACCCACTCCGGGAATACATCCAGAAGCATTAAGTAGAATCTTAAATCAATTGCGACAGTTTGCTGATGAAGGTGTATCTGTTATGCTTATTACTCATGATGTAGTATCTGCATTAACGATATGTGATCGGGTAACGGTTTTTAAAGATGGAGAGGCTATTGAAACAACGGAGGCTGAAAATTTTAAGGGGAACGGAGAGGGGCTTTTACATCCGTATACAAAAGCTTTATGGAATTGCTTGCCTCAAAATCAGTTCACATTATATAAGGAGGTTCGATCATGTCGTTAAAAGCAAACAATTTGGGGTTTTATTATAAGAAGAATGAGTGGCTGTTTAAAAATGTGGAATTTGAATTATCTTATGGAGAAATACTTGGGATTTCAGGGTATAGTGGTTGTGGGAAAACCAGCTTGGCAAAGGTTCTTTCCAATTACCTTAAACCTGTTAATGGTCAAGTATTGGTCGATGGAGAACCTTTCAAAGACGGAGTGTTCCAACCTGTACAGCTGATTTATCAACATCCGGAAAAAGTTCTTAATCCTAAGTGGAAGCTAAAAGATTTGCTGTGTGAAAGTTATACACCGTCTCAGGACATAATTGATAGTTTTGGTATAAAAGAAGAATGGCTTGAACGTTTTCCCATGGAAATATCCGGAGGTGAAATGCAAAGATTTTGTATTGTTCGAGCACTTAATCCTCAAACAAAGTACATTATTGCAGATGAGATGACAACCATGTTGGATGCCATTACTCAAGCGAAGATATGGCGTCAATTATTGCGAATATGTAAAGAGAGAAAAATAGGCCTTGCCATTATTAGTCATGAAACAGAGATTATATCAAAACTTTGTGACAAAGTTATATCCTTAGAATCAATCGAAAGATAGTAAAAGGTTATCGTGAAATCCTTTATTATAGTCAAGAATAGTCAAGAGATATTATTGCCACATTTTATGGGAAAACGAACAGTTGATGTAAATAAAAGGTTGTCTATTTCATGGGAAAAACTTCCCTCATGAATTTGCATTATTTTTTTACAGTTATTTATTCCAATACCTGTACTTTCCTTTCTTTTACATTGTATATCTATTTTATTTGTAATTCTAATAATTAGATTTGAATCTGTGATGGTACCAGTAATGTTAATATTTGTCTCTTTTTTTGCATAGCGACAAATATTTGTAAACACATTATCAAAAAGACGCTGTATCATTCGAATGTCATAGACCAAGGCATAGCGCTTTTTAGGGAAAACAGTAGAGTAAGTTAAATTTTGCTGAGCTAATATTTGGGCAGAATCTATGATAATACGTTCCAAGTTCATTATAGAGTTGCAACGTAAAAGTTCCGTGGTTTCTAGTTGTTTATCTTTTAGATAAAAGTGCTCAAAGGCGCTATTTGTTAATTCTTGAAGTTGTATGGAACGCTTGAGGCATAACTTAAGATAATTAGATTGTTTCTTGCAATCATTAAAATCACTATCAAGTAGAATTTCTAAATAGCCGATAATGCTAGTTAATGGTGTTCTTAAATCATGAGAGATCGAGGTTAAAAAAGTATTCTCCTTTACTTTTCTTCTTCGCTTTTCTAGGTTGTTAGTATGTATTTCTTGTCTAAGCTCATCAATATGTAGTGCAAGGTGGGAAAGTTCGTCGTGTCCACAAATTGTCACTGGGTCACAAAAATTTCCACCTTTCATTACGTGAATACACTCGATAAGATGCTTAATGTACTCAAGTTTTTGCATTAAAAAACGGACAATGATAGCAAGATATAATGAAAAACATATCAAAATACCTATAAATACCGCAACATCTTTTAATTGATGATTTAAATGCATATTATCAACAGGTGAAACATGTAGATCAATGATATAGCGCCAAGAGATAAAGAAAATAAAAAAAAGAAGAATTAAACCTGCAATGGTCTTTACGGATAGATAGATAAGTTGATTGATTATTCCAAAAGACTGTTTTTTATTAATAAATTTCATAACCTTTTCCCCATACGGTATGTATATATTCCGTTTCTTTGTCATATTGATGCAATTTTTTGCGTATATTTTTTATATGAACAACAATTGTATTATGTGATGTCTGAGTAAAAAGCTCTCCCCAAACTTTTTCAAAAATGAGTTTTACACATAAGCTATGTCCTCTGTTTTTTAATAAAATTAGGAGGATTTTGTATTCTATATCGGTAAAACTTATCATGTGATTATTAACAGTAACGGTAGAAGAATCTTCATCTAAAAATAAATTATGTATATGATGTGTTGATTTTTTTGATTTGCTTTGCCTGTTATATATTGTATTTCTTCGAAGTAAAGAAGAGACTCTTGCCATAAGTTCTTTGGATGAAAAAGGTTTAAGCATGTAATCGTCACCACCACAAACTAACCCCTTAATCTTATCCTCCTCGCTAACTTTTGAAGTTAAAAACAAAATTGGAAAAAAGAAGTTTATTCTAATTTGTTCGCAAAGACTAAAACCATCTATTCTTGGAAGCATTACATCAAGAATTGCTAAATCAATGGGGGTATTTAGAATAATCTCCATTGCCTCTTCGCCAGACATAGCACAGTATACGTTATATTTGTGCTTGGATAAGTGGTATTTTATGATGTCAAGGATTTCAGCATTGTCATCGACGATTAAGATGTTCATTTTTTGAGACCTCCAAAGGTAAAATAGTGAGCATATCAAATATGTACCAATATGTTATCAGATTTACCAATAAATAGCAATTCATTACATTTATTCATTTAAAGGGAAAAAAATAGTCTTATTAACAAATAGATAATGAATAAATGCAACTTTATTGTTACATGTGACATTGAAACCTTGTTACACCTTTGTTATATTTAAAGAAGGTGCAGCGTAGCGAGAGAAGTAAAAACTTTAAATTTTAATAAAGGAGAGGTTATATGAAGGTTTTAAACTATGGGTCCTTAAACGTTGATTATGTATATAGTGTTGAAAAATTAGTTAAACCGGGGACGACGATAGCGGACAAGGGATTAAAAGTAATGTCTGGGGGCAAGGGATTAAATCAAAGTGTAGCTATTGCAAAAGCAGGCATTCAAGAGATATATCATGCGGGGAATATCGGGCGAAATGGGGACTTTTTAAAGCTTACGCTTTTGGAGCACAATATCAAAATTGATTATATTCAAAAAAGTAATTCAGATACAGGCCATGCAATTATTCAGTATTCAGATGAAGGAGAACATACAATTATTGTTCATGGGGGCAGTAATTACAATAATCAAAAAGATACAATGCAAAGCGTCCTCGAACACTTCGAAGAAGGGGATATCCTCCTTGTTCAAAATGAGATTAATGATGTGGATTATATTATTGACCTTGCATATGAAAAAAACATGAAAATTATCGTTAATCCAGCACCTTTTCATGAATCTGTATATCGATTTGATTTTTCTAAGGTAGATACGCTGATCGTAAACGAGACGGAGCTGTATAGCATCGCGCATGCAGCGAGTGTAGAAGAGGCAATCCAACGATTGCAAAAGTATGATTTGAATATTGTCATTACGTTGGGGGACAAGGGTGGTTTATATGTTGGACGGGATATGTCCCAGATACCATATAAAAGTCACTTAGTGGATGTTGTTGATACGACTGCTGTCGGAGATGCTTTTGTAGGGTATTTTGTTGCAGGATTGGTTAATGGCATGGCGATAAAAGATATTTTAGATTACAGTTCAAAAGCGGGAGCGCTTGCGGCTACAGTGGAAGGTTCAGCTATTTCAATTCCAAGTCGACGTGAAGTGGAGCGGTTATCTAAGGAGATGGAAAACGATGAAAATTAATAGTCAGCAAGCAAAAAACGTCATACGAAGCCTTAATGACCTTATCTATGATGATATTTATGTATATGATAACAAAGGTGCATTATTGGCAACCAATCGAGAGCAAGCGGATGAAGAATTACTTTCATTTGGAAAAATTGTTGCAAAGCGGCAGGTGATTCTTGTAGAGGATGTAAAAAACCTGACAGCAAAAGCAATTTTATTTCCGGTGCACATTGGCAATAGCTTAGTTGCGATTGTTGGGTTGGTAGGGGACTATGCATTGATTTCTCAATATAGCGCATTGGTGGTTAAAATTGTTGAAATCCTTCTAAGCGAATCCTTGTACTATCAGAACAAAATCAAAAATGCAGAGAACAACCGTCTACTGGTTAACGAACTTATTCATGGCAAAGGCAATGTCGAGACATTGACATGGATTGCCGAGGTGATAGGAAAACAGATTAATGATTTTAAGTATTTGGCCCTTATCGATATTGGTGAAGAAGATAAGATTCAAGTAACAAGTGAGCTTATTATCGATAGTATAGAAAAAAATCTGCAGCCCAAACATTTAATTGCAGAATATGGGAAAAATATTGTGATTCTATTTGCCACAACAAAACTAGATGAGGTTCTAAATGAACTAAGCGATGTGAAAAAGTACTTGGAAAAAAAATATGTGAATAACATTTCTGTAGGTATTTCTGATGTGATTAATACATATACAGAGTGTAAGCGTGCTTTTTTTCAAGCAAAAAAAACCTTAGCTCTGGGTAAAAAGAAATATAAAAAAGGAAGTTTTGCCTTTGCCGATTATTCCTTGGAATTGCTATTTTCTCATGTGGATGATGCGCTGATTGATAGCTTTATTATGGAAGTGTTTGGCGGACTAAGTGTCGAAGAGATTAAAGACATTGAAGCTTTATTACGTGTGTATATTGACTTTGACACATCGTTAAATGCGACAAGTAGACAGCTCTTTATCCACAAAAACACGTTACAATATCGTTTGAATAAAATACGTGAACTTACAGGATATAACCCAAGAAATACAATGGACCTATACAAATTGTTCACCGCAATTAACTTGTTTAACAAGCGAGAAGAAGAGGTGGATTCGTCATTTTGACTAATATACCAAAAAAACAGAATGGATTTTGATGCGGCTTTGTCATTGGTGACATTGTAAACAAAAGAAAATTTGTTAAAATTAGATATAACATAACAGTTAAATGATAAAAATATAGGAGAAGTGAATGAGTGAAATAGTTGTCGTTGGAAGTATCAATACGGATTTAGTGTTTGTTAGTCAAAAAAGACCAAAGGCAGGTGAGACAATATTAGGAGATGAGTTTTTAACCATTCCTGGAGGCAAAGGTGCCAACCAAGCGGTTGCATCTGCAAAGCTGGGAAAGGATGTATCTATTATCGGATGTGTCGGCAATGATATTTACGGAGAAAAAATGCTAAAGAATTTTATTGCCAATGGTGTTGATACATCAATGATTGAAGTGCTTGATATATCAACGGGGGTTGCAGGCATTATGGTGGATAATGAAGATAATAGTATTGTCGTTATTCCAGGGGCAAATAAGTTGTTAAGCAAAGCGATGATTGACAAGCACATGGATGTTCTAAAAGGAGCAAAAGTGGTCATATTACAGCTTGAGATACCGATGGACGTTATTGAGTATGTAATTGATATTTGTCATCAAAATCATATCATATCAATTCTTAATCCCGCTCCGGCGAGAAAAGTGCCTGAACAATTGATTGAAAAGGTAAGTTATTTAACGCCAAATGAGCATGAAGCAGTTGAAATTTTTGGAAAGCAAGCGATAGATGATTTGCTTAAACAATATCCGAATAAACTGATTATTACTCAAGGCGATCAAGGCGTCGTGTTTTTTGACGGACAATATAAGCGCCATATTGCAAGCTTGAGTGTCGATGTTGTCGATACAACAGGGGCAGGAGATACCTTCAATGGTGCACTTGCTACATGCTTGGTATCAGGACAACCATTGCTTGAAGCTATTGAATATGCTAACAAGGTCGCTGCCATTTCCATTACAAAGTATGGGGCGCAAGGAGGGATGCCGACAAGAGAAGATGTAGAGAGGTGGGGACAACTTGATTAGCAGCAAACAAAAACGATATATTCGAGAATATGGAATTTTATATATATTACTCTTGCCAGTGATTCTGTTTTTTATTGTGTATCATATTTTGCCTGTTATAGGAATGAAGATAGCTTTTGAAGACTTTAGAATTATTGGGGACAACGTCTTTGTTGGATTAAAACATTTTAGATATTTGTTCTCCTCGCCACAGTTTAAAACGATTATTATTAACACGCTAACATTAAGTTTTATGAAAATGATTCTATTGTTCCCGGTTCCGATTATCTTGGCATTTTTAATTAATGAGGTTCGAAGCCCAAGGTACAGACAATTTGTTCAAGTATCCTTATATATACCGCACTTTTTATCTTGGGTAATTATCGCGGGGGTATGGATTTCGTTTTTGTCTCCGGGATATGGAGCGGTTAATAACATTATTCGACTTTTTGGTGGAACAGAGATTGACTTTATGACCAGCAAAACTCATATTCGCTGGGTCCTTGTTGCTTCGGAGATGTGGCGTTCTGCCGGTTGGGACTCTATCTTATATCTTGCGGCAATTTTAAAAATTGACAAATGTCTCTATGAGGCAGCAACACTTGATGGAGCATCAAAATTCCAATCAGCCCTTTATATTACACTACCTTCGATACGTAACACGATTATAACCGTATTTATTTTGAACTTGGGATTTTTTATGAATGCCGGGTTTGACCAAGTCTTTAATTTTATGAACCCATCGGTATTAAGTGTCATTGACATTCTTGACACGTATACTTATCGTATCGGACTAGAGTCAGGCTTATATTCTGTTGCAACAGCATCAAGTGTGTTCAAGGGAATTATTGGGTTTATCCTAATTATTGGAGCACATAAAGTGGCGCGCAAAGTTTCAGGAAGGGGGTTGTGGTAGATGAAAAAAATTAAAGTCGTAGACCTTGTAGTTGGAGTCATCTTATTGTTTTTTGTCATCTATGCATTACAGCCCATCTTAAACTTGTTGGCATTATCGCTGACCCATCCAGACAGCGTACAAGAATTGAGTGGACTTGATATTTTCCCTAAAAAAATTTCACTACTGAATTATCAATTTATTTTATCAAATCCGAGTATTTTAAAGGGAATATTTAACAGCGTACTATATACAGCAATTGGTGTGTTTTTGAGCGTGAGTTTTACAGTAATTACTGCCTTTGCATTGACAAGAGAGCAACTGATTGGACGGCGTATATTTATTGTGATTACAATTTTTGTGATGGTCTTTGAACCTGGAATCGTACCGGAATACTTTGTCATGAAAGATTTTAATTTATTGGGAAGTATGTGGTCAATTATTCTATATAAAATGGTCAATGTCTATTACTTGGTTATCATGATGCGGTTTTTTGAAGATATACCAAAGTCCATTGAAGAAGCGGCGCTACTTGATGGGGCGAATCCGATTCAGATGCTTTCAAAAGTCTTTGCCCCTATGTCAAAGCCTTCTATCGCAACCATTACATTATTCTATTCAGTATATCGATGGAATGAGTACTTTAGATCAGGAATCTATCTGAGTTCAAAACCGAGCAAGTGGCCATTGCAGGTAGTTCTTCGCCAGTTTGTTGTTCTTGAAGATACCCAAGCTATCGTAGGGGGCTTTGATCAGATGAGCCAAGTCTATGGCAGTATGAATTTTGAAGCATTACAGGCAGCAGCGATTATTGTCGGTATACTTCCGATATTAATCATATATCCGATTATATTAAGGTATTTTACGAAGGGAACGTTTGAAGGATCAAGCAAGTAGTAACTTAAGCAATAATAATATTGCTATAATATGAATTTATTACAAGGGAGGAAAACATGAGAAAATTATTAGCACTAGTATTAGTCATTGCATTGATCGGTATTACAGCGTGCTCACCTAAGGATGAAGCAACCAATACCACAGAAGAAAATGGGACAGACGTTGCGACCGACACAGGAGAGGACGCACAAACACCTGAAACTGAAAGTGATACACCAGTGACATTACGTATGGCCATGAAAGATTTAAGCCCAAGTGATGAGACGCATCAAGCTTATATTCAACGAATAGAAGACGGACTTGCGGATAAAGGGGTATATGTTGATCTAGAAGTTATCGAAATGGCACAAGGAAATTATGCAGAAAATCTAGGGCTTATGCTTTTAGGTGGCGACGTACCGGATATTATTTATTTTCAAGGTGGCGATGAACAGATGGCTAACCAAGGTTTACTTGAAGATTTGACACCATATATTGAAAAATCCGAGGTCATAAGTGGTGCTTTGTTAGACTATCAAAAAGAACGTATCGCGAACTATCCATATCTTCTATGGATTAAGCCGATTGCCTCAAAAGTACCTGTAGTACGAACAGACTTTTTTGAGGGAATGGAAAATGGTGAAGCATTGTTAGCGGATCCATCCATTGACAATTATTATGCATTTTTTCAAGAAATGGCAGAAAAGAATACTACATATGCTTTTACAGCGCCAGGAAAATTATTAGAGATTGACACAATTTTTGATAATGCTTTTGGAGTGACAGGTACTTGGATTGAAGTTGATGGAGAATATGTCTTTGGACGTGTGACAGACATGGAAAGAGATAAACTTGAGTTCTATGCAAAACTATATGCAGATGGATTATTAGATCCAGAGTATTTGACCAAAGCATGGGATACAAAAGAACAAGTGTTTTATGCCAATGAAGTGGGCGTTATCAGTGGTACATCAGGTAAAGTTATCGATATCTATGATGGAAATATGATAAGTGCTAATGGTGAGAGTGCTAACTTAACTGTCCTACCACCAGCTAAAGGCGTTGCGCAAGGATATAATCCGATTTCAGTAACAAAAGAAACCCGAGGATTAGCAATCTCTGCGATCTCTGAACATAAGGATTTAGCATGGGAAGTTATTGATTTTCTTGCGTCTTATGAAGGCCAATATATTGATAGACTAGGCTTTGAAGGTGAACAGTACAATATCGTTGACGGACAGATAGAATTAACCGAAGCCGCGTCTAACTGGTTTGCATTTTTCTTTGAAATGCCAGAGTGGGAACCAAAAGAAGGGTTAAAGAAACCTCTACTTGGACCGGCGGCAATGGATTCTCTAGACATGGCGCAACAATATTATGTGGCAGATACGGATGTCGTTATTCCGGCAGAATATGCACCACAGTTGGATGCAGTTAATAATTTATATAATGAATTTTCAGCAGATGTCATTACAGGCAAACGCTCAATTAGTGAATGGGATGATTTTGTTAGTGAGTGGTATGCCCAAGGTGGAGAAGCGATTACAGAATATGCAAACTCCATGCTAAAATAAGTTAAATCAATATGGCAGTATATGGTTTTAACAAACTGTATACTGCTCATATATGTCACTAGATCAAAAAATATATCAAAAAGCAAGCAATGGAGGAAACAGATGACATTTAGAGAACGCGTACTAGGAATGTTTGTAGGGGTTGCCTATGGAGATGCATTAGGCGCAACGATAGAAAAGCTTTCCCATAATGAAATTGTAGAAAAATATGGTCGGATTGAAACGTATAAAATGGACTGGCATAAAGCTCAGTGGCCCCCAGAGGATCGAAAGCATCGAGTAAGGGGACATGGAATCTTTACCGATGACACGCTAATGACGATGGCCTTGATGGAAGTGTATAATAAAGAAAAGCGCCACTTAGATGCATATGATATGGCTAATGAGTTTGTCAATCAGATCTATTATACGAAGCGCTATATACCTGAGCTGGAGCGAATCAGTAATATCCATGAACGGTTATTTGTTCCGGAACAATTCATCTTTTTACGCCATGCACTGGCAAACTGTGAGCCGCGAGAAGGCGGTATCGGTAACATGGTAAACTGTGGTGCGGCGATGTATATTGCCCCCATAGCAGCAGTTAATGCGATGCAGCCGATGAAAGCGTATAATGAAGCCATAGCTTTTGCACAAGGTCATCAAAACAGTTATGGACTTGAAGCGGCAGGCGTTTTGGCAGCATGTATAGCAGAAGCGTATAAACCTGATGTAACCATAGAGAATATATTAGATGTAGCAATCCGTGTTGCCAAGGACGGAACTAAAATGGCTATAACCTCTTTGCTTGAACTTGCACGTGAGTTACGACCTAAGAAGAACGATCGGTCATATGTTGTACAGGCGCTACAAAAAGCTATCAAACCTTATTCGCCTATGGGAGATGATGTTAATCGAAGTCCGCAAAAACTTGGGAAGCCTTCCAATCACTATACACCCAGTCGTTTATTAAGTATTGAAGAGTTACCAGTAGCCTTGTTTTACATTGCACTTCATGAAGGGGATTTTGAAGAAAGTATTCTTGATGGTGTGAATTCAGGACGCGATACCGATTCGATTGGTGTTATGATCGGAGCTATTTTAGGAGCGCTTAATGGACCATCCATTGTGCCAACAGAATATATTACAGATATTGAGCATGTGAATCAGTATCCTCTACGTGAGATTGGTCAACGCTTTGCTATAACGGCAGAACAGATTATTCGTCAAGATATTTGTCATGAAGAACAGTGGATAGAGCAGATGAGCCGACAATTAGGAGAAGAAGTCGATGAATAAAAATTATGTAGAAAAAGTATATAGTGGAATTATGGGTAAGACCATGGGAGTAATTCTTGGAGCGCCTGTTGAACCAACTTTATGGACTTATGAAAAAATATATGAAACCTATGGCGATATTACAGGGTATGTAAAGACCTTTAAAAATTTTGCTGCAGATGATGACTTGAATGGTCCTATTTTCTTTTTAAAGGCACTGGACTTAATGCGCTCAGATGAAACATTTGAAGCTTCCCATGTCGGAAAAGCATGGCTGAACTATTCACGGGAAGGGATTGGAATGTTTTGGTGGGGCGGATATGGGACGAGTACCGAACATACTGCCTTTTTAAACCTTAAACATGGTATTGATGCTCCACATTCAGGTTCGGTTGAAGTGAATGGTTTATCCATAGCAGAACAGATAGGCGGTCAAATTTTTATTGATACATGGGGATTGATTTTCCCTGGAAATATGGAAAAAGCAGCAGAATACGCAGGAAAAGCAGCCAGTGTCTCCCATGATAAAAATGGAATATATGGTGCAAGATATATTGCGGCATGTATTGCAAAAGCATTTGAAGCAACAGATATTATGGAGGTAATAACCTCAGCATTTAGTGTTATTCCTAAGACATGCGAATATCGTCGTGTATGTGATGCAGTGATTGACTTTTATCATCAAGATGATGAAAAGAACTTTAGAAAGTGTCGTGACTTTTTAAGCGCAGAATTTGGATATGACCGATACCCAGGTGTGTGCCATATCATACCCAACTCAGGGGTGATGATGCTTGCAATGCTTTATGGGGAAGGGGATCTGGCTAGAACTATAGAGATTGCCACAATGTGTGGTTGGGACACCGATTGTAATGCGGGTAATATCGGAACAATTCTAGGTGTGCTGAATGGATATTCGGGCTTGGTAGATAAGTATAGGCAACAGATTAATGATGTTATTGTAGCATCAAGTGCAATAGGCTCACTAAATATTATCGATATTCCGACTTTGGCTTATGAAGTGGCAAACTATGGATACCAACTGGCTCATGAAGACGTGCCTCAATATGTAAAAACTGTTGTGGATCATCTGCGTGAGACACATTTTAACTTTGATATTGAGGGTTCAACCCATGGGTTTAGAACCAGTGATGCTATACGCTATCCCATTCGTCATACCCATGGAACAGGCGAAGAGGGAAGCAATAGTTTGACGGTATTACTTGACCGAGTATATCGTGGACATGTAGCAAATATATACTATAAACCTTACTATCGACGCGAAGACTTTGATGATGAAAGGTATCAACCAGCATTTTCACCTAAAGTGTTTAGTGGGCAGATAGTAACAGCTAGGATTAAGTTAGACAAGTGGAATGGCGATGATTTTGGAGTGGTTCCGTATGTACGCTTGTCCCATACAAAACGTGAGTTAAAAGGACAGATGCGTATGATTCAATCGGACCAGTGGCTGGATGTTGAATATATTATACCGGATAGTCAAGGTGAGCCTATTGATGAGGTAGGTCTTAAGGTTGAGAGCTTTACACGTATGAAAAACAAGCTGTTGGGGAATTTGCATATCAGTGAGTTCCATATTAAAGGAAAAGGATACCATCAGATAGATATAGAAAAAGAAAAAAGAGAATTTTTGACAACAACACAGTTTACTGAAAATGCAGGTTCATTTGTTATCGAAGAGGATCATCTACATGTGATATCCAATGAAGATGCGTTGGCATTAACCGGCAATTTTTATTCAACAGACATTGAATATGAAGTTACCTTAACACCTGAATTTGGAAGTCAGCATTACGCAGCTTTTCGTTGCCAAGGAATTAAAATCGGATACTTGGTTGGCTTTGACGCAAATAAGGTTAAGCTACTAAAAAATGATTTTGGTTATACAACCCTTTGTGAACAAGACTTTCCGGTTCAAAAGGGACAAGACTATACACTGCATATACAGGCGATTAAGGGACATATTAAAGTTAAGATTAATGGAATGGATGTATTAGAATATACGGACGAGAACTACTTATCTCATGGTTGTGTCGGCTATGGCATACTAGATCATGGACGTATGTTAGTTAAAGGGATTCGATTTAAGGAAGTATAATATAGGAGGCTATTTAAGATAATGGAAGGAACCAGTGGGTATATCCGAAAAGGTGATGCCAAAGTGACCGTTGAATTGGCGGGAAAAGATATAGAAGTTATCGTTCATTCAAAATTAAAGCAGATGTTTGAAAGACACATAAAACAGGCTGTTAGACAAGTGCTGCATGAAGAAGGGATCCATGGTGCAAAGGTGCTTGTTGAAGACGAAGGGGCGTTAGATTTTGCAATACGTGCCAGGACGCGAACGGCGGTTCGCAGAAGTCGGGGTGAGTAAATGAAAAAGAGAATGCGAAGTATGCTTTTTTGTCCGGCGAATAATCCAAAGTTATACTATACAGCGCCTAGCTATAAGCCGGATTGTATTATTTTTGATTTGGAAGATGCTATTGAAGTGAATGAAAAAGATGCAGCACGTGATTTGTTGGTGGAAGGAATCAAGACACTGGATTTTAAAGACATTGAGATCTTTGTACGTATTAATGGAGTGACAAGTCCGTTTTTTAAAGCGGATGTTGAAGCGATTGTTCCGGCGGGGGTTCGAAATATACGTCTACCTATGTGTCAATCAGCGGAAGACGTTCAGACACTGTGCCGTTTGTTAGATGCGGTGGAAGAAGAGCATCACATTGAGCTTGGCTCAACCAAAATTCAAGTGGGTATTGAAACTCCAAAAGGTGTTCTTGGTGTCAGAGAAATTGTTAGTACATGTGAGCGAGTTATTGCCATATCTTTTGGAGCGGAAGACTATACAGCATCATTAGGCGTTGAACGCACAATAAAAGGCGATGAACTGTTGTTTGCCAGAAGTATGATTGCCAATGTAGCGAGTATGTATGATTTGGTTGCAACGGATACAGTCTGGTCCGATTTTAGAGATGAGGAAGGTTTTGTTGAAGAAATACGTCGAGTGAAAGGTCTAGGCTTTAACTCAAAGTCATGTATTCACCCGTCACAAGTTGAACTGCTGCATAAAACCTTCGCACCATCAAAAGAGGATGTAGAAAAAGCTCAGAAGATTCTAGAAGCAGTGGAACAAGCACAAGTGGAAAAAGGTGGAGTCATTGCAGTTAATGGCAAGATGGTGGATGTTCCGGTGATTACTAAGGCAAGAAAAATTATGGCATTAAGGCAAAAGGAGTAATCCCATGACAAATAGACAAGGCAGTATACCTAAATATATTGAAGGATATGGAAAAGTCGCGTGTTATGGGGAGGTAGTCCCCAAAAGAACAATGGCTCACAAGCGGTCAGTGACAGAAATACAATCTAAGAACAAAATATCTACCCTAAAAGAGGCGATTTGTCAATCAAATCTTCAAGATGGCATGACAGTGAGCTTTCACCATCATTTACGCAATGGAGATTATGTGATGAAACGGGTTCTTGATACTATCCATGAACTAGGAATTAAAGATTTAACAGTGAGTGCCTCATCAATATCCAAAATTCATGATAGTCTACTTGAGTATCTACAAGATGGGACAATCACACGGATCTATACCGCAGGATTACGTAGTCAATTGGCGCATGAAGTTCAGCATCACTTTAATCTTAAAGCGCCGATAGTTTTTATGACCCATGGTGGACGGGCACGCGCAATCGAAGATGGGAGCTTAAACATTGATATTGCTTTTGTAGCGGCCTCTTGTTCGGATTACCATGGCAACATGTGTGGAACCCGCGGACCGTCAGCGTTTGGATCTATGGGATATCCTATGGTGGATGTGGCTTATGCAAAGCGAAGTATAGCGATTACCGATAATTTAATTGAAGATATGACAGAGGCATATCCAGATGAGATTAGTATTTCGGGAGATTATGTGGACTATGTTGTTGAGGTGGAACGTATTGGCGATCCGGAACAAATAGCGACAGGGTCAACAAGAATTACGAGCAATCCCATGGACTTACTTATTGCAAGGAAAACGGCGCATGCACTTATTGCTAGTGGTGCCATTAGGCAAGGATTTAGTTTTCAAGCAGGCTCAGGAGGAATATCATTAGCGGTATGTAAGTTTTTAGAAAATCATATGAAGCAAAATCAAATCGTAGGAGCTTTTGCTTCAGGGGGTGTGACAGGCAACTTGGTAGAATTGTTTGAAAAAGGTCTGTTCGAAAAACTATATGATGTTCAGACGTTTGGACAAGATGCAATTGATTCGCTACGAGATCATGCAGGGCATATTGAAATGTCTGCGGATACCTATGCTAATCCAAACAATCCAAAGTGCATTGTCAATCAGCTTGATGTAATGATTTTATCTGCTACAGAAATTGATGTTGACTTTAATATTAACTCAATTACTGGATCTAATGGTGTTATAATGGGAGCTCTTGGAGGGGCGCCTGATACAGCGGCAGGAGCTAAGATGGCAGTTGTGGTAGCGCCGAGCATGCGAACCCGTATTCCAATTGTTGTTGACAAGGTAACGACCATTTGTACTCCGGGAACAGATATTGACATGCTGGTAACTGAACGAGGTATTTGTGTCAATCCAAAGCGAGAAGATATTAAGAGAAGTTTGATAGATGCAGGGATTGAAGTGATATCCATTCATGAACTTAAAGATAATATTCAAAAGCTAACGGGAGTGCCGGATAAACCAACACTTGGAGACAAAATAGTCGCAGTAGTGGAGTATCGTGATGGTAGTGTGATAGATGTAATCTATAATCTGTAGAGATGCTTTAAAAAAGACATTCATTTGATGAGTGTTTTTTTTTATAAACAATTTGTGTTATCTAATACTGTGTATTATAATGAAAGAAGGAGTATATTGATATGTCGTAAAGTGTGAGGGACTATTATGATAAATATAAAAGGGATGCTTATAAAATACCAAGATGTATTTTTTCCGGTTTTTGATGTGCTGCTTAATGGGCTAAATTTCTTTATGCACATTTATATCAGCTGGTTTATTTCTCTAAATGAATATAGTATTTTAAATGCAATGCTCTCCTTTTTGGCGATTCTTTTTGTTGTGGGCATTAGTGTGCAAACCTATACAAACAAAGAAGTCGGAAAATCAAAAAATAATTCTCAGGTTATACGTTCTATATTTTCATTACTTATTTCCATTGGACTTTTTCTAAACATACTATTACTCTTATTGTTTCCAACATTGATTAAAATCATGCGAACCGATACGCTTGGCATAATCCTTATTATGCTTATTTTTGATATGAATATAATATTAAGTTTTTATAGGGGGATTATGCAAAGTCAACAGCATTTTTTGTCTTTGAATATCAATTTTTATGTCGAGGTCATTACAAAACTTATCGTTATTGTTGCCATACTTCCGTTTTTTTCTCAACCGCATATTCCACTTATCGGAATTTTGCTGGGTATGTTCTTTTCGTTGATACATGGATACCATAGCTCAGGGCGATTGGTTTATTTTCCAATGCTTTTTTCGAAAAAAATACGTGTTAATTTATTTGGATTAGCTCATATTATTTGGGCGAATTTCTTTCTTTATTATTTGACGTCGGTTAGCCTGATTGTTGCAAATTATTATATTGGGGAAAGAGCTGCTTTATATGCTGTATCTTTAAAATTCAGCCAATTAATTATGGCGGTTGGTTTTAGTGTGATTACCGTCGTTGTATCCTATTCTTCAGGGCTAATCATACATCCAGAAGAATTTAAAGCATATGTTCATAAATGGTTGATTCGATTTTGCCTTGGCGGTGTAGTGATTTTGGTAGGATATCAATTGGTTGTTCGACATTTTATTGCCTTTTTATTTGGAGAAGCTTATCAAGGGGCTAGTCAATTCATGGTTTTTCAAGCTTTAGGCTACGTTATGTTAACCATTGCGTATTTTATGATATCTGAATTGATTATTATGAATCAAAAAGTCCATATATATATACTCGCTGCTGTTAGCGCTATGCTAACAACGGGAATACTTCTATATCATGAATCTATTCGTATGATTATCGTGGTTGAAGTGGTGAGTTATAGTTTATTATTAGTTACTCTATTCATGAGTTATATGCGAAGGGAGAAAAAAGATGCGGCAAAAGTGTGAAGGAAAAAAAACAATGCTATTTTTATCATGGAGAGATATCAAGGCCCCTAAAAAAGGTGGAGCAGAAGTGTTTACTCATGAAATGCTGTCAAGGAGAAATAAAAAAAGAATAAAAGTTATACACTTTTCTCCTATGTTTGATGGGGCGCCAAAAAGGGAAGTCATTGATAATGTTCTCTATATTCGACGAGGAAATATATATTCGGTGATTATGTATGCATTATGTTACTATATAAAACATCGAAAAAAAATTGATTATGTAGTCGATCAGTGCAATACCCACCGCTTTTTTACACCTTTTTGGGTTAAGAAGAAAAAACGCATTTTTTTCATTCATCAAATGACCCGAGAGATTTGGCTAAGGCAGATGAAAAAGCCGTGGAGTATAATTGGAATGCAACTGGAATCGGCGATGACGCGTATTTACCGTAAGACATGGACATTGACGGTGTCTTTATCAACACAACAAGACTTGGTTGACCTTGGGTTTGATGAGGATAAAATCATTATCCTTCCAGAAGGGATTGATTTTGAACCATGGCAGACAAACGCATGGCTCAAAGGATCAGATTATCATTTTACCTATGTAGGACGTTATGCATCATATAAAGGAATTGATGCAACGGTTGAAGCTTTTTGTCGTTTCCAAAAAAAATATCCTGTAGCAACCCTTGGGATTATTGGCAAAAAAAATGAACAATACATTCAAGAAGTTTTAGAACCTATCATCAAAAAATATGGAGTAAATCATGAGAAAATAACGTATCATGGCTTTGTAAGCGAAGAAGAAAAACTACAGCTAATGAGTCAAAGCCATTGCCTTATATTCCCATCTGAGCGAGAAGGGTGGGGGTTGACTGTTACAGAAGGGGCAGCGGTTGGAACGCCGAGCATCGTCTATAATTCGCCGGGATTAAGAGATGCAGTTCAAATGGGACAATCTGGGTTTATGACGTCGCAAAATACAGTAAAAAATCTTGTAGAGTTGATGGAGAAAAGTGTTAATGACCCGAGTGCTTATAAGCATATTCAAACTGCGGCTTATAAATTTTCAAAAGAGTTAAACTGGGATAAGACAGCCGTAGCATTTAATAAAGCAATTGTCAAAATATGTCAGGAGGGTAAGAATGTCTAAAGTAGCCATTGCAGTTACAACGTATAATAATCCAATCCATATTCAAAAACTACTAACAAGTTGTCAGCGCCAAACCATGCAAGATTTTGAACTATTTATTGCAGATGATGGTTCGTCAGATAACACTGTTAAAATCATGCAAAAGTATGCAAAAATTATGCCACGGCTAAATATCTACCCTTTGGAGCATGCAGAACGAGGCGTTGCTCGTTTAGTTGCTATTACACAGGCACTAAAAACAAATCCAAAATATCTAATGATTATTGACTCGGATATGTATTTAAAAAAAGATTTATTAGAAGAAGCTGTTAATAAACTGGATATACGTATAGATATTGATGGATTAATTATCAAGGAAATACCCTATACAAAATATACAAATTTTTATTCGAAAGTGAAGGTGTTTGAGCGTCGATTAATCAATAATTCAGGTGAAGAGGTTGATCTAAACTCTATAGAAGCAGCCAGATTTTGGCGTTGTCAAGCATATGTGGCAACAGGAGGAATTCATCCAGAGCAAATATCTTTTGAAGAGATACAACCCACGATAAAATGTATAGAAAAAGGTGGAACCATAAAAAAATTAATGGTGTCTGGGCTTTATCATGATGAAAAGCATGTAACGTTAATAAATATTTTATCGAAGAAAAGATATTATTTTAAAATGATGAATAAAACAATAGAGACAGAAGAAAAAGGGCTTATAAAGGCATTTCGACGTTGGTATTTGTTTAGACCTGTCTATTATTGCAGAGCAAATATGCGCCTTTATGTTCGTCATCCACTTTTAACTTTTGGCGTGTTGATAATGTATATTGCATTAACTTTTGTAGGTGGATTTGAAATTCTAAGATATAGAAAGTAGAGGGATATGATGGATAATCAAATTGTTATTATTTCTGATGGTCAACGCAATGTCGATTACTCAATTTTAAACACTTTTTATACAAATACACTTCAACTAAAGCGTCTGGAAGAACAACAGCTTAATCAGATAGATAAGCTAATACACGTTAAATTAATGATTATTGATGTGATATCTCACAAACGTATTAAAAAGATTTTGCATCAAGTCAATCATTATGTTCCATCAATGAGTTTTTTAATTATACAATCCTTTGCCTCAAAGCATCGGCATGCATTATTAAAATCCAATGAAGGCTACGGTCAACTTCGTATCTTAAACTATCGATCGGAATATCCAGAGGTGCTCATTGAGTATGTAAATCAACTGATTCACCCGGAATATCCAGTTGGAGCTTCAGATATTGCGATTATTTTACCAGTCTACAATGAAGAAACTCGATTTAAAAATGTTATTCATTTTTTTGAAAAGTTAGAAATCCTTTGTAACCAAAGTTTTATCAATGCAACAATTTATTTTGTGAACGACGGAAGCAAAGATCGAACACAAGAATTGGTGGAGCAAATTGTTCAGAAGCAAAAGTCGGATACAACGACAGTGTCAAACCTAGCGTTTGCAAATGCACAACAATTGGTTATGAATACACGAAAGGCAGGAACATATATTGAAGGGATAAAAACAATTCGTGCAGATGTGCTTTTATTTGTTGATGCAGACGATTCGTTTCGCATAGAAGATATGGCTAGAATGATTAACATCATCCGAGAAGGATATTATGATTTGGTTGTGGGAACGAAGGATTTGACGGCAGAAAACAGACCGCCCATTCGGCGTCTAATGAGCTTTGTTAAAAGACAGCTAACAAAATCACTCTTACCCAAGGGGGTCTACGATTCTCAAACGGGATTAAAAGCTATGAATGGAACTGCAGCTAAGTATATTTTACCTCATCTGAACGTAACCACTGGTTTGGCAATTGATCTAGAGATTTTACACATTGCAAAAAAATACGGATTTAGAACCCTTCAATTTCCGGTACAGTGTATTGATCAGGAAGGATCACATATTGATATCATAAAAGATTCGATTGCTTACATTAAAAATGTATTTATGATTAAAAAGCGTAATAAAAAAATTACTATTCATAGAGAGGTATAGATATAGAGGAGGAGTACTATGCCTAAATTTAAACTTGGAGAATCTCTTGTCAATGAAGGGAGAATTTCAGAGCAAGAATTGGAGAGTATCTTAGATGAACAAGAGAAAATGCGCCATCAGCTGCCAAGTTATAAGCTGGGTGAGCTTTTGGTTCAACACGGAATCATATCTTCGCGTGAATTAGAAGAGCATTTAAAAATACAGCAAAAAAACAGACAAGATATGTTAGAAAAAAACAATCAGCTAACTGCGGCGATGAAAAATCTGCATAATGGGGTTGTTATCAGTGATATGCGCGTTGGAGATGAAAAGGTAATCTATGTTAACCAAGCTTTTACACAAATCACAGGATATACTGAAGCGGATGTTATCGGAAAAAATTGCCGGTTTTTACAGGGAGAGGAAACAGATTATATAGTGGTAAAAAAAATACGTCAAGCCATCAATGAAAAAAGAAAACTCAATGTTGAACTTATAAATTATAAAAAAAATGGGGAGAAGTTCTGGAATGATTTTTCATTGAGCCCTATCTTTAACACTCAAGGAGAGTTAGATTATTTTGTTGGATTAATTAGTGATGTAACACAGCGAAAGTCGATGGAAGAGGATTTGCGCAATAAAGAACGCTTATTACGAGCAGTTGCACAGGTGAATAATCTTATTCTAATTCATATGGAACAGCACAAAGCAATTAATAGTGCGTTAGAAATCCTTGGAAAGGCGACAAGTGTTGACCGTGTATATATTTTTAAAAATCGCATTGAGTCATCAAGCCTAGATATTTTGTGTGATCAAATCTATGAGTGGGTTAGTGCGGGGGTCGAACCTCAAATTAACAGCCCGGATTTACAAGGGCTTTCTTATGCAGAGGCTGGATTTTCAAGATGGATTCATGCCTTTGAGAATAATGAAGTGATTGCAGGACTAGTTGAAGACTTTCCGGTAGATGAACAAGAGATTTTAATTGCACAGGATATTTTATCATTACTTGTCGTTCCAATTTATGTTGAAAACAAATTGTGGGGAATGATAGGATTTGATGACTGTACAACAGGCAGGATGTGGTCTGAAGGTGACATGCTCATTCTCAAATCAACAGCATCAGGAATTGGGTCTGCAATTAAGAGCTTTCAAGATCATGAGCAAACTTTGCGAGCACATGAGCAGGCAAAAAAAGCCACCCAAGCCAAATCAGAATTTTTGGCAAACATGAGTCATGAGATTCGTACACCGATGAACATCATTTTAGGAATGTCAGAATTACTACTTGATACAGAATTGACAGAGGAACAAAAGAAATATGTGGATATTTTTAATCGTTCAGGAAAAAATTTGATTGAACTAATTAATAGTATTTTGGATTTGTCAAAGATAGAGGCCCAGCAAATCGAGTTGCTTCCCAAAGAGTTTGATTTTCATTATTTTATTCGTGAAGTGCAGAGTTTTTTTCAGGCGCAGATGAACAAAAAACAATTAAAACTGGAATATATAATTAAAGATAGCGTTCCTAGGTTTATTATTGCAGATGAAAGTCGACTACGTCAAATACTTATTAATTTAATTGGAAATGCGCTAAAGTTTACAGAAAAGGGAGCCGTTCGTATATCTGTTGATGCTAAGATACTAGAGAATAGATATGTGGAACTTGAGGTTGAAGTACAAGATACAGGTATTGGCATATCAAGAGACAAGTTGCATATGATTTTTGAAAGCTTTACTCAAGTAGATCATTCAACAACAAAAAAATATGGAGGCACAGGACTTGGATTGACGATATCTAAGCAACTGGTGGAACTAATGGGAGGTCATATTGAGGCAACAAGCATAATAGGGGAAGGGACGAGGATTTGTTTTCATATTCCTGTTCCTATTGGAAGCGGAGAAGCAATGAAGTCAAGAAAACAGATGGAGTTTAAGGATATTAAAGCGCTCGTTGTTGATGATCGCTATGAAAATCGCTTAATTATTAAGCAAATGCTAAGTAAATATGACGTTCAAGTGATGGAGGCACAAGATGGTGAGCAAGCATTAAGGATTATTGATGAAGAGCGGGCTAAGGAGGAGCCTTTTAATATTGTTATTTGTGATGATATTATGGAAGGCTTGCAAGGGTTTGAGGTAATGAATAGGATTCGTACAATCTATCCAAAAGAGCAGCTCCCGATGATTATATTATCTTCAGATAATGGACGAGGCAACCATGTAAAATATCCCATCGAAAAAGTGAACTATGTGTTGGAAAAACCTATTGCAGCAGAAGTTTTGAAATACAAAATTCATATGTCCATTGGTCACAAAATGCCTGTGAAAACTATAGATATAAGAAAAGGAGCTTCTCAAAAGAAACAAGAAACTATAGATCAACCAAGATCCCATGGGCAAGACAAAAAGCGAATACTCCTTGTAGATGACTTTGCAGATAACCGAACATTAGTTAAAGCTTTTTTAAAAAAAATCAATGTATATATAGATGAGGCAACAAATGGACAGGAAGCCGTTACCAGCTATACGCAACAATCATACGATCTAATTCTCATGGATATTCAGATGCCAGTTATGGATGGATATGAAGCGACTAAAAAAATCCGATCCCATGAGTTTGAAAAAGGTCTAAAGCGGACGCCAATTATAGCCTTGTCAGCATATGCATATGAACAGGAAGTAAAAAAAAGTTTTGAAGCCGGATGTGATGAACACATGACGAAGCCGATTGATAAAAACAGGTTAAAACAAACGATAGCGCAGTTTATAGAAGGGGATGAAAGATAATGCAATACGAAGCATATGTGGATTACGACTTAGAAGAACTGGTGTCAGAATTTATGAAGAATCGACAAAAAGATTTGAGGGATTTAGAAGTAGCATTTGAACTTAATGATATGGAAAAAATTCAATTTATCGGACATGCGTTAAAAGGTGTTGGAAGTGGGTATGGATTCGAGGAGATAACATCTATTGGCATGCATATTGAACATGCATCAAAAGTAAGTGATACAAAACAGCTAAAGCAACTTTTTGAAAAATTTGGAGATTATCTATTGAATGTCAAAGTTATCTTTGTAGAAAAACAATAGGAGGTAAAAAATGTCAGAAAGCACAGTACTATTTGTCGATGATCAAGATGAAATTTTATTTTTAATTCAACGTATGTTAAAGGAAGAGCCCTATAAAGTATTATTTGCCAAGAGTGGAAAAGAAGCATTAGAAATTATTGAAAAGGAAAAAATTGATGTCCTAGTTACGGATGTTCTTATGCCTGAAATGAGTGGATTGGAACTTCTAGATCATGTGCGAGAGAGTCATCCACACATTGTACGCATTATACTATCAGGTTTTTCACAAATTCCAACACTATTATCTGCTATCAACCATGGCAAAATTTTTAGATATATTACTAAACCTTGGAAAGTTGATGAAGATGCAAAAAAAATATTGCGAGATGCTATTGCATACTCCAAATTGATTAATGATATGCATACACTTAGTATGAATGCTTTTTGTGAGTTTTTGCTAAAGCGGGGACATGTTTTTTTAATAACGGTAGAGGATAAAATTGTTCACCTACACCCAGAATTATATAGTAGCTATCTACTTAATACGCTATATGAGCCCAAACCTTTAGAATTTCTAAGCCTTGAACAAGAGTATGCATTATCACCAACGCAAAAAATATATGTTTTTAAATAAAGGAGCTGCTATGAATTATATTAAGAGCAGATACATTTTTGGGGCATTAATTGGCGTTATGCTTTTAACTACGGGATTATTTTTCTTTATGAATATTCCATTTATCCAAAAACAGCTAAAAGTCAATATTATACAAGAAATTGAATTTAGCCGAGAGATTTATCGTCTTAAATTAGAATCTATTAACACGGATGAGTTGCAAAATGCGTTTGACCAGCTTTTTATTGGTGATGATCGATCAAGTAAAATACAAGTGCTAATCTATGATGATTATGGAACCAACATTGCCGGAAACATGACGCTGCGAGATGACGGCATTAATGAGATTAAGACAGTGATGCTTAATGGACATGAGGATACTATATATAAAGACGGCATTTTTTATAGTTTTACACATGTAAAAACAAATTATGGCGAAGCATATTTGATGCTTGAGATGTCGGATCAAAAATATATTGAAGGAATTCGAAATTATTATTTTCGAACGCTTTTAATCACTTTTTTTGTCAGTGTGTCTATTCTCTTAATGGGATTTAAGCTGATAGACATGCAAAAGATGGACATAGAAATAAACAAGTAGTATATAATCCATGGGAGGAACGGATGAAGAAAACATTGAAAAAACGACATTCAGAACTTATATATCAATATCGATTTGATTTTTTTGCCATGGTCGTTATGGTTGGCTTTATTATGTATTATGTGGAAGTTTTGTTGCGTCCAGGTCAAATCGTATTTTCGGATATTGATTTTCCTTTTCATTCTTCAACTTATCTAGATGAGATTTTTGGAATATGGAATACAAAGTGGAATACTACGTCTATGCTAAATATTCCAAGATTGCTTGTTTTACTTCCGTCCTATTTGTTAGCGAAAGTTGCTGGAGACAATGGCGACTTGTTTTTAAAAAGTTTTGTTGTACAAAATCTTGTAGGAGCAGGCTTGAGTTTTTATCTTTTTTGCAAACGGCTTGTTGGGGTATATATAGGTCAGAATTTTAATATGAGTCGTATTTTTGTTATTATTTTTGGAAGTTTATATTATGCATTAAATCCGTGGGTGATTTTTCGGATTCAACACATATACCTCTTAGTCGGATATAGCCTTTTTCCATTAATCTTATTATTATTTTTAAAAGTATTTGATCATAAGTTTCAAGCAGCGGCCATTGTAGACTATTCGCCTTTAAGGAATAAATTATACTATGAAAATGTACGTGATATTATTTTATTAGCTTATATAATTACAATTGCTTCAGCGGCAATTCATTATTTTTTTTACACGGTTTTCTTGTTGTCTGCTTTGCTTGTATTACTCGTGTTGAAATACTGGATAAAATATAGGCACATGGCTATGGATAATAAACGTGCTATGTGGTTAAATCTTTTTAAAAAGACTGTGATTCTTGGAACATTGCTAGTTTGTTTTTCATTTTACTGGCTCTTTATTTATATTGGAAGCATATTATTTGATGTTCAAGCTAGCCAAAACAATATAAATGTAATTGATACTTATGTCGCTTTCAGTCGACATAGTTCTTTTAAAGAGGTAGTATATCTTATAAGTTATTGGTGGCCAATGATTGACATGCGTCAACTACCGTTAGGATTTTATATTGGAGGAGGAATGATTCTCCTAACATCATTTTTAGGTGTGATATTTCATGCGTTTAGGCATCATATATTACTTTTCATGGGGATATTATCTATTTTTCTAGCTATTTTTGCTACGGGAGTCTATTATCCTTTAATTGCAAAGTTTTTTCTGCTGATGGTTAACTTTCCGATTATTGGAAATATGTTTCGGGATCCTAACAAACTGGTTGCTTTACTGGCGATTTTTTTTGGTGTGTTTTTTGTTTTTGGCTTAGAGTGGTTCTTAAAGATATCAGACAGACTACAAAGATATAGACAGGTGTATATTTATACAATTATTGGTGTTGCTACGCTATGCTTAATGGGCTATCTAATGCCGATGAAAAGTATATATTTTGACCATTTTTACGCACCGATTGAAGAACCGCAAAGTTATAGAGAATTGACAGAGTATTATGAACAAGACAATGCGCATTATGGTATTTATCTTCCCGTGGCAGAGGAAATGATTCAACCGTATTCTCGAGTAGCAACGCCATACTGGAATGTTAATCCATATAGTGAACATGCTTTATCAAAAGCGACAGGAGATATCCATATCTATAATTCGCCCATACCTACACTTTTTCAACATGAAGGTAATGATCCGGTAATTTCATATTATTTTAATTACATTCAATACCTTCTTGATCAAGGAAGAACAAATACAATTAGTCGCTTTTTGGAAGCTTTTGGCGGCGATCAAATTATATATCATGATGAATATTTGCAACAGAGTAATCGACAGGATTTCAACTTAGAAATCTTGCACATGGATGATGAATTGCAGCCGCAATTTAATAATGCTGTATTTACTGTATTTGATAATGGTATTGATAGAAAGAATCGAGATCAAGAATTCTCTACGATTGATACAATGATTCAAACGCCATATGGATTGGAACGCACGGCAATTTATAATCAAGTGGGGCTTTATAATCCCTTAGTGTATCCCATTATTTATTTAAATCAAAAACAAAGTGCTGACGCATCAATTGATACCATAGAATTTAATCCAAGTGGTATTAACAACATTGTTGAAGCGAGAGATACGTATGACATTGTTTTTTCTATGTTGCCTGAACATTATTACCTTTATCCGTTCCAATGGACAAATCAAGGCAATGTCTTCTTAGGGTGGAGTAAGACCTTTTTGTCTAGTGTGGATTGGGACTGGTATCTTGAATCCCAAGATATCAAAGACCGGCATTTTGATTTTGATCGGGGCAAAGGGGTAGCAGTTACATTTGCATCCAGTCATCTAAATATAGAACCTTATCTTCGTGATACGGTTAAGGGAAAACGCATTATGGATTTTGACACAATGCTTCGAACAGAGAATCTATTTGTTTCCGATAACCCAGATATGTTTGAGATTAATAGCAATCCATATAGTGATATTAAGGAGTTTCAAACGCTTCATGGGGAATTGATTAAAGGAGATCCCAAAGATATATGGCAGGTGGCAAAAAGCGGTGTTTTAGAAGCTCATGGAAAGACACCTTATTATTTTGAATTAATGATTTCAGGAAGAGATGTCGATAGGTTACATCTTAAAGTACGTTTTTATAACGAGGATAGTGAGGAAATTGGTGTTTCCTATATTGTGGCGGCAACAGAGGAAAGTCACTTTGATACAATCCAATTTGTTGGAGAGGTCATATCCCCTTCAGAGACAGCGTATATGCGTCTGGATTTACTATCGTTTCAAAACCCACAATACAAAAGTTATTGGTGGATTCATGATATTAATATTTATGATTTGTCGCAATATGTGCAAGATAATACCATTGAAGGTAGCTATGAAGCGAATACAGCGGGGACACATGAGGTTTTTATTCGTACCTTTAACTCTTCAAAAGGAGGAAAGTTGAGCCTTTTAGTTGATGAGAAAGTTTTTCAGATAGAAACCTATGATGCAAAAAAAAATGCATTTGGATGGCATCACTTAGGACAGATAAACCTTGAAGAAGGGCAATATCCAGTACAACTAACAGCTCAAGATGGGTTTAATAGTGTGAATTCTATTGTTATTTTGCCGCAAAATGCCTATACAGATGCTATTAATCAGGTGACTAAAAATCTTAAAAAAGCTGGTATTGTAATGTCGTTTGAACCAACAATTGATTTGGCGTATGAAGGTAACATACAATCTGAACGCATATATCCTCCATTGAGCTTAGGTAAAGGTGTTGCATTAGCGCAGGGAACAATCAAAGGAGAATTTGATGTGCTTGTTTCAGATATCTATACGTTTAATCCAAGGGTCTTATATGTTGATGAGGAACTCGGATATGGGCGGATGACTATTTATAAAGAAGAACAACCTTTGGTTATATGGGACCTGGGAGAACGTATACGCTATGACGAGCAAGAATTGATTATTGATTATACAACGAATGTTCCATCTTATGCATATTCATTTATTGATCTAAAAACACCGTATCGGTATAAAGAGAATGTAGAATATAGTGTTGGATTAGAACCTGGAAAATATACATTTTTGATAGAGCTGTATTCCCAGACCCAAAATCAAAGTGGATTAGAGCATATAAAGCCATTTGATCCAAGTATTATTCAATTTCCGATAGAGGATACTAAAAGTAATGAAGTGGGATCATGCGAACGTATTACACCGGATATGATGCGGGAAGAGATTAAAAATGATATGCTAACGATTACTATGGATCCAACCTGTTCTACAGATTGGTATAGTTATGGAACACAAAAAATAGATGTATACTTTGAGGAGGAGTTTTTGATTCGCTATGATGCCAAATCGGAGTATCTACAAAATCGACATGCAAAAGTTCTTTTTCTTGATGATGCGAATAATTTCAAAGGAGATATATATATAAATGAAGTGGAAGAGCAGTATAAATCTCAATGGAATCATTATGAACAGTTGGTCAAAGTTCCAAAAGGAGCGACACAGATGATTATTCAATTTTTAGGAAATGGTGATCGCAAGCAATTTTCTATACTAAAGATAGAGGGTTTTGAGGTCTATAATTATAATACCTTTATAACATTAGATCATCTTTTTGTTGAGAATACTGTGGCGAGACAATTGCGCCAATATGAACGAAAAAAAGAGCCTGTCATTCTTAGGCGAGAACAGAATCAATGGGGAGTGTCATATACTTTTGAAGAAAAGATAGAAAAATTTGTAGTATTAAACACGTTTCTTTCACCAAATAAAAATTGGAGGTTGGGGAAAGAATCCTATGATTATCTTTTAAATGGAGTTACTCAAGGATTTTTATTGATGAATCAGGAGTCGGTTTTATTAAAGCTTCTTCTCATGCCGGGATATCTTGTCGGCCTTGGGATTCACTTAATGACGCTTTTGTTTTGTGGTTTTTGGATAGTGAAAAAGGGGAAAAACAATGGTTAAGTCATATGTGCATTCAGCATTGAAATAGTGTATAATATATAAAAAATCATACTCGAATGGAGAGAGCACATGGTTCGAAGATTAGAAGAAAAAGATCGGCAGAGGGTTTTGGATTTTTTGCGTGAGGAAGCCTCCATTAATTTGTTCATTATTGGTGACATTGAGGCATTTGGCTTTGAAGAAGAGTTTCAGACACTCTGGGGACAATTTACACAAGATAACCAGATAGAAGGAGTATTGCTAAAATTTCATGAAAGCTATATTCCGTATTTCAAGAAAGAGGACATAGACATTACGGATTTCGTGGAAATTATTTTGCGCACTGAAGGAACGAAGATCGTCTCAGGAAAAGAAAGCATACTTGACCGATTTGATAAGATACTCCCTGAACATAAAACACAATCCACATTTTTTTGCGAGCTGACACATCAAGACAAACTATTACACGATGAATCCATGACACAGGTGAAAAAAGCCGACAAAAAGGATGCTAAAAGGATATATGAGCTCATTGAAACAATTGAAGAATTTAATCGAGTTACTAATTCAATTGAGCGAATTGAACATACACTACAAACTAAAACTGGACGTGTTTTTTATATGGAAGATGTTAATGGAGAAATGGTTGCTATTGCCCAAACCACCGCGGAAAATTCACAATCAGCTATGGTCGTTGGTGTTGCTACGCGAAAAGACTATAGAGGAAAAGGTTTTATGCACAAATGTTTGATAAAGTTATGTATGGAGGTAATGTCAGAAGGTAAAACACTGTGTCTGTTTTATGACAATCCTGCTGCGGGCAGAATCTATCATAAAGTTGGATTTGAAACCATTGAGAAGTGGATGATGATGACCATAGGAGATAAATAAAGCATGCGGTTTTTAATTTGGTGTATAATATGTATCACAGTGTCCGGATGTACGTTGTATAAACAACCAACGAATATAGCGTTAAGTTTTCAACCAGTTGAAGAAACTGAACCGATAATTATTGACAAAGATATGATAGCTATAGAGCAGGAACTCACTTTTCAAAAATATATTTTTTATGTTTACCATAAAGATACGGATAATTATTATATTGGTGTACAGCTTGCAGGACAGATACATGAAATTGGAGAGATTGCGTATCAATTGGATATGATTGCAATCGATTCAATAAATGTCGAAGGGAATGAATATATTAGGATATTCGGTGCGCTTGGAGCAATATATCCAATTGAGTACTATGTGACCCTTGAAGACGATAATCTTAGAGTGCATATAGATAAAGCGTTGCCAATACAAATTGCAGACATTGATAATGACCATGTTCTAGAATGGATTTCCCAGTATGATGGCCAAGTTACAGTGTATAAGCCTAGAGATAACGAGTGGTTTAAAGCTCAGTTGAATGACGTTTTTGATGGATATATTTTCTTTGATGCAGAAGAAAACTGCTTTAATATTGTATATGATCAAGGAGCTAAATCCCAAAGGATTGACCGATATCAAATGAAAAAAGATACTTTGATACCTAATTGATACAAGGATATAGACAGAAAATGGAGGAGACCCCAATGTTTGAAAAAGTATCAGATGCTATGAAAAACAGAATGGAATATTTGGAAAAAATTGATGAGCAAGATAGGAAAGATGGAACTTCGAGAATGGAGCGTCTCCGTCAAATCCCGCCGGAGACAGGAAAATTTATTGCTATGATGGCAGCCAATTGCCCCAAGGGACGATTTGTTGAAGTCGGAACAAGTGCGGGTTATTCATCCATGTGGATAGTCTTGGCGTGTATGGAGCGTAATGTTCGTTTAACAACATTTGAAATCCTTCAAGATAAAGCAAAGATGGCAAAAGAGACGTTTTGCGAAGCGCAAATTGAGGATTTTGTTGAACTGGTACAAGCAGATGCCTTGGAATATCTAGAACAGATGAATAATATTGCTTTTGCTTTTTTAGATGCTGAAAAAGAAGTATATGCACAATGCTATGAACAGATTATACCCCGTTTGGTGCCAGGAGGGATATTAATAGCGGATAATGCAATTAATCATTATGAGACATTAGAGCCTATGATAAAAAGAGCATTGAATGATTCGAGAGTTGATGCATTAGTAGTTCCCATTGGGAAAGGGGAACTTGTATGTAGAAAAAATTAGCTTCAGAGTTAGAAGCACTTTCAAGACGATGGCATATCTGTAGCAAAAATAGAAAGGGATACGCATTAAATATGTGAAAATAGAACAAAGCCGTCACTTGCTTTTTGGAAAAAAGTGTTATATCCTATAAAAAACAACAACTTTATGGAGGCAAGAGATGGTGAGTGACAGATTGTATTTAGATGAAGAAAAATGTGTTGGGTGTAATCAATGTATTGGGAATTGTCCAATTCCAGGAGCAAATATTGCATATCTTCTTGAGGGAGATAATCGGGTTAAAATTGATGCGAATCGCTGTATTCATTGTGGAGAATGTATTCGAGTGTGTGAACATGATGCACGAAGGTTTACAGATGATACAGAACGATTTTTTGAAGACTTGAAAAACGGAGAACCAATCTCGATATTAGCAGCACCGGCGATTATCGTTAATATTTTAGAATATAAAAAATTATTTGGGTATTTGCGAAGCATAGGCGTGAACTTCATCTATGATGTGTCTTTTGGAGCAGATATAACTGTATGGGCATATTTAAAAGTGATAAAAGATGAAAAAATACAAAGCATGATTGCGCAACCTTGTCCTTCGATTGTAACATTTATCGAAAAATATCAACCAAAGTTAATTGACAAGCTCTCCCCCATTCAAAGTCCGATGATGTGTAGTGCAATCTACATGCGAGAATATAAGCATATCACGGATAAGATCGGTTTTTTGTCACCGTGTATAGGCAAAGGGGATGAGATTGCTGATAAAAACACACATCAATATATTGAATATAACATCACATATAAGAAGCTCCTTGAATATCTTGAACAACAAGATGTAGATTACCAAGCATATGACGAAACAGAATTTGACGATATACAGGCTGGATTAGGGGTGTTATTTAGCCGACCTGGCGGATTAAAAGAAAATGTGGAGTATTTTAATTCAGATGCTTGGATTCGCCAAATTGAAGGACCGCATCATGTATATGATTACTTAAAAGAATATGCGCAATGTCTAAATCAGGGCAATGAATTGCCGCTTTTATTAGATGTGTTAAACTGTAGTTATGGATGTAACTTTGGAACCGGAACGCAGCAAAATGCTCTTGAAAGAACGATGTCACTTGATGAAGTGGATCGGACATTCAACAAGAGAAAAAAAGAAAAACACATAGAAAAGATAGGAATAATAAAACGCAAGAAAATTCGTTCCATGCATAAGATATTTGACAAACTATTTGATGTTAACTCTTTTAGAAGAACATATACAAGTGAAGGGCTGTCTCTAGCGTTACCGACAGCAGATACCAAGACAAAGCAAGAGATTTATGGTCAGATGAATAAACACGATGTAGAGAGTCAAAAGATTAATTGTGCAGCTTGCGGCTATAATTCATGCGAAAAAATGGTAACGGCAATATACAATCAACTTAATGTAGCAAGCAACTGTATCGATTTCAATAAAAAAACCGTTGAGATTGAAAAAGAGATGATTGAAGCCAAACAAGATCAATTGGAATTAGTTGAAGAGATGACACGTATTTCAGAACAACGATTAAGGGAAGCTGATGAAATCGGCAAAGAGATTAAAGTTATATTAAATTCAATTGATACCTTGACTCAAGGCAATGAAGTCAATGCGACAGGGGTATCAAAAATTAGTGAACAAAGTTATGAAATTGATAGTATTAATAAAAATTTAAATGACCGTGTGATGGATATGGAAGATAAAATACGACGTTTTTCAGAGGCAAGTACCCAAATCGTAGCCATTGCAAATCAAACAAATCTTTTGGCGCTTAACGCGGCTATTGAATCTGCACGTGCGGGAGAACATGGAAGAGGGTTCTCAGTCGTTGCAGAAGAAGTAAAAAAATTAGCGGAAAAGTCAAAAGAAATCGCAGAGAGTACTCAAGACGAACAGTTTGCCATGTTAGATGCAATCTCATCAATTGTAAAGATTGCCAAACGGATTGATGAGCGGCTTTATGAAATGAATGGTTCAATCGATAACATATCAGCCTCAATAGAAGAGATTACAGCCAATACAGAAGAAATATCAGGCTCTGCACATAAAGTCATCGATAAGATTGGAACGCGATAAGAAAAGCTGAGAAGAAGGAGGCAATAGATGCATTTTGTTGATGCAAAAAGCATTTTGTCGGCGAAAAATGGGATGAATATCTATAGAGGATGCACTCATGGTTGCATTTATTGCGACAGTCGAAGTAAGTGCTATCAATTTACACATGATTTTGAAGATGTTCAAGTCAAACAAAATGCACCTATTTTACTTGAACAACGGCTTCGGTCAAAACGTAATAAATGTATGATTGCAACAGGAGCAATGAGTGATCCATATATGCATTGTGAAGACAAATTGCAATTAACACGCCAATGTTTAAAAATTATAGAAAAATATGGATATGGTCTTGCAATACAGACAAAGTCCACGCGAATTTTACGCGATCTTGATCTTTTAGAGCGGATAAATAAAAAGTCTAAGTGTGTCGTACAGATGACACTTACGACATATGATGAAGACTTATGTAAAATTGTTGAACCTAATGTCTCAACAACAAAAGAGCGCTATGAAGCACTTCAAATTTTTAAAGAGCATAATATTCCAACAGTTGTATGGCTAACACCAATATTACCCTTTATCAATGATACACGTGAAAATCTTGAAGGAATTTTAGAGTATTGTATAAAAGCAAAGGTCAAAGGGATTATGAATTTTGGCATGGGCGTTACATTAAGAGAAGGCGACCGAGAATATTTTTATGATGCCCTGAATCGTTTTTTTTCGGGAATGCAAAAGAGGTATCATGCAAGATATGGTTATGCCTATGAACTTAGAAGTGAGAATCATAAGGCGCTGATGCAATATTATAAAAAAACATGTCAAGAGCATAATATTTTATATCGCCCACAACAAATTTTTGCATATTTGAATACATTTCCAGAACAGCATGTAGAACAGATGTCACTCTTTTAATAGTTAAATGAAAGGAGTTATTGATGGATAAAGAGATAGCGACCGGTGTGGTGCACGAGATACCCAATGATATGCAAGCCCAATTAAAAGGTAATGAACAATTACTTGAAAAATGGAATGCTTTGACACCCTTAGCCCGCAATGAATGGATTTGTTGGGTTATTAGTGTGAAAAAAGACGAGACGCGCAAGAAGCATCTTGAACGTATGGCATATGATATTGTCCAAGGTAAAAAACGTCCCTGCTGTTGGCCGGGGTGCCCTCATCGAGGATGAGTGAAGAATGTGTTAACCTAAGAATAAGAGCAAGGAATGAATAAGGAGTTGACATGAATAATTACAAACAAACGGCAGCGGTGTTTAAAGCCCTGTCTGATGAAAATAGATTGCACATACTAACATCACTTCAAGAAGGTGAAAAATGTGCCTGTACTTTATTGGAAGAAGTTAAAATTGCACAGTCTACATTATCCCACCATATGAAAATTCTCCTTGAAAGTACACTTGTAAATTCAAGAAAAGAAGGCAAATGGACATATTATAGTTTGTCCGATAAGGGGATTGGCATGGCAAAAGCTTCCTTAGCAGATGTTCTAAAAAAATCTGTGGATTATAAGACGTATTTTGTGTGTTAACATCGAGAGACTACTTACGTAGTCTCTCGATTTCTTCTTTGTAAAGATTTGTTTTTTTATCTAGCCATGGAGTTTCTAAAATCATAGGACGTCCTGCAAGGCGAGGGTGATGAACAACATTATACAAAGTGTTAAAACCAATGTGGTCCTGACCTTTTGGATTGGTTGCATCAGCGCCTAAATTAGCGTGACGGTCTTTATGCGCTCCTCTGGGATTAAGTGAGCCATTGATATGTAAAACTTTTAAGCGATCTAATCCGAGAATAGCATCAAAAGTATCAAGGACCCCATCAAGATCATGGATGATGTCATATCCAGCATCATGAATGTGACATGTATCAAGGCAAATGCCTAGTCGCTGGTCATGGGTCACTCCGGCGATAATATTTGCCAGTTCTTCAAAGGTACGGCCTATTTCTGAGCCTTTTCCAGCCATGGTTTCAAGGCAAATCATGGGACCTTCATCGCCAGTAAGGACTTCGTTAAGACCATCGATAATTTGTTGTGTTCCATAGTCAAGATTGGTTTCTGTAAAAGAGCCTGGATGCAGCACAATATACTTAGCGCCAAAAGCTTCGCTACGTATAAGTTCTTGGCGAAGAAAATCTTTGGCTAAAGTGTAAATTGAGTCTTTATGAGAAGCTAAATTAATAATATATGGTGCATGAACAATCGGACCTATAAGTTGATGTTCGCGCATAAAGGCTTTGCCCTCTTCAATTTTCATGTCTTGCAGTTCTTTTCTGCGTGTGTTTTGAGGTGCGCCGGTATATACCATAAATGTATCCGAACCATAGCTATGTGCTTCTTGTGCGGCGCCAAGAAGCCCCTTGGCTATAGAAACATGTGAACCTAATAATAATGACATAATAAACCTCCTAGTCTTTGTGTTAAGTATATGGTATTATAATTTTATCAGAAGAATCCAAAGTGTCAAATACATTAAAATGAAAGGAAATACATATGAATCTTGAAGAATTGTATAAAATAAAAAATCACATACATGATTTGGTGAAAGAAGTTGGACAATATCAACTGGAAAATCTAGGAAGGCAAGATTTGGAAATTGATAAAAAAACGTCTGCAGTCGACTTGGTGACTGAAGTAGATAAAGAATCCGAACGAAGGATTATTCATTATATTGAAACCCATTTTCCTGAGCATGCTATATTAGGTGAAGAAAGTGGTATGACCACAGCCAATCATGACAGTGAATTTTTGTGGGTGATAGATCCAGTTGATGGGACGACCAATTATGCCCATGGATATCCATTATTTTCGATTGCTATTGGATTACAATATAATCAAAAAACAATTTTTGGCAGTGTATATGTACCTTATATGGATGACTATTTTTGGGCAATTCAAGGTGAAGGTGCATATCTTAATAGCGAGCCGATTCATGTAAGTAGCCATGGGGTAATGGATGCTTCAATTATTGCAACAGGATTCCCATATGATAAAAAAACAAGTCCTGATAATAACGAAAAGTATTTTGCAAAAATCATGCCAATCGTTGCAGGAATACGACGTACAGGTTCTGCTTGCATTGATTTGGCCTTTGTCGCAAGTGGTCGGGCAGAAGGATATTTTGAAATGAATCTAAGCCCGTGGGATTTTATAGCGGCGCAACTCATTGTTCAAGAAGCCGGTGGAGTCTGCTTGTCAAAACCTCTTCGAGAACGCTATGCAGTTGTGGCAGGTAACCCGCATATCATAAAGGAACTGATAAAAAATCTTAGTGAGGTATCAACATTAGATTACCCAGTGGAATAGAAAGGGGTACACATGCTAGCTTCATTTGTTTTTATTATCATCATTATTGCAATAGACCAAATGACCAAATATTATGCCAGAAAAAAGTTGGCTTCCAATACATATAAAAAAAATGGAATGACTTTGAAGCTGGTTTATAACAAAGGGGCATTTCGAGGTCTTTTAAAAGACCGTCCGGTGTTATTAGCGTTGATTCAAGGAATGGCAGTTTTTTTTGTTTTTATTGTGTGGTTGATTTATGTTTTTATAAAAAAAGATCGTGGAATGGTATTTGGGCTTTCATGTATTTTAGGTGGGGCAATCGGTAATTTTATTGATCGCGTCCACGAAGGAAAAGTGACAGATTTTTTTGCAATTAAATGGACTAAGAATCTATACTACAATATTGCAGATTGGTTTATTTTTCTTGGTGGAGTATGGGTGCTTATACTCGAAATAAAAGGTTATGTCACAAGATCGTGACATAACCTTTTACTTATTGCTCTTTATTAAAGATTGCTTTGATGTAGTCCATTTGGGTTGTTGTCTGTTGCAGAAGAAGATCGAGTAAAGTAACTGCAATCATATTTTCAACAACAATGACCGCACGTGGAACGATAACAGGGTCATGACGCCCGCCAATGACCAGGTCAATAAGCTCGCCACGACGATTCGTGGCTTTTTGTTCTAAGTGAATACTTGGAGTCGGTTTGACGGCCGCACGGACAGTGATTTCGCTACCATCTGAAATACCGCCAGTCATTCCGCCGGCATGGTTAGTGGCTTTGTTTACATGTCCGTCATCGTCTTTATAGAAGTCGTTGTTTTCAAAACCTGTCATTGTTGCTGCATTAAAACCAGCTCCGATTTCAACTCCTTTGATTGCACCGATTGACATAATTGTATGGGCGATAAGACCATCAAGTTTATCAAAAACAGGCTGTCCGATACCAGCAGGAAGTCCATTAATACGACATTCGATTACACCGCCAGCCGAATTACCTTCTTTTATAAGATCATCCATGTATTTTTCACAAGGTTCGATAAGTGCTTCGTCAGCAAATCGGAAGGGGTTATCAAAAATAATGGAAGGGTCAAAATGGCTATCATTCATGGTTAAATGTCCGATAGACTTTGCATAAGTGACAATATCAACACCAAGTTCCTTTAAGATTTTTTTGGCAATAGCACCGGCAGCGACTCGGGCAATTGTCTCACGACCTGAGGAGCGCCCGCCTCCGCGATAATCTCTAAAACCATACTTCGCATCGTAAGCCATGTCAGCGTGTCCTGGACGATAGACGTCCATGATTTCAGTATAATCGCGTGAACGATGGTCTTTGTTGTAAACTAAAAGTGAAATCGGAGTTCCTGTCGTTGTTTCTTCAAAAACTCCGGAAAGAATTTTAACTTTGTCGGCCTCATCACGAGGCGTGCAATAGGGAGATTGTCCTGGACGACGTTTGTTCAAATCCAGTTGTATATCCCTTTCAAGAAGTTTTAATCCTGCAGGGCATCCATCAATGACGACACCAACTCCAGGACCATGGGATTCTCCCCATGTTGTTATTGTAAATATTTTTCCAAATATGGATCCAGCCATAATATCATCCTTTCTATGCTCATGTTTGCGAAAGTATCTACAATTATAATTGATTTAAAGTGATAAAGCAAGTTTGTCAAATTTTAAATTTTTTTCGATTATATCAGATTTTAATAAAGTTTTACTAGTTTTTTGAACAAAAACGTGTATACTAATAGAAGAGAATAGGCATTAAGCGACGAAAACTTGATGCGAAATCAAAATAGATAGGTGAAATTATGTATGAATTGTTAAAAGTAGATGGGCGAGCAAAACGTGGACGTTTTCACACAGTGCATGGAACGATTGAGACGCCTGTTTTTATGAATGTTGGAACTGCAGCGGCCATTAAAGGTGCCGTATCAACAAAAGATTTGGAAGACATAAAATGCCAAGTTGAATTATCCAATACATATCATTTGCATGTGCGTCCCGGAGATGAGCTTATTCATAAGCTTGGGGGATTGCATAAGTTTATGGTGTGGGACAAACCGATACTAACAGATTCAGGTGGGTTCCAAGTATTTAGTTTGGCTAAGCTACGTAAAATCAAAGAAGAAGGCGTATATTTTGCATCACATATTGACGGTCGCAAGATTTTTATGGGACCCGAAGAAAGTATGCAGATACAGTCAAATCTTGCCTCGACTATTGCTATGGCATTTGATGAATGTCCACCGCATCCTGCAACAAGGGAGTATATGCAAGACTCAGTAGATCGGACAACACGTTGGCTAGAACGTTGTAAGTCAGAGATGACCAAATTAAACCAGCAAGAACGTACAATCAATCCAAAACAAATGCTTTTTGGTATCAATCAAGGCGGAACGTTTGAAGATATTCGTATCGAACATGCAAAGGTCATATCAGAACTAGATCTAGATGGTTATGCTCTTGGCGGATTAGCCGTTGGAGAATCTCATAGTGAGATGTATCGTATTCTTGAAGAAACAGTGCCGTATTTGCCGCAAAACAAGCCAACATATTTAATGGGGGTAGGTACTCCGGAAAATATATTAGAAGGGGTTGAGCGCGGTGTTGACTTTTTTGACTGCGTATATCCTTCGAGAAATGGTCGCCATGGACATGTCTATACAGACCATGGTAAGATGAACTTATTGAATTCTAAATATCAAGACGATGATCGACCGATTGATGAAAACTGTGGATGTCCGGCATGTCAAAGATATTCACGCGCATATATTCGACATCTTTTAAAGGCGAAGGAAATGTTAGGTATGCGTCTGGCTGTGTTACATAACTTGTATTTTTATAATACAATGATGGAAGAGATTCGCGAAGCGATTGACCAAGGACGTTTTTCAGAATACAAACGCAAAAAAATTGAAGGATTTAAAAATAGTCAGAAGTAATTTCTGATGAAAATACAAGGAGGATTATATGAATCAAATATTAGTATTATTAGAAGCAGGAGCTGGAGCGCCAGCAGGTGGACTTACATCATTGTTATTAATTTATGGGGCCATTTTTGCTATTTTCTGGTTTTTCATTATTCGACCACAGCGTAAAAAACAAAAACAAATTGATGCAATGCAAAATTCAATTGAAGTAGGAAATTCAGTGTTAACCTCAGGTGGGTTGTTTGGAAAAGTAGTGGATGTTATTAACAATGTTGTTGTTGTTGAATTTGGAACGAATAAATCTGTTCGAGTTCCAGTTCAAAAATCAGCGATTGTTTCTGTAACAGAACCAGACATGAGTATTGCAAAAGAAGTAACAGAAGAATCAAAGTCAGATGACAAAAAATCAGACGATAAGTAATGATATGTACATTTTCTTAATTGCATAGGTAGTATAAAAAAAGCGAATGGATTTGATAATCAAATGAATTCGCTTTTTTTATATGCTTTTATGCACGAAAGCATATATATGTGGTAAAATATGAGTACAAATACTATACAAGGAGCTGATTCAATGGAACTAAGAGGTAAAGTGCTTATTGCTCAAGGGGGAGGGCCGACAGCTGTTATTAATCAAAGCTTAGTTGGTGCAGTCCTTGAATCACGCAAGTTTCCACAAATTACTAAAGTATATGGGGCAATCAATGGTGTGGAAGGCATTATTAATGAACGCTTTATGGACCTGACTAGAGAAACGACACATAACTTAGAACAAGTTGGAATTACACCTGCGTCGGCATTGTTATCGACTCGAATTAAGCCGGATGAAGCCTATTGTAAAGAAATCTTTAAAGTTTTAAAAGCACATGATGTCCGCTACTTTTTCTATATCGGAGGAAATGACTCTGCGGATACAGTACGGATTGTCAATGAAAATGCAAAACAATCAGAATATGAATTTCGTGCTATTCATATTCCAAAAACAATTGATAATGATTTGGTCCTTAATGACCATACGCCGGGATATGGTTCCGCTGCGAGATATGTTGCAGAAGCATTTATCGGCATTAATCTTGATAATCGTGCACTTCAAGGAGTTTATATTGGAGTGGTCATGGGAAGGCATGCAGGCTTTTTGACGGCGGCTTCATCCTTGGCAAAAAAATATCCGGATGATGGACCGCATTTAATTTATCTTCCGGAGCGTGCATTTGATGTTGAGCAGTTTCTTATTGACGTCAAAAATGTCTACGAAAAATATGGACGCTGTGTTATTGCAGTTTCTGAGGGAATCAAAGATAAGAGTGGCAAACCAATTATGCTATCATTAACAGATAGTATTGAAAAAGATGCACACGGCAATGTTCAATTATCAGGATCGGGGCAATTAGGAGATATGTTGTCTGATCTGATTAAAACACGTCTTAATTACACACGTGTACGCTCAGATACTTTGGGATATACCCAAAGAAACTTCATCGGAGCTATATCGGATGTGGATTCTCATGAAGCACGTGAAGTTGGAGAAAAGGCAGCCCAGTTCGCCATTTGGGATAATGTCGATGGCTCCATTGTTTTAGAAAGAACAGGAGATTATAGCATTAATTATCATCTGTATCCCCTAGAAGCTGTTGCCGGCAAGACAAAATATATGCCGGATGAGTTTATTAATGCCGCAGGCAATAATGTCACAGATGCATTCTTTCGATATGCAAGACCGCTTATTGGTTCTGCATTTCCACAGCCGCATCGATTACGTGCGCCAATGGCTAAGCGTATCTTGCATCATGATGACTAGAGGTGTTGATGCATAGCAATGAGCAGTTCATCAGGAACACATAGATGACCAAAACCGGTTCCTAGATCATTACCGGGTTTATTGGCTCCATGAAAGTCAGAACCTCCGGAGCGTAACAGAGAAAACCGTTTGGCAATATGAAGCATAGCGCGTGTCTCCTGAGAGCTATAAAGAGAATAATACGTCTCAATTGCTTCTAGACCATAACTTTTTAATTGATCAACAAGTGAATATAGGCCGTTGCTGTCTAGCGGATAAAGAGTGGGGTGTGCCAAGACGGGTATACCCCCGCTTTTTTTTATGAGTTCAATGGCGGACTGGCTAGAGACATCTTCTCGAGGGACGTAGAATTTTTTTCCGTTTCCAATAAGCGTATGAAAGACGTCCTTGGTTTTTTCAAAATAACCTTTTTGGACGAGATAACTTGCGAAATGTGAGCGAGTGATGACGCTGTCTTTTGCGTGGGCTTTAAGCTTGGCAGAAGTAATGTCATAGTCGTGGGCTTGGAGTGAAGCTATCATTTTTTCATTGCGACGTTCACGGTCATCATAAATGCGCTTTAATCCATGAATAAAACTTTGATGTTTAATATTTATGAATAAACCGACAATATGGATGTCAAAATCATATCGATCCATGGTCGTGGAAAGTTCAATGCCATTAATGAGTTCGAGGGTGTCTTTGGAGATTCCTTTTTCAGACATATAGGCTTGTGCTTCTAATAATCCGTCAATTGTATCGTGGTCTGTTATTGCAAGAGCTTTTAATTTTTTTGCGATAGCATAATCAATGAGTTGCTGTGGTGAATACGTTCCATCTGAAGCTGTTGTATGGGTATGTAAATCAATCATAATAACTCCTTTATATGTGGCAAATTAAAGCGTTTAGGACTTCATGATAGCATACTTTGGTGATAATTTCTATAAAATAAGATTTTAAATATACAGGAACTATGATATAATAGTTAAGGTTAAGAAAAAGGAGGCTGTGTAAAATGAAGCATATCAAAACTTTAAACAGTGCAGTGTTACAAAATACGGTTAAGCACGGTGGTTGTGGAGAATGCCAAACATCATGTCAGTCAGCTTGTAAGACGTCATGTACTGTAGGTAACCAAAGCTGCGAAAATGAAAATAGGTAAGTAGATAAGCAGTGACGTACAGTCGCTGCTTATTAAATGATTATCGAATTATTCAATGATTGAAAGGAAGTATATCGTGATACATCAATATAAAATGAATGGAATGAATCTCGTTATTGACGTCAATAGTGGCGCGATTCATTTATTTGATGAATGTTCCTATGAATTTATCGAATTATTGAACCAAAAATATTCGGAAGACGAAGTGATTGAACAGTTAAAAACTAAATATCCTGAAGCCGATCTAATCGAAGTAAAAAATGAAATCCAAACGCTTGTTGAACAAAAAGTGCTCTTTACTGAAGATGAATATGCACAGGTTGTAGAGTCATTTGGTCAGAGAGAGACCGTTGTTAAGGCGCTGTGTTTGCATGTGGCGCATGATTGTAATCTTGCATGTCAATATTGTTTTGCTGAAGAAGGCGAATACCATGGAGACCGCTCGATTATGCCCCTAGATATAGCAAAGAAATCTATAGATTTTCTCATTAAGCATTCAGGTCAACGGAAAAATCTTGAAGTGGATTTTTTTGGCGGTGAACCTTTAATGAATTTTGATGTTGTTAAAGAAACGGTTTTTTATGCAAAAGGATTAGAAGCAGAGCACAATAAAAAATTCCGTTTTACCATTACAACCAATGGTGTGTTATTAGATCAAGATAAAATGGATTTTATCAATGAGCATATGTATAATGTTGTCTTAAGTTGTGACGGACGAAAAGAAGTCCATGACTACATGCGACCGGCTTCCAATAAAAAAGGAAGTTATGATTTGATTATGCCAAAGTTCAAAGAATTGATTAAGCAACGTGGTGATAAAAGTTATTATATTCGAGGAACATTTACTCACCACAACTTGGACTTTGCAGAAGATGTTCTTCATATGGCAAGAGAAGGATTTGATCAGATTTCAGTCGAGCCGGTAGTGGCACCTTTAGATGAAGCCTATGCAATTCAAAAAGAAGATATCCCGCAACTATTGAAAGAATATGAACATCTGGCACAGAAGATGATGGAATATAAGGAACAAGGAACAACCTTCAACTTTTTCCATTTCATGATTGATTTAACAGGTGGACCATGCGTTGCAAAACGGTTAACCGGATGTGGTGCAGGGTTTGAATATATGGCAGTTACACCACAAGGGGACCTATATCCATGCCATCAGTTTGTTGGAATGGAACAGTTTAAAATGGGTGATCTAGACACAGGTGTCGAGAACCTTTCAATGCAACAAGAATTCAAAGGGTGTAATGTCTATTCCAAAAAAGCGTGTCAATCCTGTTGGGCAAAATTTTATTGCAGTGGTGGATGTAGTGCCAATGCATATAATTTCCAAGGTTCTATTACAGAAGCTTATGAAATGGGATGCGATTTAGAAAAAAAAAGAGTCGAGTGTGCTATCTATATGCGTGCATGTGAACTTGTTGCCAAATAAAACTTAAGGAGGATTACTTTATGAAGGGGAAAAGCCTTGTAGCGCTTTTGTTATCTTTATTAATTATCGCAGGAGGACTCTTTGTTGCATTTAATGGTGTCGGAAGCAATGCGATAGGAAGTGCAAAAGACATCAATTTAGGTTTGGATTTAGCAGGTGGTGTAAGTATTACATATTCCACAATTAAGGATGAACCAACTGATCGTGAAATGAATGATACAATTTACAAGTTAAATCAACGTATTACTGGAAGTGGATATACAGAAGGTGAAGTATATCGCGAAGGTAAACGTCGGATTAACGTGGATATTCCAAATGTATCTGACCCAAATAAAGTTCTTGAGGAACTTGGAAAACCAGGTGACTTAAAATTTGTAGATATGGACGGTGTGGTGGCAATCACAGGTAGTGATGTTAAAGATGCCAATGCAGCAAGTAATCCAGATGGATTTGGATATGTGGTTATTCTTGATTTAAATGCGTCAGGAAAAGATAAGTTTGCTGTTGCTACTGCAAATAATGTCAATAAGCCTATTAATATTGTCTATAATGGCGAAACGATTATGTCACCTACGGTAAGTACAGCAATAACCGATGGTGTAGCCACAATTTCAGGAATGGCAACGATTGATGATGCAAATGAACTAGCAACCTATATTCGTATTGGAGCATTACCTCTTGAGCTTAAAGAACTGCGATCGAATGTCGTCGGAGCTAAGATGGGTAAAGATGCTATTGATACATCGGTCAAAGCCGGCTTAATTGGAATTTTGCTTGTCTTTGCATTTATGATTTTCTATTATCGTTTGCCTGGATTAGCATCCGTTCTTGCTTTAGCTTTTTATGCGTCTTTGGTAATTATTGTTTTATCCATTACAAATATGACCTTGACATTACCTGGAATTGCCGGGATGATTTTGTCGGTCGGAATGGCCGTGGACGCCAATGTTATTATATTCTCAAGGATTCGTGAAGAATTAGAAGTCGGCAAAACACTTCGAGCGTCTGTAAGTGCCGGATTTAGAAAAGCTAGAACGGCGATCGTTGATGGAAATATTACAACATTGATTGCGGCAGCTGTACTGTATATTATGGGGACAGGAACGATTCGAGGATTCTCCCAAACCTTAGCTTTAGGTATTATTATTTCCATGTTTACAGCTTTAGTTGTCACTCGAATAATCTTGATGAGCTTTGTTGAACTTGGAGCTACCAATAAGGCACTATATGGACGGGACTATCATGTTAAAGTCTTTGATATTGTTAAGCGACGAAAAACATGGTTTGCTATTTCACTTGCGATTATTCTTCTTGGATTGATAATGTTGCCTGTTCACAAAGGAACCGATGGTGCATTCTTAAATTATGATATTGAATTTATGGGTGGAACATCGACATTAGTTACAACTAACGAAGTTGTCTATGATACATTGGAAGAATTACAAGAAGGTGTTCGAGACTTAGTCGTCGAAGCAACAGGAGATGATACGCCTCAGATGAATATTGTCAAAGGTATCGACGGGGCTGGACAATTTGTTATCAAAACAAAAGAATTAGACACGGAAACAGGGATGGCCTTGCGTGAAGCGTTAATGGCAAAATTCTCTATTTCTGCTGAGAATATTGAAAGCGAAAATATTAGTGCGACGATAAGTACGGAAATGCGACGCGACGCAATTATTGCAGTAATTATTGCATCCATTGGTATTCTTATTTATATTTCAATGCGATTCCATGATTTTCGATTTGGTGTTGCAGCTGTTATAGCATTGATTCATGATGTGTTTATCGTATTTACAGTGTACTCAGTCTTGTTTATTCCGGTTAACAATTCATTTATTGCGGCCATGCTAACGATTGTCGGGTATTCTATTAATGATACGATTGTCTTATTTGACCGTGTTCGAGATAATCAAAAAACAATGAAACACGGAGATTATCATGGTGTAATCAATACCAGCATCAGCCAAATCATATCACGTTCGGTCAATACATCATTAACAACGTTTATTATGGTTTTTGTATTAAATCTTTTAGGTGTGGCATCGATTCGTGAGTTTGCATTGCCGCTTATGGTCGGAATAATCTCAGGAACATATTCTTCAATATTTATTGCAAGTCCGTTGTGGTATGTTCTTAAGAAAAAAGAAGAAGCAAAGATTCAAAACGCTCAAAAATAAGGAGTATATATGTTAAAACCTTTAATTATTGAAACGACAACAAGTGATGAGCAACATATAAAAAAACTTCATCAAGAATTAAAGGACCAAGGTATTAACAAGAGTGAACTGATTTGCAAACTATTAGTTCACCGTGGGATATATACAGTAGATGATGCAAAGAATTTTTTGTACCCAACGTATCATCTGCTTTATGACCCCTATGGTTTAAAAGATATGGAAAAAGCTGTTATGCTTATTCAGAAGCATATTGATGCAAAAAATAGTATTTATGTCTATGGAGATTATGATGTTGATGGAATAACAAGTACATCTATACTCGTTAAAACATTAAAGGCATGTGGTGCAAATGTAGCATACTATATTCCGGATCGAATTGATGAAGGATATGGTATCAATAAAGAAGCTATTGATTGGATTTATGAGCGTGGTGGCCAGTTGATTATCAGTGTTGATACGGGAATTACTGCCATAGAGCAGGTGGCTCATGCCAAGAATCTAGGGCTGGACATGATTATTACGGATCACCATGAGTGTCAAGAACAAATACCAAAGGCAGATGCAGTGATTAATCCTAAGCAATCCGCATGTAATTATCCATACAAAAACTTAGCCGGTGTCGGCGTGACGTTTAAATTGGCCCAAGCCTTAGGAAAAGTGTATACAATTGATGAAGAATTTTTAGTTGATTTGCTTGAGATTGTTGCGATAGGAACGGTTGCAGATATTGTTCCGTTGATTGATGAAAATCGTATCATTGTGTCCGTCGCATTTGAACGTATACGAGAAAACTTGGAAAAAGATCAAGGAAACAAAGGTTTAAAGGCGTTATTGACATTGGTGGGGGCACATGAACGTCCCTTAACAGCTGGAGTTATTGGGTTTCAAATTGGTCCACGCCTAAATGCAGCCGGGCGATTGGGGGATGCTAAGCGCGGCGTAGAGTTGTTTTTAACGGATTCGGCAGATGAAGCTATGGATATAGCCACAGAGCTGGATATTCAAAATCGAAAACGTCAGGAAATGGAACAACAGATTCTAGAAGAAGCGGATGCGATTATTCAAAAAACACGTAATGTGGAGAATGAAGCGATACTTGTAGTGGCTTCTCATGGATGGCATCATGGAGTTATTGGCATTGTAGCATCTCGATTGACAGAAAAGTATTATCGACCGACCATACTGCTGACCATTCATGAAGGTATTGCCTCAGGCTCAGCACGTAGCGTTGAAGGATTTTCGATTTTTGATGCACTTATGGATTCCAAAGATTTGTTTCTAAAAGTCGGCGGGCATGAAATGGCTGCAGGAATGAGCCTGGATGAAAAAAATATTGAACTTTTGCGTATAAGCTTAAATCAATATGCCCAGAATAATATGAGTGCCACAACCCTTATTCCTAAAGCACGTGTTGAGCATGCGGCGTGTTTAAAAGAGGTAAACGTAGAGTTGATTGAAGAGCTAAAATGTCTTGAACCCTACGGCGCAGGCAACCAGGAGCCACGGTTTTTACTTCAAGGTTACGTAGGTCAAAAACAGCTGATGGGGAAAGAAAAAAAGCATTTTAAAATGCAGTTTTTACAAGAAGAAAACATGGTAGATGTTGTTGCCTTTAATAATGCCCAATATTATGAAGATGTCTATAGTAAAACAGAGATTGAACTAATAGGTACCTTAAATATTAATGAGTGGAAAGGGTACAAAAAACCTCAGATTTTTTTAAAGGGCATGCGATATCTGCCGGAATTTGAGAGCTACCTCAAAGAAGCTACTCAGAAGTTTGAAGCAATAGATAATGGAGATATTGATGATGTGGTTATGGCGTACGATATTCAGTGTAGTCGAAAAGACTGTATTGAGGTGTATCGAAAGCTTCGAACCCTTATGACCAAAAGTGAATGGGCTATGGATGTGTTCAAATTTAATGCTATGATTCAGGACAATCATAAAGACTTAAAGGCATTGATTAAAAGCCGGTTAATCCTAGAAGTATTTCGTGAACTTGGATTGATTGACATAATAAAACAAGACATAGCATGTTATCAAATACAAATGAATAAAACGCAAACAGTTGAATTAGAGAAATCAACGTTGTATAATAAAATATGTTGACTATGAAAAAGATAGGAGATTGGCTATGGATTTAAGAACAGTTATAAGAGATGTCTATGATTTTCCAAAGGAAGGAATTGTATTTAAAGATATAACAACCGTCTTGCAAGATCCACATGCACTGCGAGAGTCTATTGATCAAATGCAGGCACAATTGGATGGAGTTGAGTTTGATTATGTTGTGGGACCGGAATCTAGAGGGTTCATTTTTGGGGTTCCGATTGCTTACAATATGCATAAAGGCTTTGTTCCTGTGAGAAAAGCCGGAAAGCTTCCTTATGAAACGAAACAAAAAACTTATGACTTAGAATATGGAACGGCTACAATTGAAATGCATAGTGATGCCATCAAACCGGGAGATAAGGTTGTTATTATTGATGACTTATTAGCTACGGGTGGGACATCAGAAGCTATGGTTAAATTAATTGAAGATTTTGGAGGCGAGGTGGTTAAGATGGTTTATTTAATCGAATTGTCTTTCTTACCTGGACGCGATAAATTAAAAGGATATAATGTTGAAGCATTGATTACGTATTAGTTTATTCATAGGAGAGCTTATCATTAGCAAGAAGTCAACTAATGCATGAGCTCTTTTTTACTTGCATTTTAGTGCGTTTCTTAATATAATGGAGTATAATACTTTGATGAGTAAATTAGGTCCATAGCCTTAATATACATAAAATGAGACAAGAAAGTGATGATTATATGCCAACAAAAAGTTTTGAGGAATTAATCGTAAAAATAAAAAAGTATCATCCGACAGAGGACTTTGAATTAGTCGAGAAAGCCTATAAATTGGCTGAATCTGCTCATGGAAACCAACTACGTAAGTCTGGAGAGCCATATTTGATTCACCCAATTGCTGTAGCAAATATATTGGCGGAACTTGAACTAGACAAAGAGTCTATAATTGCGGGAATTTTACATGATGTTGTGGAAGATACTGAGTATACGGTTGAAGATATATCTAGAGAGTTTAATGAAGAGATTGCTTTGCTTGTTGATGGTGTGACAAAATTAAGTCAGATAACATATACTTCGGACAAAGAAGAGATTCAGGCAGAAAACTATCGTAAAATGTTTTTGGCCATGGCAAAGGATATTCGCGTAATCTTAATTAAACTTGCAGACCGATTGCATAACTTGAGAACACTAGATTATATGCCGGAACATAAGCAGATTGAAAAAGCAAAGGAAACTTTGGATATTTATGCACCTCTTGCTCATCGACTGGGGATTAGCAAAATTAAAGTCGAGATGGAAGATTTAGCCCTTAAATATCTTGATAAAGAAGCATATTATGATATTGTAGAGAAGATACGAAGAAAACGTTCGGACCGTGAACGTTATATCGAAGATGTTGTTGAAAAAGTCAAGCAAAATTTGGAAGAAGTTGGCATTGAGGCCGAAGTTTTTGGGCGACCCAAACATTTTTTTAGTATCTATAAAAAAATGGTTAGCCAGAAAAAAACCATTGATCAGATTTATGACTTGTTTGCTGTTCGGGCTATTGTAGGAAGTGTCAAAGATTGTTATGGCGTGCTTGGAATTATTCATGAGCTGTATACTCCGGTTCCTGGAAGATTCAAAGACTATATAGCTATGCCAAAGTCAAATATGTACCAATCGTTGCATACAACACTGATTGGACCAGAAGGGGAACCTTTTGAAATGCAAATTCGTACATATGATATGCATCGTACAGCAGAATTTGGAATTGCAGCGCATTGGAAGTATAAAGAAGGGGCTACTGCTGAATCAATGGAAAGAAGCGAGGAGCAGAAGCTGAATTGGCTACGCCAGATTCTTGAATGGCAACGAGATATGTCAGACAACAAAGAATTTATGGATGTGCTAAAAACGGACCTTGATGTCTATAGCGATCAAGTGTATGCGTTCACGCCTACAGGCGATGTCATTAACTTGCCGCAGGGAAGTACACCGATTGACTTTGCATATTATATTCATAGTGCCGTAGGTAATAAAATGGTCGGTGCAAGAGTTAACGGTAAGATTGTCACATTTGATCGAAAGATAAAAAATGGTGATCGTATCGAGATCTTAACATCACAAAACTCAAGAGGACCAAGTAGAGACTGGCTGAATATCGTTAAAAGCTCTCAAGCAAAATCAAAAATAAATCAATGGTTTCGCAAAGAGTTTAAAGAAGAAAACATTAGCAAAGGAAAAGATTTGCTTGAAAAATATGCCAAAGGTAAAGGCCTTCCGCTTCATGACATTATGGAAACAAAATATCAAAAGATTGTTATTCGTAAATATGGCTTTAAAGACTGGGACTCAGTTTGTGCAGCCGTTGGTCATGGTGGATTAAAGGAAGGGCAAATCATTAATCGCTTACATGATGAGTACTTAAAAGACCATAAGGTCGAAGTAGATCCTGAGGAACTGCTTAAAGAGTTCAATGAAAACAATGATAAAGTTACGACAAAAAAATCCAAAACAGGCATTATTGTTAAAGGGATTGAAGACCTAGCAGTTAGATTTTCAAGGTGTTGCACTCCGGTTCCAGGGGATGAAATAGTTGGTTTTGTTACTCGGGGACGAGGAATATCAATTCACCGAACAGACTGCGTTAATATTATTAACCTTACAGACGAAGAACGAGCGCGTCTAATTGATGCAGAATGGCAAATGATTGAAAAAGTGGCCTCGGATATGTTGTACAAGGCTGACCTTCAAATTACGGCAGAAGATCGCAATGGTATGTTGGTCGATGTATCTAAAGTGTTGTCAGATGAAGGGGTTCCGATTCGAAATATGAATGCACGTACGACGAACAATCATGAATCGGTTATCAATATAACCATTGAGATAAAGAATTCAAATCAGCTTAATGTTATAACCAAAAAGCTAAATAACATCATGGGAGTTTATGAAGTGATGAGGACGAATAATTAAATGCAAAGACTACAGGTTTATATCAGCAAAACACAATTTAATAATTTGGCTCATGAATGCTCCGTGTTAATCCACGTCTTTTATCCCAACCATTTAGTTGAATTAACAACAAAAAAAGATCGTTCAGATATTTCAGTAGAAATAGATGGCGATTCTTTTTATATTCGTCTTAATGGGTTAGGAGTAGAGAAACAACAAGATAGCTACGGCTATAAAGTGACAACAGACCTTCGTTATCAAGTGAAGGCGGCTTTGTTTGAATGCTTGGCAAAACGTACGGGATATTCACCAGCTTGGGGGATTTTACAAGGAATACGTCCCACAAAGCTTGTGTTTAAAATAAAAAATGAATTATCACAAAAACAGTCAATCGAGGCGTTGCATGAAGCAATTGAACAAAGATTAACTTCAAAATATAAAGTTTCAAAAGCTATGGCAAAACTGGCCATTGAAGTTGCCTCCTATGAAGAAGGCTACCTTAAAACAGATGAAGACTATTCCTATCCGGTGGCTTCCGTATATGTAGGGATTCCATATTGTCCGACGCGGTGCCTATACTGTAGCTTCCCTTCCAATGGACTTGAAAAATACGAACTAACACATGATGCCTATATGATTGCATTAAAAAAAGAACTCAATGCGATTCTCCCATTAGTAAAAGATACCCATCAGTTAAGTGCCTTATATATTGGCGGGGGAACACCAACAACCCTATCTGCAGAAGAACTACAAGAACTCTTAAAGCATATAGATGGAATTACTCCCTTAAAAGATTACCAAGAAATTACTGTTGAAGCAGGACGACCTGATACCATCACAAAAGAAAAACTTGACGTCCTTAAGCAAATGGGGGTACAGCGAATTTCGATTAACCCACAAACAATGAATCAAGAGACGTTGGACTTGATTGGACGCAAGCATTCAGTTGAATCAATAAAAGATGCATACATATTGGCAAAAGAAGTCGGGATTGAGCGAATAAATATGGATCTGATTTTGGGGTTGCCTAATGAGCATATGAAGCAGATTCGTCAGACCTTTGAAGCGATTCAAGGGCTAAAACCTTCGGAGGTTACCGTACACACGTTGGCGATAAAAAACTCTTCGAGGCTTAAGGAAAAACAAGAAGGCTATTCTATGGCACAACGTGAAGAGATGGAAGATATTTTGGCTTTTTCGCGTCAGGTACTGATTGAACAGATGCATATGCAGCCTTATTATCTCTATAGACAAAAGAATATGGTGGCATCTTATGAAAATATTGGATATACCAGTGAATTTCCATGTTTATACAATATGCAGATTATTGAAGAAGCAATCTCTATATACGCTTTTGGGGCTGGATCAACAACAAAAGTATGTCAGCCAAACGGACGATTGGAACGTGTGGAAAATGTGAAAAATGTTGACATCTACATTGAGCGAATTGAGGATATGATTAAGCGCAAGGGAAGGTACTTCACAGAATTTCAAAAATAGTGTATAATAATCAATAATTGTTATTATATAATAATCAAAAAGACAAGGAGATGTGTCCATGATTAGTGAAATAGGAAATGCAATGGTTATATTTGGAGGAACAGGGGATTTAACAAAAAGAAAACTTGTTCCTGCATTATATAATTTACTTATAGAGGGTCAGCTTCCGGATAATTTTTTCGTTGTTGCAGTAGGACGGCGTGATAAAACAACAGAAGATTTTGTTGATGAAATGGAAGTCGCCTTAAAAGAGTTTAGTCGTAACAGTTATGATGAAAATATATGGTTAAATTTAAAAACACGTATTTTTTATTATCAGCTTAACTTTGATGGAAAAGAAGAGTATTTGGAGTTTGATACGTATTTGTGTAAGCTTGAGCATAAATATGCGACGAAGGGGAATCGGTTATTTTATTTAGCGGTGAGCCCGGAGTATTTTGGTATTATTGTTGAAAAGCTGCATGAATATGGTTTGGCAAGTGATAATGGAAGCTATAAGCGCGTGGTTATTGAAAAACCTTTCGGAAAAGATTTAGCATCGGCAAAAGCGTTGAGTAAGCATATAACCCATGCTTTTGGTGAAGAAAACATCTATCGGATTGATCATTATCTTGGCAAAGAAATGTTGCAAAATATTATGGTTATACGATTTGCCAATGCATTTTTTGAACCCATCTGGAACAATAAATATATTGATCATATTCAGATTACCAGTACAGAAACATTAGGCGTTCAAGAAAGAGGCGGTTATTACGAAAAAGCTGGTGCGATGAAAGACATGCTTCAAAACCACTTGCTTCAGCTTTTAGCGTTGACGGCAATGGAGCCGCCGGTGCATTTAGATACGGAATCCATTCGTGATGAGAAGGTAAAAGTTTTTAAAGGACTAAAGATATATGAAGAAGACGAAGTGGATGACTATGTTGTTCGAGGACAATATGGACCAAGTGATGATGGACAAGTGATTGGATATCGTCAAGAAAACCGTACGGATGATGAGTCAGATATAGAGACATATATCGCACTAAAGATTGAAATCGAAAACTTCCGCTGGTCAGGTGTTCCGTTTTATATTCGAACGGGAAAACGCTTAAAAGAAAAAACAGTTGAAGTTGTCATCCAGTTTAAATCTTTAGCAAAAATTTTATATCTAAAAGAGTTAGATGACATGATGCCCAATCAGCTTATTATTCGAATTCAGCCAACAGAAGGGGTTTTCTTAAGATTTAATGCAAAAAAACCCGGTCAAACCAATGAAATTGTTCCGGTAAAAATGGATTTTTGTCAAAACTGTGAAGTAGGATATAATAGTCCAGAAGCTTATGAACGGCTATTGCTGGATGCAATGAAAGGTGAAAAAACACTGTTTACCCGTTGGGATGAAGTTGAATATTCATGGAGGTTCGTCGATGCTATTCAAAATGCATGGAGTAAAAAGCGTCCGGACTTTCCGAATTATGCTGCAGGAAGCCATGGACCTAAGGCGGCGGATGACTTAATAGAAAATGATGGACGACGCTGGGTGAATGAATAACTATTGGTGCGAATTACAAGGAGGTTATTATGCAAATACATGATATTTCAATGTTGATTGAACCGGAGATGATGGTCTATAAAGATGCGGATATAAAAAAACCGATTTTTGATGTGATTGGAAATCATCAGACAGGCTCTGCACATGAAACCAATGTAACATTGAATATACATACAGGGACACATATTGATATGCCGCTACACATGATTAAGGATGGTAAGACACTAGACACATTTGATATACGCAGAATGATTACGCCATGTAAAGTGTTTGATTTGACGTATTTAGAGAAGAATGTAATCACGGCAGATGATATCAAAGACTTACCTATTCAAAAAGATGATTTTATTTTATTTAAGACACGGAATTCGTTTTATGATAAAAGCCAAGGTTTTGACTATGACTTTGTTTATCTGGATGAAAGTGGTGCGAAGCTATTAAAAACATTGGAAATCAATGGTGTAGGGATAGATACGCTAGGTATTGAACGTGCGCAACCTAACCATATGACACATATTTCTTTGTTGGAAGATGATATAGTGATTTTGGAAGGCTTAGAGTTAAAAGCAATCAAAGAAGGTCAGTATGAACTTATTGCTTTGCCGTTAAAAATCAAAGGCGTTGAAGGCAGTTTTGTACGTGCAGTATTAATTGAAAAATAACATATAGTATCAAATACTACAAGGTGTGTTTTTGAAAATACATCTTGTATTTTTTTATATCCTGTGGTAAACTAATTTTAGTTTGATTATCAAAGTAATAAGCAAGGAGACTATATGAAATTAAATGAACTCAAGATAAAAGATTTGACGTCAAAACTTCCGATTATCCAAGGAGGTATGGGCATTGGAGTGTCTGGATGGAAGCTGTCCTCAGCAGTGGCCAATGCAGGTGGAATCGGTATTATCTCAGGAGCGCAAAGCGGATATCGTGAAAATGATTTTGCAAAAAATACGATTGAATCAAATCTGCGTGCATTTCGTGAAGAAATACGAAAAGCTAAAGAAAACACTAAAGGAATCATCGGTGTGAATATTATGGTGGCTATGAAAAATTATGCGGAATTAGTAAAAGTAGCCGTAGATGAAAAAGTTGACCTGATTATATCAGGTGCTGGATTGCCATTAGATTTACCTGGCCTAGTCGAAGGTTCTGCAACAAAGATTGTTCCTATTGTATCTTCCCTTCGAGCGGCAGAGCTTATTATGCGACGCTGGACAAAAAAGTTTCAAAGGCAACCAGATGCCATTGTTGTGGAAGGACCAGAAGCAGGTGGACATTTAGGATTTAAGCGCGAGGAACTTCTCGACAACTCTGCGCAAGATCTTTATACATTAGTAGCACAGTTAAAAGAGTATCTAGATGAAAAGGAACTTGATATACCGATTATTGCGGCGGGAGGTATATTTCGAGGTGAAGATATTGTAAAGGCGATGGAAGCTGGTGCCAGTGGTGTGCAGATGGCAACACGCTTTGTTGCTACATATGAGTGTGATGCATCCGATGCATTTAAGCAGGCTTATATTGATGCAAAACAAGAAGATGTAGTTATTATGCAAAGCCCCGTGGGATTGCCTGGTCGTGCACTAAGAAATCCTATGTTAAAAACGATCGAAAAAGAAGGGCGCATCCCAGTAAAAAAATGTTATCATTGTGTACATAAATGCGATCCAAAGACGACGCCTTTTTGTATTACGCAGGCGCTAGTAAATGCAGTTAATGGAGATTTAGATCATAGTTTGCTTTTTGTGGGAAGTCGTGTTGCAGAGGTGGATAAAATGCAGTCGGTACAAGAAATCTTTGATGAATTGGTAAATGAGGTTGAAGCTTTATAAAAATTCATATATACTATAAGAAAAGACTTATCTTAAGATAGGTCTTTTAATTTTACGCGAATGGGAGAACGATTATGACAAGATTAAAACGCTTTAGAACGTTTATGTGTATAGTGTTAATTCAAGTCTTGACGGTAGGACAGTTAGCTGCAATGGATGAAGGTATTATAGAAGATTCAATGCAGTCCTACTATTATGAAGCAAAGGAACTGGAAAAACTTGGTGTATTTAAAGGGACAAGTCAAGGGTTTGAACTCTATCGTGAACCTACTCGCTTAGAGGCGCTTATAATGATGATGCGAATGCTGGGACTAGAAGAAGAGGTCTTGGTGCGGGAAGATAGTACAAGCTATTTCTTGGATGTTCCTTCATGGGGCTATGAATATGTGAACATTGCTTTTGAAAAGGGGCTGACACAGGGAACAAGTGAAAGCGTGTTTGGGATGGATCAGACGGTCGATGCAAAGATGTTTTTGACGTTTATGTTGCGTGCCTTGAATTATAATGATAGGGAAGGTGATTTTTCCTACCAAGAAGCTGTAGATTTTGCATTAAACATTAATTTGATTGATACACAACTAAAAGAAGAACTGGAACAAGCATCATTCACACGAAACCATGTGGCAAAAATTGTGTTCAATACGTTAAATACGCCATTAGCCGATGATGAACGCACCTTGTCTCGAGTCTTGATTGATGAAGGGAAGCTAGTACAAGAGGACCAGACAAAAGGTCCGATAGATACTACGCCAGAGGATGAGGCGACGGATGATGTGACGCCAAACGATGAAAATAATGATGAAGAGGTTCAAGATGCTGTTGAGGAATTGACACCTATTATGGGGGAAGCTATTGCTACAGCAAAGCAGCTGGAAAAATATTTATTGAGCAAGAATCCAAACCCTAAAATCAATACATCTGTTCGAGAATTTGCCCAACTATGGATTGATGAAGGGGCACGAGAAGGTGTTCGAGGAGATATTGCTTTTGCACAAGCATGCCATGAAACAGGATACTTTAAATACGGTGGTATCGTTGAACCCCATCAAAACAACTATGGCGGTATCGGCGCCCTTAATGGCAATGCAACAGGGGAAGCAGCTACATTTTCTTCACCTCAAGAAGGCGTACGAGCAAGTATTCAACATCTCAAAGCCTACGCATCAACAAAGGACTTGAGAAATGATGTGGTTGATCCACGATTTGATCTTGTCAGTCGAGGTGTAGCGCCTTATGTTGAAGACCTTGGTGGTAAGTGGGCATGGCCGGGATTTGATAGGTCAAAATACGCAACTTTAGAAGAAGCTTTAGCAGCAAAGGACTCCTATGGTCATACAATTCTAAAAAAATATGAAGATATATTAGATATGTAGAGCATGCAGATTCAAAAAAATTATTCTAAGAAGGAATTGACAAACGAATGAGTTTTGTTATAATAAACATAATATATTAAATCGACGACGAGACGAGTAGCATATGGCGCTTGACAGAGAAGAAACGATTAGCTGAGACGTTTCTCATGACAACATATGTGAAGACTACCTCTGAGAGACCTTAATCCGGTTCGGTAACGCGTTATAGTTATAATGAAGTGGTTTTCAACAATTAGGGTGGAACCGCGGGAATATCTCGCCCCTTGCATATTTAAATGTGCAAGAGGCGTTTTTTATTTTATAGGAGGAAAGATTATGTTATGGAATGATCGATTTGCATTTGGAATACCTGAGATTGATGAGCAGCATCAGCAATTATTTGCACTTATTGAACAAGTAAATGCACTTGAGCGTGATGTAAAAGATGGTATTGATTGTTATGATGAAGTGTATAATGTATTAAAAGAGTTAGAAGATTACACGGTATACCATTTTGAAGAAGAAGAAAAAGTGCTAAGAAGTGCAGGATATGATGATTTGGCTGCACATCAAAAAGAACATGATTCATTTGTGCTAAAAGTTAAAGAGACATTGACAGAAGATTTGGATTTACGACAAGAAGGGGTTATTCGTGACTTGTCCGAGTTTTTGCTCGAATGGGTGTCGAACCACATATTGTATACAGATGCCAAGTATGTAAGTGTTTTGAACAATAGAAAGAAGGTAGAATAATGAAAGTAACATTAAAAGACGGCTCATTTAAAGAATATAATGAACCAAAGGCGATTATTGATATTGCTGCTGATATCAGCGAAGGTTTAGCACGTGTGGCATGTGCAGCAGAATTAAATGATGAAGTGGTAGATTTACGTACGGTGATTTCAGAAGATGCACAGTTAAACATTTTGACATTTCAAGATGAAGCAGGAAAGCGTGCTTATCGTCATACAGCATCCCACATCATGGCGCAAGCCGTAAAACGGCTATATCCAGAAGTAAAACTTGCCATTGGTCCAGCCATTGATACAGGGTTTTACTATGATTTTGAGACAGAGAATGCTTTAAAAGATGAACAACTTAAAGCAATTGAAGCGGAAATGAAAAAAATTATAAAAGAAAAGCAACCGATTGAGCGCTTTGAACTTCCTCGTAATGAAGCAATTGCACTTATGGAAGAAAAGCAAGAACCATATAAGGTTGAATTGATTCAAGAGTTGGCGGAAGATGCAATTATTTCGTTTTATCAACAAGGTGAGTTTGTTGATTTGTGTGCCGGACCCCACTTGATGAATACGAAAGCCGTTCAATCCTACGCGCTTTTAAGCACAGCAGGAGCTTACTGGCGAGGAGATGAGCGCAATAAGATGCTCTCTAGAATCTATGGAACGGCGTTTAGTCGTAAAGCAGATCTAAAGGACTATTTACATCAATTGGCTGAAGCAAAAAAACGCGACCATAATAAATTGGGACGTGAGCTAGGCATTTTTACAACATCAGATATTGTAGGTCAAGGTTTACCGCTTATGATGCCAAAGGGTGCAAAGCTTATGCAGATTTTACAACGTTATGTTGAAGATATCGAAGAAAACTGGGGTTATGAATTTACTAAGACGCCGATTATGGCAAAATCAGATTTGTTCAAGATATCGGGACATTGGGATCATTATAAAGATGGTATGTTTATCTTAGGAGATGAGGAAAAAGATGAAGAAGTTTATGCCCTTCGTCCGATGACATGTCCTTTCCAATATGTTATTTATAAAGCAACACAACATAGTTACCGAGATTTACCTGTGCGCTTGTCAGAGACCTCAACTTTATATAGAAATGAATCTTCCGGAGAGATGCATGGACTTATTCGACTTCGTCAATTTACCTTGTCGGATGCGCATATTATCTGTACACCGAGTCAGCTTGAACAAGAATTTACAAGTGTCGTAGAACTTCTACAAGAGATTATGCGAGCACTTGGTATCGAAGAAGACGTGTGGTATCGTTTTTCTAAGTGGGATTCAAAGCGTACGGATAAATACATTGATAACCCAGAAGCTTGGGAAAATACACAAAATAGTATGCGAGAAATACTAAATCACATTGGTTTGGATTATTATGAAGCGGATGGGGAAGCAGCTTTTTACGGTCCTAAATTGGATGTTCAGTTTAGAAATGTTCATGGAAAAGAAGATACATTGTTAACCATTCAAATTGACTTTGCTTTAGCAGAACGCTTTGACATGAGCTATGTTGATAGAGATAATGTTAAAAAACGCCCATTTATTATTCATCGAAGCTCTATCGGATGCTATGAGCGAACACTTGCGATGTTAATTGAAAAATATGCAGGAGCATTCCCATTATGGATGGCACCGACACAAGTGAAGTTGTTACCGATATCAGAGAAAAATCATGAGTATGCAGAAAAAGTTGCTCGTAAATTAAAGAGCATGGGATTGCGTGTGGATATTGATATGCGTGCAGAAAAGATTGGTTATAAGATTCGTGAAGCCAGACTTGAACGTTTACCATATCTTGCAATTATTGGACAGGAAGAAGAAGAGAAAAACTGTGTGAGTGTCCGAAGTCGTGAAAAAGGAGATGAAGGTTCAATTGACTTAGAGACATTTGCAAAACGTCTTGTTGAAGAAAATGCTTCTAAGTATATTTATCATCAACATATGACAGAGGAAGAAGCCGAATAAATGAATAATCATGATCGATCGTTAATACAATTGTTTTTTGCATTTTTAAAGATTGGTCTATTTACAATAGGAGGAGGCTATGCAATGCTTCCTCTTATTCATAAGGAAGTAGTTGAAAAATATGGATGGGCAACGGATGAAGAAATTATTAACTACTATGCAATAGGCCAATCAACACCAGGTATCATTGCTATCAACACAGCAACCTTTGTTGGAGTCAAACAAAAAGGGTTTATTGGAGGCGTGGCTGCAACGTTAGGGATGGTCACACCTTCATGGATTATCATCACACTGCTGGCAAATGTAATCAACACATATAAGACAAATCCCTATGTGGAAAAGGCGTTTATGGGCATTCGCATTATGGTATTGGCATTAATATTGTCTGCTATTATTAAGATGGGACAGAAAGTTCTAAAGACGTTTTCGGATTATTTTCTGTTGGCGATGGGGTTGATTTTTGTTGGGTTTATTGATGTGACACCGATTTATATTATTATTCTTGGTGGAATTTTAGGGATTATTATTCAAACAGCAAAGTCGCGATGGAAAAAAAAGGAGGATATGCATGAGTAATTATCTATACCTTTTTTTTACTTTTTTTCGAGTAGGGCTCTTTACCATTGGAGGCGGATTAGCGGCAATTCCTCTATTGGAAAATTATGCTATCATGTATGGATGGGTTGATGAAAAAATGTTTGCAGATATGATTGCAATCAGTGAATCTACACCTGGACCGATAGGCGTAAATATGGCGACATACGTAGGACTATCCCAGTTGGGATTTGGAGGATCCATTGTTGCGACAGCAGGTATAGTCATGCCTTCGCTTCTAATTATCTACGGGATTGCAAAGTTTTTAAAGGGAGTTAATGAACATTGGATTGTACAAGGTGTTCTAAAAGGGGTTCGACCGACCGTTATTGGTATTATTGGCTCAACACTTCTATCAATTGGGAGAGTAAGTGTTTTAAATACATCTACAGATGTAACATGGAATTCATGGTTTGAACGCATTGATTTTAAAAGTAGTATTCTTTTTTGTATATTTACAATCGCTGTTATGAAAGTTAAAATTCATCCTATCTTTTTTATTATCGCTGCAGGCGCTATAGGTATAATTCTTTTTTAGAAAGGAAGGCAAGCATGAAGTGTGAATGTGGAAGAGAACATGTAGAACGTATTGAAAAAATACAGATTGAACATCATATTGATAAGGTTATCCTTGACGATTTAAAAACTTATGCTAAAGAGGAGGTTATTATTGTTACGGATATTCCGGTTTCAGAAGCATATGTATGCTTAATACATCAATTAAACGAACAAGGCTATACGATACTTAAGCTTAAACGTAACATGGAAGTATTGCCTGACGAACAAGGTGTTGGCGAAATCCTCTTACATACCACAGACAGAACAAAACTTATGGTGGGGATTGGCTCAGGAACCATCAACGATTTGTGCCGATATGTAAGTTATCGTCTAGACATTCCATATTGGATTGTTATGTCCGCGCCGTCAATGGATGGATATGCTTCCACAGCTTCACCAATTCTTGTCCAAGGGTTTAAAAAGACCTACTATTGTCATGTCGCAAAGCGGATATATGGAGAAAAAGATGTGATTAATCAAGCGCCCAAAGAGATGGTGGTGGCTGGATTAGGGGATTTATTGGGCAAGATAACGGCGCTGACGGACTGGAAGATGAGTCATATTATTCATGGGGAATATTTTTGTCCTAGAATTTATAAGGGAATGTATGCATACATTGATGCCTTAATGCAACACTTAATTATATCAGATGAAGGGTTGCACTATGGCGGCACTACAGAGCAACAACTTGGAGAGTTTATCAGTGAAAGTTTAATACAGTCAGGTATTTATATGTATTACGTAGGCAATTCTAGACCGGCTTCAGGTGCAGAACACCTTATTAGTCATACACTTGAGATGAAAGCTATAGAAGAAGGGCGAAAAGTTGACTTTCATGGAATTAAAGTGGGGATGGCAACCCAAGATGTATTAAAGTTATATCAAGGTCTCTATGAGGATATGGATAAAGTCCAGGTACACTATCAACTAACAGATCAACAGGTCTTAGAATTAAGACATGCCATTAATAAGGCGCTAAGTTATGAGAAACTTGTTAAGGACTATCAGAAATTGATTGTGCATATTCGAGAAAAATATTCAAAAGATCAAATAATCTATGCAATGAAGCAAGGTCCGATTATTCGAGAGCGATTTACAGTATTATCTGTGTGTAAGGCGCTTGGATGGGAGATGCTATGATACTTTTAGTTGAACGATTACTACCGATTATTATTATGATAGGTATTGGTATATTTGCACGAAGAATCAAGCTATTTGATACGGTGCTTATCGAAGGACTTAAAACAATTATTGTGAAGATTGCCTTGCCGGCAGTTTTATTCGGGGCTTTTGCTACAGTTCACCTTGAAATCAGCTACATTTGGATCTTTGTTCTGGTATTTCTATTATGTTGCCTTTTATATGGAATGGGAGAACTTCTACACAAAAAAACACCCAGTCTTTTTCCGGAACGCTTTACTTCAGGTTTTTTTACAGGCTTTGAATTTGGTATGATTGGGGTTGGGCTTTTTAGCGCTATATGGGGTGTCGAGCACCTTGCTACAATTATGTTAATTGGTTTTGGACATGAACTATTTATTTGGTTTGTCTATGTGCCACTATTGGAAAATAAAGATAGACACACGTTTCAATTTAAAAAAACGCTGGTCGCTTTTTTAAAGACACCAACGATTATTGCAATATTTTTAGGGATTGTATTTAATTTAAGCGGCATGTATATCCCCTTTGGATTAACAGCCCTTGGGGCAGGGGTCTATGCTACACTAGCCATGATTACGCCGCTGACGTCGCCGTTAATACTTATCGTTATTGGCTATTCGATGACGTTTGAGAAGAGTGGTGCAGCTAAAGTACTTGCATATGTAGGAGGACGAGCTCTTATTGTTGGGATACTAGGAGTGAGTACAATGTTCCTGGCCATTAAGATGTCAGGCATAAGCGACCCAATGTTTGCTCTATCCTTTGTCGCATTTTTATTGTTGCCGCCCCCTTATATATTACCTTTATATATAAGAGAGCAAAAAGAAGCGGAGTTTTTTAGTCAAATGCTTGTCTATAGTACGGTTGTTTCGTTTGTGGGATATATTCTTGTCATGACTTTTTGGTCTCTTTAGAGTGACTATGAATTTTGCGCAAGTTCCATGCGGTTTAGATAGTCAAGAACAATGGAGCCATAGGGGACTTTTTTGTCAATGAGACCTTGTGTACCAAACATAACATTAAACTCAAAAATATAGTATTTTCCATTGACATATGCAACATCAAACCCTGCATGGTTGATACCAAGAGAAATGGCAATTTGTGAGACAATACGAATCGCTTCGATGGGGATCGGATCATAGGAGATTTGTCCCCCTTGAGCGACGTTGTTTTTAAAATTGTCTTTTGCAGCAATACGCCAATAGGAACTTACCACTTGATCTCCAATAAAAATAATGCGCATATCCCTGTCAATTGGCAAGTACTCTTGGATATACAATGTATCGGTAAGAGCGCAATAAGCTTTAAAATCATTAAGGTTTTCGATTTTATATACACCTTGACCCATGGAGCTTTTCACTTCTTTAGCAATAAAAGGATAATCAAAATAGGTGAGGATAAATTCTTGATTGTAGTCTGTATTACTAAGTATTTCTGTATAAGGAACAAAGTCAGGAAAGGAAGTCATTAGCACGCGTGTCATCTCTATCTTATTGTGTCCTAGATGATAGGTCGCAAGACTTGGAAAGATTTTTTTATGCAAGCCATAGACTAATGCGTTAACTTGCCAGTAGGGGGGGAATAAAATCCATTCTGCATTACGAACAGATTCGATTTCTTTTAGATATAAATCAGGTTTTAGAAAATGAATACCATTAAAATCATATGTGCGTAACGTATCGAAGCTAATATATTTCATTCAATACACTCCTTATTCTTACTTCAATATAAAAAAACTCTATAACCGTGTAATTATAGAGCTAAAATAAAAAAAAGTCAATTTAAATATAAAACATATAACCGGCTTCGCCATTGTGTTTATCAGCTTCAAGGACAAGCTCTTCCAAAGTGATTTGTTGAAAAAATTGTTGAAGTGTTCGATCAAGTGGTAAATAGATAAGATGTTGAGCAGAGTGTTCGATATGTGCAGCTGATTTTTTTACGGACTCTTTGGTGGTTTCAAATAAAGCCGATTCAATGGGCGATAAAATCTCATAAACATTAATGTGTTTGGGATGACGTGTCAATTTATATCCACCTTGTGATCCTTTTACGGATAATACAATATCTCCTTGCTTAAGTAGGGAAAACACTTGCTCCAGGTAAATCTTTGAGATGTCTAACTCCTCAGAGATGCTAATAACAGTTATGTATTCGTCGTTGGCATAGCGCTTGGCTAAATATATAGTTGCAGCAATGGCGTAACGACCTTTTGCTGAAATACGCATGAAAATCCTCCTTTTTCAAGTTCATATGTTATATCATAGGTCATATTATAGGGTTTGTCAATGACATATTAAACATATATGAATAAAACCTTTAACTTCGTCTAGAAAATAATAAGCGAAACGTGTATAATGAGGGGGAATGCATAGGAGGACAAGAATGAGTGAACAAGAAAAAAATCAACAGATGACCCATGAAATCACACAGATCGGTATGTCGGTGGCAATGCTTATTGCAGGAGGCGTAGGTGTTCTTTTTTTAAGTCGCTTTTTACCAATTCCTGGAACAAAGTATTTGTTTATGGGAGCATATATCGGGTTGGTTATGAGTGCAGTTGTGTATCTTTTTTCTACATCTTATATCATTCTAAAAATTAATGTCGTATTGGCAGGTATATTAAGTGTTATAACGATATATATGGGAATTGCAATATTAATTACTGGTATAGGCACCCAATTAATCTGTAGTATATTTTTACACAAAACCTATCGCGGAATATTTGTAGGAATGACGTATGCTGGGTTAACCGTACTAACATCCATTGTTATTTCAAAGTTTTTTATTGGTGATGCTTTGTTTGTAGCTGTTGACGGGCGGTGGATTGCAGTGACTGTTTTATTAGCTATGCTCCTTGGAAGTATTGGAGGATGGGCTGGAAAGTATATTGGGATGCGAGTAAGATATGCCATAAAAAGGAGATAAAAAAATGAATGCATTATATAGAATGCCGGCTGAATGGGAAGAACATGAAGGGACCCTTATTAGTTGGCCGGTTAAAGCTTCCATGGTATGGGAAGAAAACTATGAAGAAGTATGTCGGGGTTATAGCGAAGTCATTTTGGCTATTGCAAAATTTGAGCCGGTGTATGTCCTTGTTGATGACAAGACACAAGCGATTGCAAAGATGTATTGTGATAGTGAACAAGTATATTGGTTAAATATTGCACATGATGATGCGTGGATACGTGATAACGGACCTACTTATGTTTGGGATTTAAGATCAAAAACACTCACGGGGATTTCGTGGTTATTTAATGCATGGGGAGAAAAGTATCCGAATTTTGAATTGGATAATGCGGTGGCACAGACGGTAAACGAAGCGTTGGGTTATCAAGGACTTGATGTAGAGATTGTCTTGGAAGGAGGTTCTATTCATGTAGATGGTGAAGGGACCCTTTTGACAACAAAAGAATGTCTATTGAACCCAAATAGAAACCCTCATTTGAATCAAGATGATCTAAAAAACATACTTGCAAAATATCTTGGAATTGAACATATTATTTGGTTGAATCAAGGTCTATACGGTGATGAGACGGATGGACATATTGACAATATTGCATGCTTTGCCAAAGAACAAACGATTCTTATTCAAACATGCTCGAATCCGGATGATCCGAATTATTCCATCAGTAAAAAAGCAATGGCAACGTTAAATGGTAGCGTAGATGCTAAGAATAGACCACTAGCCTGCATAGAGATTGAAGGACCACCAGCAAGGTTTTATCATGGAAAACGACTAACACTAAGTTATTTAAATTATTATCTGGTTAATGGAGGTGTTATCTTGCCGGTATTTGGTGGAGATGCCAAAGCATATGATGAAAAAGCAATCAATACACTAGCCCAAATATATCCGGATCGAGAAATTGTGACGATAGATGGGATGGCGCTTATTAAAGAAGGGGGTAATGTCCATTGCATTACTCAACAGATTCCAAAAGAGGTGAAGAACAATGCGTAAAGTTACTGTAGCAGCAATACAGATGTCATGTACAGATCACGTTCAAGCGAATATACAAAAAGCTGAAAAATTTGTACGTCAAGCAGTGAATGAAGGGGCACAAATTGTTTTATTGCAGGAACTTTTTGAAACCCTGTATTTTTGTCAAAAAGAAAATCCAGACTATTATCATCTGGCAACGACGGTAGAAGAAAATCAAGCAATTAACCATTTTAAGGCAATTGCAAAAGAATTAAAAGTTGTCTTGCCGATTAGTTTTTTTGAGAAGAAAAACAATGCTAGGTACAATGCACTTGTTGTTATCGATGCGGACGGTTCAGTTTTAGATATCTATCGCAAAAGCCATATTCCAGATGGTCCGGGATATGAAGAAAAATACTATTTTAGCCCGGGAGATACAGGGTTTAAAGTATGGAAGACTATGTATGGCACTATTGGTGTAGGTATTTGCTGGGATCAATGGTTTCCGGAAGCAGCCCGCATTATGGCTCTTATGGGCGCGGAACTTATTTTTTATCCTACAGCGATTGGATCAGAGCCGGAAGATCCGACAATTGATTCAAGCCGCCATTGGCAACGCTGTATGACGGGACATTCTGCGAGTAATCTTGTTCCGGTGATTGCGTCTAATCGTATTGGTCAGGAGTACATCGAAGATTCGACCATAACATTTTATGGGACATCGTTTATTACAGATGGAACCGGAGAGGTGATTCGCCAAGCCAGCCGTGATCAAGAGGAGATTCTATTAGCTACATTTGATTTGGACGAGCTTATGCATCAACGTATTGAATGGGGTGTATTTAGGGATAGACGCCCTGAACTTTATGCGAAGATACTTTCCTTAGATGGGAACCAATAATATATAACTGGATATCTCAAGATAGCTAAAGGTTGCTGCCGAAATATTGGCATCAACCTTTTTTTATTGCGCGAAAGCATATTTTATGAAAATATATTTACAATATATCACATTTAGTGATATAATAATTATTATCAAAAGAGAATAAGTTGATAGGAGGATGCCATACGCATGAAAAAGAAATTGAGCATTGGATTAATTATTTTTGTCATCGTAGCAAGTGGTACATTGGTGTATTATAGCCAAATGCCAAAAAAAGTGGCTGGATATACAGTGTCAACAGGTGATTATGAAGAGGGAATAAGTGCAGTAGGCTATGTTGAATATGAGATTGAGACATCAATACAAGCGGAGGTGTCAGGAAAACTGAATGAGATTTATATACAAGAAGGGGATAAGGTTGCTCAGGGAGCCATCATTGCAAGTATTGATGACGTAAAAGCACGTCAGATGTATCAAGATTTAGAAGGGGCTTTGGTGCTGGCGCAATCAAGATATGAAGACTATCTTAAGAATTATGAAGCTGCTTTGCGAAATGTTTCGCAACAGCGACAGACAAAAAACATTGAAATAGATGGATATAAGCTAGCCCAACAACAGTTGGACACGGAACTTATAAAACTTCAGCAGCTTTATGATGAAGGCGTGATTTCTTATTCTGAATTAGAAAGTGTCAAAAATGAACAAGAGGTTATTGAAAATAATATTGAGGTGGGAAAGGCATCGCTAAACGCACTTAATAATCCTGCATTGATTAGCAAAGAATTAAAGGCTTCTGTTGATGTGGCAAAAGAGCAACTCGATCAACAAGCCTTAGAGTTAAATAAATATTCTATACATAGCCCGTTTGAAGCTGTGATACTTGATATTTATATTAATCAAGGTGAACTGGTTCAAGCCGGACAAGATATTATGCAAATAGGGTTGGCAAACAAAAAAGTCGTATGGGTGGAAGTGGATGAAAAATATATTGGTACTCTTGCCATCGGTCAAGAGGCGATGTTAACAGCAGAAGCCTACGCTGATCAAACCTTTACGGGACGCATCACAGGTTTTGATTCTCAGGTCAATAAAGAAACGGGGACGATTGGCGTCAAAGTTGAGGTAGTTGAGGGAAGAGAGGCATTGATTCGTAATATGTCAGTACGGGTTGAGGTTATAACTACAAGTTTAAATGACGTTGTTTTAATCCCAGGTGACTATCTCTATGGAGATAATCCAACGACAGTTCTTGTCATTAATGCACAAGGACGTGTAGAGACGCGACCAATCAAGATTCAAAATCAAAATAAAGAGATGATTTATGTTATGGATGGATTGGCGCCTCAAGATATTATTGTCGCGCCTTTGGATATAGCACCTGGAGATAGGGTGGAAATACAAGAGGTGATAAATGATGCTGTTTGAATTAAAAGTAGCATTGCGTTTTTTGCGTGAAGGACGTGGACAGACAGTATTTATTCTTATGGGAATTGCTGTTGGCGTCGCGGTACAAGTTTTTTTAAATACCCTGATTACGGGCTTGCAGGCAGACTTGATTAACCAAACGGTTGGAAGTAGCCCACATGTTTGGATTCAAGGAGAATCAGAGTTTGATAGTGAGACGAAGTTACTGGAATGGGAGAGTATTATGGAGATTGTCGACCAACGTGAAGACATTGTTGCGATATCTCCATTAGTTGAAAGTAACGGATTTATAGTTACGACTTCAGAAGCGGTTCCGGTACAAATAAAAGGCGTCAAACTAGAGCAGGCAGATGCGATTTATAAAATTATTAATCGTTTAGATGTACAAACCCGTGAGTTAAGTGGTAATCAAGTACTCATTGGAAAAGGGATTGCAGATAAATATGCAATAGCTAGGGAACAAAGCATTCGCTTATCCCTACCCAATGGTGTAGTTCAAAATTATTCAGTTGCCGGAATCTTTGATTTAGGCAATGAAGGAAGTAATGCAACATGGGTGCTTTTAGATCTCAATCAAGCGCAAAAAATTGTTGGATTAGGCAACAGGGTATCAAAAATTGAGATGCAAATTCAAGAAATCTTTGATGCCCAAGTAATAGACGAAGACTTAGAACAACGTCTGGCAAACGTTGAAGTAGGTAATTGGATTGACAGTAATCGTTCCTTATTGACCGCGCTTCAAAGTCAAAGTTCGTCTTCCATCATGATACAGGTCTTTGTACTATTGGCTATTACACTTGGAATTGCCAGTGTGTTGGCAGTTTCGGTCGTTCAAAAATCAAAGCAGCTAGGCATATTAAAAGCCATGGGAACAAAAAACAAACATGCCAGTCGTATCTTTCTACTTGAAGGGGCGATATTAGGCTTTTTGGGGGCAATATTAGGTGCCGGACTAGGCATTGCATTGGTCTATGGTTTTTTGTTTGGAACATCGATAGAAACAGGGACGCCCCTATTTGCTTTGACGGTTGAATATAAGAGCTTGATAGTGATTATTGTAATTGCGATTGTAGCAAGTACCTTAGCGGCTGCAATTCCGGCAAGAAAAACAGCGCGCTTAAATGCTGTGGAGGTGATACGTAATGGATAATCAAAAAACATTGTTGGAAGCTATTGATTTATCAAAAGTCTATGGAACAACAATTCGTAATAAAGTCTTGCATGATTTAAATTTTTCAATTGCGCGTGAAGAGTTTACTTCAATTATAGGTTACTCTGGCTCGGGAAAATCAACACTATTAAATATTTTGGGAGCGCTTGATCAACCGACACAAGGAAAAATTATTTTTGATGGTGTTGATTTTGGTCAAATGAATGAAGATGCGTTGGCGGTATTTCGTAATGAAAACTTAGGGTTCATTTTTCAATTCCATCATTTGTTACCTGAATTTACGGCTTTGGAAAATGTGTTAATTCCAACATGGATTAAAGAGGGAAGATCCCATAACAAACGCTTAAAGCGAGCAAAGGAATTGCTTGAACTTGTGGGACTCAAAGAATATATGAACAATAAAGCGACCAACCTCTCAGGTGGTCAGCAGCAACGTGTAGCGATTGCACGAGCGTTGATTAATGAGCCGGCGATTCTTTTAGGGGATGAGCCGACAGGGAACTTAGATAGTGAGTCGACACAACAAGTATATCGTCTGTTTCGCGAAATCAACGCAAACCTTAAGACGACCATCATTATTGTTACACATAATGATCATATAGCGGCAAAGTCAGACCGTGTCATTGAATTAAGTGATGGTCGCATAAGTCGAGACTATAGTAATAAAATACTATCAGAGGACGATGCATTTTCGCAAGTGGCACCAGATTATTGTAAATATTGTGGAAAACAACGGCAGACAAAGGCAGGATATGTTCTTTAGCAAAGTAGAAACAAAAAAACAGCTGATATATATCAGCTGTTTTAGAATCGATGTTATGTAAGAATGTATTATTCTTCGTCAGCACCAATAACTGGTACTTCAGCATCTGCGTTCTCATCAGATTCCACAGATTCTTCTTTCGCTAATGAAAGAACAACGATTGTTGAATCTTCAGGAGTAATTACGTTGTAATTATCATCTTTAAACATGTCTAAATCTTTAACTTGGATAGAATCTCCAATTTGAAGACCTGCAAGATCAACATCAATGTGGTCTACAAGATATTGAGGTAATGATTCGTACTCGATTTCTTGTAGGTATTCGCTTACAAGTGCATCAGCAGGTGCCTTTTCTCCATTTAAGAAGTTGATGTGTGCACTTACTTTAACTTTTTCACCTGCAGTTAAAGCTTGGAAATCAATGTGTTCAATGTTGTTGCTAAGAACTGTACGAGACACATCTTTAAGCATTGCTAATTGTTTTTCTCCATTAACGGTTAATTCTACTTGTGCACCAGCAGAGTTCTTTTTAAGAAATTGCATAGCGTCACTTTCGCTAATTTGTAATTTTACTGGAGCCTCTAAGTTCTTTCCGTATAGAATAGCAGGAATAATTCCATTTTTTCTAAGTTGTTTACCGTTCAGTTGTTCATTGCGTTTTTCGCTTTTTAATACTGGCATATAAACCTCCTTATGATAGCGAACATAGATAAAAGACCTATATTCGTTTTTATCGCTCAATATATTATATCATTATATGGTCGAATGTCAAATTTTCTTCTATAGTACCTTGAATTTATACCTCAAATAAGCTATAATACACGTGATAATCATTATTGTTTAACATTAATGAAGTAAAAAGAAATGGAGAGATTATATGAAACCAGTAGAAGTAAGTAGCGGCATATACCAATTATCTGTAGCCGTTGAAGATATTTTATTTGAAGGAATCTGGGAGATTCCAAAAGGTGTAACAGTTAACTCATACATCGTAAAAGGTGAAAAGACAGCGATTATTGATGGTGTTTGCGGATGGGATGGTGTACCTGAGACATTAATCAAAATGCTTGATGAGATTAATATTGACCCAAAAGATATTGACTACCTTGTTGTTAATCACATGGAGCCGGACCATTCGGGATGGATTGAAGACCTTAAAAAGATTACCAATGATTTTAAAATCGTTTGTACACAAAAAGCAGCCGCTTTAATGACCCACTTTTATGAACACGAAGAAAACATTATGGTTGTTAAAGAAGGTGATCAATTAGATCTTGGCCAAGGACGTGTATTAGAATTTTCAGAGATTCCTAATGTACATTGGCCCGAGACGATGATGACATTTGATACACAATCAAAAACGTTATTTCCTTGTGACTTGTTTGGTACCTTTGGATTATTTGAAGGACATGTTTTTGATGATGATTTTAATCCGGATACACACCCATTTTTTGAAGAAGAGGGATTAAGATACTATGCCAATGTTCTCGCAACTTTTTCCCACCAAGTAAAAAAAGCTGTTGAAAAATCAGAAGCGTTACCTGTGGAAGTTATTGCGCCGGGGCATGGTTTGATTTGGAGAAAAAATCCACAGACAATTATTGATATTTATAAGCGATACATTGAGTACAGCTTAAACCATGGAAAAAAAGAAGAAGTTATGATCCTCTGGGGATCTATGTATGGCATGACGGAAAAAGCTGTTGATCATGCTGTTAAGTATTTGACAAATAAAGGTTTAAAAGTACATGCGCATCGTGTACCTGAGACATCCTTAGGGCAGGTATTAACCTCTGCCTTGGCATCAGCAACAATTATTGTAGCTGCGCCAACCTATGAATATAATATGTTCCCACCAGTAGCTATGTCTTTAGAAGAAATAGGACGTAAACGCATTGTTAACCGTTTGTCTTATTGCTTTGGATCTCATGGTTGGGCGCCAGGTACGGTTAAGGAATTTAATGAAATTATGGAACGTATGCGTATGAAATGGAATGTGGTCGATTCTCACATCTTTAAAGGTGAAGCCAAAAAAGATGATTACGCCAAAATTGACAAGGATTTGGAACGCTTAGTCGAAGAAATCCATGCATTGTAAAAGTTTATATTTCCTAGTATAATAAAATGGTGTCACATGTATTGTGACACCATTTTTGAGGAAAAACATAAATGCATTGGAGAGGAGAAGGTAGATGAAGGCTTTATTTATTGGAGGAACTGGGACTATAAGCTTATCCATTAGCAAAAAATTACTTGAACTTGGATGGGAGCTATATATTTTAAATCGAGGGAATCGCAAGCATGATTTAGATGGCAAGAACCTTCATCTGATTCATGGAGATATCAATGATGAGGAACAAATACACGAACGTATTAAAGACCTGACATTTGATGTGGTATGTGACTTTATTGCCTTTGTACCAGAACATGTTCAGAGGGATGTACGACTTTTTAAAGAAAGAACGCGTCAATATATTTTCATAAGTTCAGCATCAGCATACCAAAAACCATTGTCCGATTATCGGATTACTGAAGGAACTCCATTATCCAATCCTAAGTGGCAATATTCTAGAGATAAAATTGCATGTGAAGAGTATTTAATGACCCAATATAGAGAAAGTGGATTTCCGGTGACGATTGTTCGCCCAAGTCACACCTATGATGCCCGCTCTATTCCGCTAGGTGTTCATGGAGATAACGGTGGTTGGTCTGTAGTTCAACGTATACTTGATGAAAAGCCGGTTATTATTCATGGAGATGGAACGTCCCTTTGGACGATGACCCATTCACGTGATTTTGCAAAAGGTTTTATAGGTTTAATGGGAAATCTACATGCCATTGGAGAAGCGGTTCAGATTACTTCGGATGAAAGTCTAACATGGAATCAAATCTATCAATCGATTGCTAATGCCTGTGACAGACCGCTTTATGCAGTACATGTTGCTTCAGAGTTTTTAGATGCAACAAGTTCCTATGACTTTAACGGTGGACTTTTAGGTGATAAGGCAAATTCTGTTGTTTTTGATAACGCTAAACTAAAGCGGCTTGTTCCTGAGTTTGTGGCAACAACACGCTTTGATCAAGGTATTCGTGAAAGCATAGACTATCATTTGTCCCATGAAGACATGCAAAAAAAAGACCCGGAATTTGATCAGTGGTGTGACCGTGTCATAGAAGTTATTGAACAGGCGAAAAAAAGTTTTTAAAGGAGTGATGCATCGATAATGGACGATAATGCATTAAGATTAGACAACCAGCTTTGCTTTCCTTTATATGCAGCTTCTAAGGAAATTATAAAACGTTATAGACCATATTTGGATGAAATTGGATTAACATATACACAGTATCTTACGTTACTCGTACTATGGGAACATAAAGAATTAACGGTTAAACAGTTAGGGGAAAAGCTTTTTCTTGATTCCGGAACGTTAACACCCGTGGTAAAAAAGCTGGAAAAGCAACATTGGGTCCGTAGACGCCGATTGCCAGAAGATGAACGTAGCGTTGTTGTAGAGTTGACGCCAGAGGGATGGGAGCTTAAGAATAAAGCGCTCTTTATTCCTCATGCAATGGCCAAAGAAATGAATATAACTGAAGAAGAAGCAACGATATTATATCAAGTGCTGTATAAAATTTTAGGAAGAACATCATAAAACAAAGAGGCTATGCCTCTTTGTTATTTGCTCATGGTCTTTACTTTTGGTGTGCACGAATTTTTGCTTCGAAATCATTAGGGTTATCGCATTCTTGATCAAGATCTTTGACTTCTTTGTCAATAAAATCATAGTCGATTTCAAGACCGATAGATTCTAATTTTTTAATTACTTCTTTATACGTCATACATACCTCCTCGATATTTATGATGAATGGTCATTCATAGTAAAACATAACATTACTATATTATAATTGTAACAAATAAAATAGAAAATACAAGGAGAAAATTATGGAAAACCTTGAAAAAAAATATGGGCTATTTACAGCTGTAGCCATGGTTGTCGGAGTTGTTATTGGTTCAGGTGTCTTTTTTAAAGCAGACGATGTATTAATATCGACCCAAGGAAATTTAATTTTAGGATTGCTTGCATGGGGACTTGGAGCTATTGCCATGGTTTTTGGTGCACTTGTCTTTGCCGATTATGCACAACGTATTGAAAAAACGAATGGTATTGTAGATTATACAGAAGCTGCATACGGGAAAAAAGCAGGGTATTTAGTTGGCTGGTTTAATTGGATACTGTACTTTTCTCCGCTAACTGCTATTTTAGCTTGGGTATCCGCGCGATATACCGTCTCTCTATTTAATCTTGGAGATGTAGATCCTAATATTATTTGGTATCTTGCAGCTTTTTTCTTGTTATTTATGTATATTCTTAACTCTGTTGCGCCTAAAATTGCAGGAGATTTGCAAGTTGGAACAACTATTATCAAATTGATACCGCTACTCTTAATTGCTGTTGCAGGTACAATTTATGGCGTGATTAATGGCATGACATATGATAATTTTATTGAAGCATCCTATACAGTAGGAAGTAAAAGCAGTACCCTTTCCTCTGCGGTGGTGGCATCAGCATTTGCCTATGAGGGGTGGATTGTAGCTATCACAATCAATAATGAAATTAAAGACTCTAAAAAAAACCTGCCTAAAGCCTTGGTTATGGGAGCGTTAATTGTATTTTTAGTATATATCACATACTTCTTGGGAATTGCGGGAGTGCTTCCAACTCAGCAGATTATGAATCAAGGTGATGATGCAGTTACGTTGGTGGCAAACATTCTCTTTGGACCTATTGCAGCTGTTTTGTTGACAGCGTTTGTAGTGGTCTCTTGTCTAGGGACTTTAAATGGGTTAGTCCTAACAAATATACGCGGACCTTATGCATTGGCAGTTCGCGGACAAGGACCGATGCCCAAAGTATTATCCAAAGTCAACCCTAGGTTTCATATGCCTATGCGTGCAGCAATTGCATCGGGAATTGTATCGTTTACGTATTTGTTTTTGTGGTACGCCAGTTTAAACAATCTTTTCGGACGTTTTATTGCAATTGATGAAATACCTATAGTGCTAGTCTATGGTGTCTATATCTTCTTATATATTTATGCAATGAAAAATTTCAGTGATTTAAGCTTTTTTTCCCGTTTTGTCAAGCCGATTATAGCTGTAATCGGAGCATTGACAATTATTTATGGTGGTATGTTAAATCCAAGTATCGGAATATACTTACTCATATGTGTAGGAGTTTTACTCTTCGGTTTGTTGTTTTATAAAAGCAAATACGATATAATGTAAGAAGTGAAGGGAGGTAGAAATGGAAAAAAAAGCAATTATAACAAGCAATGCGCCCAAGGCGATAGGACCTTATTCGCAAGCTGTTCAAATAGGGGACTTTCTCTATACATCAGGTCAAATACCCATCAATCCTCAAACTGGTGATATACCTACAGGAATTGATAATCAAGCAAGGCAATCGTTAGAAAATGTTCAAGCTATTTTAGCAGAAGCTGGACTAACGATGGAAAAGGTTGTTAAAATGACGGTATATTTGAAAGATTTAAATCATTTTGAACACGTCAATGCAATCTACGCGTCTTTTTTTCAACAACCATATCCTGCAAGATCTGCGATAGAAGTAGCTAGACTGCCTAAAGATGTGCTTATTGAGATTGAGGCCATTGCCAGCATAAAATAATGACTTAAATAACAAAATGACCAATATGACCAAAACATTGACAATTATTTGTCAAAATAATATAATTCACCTATCAGACATAAGTCTGTAACTATGTATAATATTTATGGAGGTAGTTAAATGAGAAAGATTATTGCTTTATTTTTAACAATGTTATTAGTTGTCGCTTTATTTGTAGGTTGTGGAAAAGATGAGCCTGCAACAGATGAGACAACAGATACAACACAAGAAGATGCGACTACAGAAGAAACAACAGATGAGACATCAGATGATGCAGCTGTTGAAGCTGGTAGTTTAGCGGATGGTTTTTACTATGCACAAGAAGATGAATTTGCTGATAGTGGTTGGAAAGGTGCAATCGTTATTGAAGTTGCAGACGGAAAAATGGTTGATATCAACTGGACAGCAATTAGCAAAACAGCAGGTGTGGATAAAAAAACAGCATCAATGAATGGTGCTTATGGTATGGTTGAATACGGCGGCGCAATTGCTGAATGGCATGAACAAGCAGAAGCTGTTGAAAACTACTTATTAGAAACACAAGACGTTACAGCAATTGAATACAAAGATGACGAAGGTCATGTAGATGTAATCTCTGGCGTAACAATTCATGTTAATGACTTCTATGCATTAGCAGAAAAAGCTTTAGCAAACGGTCCTCAAGAAAAAGGTCCTTACACTGATGGTGCTTACCATGCAGAAGAAGACCAATTTGCTGATAGCGGTTGGAAAGGTACAATTGATGTAACTGTATTATTTGGTGATATTGTAGCTGTAAACTGGAGTGCTGTTGATGAAAGCGGCGCAGACAAAAAAGAAGCATCAATGAACGGTGAATACGGTATGGTTGAAAAAGCTGGAGCAAGTGCTGAATGGCATGAGCAAGCAGAAGCTGTTGAAAACTACTTGTTAGAAACACAAGACGTTACAGCAATCGAATACGTTGATGATGAAGGTCATGTTGACGTAATCTCAGGTGTATCTATTCATGTTAATGATTTCTATGCATTAGCAGAAAAAGCTTTAGCAGATGCAAAATAATAGCTAAAACGTAAGGTTTTAGAATTTTTGAAGGGCATCATCTTAAGGTGATGCCTTTCTAATAATAAGGAGCGATATCATGAGCAAAGAAAAAAATATAGTTGTTTTGGGTGCCGGATATGGCGGTATTTTAACTGCGAAAAAGATGGCTCGTAAATTCAAAAAAGACGAAAATATTCGCATTACATTAATTGACAAAAACTCGTATCATACGATGTTAACAGAATTACATGAAGTTGCTGCTGGACGTGTTCCAGAAGAAGCTATACGTATTGACTTAGAAAAAGTTTTTGCAGGAAGAAAAGTTGATATTGTCTTAGATGAAATTTCAAACATCGACTTTAATGCAAAAAAACTGCAAGGAAAAGTAAAAGATTATACATATGATTACCTCGTGTTAGGTACAGGTTCAAAACCAACATTTTATAACTGTGATGGAGCCAAAGAACATGCTTTGACACTATGGTCATATGAAGATGCAATAAGAATTAAAAGCCACATCATTGAGATTATGGGTGAAGCAAGTGTAGAAACAGATCCTGTCCGTCGTCGTAATCTATTAACGTTCATGGTTATCGGAAGTGGATTTACTGGGATAGAGATGGTTGGAGAATTAGCGGAATGGAAGACGAGTTTGTGTCATAGATTCTCTATTGATCCTGAAGAAGTGAAGATTTATGTTGTGGATATGGTACCAAAAGTACTCCCAACGTTTAAAGATAAATTGATTAATAAGACGGTAAAACGTCTTCATAAACTTGGTGTTGAAGTATTAACAAGTTCAAACATAACTGAGGTTAAAGAGAACTTCGTAACGATTGAAGGAAAAGGAACTATCGAAACACATACCGTTATTTGGGCGGCAGGTGTTGAAGGTAGTGACTTAATGGGAAGCCTTGATGATATTGAAAAAGTTGGGCGTAACCGTGTACAGACAGATCAATATTTACGTGCAAAAGGTCAAGAAGACGTTTTTGTTGTTGGAGATAACATTTTCTACATTCCTGAAGGAGAAGACCGTCCTGTGCCTCAAATGGTTGAAAATGCAGAACATTCAGCATCAACAGTAGCACACAATATTGAAGCATCTGTTAAAAAAACGGAGTTAAAAGAATACAAGCCTGCTTTCCACGGTGCTATGGTATGTATTGGTGGACGCTATGGTGTTGCACAAGTCGGAACCGATAAGACAGAGTTTTGCTTCTCTGGATTTATTGCGATGTTTATCAAGCATTTTATCAATATGATTTATTTTATACAAGTTGCAGGCTTTAACAAAGTATGGACATATTTGATGCATGAGATTTTCCATGTAGAAGATCGACGAAGCTTTGTTGGTGGTTATTTTGCGAAGCGATCACCTAATTTCTGGCTTGTACCTTTACGTATGTTCTTAGGATTTAAGTGGTTAATGGAAGGTCTTGCAAAAATAGGACAAGTCATTAAAGACCCAACAGATATTTTCTTAATCCCTGCGGCGCCAGTGGCTGATGCGACAGCGGCAGCAAGTGAATGGGTTGAAGAAGGTGCAGAGGCAGTTACGGCATTACCGGTTCCAGAATTTATTACCAATATGGTTGACTGGTCGATGGACTTAATGTTCTACACACCAGATGGTGGATATACAGCATTGGCATCTATCTTCCAAACAGGAATGGTTATTGGAGAAATTATTGTCGGACTTTGTTTACTTGGTGGTTTATTTAGCGCATTAGCATCGATTGTTTCTATTGCAATGGGAATGATGATTTGGGCTTCTGGAATGGCTCCAAACGAGATGCTTTGGTATATGATTGCCGGAGTGGCTACAATTGGTGGTTCCGGATCAACATTTGGCTTAGATTATTATGTGCTTCCATTCTTGAAAAAACAATGGAAACGTATAGGGTTTGTTAAAAAGTGGTATTTATTTACTGATTAAACATAATTCGAATTAGTCTGGGGAAAAATCATGGGAATTAACGAACAATTAGAACAAGTAAAAACAATCATGCATAAAGAATTAGTTACAGGGGACCATTATCTTAATGGTTCTCTTAACTATGTAAAGGAGACAACGGGGAAATTATTGCGTCCGCGTTTTTTGCTTATTGGTGCCAGTTTTGGAAAGAAAACGACTAAAAAGCAAGAACACAATTTAATTCGTTTGGCAGCAGCAGTAGAATCCCTTCATGTGGCGACGCTGATTCATGATGATGTTATTGATGAGTCAAAGCTACGGCGGGGCCAAGAGTCGATTCAGTCAAGATATTCAAAAGAATATGCAATCTATATGGGAGACTTTATTTTAAGTCGTTGTTTTATTATGCTTTCCCAGTTAGATATTAAAAAAGAATTGTTGGTTGAAATCGCAAAGGCAATGAATCAGATATGTATCGGTGAGATGAAACAGCATAAGCATCGTTTTAATGTGCATGTTAATCCACTTAATTACTTACGTATCGTATCACGAAAAACCGCAACACTTTTTTCCATCAGCCTAAGTTCAGGCGCGTACTATGCCAAGGCACCGGAAGATACGGTGAAATTGCTTGCGCGTATTGGTCATGAGATTGGTATGGTATTCCAACTTGTAGATGACTTGCTGGACTATGAAGGTAGCGTTATAGAAGTCGGCAAAGATTTGGAAAAAGATATGCTTAAAGGTTACTATAATATTCCTGTGTTGTTTGCGATGCAAGGAGAAAAAACACCCGAACGGCAAGAGTTAAAAGACCTTTTAGAACACTCAGATGGCATAAGTAAGAACAAAGAACGTATTTTTGAACTTATCAAAAATCTTGGTGGCGTTGAAAAAACCCGGGAGCTTGCGCTGCGCTACAATAAAAGAGCGCTGGCACTTATTGAAAAATTGCCGGAGGCGCCGGGAAAACAAGCACTGATTGATTTGACTGCAAATTTAATCCATCGAGAAAAGTAAAGGATGGTTCTATGAAAAAAGGGTTATTGCTGGTGATGATTTTATTGATGACATATAGCTTTACCGGATGTGATGAAGGTAAGGTCTACGAAGATGGCATATATTATGGTGAATCGGAAGGATACTATAGTATTATCAAAGTAGAAGTAGAAGTTAAAAATGGAAAAATATATGATATTTCTATTCTAGAGCATAATGAACCTGAGATATTGGCAAAGATTGTTTTTGATGAATTGCCACCGATCATCATAAAAAATAATAGTGTTGATGTTGATGTGATATCAGGTGCAACATATACAAGTGAGAGTTTGTTGCAAGCCGTTGAAACTGCCATTAAAAGTCATGAAGCCAGTGAGGTGGAACAATGAAAGCAATGAAGCTGCATATTAAAATCATGTTGCTTATGGTTATGCTTATGGTTGGTGTTATTAGTGTTTTATATATTGTCTTTTCTGATCAAACCAATACAAATATGGAAGATCAGATGGGGATTTCAGCATTGGATTTTGCCAATACGATTGCTGGAATGGAAGTGATTCAAGAAGGTCTATATAACGAAGTAGACTATCCTATAATCAATCAATATGTTGAGCAAATACGACAGCGTACAGAATATCAGTATATCATTGTCATGGACATGGAAGGTATTCAATATTCTTATCCTTATGAAAGTGGTGTCGGAAAAGTCTATAAAAATGGCGGAGAAGAAGATGTGCTACACTATGGAAAAACCTATGTTAGTGCAGATCGCAATGAACTTATATCAGCTATCCGTGGATTTGCTCCTATTTTTCATGAAGGTGAACAGGTAGGGGCAGTGCTTGTGGGACTGCTTACGGATACTGTTCAACAAGAGATTCGTGTCAATCGAAGGAACCTAGAGATTGCCCTTGTGGTCAGTATTTTTGTTAGTATTATTTCCGCAGTTTTGCTTTCGATGAATATAAAAAAATCCATGTTTAACTTAGAACCTTCGGAAATTGCAATGTTAATTAGCGAGCGAGAGCTTATCTTTAATAGTATAGAAAAATGCCTTATTTCGATTGATAAAAATGGGATTATTCTTTTTTATAATAATGCGGCGGCGAAGCTGTTGGAATTGCCTAAAGGTGTTGAAGGACAACCCATAGGAAAATACAACGAAAAATTAGCGTTGATTTTTGACGAGGTTTTGCAAGAAAAAAACAATCAATATAATGAACAGTTTTTTATTAATCAAGGTGTCCATGTAATTATTAACAGCTGCTTGATGTATAACCCTAACAAAGAAGTGTTTGGTGTGGTATCAAGTATTGATCAGATGAATCAAGCAATGGAGCTGGCCTATGAGATAACGGACTACAAGGATATTATTGATTCACTACGTGCGCAAAATCATGAGTTTTTAAATAAACTGCATACTTTGGGTGGGTTGATACAGTTGGAAAACTATGAAGAAGCTTTAGATTATATTGATATGCTATCGGTGCGTTCAAAGGAACTGCAGCATATTTTGATTCAGCACATTCAGAATAAAAAAGTTGCAGGAATTATTTTGGCAAAATATAATAAATTTGTTGAGAATAAGATTGAGTTTGCATTGGATAAAGGATCAAAGTTTACGGGGTTGCCAGGATATTTATCCGAAGAGATTGTATGTTCTATTATTGGGAACTTATTAGATAATACATATGATGCACTTATGCAGCCAACAATGACAGAGGAAGGCTGTGTCGAACTTTTTATTCATTCTGATCAAGAGGTGTTTGAACTTCAGATTATTAACAATGGTCCTGCAATACCAAAAGATATTCAGATGAAAATGTTTCAAAAAGGATTTACGACAAAAAACAATAAAAATGCAAAAAATGGACAAGGTTTGTATATTATACATCAAGAAATTACACAATTTGGCGGGGAGATATATGCAAACAATTTAGAAAATCAGGAAGGAGTTGCCTGGTATGTCAAAATCCCAAAATAAGTTATTATCAATTATTGTTGTGGAAGATGATCCAATGGTTCGAAAAATTAATGAAGGGTTTATTGAAAAAATTAGTGGTTATGAGTTAATAGGTTCTTTTGGAAACCTTAGAGATACAAAAGAATTTTTGAAAATCCATGAACCGGATCTTATTCTATTAGATATTTTTTTCCCAAATGAACAAGGGACAGAGTTGCTGCGATGGATTCGTAAACATCAAATTCAATCAGATGTAATATGTATAACAGCAGATAATTCAACAGAAACCATAGAAGAGACATGGCGTTACGGTGCGTTTGACTATTTGCTCAAGCCCTTTCGATTTGAACGTTTAGAAGAAGCGTTATTACGTTTTCGTGAAATGAAGATGCGATTGACTACTTCAGAGACTTTTGACCAAGAAAGCCTTGATGAACTTTTTGAGACAAAAGATGAAGAGAAGACAGGCGGTTTGAATGGGTCACATTCGAGTCGTGAAACCAATAAAACGTATCAGGGGATTTTGAAGTTTTTACAAGAGAATCCGGATGAATTTTTTACTGCACATATGATAGGTAAAGAATTAGGGGTATCACGTATTACAGCAAGGCGTTATCTTGACCAAATGGAGCAGGAAAACCGACTGATTGTCGAGCCAAATTATGGGAGCGTGGGACGCCCTCAAAATTATTATAAGTTAAGGAGTTAAATACATGAAAAGAGAAGCTTTTTTTCAGCTTGTTGAAATACAGACGAAAGTAGCTAGTGTTATTCCTTTTTTGACAGGAATCGCATTTACTTCATATCGATATCAAGAGTTTGATCCGATGATTATTGGTGTCTTTTTTATCAGTCTATTGTGCCTTGATATGGCGACAACCGCGATAAATAATCTTATGGATTTAAAAGTACTTGAGTATGGCGTGTCTGTTAAACAAGCGAAAACAGTTATCGGTGTCTTGTTGAGCGTAAGTATGGTAACCGGATTATGGCTGGTGTATTTAACAGATATTGTTGTGCTTTTGATTGGTGGCATTGCGTTTTTAGTGGGTGCGCTATATTCTTATGGGCCTTTGCCGATTTCTCAAACACCATTTGGAGAAGCTTTTTCCGGCTTTTTTATGGGAATGTTGATCTTTTTTGTAACCGTATATATTCAAATCTATGAACTTGGATTTTTTATTTTTAGCTATGCCGACCAACATATTTATATTAATATTCATATTATTGAGTTTCTTATCATTGGATTGGTTTCGTTGCCATTGATTCTAGGCATTGCCAATATTATGTTAGCAAATAATACCTGCGATTTAGCGGAGGATATAAAAAATAAACGGCATACACTACCTTACTATATAGGCAAAGATAATGCAGTGGTTTTATTTGAGGTACTAGCCTATTTATCGTATCTATGGATTATCGTAGGTGTGGTAATTGAAGTGCTTCCGATTATTACACTTCTTGTTCTTTTGACGCTATATCCGGTGAAGAAAAATGTCGATGCGTTTAAAGCACTTCAAGAAAAAAGTAAGACGTTTGTATGTGCGGTCAAAAACTTTGTGCTCATATCGGTTGCGTATTTTTTGACAATTTTACTTGGTATTGTCGTTCGAATTATTATTGATTAGCCTTTTATCTTGAAAATACTTGACAAACAGTAGAAGAGTCACTACAATAGAGTAAAGTTATAAACACAAATTAACAAAGCGTTGAATAAGCGAGTAAATAAGTGCGAAGTCATCACCAGAGAGAAAGGTTTTAGCTGCAAGCCTTTTGTTGATTGCTTATTGAAAGACCCTTAGGAGTGCTTTACTAAAAGATACATGATGATTCATCATAGGATTTAGTAAGTAAAGACGTATTGTCTACGTTACAAGACTTTAAGCCGGAAGCATGGATGTGCTTCAATTAGGGTGGCACCGCGGGTAATGTCTCGTCCCTTTTTATCAATATAGATTGATAGGGAAGAGGCTTTTTTTATGTTCTATTTGGAAAGGAGTTACTATGAATATTAAAGCACCTCGAGGAACCAATGACTTTTATGGAGACTATATGGACCAATTGTTGGACCTTGAACATCAAATGCGATGCTTATGTGATGATTATGGATTTAGCGAAATACGTACACCGATTTTTGAACGTTTAGAACTGTTTCAACGAGGGGTTGGAGAGACAACGGATATCGTACAAAAAGAAATGTATACATTTTTTGACAAGTCAAAAGAGCAACGTGAGTTTGCCTTAAAACCGGAAGGAACAGCAGGTGTTGTGCGCGCTTATCTTGAACGTAAGCTGTATGCAGACGTTCAGCCAAGTAAGTTTTACTACATCAGTCCTAACTTTCGTTATGAAAAGCCTCAGGCAGGACGATTTCGTCAATTCCACCAATTTGGTGTAGAACTATTTGGGGCAGAGGACCCTTCGGCAGATGCAGAGATTATTAGCTTAGGCTATCAGATGTTAAAACGCCTGAACATACCTAGTGTTAAATTACATATTAACAGTTTGGGAAATCAGGTTTCACGTAAGCGTTATAATGGATTATTAATGGATTTTTTAGAGGCGCATAAAAATGAATTGTGCCCAACATGCCAAGAGCGTATGTATAAGAATCCCTTACGTGTGTTAGATTGTAAAAATGAAACTTGCCAGACCATCATGCAAGAGGCGCCGCTAATGATTCATCACCTGGATGATGCGGATCGTGAGCACTTTGAAGGTGTTCAAGCCTTGCTTGATAGTATGGGTATTGCTTATGAAGTGGATCCTTGGATTGTTCGGGGGCTTGATTACTATTCACGTACTGTATTTGAATTCATCTCTGAAGATATCGGCTCCCAAGCAACTGTGTGTGGTGGAGGTCGTTATGATTATCTGATTGAAGAGATGGGCGGAGCGCCAACACCAGCGATTGGGTTTGGAGCAGGAATTGAACGCTTGCTGTTGACGATTGCCAATACTCAAGGGAAACCCGAGCCTAAGGAGAAAATCGACCTATATCTTGGCTATATGGGTGATGCAGCAAAAAATAAGGCGATGGCATTAACCTATCAACTACGCGAACAACATATTCGTTGTGCAACAGACTTACTTGGAAAGTCTGTACGTGCCCAAATGAAATATGCAAATAAAATTAATGCCAAGTATTCATTAATTATTGGTGAGGACGAAATCGCGTCGAACACCGTGAGCCTAAAAAATATGAAAAATGGTGAACAAGTCGATATATCAATGGAAGAGATAGCTTCCTATATTCATAGTCAACAAGGAGGAAAATAAGCATGAGTGAATCAATGCAAGGATTAAAGAGAAGCCACTATTTAACCGAAGTATCTGAAAGTCATATTGACCAAGAAGTAACTGTGATGGGATGGGTACAAAAGCGACGTGACCTTGGAGGGGTTATCTTCTTAGATGTACGCGATAGAACAGGTATACTTCAAGTTGTAATCGATCAAAGTAGTATCGGTGATGAAGGGTTTAAAAAAGCTGAGAAGATTCGTACAGAATATGTTATCGCAGCTAGAGGTCTCGTAGAAAAGCGATCAGAAGAGACAATTAATCCAAACTTAAAAACAGGAATGATTGAAGTTCGGGCACATGAGTTACGTTTGCTTTCAGAAGCTGAGACAACGCCGTTCCAAATCGAAGAAGATTCCAATGTTAAAGAAGAGCTTCGTCTAAAATATCGATATCTTGACTTAAGACGTCCAGATATTCAACGTAACTTAATGCTTCGTAATCAAGTAACCCAAGCAACCCGTGACTTCTTAAACGAAGAAGGCTTCTTAGATATTGAGACGCCGATGCTTACTAAATCAACACCGGAAGGTGCAAGAGATTATTTGGTACCTAGCCGTGTGAATCCAGGGCATTTTTATGCCTTACCACAATCACCACAGATATTTAAACAGTTGCTTATGTTATCAGGTTATGATAAATATTACCAAATCACAAAATGCTTCCGAGATGAGGACTTACGTGCAGACCGTCAACCGGAGTTTACCCAAATCGATATGGAGATGTCTTTTGTAAATGTGGATGATGTGATTGATGTTAATGAGCGCTTATTACAAAAAATGTTCAAGGACGTTATGGATATCGACATTGAACTTCCAATCAAGCGTATAACCTATCAAGAGGCAATGGACCGTTATGGTTCAGACAAGCCGGATATACGTTTTGGGCTTGAGCTAGTCAATATTTCTGAGATTGTTGAATCATGTGGTTTCAAAGTGTTTACGGACGCTGTGAAAAAAGGTGGTTCTGTTCGTGGAATCAACGGTAAAGGACTGGCAAACTTACCTCGTCGTCAGATTGATGCCTTGACGGAGTATGTAAAAACGTATGGTGCAAAAGGTATGGCATATATTGTAATTAATGATGATGGTTCATTAAAATCGGCGATTACCAAGTTCCTAGATGAGGCTGTCGTTGAAAGCATTATCGAAAAAATGGAAGGTAAGCCCGGCGATATCCTTTTCTTTGGGGCAGACACCAACGATATTGTCTATGCATCCTTAGGAGCCCTTCGTTTAGAACTTGCACGACGCCTTGAACTTTTAGATAAGAACACCTATGAATTTGTATGGGTGACAGAGTTCCCGCTTGTAGAATGGAATGCAGAGCATAAGCGTTATACAGCGATGCATCACCCCTTTACTATGCCTATGGAAGAAGATCTTCACCTTTTGGAGTCGGCACCGGAAAAAGTACGTGCCCAAGCTTATGATATCTGTCTTAACGGTAATGAAATCGGTGGTGGAAGTATTCGTATCTATCAACGTGATGTACAGGAAAAAATGTTTGCCGCTTTAGGATTTAGTAAAGAAGATGCCTATGAACGTTTTGGCTTCTTATTGGATGCCTTCAAATACGGTGTGCCTCCACATGGTGGACTAGCCTATGGTTTAGATCGTATTGTTATGTTGATGGCTAAAGCAGACAGTATTCGTGAAGTCATTGCCTTCCCTAAAATTAAAGACGCATCCTGCCCGATGACCAAAGCGCCAGGTGTGGTAGATGACCAACAATTAGAAGAATTAAGTATAAAAGTTGATTTGTTGGAGATTGAAGAATAAGAGTTGACATCAAGTATACTTTATAGGTTAAAATAAAAGAGTGGAGTTCTACTCTTTTATTTTTTTAGAACTATATAAGCATATAAACTTGATCATTATAGGAGGAAGAGGATGTATAAAGCAAATGAAAAAAGATATGACACAATGATTTATCGACGCGCAGGAAAGACAGGGTTAAGACTACCTTTGATTTCTCTTGGATTATGGCATAATTTTGGTGATGTGACACTTGTAGAGACAAGTCGAAAAATGATACATAAAGCATTTGACCTTGGAGTGACACATTTTGACTTAGCTAACAATTATGGTCCCCCTGCAGGCAGTGCAGAGAAAAATTTTGGTCGGATTTTACGTGAAGATATGAAGGCATATCGGGATGAGATGATTATCTCAACAAAAGCAGGGTATTACATGTGGCCAGGACCTTATGGTGACTTTGGTTCGCGAAAATACTTGTTATCTAGTTTGGACCAGAGCCTTCAACGGATGGGGCTTGAGTATGTCGATATTTTTTATCATCATCGCCCAGACCCAGAGACGCCCATAGAAGAGACGATGTTAGCCTTAGATCAAGCGGTTCGCCAAGGCAAGGCTCTATATGTAGGGATTTCTAACTATCGAGGAGCGCAAGCCAAAGAAGCGTTAAAAATATTAAAAGAGTTAAAGACCCCAGTGGTCATGACACAACCAAGGTACAGCATGTTAGATCGGTGGATAGAAGAGGATGGATTAAAAGATGTGACAGAAAAATATGGAGTGGGCAATATTGTCTTTAGTCCATTGGCACAAGGTTTGCTAACAGATAAATATTTGAAGTCGATTCCTAAAGATTCACGGGCAGCAAGTGGAAGCCAATTCTTGACCGAAGAAAAAATTACGGAAGAATTATTAAACGGAATACGTGAATTAAATGCAATTGCCATAGAGCGTAATCAAACGCTTGCACAAATGTCCTTGTCATGGGTGCTAAGAGATGATAGAATAACAACAGCACTTATTGGTGCAAGTAAAGTGAGTCAGGTTGAAGATAGTGTAGCGGCAATTAATAATTTGTCCTTTACGCAAGCAGAGTTAGATGCCATTGATGCCATCGTAAAAAGGATGAATGCGTAAAGATTTAAGGAGTGACAAAATGGCTGAAATTGGTCAAGTAACAAAAGTTGAAAATGATGAAGTTGTTGTACGTCTGCTTCGAAAAGAAGCATGTGCAAAGTGTGGCGCATGTACTGCAGGGCTAGAAAGTAAAGACATGTTTATACATGCCAATAATCTATGTGATGCAGGTGAAAACGAGTGGGTTGAAATCTACTTAGAAGAAACGAATTTTCTAAAAGCCGTTGGACTTATGTATGGTATTCCACTTATAGGATTATTAATAGGTCTGTTCGCGGGGATGCTATTGGGGCGAGCCTATGTACCCCTATATGCTGATGTTATCGGATTTGCCTGTGGGATTTTTGGTGCAGGAGTCACCTTTTTAACGTTACATTTGAATGAACATCGATTTAATACAAAGACCTATAAACCTAGAGCAATTCGCATTGTCGATACGACAAAAGAAAATATAAGTTGTTAAGTGCATTGTTTACTTTAGATGTTTGGAATGATTTCATCCGGCTATGTGATATGCATAGCCGGATGTTTTTTTAAAAATACGATAGAAAAAAAGTTTTGTTGAAGGTAATGGAGGATTAAGATGAATACTATGATTAAGGGAGTTGTTGCCGGAATTGTTTTTATGTTTGTCATGGGAATGACAAGCTATGCTCAAGAACGTACGCTCATCTATAATGGAACCCAACATCAGTATACGACAAAGGCGGTAACAATTGATGTCAATAATGATATCATCGAACCGGAAGGGATGGACCCTGTTATTATTAACGGAACAACGCTAGTACCTGTACGCGAAGTCATGGAATCAGTCAATATACAGGCACAAGTTTCGTGGATAGCAGAAACACAAACCGTCGTTATCGTTCGTGAAGACATACGTATAGAACTTTCGATCGGCAATACACAGGCATATGTTAATGGAAGTCCTGTCGAACTTGATGTTGCGCCCATGTTGATATCGGACCAAGACGTTAATATTACAAAGACAATGGTTCCGATTCGATTTATTTCAGAAAGTCTTGGGTATGAAGTTAAGTGGGACCCTGAGACGTATCATATTTCCCTTCAAGGAGATATTTATGATGCCTTCGGATTATTAGCATCAAGCTCAAATTTACAGCAGCTTATTCCGACGCAAAATATCCAAGAACTTCCAACGCCTTTATATGAAAATTCTTTTCATTTGAAAAAAGATGTGGCAACAGAGATTGTTGAATTTACAGAATATAAAGACAGCGAAAATTATCCCTTAACGCGAGTAGCAGAAGTCATAAGCAATGAAGACCAGTCCCAACATACCATTGTGAGTGATGCTTCAATGTCATCTGTACATGCTGTTATATGGGATAATAAATTAATCGTTGATATTGATAATATTGATATGGAAAGTGTCCCCGGAACGATTCGAACAGATGTGAGCATCTATACAGAAGCTATTCGAACGAGTCAATTTGATGAAGGTGCAATGACGGGACGATTTGTTTTTGACCTTAAAGAAAAAGCACTTCCAAGAGAGCTTGTCTTTAATCAAGATAGAACCGAATTGACCATTACTTTTAATGAAGTTGGGTTATCAGAAGTACGCATTGCACAAGATAATCAAGGCGACTATATAGAGCTTGCAGGAGATTATCGAAAAGCGCAGGTTATGCGAATGGATAGTCCAAGAGGGCTCATCTTTGACTTTCAGGACAGTGTCAACCTACTGGGAAATCAGCGGTTTATGAATGCGAAGGGACAGTTCCTTACCTGGGCAAAACTTGCGCTAAAAGATGATACGACAACACGTCTTTCCCTTGGAACCAAAGAACATGTAGCCTACAGCCTTACATATGATGAAGAAACGAAGCGTACGCGTATCAGACTAATACCTCTTCGATTTGAGCAACTAACTTATGATAAGACGCACAATGATGCGATTGTTTTACCTAAAGAATCGGAATTGACGTTAAGTTATGATTATACAACAAAACAAGCTACCCTTAAGTATGATACAGTTGTAGATGCGTTTGAAAAAAATGAAACAGTACAGATTCATGATGAAAAATATGAGACGATGACCATAGATGTTCAAGAGGATGCGTCGGTTATTTATTTATCCGGAAAGCATATTTATGAATACCGTATCGAAGAAGATGACACCAATTATTATGTCTATGGGGTTAAGCCTCGAGATATCTATGAGCATATTGTTGTTATTGATCCTGGACATGGAGGTAGTCAGCCGGGAGCATCTTATTATGGGATTGTTGAAAAAGACTTGAATACGAAGCTTCTGGAATATATAAAACCGTATACGCAGGAAAATACAAAAGTCAAGTATTATTTCACACGTCATACAGATCAAACAGTATCTCTAGGAGAACGAACACGCTTAGCCAATGATTTGGAAGCGGACTTATTTATATCTATGCACAATAATGCGTTAGATTTGGATAAAAACCCTGCTGGTGTTCATGTTCGAGGTCTAGAAGTATTTACAACGACAGGTCAAGAAAATTCAGAGACCGAAGTTGACTTTGGCAATATCTTTTTAAAAATTTTACGTGAAGAGATGCCGGAATATCCAATTCGTGCCATAAAAAACAATAATAAGCTGTATGTACTAAAATATACTCAAATGCCGTCTATCCTTATTGAATACGGGTATATGACCAATCCGGAAGATAGTGCGCTTTTGCAGCAAGATGCGATTTTAGAACAGCTAGCTGAAGTGACAGAAAAAGCAATATATGAATATATTATGAATAAGTAATATAGTGCAAGAACAGTATTGAAAAACGTTCTCATTTGTGATATACTCTCTGTAAATGATAATAATTATTATTTGTAGAATATACATAGATGAGAAAGGATTGATTTTATGGAGTTATTAAATATAAAAAATCTTCATGCATCAGTTGAAGAGAAACCAATATTAAAAGATTTGAATTTAAAAATAAATGCTGGAGAAATCCACGTCGTTATGGGCCCAAACGGAGCCGGTAAATCAACATTAGCATATACCTTGATGGGACATCCAAAATATGAGGTAACGCAAGGAGAAGTGTCGTTTTTAGAGCAAGACCTTTTCCTAAAAAAAGTTGATGAACGGGCGAAGTCTGGGCTTTTTATGTCTTTCCAACATCCGGAAGTAATCCCTGGAGTGACGGTTGAAAACTTTTTAAGAACAGCAAAAACTTCAATAACAGGAGAAAAACAAAGTGTTATTGGTTTTCGCCGTGAGTTGATTAAAACATTGCAAAGTTTGAATATGGATGAAGGATATTTGACCCGTTATCTAAATGAAGGATTTTCTGGTGGTGAGAAAAAGAAAAATGAAATTCTACAGATGCTGACCATTCATCCCAAACTTGCTATTTTAGATGAAACGGATTCAGGACTGGATGTGGATGCAATAAAAATCGTTGCAGAAGGTATTAACCGATTTGCAGGTGATGACAATGGTGTCTTGGTTATAACACATTATAACAAGCTATTAAGTTATATAGACCCTGATTATGTTCATGTTCTAGTCGATGGGCACATTGTGGCCTCTGGAGATAAATCCCTTGCAGACCAAATCGATAGAGAAGGATTTGAGTCCTTTGTCGCTTCAGTCGTATAGAAAGGAGCATTCCAATGGAAAAAGCAGTTGAAAGAACATATGTCGAAGATATTGAACGTGGAATATATGATATCAAAAATGAAGATCGTTCAGTATATCGTTCAAAGTCAGGACTAACCGAAGAGATTATTCGTGACATATCCAAAGAAAAAGAAGAGCCGGAGTGGATGACGGAGTTTCGTCTTAAAGCTTTAGATTATTATAACAAACGCCCTATACCTACATGGGGAGCAGATTTAAGCGGCTTGGACATGGAAAATATTGTAACCTATGTGCGACCCGATACAGATATGAAACAAAGTTGGGATGATGTCCCCAAAGATATAAAAGATACTTTTGACCGTCTAGGCATTCCTAAAGCAGAGCGAGAATCTCTTGCAGGTGTTGGCGCCCAGTATGATTCGGAAGTTGTCTATCATAGTATGCGTGATCACCTTAAGAAAAAAGGGGTGATCTATACGGACATGGAGACTGCGGTAAAAGAACACGGTGACATTGTTAAACAGTATTTTATGAAATTAGTAGGTCCAAATGACCACAAGTTTGCAGCTTTACATGGTGCGGTTTGGTCAGGAGGCTCCTTTGTCTATGTTCCAGAAGGTGTAGAGGTGGATTATCCATTGCAAAGTTATTTTCGACTTAATGCACCTGGAGCAGGTCAGTTTGAGCATACCTTAATTATTGTTGAAAAAGGGGCAAAACTTCATTTTATTGAAGGATGTAGTGCTCCAAAATATGATGTGACAAATTTACATGCAGGATGTGTGGAACTGTTTGTTAAAGAAGGGGCTACTCTTCGTTATTCAACGATAGAAAACTGGTCACGTAATATGTATAATTTAAATACAAAGCGTTCACAAGTTGAAAAAGACGGACGCATAGAATGGGTTTCTGGCTCTTTTGGTTCAAAGGTCAGTATGTTATATCCAATGAGTATTTTAAAGGGCGAGAGAGCCCATGCAGAGTTCACAGGCATCACTTTTGCTGCGTCGGGTCAGTACTTGGACACAGGCTCAAAAGTGGTCCATGCGGCTCCATATACAACGTCAAATATTAATACCAAGTCTATTTCAAAAGATGGAGGCTATGCTTTTTATCGAGGATTGCTTAAAGTCAGTAAAAATGCACACCATGTTAAGTCGACCGTATCATGTGAATCGCTAATGCTTGATTCGCAGTCAAAGTCAGATACGGTGCCCATTATTGAGCTAAATAATGATAACATCGATATAGGACATGAAGCTAAAATCGGACGTATCTCAGATGATGCGATTTTTTATCTGATGAGCCGAGGTATTGATGAAGTAGAAGCTAAAGCAATGATTGTTCGAGGGTTTGTCGAACCCATCACAAAAGAGTTGCCCCTTGAGTATGCAGTTGAGCTTAATCAACTGATTAATCTTGAGTTTATCGGTGCAATAGGATAGAAAGGAGGGATACTATGTTGCAGCAAAACGTAAGAGAACGATTTAATGCACTTGAGTATCCAACATGGAAACGTGTTGGCGAAATAAAGAACACAACCAATTATTTAAATAAAGATAATGAAAATATATTGACGATAAGCCATCTTGAACCATTAGGAGAAGGCGTAGATATAAGACGTTATAGAGGAAGTGACAGCAATCTTGATGCGACGTTTTATGAACGATATGAGACGTTCATGGGAGCTTTTAAACCCTATCCATATGGAACCCATGCAAAATACATTGCTCAGGCAGATGCTTACTTTGATCATGCGGTTGCTATTGAAGTGAAAAAAAATACGTACGTCGAAGAACCGATTTTTATTCGCTACGATGGCGGCGAGGCGCAAGGGTTTATTGATCAAAACATCATACAAGCAGGACCAGGTTCAGAAGTTACCGTTGTGTTTGATTATCAATCTTCAAAAGATGGGATGGACTATCATAACGGAGTGATTCGTGTAATAGCCCATGAAAATGCACGTGTTAAAATTGTGATTTTGCAGACGTTTTCACCTCAGGTAGATCATATGCAAAACACGGTATCATTGATTCATCAAAATGCCCATGTTGAATATGTGTCCTTTGATTTAGGTGCCAATGTTATTGTTTCAGATTATTCATCCCACCTTGTGGGTCAAGCATCTGAAAGTGAAGTAGCAACGGCCTATATCGGTAATGGACATCAACGATTGGACTTAGGATATAACTCAACCCATTATGGTCGCTATAGCCAAAGCTTAATTGAAACAAAAGGGGCGCTAATGGACCATGCACGAAAGATTTTTAGAGGGAACTTAAAATTTGAACGTGGTTCAACAAAGTCTGCAGGGGAAGAATCAGAATATGTGCTGTTATTGGATGAAAATGTACGCTCGGATGCATTGCCGGCACTTTTATGTGATGAGGACGATGTGAGCGGTGAACATGCTGCTAGTGCAGGGCAAGTTGATGAAGATCAATTGTTTTACTTGATGAGCCGGGGGTTTAACCTAAAAGAAGCTAAAAAATTGGTCATTCATGGTTCCTTTACACCGGTAATTGATCGGGTTGGGATTGATTCGATTCAAGAACGAATAGAAGCTGAGTTGGAGAGAAGGCTGCTTTATGCATAAAAACTATCATCAAGATTTTCCGGTTTTTGAAAAAAAACCCGAACTTATCTACTTAGATTCTGCCGCCTCAAGTTTACGCCCATATACAGTGGTTAAAGCCATGAAAAACTATGGTGCTTATAGTCATGCGAACATTCATCGAGGTGCCTATGCGCTTAGTTATGAAGCAACGAAAAAATATGAAGCCATTCGTAAGCAAGTTGCAACATGGATTGGGGCAAAAATGCCGGAAGAGGTTATTTTTACACAAGGAACGACAGACAGTATTAATCATCTCGTGCGTTCCTTTGAATCGGAATCGCATTTTGAAGCCGGTAAAAAAATCGTGCTTTCAATTTTTGAACATCATAGTAATTTGGTTCCTTGGCAGCAGTTGGCGAAAAAAAAGAACATGCGTTTAGAATATCTATATGATTTTTCTGAACAGGCATTAGATATTATTGATGATCAAACCCAAATTGTAGCGATAACGCTAATGTCAAATGCAGTGGGGCTGATGCCACCTATATCTAAGATTATAAAAAAAGCGCATGCAGTAGGTGCGCTGGTTGTTGGAGATGCGGCTCAGTATATGGCCCATTATCCAGTAAATGTGGATGCGCTGGATATTGATTTTTTGGCATTTTCAGGGCATAAGCTATATGGTCCGACAGGTATAGGCGTTTTATATGGAAAGCATCAATGGCTAACGCGACTTGCACCACCGCGTTTTGGAGGAGATATGATTGAGTATGTTGCAGAACAAGAGACGACGTTTGCACCATTGCCAAACAAGTTTGAAGCGGGAACCCCAAATATTGATGGGGTGATTGGTTTAGGTTCAGCTATTGAATATATCCTATCCAACAAGACGCACACATCTGAAGGCATCGAACACATGCAACAATTAAGACAATATGCATTCACTGAACTTGGCAAACTTGATTTTATTCAATGTATCGAACCGCTTAAGGAGACCGGTGAGAGTGCATATGGTCCTATTATCTCGTTTGTAGTTAAGGACGTGCATCCCCATGATGTGGCAAGCATATTGGACCAAAGCCATATAGCCATACGCGCAGGCCATCACTGTGCTCAACCTTTGATGAAGCGATTAAATCTTAGTGGGACGTGTCGAATAAGTTTTTCGATATATAACACTACCAACGATATTGATGCATTGATTGTGGCGTTAAAAAGTGTAAGGAGGTGGCTAGGATATGAGTCTTGATATGATTTATAATGACTTAATTATTGAGCACAGTCGTAACACGAGTAATCGTGGTCCGTTACCAAAAAAAACCCATTTAGAACATGGGCATAATCCTAACTGTGGTGACGATATTGAACTTGAATTAAATATTGATAATGGAATTATCAAAGAAGCGGCATTTGTAGGTTCTGGATGTGCGATTTCTATGGCTTCGACGTCAATGATGATTGACCTGATTAAAGGCAATACGATTGAAGAGGCAAAAAAAAAGGTGGACGCTTTTTTAGAATTAATCAAAAATGAAAAAACCCAAGAAGAAGTCGAACAACTACTTGAAGATGCTACGCTGTTATCTAATATACAGCATATGCCTGCCCGTGTTAAGTGTGCTGTACTGGCATGGCATACGCTAAAAAATGTCATTGATACGTTGGATTAATGAATGACTATATCGGTGACATACATGATTTCACATGAACCGTCACCTGTATCTGAACGGGTTAGGCTTGATTGCCAATACCCGTTTTTAAAATAGGCATTTACAAGATATCCTTTCATCGTGATACGATCATTTGTTTGAACTGATCTTACGGTTTCAAGTATTGTCGGATTTGCAGGAATAATATGTGTGTTGGCGCTATAGTAGTCGACATATTCTGCACTAACCGGAGCTTTGGAGCTAACGGTAAAATAGTACCAGCGCTCGTTTTGACGATAATGGACATAGTTATCTATAGAAGGCATGTTCACATCTCCCCATGCCAACGCAAAATCTCTTGGAGAAATTTGAGAGGTAAAATCATCAGAGTAATCCTTGATACTTTTGACTTGTGCAACAATCTCATATGCAGCAAGGAGTTCTAAATCGACGCTGCCATCTTTTCCGTTGATGGAAATCATATATTCATAAGGGATATTTTCTTGAATAGGTTCTTGGATAAATTCATGTTTAACAATCATGCTGTCAACAAAATCATAGCCTATAAATGTCGCTAGCTGTGTTGTGACAATAAGATACATAAGGACTTTTAATGACATAGGAGCACCTCCTAACAATGTAGTATTTACATAGTTTAATTTTATCACTCCATTTTTAAAAAAAGTGGATTTTAACAAAAGATTATGATAAAATTAAATGTTTAGACATACTCTTTTAATATATTAAGATATCAGGAGGCTACTATGAAACGATGGGCTTGGATTATTGTCAACACCTTTGCTTGTGGAGGAATGCTTTTTGTAGGACATCTTTGGCCTGAACAGATAGAACGGATTTATTCTAGAGGTATATATGTGGCCATCACAAATCAATTAGCTTTAATCTCTCGATGGTTTCCCTTTAGCTTGTCTGAGCTGTATTTTTTAATTATAGGCAGTATAACCATTATTTTTTTAGTTTTGGGGATTGGTTATGGTCTGAGGCGTCAACGAAAAAAAAGTTTATCCTTTTTTTTGAATGTGGTTGTCATTGTCAGCGTTAATGTGACAATGTTTTTGATGCTTTGGGGACTAAATAATTATCGATTGAATATAGAGACGCTTTTTGAATTTAATGCGCAAAGTATAACGCAAGTAGACTTGGAAAATACCTATCAATGGTTAATTACCCAGGCAAATCAGACAAAAGAAGATATGGGTGAAGAGGATATACTTGATCGTAAAACGATTATGAACATAACAGATGAAGGATACACGGCTCTATCTCAGTCCTATTCATTTATAGTTGAGCGTCAAGCGCGGGTAAAGCCACTATCTGTCTCAAAGTTTTTTAGTCAAAGTGGCTATTCAGGTGTGTATTTATATGTGTTTTCAGAACCGACAATTAATATTATGCCCCATATAACATCGCTTCCTTTTGTTGCGAGTCATGAGATGGCACATCAGCAAGGGTTTGCAAGTGAAGATGATGCAAATTTTATCGGATTTTTGGCAGCGTCACAGCATGAGGAAAAGCTCTTTAGATATTCAGCCTATTTGTCAGGCATGTCCTATGTGGGCAATTCCTTATATAAAACGGATGCAAAAGCGTATAGAGATTTATATAGTTCGATTAGCCCGGCAGTTCTCAAAGACCTTAAGGCGCGTAGTGATTTTTGGGAACAACACCGAAAGCCTCAAGCGGAAAGAGTACATAATCAAGTGAATGATTTATTTTTAAAAGCCAACAACCAACCAGATGGTGTCTTAAATTATTCCAATGTCTCTAAACTGATTGTATTGGGATATAAAAAACAGCTATATTAATGACCCGACCTGGCAAAATTAGATTTTTTAAGTCTAACTTTTGTAGATCGGGTCATTAGTTTATTGCAAATAATTATAAGAAAAATTTAGATGAACAGGTTGTGATTGGAATCTTCTGCGGCTCCAAGGTATGCAGCAACACCGCCATACTCAACGCCATCAAGAAGTTCTTCTTTGGTAATTCCCATAATATCCATAGACATTGTACATGCCACGAACTTAACACCTGCATCCATTGCGGATTGAATCAAATCTTCGACAGTATTTACATTTTTGGCTTTCATGACCCCATGCATCATCTTGGTGCCTAAACCACCCATGTTCATTTTAGATAGCTTAAGTTTATGTACACCACGAGGCATCATCATACCGAACATTTTTTCAATAAGCCCTTTAGATACTTTTTGTTTTTCGGGTTTCCGTAAAATATTTAGTCCCCAGAAGGTAAAAAATAATGTCACGTCTTTTCCCATTGCGGCTGCACCATTTGCAATAATCATGGATGCAATAGCTTTATCCAAATCGCCGCTAAAGACAACCATGGTACTTGCGTTTAGTGCTTTAGTCTCTTTGGCTTGAATTTGTGAAGAGCCTTTTTGGATATAGACAACATAGGTCTTGTCTTCTTTGACGGTTTTAATAAAACTGTTTCCCGTTTTTTTGCACCAAGCCTGAGCATCAACAGGGAATCCGGAATCCGTTGCCGATACTTTGATAATATCCCCATCATTGACCTCTTTGACTTTTTGATTCACCTTCATAATAGGGCCAGGACATTGAAGGCCACATGCATCAAGTACAATGGCTGAGGCTAAGTTACTTGAGGGGACAAAGTTAATCGCGGTTTCTGGCGTTCCATCTTCAGACAAAACATGTTTTTTGTCTTCGATAATGCAATTTGGATGGGTATAATCTTTTTGGAAGTACTTGTACAGGTTATATCCTCCGATTAAATTTTTAGCATCTAATCCATGTTGCTTTAAGATTCTTGTAGCAATATAGCCACGAATTCCAACCGCACAATAGATAACAATAGTTTTGTCTTTTGGTAGTTCGTCAATACGATCTCGAAGATCATTAACTGGGATATGCACTGCACCGTCAATTTTTCCAAGCTCGACTTCAATGTCTTCACGTACATCAACGATAAGAGTGGTCTCTTTATCAAAAGTATCGATATCACGCCATAAGACAACCTCTTGATCTTTTTTTAGGATGTTTTCAGCAGCAAAACCAGCCATATTGACAGGATCTTTTGCAGAAGAATAGGGAGGAGCATAGGCAAGCTCCAGTCGCTGAAGGTCATATATTGTCCCATCAAAGCGTAGCGAAGTTGCAATGACATCGATGCGTTTTTCTATACCTTCAACACCAATGTTTTGTGCACCAAGTACTTTGCCGGAAGTGTCAAAAATCACTTTGAGTGTCATCGGAAACGCGCCAGGATAATAACCTGCATGGGATTTTGGTTGAATAATAGTAACAAAGTAATCTTTGCCATAAACTTTACCCATCTTATTCAGTGCTTTTTCATTAAGACCGGTATTAGCTACGGTAAGGTCAAATATTTTGGCGACGCTGGTGCCTTGACTACCTTCATATGTGCTTTGTCGTTTGCATATATTGTTGGCAACAATACGCCCTTGCTTATTCGCAGGACCTGCCAAAGGGACCATTGTTTTATCTTTGGTCATGTAGTCAACAACTTCAATTACATCACCTAAAGCATAAATATTGGGATCGGAAGTTCGTAAGTATTCATCAACGACAATACCGCCACGAGCATTCGTAGTCAAACCGGCAGATTTGGCTAATTCACCGTTGGGGGAAATACCAATACTTAAAATGACCATATCCGAAGCGAGACTTGTTCCATCTTGAAGCTTAACATGTGTGACACCTTGTTCATACTTGAATTCTTTGACACCATTTTTAAGATACAGATGTACGCCTTGAGTAGATAAATGGCTATGAACAATTTGAGCCATCTCATAGTCAAGAGGAGCCATAACTTGGTCAAGCATTTCGACAAGATTGACTTCTATGCCAAGCTCGTGAAGGTTTTCAACCATTTCGATGCCAATAAAGCCGCCGCCGACAACTGTCGCTGTTTTTACATTATGTTCCGTAACAAAATGTTTAATGCGGTCAGTATCTGGAATATTCCACAGCGAAAAAATATTGCTGCTCTCAATCCCTGGAATAGGGGGCTTTATAGGTGTAGAGCCTGGTGAGAGAACAAGTTCATCATAGGATTCTTCGTATTTGGTTGACGTCTTAATATCAAGAACCGTTACGGTTTTTTGGGTGGGGTTGATATCAATAACTTCATTTTCAACACGTATATCAATATTAAACCTGGCTTTCATTGCTTCAGGAGTTTGAACAAGAAGAGATTCCCGTTCCTTAATTGTGCCACCGATGTAATAGGGAAGGCCGCAATTGGCGAAGGAAATATAAGGGCTTCGCTCAAAAAGGATGATTTCAACATTTTCATCGAGTCTTCGTAATCGAGCTGCTGTGGAAGCACCGCCAGCAACGCCGCCGACAATAAGAACTTTTTTTGACATAACATACCTCTTTTCTTAGATTGACAAATTCTTAACCTTGTAGTGCATAAATCTATTTAACAATATATTCAAATAAACATATATAAATAATACATTGTTTTTACATAGATGTCAATAAAAAAATAGATTTTGATATAAGAATTAGTGCATAAGTACTCAAAATATGATAAAATGGTAGGGTACTTATTCGTGGGGATTAATAAGGATGGGAGATGCAAATGAACGACGTGATTAATGCAGTATGCAATGATCTAGTGAAAAATTCGCATGTAATTGGCATTTTACATAATTGCAAGACTATAGAAACAATTCAATGTCAAGAAAAAACAGTGAATTTGTGTGTCATTAGTAAAGAGACGGGAAATATATCGACAATATCACAAATTGGAGACTTTGTTGTTCATATTCGTTGGAGAACAGATCATGAATTTAGTGAATGGGTAAAGACGGATGACATGACACATGCTTTTTGCCGAATATTATATGATCGGACAGGGATATTGACAGATTTGTTAGAAGATAAAAAAGGTTGAGTTTATACTCAACCTTTTACAATGTTTTAAGCTTTAAAGATGTCGATAAATTTTTCGACCTCAGTGGCAAGGATGTCTTCATGTATGGGTTTATGGCGAAATGCAACATGGGTAATCATTTTTTCGATTGGGTTTAGCAGATTTTGTGGCATCTTCCCACCGAAAAATCCGTCGGCGCTTGAATGCGACAACAGTTCATTTCCATAAGCTACATTAAATTGTTCTGCGGCAAGTTCTTCGTCCATAAGGCAAACAAGAAAAAGACCTAATTTTTTGGTTAAAAGCAATGATGTGTTTTCTTCGATGAGTGCCGTCATTTTTGGATTAATTGATCCAAGGTATATAGGAGCACCAATAATAACAGCTTCATAGCTTTTTAAATCCGGAATGGTATCTTTTAAAATATTACATCGATCTGCTTGAAGTTGTGAAGCGATGTTCTTTGCGATTGTTTCAGTGCTACCATGTCGTGTAGTATAAAGCACAATGGTTTTCATATTCATTCACCTACCTAATCACATTCTAAACAGGAACAGCCGTTACGTCAAGTAAAAAAAGCAAATGCATTTAAGCATTTGCTTTTTAATAAGTACGTTAATCGAATTTTACCACTTGCTTTTGCTTGCATGAATAGCGATTTCGGCTTTTGAACGTTGCTTGATAACCCAAGCATCATCAATGGCTTTTTTAAAATCACTAACACAGCCTGGATCCAAATCAAGTTCAACACCTTCATGAGCTAAATCGATGATTGCTGCAGATAAATTAATAATCTCTGTGTGTATATCATTTGTACGATCTGCGTCGTATATTTTTTTTGCAGCTTCCTCATCTAATGCTACGAACTTTTCTTGTGGTGCACCACATTTTGGACATTCTACCGGAGCTGTTTCTCCTTCGTTAATAAAACCACATTGTGTACATTTCCATAAACTCATTGCGTTACCTCCTATTTAATAACTATTATTATTTAATAATCAAGTAAATTATATCATACAGAAATTGTAGTGTCAAATCAAAAAATTTGATATAATAGTTAGTATTACACGTAGGAGGACAATATTGTGCAAGAACGTTTAATCCTTCATATTGATATGAATTCTTTTTTTGCATCATGTGAACAGGTCGTTCATCCTGAGCTAAAAGGACAACCTATAATTGTTGTGGGAGACCCCGATAGACGTAGTGGTATTGTGTTAGCGGCAAGTTATGAAGCAAAGGCATATGGAATAAAAACAACAATGCCGATTTATCAGGCTAAACAATGTCTGCCAACAGTTATTGCCGTTCGCTCAACATATGGGTTATATGCTTCAATGAGTCAGCAGGTGATGGACATTTTTGATCAGTACACGCCTCTAAAAGAGCAACTATCGATTGATGAAGCTTTTTTAGACATGACAGGTTCAGAACATCTTTTTGGAAAACCAGAAGAGATTGCTTTAAAGATACAGCAACACATTAGCACAGAGCTTGACTTAGGGTGCTCAGTAGGAATTTCCACAAATAAGCTTTTGGCTAAAATGGCTTCTGATATGAAAAAACCCATGGGCATTACAACGTTATATCCCTATGAAATACAAGAAAAAATGTGGCCGATGCCTGTAGGCAAGCTCTATGGAATCGGAAAAAAGACTGAGGTAAAATTGCATCAACTAGGCATTAAGACGATTGGAGAATTGGCACAGGCAACCTTAGTGATGCTCCAAGATAATTTTGGGGAGCGTCATGCAGTGTCTATGCAAGGCTCAGCTAACGGACGCGCTAGCGCCACATTAGACCCTGGCAATACATCCAATGTTCAAAGTGTTGGCAATGAACTTACCTATAGTCATGATTTGACTGAAGAAGAAGAGGTCAAACAAGAACTTTTGGTTCTAGCAGATACTGTCGGCTATCGGCTTCGTAAAAAAATGCTGAAAGGTCGAACAATTCAATTAAAGATTAAGTACAATGATTTTAAAGTCATTACACGAAGTATGAGTATTGATCAAGTGACAGATATTACCAATCAAATTTTTGCGGTGGCATTTGACCTATATTTAAAGAATAAATCCAAGAAACCCATCCGTTTATTGGGGATTTCTGTTTCAAACTTTAAAGCGGAGGAGGATAGACAATTATCCCTGTTTGAGCCTGTTGAGCAAACCTCTGACAAAGTAGACCAAATGGTGGACCGAGTGCGTAATCAATTTGGATATGATAAGATTTATCGTGGTTCCATACTGAACCGCAAACATGGAAAGATAAAATAAGATTATGTAATTTTATTACATAATCTTATTGATGTCTTTAATAATAATAGAGATTTTTCCGTTAGGTTCAGTGACAAATTCCATCTTTTGAGGGTTATTGTAAAAGTCCATGGGTATCTTTATTTCAATACCTTCATCTGTTTTTATACGTTGCTTTTCAAAGGTTCGATTGATTGTTTTTTCGGTAATGGCAATCTTAGGTTCGTCAATACCTTTTTTTTCAAGAGTACTAAAGAAGATTTCTTTTGCCTCATCCTGTGCCGGAAAAGCTTCCTTGGCAAAACTTTCCAAGTCAAGTTCGCCTTCTTCATTTAAGTTTGAGTAAAGTTTTTCTGTGATTTCTGCTTTTTTTTCAATATCCGTATCAAAATATTTTTTGGCTACTTTATTGGTTGCTGTTTTAACCGCTTGCATTTGCTCTTTAGAGGAGAGCTTGGTATGACATTTGAAAAATAATGTTGATAGATAATGCTTTTTTTCTCCGTCGATATCGACAAGTTTGTCTAAAAGTTGAACATCAAAAGTTTCAAGGTCAATCACTGCAGCTTCGGTAATTTTTTGACCATAATTCGGTAGTGTGGTTCGATGCTGGATGATGGTGTTTATATTGACATCGCTTTCATAGTCCGTAAAGTGAATAAATGTGTTTTGATAATTGAGTTTTAATAAAGCAAGATAGTCGTGCATATTATATCGGTACTGAATAATAGCAAGGTCTGCGCTAGGGATATTGATATGTGCGCTCATAATGGAAAAAAGCTGACCGGCAGTTTGCTTGGAAAAGGTAACAAAATCAATTATTTCATCCCGATATTCTTTCAAATAATTTAAAAAGAGATTGTATTCTTCGTCAAATACACAGTTTCGTAAAGCGTCATCATTGGTAGTTTTGCAGATATGGTGTGCAAAAAAATCATTGATATCAATGGAGGTTGGCATTTCATCCATAGACATTACTGGCATGGTAATGGATGTGTCCAGTATATGAATAATTATTTTTTTGATTTGTATTTCTTCAGGGTTTATCATGGTGAACCTTCTTTCTAAAATGGTTTAAACGAGAATATTATAACATAGAACGGACTGAGTATAAAAGGTTTACTTTTTTATGATTAATGGTATAATTAACTAAATGATTTTATTTGTTAGGAGTGAAAAAATGATTGAATATAGTGACAAAATATATAAAAGAATAACACAAGCTGGAGTAACAGGTATTGTACTTGGAATTATTACTATTGTTGGTGCGGTAGCCATTGGAACCATGTCGATTATTTTTGGGAGTAAACTATTAAGTTTAAGAAAGCACTTAATTGATTAAGGTTTGGGAGATGCCATGCGAATAGATAATGATTTGAGTAATTATAGCATTGCTTCTGTGATTATAGGATCAATAAGTCTTGTATTATGGATTATACCGCTTTTAGCAATTTTTGTTTCATTTGTGGGAGGATATACCGGAGTAAAAGGGTATCACTCTGAAAAGAGACGATTATCAAAAGCAGGTATTTTTTTTAGCGTATTGGGGTTTGGACTCAGTGTGCTTCGAAGTGGTTATGTTTACTTTATGTAAGTGTGAATTGGAGAACGTATGAAAACGAACAAAGCAGTTTTAAAACTAAATGCTAAACCGCATAATCGATTTGGGGTGACATCCTTGATACTTGCAATTATCGCTTATGCGTTGTCGGCTATAAGTATATATATTATTGCGTTTTATACACGTGATGAACAAAATATTATACGTGCAGGGACATTAGAGATGATTGGGGCATTAGTGACACTTGCAGGAATTGGTGTGGGTGTTATTGGGGAAGAACCGGATGATACAGAAAAAATCTTTGCCCACATTGCATTGATTTTACATGGGCTAGGGCTTATATATCACGGTATTGTCTTTTATCAAGGATTTTTTGTTTAAGTTGTGAGGATAAAGAAGGGGAGCAATGGAAAAAGTCTTTTTTGTTGAAAAAAATACACAAGATCCATTATACATACAATTATATAATAGCATCATCAAAGAAATAAAAAGCGGCCATTTATCTGGGGATGAAAAAATGCCGTCTATTCGTCAATTGTCCAATAATATGGGGATTTCTCGAACAACAATTGAAAATACATATGCGCAGCTGGTATCAGAAGGATATCTCTATTCGTTACCGCAAAAAGGATATTATGTAACTTCAATGAAGCTCTCTGCCTTTTCTGATCAGATCGACAGTGACGACGATGCAGAAATCCAAAAATATTTAGAGGAAAATGAAACGCAATACGATTTCACAGGAGAATATGTAGAATACGATAATTTTGACATGACACTATGGAAAAAAAATATTAATCGTGCACTCAATGATGATGCACTTGAACTCTATCATATGGGACAACCATTTGGCGAACTGCTTCTAAAAAAACAAATATGTGAGTATTTTCAACGTGTACGTGGCATCAAGGCGCGTGACAGTCAAATCATTATTGGCTCTGGTATGCAAGGATTGTTAGGGCCGTTATCACGATTGTTTTATAATAGAGGATATCAGACGTTGGCTATAGAAAACCCGGGATTTAATATTGCAAAAGACGTCTTTACGCAGGCCAATTATTCAATTGTTCCCATTGGACTAAAAAATAATGTCTTAGATATTAGCCAACTAAAGAAACAAAAAAATCAAGTTTGCTTCACATCACCAAGTTATCAGTTTCCTTATGGAAGTATTATGCCCATGAATACGCGAATTGAGTTGCTTGAATGGGCGAACGACTCTGATAGCTATATTATTGAAGATGACTATAATAATGAGCTTCGATACATAGGTAAGCCTATTCGATCGCTTCAGGGGATGGATCGACATGAGCGAGTGATTTATATGGGGTCATTTTCAACACTTTTACTGCCAAGTATTCGTATTAGTTTTATGGTGTTGCCAAAACCCTTACTGACAGCGTATATCAAAGAAAACTATCGAGGGACGCAAAGTGCGTCCAAACTGGAACAATTGGCCTTGGCTAATATGTTGAAAAATGATGATTTTGGACGGCATATTCGCCGATTGCGCAAAAATTATCGAAACAAATATTTTTTGCTAAAAAAGCTCTTACATAAACATTTAGAAGAATATGCATCCATTGAGATAGATCCGGCAGGTGTAACCTGTGTGTTAAACGTAAAGCAGCCTTTTAACAAGCAGTTGTTTTACTCGCTACAAAGAAAATACCATGTTCGTTGTTGCCTGCTTTCAGAATTTATGATAGGTCAAGAGCAAACCTATGAACAATTTATTGTACTAAACTACCGAGGAATAGAAACATCAAAAGTCGAAGAAGGAATTATTCGCATTAAGGAGGTCATATGCCGGCTACATTAGAACTCTTTTTGTCCTATCAGATTCTGCCAATAATTGGTGGAATGTATTTGATAGCTTTTATTATTGTTATTGTTGGTTTTAAGTATGCAGGAGTAAAAAGACGTAAAGATGTAATTATGCGAAGTGGGTTGATGCATGGAACCTACATTTTTTTAAGTCATGCGTTAGGACTTATGCTCTACAGTACGGTGTTGTTATGCATTCATGCATACGGGTTAAGGTTTGACTATGTACATAATGTAACCCTTACAATAATATCGATGCTATGTGCGGTAGTGATTTACATGATGCTGACAAAGTATCTGTGGCTTCGTATTGCTCTGTCAAAAAAAGAGGCGAATAGGTTGATTGTATACGCATTAGTGTTTGTTACTCCCTGGTATTTTATTTTGAACTTCCTTTAGAATTTATGTTATAATAGACAAAGACAAATTGGATAGGAGTATCTCTTATGGAAAAGAAAGCATTGTTGATTAATGATTCAAAGTTTGAAAGCTTAATATTAAAGGACATGCTTCAAAAAATGGGATTTGAAGTGGAGATAGCGGATGAATATGAGGCGCTTTATGCAATTGAACGTGATGAACCCAATGTTGTTATTGTGAACTATATTATGCAACAAACGCGTGGGGACAAACTCATTCAACTCATAAAAGCTGGAATGCCGCATATTAAATGTGTACTTTCTTCGAGTAATCCCATTCATAAGTCCGATTTTTCGGGAGACTATATTGATGGCGTACTACAAACCCCGGCATCAATGTTCTTACTTGAGAGTGTCATAAAAAAAATTCTACGTGACCCTGAACCGGCAGATGAAACCCTGTGTATACATTGTCATAAGGATTTATCTCAATTTGATGCAGCCATTACTTTTTGCCCATTTTGCGGGGCGCAAATATAAAGGAGTATATATGCCAAAAGACATAAATCGACTGAAACAACAAATGGACTTTATTATAGAAATAGACAAGTTAAAAGCAGTGTTTCGACAAAGCTATCTTGCCGATGGCACGCGAAAGGAAAATGATCCTGAGCATTCTTGGCATTTGGCTATGATGGCAATAATACTAAGTGAATATGCAAATGTAGAAGTAGATGTTTTGACAGTGGTTAAGATGGTGCTGATACATGATATTGTTGAAATTGATGCAGGTGATACCTATGCATATGATGAAAAAGGGCACGAACTTAAGCTGTTAAAAGAGCGAGAGGCTGCAAAACGTATTTTTGGCTTATTGCCAAAAGAACAAGGTCAAGAATATGAACGACTATGGGAAGCTTTTGAACAAAAACAGACACCTGAAGCAAAATTTGCTGCGGCGATTGATCGAGTGCAACCTATTTTGCTCAATTATTTATCGAAAGGTAAAGCCTGGCTTGAACATGGAATATATAAGGAACAGGTTATAGCCTATAATAAACATGCCGCTGAAGGCAGTTTATCTATATGGGAATATATAAAAAACATTATTGATGAAGCCTATGCTGAGGGATATCTTAGGTAGCAGTGTAAGTATGTATGGAGGAAAAAAGAATGAATAAGATTCATATTGGATTAGATGTTGGTTCAACAACTGTTAAAGTTGTCATACTCAATGAAAGATGTGACATGATTTATAGTAAATACAAGCGCCATTATTCGGATATTCGGGCAACGGTATTTTCTTTAATCCAAAGCATCAACCGACATTTTCCTGGACATGAATGTACAATTAAAGTAACAGGATCGGGAGGATTAGGCATTTCCAAATGGTTATCTATTCCGTTTATACAAGAAGTGGTAGCATGCTCTAAGACGGTTGAACGCATCATTCCCAAAACGGATGTTGCGATTGAGTTAGGCGGAGAAGATGCAAAGATTACCTATTTTGAAGGAACATCTATTGATCAACGAATGAATGGTACCTGTGCTGGTGGGACCGGTGCATTTATAGACCAAATGGCGTCGCTTTTAGAGACAGATGCTTCTGGATTAAATGAGTTAGCCAAAAAACATCAAGTAATCCATCCAATTGCGGCTCGCTGTGGCGTTTTTGCCAAGACAGATGTACAGCCGCTACTGAATGAAGGTGCAGCAAAAGAAGATATTGCTGCATCAATCTTTCAAGCGGTAGTTAATCAAACCATAAGTGGTTTGGCGTGTGGAAAGCCGATTCGCGGTAATGTAGCATTTCTAGGCGGTCCTCTTTACTTCTTATCGGAGCTGCGCCAACGCTTTATCGAAACATTAAAACTAAAAAAAGAGCAAATTATGTTTCCTGAACATCCACAGTTGTTTGTAGCTATAGGTGCATCATTAGAATCTTTTTCACAAGATTCTATCAATGTTAAAACGCTTATAGAGCGATGTGAAGACCTCTCAGCTTCTGAAGCAAGCGAAGTTGCACGCTTAGACGCGTTATTTTCGTCAGATAAAGAACTTGAAGCGTTTTTGGTGCGTCATGAAAAAGCCAAAGTAAAAAAAGCTGAGCTTAAAGACTATGAAGGTCCTATATATCTAGGAATTGATGCAGGCTCAACAACGACAAAAATGGTTTTAATGGGAGAAAACCATGAAATTTTATATTCGTTTTATGGGAGTAACCGTGGTAAGCCCTTGAATTTGATCGCAGATGTATTGCGGGATATATATCATCAAATGCCGGATAAGGCGTATATTGCAAAAAGTACGATTACAGGTTATGGGGAAGCGCTGATAAAAGAAGCACTCAAAATTGACATAGGTGAGATTGAAACTATTGCGCACTATAAAGCGGCAAACCACTTTTTACCTGGTGTTGAATTTATTTTGGACATTGGCGGACAAGATATGAAGTGTCTTCGTGTTAAAAATGGTGTCATTGATGATATCTTATTAAATGAAGCATGTTCCTCAGGATGTGGGTCCTTTTTAGAGACATTCTCCAGTTCATTGAATCTAAAAATAGAAGATTTTGCTAAAGCGGCGTTGGATTCTCGGCGCCCGGTTGATTTAGGTTCAAGGTGTACAGTATTTATGAACTCAAGGGTTAAACAGGCTCAAAAAGAAGGCGCAACTGTTGGAGATATATCTGCAGGATTGTCGTATTCAGTAATAAAAAATGCTATTCAAAAAGTAATCAAAATCAGAGATCCAGAAGCAATGGGAAGTAAGATCATTGTTCAAGGAGGAACTTTTTATAATAATGCTGTTTTAAGGGCGTTTGAAAAAGTGAGTGGCAGAGAAGTCGTTCGACCGGATATCGCCGGAATTATGGGAGCTTATGGCGCGGCTATTATTTCAAAGGAACGATGTGAAGCGGGAGAACGTTCATCATTGCTTTCCTTAGAACAGATGGAAGCTTTTGAATTTTCTACAGATATGGATCGATGTCAATTGTGCTCAAATCAATGTCTATTGACCATATCCACATTTAATGATGGTCGTCGTTTTGTATCAGGGAATCGATGTGAACGTGGAGCTGGAATTACAAAGCCGAATAATGAAAAAATGCCGAACTTATATGATGAAAAATATAAGCGAATATTTAGTTATAAGTCACTTCCTCTAAAGGATGCTGTACGAGGGGAGATTGGTATTCCAAGAGTACTTAACATGTATGAGAATTATCCGTTTTGGCATACATTTTTTACAGAGCTTGGATATCGTGTTGTATTATCGCCAAAGTCTTCCAAAAAAATATATGAAGAAGGGATTGAGACGATTCCATCAGAATCCGTGTGCTATCCTGCAAAAATTGTTCATGGCCATATTATGCATCTTATTGGAAAAAATATTAAAACAATATTTTATCCCTCAGTGGCTTATGAAGAAAAAGAAGTACATCAAGCGGATAACCATTATAACTGCCCAATTGTTACATCTTATCCAGAGACAATCAAACATAATACTGATGCGATTGTCCAAGGCGATGTGCGCTTGATTCAACCTTTCTTAGCTTTGGATACAAAGAAAAATATCGTTAAAGGTTTGATGGAGGCGTTTTCACAAGACCAATTAACTCAAGAAGAAATTGAACGCGCAGTCGATAAAGCATGGGCTGAAAAAGAAGTCGTAAAAGCAGATATACGCCGACGAGGTGAAGAAGTCGTAAAAGAGCTTCAAAAAATGGGGCGTCGAGGCATTGTCTTAGCGGGTCGTCCATATCATGTTGATCCAGAGATTAATCATGGATTAACCAACATTATTACCGACCTAGGTATGGGCATCTTAACAGAAGATAGTATTGCTCACTTGGCAGCGCCCAAACGTCCGCTTCGGGTTCTTGATCAATGGTCGTATCATACACGCTTATATCATGCGGCAGAGTATGTTGGACGTACACCGGGACTTGAATTAGTCCAGCTGACTTCCTTTGGATGTGGTGTCGATGCAGTAACCAGTGACCAGGTCCATGAAATCCTTGAAGAACATGGTAAGCTATATACGTTGATAAAGATTGATGAAGGTAACAATCTTGGAGCCATTCGTATTCGTATGCGTTCGCTTAAAGCTGCGCTTGATGAAAAAGAGAAGTCTGGAAAAGAGATACAAAAAAAACCAAGAGTTGAAAATCGACTAGTCTTTACCAAAGAACACCGAAAAACACATACGATTTTGGCGCCTCAGATGTCGCCGCTGCATTTTGAATTCTATCAAGTAGGCTTACGTGAATTGGGTTACAATGTAGTGGTGCTTCCACAGGTTGATTATAAAGCTATTGACACGGGATTAAAGTATGTCAATAATGATGCATGTTATCCTTCAATTCTTGTAACCGGTCAAATTGTATCTGCACTGCTTAGTGGAGAATATGACTTAAACAACACGTCAGTCTTTATTACACAGACAGGTGGAGGTTGTCGAGCATCAAACTATATTGGCTTTATTCGTAAGGCATTAACAGATGCCAATATTTTTACAGTTCCAGTGGTCTCGGTGAATACAGTTGGTCTGGAAAAACATCCGGGGCTTGAAATGAATTATCGATTTGTCAAGACAGCGCTGATGGCAACGGTATTTGGAGATTTATTTATGCGGGTAACGCAAAAAATGCGCCCATATGAAATCAATGAAGGACAAACGATGCAAGTATATGAACGCTATCGACAAAAGGCTTTTGAGGTTCTTCGCCGAGGACGAATGAGAGAATATAAAAAGCTAATTGGTGAAATTGTCGAAGCATTTGACCAAATTCCAATTCATCCTATCGTCAAGCCTAAGGTTGGGATTGTCGGTGAGATACTTGTTAAATATCATCCGACAGGAAACAATCAGTTGGCAAAGATTTTAGAAGAAGAAGGGGCAGAAGTAAGTGTTCCTGACCTTATGGACTTTTTCTTGTATTCGGCTTATAATGCGAAGTTTAAATATGAAAAACTTAATGCTTCACGTAAACAATGGATCGGAAATAAAATTGCGATAGAAGTTATTGAATTTTTCCGTTCATCGATGAAAAAGGCATTGTCCAACAGTAAGAACTTCAGAGCTCCAACGCGTATAGAAGAAAAAGCTAAGTTAGCTGGTAAGTTGATCTCGTTAGGTAATCAAACAGGTGAAGGATGGTTTTTGACAGGTGAGATGATAGAGCTTGTTGAACATGGAGTTGAAAACATTGTTTGTGTGCAACCATTTGCATGTTTACCTAACCATGTTGTTGGTAAATCAATGATTAAACCAATTCGAAAAGAGTACCCCTATGCAAATATTGCAGCGATTGACTATGATCCAGGGGCAAGTGAAGTGAATCAATTAAATAGAATTAAGCTGATGTTAAGTGTTGCCTTTAGTAACTTGGAGAAAAAAACAGGGACGGTTACAATGGCGTATCCAAAAAAACACGAGCTTAACGATGAAAATTTGGCATAAGAGAGGAAAAACTATGTTTAAATCTGGTTTTGTAACAATTATAGGACGTCCGAATGTAGGAAAGTCAACCTTAATGAATCATTTTATTGGGAAAAAAGTGGCAATTATGTCAAATAAACCACAAACGACCAGAAATCGTATTCAAACTATATTAACAACGCAAAAGGAACAAATTGTTTTTATTGATACACCGGGAATACATAAACCCAAACATAAACTTGGGGAGCACATGAATCAGATGGCGCTATCAACATTTTCAGAAGTTGATGCCGTGTTATGGTTGGTTGAACCGGATCGAACAGTGGGTGCAGGAGACTTGTTTATTATTGAACAACTTAAGGCAATAAAAACACCTGTAATCTTGGTAATCAATAAGATGGATTTGATTCCCAAAAATGAGATTTTACTTGTTATTGATGCATACCGTCAATTATATGCATTTGATGATATTGTTCCTGTGTCGGCATTAAAGGGAGAAAATTCTGAGGCGGTTTTAGATGCGGTCAGAAAACACCTAGTTGAAGGTCCGATGTTTTTCCCAGAAGGTATGGTCACAGATCAACCGGAAAAACAATTGGTTGCAGAATTGATTCGAGAAAAAACTTTGTATTTTCTAAAAGAAGAGGTACCTCATGGAGTCGCTGTTGTTGTAGAGTCTTTTGAGGATGATGAAGAATTAGGTCGACTTAATATTCATGCGACGATTATTTGTGAAAAAAAATCCCACAAACCAATTATTTTAGGTAAGCAAGGGCAGATGATTAAAAAAATCGGAACTAGGGCGCGAAAAGATATTCAAAATTTATTAGGAACAAAAGTGCACTTGGAATTATGGGTAAAAGTAAAAGACAATTGGAGAGACAGCGAATTTCACTTGAAGAATTATGGTTATGATCAATACCAATAAAATAAGATGAGGTTGCCATGGAAGAAACAAGAGAACGATTTACGTATCAATTTTATTTAAAGTACTCAAAATCTCCCAAAGAAAAGCTGCAGGAGGTACTTGAAATCTATGGACATAAACCGGAACATCATGAAGTAATTAATCAAGTTGCGTATTGTTATTATTATTGTAATGATTTTTTCATTGCGTTGGATTTTGTGCTCAAAGGCCTAAATCTCTCAGAACATAAAAAAGAATTTGAAGAAAATTATTATACACTAAGTTTAGCTGGTGATATATATAGGAAGTTAGGAATTAGTGAGTCAAGTGTTTACTATTATATGGAAGCGCTGAAAAATCCTATGGAGTATGATGTGGAGCAAAAGCGCTGTGACTTGTTGAGGAAGATGTCAATGGTATATATTGAAATCCGTGCGATGGATATCGCGATGGACTATGCTGTTGAAGCGCTTCAACTTGCAGAACTTTTAGGAGACGAGATTCTTATTGGAAATGCTAATTTGATTTTGTGCCGGATTTCTATGGCTAGACGTCTGTATGACAAGGCGCTAAAATACGGTCTCAAATCAATGGAAGTCTTTAAAGAGGTTGACTATAAAAAAGGGCTGGTTCTTGTTTATCTAGAAATAGCATCTATTTATGAGCGTACAAATAGTTGTGCTTTGTCAAAAGAATTTTATGAACGTGCACTAGAGTTAGCCGGAGATATTCAATATAATGAAGGTCGAATTTATGGAAAATGCCTTGTTGGAAAACTATTATTAAAAGAGAGGCAAATCAAACAAGCGCTTGAAGTTTTTGAGTCGGCATTAAATATTGCAAGAAAATATAATATTCAAAAGCACAAAGTCGAGTTATATTATGCGATGGCAGAAGCTTACTCAGATATTCAAGAGTTTGAATTAGCCTATAATGCATATAAAACAGGAACTGAGCTTCAACAGTATTTTACAGCTGAAAGTAACAAGGAAAAAATATATCGCTTGCAAAATGAATATAACCTCTATATTAAAGAACGTGAATTGGCAGAGTATGTTGAGCAATATCAAAGTTTGGAACGCGTTAACAAAAAGTTGTCGCAAGAAGTACAATGTGATGCGCTAACGGGGTTATTGAATCGACGCGGCATTAAAAAGACATTTGGCGATTTGGAATATAATGGACGCCATATATTGGTTTTGTCCGATATTGATGATTTTAAATTGATTAATGATGAATATGGACATCCCTGTGGTGATGAAATCCTTAAACAATTAGCAGATATTTTAAAGACGAGTCTAAAAAAAGGATATCGTGTATCACGTTGGGGAGGAGAAGAGTTTTTGATTGTCCTACCGGAGACGACAATGGAGGAAGCAATTGCTTATGTAAAATTCCTTCGTGAGCGTGTGTTAAAAGCTTTGTTTAGGTATAAGGACATACAGCTTAAGATTACGATGACATTTGGATTGGCACCGCTGGTGGGTGAGTTTGATTCAAGCATAAACTTGGCGGACCAACGCCTATATAAAGGCAAAAAAGAAGGTAAAAATCAAGCAGTATTCAGTTAATCTGAATACTGCTTGATTTTTTAGGCTATAGCAGGTCGCTATAGGATGTCTTATAGCTAGATAGCTTAAGCTTTAATAGGTGCATCATAATCAACACCTTGTGTATCAACAGTGACCTTAGTCATAACTTGAGGCTCATGAGGTTGATCGTTTGCATTGCGAGGGCTGTTAACAATAGCATCGCAAATATCAAGTCCCTCAATAACTTTTCCAAAGGAAGCATACTGACCATCAAGATGTGGTGAGTCTTTTACCATTAAGAAAAATTGAGAACCGGCTGAGTTAGGATTCATCGCTCGAGCCATAGACAATACGCCGCGTGTGTGCTTAAGTGGATTGTCAAATCCATTGCCCTTAAATTCGCCCTGTATACAATAACCAGGACCACCCATTCCGGTTCCGTCAGGACAGCCGCCTTGAATCATAAAACCGGGGATAACTCGGTGAAATGTTAGACCGTCATAAAAGCCTTTTTTTATCAATGCGATAAAATTATTCACTGTATTTGGTGCGATTTCAGGATATAGCTCTACTTGTATGATACCATCACGATTGGTTTCAATCGTTACAATAGGGTTGTTTTTTTCCATAATAATCTCCTTTCAATAACAATACGTGAGTATTATATCATATAGTGTATATGTTGTCATTAGTATTGGAATCTTGATTTATAAATCAGAGATTGATATAATTAGAAAAACATGAGAAAGGCAATAGGTGAAGAATGAAAACGATATGGTTGACACGCCACGGAGAGACAGAGTGGAATACAATTCGAAAAATGCAGGGGCAATTGAATTCTGCATTGACTGATAACGGGATACAACAAGCAAAAAACTTATCCAAATGGATAGAAAATGAACGCATTGATATAATCTATACTTCCCCGTTGAAACGAGCCTACGATACGGCAACAATTCTTAAAGGGCATCGTGAGATACCCATCGTTGCTCATGAAGACTTAATGGAAATTAATCTTGGACAGTGGCAAGGCCAGTGTATTTCTGACGTCAAAGCCCAAGAGCCTGAAAAACATCAGGCCTTTTGGTTTACACCTGATAAATATCAAGCAACAAGTGGTGAAGATTTTTATGATGTTCGCAAGCGTGTTCAGCGCTTTTGTCAAGAAGTTTTGGATACGGAAAATAATAAAAATATATTAATTGTTGCACATGCAATTGTCTTAAAAAGTTTTATAGCATATACAAAAAATCTACCGGTGTCTAAGCTGTGGACGGGAGAGCGGTTAAAGCCTACGTCTATAAGTAAGAGCACATATATGGAGCGCAAGTTTTCCTATGCATACATCGGAAAAACGGAGCATTATGACCAAGAGAGTGGGCAGGGTGGATGGTTTATCGATCAATAAGGAGAAGAATTAAAGAAGGGCCATGCTTGGATATTTCCAAGCATGACCCTTTTGTATATTAATCAATATGTCTATATACGACGATTATGCATTTTGCTCGATAGCAACAGCAACAGCAACAGATGCACCAACCATTGGGTTGTTACCCATTCCGATAAGTCCCATCATCTCAACGTGAGCAGGTACAGAAGAAGACCCGGCAAATTGAGCGTCAGAGTGCATACGACCCATTGTGTCTGTCATTCCGTATGATGCAGGACCAGCACCCATGTTATCAGGGTGAAGTGTACGGCCTGTACCACCACCAGATGCAACGGAGAAGTATTTTTTACCTTGCTCGATACATTCTTTTTTATATGTTCCGGCAACAGGGTGTTGGAAACGCGTAGGGTTTGTGGAGTTACCAGTGATGGATACACCAACATTTTCGTGGTGCATAATCGCAACACCTTCACGAACATCATCAGCACCATAACAACGAACGGCACCACGGTCGCCTGTTGAGTATGCTTTTTCGTTAACAACTTTTAATTCACCTGTATAATAATCAAATGCAGTTTCAACATGTGTAAAACCATTAATACGTGAAATGATTTGTGCTGCATCTTTTCCAAGACCGTTTAGGATAACTTGAAGTGGTTGTTTACGTACTTTGTTTGCAGATTTTGCAATACCAATTGCACCTTCAGCAGCAGCAAAGGACTCATGACCAGCAAGGAAAGCAAAGCATGTTGTCTCTTCACGAAGTAACATAGCAGCAAGATTACCATGACCAATACCAACAAGACGTTGATCGGCAACGGAACCAGGAATACAGAAAGCTTGAAGACCTTCACCAAGAGCTTCAGCAGCTTCAGCAGCAACAGTTAATCCTTTTTTAATCGCGATAGCTGCACCAAGTGTATAAGCCCATAATGCGTTTTCAAAACAGATAGGTTGAATCTCTTTAACGATTTGATGTACGTCAATTCCTTTATCTAAACAAAGTTGTTTAGCAGCCTCAAGGCTTTCGATATCATATTTTTCTAATACTGGCGTTATTTGATCTATTCTTCTAGCGTAACTTTCAAATAATGGCATTCTTCTTGTCCTCCTTAATATTATTCGTGTCTTGGATCGATGTATTTAACAGCATCATCGAATCGACCGTATTGACTTGTAGCTTCTTCCATAGCTTCATTAGCGGTTTTGCCTTTAGCTATAAATTCCATCATTTTTCCAAGATGAACAAATTTGTAACCGATAACTTCATCGTTTTCATCTAGTCCCATTTTTGTAACATAACCTTCAGCCATTTCAAGATAGCGAGGGCCTTTTGCTTGTGTACCATACATTGTACCAACTTGTGAACGAAGACCTTTTCCTAAGTCTTCAAGACCAGCTCCGATAGGGAGTCCGCCTTCAGAGAAAGCCGTTTGTGTACGACCATATACGATTTGTAAGAAAAGTTCACGCATTGCAACGTTAATTGCATCACACACAAGGTCTGTATTTAAAGCTTCAAGAATTGTCTTTCCTGGTAAAATCTCACTAGCCATAGCAGCAGAGTGGGTCATTCCTGAACATCCGATGGTTTCGATGAGTGCCTCTTCAATAATACCGTCTTTAACATTTAATGTTAACTTACATGCTCCCTGTTGAGGTGCACACCAACCAACACCATGTGTTAAACCTGAAATGTCTTTAACATCATAGGCTTTAACCCATTTTCCCTCAACAGGAATTGGTGCTGGGCCATTTTTTGGACCTTTTGCAACTGGACACATATTTTCTACTTCATGTGAATAAATCATTTTGATGGTTCTCCTTCCTTCTAATGAACGCTTATATTTTATTCAACACCGATAATTCATCGGTGAAAAAACCGCTATAACCTTTATAAATAGACTTCATAACGCATACTGCTCTATTTTAGCAAAAATTTAACAATTTGACTAGGCTTTTTTCGGATTATATGAGAAAATCTTGACTTATAGTGCACTTTAAAGGGTATAATGTCTATAATAAACATATTCATAGGAGGTTATTATGTTATACAGACAGTTTGGTAAAACGGGAGAAAAGGTTTCGGTTCTAGGTTTTGGTTGTATGCGTTTTCCGATAATTGATCAAGACACAACAAAAATTGATGAAGAAAAAGCAATTGAAATGATGCATTTTGCTATTGACCGAGGATTAAACTATGTAGATACTGCTTATCCCTATCATGGTCTTGGAGGCAAAGAAGGCGGAATGAGCGAACCTTTAGTGGCTAAAGCTTTAAAAAATGGATATCGTGAAAAAGTGAATCTGGCAACCAAACTTCCGAGTTGGCTTGTTGAGACCCGTCAAGACATGGATATGTATCTTAATCGCCAGCTGGAACGTTTAGAGACCCGCTACATCGATTTTTATTTGGTGCATGCATTAGACGAGGCTAGATGGAAAAAAATGCTTGAACTGGGCATTATAGACTTTTTGGAAAGTGCGTTAAAAGATGGACGCATTCGTTACGCTGGCTTTTCTTTTCATGATAAGCTCGAGACGTTTAAACAAATTGTGGATGACTATGATTGGTCTTTTTGCCAGATTCAATATAATTATATTGATGAAGAGTATCAGGCAGGTAAAGAAGGCTTAGACTATGCTGTGGAAAAAAACTTGGGTATTGTTATTATGGAACCACTTCGTGGAGGTAATCTAGTACGTAGCATTCCAGAGGCGGTTCAAGAGGTTTTTGATGAAGCCAAGGAGAAGAAGACGCCTGCGAAATGGGCGTTAAAGTGGATTTGGGAACAACCTGAAACGCATGTGGTGCTTAGTGGGATGTCTACGTTAGACCAAGTCAAGGAGAATATGGACATAGCAAGTACTAGCTATCCTAATGCATTTACAGAACAGGAAAAATCCATCATGAATCGAGCGAAAAAAATCTTTAGAGACCGAATTCAAGTGGATTGTACAGGATGTGAATACTGTATGCCATGCCCATATGGTGTAAATATACCCAGAAACTTTGGTCTATACAATGAATATAATCTCTTTGATTCCAAAGCTATAAAAGACAATCAAAAAGAGCAATATCAACATTTAGACGATGAACAAAAGGCATCTGCATGTGTTGCCTGTGGTACGTGTATTTCAAAATGTCCGCAAAATATTGCAATTCCAGATAAATTGTCTGATGTTGCAAAGACGTTGGAGGCATAAGGACGCGTCATTATTATTAATCATAAAAAGAGTTTTCTACATATAAGCGTAGAAAACTCTTTTTTAGATTATATCGGTCTTATAAAGGGCTGCGTAAAAAAGTTTCGCCCATCAGATACTGGTCAACCTCTTTTGCAAGTTTACGCCCTTCAGAGATAGCGTGAACGACGAGTGATTGACCTCGGCGCATGTCGCCGGCAGCAAAGACATTCTCAACAGAAGTTTGAAATTGACTATCGGTAGCGACGTTTCCTCTTGGATCATATTCGACACCAAGATCATCTAAGAGACCTGTATGTTCAGGGTGTAAAAAGCCCATGGCAAAGAGGATAAGATCGGCTTCAATCAAAAATTCAGAGTCGGGAACTTCTTCCATAGTAGGTCTGGAACCATCCTCAGGGGTTATCCAATTTAACTTAACACAACGCAGTGCAGTGACATTGCCGTTATCATCACTGACAAATTCTTTGGTTGCAATAGAGAACATGCGTATGTCATGTCCAAGATTTGCCATAGCCTCTTTGTGGGACGTGCTTGTCTTATATAAACGTGGAAATACGGGCCAAGGTTGAGAATTATCTCGCTCTTTTGGAGGCATGGGGAGAAGTTCGAGTTGAGTGACTTCGCTAGCTCCTTGGCGAAGAGACGTTCCAATACAGTCTGATCCGGTGTCGCCGCCACCGATGACCACAACTTTCTTGCCTTTGGCACTAATATCCATATCTGGATGAACAGTTAATCCGGAAACACGACGATTAGCTTGAGGTAAGAAGTCCATGGCAAAATGGATTCCTTTTAATTGTCGTCCGGAAATAGTTAAATCTCTAGGTTCGGTTGAACCACCGGTTAAGCAGATAACATCAAAGGAGTTTTTTAAATCATCCGCAGAAATATCTTTGCCGACATGAGTGTTCGTCCGAATAAGGACGCCTTCTGCTTTCATTTGTTCAGCGCGACGTTCGATGTAAGTTTTTGGAAGTTTATAATCCGGCACACCAAAGCGCATGGCACCGCCAATGGCTTCGTTACGTTCGAATAAAGTGACTTGATGACCTACACGAGCCAGTTGTTGGGCGGCGGCCATACCGCTTGGACCGGAGCCTACAATGGCGATTTTTTTTCCTGTACGGATTGCAGGAGGTTGAGGCTTGATCCATCCTTCTTCCCAACCGCGTTCGACAATGGCTAGCTCAATATCTTCTATTGAGACAGGGTCATCAATAATTCCCAAAACACAGGCGCTTTCACATGGTGCAGGACATATCTTTCCGGTGAATTCCGGAAAGTTGTTCGTTGTATGTAAAACCTGGAGTGCTTTTTTCCATTGGTCATTGTAGACGAGGTCGTTAAAGTCGGGGATGATATTGCCTAACGGACATCCTGAACTACAAAATGGAATACCACAGTCCATACATCGGGCAGCTTGAGTCTTTATTTCCTCGCGTTCTTGGGGAATATAGATGTCGCTCCAGTGGGCGATACGTTCATTTTCATCCTTATAGGATCCGTTTTGTCGCTTATATTCTTTAAATCCGGTTAATTTTCCCATCGTGCCACCTCCTAAACGCTAGCAGCTTTAGCTGCATTTTCTTTGAGTATCTTTTTGTATGCTGGTGAGATCACTTTAACAAACTTTGGAAGATAGTTTTCAAAGTGGTCAAGAATTTCTTTGGCTTTTTCGCTGCCGGTATAAGTATGGTGATTTTCAATTAATGTTCTTAACATATCAATATCTTCAAAATGAATTACTTTTTCTGTGACGACAATCTGCTGATTACAGTGCTTGTCAGTAAAATCGCCGATTTCATCTAAGACATAAGCCATGCCGCCGCTCATACCTGCACCAAAGTTACGTCCGGTTTTGCCGAGGATAACAGCAACGCCTCCGGTCATATATTCACATCCGTGATCGCCCACACCTTCGACTACTGCTGTTGCACCAGAGTTTCTTACAGCAAAACGTTCCCCGGCGATGCCGTTAATATAGACTTCACCAGCGGTTGCACCATATAGAAGTGTGTTGCCGACGATAATATTATCATGCGCGCTAAAACGTGCATTTTTCGGAGGATAGACAATAAGTTTGGCGCCGGATAAGCCTTTGCCCATGTAATCATTACAGTCACCCTCAAGCTCGAATGTCATTCCAAAAGTTGCAAAGCAACCAAAGGACTGACCTGCTGAACCTTCAAATTTATAATGGATGGTGTCTTCTGGCAAAAATTTTCCTTGAGTACTTTTGGTAATTTCCCCAGCAAGCATGGCGCCGACACTACGGTTTATATTGCGTATGGAATACGTGTTTTGAATTTTTAGACCGTTTTCTAGAGCTCCCTTTGCATCGGCAATGAGTGTTCGGTCTAAAATAGCGTCAAGACCATGGTTTTGCTTTGTAATACAGTGTCTTGCAATACGACGAGGTAGTTCTGGATTATATAGTATTTGGTTAAAATCAATTTTTGATGATTTCCAATTCAATACATCATAATTAGGTTCCAAAAGGTCAACACGACCAACCATTTCATCGATGGTTCGAAAGCCAAGTTCTGCCATATACTCTCGAAGCTCTTGCGCGATAAATGTGAAGAAGTTAATCACATGTTCAGGTTTTCCGGTAAAGTTCTTGCGAAGTTCAGGGTCTTGTGTAGCGACACCTACGGGGCAGGTGTTGTTTTGACATTTTCGCATCATGATACATCCGCTAACAACCAAAGCAGCTGTGGCAAATCCAAACTCTTCAGCCCCTAGAAGCGTGGCAATTGCAACATCGCGACCGGTTTTTAGTTGACCATCAGTTTGAACAACAATACGCCCTCTTAAATCATTCATCAGTAGCGTCTGTTGTGTCTCTGCCAGACCAAGTTCCCATGGAAGTCCTGCGTATTTGATGGAGCTAATGGGCGCAGCACCGGTACCGCCGTCATGTCCTGAGATTAAAACAACATCAGCATGGGCTTTTGAGACTCCGGTTGCAACGGTACCGACACCGACTTCCGATACAAGTTTAACATTGATACGTGCATCTGGATTGATATTCTTAAGGTCAAAAATGAGTTGAGCTAAATCTTCAATCGAATAAATATCATGATGTGGTGGTGGAGAAATTAAGTCAATGCCTGGTGTAGAGTTACGTACTTTGGCAATAGCTTCAGTTACTTTATGTCCGGGCAAGTGACCGCCTTCGCCGGGTTTTGCTCCTTGGGCCATTTTAATTTGGAGTTCACTGCAATTGACCAAGTATTCGGCATTAACACCGAAACGAGCAGAAGCGACTTGCTTTATTGAACTACGCGTTTGAGCATTGTAAAGTCGATCGCTGGACTCGCCGCCTTCTCCTGAATTTGATTTTCCCCCGATTTGATTCATTGCTCGTGCAAGGTTTTCATGAGCTTCTTTACTAAGAGAGCCAAAAGACATTGCACCTGTAGAAAAACGTTTGAGTATGTTTTCAAGAGGTTCAACCTCATCGATAGAGATAGGGGTTGAGGACTTGAATTTCAACAATCCGCGAATAGTGTTTAATCGAGTGGCTTGTTGATTGACATAGGATGAATATTCTTTGAATAGGTCATAGTCGTTGGTGCGACAAGAGTGCTGAAGCTTGTGAATAGTTTCGGGATTAAACAGATGATTTTCCCCGCCGCGTCGCCACTGTATGTTACCTCCTTCGAGTAAATTTGGATAAGGGTTTCGAAGGGGATTAAATGTATAGTGGTGACGTTTTGCCACTTCCTGAGCAATAATATCGAGATTAATCCCTTCGATTCGAGAGACGGTTCCCGGAAAATATGTGTTAACGGTATCGCTATCAATACCGACGGCTTCAAAAATTTGTGCACCATGATAGGACTGTAAAGTTCCAATACCCATCTTTGAATATATTTTCAATAAACCGTTACTTAGTGCATTGATGTAATTTTCCTGTGCATGCTCAACGCTGATAATATCATCGTTCATGTATAATCGGGACTCGACAAGGTGGTCGATGCTATCAAGGGCAACGTATGGGTTGATGGCATCAACGCCGTATCCAATGAGTAATGCCATATGCATAACGTCTCTTGCGTCACCGGTTTCAGCGATAATATCCACCTTGGTTCGTAATTTTTTGCGAATAAGATGATGGTGAACGCTTGCTGCAGCAAGTAAACTTGGAATAGGGGCGTCATATTTTTCCGTGCCTCGGTCAGAGAGGATAATAATGTTATAGCCTTCATCAATGGCATTAACGACGTGTTGATTAAGTTTGTCTAGAGCGGACTTTAATCCGGGTCCTGCTTCGGTTATTGAGAATAATGTAGGAAGCTTGATGGAACGAAAATCTTTATGCTCAATGTGTACGAGTTTTTCGAAGTTGCCGTTATTGAGTATGGGTTGATTAAGCTCGATGAAGTTAATATCTTCATTTGCATTTAATTCGCCTAAAAGATTGCCGCGATCTCCAAGAAGTTGGATATTGGACATGACAAGTTTTTCGCGAATAGGGTCAATAGGTGGATTCGTGACTTGAGCAAATAATTGTTTGAAGTAATTGTATAGTAGCTGTGGCTTTTCGGAGAGAACAGCTAATGATGCGTCATTTCCCATCGAACCAATAGCTTCTTTACCAACACTTGCCATAGGGGCAATTATTTTTTTGAGTTCTTCTTCCGTATATCCAAACACTTTTTGGTATTGAAGCAAACGATGTTCTCCAAGGGGGATGATCTTATGTGGGAGTTCAAAGTCGCTAAGTGTTAATTTGTTGCGCTGTATCCATTCCTTGTAAGGTTTTTCAGATGTGAGATTTTTTTTGATTTCGTTATCTGAAATGATGCGTCCTTCATGGGTGTCAATCAAAAACATGCGTCCGGGTTTTAGTCGCCCTCGTTTAATTATTTTATCGTTATCAAAAGGAATAACGCCAGTTTCAGAAGCCATAACGACAAGATCATCATCAGTAATGGCATAGCGTGCAGGTCGTAGTCCGTTACGGTCAAGCAGTGCGCCGATTTGGACGCCATCTGTAAAGGCTACTGCAGCAGGGCCATCCCAAGGCTCCATTAAGCCGGCATGATATTCGTAAAAGCTTTTTTTATCTTCGTCCATAAACTCATGTCCCTGCCATGCTTCGGGAATTAAGATGCTCATTGCATGGGCAATGGATTTTCCGCTGGCAATCAGAAGCTCAAGTGCGTTATCTAGATTGGCAGAATCGGAGCCTTCAGGTTCGATGATTGGGTATAATTTTGAAATCTCATCACCGAACACATCGGATGTTAATATACCTTCTCGGGCATTCATCCAATTGACATTTCCCCGCAAAGTATTTATCTCGCCGTTATGGGCTAGATAACGAAATGGTTGAGCACGATCCCAAGAGGGGAACGTATTTGTTGAGTAGCGTTGATGAACAAGAGCGATAGCACTAATCATACTAGGATCACTTAGGTCTTCATAAAACTCTGGAATTTGAAAAGCTAGAAGTTGACCTTTATAGATCATTGTTCTTGATGAAAGGCTACATACATAAAATGCTTCACTATATTTGTGATTGGCTTGGCGGATAGCTTTTTCGATGCGTTTACGAACAATATATAGTTTGCGTTCAAATTCAAGGGAGCTATAGTCGCCGCGATGAATAAATAATTGATGTACTAACGGTCGTGTTCCCGCAGCTGTCAGTCCACAAGCTTCGGTGTTTTGAGGGACATTACGCCAACCAATAAGTTCGAGATTTTCTTTTTCTAAGACGCGTTCACAGATACCTTCACAAAAATATCTGGCATTTGGCTCTTGCGGCAAGAAAATCATACCGACGCCATAGTGTCCTTCTGGGGGAAGGTTAAATCCAAGCTCAACTGCTTTTTTTGATAAAAAGTCATGTGGGATTTGGATAAGAATGCCGGCTCCGTCACCTGTATTTGGGTCAGCGCCGACAGCGCCTCTATGATGCAGATTAGCAAGAATTTGTACACCTTGCTCTACGATGCTATGTGATTTTTGCCCTTTAATGTGTGCGACAAAGCCGACGCCACAATTGTCTTTTTCCATAACAGGGTCATATAATCCCTGTTTTGGAGGCAAACCATAAGAATTCTTCATTATTAATTCCTCCTAATCATTTTTGGTCAATAACTCTATGTAGTGATTATAGCATAATGAAAGATGGGGTTCAACAAAAAAATGAAAGAAGTGATAAGAAAAGTTGCAAAAATATTTTCTGTTAAAAATAAAAATATAAATGATGTTGGTTATCAATACGCCTAAAAGCTAATATAATCAAACTTTTGCAAAAGTGGTACTGTTAAGAACTACATGCAAACAAGGAAAAAAATAAAAAGATAAAAATAAATCTTGTAAGATAAAAACTTGCAAAAAACCCTCTTTTGGCTACGAAAACATGATGCTTTGACGAAAAACTATGAATGATGCTATAATCAAGGCACCAAATGAGACGAGGTATACCCAATGATATGGAAAAAACGATGGATAAAAAATACAATTTATTGCACTTTATTTGTGCTTTTATTTGCTCAAAGCAGCCTTTATCCTATAGCGAAAAGTGTTGTGGTGATGTCGGTTTACAGCAAAATGCATGAACGAGATTCATTTTTACATGAAGAAAAGATAGATATTCAAATGAAAGGGGGAGCGGCAACGTTTCAAAAAGATTTTTTTCCCTTTGTCATTACCTTTGATCCATCAGCTTCTTTTAGCCGTTATATCGGTGCGCCTGTAGACCTGACGATACTATACAATTTTGGAGCATTTGATATGCTTTATGGTGCTTCCACGCTTTACGATAAAAACTCTTCGTATTACAGTACTTTTTATGGGGCGTATGCGGTTCGCTATAAGGATTCTCAAGATATTTATGGATTAACTCAAGAAGGGGAGCCGGATATTGAGGCAATTACCAAAATTACAGATTTTGACTTGAAGCATCTCGTGTATAACAGTATTGGAAATGAGACTCCGCAGCTTGACTATCGCATAACAAAACAAGAGCGAACGATGGATATTGATGGACGTGAATTTATCATCTTTGATGCACAGCTTGACATGGAAGGGATGTGGCATCAATATGAAGAGGATTATATGGCTTATATTCAATATGGAAAGCCACCTCAAAATGCGCAAGGGGAATCTTTTGAAAGTCTAAAAGGCTATGGACGAATCTATTTACACTATGATCAAGAAGAACGTATTAGTTATTTCTTTTATATTATTACCCCAGATGAGCAAACATTAGCATCTACAGAAAAAGAATTTATTCAAACAGCAAAAATTACAAAAAAACATTGACAACGCAATGGAATGTGTTATTATATGTGTAATGTTAAAGGCAATGAATGTGTTTAAGTAAACTTATATTTTCATTCAGAGAGAAGATGTCAGAGGCTGAAAGCATCTTTATGTACCTATATAAGTTGAAATTCCCACACGAGCTGTAGTACTGAACAAGCACAAGCTTTGATAAGTCTATCGTGATTCACGCGTTAAGTGATTCCTAAGTGTTCGTCAAGCGAAAACAAGGGTGGTACCGCCGAGTCTCGGTCCCTTATTGGGATGGGGATTTTTTTGTGTCTTTAAACAAATGTTTTATATTAACACTATCGCTGGGAGAAAATGAGGTGCGACCTCTTAACTCAGATTGTATTTATGAAAGGAGTAATTATGCAAAACAAACTTAATGAAATTAAGCAAAAAGCTGTTGAAGCAATACAAGCTTCAACGGATCTAAAAAAACTTGATGATGTTCGTGTAGCAATACTAGGGAAAAAAGGAGAGCTTACAAGTGTTTTACGTGGAATGAAAGACTTGACAAATGAAGAGCGACCTATTGTTGGAAAGATGGCCAACGAAGTTCGCAGTGACATCGAAAAAGCGCTAGAAGAAGCCAAGGTGGTTATTTCTCGAAAACAGCGTGAATTAAAACTTAAAAAAGAAGTAATCGATATTACACTACCGGCAAAGAAAAGAGAACTTGGACATCGTCATCCGATGACAGTGGTTCTTGATGATATAAAAGATATTTTTATCGGGATGGGATACTCTATTGCTGAAGGACCTGAGATTGAAAATGCTTATTATAACTTTGATGCGTTAAATATACCTGAAGAACATCCGGCAAAAGATGAACAAGATACGTTTTATTTTAATGAAGAGATGATGCTTCGAACAGCGACTTCACCGGTGCAGGTGCATGTCATGGAAAAAGAAAAACCGCCGATTCGCATCATTGCTCCTGGACGTGTATTTAGATCGGACGAAGTTGATGCAACCCACTCGCCGGTTTTCCATCAAATTGAAGGATTGGTTATTGATAAAAACATTACCATGGGTGATTTAAAAGGTGCGCTTGAAGTCTTTATCAAAGAATTATATGGAGATTCAGTTAAAGCCAAGTTTAGACCTCATTTTTTCCCATTTACTGAACCAAGTGCAGAGATGGATATCTCATGTGTTATGTGTAATGGTGAAGGATGTAAAGTGTGTAAAGGGACAGGTTGGATAGAAATCCTTGGTTGTGGAATGGTCCATCCAAAAGTGCTTGAAATGTCGGGGATTGATCCTAAAGAATATAGCGGATTTGCATTTGGGATGGGTCTTGAACGAATCACCATGCTTCGCTATGGAATTGAAGACCTACGATTGTTCTATGAAAATGACATACGATTCTTGAAACAGTTTTAATAAATAGATGGAGGTAGATTATGAACATTTCAATGAAATGGCTGCGTGAATATGTTGACGTGGATTGGGATATTGATGCTTTTTGCGATGCAATGACAATGGCAGGCACAAAAGTAGAGACATATGAAGAATTAGGAAAAGAAATTACCAATGTAGTTGTAGGAAAGATTTTGCAAATTGAGGCACACCCCGATGCGGACAAGTTGGTTGTGACAAAAGTTGATGTTGGCAGTGAGGTTATTCAAATTGTCACAGGTGCTAACAATATTTCGGAAGGTGATTATATACCGGTGGCATTACCGGGAGCCGAGCTTGCACAAGGACTTAAAATTAAAAAAGGGAAGCTTCGTGGTGTGGAATCTAATGGTATGATGTGCTCAGTTGAAGAATTGGGGCTATCACGTGAAGATTTTGCTGAAGCGCCAGAACATGGCATCTATCTTTTTGATGAGCCAAAAGAATTGGGGAGTGATGTAAAACCTCTTTTTGGTTTGGGAGACATTGTTGTTGAATATGAGATTACGTCCAATCGTTCAGATTCATTTAGTGTTATCGGTGTTGCTCGTGAAGCGGCAGCTACCGTAAATAAACCACTTAAAATGCCTGCGACGCAATATACCACCTATCCGGGAAATATTGATGAGAAGATGAAAGTGTTTATTGAAGATACAGAGCGTTGTTATCGCTTTGTCGGAAAGGTTATTACCGAAGTCAATATCCAAGAATCGCCAAAATGGTTAAAAGACCGTCTGCGTTCATGTGGAATCCGTCCGATTAATAATCTGGTCGATATTACAAACTTTGTTATGCAGGAAATGGGACAACCTATGCATGCCTATGACTTGGATTTGTTAGATTATAATGAGATTCATGTTCGTGCAGCAAAAGAAGGTGAAGTCTTAGAAACGTTAGATGGTGTTAAGCGTGAACTAGATCCTTCAATTACAGTGATTGCAGATAAAGAAAAAGCAATTGGCCTTGCAGGTATCATGGGTGGAGAGGCAACAAAAGTTTTAGAAACGACAAAAACGATATTTTTTGAAGCGGCGACATTTAATGGAACAAATATACGAAAAGGTTCAAAAAAATTAGGATTGCGCTCGGACGCTTCTACGAAGTTTGAAAAGCACCTTGACCCTAATCTTGCATCTTTGGCGATGGAGCGTGCTTGTCAGCTTATAGACTTACTAGGCGCAGGAAAAGTCATGGAAGGTGTTATTGATGTATATCCTGTAGTACGTCAAGAACGTCATATCACATATGATGTAGAACGTATTAATCAAATTGTTGGTATCAAACTTTCGGAAGACGAAATGCTTGCTATTTTTAAACGCTTAAGTTTTGGCATTGATAAAGAGGCGAAAGAAGTTATTGTGCCAACGTTTAGATCAGATGTTGTTGGTATTGCTGATTTGGCAGAAGAAATTGCAAGAATGTATGGATATGATCGAATTCCTACAACGCTAGAGTCAGGGACGCCTACTGTTGGTAAAAAGAACAAGAAACAAAAAATTGAAGATATTACCAAGCAAATTATGGAAGCATCCGGTATTAGTGAAACCATAAGCTATTCTTTTGAAAGCCCTAAAGCATATGATAAACTCGGTATTGATTCAAACCATCCGTTGCGCCAATATGCAACAATATCTAATCCGTTAGGAGAAGATTTTTCTGTAATGCGTACCTTAACGATTAACGGAATGTTAAATGTTTTGGCAACAAATTATAATCGTCGTAATGAAAATGTACGCTTATATGAACTTGGTAAAACATACGTACCAAAAGCTTTGCCATTAAAAGACTATCCTGTTGAAGCGGAGTTTTTAACTATTGGAGCTTATGGAGAAATTGATTTCTTCGATATGAAGGGAATTATTGAAACACTTTTAACTCGACTTGGCGTTGTTGATGGGGTGAGCTACGATGCAGATATTGATATGCCGTTTTTGCATCCGGGCCGTCGAGCGAAGATTATGTATGACAAAATGGAATTAGGTTATCTGGGTGAAGTGCATCCTGAAACAGCAGATAATTATGATCTTGGACAGCGTAATTATATCGGTGTAGTCAGTATTGAAGTATTGACAAAGATTGCGAATCTCATGCGTGCATACGAACCTATAGCAAAATATCCTGCAATGCATCGAGATCTTGCGCTCCTTGTTAAAGATGATATATTAGTTGGTCAGATTGAATTTTTCATTAAACAACGTGGGGGTAAAATCCTTGAAGGATATAAACTATTTGATGTGTACCAAGGTGAACAAATTGAAGAGGGATATAAGTCAGTAGCATACTCGCTTACATTTAGAGCTAAAGACCATACATTAAGCGAAAAAGAAGTGAGCAAGGCAATGGATAAAATTTTAAAAGGCCTTGAATTTGAACTTGGAGTAACGCTTCGACAATAAACATAAAGAGCAAAGCGACGTTGTCGCTTTGCTCTTTATTATGTTTTGATACGATATTGCTTTGGTGTAATTCCTGTAACTTTTTTAAAGATGGTTGTAAAATAGTTTTGATTATTAAATCCAACAGCTAAAGCAATATCTAAAATAGATTGATCGGTTGTTTTTAATAAGTATTGGCTTTCTTTAATACGTATATGATTTACATAATCGGCAAAGGCAAGGTTCATTTCTTTTTTAAATAAAGAAGAAAAGTAATTTGGCGATAAACCGATATAGTCAGCAACTTCTTGTAAACGAATAGCCTCTGAAAGATGATTATGCACATATTTTGAAGCTTTTTTTATGACGCCCACATGATTAATTGAATCAATATGTAAGACGCTGTTTGTATACTTGCTAATCATATCTTCTACCACCGTCATTAATTCTTGGGAGGTTTTAGATGATTTAATAGCCTCAATAAACTGGTGAGATAACTCAATGGCATAATCGGCGTCCACACTTGACTGAATTACCTTTCTGGAAAGTAATGTGTTAAGGATGATCGCGTTAAACTGGTTATCTATAAATCCTGTTGTTGAATAATCAGAAAAAGCAGGGCGAAGGTGTTCATAATACAATGCAAAAACCTGTTCGACGTCGCCGTTGCCTACTTTGTCCAAAAACAATAATTCAAAGTCAAAATTCAAAAAGTTTGACAAAGTATCTTTGGAATGTGTATCAAGCATAGGTGTCATACGTGCTTGGTCAGTGTTTTCGCTGTCGGGTTTTACTGTTGAGGTCTTTGGGGAGTGGTTAGATTCAAGAAGTGTAATGAATGTCTTTTCTATATGAAATAGATGGGTTTTTGAGAGGGTTGGAATTTTGGAAAAAATGCCTTTGAAACGATGGCGCTCGCTTAGGGCTAAGTCCTTAGATTGTATGATTTGATTAAGCTGATGTTCGGACAATGTAGATTCTAAAAATGGACCCAGTGCAATGAAACCATAAAAATTATTGTTATGTATTAGAGGAAAGCTTAAGTAATGTACGCCATAACTTGATTTAAATAAAATAGGAGTGGTTGAAAGGGGAAGGTTTTGATCCATATAGGTCATATATTCAGTATATATATCTGAATATTGGGCGAACAGCTCGTGCCCTGTGCCATAAGTCTTCAATTGCTTTTTTTGTTGATTGAACAAGCTTATTGAAATCCCAAAACTGTAGTGGGCAGATTTCATGATTTCGTATAGGGCGCCAAGATCCAGTTTGTTATTAGAAATCAGATGAGAAAGAGTATACATATTAATCACTCCTTATTTTCTTAAAACCGGTTAATAGAGAACGAATATTAATTTATATACTATAGTTTACATGAAAATAATTGAATTGTATAGTATTTTATACTTTCAGTGTAGAAACTTTTTCTGAAAAGTGGTACAATAAAGTTTGCTGAAAGGAGTAACATATGAACGTAAACGAATTTTATTTTGACTTGCCGGAGCACTTGATTGCTCAAGAGCCTTTGAAGGAGCGAACGGCATCTAGACTGATGGTTCTTGACCAAGAAAAAAAGACAATTGAACATAAGAAGTTTCGGGATTTAATAGATTATTTAAATGAAGGCGATTGTTTGGTTCTTAACAATACGCGTGTACTTCCGGCAAGGCTTATTGGAGAAAAGGCAGATACGGGAGGTAAAGTCGAGTTTTTATTATTAAATAGAAAAAATAATAATGAATGGGAAGTGCTCGTAAAACCAGGAAAAAAGGCAAAGGTTGGTGCACGGATAACTTTTGGTGGTGGTATGCTAAAGGCGGTTGTCCAAGAGGTGGCTCCTGGCGGTAACCGTATTGTCAAATTTGAGTTCGAAGGCATCTTTGAGGAAGTTCTAGATCGATTGGGAACGATGCCCTTGCCACCCTACATAAAAAAAGAGCTCGATGATCAAGAGCGCTATCAAACAGTTTTTTCAAAGCATACCGGTTCGGCAGCAGCACCTACGGCAGGCTTGCATTTTACTAATGAATATTTGGATGCAATTAAACAAAAAGGTGTGCATATTGCGTATGTGACACTGCATGTTGGTTTGGGAACATTTCGTCCGGTCAAAGTGGATAATATCCTAGACCATGAAATGCACTCTGAATATTGCTATATTAAAGAAGAAGACGCTCAAGTGATTAATTCGACTAAGGAAAATGGAAAGAAAGTATTTGCGGTGGGGACAACAAGTCTTCGAACTTTGGAGTCCTTAAGCGATGAACATGGACGGATAGAAGCAAGATCAATGTGGACGGATATTTTTATATATCCGGGGTATACATTTAAAATCATCGACGGTCTCATCACCAATTTTCACTTGCCGGAATCAACACTAATCATGTTGGTCTCTGCACTTGCCGGAAAAGACTATGTCTTAAAGGCATATCAAGAAGCTATACATGAAAAATATCGTTTCTTCAGCTTTGGAGATGCGATGATTATAAAATGAGGTATAAAATGAAAAAAATAATGGCAGAAGTATTGGAATATGTAAAAATTATCATTATTGCATTGCTAATTACAAACTTTCTTAATGTGTTTGTGTTTAGTTTATCGGAAGTTAGACAATCATCCATGGAGACGACACTCATGGAAAATGATCAACTCGTTGTTGAGCGTTTGTCGTATAGTTTTGGCGAGCCAAAGCGTGGGGATATTATTGTGTTTATTGACGAGCTTGAAGTCAAAAATACAATTCCAGCAAGAATTAAACGATTATATGAAGATATGCTGTCAAAAATTCGCCAAAAAGACGGACATTTACGCTTAGTTAAACGGGTTATCGGGCTGCCAGGCGACGAAATCAATATAGAAGATGGCTATGTATTTGTGAATGGACAACGTCTGGAAGAGGAATATTTATCTGTACCTACAAATGCAAAAAGTTTGGATTATCCTTTGCTGGTTGAAGAAGATCATTATTTTGTATTAGGGGATAATAGAACAGTAAGCTTAGACAGTCGAGATTTTGGAAGTGTTCCTATCGAAAAGATTGAAGGACGTGTAATGTTTCGCTTCTGGCCGCTCAACAAAATGGGACTATTAAAATAAAGCACAGAAAGAAGAGAGAATATGCTATTAAAAAATAAACTTTCTCTATTGGGAATTGTTATTTCAGTGTCAAGTTTAATCATCTATCTATTGTTGCATGTGCTGGCATTAAAGGATATGGGTTTGCTCTTGTTTATTTTTGGAGCAGTGGCTCTTGTGAGTCACCAAACCACTATTTGGTGGATTTTTTATCGATTTGCAGTAACAAGGCAACGGATGAAAAACCGCCTACAGTTTATGCATCAAGTGGCGCTGGGTGTTACATTTGGATTCACTTTTTTATATATTGGAGTCAACGTTTTATGGGGAATGGGGCTTTATGAGAAGACGGATGATTGGCAAACACTCCTCATCGTTCTTCTTATGGTGGTATACATTCTTTATCAGGAAAATAATACGCACAATTTGATCTCATTGAATTTACATAAAAAAGTCAATCAGTCAAAAAAAGCGATGAATCAATACATCGGGTTTGCACTGAATTGGCTAATGATTAATATTTTGTGGAATTCCATAGGGCTTTCCAAGGGATTACCTGTTTTTGCTTTTATATATGTATTTCTAATCTTAGTTCAAAATAGTTTGAATTATACGACATTGGGACAAAGTCGATATTGGAATTTTACGTATGAAGTGGTGCTTTTAATACATCTTTATTGTGTTGCAATACAAAATGGATGGATGGCATTGTTTGCGGTTACGGTAGTGTTATCCATAGTGCTGTTTCTTCGACAGTGGCGTTGGCTTAATTATAAGAGGCGAAGTAAAATCATTGGTGTATGTATGATAGTACTTGCAAATAGTATTCTTGTATTTATGATGCGTGACGGACTTTTTTTCCAAGAGTCGTTATCCTATTTAATTCCATTTCCATTTATTTTGTACTTGATTATATTAGCAATTGTATATATAATAAACGAGCCGTCTTTTTATAAGCGGCTCACCAATTAATAAAAAACTACATTATGACTAAGCTAGACGATCGCGCCGCAAGGTGAGGAAAGTCCGAGCTCCATAGGGCAGGGTGCCAGATAACGTCTGGTGGAGGCGACTCTAAGGATAGTGCAACAGAAATAAACCGCCGTAAGGTAAGGGTGGAAAGGCGAGGTAAGAGCTCACCGCTTGTTTGGTAACAAACAGGGCAAATGTAAACCCCACTTGGAGCAAGACCGTAAAGAACAAACGAAAGTTAACAGCTGCCCGCTGTGTTCTTGGTTGGTCGCTTGATCCTATTGGTGACAATAGGGCTAGATAGATGATCGTTCACGACAGAACTCGGCTTATCGGCTTGGTCATATTAATGGTAAGTGTTTTATCAAGAACTCATAGATACTATGAGTTCTTTTCTTTTTATTTAAAAACATGGAAGGTGTAGCATCGCCTTCAACAATTTTACCATTATATTTTTGCGCGATGGCGTTAGCGTAAGTTAGATTTTCAAAGTCACGGACATAGACATCATCCACATATAATCGATAGGGGAAGTACCCTGTTTTTTGTCCTTCGCTAATGGCATACAATGGGACAAGACGATTAGCTTCATAGGCAGTTGGGTAGAGATGCGCTTGTGTTGGTAAATCGGTAGAGATAGGGAGTGTTTCGACAGTAATCAGTGGCTTTAGTGTTTCGCTTGACGTAAAATCACTCAAATAGCCGCTGCCTAATCCGTTATCTTCATCCATGAGTTCATAGCCATTTGCGATTTGAATGGTTTGAGCTAATGTTTTACTTCGCTGATTGTAGTAATCGGGGGCAAAGTATTTATTCCAATAGAGAACATTGCCTCTTGAGTGAAAACTTATATAGTTGCGAAAATCATAACGCAAGATATAGTTCATAACAGTTTTGACTTCGGGTTCGGATGCGGGGTGCGGTCCGGGATAAAATTCTGCAGATGGCGACGTTGCATGTAAATTGCTTATATTTAATTGCCAAATGTTTTTCCAGATATTTTCATCCATGTCAAAGTAGTGTTGGGGATAGTTTCTATTATGGTCCACTCCAGAGATACCGGATTTGAAGTTGGTGTAGTGGTCATCGCCAACCGATAATAATAGTTTGCGTCCATGTTGGGTCTGAACTGATGCTTCACCAAACTTTACCAGGTCAAAACCATCAGGATTTGTTAATGGTAAAAAATGGATAGCGACCTCTTCAAGCATTTGCGAAAGGGAAAATTCTTGAATATGGTTTTCCTGATGGTAATCAATAGCGTAGTCTTCAATTTGCTTCATGACAATGAGAGGATTTACAGTTTCGCGGGCATGGGTTCCGGCTTCGACAAAGTAGTGTTGACGTAATATGTTAAAATCTTTTTGGCGACGAAGTGTATCAACATCTGCGGTCATGATGATGGAATAGAGAGGCTTTTGATCGACAGAATAGCCGATAATATCAACATATATAAGAGTGGGATATTTTTTTTCTAGTGCAACAGCCAGTGAAAAAAGGTCCTGAGACGACATGGATTCTCCGTTCGATAGTTGGACAAGCTCAGCTTGGGCGCAGACACCCGTTGAGAACGAAAAAACGAATGGAAAAATAAAGATAAAAATAAACGATAATTTTTTTGATATGTTCATAGATACATCCCCCTTTATTAATAGTATAAAGGTTTTTTTCGACGAAAACAATATACGAAAATAATTTAAAGCCATATAACAAGTTATATGGCTTTAAAAGGGGTATAATGAAATATATATATAAAGAAGCTTAATAATAAGCTATCTTTGCTTGCCGGACAGGCGTAAGATAAATAAGAACAAGTTGATGAAATCTAAATATAGTGTCAGTGCACCGGTTACAGCAATATTACCAGAAGCAACTTGAGTGTTGTTGACGCTGTATGCATATAAGGACTTCATTTTTTGTAAATCATATGCAGTTAGACCGGCAAAGATGACAACACCGGCTAAATTAATCAAATAAAATAATGTTCCATTACCTAAAAAGATATTAATTACAGTCAGCACAATAATTCCAATAACACCAACCATTAAAAATGAGCGAAATGGTGTCAAATCTGTTTTGGTGACATAACCATATAGAGCCATTACTCCAAATACGACACTTGCAATCATAAATGCGGTTGCAATACTTTGTCCAGTATATAGAAGCAATATGGAAGATAGGGTTAAACCATTAAGGAATGAGTAAAATAAAAATAATCCGACGGTTTTTCCATAACTATATTTTAATGCGTTTTTTGATAAAACAATAACTAGAGCAAATTCACCAATGAGTAGCCCAAAAAAGATGAGTCTGTTTGAAAAAATCAAACTAAGAAGTAAAGGTGAAGAAGCAACAGTTAAAGAGGTCAGTGCGGTTAGCATCAGACCAAAAAACATCCACATAAAAACTTTGGATAAAAAAGCATTTAGTCCTTGTATTGTTAATGTATTATCGTTCATAAAGTATCCCTCCTAAAGTAGTTATGTTACATTGTACGCTAAAAAAGCCGAGGCTTCAATTAAAAAACTATTAAAATTATGACAGTGCTAACACAGAGTGCTATAATAAAGTTAGAATAGGGTTTGAGCGTTAGGACAATTTGTTTGCGAAGAAAAAAGTAAGGAGCAAAAATGCGAGAAGCAATGTATTATACGACAATGAAGAATCAACAATTACAGTGTCAATTGTGTCCACATTATTGTGTACTTAAACAAGGGCATACAGGGCGATGCTTAGTTAGAAAAAATATTGAAGGAAAGCTTTATAGTTTAAATTATGGAAAGCTAAGTGCAATTGCCATTGATCCTATTGAAAAGAAGCCGTTGCATCATTTTTTTCCTGGGAGCGAGATTCTCTCTGTAGGAAGCTATGGGTGCAACATGGAGTGCGAGTTTTGTCAAAATTGCGACATATCTAGAGAATTTAATATACCAAAGCAATATATAAAACCTGAAGATATTGTTAATAGTGCAATGGACCACGACCTTAAAAGTATTGCCTATACATATAATGAACCGACAGTCTTTTACGAATGGATGATAGAAACAGCCAAATGTGCGAAAGAACATGGAATCCGTAATGTTATGGTGACCAATGGATTTATTAACCCTGAGCCGTTTATTCAATTGGCTCCACTGCTTGATGCAATGAATATTGATATCAAAACATATGATGATAAGCAATATCAACGTATTTGTGCTGGACGCTTGGCGCCTGTATTAAAAACGATTGAATTGGCAAAGGGATATGGGATTCATGTTGAACTTACCTGTCTTATCGTTCCAAAGCTTAACGATGATATTGAACAGCTTGATAAACTTTTTGAGCAAATCCATCAACGTGTGGGGGATATTGAATTACATGTAAGTCGATATTTCCCAAGATATCATTATAATGAACCGGCAACAGACATTGCATTAATGCTAAAAATAAAAGAAGTGGCAAAAAAATATTTTAGTTATGTAAGCTTAGGAAATGTGAGGTGAATTTGTTGAAAAAAACCGTTGTTTTTATGCCGCATCCACCGATTATCATTAAAGAAATCGGAGGAGATGAAGCGCGAGGCGCAAAGGAAACGATTCAGGGAATGGAAAAATTAGCAAAGAAGATTCGAGAGATTCAACCCGATACCATTATCTTTGTTTCACCCCATGGCAATGCGTTTTCAGATGCTACATGCATCCTTGATGGTGATGTCTTTGAAGGATCTTTTTATCAATTTGGTCATGAACACATGACGTTCCAAAAAACTGTGGAACAGTCGCTTACCAAAAAAATTGTTGAAGTGTTACAACAAGAGCACATTAACACAGTATTGATGACAAAAGAATTAGCTCAAACCTATAATATACGAACAGGTTTAGATCATGGGGTTTTAGTACCTATGTATTTTATTGATCAAGAGTATGATGCATATAACATTGTACATTTAACACCTGGATTTACGCCGTTAACGGATAATTATCACATTGGTCAGTGCATTGGAAACGTCATTGATGATTACATGCGAGAGACCAATCAAGAAATACTTATTGTAATTAGTGGCGATTTATCCCATGCATTAAAAGATAGTGGTCCTTATGCATATCACCCGGATGGTCAAGTATTTGATCACCTTGTGCAAAAGGCAATCATTGAAAAAAATGTCAATCCTTTGTTGGAGTTAAGCTCGGATTTTATCGAAAATGCAGCTCAGTGCGGGTTAAGACCTTATCTTATCGGATTTGGAATTATGTCAAAGGTTATAGATATATCAAAAATAATAAGTTATGAAGGACCCTTTGGCGTTGGTTATTTAACAGGGTATTTAGAATCAGGAGGGAGTGCTCAAGACGATAAAAGAGCCGATGCTTATGTTAAACTGGCAAAAAAAAGTATAGAACACTATGTTCAAACCGGTAGAAAATATACGTTTGAACCTGAAGCTTTTCCGGCAGAGTTTATATCAAAAGAAAGTAAAAACAAAGCAGGTGTATTTGTCTCGATTCATAAATATGGTCAATTAAGGGGATGTATTGGAACGATTCAGCCGACGCAAGATAATGTTATTGAAGAGATTATTTATAATGGAATTAGTGCGTGTGCATCAGATCCAAGGTTTAATCCTGTCGTTAAGAGTGAGTTAGCTGACTTGGAGATTAAGGTAGATGTCCTTATGCCGATCGAAGCCATTGACGATGTGAATAAACTTGATGTAAGTCGATATGGTGTTATTGTTGAACAAGGGCGTAAACGTGGATTGTTGCTTCCTAACCTTGAAGGTATTGATTCAGTTAAAGAACAGATTCATATTGCAAAGCAAAAAGCTGGAATTAACGAAGGTCACTATGCTTTGTTTAGATTTGAAGTCAAAAGGCATGGCTAGGCGCTAATAGCCTAGCACTTCACCAACCAAAAGAACGTGTATTCTGTTTGCGCGGTTACAGCGTCTTGTAATGACGGTATGTGAACAGATACAATCATCAACAAGACAATTGTGGCACTTTCCGGTATGTGAACAAGGCGTGTTTTGATTAAGACGCACAGTATTTGCAGGCGCCGCAATATTTTTGACACGGCTAAGTGCATCGGTTTCATCGAGACTAACTTTATTCATACCGGCAACAACGATAACGTTATCAGGACCAAAGATAAGGGCGGCAACGCGATTTCCGTTACCATCAATATTAACGAGTTTGCCGTCTAGAGTGATAGCATTTGTACTGGTTAAATAGTAATTGGCACTTAAAGCTTTTTGAGCAATTTGGTGACGTGCTTGTACAGTGTCAGCCATATCTCGGTCAAGACAAACCAGGTCCATCGTTTTTACAGCATCAATAATCCCGGATTCGTGTAATGTCATGGAGCCACCCCAACTTACAGTGGAAGTTGGCTTGATAAAATTTTGGATAAACAAGATAGCCTCTTGAGAAGTTTCAAAATAGTATCCGTTCATATTTCTTTTTTGAAGTGCCTCAATAATTGTTTTGGCTTGATTTTGATATTTTTGTTGAACAGGATTCATTATTTGTCTTCCTTTCTCTAATTAAATAGGGTAATAACAATATAAGCGATTGCGACAGCTGACATAGATACGGTGATGAGACTTTTTTCAAACCATCCTAATAGTAAAGCGACAAGTGTGCCTGCAACAGCGGCAGGTACAAAATGTGTAGAGTAGAAAATATCCGGAATGGTCATCGCGGTTAAAATTGCATAGGGAATATAAAAGAGAAAAGATTGGATAAAGGGAGATTCAATCTTTTTTCTAAAGAGAACAAAAGGACTTACACGTATAATATAGGTTGTTAGTGCCATTAATATAATTCCATATATAGGTTTCATGCGTTTACCTCCGTAGATGTTTTATGCTCAAGATACGCACCGTAAAAGGCGCCGATACATGCGGATAAAATAATGGCATATCCAGATGATAACTGATTGACAACAGGCAAGAGCAACATCGTTAGACGAATAAGCATTGTTGCAAAAACAACATGACGTATATTTTTATGATGCTTCATGGGAGGTAATACCAGTGCAATGAACATGCAATATAGTGCAATAGCAGCAGCATGTTGCATATCAGGATTTAAAAAAGTATCCATCAAAGAACCAAAAAATGTTCCACCAGACCATCCAAGATATGGTAAAGTGACCAGACCCATAAAGTATGGGAAGGTAATGGTTTCGACCTCAACGGATGCGACGGTAAATGTCTCGTCTGTAACACCAAACGCAAGAATAAATTTTTGATAAAGTGGCATGGTTCTTGAGATCTTTTGAGACAGGGCAGTGGACATTAATAAATAGCGAATATTAATGATGCTGACGGTTAAGAGTAGTTCGACGTATTTGGTGCCGGAAATTAAAAGGTTCATTCCTGCAAATTGCCCTGCAGATGTCACATTTGTCATACTCATGAAGACGGCTTCGTACAGAGTAAATCCGTTTAAACAGGCTGTCATGCCAAAAGTAAATGAAACAACCAGGTATCCCAAAGCAATTGGAAAACCTGCTTTTAATCCATTCATATAAGTCGGTGTAACAAATTCATTTGAAGTCATGTTTTGCATAGTTCTTCTGTCCTTTTCATTTTAAGTTTTCGATATGACTTTATCATAATGGTATAGTAAATTCAAGTAAATATGATATAATAAAAAGCAAAGTGCCTATGTCGTAAGCTGCATAGGAAAATAGATAGGGAGGCATAATGTGAAAGAGAATAAACATAATAAATCAATACAAGAGGTCGTTGCGGATTTTGATACAGACCTTGAACAGGGGTTAAAGAGAGAAGAAATTCAAAAACGAAAAGAGCGTTATGGAGAAAATGCATTGCAAAGTAAAGCAAAAAAATCACTCTTTGCAATGATAGTAGATCAATTTAAGGATTTTATGATTTTAATATTAATCATTGCGGCAATTATTTCGATTTTATTAGGTGACGCATTTGAAGGCGTCGTTATTTTAGGAATTGTTGTTCTTAATGCAGTTTTAGGAACGTATCAGGAAAATAAAGCAAGCAATGCGCTTGCAGCACTTAAGAATATGGCAGCGCCAAAAGCAAAGGTTATTCGTGATCATCATATTATGAGTATATCTTCAAAAGACTTGGTTCCGGGAGATTTGGTTGTTTTAGAGGCGGGGGACTATATACCGGCGGATGTTCGATTGGTTGAAAGTGTAAATTTAAAAGTCGATGAATCTGCATTAACAGGAGAGTCGGTAGCCGTTGAAAAAGATGCAGATGCCATAGTGGATGAAGAAGCAGCGCTTGGAGATCGAATCAATAGTGGCTATATGAGTACTATCGTAACCTATGGGCGTGGAAAAGCTGTTGTTATTGGAACCGGCATGCATACAGAGATTGGCCAAATAGCAACGATGCTTGATGAGACAGAAGATACCCAGACGCCTTTGCAAAATAAATTAGCTCAGTTTGGAAAATATTTAGGGGTTATTTGTATTGTAGTTTCAGCCGTGATTTTTGCCTTAGGCATCCTTCGTGGCGAAGATCTTTTTGAAATCTTTATGATTGCGGTAAGTTTAGCAGTTGCGGCAATTCCAGAGGGGCTTCCGGCAGTAGTTACGGTTGTTCTAGCTATGGGGATGCAACGTATGATTAAGCGTCATGCCATTGTTAAGCAATTAAGTGCAGTAGAAACCCTAGGAAGTACATCCACAATTTGTACAGATAAAACTGGGACATTAACACAAAATAAAATGACCGTACAAAAAGTTTACAACGGTTATGAAGAATTTGAAGTGACGGGAACTGGTTATTCTTTTGATGGAGAGATTAAAAGTGCATCAGGACATGATGCAAAAGAACAGATAAAACAATTGCTACATATTGCAGCACTTTGTAATGATGCAGATTTTGATGAAGGTGATGTAGTAGGCGATCCAACGGAAGGGGCACTATTGGTTCTTGGAGAAAAAGGTGGCATCTCTTATCAGCAGATGAATCAACTTCATCCAAGATTAAAAGAATACCCATTTGATTCAGATCGTAAGCTGATGTCAACATTACATAAATTTGACAAAGAACATCTGATGTTTACCAAAGGGGCTCCGGATGTCATTCTTAAACGGTCAACAAAAATTCTTCACAACAATGAAATCATTGAGTTAACCGATGAAAAACGTAATGAACTTTTAGCAATCAACAAGCAATATGCTCAGCAAGCATTACGGGTTTTAGGCTATGCGTATAAACCAGTATCGGAGACTGCAAAATTAGAAGATGAGGAGCAAGAGCTCATATTTGCAGGATTAAGTGGTATGATTGACCCACCTAGGGAAGAGGTTAAAGATGCCATTAAGCTGTGTAAAAAAGCGGGAATTCGTGTGGTTATGATTACTGGCGATCATATTATAACGGCAAGTGCCATCGGGCGTCAGATCGGTGTTATTGATGATGATAGCCAAGCGATGGAAGGCGCTACAATCAACAAATATACAGATGAAGAACTTCAAGAAGCTGTGAAGAACACGAATATTTTTGCACGTGTTTCTCCAGAGCATAAAGTACGTATTGTAAAAGCACTTCGAGCTTCAGGAGAAGTCGTGTCGATGACCGGTGATGGTGTTAATGATGCCCCTGCGCTTAAGCAAGCAGATATTGGTGTGGCTATGGGGATTACCGGAACGGATGTATCTAAAGAAGCAGCCGACATGATTTTAACTGATGATAACTTTGCAAGTATTGTAGATGCCGTTGAAGAAGGGCGAATTATATACAGTAATATACGAAAGTTTGTCGGATTTTTATTGTCCTGTAATATAGGCGAGATATTAATTATCTTTATTGCCATCCTCTTGAAATGGCCGGTACCTTTACTGCCGATTCAGTTGCTATGGGTCAATTTGGTGACGGATTCATTCCCGGCATTTGCCTTGGGTCTTGAAGAAGGCGGAGAAGGGATCATGGACCAAAAACCTCGAGATAAAGACGAGCCGATTGTTAACAGAACGATGCAAGTATCTATTGCTATTCAAAGTATAGGTTTAATGACTGCAACGCTTATTTCTTTTAGGATAGGTCTAAACTCTATTGCAGATGCAGCAAGCGCTGAAGCATTAGCACGAACTTTTTGTTTTGTAACACTTATAATCGGTGAAATGCTTAGAGCATATTCTGCGCGAAGCGAGCATAAACCGTTATGGACGATGCGTGTATTTTCAAATCGCTATCTAAACCTATCAGTTACCGGTGCAGTGATTATGTTACTTGGCGTTATCTATCTTCCAGGGGTTTCAACAATTTTCTCAACTGTAGCGCTTTCGTTTGAACAATTATTAATTGCTATGGGACTAGGGGTCATTCCAACGGTATTTAGTGAAATAGGTAAACAAATCAACATGTTAGGAGCCAAAAAGTGAAGAAACTCATTATTACAGAAAAGCCTTCGGTAGCAAGAGATATTGCAAAAGTTTTAAATATTCGAATGCGAAAAGATGGATATATGGAGGGAGAAGACTACGTAATTACTTGGGCCGTGGGGCATTTAGTGACGCTCTATGAGCCTCAAGATTATGATGCGAGTCTAAAGCGCTGGTCTTACCAGTCGCTTCCCATTATCCCGGAATCTATCAAAATCAAACCATATCCACAAACCAAGAAGCAACTATCGATTATTCAAAAATTATGTGACCGAAAAGATGTCGATAGCTTAATTTGTGCGACAGATAGTGGAAGAGAAGGCGAACTGATTTTTCGATACATATATGATTATGTTCAATCCACAAAGCCGTTTTCGAGATTATGGATTAGTTCTATGACAGATGAAGCTATAAAAGAAGGCTTTGAACATTTAAAGGACGGAAAAGAATATAACCGTTTGTATTTATCGGCAAAATGTCGATCAGAATCTGATTGGCTTGTTGGGATTAATGCAACACGCGCTTACACAACGCTCAATAATACGTTGCTTAGCATTGGACGAGTACAGACACCGACGCTGGCGCTTGTCGTTAATCGATATCATGAAATTGAGAACTTTAAACCGCGAGATTATTATGAAGTGGTTGTAGATTATGGAGAGTTTAAAGGCATCTGGTATAAAGATCAAATCTCCGATACTAAAATTGATTCCCTAAAAGAAGCTCAAGAAATTGCAGAAAAAGTTAAAGGGCAAGATGGGTACGTTATTGAAATAGAAAAGAAGAATAATAATCAAAAACCACCTTTTTTATATGATTTAACAGAATTACAGCGTGATGGGAATCGACAATATGGATATACAGCAACACAAGTGCTTGAATATGCACAAAATCTTTATGAAAAACGCAAACTCATCACTTACCCACGTACGGACAGTCGATTCTTAAGTGATGATATGAAAGATACGGTTATCAAAACGATGTATACAATTAATGTGATGCCCTACTCTAAAGCCATAGCACCGTTGATGAATGGCGCAAAACTGCAATTGAAATTCACAAAGCGTATTATTAATAACAGTAAGATAACCGATCACCATGCCATTATTCCAACGAATAAAAATCCGGAAAATATATCTTTGTCACCTCAAGAAAAAAATATTTATCAGTTAATTGTTAAACGGTTTATTGCAGTTTTTTATGGAGACTACAAATTTAAGACGACAAAAATCATGGTGAATGTTTGTGATGAAACCTTTGTATCCAAAGGTAAAATTATTAGTGATTTGGGGTGGAAAAAACTTTATCAAAAAATGTCGGACCAAGATGAAGAGACGCTTCCAAACCTAAAGAAGAAAGACGTTGTGCATGTTGATGAGACACAAGTACAGTCAAAACAGACATCGCCTCCAAAGCCATATACAGAAGCAACACTATTAAGTGCAATGGAAAATGCAGGACGCTTTGTTGAAGAAGAAGACTTAAAGGAGCAGCTCAAAGAAGCGGGTTTTGGTACCCCTGCAACACGTGCGGGGATTATTGAGCGTCTTATTAGTGTAAAATACATTTACCGTAAAGGAAAATCCTTATACCCAACGGAAAAAGGCATCAAATTAATTCAAATAATTCCGGATGAATTAAAAAGTCCTGAAATGACAGGAAAGTGGGAAAGAGGTTTGACAAAAATCAGCCAAGATAAGCTGCCGGTAGAACCGTTTATGGCGAGCATTAACCGTTTTGTTGCGTATTTGGTGAAAAGTGCTGAAAAATCAAAGCATTTAGTGACCTTTGAAGATGACCAAAAACGTAAAAGCAATTACAAAATTAAAGGAAAGGTTTATGGAACTTGTCCGGTATGTGGTGAAGGAAAAATAACAGTGAATTCCAAAGCCTATTATTGTAGTCGTTTTCTTGATGGGTGCAAATTCACATTATGGAAAAATGCCTTAGAACCTTATGGGGTGTTGACGGAAGCTATGGTAGAACATTTATTAAAAGAACAAAAAATTGAATCGTTTGAGTTTATACAACCTCAAACGAAAGAAGAAAAGATAGCAACGCTGGAACTGGAGCCAAGTGGGCGGCTACAGTTAAAAAATGTCAAACTCAAATCGACGTCAGGTTAAGGAGCACACAATGTTTAATAATATTCTACGTAATATATTTGGATATGATATGATCATAATTTTGTTAGCGGTATTTAATGGAGTGTTTATTATTCCTAGACTTAGAAAATATTCTAATGCTTTGCGAAAAAAATGCCAAGGTACGGTCTATCTACCCATCCAACTTTTGATTGCTGGTATCCAATCCGCAAAAAATACTCGGGTTAATATTCATGAATTGCAAGAGTTAAGGGAAAAAGAAGTGATGTATTTTCATTTGTTTGGGACAATTAATAGTGTTTTTCCACTTTTAGGAATTTTAGGGACTATTATTGGGCTGCTTCGAATGATTGGGCTGGAAAGTACAGTGGTTATGAGTAATTTTACCCTTGCTTTAACATCGACATTTTGGGGATTGGTCTTTGCTATTATCTTTAAAGCCATTGATGGTATGTTGGCACCTGTGTTTTATCAAAACCAAGAAAACTTACAACTGCTATATGAGCGTATTGACATGGCGTATGGAGAGGGGTATGTAGATGACCAAACTGACAAATAGAGAAAAAATTGTTGATTTGACATCGCTGCTCGATGTGGTTTTAATCTTATTATTTGGTCTTTTAGTTACGATGAGCATGGAAAAACAAGAAGCTCAAAATGAAATCCAGGTACTAGAAGATAGTTTGTATCAAGAACAAAGGCAGTTAGATTACCTTATCAATAAGCAAGAGATGATCAATGCACAGATTGCCCAGATTATTGAAAGTGATGATCCGGCTAAACGCTTAGAGCAACTTGACTTTGTGGCACAACAATTTCTTGTGATTGATGTTTGGATAGATAAAGAAAAAAATCATGAAATTATAATGAATGATGAGTCAACACATATTTTTTTACCATTGAGCATTCGTAATAATCCATCGGCGTTAGAACAAGCGCGTCAAGACATATATACATTTATTGAAACAATGATTGCAGACAACCAAGAACAATCTAAATATGTGCTGCTTTCGCTGGAAGATAAAGGTGGAACCTATAATTATGCTTTTAATCTGGTTTGGAATGTATTTCGTGAAATAGAGCAAAATGAGCAATCGGTTCAAGTACATAAGATGCAATATATACATTATTAAAAAGGAGAATGACATGAAAAATAAAGACGAAAACAAAAAGAAAAAGTTAGGGCTAAAAGGGGCAAGTATTGCGATGGTGGTTGCCATCTTAAGTTTGCTGGGATTTGGTTGGAACTCCACAGATTGGGGCGAAGGCAATGTAGGCAATCAAGACTCAAGTGGACAGATCGAATCCCAGGATTCTCAAGAACAAGCACAAGATGAAGAATCTGAAGCGATAGAACAAGAGGCAGAAGAAGCGCTTAATCTCGAATTTTTTGTCTATGAAGATAAAATTTATACGGATAAAGCATTAACCAAAGAAATATCTTTAAATCAGATAGAACAAGAGATTGAAGCCTATAAAGGACAAGAAGTATTTTTGTATGATGCAGGTGCCATTAAACAGACGTTTGAAGAGGTTGAACAAATCATTGACGTATATGTCGATAGCCATGGGCTGATTAAAGTCAAAAGCGAAATAAATGAATAAAAACCTTGGCATAACTTTAAGTTATGCGTTACATATATAATAATTATATTTGTTCGGTGAAATATGCTGAAATATTGTCTTTTAAAGGTTGACAAGCCATAACAACATTGCTACAATGTATCTAACAATTTTTTATATGAAATGCGTTGAAAGAGATAATCATATATCCGCTAATTTAAGAGAGTCATCGGATGGTGTAAGATGATATTATGATAGTTGAGAATCACTCTTGAGCAGATTTGCTGAAGGTTATTAGGCAAATACGGTATGTCCCGTTAAAGACTAGGATTTGTTTGAATCTGAAAGAGTGGTCATTTTTTAATGACAAATAGGGTGGTAACGCGGTTATTTCGCCCCTACAGTAGTTTTCTGTAGGGGCGTTTGTTTTAACAAAAGTAAGTGTATCCTAGCTTGTGTCGTGAATAATCTGTTGCTAAAACGGCACTGCAATTGGCGAAATATTAATACAAATGGTGGCATTATCGTGTATAATGTAATGGAGATATTATATAACGGGAGACCGTAGAAGGAGGAAACTATGCATAGACATGTATTATCGGTATTAGTGAGCAATCATTCTGGTGTGTTAAGTCGTGTCGTTGGTTTATTTAGTCGAAGAGGTTATAATATTGACAGCCTATCTGTTGGAGAAACCGAACATCCTGAAATGTCAAGGATGACCATTGTAGCAAGGGGAGACGATCAAATTATTGATCAGATTATAAAGCAGTTGGATAAACTCCATGATGTTTTATACATAAAAGAACTTCCACAAAATCTTGCGGTATGTAGTGAATTAGCTTTGGTTAAGATTGAAGCATCCAGTGATACACGTATTGAAGTGGTAGGCATTATTGATTTGTTTGATGCTACAATTGTTGATGTGGCAACAGAAGCATTGACGGTAGAGATTACAGGTGAAAAAGATGAAATTGATACGTTCTTAAAGATGGTCGAGCCTTTTAATATTAAAGAAATGACTCGTACCGGAATTATCGCATTACAAAAAGGCAATGCAGATATAAAAGAAGAATTATAAGCAAAAAAAAGATTAACGGAGGATAAAAGAATGGCAAAAATGTTTTATGAAAGTGATTGTAATTTAGACTTATTAAGCGGAAAGACAGTAGCAATTATTGGTTACGGCTCTCAAGGACATGCACATGCAAGAAACTTAAAGGATTCAGGTGTTAATGTTGTCGTTGGATTATATGAAGGAAGTAAATCATGGGCGATTGCACAAAAAGATGGATTAAGTGTTGCCGTAGCTGCTGACGCAGCAAAGCAAGCAGATATTGTCATGGTTTTATTACCAGACGAAACACAAGCCGAAGTTTACAAAGAAAGCATTGCTCCAAACCTTGAAGCAGGTAACTCTTTGGTGTTTGCACATGGATTTAATATTCATTTTAATCAAATTGTACCTCCAACTGATGTTGATGTGTTTATGGTAGCTCCCAAAGGACCTGGACATACAGTAAGATATCAATATGAAGAAGGAAAAGGTGTTCCTTGCTTAATCGCAGTACATCAAGATGCATCAGGTAATGCCCAAGCTAAAGCTTTAGCTTATGCGGCTGGAATCGGTGGAGCCCGAGCGGGTATATTGGAGACAACATTTAAGGAAGAAACAGAGACAGACCTTTTTGGAGAGCAAGCTGTACTATGTGGTGGAGTTTCTGAATTAATGAAAGCCGGATTTGAGACGTTGGTTGAAGCAGGATACCAACCAGAAAGTGCTTACTTTGAGTGTGTTCATGAGATGAAGCTAATTATTGATCTTGTTGTTCAAGGTGGCTTAAGCTTTATGCGTTATTCAATTTCAGATACAGCAGAATTTGGAGATTATTCTATTGGAAAACGTATTATTACAGAAGATACTAAAAAAGAAATGAAAAAAGTACTTTCAGAAATTCAAGATGGAACCTTTGCAAATCGCTGGATTCTTGAAAATAAAGCAGGTAAGCCTTCGTTAAAGGCAAGACGACGTATGGAATCAGAAATGCAAGTTGAACAAGTTGGTGCCGAATTACGTAAAATGATGAGTTGGATGAAGTAAACAATCATTCTTTTTAAAAAGGATACCATAATACAATGTGGTATCCTTTTGTAAAAAAATAAGGAGTTGATCAGAGTGGGAAAATATATAGAGATATATGATTCAACATTGCGTGATGGAGCACAAGGTGAAGGAATATCTTTTTCCGTATTAGATAAAATAGGTATTGTCAAGGCCCTTGATGAATTTGGTGTTCCGTTTATTGAAGCGGGTAACCCTGGGTCAAATCCCAAGGATTTAGAATTTTTTGCTGAAATGAAAAATATCCAGTTAAAACAAGCCAAGCTTGTTGCTTTTGGAAGTACCCGAAGGAAAAATATTAAGGTGGAAGAGGATAGAAATATTCAATCCTTATTAGAAGCAGAAACTGAATATGTAGCTATATTTGGTAAGGCTTGGGATTTTCATGTGTCCGATATTATTAATACAACTTTGGACGAAAACCTAAAAATGATTGAAGATACGATTATCTACATGAATGAACAGGGAAAAAAAGTTGTGTTTGATGCAGAACATTTTTTTGATGGATATAAAAGCAACAAAGAATATGCGCTATTAACACTCGTTACAGCGGCTAAATCGGGAGTTGAAAGTATTGTTTTATGTGATACGAATGGAGGTACATCACCCTTAGACATTCAAAAGATTACACGAGACGTTGTATCAAAAATCGATGTGAATGTAGGCATTCACTGTCATGATGACTGTGGAACGGCAGTTGCCAATTCAATCATGGCTGTCGAAGCAGGTGCGACGCAAGTTCAAGGGACTTTCATCGGCTTTGGTGAACGATGTGGGAATGCAAATCTATCAACAGTCATTGGAAATTTGCAGGTAAAACAAGGGTATACATGTGTACCAGAAGAAAATATAGAAAATCTGACGTCTGTTGCGCGTTATATTGCTGAGACAGCGAACATTATCCTTAATCCGAGTATGGGCTTTGTTGGGAAAAATGCCTTTACACATAAAGGCGGTATGCATATTGACGGCATTAATAAAAATGCGAATAGTTTTGAACACCTATCGCCTGAAGTGATTGGAAATACGCGTCGATTTTTGATGAGCGAAGTCGCTGGACGTAGTCTATTGCTAAAAAAAGTGCAAAAGATTGTTCCGGATATCGCAAAAGATTCACCGGAAACTTCGGATTTAATGCAAAGATTAAAGGAACTGGAGCATGAAGGCTATCAATTTGAAGGGGCAGAGAGTACTTTCGAACTGATTATTCGTAAGGAACTTGGAAAATACAAGCCGTTTTTTGAATTGAAGTATTTTAAGATTATGGGAGAAAAACCTTCGGCTGATGAAAACTTTAGTGCATATGCTATTGTAAAAGTGGCGGTAGAAGGTGAGATGAAAATTAGTGCTGCAGAAGGTGATGGACCGGTTAATGCCTTAGATAAGGCTTTAAGAATTGCATTGGAGTCATTTTATCCGAATTTGAAAAAAGTTCAGTTAACAGACTATAAGGTAAGGGTCCTAGACTCAAAGGATGCAACGGCGGCCAAAGTTAGAGTTTTGATAACATCTTCAGATGGACAAACCATGTGGTCAACGGTAGGGGTATCGACGGACGTTATCGATGCCAGTTTAATTGCCCTGATTGATTCAATAGAAATCAAATTATTACGTGACTTGGAAGAACGTGCAAAAAAATACATATAAATATATAAATCAAGAGAAAAAGAGGTAGACAAATGGATTTTAAATGTGCAGTTATTAAAGGTGATGGTATCGGACCAGATATCGTTGATCAAGCAATCAAAGTATTAGGTGTTGTTGGTGAAAAATATGGACATACCTTTTCATATGATGAAGTTCTTGCAGGAGGCGCAGCAATTGATGCAACAGGGCATCCGCTTCCACAAGAAACCATTGATGTATGTAAAAAATCGGATTCTGTGATACTGGGAGCTGTTGGAGGTCCACAGTGGGACCATCTGCCAGGAGATCTTCGTCCTGAAAAAGCGTTGTTAGGACTTCGAAGTGCACTTGGCCTTTATGCAAATTTGCGTCCTGCAGTTATGTATAAAGAATTACAAGCAGCATGCCCAATAAAAGATGAAATCATCGGTGAAGGACTTGATATCATGGTTGTGCGTGAGTTAACCGGTGGAATATATTTTGGAGAACGTGGTCAAGGAACAGGTGAAAATGGTGCCTTCTCTTATGATACGATGATGTATTCAGAAAAAGAAGTTGAACGTATTGCACGCAATGCCTTTGACATTGCTATGAAACGTGGAAAAAAATTAACCAGTGTAGATAAGGCCAATGTATTAGAAAATTCAAGACTATGGAGAAAAGTTGTTCTCGAAGTAGCCAAAGATTATCCAGAAGTCGAATTAAATCATCTATATGTAGATAATGCTGCAATGCAACTGGTCATTAACCCTAAACAGTTTGATACCATTGTTACGGGGAATATGTTTGGAGATATTTTATCGGATGAAGCAAGTATGATTACAGGCTCTATTGGAATGTTGCCTTCGGCTTCTCTTGGAGAAACAAAGATAGGTATGTATGAACCAATTCATGGCTCTGCACCGGATATTGCAGGACAAGACAAAGCGAACCCAATTGCAACCGTTTTATCAATGGCGATGATGTTACGCTATTCCTTTGATTTGGAAGCAGAAGCGCTTGCAATTGAAAAGGCTGTTGAACGGGTACTTGCAGCAGGATATCGTACAGGCGATATAATGAGTGAAGGTGGCAAGCTTGTTGGAACGAAAGAAATGGGCCGCTTAATTTGCGCAGAAATCTAAATGGAGGTTTTTAGATGAATAGTGATCACATAAAATCAGGTATTGAAAGAGCACCTCATCGTTCATTACTCAAAGCGATGGGATACACAGATGAAGAATTAAAAAGACCATTAATTGGTATTGTCAATTCTCAAAATGACATTGTCCCAGGACATATTCATTTAGAGACGATTGTTAATGCGGTTAAAACCGGTGTTACTATGGCAGGAGGGACGCCAGCACAGTTTCCTGCAATTGCCGTATGTGATGGCATTGCAATGGGACATAAAGGAATGCACTATTCTTTAGTTTCAAGAGAACTCATCGCAGATTCCATTGAAACCATGGCATTAGCCCATGGGTTTGATGCCCTAGTTATGGTGCCAAATTGTGACAAAGTGGTACCTGGTATGCTTATGGCAGCGGCTAGAGTTAATATTCCTACGGTCATCGTAAGTGGTGGGGCGATGTTGTCGCTTGAAAAGGATGGTAAGCATCTAGACCTTAATTCGGTTTTTGAAGCGGTAGGTTCTTATAAAGCAGGACTCATAGATGAAGAAGAGGTACTCGAGTGTGAAAATAATGCCTGTCCAACATGTGGTTCGTGTTCAGGAATGTTTACGGCAAATTCCATGAACTGCTTAACAGAAGTTATCGGTATGGGATTACCGGGCAATGGAACCATTCCGGCAGTTTATGCAGAACGTGTTCGCTTGGCTAAAACAGCCGGAATGAAAGTCATGGAAATGTTTGAAAAAAATATTCGTCCTAGGGACATCATGACATCAGAAGCTTTTCGCAATGCGTTGACAGTGGATATGGCGCTGGGATGTTCAACCAATACCATGCTGCATTTACCAGCAATTGCCTATGAGGCAGGGGTTAAGCTTGACCTTGCCATGGCAAATGAGATCAGTCAAGTTACACCGAATCTATGTAAATTAGCTCCGGCAGGTCCGTATCATATACAAGATTTATATGCGGCTGGTGGAATTCAAGCAGTTATAAAAGAATTAGCTAAAAAAGAACTAGTGGATACATCGTTGATGACAGTTAATGGACAAACGATTGAAAAAAATATCAGTAAAGCAATCAATAAAGATACTAATGTGATTCGTCCAATAGATAATCCATATAGCCAATCTGGCGGTATTGCTGTCTTAAGAGGAAACATTGCACCTGATGGATGTGTTGTTAAAAAGTCGGCAGTAGCGGAACAAATGCTTCAACATAAAGGACCTGCACGTGTTTTTGATTCAGAAGAAGAAGCCATTAATGCAATTTATTCGAAAAAAATTGTTGCAGGCGATGTTGTGGTCATTCGTTATGAAGGGCCAAAAGGCGGACCGGGTATGCGTGAAATGTTATCTCCGACGTCAGCACTTGCAGGAATGCATCTGGATAAAAAAGTAGCACTTATTACCGATGGACGCTTTAGTGGTGCAACACGTGGAGCGGCTATAGGTCATGTATCTCCTGAAGCAGCAGAAGGGGGAAATATTGGTCTAGTTGTTGAAGGTGATATGATAAGCATTGATATTTTGAATAACTCGATTGAACTTGAAGTAAGCGATGAAGAATTATCAGAGCGCCGTAAAACTTTTGTTCCTTTGGAACCAAAAATTAAAACGGGTTATGTTGCAAGATATGCTAAGCTTGTAACGTCAGCTAGCACAGGAGCTGTACTTAAATAAAGGAGGAACGCTTATGGAATTAACAGGGTCTCAGATACTATTAGAATGTTTAAAAGAACAGGGCGTCGATACTATTTTCGGGTTTCCCGGAGGTGCGGTTCTTTATATATATGATGAAATATATCGTCAGCTCGACCATTTTCAACATATTTTAACATCCCATGAGCAAGGAGCTTCTCATGCGGCTGATGGGTATGCGCGCTCTACTGGCAAGGTAGGTGTTTGTATCGCAACATCAGGACCGGGAGCGACCAATCTTGTGACGGGGATTGCAACAGCGCATATGGATTCAATTCCAATGGTGGCGATTACAGGGAATGTCCCTGTAGGCCTTTTAGGCAGAGATAGCTTTCAAGAGGTAGATATTGCTGGAATTACAGCGCCAGTAACAAAGCATAATTATATTGTCAAAGATGTGAAGGACTTGGCAGATATTGTGCGCGAGGCATTTTATATCGCACAATCAGGGCGCCCGGGACCGGTACTTATTGATATACCCAAAGATGTGTCGATAAATAAAGCGAACTACACTCCACAACAGCCTATACCAATCGTAAAATCTTCAGAACCCTTAAAAAGTTCTGACCTGGATGAGGCGATTCGTTTGATTAATGAAGCAGAAAAACCTTATATTTTTGCTGGTGGTGGCGTGGTTATTTCAGATGCTAAAAATGAAATGGTCGAATTTGCTGAAAAAATTCACGCACCCGTTACCTGTAGTTTGATGGGGATGGGTGGATTCCCTGGACAGCATCCATTTTATACAGGCATGATTGGAATGCATGGAACCAAAGCATCCAATATCGGTGTACAAAAATGTGACTTGCTTATTGCAGTTGGTGCACGCTTTAGTGATCGTGTCACAGGTGATACGGCAAAGTTTGCTCCCCATGCAAAAGTTATACACATCGATATTGATCCGGCAGAAATCAACAAAAATGTTAATGTGGATCAAGATATTATTGGAGATGTCAAGGAAGTTCTTACAGCATTAAATAGCAAACTTGAACAGCAAAAACATGAAGATTGGATGGAGGAAATACATGCCATTCATAAAAAATATCCATTGGTCTATCCAGAAGGATTAACTGGTCAATACGCGGTTGAAAAGCTCTATGAAGTAACAGGGGGCGATGCAATAATCACTACTGAAGTTGGACAGCATCAAATGTGGGCAGCTCAATACTATCGATTTAAAGACCCGAGGTATTTTATAACTTCAGGTGGTCTTGGAACCATGGGATATGGTACAGGAGCCGCATTAGGTGTACAAGCGGGAAATATGGATAAAACAGTTGTTAATATTGCGGGTGATGGAAGTTTTCGTATGAACCTTAACGAGATGATTACTGCAGCAAGATACAAATTGCCAATCAAAGTACTTGTGCTGAATAATAGTGTGTTGGGTATGGTGCGTCAATGGCAGACGATATTCTATGATCAACGCTATTCATTTACACACCTTGATGATATTAATTATGACAGCCTGGCAGATGCCTTTGGAGTGTCTTGCGTCACAATTAGTACAAAAGAAGAGGTTGAAGATAAGTTAAAAGAGGCTCTTGCAATCGATGGTCCTGTGATTATTAATTGTTTGATTCATAAGGATGAAATGGTTTATCCTATGGTTGCACCAGGAGCTGCAATTGATGAGTTGATGACAGAATAATATTTAATCATAAAAAAGACAATGCTAGAAGCTTAGCATTGTCTTTTTTAATTAGCCTTTAACAGCTCCAGCGGTCATACCGCCAATAAAATACTTTTGAAAGGCGAGAAAGAGGAGAAAGATAGGCAATATGGCAAAAAAAGAACCAACAATAAGTAAATCATAATTATTACCATATGGAGTTAACAGGGTTTTTAATCCGATAGGAAGAGTGAATTTGTCCCCATCGCCTAATACCATAAAAGGCCATAATAAATTATTCCAGCTATTCATACCATTTAATATAGCCATTGCAGCAAATGAGGGCTTCATAATAGGGATTATCAAACGAAAGAAAATACCGTATTCTGTTGCGCCATCAACGCGTCCGGAATCAATGATTGCCTTTGGAATCCCACGAAGGTATTGGCGAAAGAAAAAAATGGTTCCGGCATTGGCAATTCCGGGAAGAACAATAGCAGCATAAGTATTCATGAGCTTTAAATCAAAAATCAATTTGTATAGAGGCAACAATAAAATTTCAAAAGGTACCATCATAATCATAAGGACACAGATAAATAATGGGGTTTTACCTTTAAATTCATAAGCAGCAAATCCATAGGCAACAAATGCACTGATAAATAAGGTTAATGTGACTTGAACAATCGTTAGTCCCATACTATTCTTAAACCAAGTAAAATACTCATGGTCGCCTGTAAATAAAAAGATAAAGTTATCAAAACTCATAAGATTAAGGTCAAAACGTAAATTCAATCCGTAGCGAATTAAATCTTCACCAGGCTTAAATGAAGCTAAAGTAATTGCGTAAAAGGGAAGCATTATGATAATGAAAAGCAAAGTGAAAAAAAGAATCAGTGAAAGGGTAATTAACTTTGACTTTGTTGTTTTCGCTTTTTTTGACATTAATTATTCCCCTCCTTTTTAAAAGTACCTGTGAGTTTTAGTTGAGTCAGATTAATTGTCATTGCAACAATTAAAAGGACAATGCCTACTGTTGCAGCATATCCCAGGCGATTTTTTTCGATGCCTTGGCGATACAGATAACCGACAATGGTCAAGCCGATATTTTTAGGCGAGTTATTTCCATTAAATAGCATCAGACTTTCTGTGAACATGGCTAAGCCAGCATAAATGCTAATCGTCAAAACATAGACGGTTGTAGGTTTTATTAAAGGAATGGTAATATTTTTAAAGCGCTCAAATGCACTGGCGCCATCAATAGCTGCAGCTTCATAATATTCTTTGTCAATGGCGTTTAATCCGGCCAAAAAATATAACATATTAACGCCTGTCCAACGCCAACAAGCTAATGCCAACAGCGCAACCCGACTTAATGTTTGGTCTTTTAGATATTTATAAGGTCCTAAATTAAAGTTTGCAAGAAAGGAGTTCATGAGTGAACCTTCCATTTCGCCAAAGATTAAACGAAAAATGGTTCCTGCAACCACAACTGAGGTTAAGGCAGGGACAAAAAAAGACGATTTGAAAAATTCACGGGCGCGCATATATTTGCTGTCAATTAAGACGGCAAAAAGCATAGGCAATGGAATCAACAAAATAAGGGTAGCCACCATATATATGACACTATTGGATACGGCTTTAACAAATACAGTATCATTAAGTAGTTTTCTATAATTATCAAATCCTATCCATATAGGCTCCTGACCAAGCATTTGATCTTGAAAACTCATCCGAAAAGAATTGAGTAATGGGAACAACCAAAATATCAAGAAAATAATGATGAAAGGAAGAATAAAGATATAAGGTGCATATTTTTTTGAGTGTAAAAAACGTTTAAAGTTGATCATATAGGGCTCCTTCCTAGCAATGCAACGCATACCTATAGATTACTATAGGTAGCGTTCATTACGTGTATGTTGTTCTTATTGCAAGTCTTGTTCGATAAGCTCTTGAGCTTCATTAAGTGCCTCAGTTACATCGCGTCCATCTTCAAAAATCTCATTTGTTGTAATGGTATTTAATATATTGTTAATGCTTGGTGAAGATGCGGTCGATTTTACAAGCATGATTTCATCCTTAATTTCATTCAAAACATCAAATGGATTGTTGATGAAATATTGAACAAACTCGTTTTCAGGATTATGCGTTACATCTTCCATGGCCCAGACATCTGTGTTGACAGGGTCAAAACCGAGAGTGTTCCATATTTCGATATTTGCTTCATCGGATATTTTTGCAAAGGTTAGAAAATCTTTAGCTAATTCAATATCTTTGGCTGACTTTGTAACAACAGTTCCTGTTCCACCTAAACCTAAAGAACGTGGTTGACCTTCTTCAAAAACTGGAAGAGGGGCAATGGCAATTTTTCCTTTAAGGTCGGTCATTTCGTTGGTAAAGCGGGACATAAACCACAATGGCATCAAAGCAGAGCCATAATTACCCATGTTATATTCCCCTTTGGCTTCTTCAGTATCGGGTTGACCACCAGGAATAGTTGCGATCACATTATTGGCTTGAAGATCAACAAGCATTTCATAACCTTTAATTAATTCAGGGGAATTGACGGTAGGATTGCCGTCGGCATCAGTTACATCGACGCCTTGCTGGGCAGATAACATAGAAGCTTGCCATCCTGCACTTGTATCCGCTGTTCCTAGATACTTACCTGTAGTTTCATAAAGCTTAATGCCTGCAGCTTTATAATCGTCCCAAGTGACAATTTTTGTATAGTCAATATCAGCCTGTTCTAAAAGCTCGGTATTATAAAAAGCAACGGTTGCACCAACATGTGTTGGAAATCCATAAATTGCGCCCTCTTTGCTGTAGATATCTAGTCGAGACTGTACGAGTTTGTCCGCATATGGTGCAACAACATCGGTCAAGTCAACAAGAGGAACTTCATTACCGGCAATAAAGTCTGGAAAACGACCAACTTCAATATCGGATATATCTGGAGCGCCCTGTCCGGTCTGAACTGCGATTAAAAGCTTGTTATGCATATCATCATATGGCATCACCGTAACATTAAGCTTTATTTGTCGATCTGGATTGGCTTGGTTCCATAATCCCAACATTTTTTCGAAGTGCTTGCCGTGTAAATCTACAAATGTCCAATAATCAAATTCGGTTGCATTATCACCGGCTGTTTCAGAACCAAGTTGAGAGGTTTCGCTAGTATTGTCGCTACTGGATGCCTCAGATGAAGAAGTCGTATCGTCGGATGATGTTGATGTACTTGAGGTTCCACCGCCGCATCCGGTTAAAGTAAAGGCTACAATTAAAATAAGTAAAAGTGTTCCCATTCTTTGAGTGTGCATTTTCATAAAATTATCCTCCTTTTAATTTTGTTAAAATGATATAAAAAAACAGCTTTACCAAAGCGTTTGTTAGTAGTATTATATAACTTAGAAAAATATTAGTCAATGTTTTTATAAAATAATTTAGAATATACTAAAAGATAATTCAAAATGACAAATAAAAGGCTTAAAAAAAGACTAAATAGTTTTACGAACAAAAATTTGGATGAAAGAAAAAGAAAAGTTCCTTGAAAAGCATTTTCGCATAAGCTATAATTCAAAATAAGTTACTATTGTGGGAGGTTCTTATGTTACATATTAAAACAATTGAAGAAGGTTTAGATGTATTTAAAGCATTAGGGTCAAAAGTACGGATTGATATTATTAAGCTACTGACAGAAAGCGGTGGCATGAGTATGAATGAACTTGCAACACATTTAAATATTACAAATGGTGCGTTGACAAATCACATTAAAAAACTAGAAGAAAGTCATTTGATTACTGTGGTTAATGAAACTCATGGTCATGGAAATATCAAAAAATGTGTGACACAATTGGATAAAATTCTCGTAGAAGTCAATAATAGGGAAAATCCTAAAAATATCTATGAGACTGAAATACGTATAGGTCAATATTCGGATTATGAAATTTATCCAACGTGTGGGTTAGCGACAGCGAATCATTTGGTGGGAGAAGTTGACGATGCGAGGTTTTTTGGGCACTCAGATCGTTTTGATGCAGATATATTGTGGTTTACCCAAGGCTATGTAGAATATATTATTCCCAACTTACTGCCAAGGAATCAAAAAATCGACCAAATATCATTATCCGTCGAGCTAGGTTCAGAAGCGCCGGGAATTAATGAGATATGGCCGTCCAATATACATTTTCATTTGAATGGTCAGTGGATTGGCATGTGGACAAGCCCTGGAGATTTTGGTGAAATCAAAGGGATTTTTACGCCGGATTGGTGGTTCCCAAATTGGAATCAATATGGTCTGTTAAAGCTAATTACAATTAATAATAAGGGAACGTTTGTTGATGGGTTAAAAGTGTCAGAAGTGACAATTGATGCCTTTGAAATGGACCATCAAAGTCCGATAAAGTTTCGCTTTAGTGTTCCCCAAGATGCAGAACATGTTGGTGGATTAACAATTTATGGCAAGTCTTTTGGAAACTATAACCATGATATCAATGTGCGGATTCATTACAGCCCAAGAACGGTAATGCCATAGGTCAGAGGAATATTGACATTCATTCTCAAATAACGTATAATTGTATATTATAATATTCCAATATACATAAGTGTATATATTAAGGAAGGAGAATGATTATGAAATTAGATACTTTACATATAGTTCCAATCGTTGATACCGTTATTATGCCCTTTACAGAGACAAAATTGTCTGTTGATGAACAGTTGGGTGAGAGTCTATCCGATCAACTGCGCCAAACACAAGGATTTGCACTAGCGCTATCTATTCGTGAAGGCGTTGTGAAAGATACCATTCGTTCAGATAGTTTTTATTCTATAGGTACACTTTTAAAACTGGAAAAAGTTGAAAAGGCAAGTAAAGGCTATTTAGTCTATGCATCAAGCTTAGAAAGAGTTAAAGTGGACCAAGTACTTATTGACGGGGATATTGCACTGGGAACATATGAAGAATATCCAGAGCAAAATGATTTGTCAGAAGAAGGACAGCAACAAATGCTTCAATATATTAAAGCAAGTGTTCATGATATTGGTGAGCATTTCCAAGGAAATGATGAATTTTTGCAGGTCATTGATCGACAAAAAACGTTAAATGGACTTGTTGGCCATTTGTTACCGTTTTTATCGTCGAGTTTAGCAAAAAAATATGTATTGCTTGAAACCGATAGTATAAAAGAAAGAGGATTATTATTTTTAGAGTATTTGGCAAAACAGCGTGAAGTTGTTGAACTGCAAGTTGAAATGGCTCAAAAGTATAATAAGAAAAATAATCGAAATTATAGACAGAATTTATTAAGAGAGCAACTAAAAGCTATACAGCAAGAGTTAGGTGAACAAGATGGTGATCCAAACTCAGCGCAAAGTTATCGCGAGCGTATTGAGAATGCAAATATGTCGGATGAAGCGATTAAAGCGGCGAAAAGGGAATTAAATAAGCTTGAAACTTCGGGAAGCAACAACTCAGAAGGGCATATTATCAGAAATTACCTAGATACACTTCTAGAGTTGCCTTGGGAAAATAAGCTTCATGATACGGATGTTAAAAAAGCGCGTGAAGTTCTAGATGAAAATCACTACGGCATGGATCAGGTTAAAAAACGTATTATGCAACATATTGCTGTGATGAAGCTTCAAAATGACAAACAGGGATCTATTTTACTGTTAGTGGGACCACCGGGAACAGGAAAAACCAGTCTTGGTAAAAGTATTGCACAGGCATTAGAGCGTGAATATATACGTATTAGTCTAGGTGGGGTTCGTGATGAAGCTGAAGTTCGAGGCCACCGCAGAACATATTTAGGTGCGCTTCCGGGACGGATTATACAAGGTATGCGAAAAGCAGGGACTCAAAACCCTGTGTTCGTCCTTGATGAAATCGATAAGCTATCTGTGTCCAATAGTGGAGACCCTTCAAGTGCTCTTCTTGAGGTGCTTGATCCAGAACAAAACAACTCCTTTGCAGATCATTATCTCGAAGTGCCTTATGATTTATCCAACGTATTTTTTGTGGCGACTGCGAATAATATCAATAGAATTCCTAAACCTCTACTTGATCGCTTGGAAGTGATTCAGATTAGTAGCTATACAAATTATGAAAAGTTTCACATTGCAAAGAATCATCTGATTCCAAATGCTATTAAAGAATATGGCTTAAAAGCCAATGAAGTAGCGTTTGAAGATGAGGCGATTCGAACAATTATTGACCAATATACTCGCGAGGCAGGTGTGCGTGCCCTCAAAAAAAATATTGATGAAGTTTTGCGTAATGTGATTGAAAAAATTGTTCTTGAAGAAGTTAACGAAGCATATATTGTTGATAATAATGCCGTGAAAGAGTTGTTAGGGCAAAAGACGGCAAGGCACGAAGCGATGCGCAAAGAAAGTGCTGCTGGAGTGGTAACAGGCTTAGCATGGACACCGGTTGGAGGTGACATACTCTTTGTTGAAGGAACTTTTATGCCAGGCAAAGGGCAATTGATGCTAACTGGTCAGCTGGGAGATGTCATGAAAGAATCAGCCAAAATCGCTTTGTCTCTTGTTAAGTCGCGACTGACACATCAAGTGACTTTTTTGGATTTTCATAAGAAGGACATTCATCTGCATGTTCCGTCCGGGGCGACGCCAAAGGATGGTCCATCAGCTGGAGTTACAATTCTAACGGCACTAGCCTCACTTGCAACCGGAAAAAAAGTCGATGCTTCCTTAGCGATGACAGGTGAAGTAACACTGAGTGGCTATGTATTAGCCGTGGGTGGAATTAAAGAAAAGATACTGGCAGCACATCGCGCCGGAATTAAAAAAATTCTCATGCCAAAAGACAATGCTAAAGACTTAGAAGATGTACCAAAACAGGTGCGAGAAGAGATGGAATTTATTTTTGTTGAAAAGATAGAAGAAGTGCTTATTCATGCACTTGGCATTGAGATAAACACTCCTCAAGAGCTGTTTGATGTTACCCATGGTTTAGATAATCAAACAACTCATCTGCCCAAGATATAGCGTTAAGATATAGATCTGGAAAAGCAGTAAAGTCTAGATCTATTTTTTTGCAAATATCTTGAGCTGCGTCAAAGTCTCCTTTTTCATAGGCAATCATAAGTTGAAACAGATCTGAAAACTTTGTTTCTTTAAGAAGCAGGGTGTTTTTTATATCTTCAAGAATGGGGAGTTCGTTAAGAACTACATCCATTGGCTGTTCTAATATAGCATCAAGCATGGATAGGACACCAATCATACGTAAAGAGCTGACATAGGTATAAAAAGAAGAAGCATTACCTAAGTTTTCCATAAACTTCATTCGGAAAATGCTGATTTTTACAAGTTCATCCGGCTGATCTTGGCTTAATTGATTAATAGTGGCTAAAGTAAACCATTTGTTAAAATTATTGATTCCTAAAATAGCTAGCGCATGTTTGATTGATTTAATATCATTTACCAATGAAAAAGAAGAGTTGACAAGTTTTAGCAAACGATATGTCAACGACACATCCGTTTCGATAATACTTACAACGGTGTTATAGTTCGGTTCATCTTTTTGCATTTCTGAAAGGATAAGCATGTAGTTTTGATATACGGTATTTATCTTCTTTTTTTTCAGCATAATTGGATGACTAAAATAATAGCCTTGAAAATAGTCAAAGCCTAATTCCAAGGCATAATTAAATTCTTCTTTTGTTTCGACTTTTTCTGCTAAGATTAATTTGTGATTTTTTCTTAAGTAATGACACAATGCAGGAAGCTTGTCCTTTGGATTAAGAAAAAAATCGACTTTTACAATATCGCATAAATCTAGAATATCCTTATATGGATAGTCAAAGGTATAATCATCTAAAGCAATTAAATACCCTTTGGATTTTAAGAGGATGAGTTTTTCAATAATTTCAGAAGAGGGTTTGACGGTCTCAAGAAGTTCAATGACCGTTTGGTCTGGAGAAAGTAGCAAAGGAATATCTTGCAATATTAAATCATCATTAAAGTTAATAAAACATAGTTTGTGTTCAGAGATTAATTTTAGGCCGAAATTCAAATAGCTGTTAACTAGAACGATAGATGTAGCAGCTGAATCATCAATGGTCCCATCAAAATAATTTACATGAGTGTGGCGATACAGCAACTCATAAGCAATCGTGTGTGAATGCCTGTCAAAAATAGGCTGTCGTGCAATATAATTATCCATAGTATACTCCTAACAGTTATCATCTTTTGTCCTTTGATTATACAATAATTTTTACTGTATTACAAACAAAAGTAGCTTTCGAAAAGCCAAAACACTCTTTTGAGTTAATGAAGTAAAGTCTTTCCATGTGTTGGAGTATGTGCTATAATAATGGCATTATCATACAATTTAAAATACGGAGGTAGAAAATGTATTCATTTGAAAAAATACAAGCGTTTGATCCAGAAGTGGCTGACGCGATTGAGGCAGAAATTAATCGCCAAAAAAATAATATTGAACTTATTGCATCCGAAAATTTTGTGTCCGAAGCAGTTATCGCGGCAATGGGAACACCGTTGACAAACAAGTACGCTGAAGGATATCCGGGACGACGATATTATGGAGGATGCGAATGTGTTGATATCGCTGAGAACCTTGCAAGAGATCGTGCAAAGGAAATCTTTGGTGCAGAACATGCGAATGTACAGCCGCACTCCGGCGCGCAAGCAAATATGGCAGTGTTTTTTGCGGTTTTAGAACCGGGTGATAAAGTTATGGGTATGAATCTTTCACATGGTGGACATTTAACACATGGAAGTCCAGTTAATATCTCTGGAAAATATTTTAACATTATTCCATATGGCGTGACAAAAGAAGGCTATATCGATTATGACGAGCTTGAAAAAATTGCGCTTGAAGAAAAACCTAAGATGATTATTGCAGGTGCAAGTGCATATGCTCGAACCATTGACTTTAAGCGATTTAAAGAGATTGCAGATAAGGTCGAAGCGTATTTGATGGTTGATATGGCACATATTGCAGGGCTTGTTGCGGCAGGTCTTCATCCAAACCCAGTAGAGTATGCTGATTTTGTAACGACTACAACACATAAAACATTACGTGGTCCAAGAGGCGGAATGATCTTATGCAAGGAAAAATATGCCAAAGCTATCGATAAAGCAGTGTTTCCAGGAATCCAGGGTGGACCACTAATGCATATCATCGCTGCAAAAGCAGTAAACTTTAAAGAAGTTCTAAGTCAAGAGTTTAAAGACTATCAACAGCAAATTGTTAAAAATGCGCAAGCGCTTTCTGATGCACTGATACGTCGAGGTATTGATATCGTGTCCGGTGGGACAGATAATCATTTGATGCTTTTAGACTTACGTAGTTTAGGATTAACGGGTAAAGTGGCAGAAAAATTGTTGGATGAAGTTCGCGTTACCTGTAATAAAAATACGATTCCTTTTGATCCGGAAAGTCCATTTGTTACCAGTGGTATTCGTTTAGGGACTCCGGCAGTGACAACCCGAGGAATGAAAGAAGAAGATATGGAAACCATTGCTGAAATCATACACCTTGCGTTGACGGATTTTGACAACTCAAAGGAAAAAGCATTGAATATGGTTAAAGATTTAACTGACAAATATCCACTATATGCATAAGCCCAAGGCTTGCTCCTTAATGAGCAAGCCTTTATGATGGTTAAACATGGAGGGTGCTATGAAAGAAAAGAAAATAATAGACAACCTTAAGTATCTTAAATTGTTGAGTAAACAGTTTCCAACGGTGTACGAAGCATCTACAGAGATTATTAACTTGGAAGCAATATTGAATTTGCCAAAAGGAACAGAGCATTTTCTTTCAGATATTCATGGAGAAGATGAAGCTTTTTTGCATATCCTAAAAAGTGGATCCGGTATTATTCGTAAAAAAGTAGAAGATGTCTTTGGATCAACAATTACGAATAATAGTAAGAAAAAGCTTGCTATTTTAATTTATTATCCTCATGAAGTTTTAAGTAAAAATAGTGAGCTGGGAAAGCTCTCAGAAGCTGAACGCTATGATTGGTATGAGGTAACGCTTCATCGATTAGTTCTAGTGTTAAAAGAAGTCTCCTCGAAGTATACACGCTCAAAAGTACGTAAAGCGTTGCCTAAGGAATTTGAATATATTATTGAAGAATTACTGCATCATCGCGATAATGATCCGGATAAGGAACACTATTATTCGCAAATTATAAAAAGTATTATTGAAATTGGACGAGCAAAAGCATTTATTATCGCTATAAGTGAGGTGATTCAACGTCTAGCTGTTGACCACTTGCATATTCTTGGAGATATTTTTGATCGGGGTCCAAGACCGGATATCATCATGGATAAACTCATGAATTACCATTCATTGGATATTCAATGGGGCAACCACGATATTGTATGGATGGGGGCAGCGTCCGGTTCATGGATATGCATCTTGAATGTCATTCGGGTGAGTGCCCGTTATGGACAGTTGGACCTTCTTGAAGAAGCCTATGGAATTAATTTGCTTCCATTAGCCAAATATGCAATGTATCATTTTCCTGATGTAGAGCAACAGTTTATTCCTAAAAACACAGAAGGGTTGTTGGAAGACGAAGTCATATTGGCAGCGCAAATAAATAAAGCAACGACATTTATGCTTTTAAAACTTGAAGAACAAATTGCCAAAAGACGACCGGAATATCAAATGATGAATCGGTGTCTGCTTTCTACCGTAGATTTTGATAAAAGAACGATTGTTCTAGGGCAAAGTGAATATCGTCTTAATATTGAATCTTTTGAAACCGTGGATAAAGAAGATCCTTCCCGATTATCGGAAGATGAAGAAATAATTATGGGAAAACTACAACAGTCTTTTTTAAACAATGTTCGCCTTCAAGAACATGTTGCGTTTTTATTTGAAAAGGGAAGCATCTATAAGATTTATAACAACAATCTATTATTCCACGGATGTATTCCGTTAGATGAGGATGGGCGCTATACCAGTGTATGGATTGATGGAATAGCCTATAAAGGCCGAGCGTTGCTTGATCAGTATGAACTGATGCTACGAGAAGCTTATGGGAACCGTTTTGAGAGTGAGAATAATGATGAGACGGATATCTTTTGGTATCTTTGGTCCGGAAGGCATTCATCGTTATTTGGAAAAGATGCGATGAAAACCTTTGAGCGTCTTTTTATCTCAGATAAAAGCACCCACAGTGAAAAGAAAAATCCATATTATGAACATATATTAAGTGAAACCATGTGCAAAAAAATACTGAATGATTTTTGTCTTTCGCCAGAACACTCGAGAATCATTAATGGACATGTTCCTGTGAAAGTGAGTGAAGGCGAAAGTCCTATAAAATCCGGGGGACGATTGATAGTAATTGATGGAGGCTTGGCTAAAGCTTATCAAGAAGTAACAGGGATTGCAGGTTATACGTTAATCTATAATTCACATGGAATGCTTTTAGCTGCGCATGAACCGTTTACCTCGGCAAGAGATGCTTTTGAGAATTCAATCGATATGATTTCATCGCTATCTATTGTAGAAGCGTCCAAAGAGAGGATACTGGTTGGAGATACAGATATCGGTCAGCAGCTATATAATGATATAAAAGATTTAAAACTCCTGCTCACAGCATATCGAAAAGGAATTATTAAAACTTTATTATATTAAGCGTTTTCCCATAGACAAGCCATGTTGAGTGTGATAGTTTAAGGTATACACTTGTAATGAAAAGTAAATGGAGATGATAGTATGAAATGCTCAGTATGTAAAGAAAATACAGCTGTTGTATTTATAACAAAAATGACAGAAAACAAACCGGAACGTGTGGGGCTTTGCTTGCCATGTGCTAGTAAACAGGGTATTAGTCCAATAGAACAAATGATGCAGCAAAGCGGCATGAGTTCGGAAGAATTTGACAATATAAATCAACAAATGATGCAGATGTTTGAAGACCCGGACATTAGTGATTCAATTAATAATTTTATGAGTCAAATGGCGGATGGACAAACACCAGAAGATATGTCCCAGATGTTAGGAGCATTTGCGGGAAATATGCACCCTAAAGAAGGGGAAGATTTTTCTGAAGATGCGAAGTTTTCAGAAGATGATGCTTCGGATGTGGAAGCTGATGAAAGTAAACATTTTGGCAACTTATTTGGGAAAAAACAGACGAAAGTTAAAGAAAAGACATCCAAAAACAAACGTAAAAACTTGGATGCTTTTGGTATTAACTTAACTGCGAAGGCAAAACTTGGCGAAGTGGATCGTATTATTGGACGGCATCGTGAAATCGATCGGGTGATTCAAATTTTAAACCGACGACAAAAAAATAATCCGGTACTCATTGGAGAGCCAGGCGTAGGTAAAACGGCTATTGCAGAAGGGTTAGCGGTACGTATAGTTGAAAAACAAGTGCCGGTAAAATTACTGGATGCAGAGATTTACTTGTTAGATTTAACCGCTTTAGTTGCAGGAACTCAGTTTCGCGGTCAATTTGAAGGGCGTATGAAAGCGATTATCAATGAAGCAAAGACAAGTGGCAATATTATTCTTGTTATCGATGAAGTCCATAATATCACTGGAGCTGGAGAAGCAGAAAGTGGTGCAATGAATGCTGCTAATATTTTAAAACCGGCACTTGCACGCGGTGATGTTCAAATTATCGGTGCAACAACACTGGAAGAATATCGTAAGCATATTGAGAAGGATACAGCACTTGAGCGGCGTTTTCAATCGGTTCTTGTAGAAGAACCTTCAGAAGAAGAAGCAATCGAGATGATACTCGGTATTAAGGATTATTATGAAGACTATCATAAAGTCCATATTTCTGATGAAATAATCGAAAGTGCGGTGCAAATGTCAAAACGCTATATCCATGACCGCTATTTACCGGATAAGGCAATTGATGTTCTTGATGAAGCGGGTTCTCGCGCCAACCTCAAAAATAAAGGGCTCGTTGAACTTGAAGCCCTTAAAAACCAACTTACAAAAGTCATTAACGAAAAAGAAGAGGCGGCAAATCAAGATGACTTTGAAAAAGCAGCGGATTGTCGTGTTGAAGAATTACGTCTTACAGACAAAATCCATCAATTGGAAGTGACGTGTGAGAGTGTATCCATTACACAAGAAGATATTGCTTATGTCATTGAAGCATGGACAAGAATTCCGGTACAAAGCATTACAGAAGAAGAAAAATATAAATTACTTAATTTGGAGAATCGATTAAAGCGACGAGTTAAAGGCCAAGAACATGCCGTAGATATTCTGGCACGAACAATACGTCGCAATCGCTCTGGATTTAGGAAGCGCTTTAAACCAAGTTCATTTATTTTTGTTGGACCGACAGGAGTAGGTAAGACCGAACTTACAAAAAGTTTGGCAGAAGAACTGTTTGGCGATGAGGCAGCGATGATTCGCTTTGATATGTCGGAATTTATGGAAAAACACACGGTATCTAAATTGATCGGAGCGCCTCCAGGATATGTAGGATATGACCAAGCTGGACAGTTAACTGAAAAAGTTCGACGACGACCCTATTGTGTCATTTTGCTAGATGAAATTGAAAAGGCACATCCGGATGTATATAACTTATTGTTGCAAATACTTGAAGACGGTCGATTAACCGATAGTCAAGGGCGCAATGTGAATTTTGAAAACACGGTCATTATCATGACGTCTAATGCAGGAACAACGAATAAAGGAGCAACGATTGGCTTTAATAGTGACACAAGTCAAGCAATGGACTTGCATGAACTTAATGCACTCAAAGAGTTCTTTAGACCTGAGTTTCTTAATCGTATTGATGAGACCATTATATTTAAATCCCTTTCAAAAACTGTTTTGCGAGAAATTGTTGATGTAATGATAAAGGATGTTAACCTTACTGCTAATGAAAGAAAAATCAATCTGACAGTGACCGAAGAAGCCAAAGACTATTTGGTGGAGATTGGCTTTGATGAAAAATATGGTGCGAGACCACTTAGAAGAGCCATTGGAAAACATATTGAAGATGAAATGGCAGAATTATACATTAAAAGCATTATCGATGAAGGCAGCAGTGTTTTGGTGGATTACGACGGTGAAAAAATAACTGTTAAAGCAGTATAGACAAAAGGCCAGAAGCGCTCTTATGAGCGTTTCTGGCTTTTTTTTGCAGTGCTTTGAAGCTCTTGATATATAGGAGAGAGGTTTAATAGATTTTTAGGAAGAACGATGGTGGTATACAAGTATTCGATTTCTTCTTCATGAATTGCATCAATATAATTTTTTGTATAATTCTTATGTTCGCTTACATAGCGTTGCATAAAGTCAACAGCCTTATTATATGCAATAGCGGCTTTGTGTATAGAGTGAAAATACCCTATAATAATATATCCATTAACATGGATTTTGGCACGATAAAGTATATGATTATTTTTATGAATCTTTTCAACGCCATGATATGGATTGATAATGTTTATATTGTCATACCTCAAGTTATAGGGATTTTTGTCGATAAAGAGGTAATCTTTTCCTTCACATGCATGGTTGCGAATGCCAAATCGGGATAAAATGTTAAATTGCATTCCAAAATCATTGACGAAAAAATAATTGCCACGTTTAAAAATTTTATGGGAGCCATAAAAAAACAAATCATCAACATCAAAAGTTAAGATGATGTGTTGAGACAGATGATATGTAAAATACTTTTCGTGAAGGTAGATAGGGGTCTTAAAGTAAAGCCCGTTATCCCTAAAGTTATGCAAAATAACCCACTTTTCATAGCTTAACGATTGATTGGTTTTATTATAATCATCAATTCGATAGTGACTATTACGAAGGATTCGCTGTGCTAAAAGATAACGTTTATGTGCAAGTTCGTATGAATCGGAGCTACCTAAGCTGATGTGTTTGTTTTTATATGTAATGGAAACACGATAATACTCTTGACCATTTTTTTTGTGTGTAATATATACTCCGGTTGGCATAATAATCATCCTTTATCTTGGGGAAAATAGTCTATTGATAGGAACAAGTATAGCATGAAACACGAAAAAAGAACAATTTTAGAATGAAATATTACTCAAATTCTTCTTCGTGATTTTTATGAAAGAATAAATGTATATAAAAAAATAACTAATAAATCGAACAAAATAAAGAGAAATATAGTCATTGTGCTACAGTCTGTGACTGAATATTCTGAAAATAAGAGAAAATCATCTAAACAGCAAGGGGCTTCATTGACTTAGAAAATGAAACTCAGTATAATGACCAAGTCGTAAAAAAGTATTCAAAAGGAGATATATATGAATTTTTTTAAAAAGTTGTTTGATTTTTTGTTTCATAAAAATCACACGATATCAAAAAAGATATATACTTTTGGCTGCGTAATCGTTACGGCTTGTATTGTAAGTGTTTTCGTTTTAGGGTCCAATGGTTACCTGGTTAATGTATACAGTGCCACAAACCAAGAAGAACAAGAAAACATTTCTAAAGAAAAAGAACTTGATGAACTGGAAATGGATGTTGAAAATGAGGATGAAATCGTTCTGCTGCTAGATCGAACCCTTTATAGCCATCCCATCATGAGTTTAGATTCACGTTCGACAATACAAGGCATCGATGCACCCAGCAATGAAAAAGTGTTGTCTATTATGAAAGAAGAAAGTGGAAAAGAGCAATTATCCACACAATCAATCACGAGTGATAAAAAAACGCTTGAGGATTTAGAGGATGAGCTACTAGAAGGAATGACGTATGTTGGCTACGAACCGATTATAGAATATCGTGACCCTGTGGAACTATCAGAGACAGATTATAATGTATTATTACGTATTGTTGAAGCAGAGGTTGGAACAGAAGATTTATTTAACCGAACAATTATCGCCAATGCGATTATTAACCGTATGTATGACACGTCTTATCCAGATACGATTGAAGGCGTGGTCTTTCAAAACAATGGAAAAATTTATCAGTTTTCGCCAATCTTAGACGGGCGTTACTATGATGTCAAAATTACCAGTGAAACTAAAAAAGCTGTTGAAATTGCAATGGCAGGCATTGATAATAGCGGTGGGGCATTATCCTTTGTAAACCGTAATATAACAAGTGCCAAAAACATGCGGTGGTTTGACACAAAACTTCAATTTGTCACCAAATATGGTGTTGTAGAATTCTTCAAAGCAAAATAAGAACATAAAGACATGAGTATTGCCTAAGGCAGTACTTTTTGTCTTTGCGTGAAAAACAATTGTATTTGAAGGGAGAATATGTTATAATTTCCCCAAACTTTCTAACTAAAATTATATAAGGTGGTACAGGATGAAAAAAATAGTATATAATAGTACTCGAGGAAATGAAAAAAATGTTGAGTCGTCATATGCCATTGTCAAAGGATTGGCGAATGATGGCGGATTATTTGTTCCAAATGCGATTCCAAAACTTCAAAAAAGTTTTGAAGAATTAAAATCGATGTCCTATCAAGAAATTGCATGCTATGTGTTAGGAGAATTTCTGACAGATTTTACGGAGGAAGAAGTCTCCCACTGTGTATACAGTGCCTATGATGAAAAATTTGATACGAAAGACATTGCACCGATTGTCAAGAAGGATGGATATTATTATTTGGAATTATTTCATGGATCAACGATTGCATTTAAAGATATGGCCTTATCAATTTTACCTTATTTAATGACAACTGCAGCAAAAAAGCAAGGAATAACCAATGAGATTGCTATTTTAACGGCAACATCCGGAGATACAGGAAAAGCTGCTTTAGCAGGTTTTCAGGATGTGGCAGGAACAAAAATCATTGTTTTTTATCCGAAAAATGGTGTGTCAAAAATTCAAGAGCGTCAAATGGTCACCAGCGAAGGCAACAATACATTAGTTGTTGGCATTGACGGTAATTTTGATGATGCACAAAATGGTGTGAAAGCTATTTTTAATGATCAAGTGTTTAATCAAAATTTAGAATCGCTAGGTGTACAGCTTTCAAGTGCAAATTCAATTAATATTGGACGTTTATTGCCTCAGGTAGTATATTATGTATATAGCTATAGCCGTCTTTTAAATGACAGAGAACTTGATTTGGGAGAGCCTATGAATGTAGTCGTGCCAACGGGGAACTTTGGCAATATATTGGCAGCATATTATGCAAAAGAAATGGGTGTACCTATCAAAAAACTGATTTGCGCATCAAATGACAACAAAGTTCTATACGATTTCTTTGCGACAGGAAACTATGATCGACGAAGAGAATTTTTATTGACGATTTCACCGTCAATGGATATTTTAATTTCTAGTAACTTAGAACGTCTACTTTATGCAGTTGCAGATGAAGATGCAGCAACGGTACAGCAGTTGATGGACAACCTTTTAGGGGAAGGACATTATACCATTACTGAAGATATGAAAGCGAACTTATCAGATTTCTTCCCAGCATTTGCGACACAGACAATGACGATGCAGGCTATCAAAGAAGAATTTGAAGCGACAAACTACATGCTAGACCCACATACAGCAGTGGCAAAGGCAGCATATGACACATATATAGATGCAACAAAGGATACAACAAAAACACTCATTGTATCTACAGCAAGCCCATATAAATTCACAAAAAGTACATTGTCCGCTTTAGATCAACGTTATGAAAAGATGGATGATTTTGACTTGCTCCATGAATTATATGCAATTTCAAATGTAGAAATACCCAAAGCGGTCAAAGATATTGATAAGCGTCCTATTTTACATACGACGATATGCAAAAAAGAAGCGATGGCAGAGACCGTATTAAATTTTATGCAAAAAAATAGAAAAATCAAAATGTTGGAGGAGACTAGATGTCAGTAGAAAAGATTGAACGAAAAGAAGTACTTTATACGAGACACTTAAAAGAGTTGCTCGAGCAGATTCCAAAAGGCGCCTTTTTAACCGTCAAAACGCAAGATAAAATCAATACAATGACTATTGGATGGGCTACGTCAGGTGTTATGTGGGGGCGTCAGGTTTTAGTTATAGGCGTGCGTCCTAGCCGATATAGCTATGAAGGCATTGATATGGATAAAGAATTTACGGTGAGTATTCCAATGAATCAAAAATTGAAAAAAGAAATCACCTATTGCGGCACCCATTCAGGAAGAGATGTAGATAAATTTGAAAATTGTAATATCCATGCATTAGAGGGGCATAAAGTCGATGTTCCTATCATTGAGGAATGTGGATTGCATTATGAGTGTCGTGTAATTGCCAAGCATCAACTTATTCCAGAATATATCGATCAGACAATTAATGATCGATATTATCCTGAAGGAGATTACCATATGATTTTTTATGGTGAAATTTTAAGTTCGTATCGCATTGATTAGAGAATTATTTAATATATTCTTTTTGTGGATGGATTTGAGTTGCATTTAGATGCACAATTACTTCATCCACATAATTATAATTTAACAGTTTTTGTTTGACTTGGTCACCGATTTGGTGACCTTTTATTATACTTAAATTACCATCAACGGATATTTTAACAATAAGTAAAAAGTTTAATCCAATGGGTTTTGAAGTAATCGTATCTACATGATCAACACCGTCGATATTGCCGATAAGTTCAAAAAGTTCGTCTTTAATATCTTGATCTATCGTTGTGTCCATGAGAACATAATATGCACTACTAAAAATGGACAATCCGGTATATGCAATCCAAATACCGATAGCCACACCAACGATACTGTCAATAAAATATAATTCGAAATATGCAGTAATGATACTTAGCAACGTAAATGAAGTTATAAAAACATCGTTACGATGATCTTCAGCATTGGCAAAAGCCAAAAGAGAGTTGTATTTATGGCCTATATGGTTGGAATAAAAATATAAGCTTAATTTGATTATTATTGTTAAAAAAGCAACAACGATTAACCATGGAGTAAATAAAAATGCAGTGTGATTCGTTAGTGAATCAATAGAACTTTTGACAATATTAAAAGCAACAATAAAAAGAGAGATACTGATAAGCATACTGAAGATGTATTCCGCTTTTCCATGTCCATAGGGATGTTCTTCATCATAAGGCTGTGAAGAAATTTTGTTGCCGATATAGGTCATTAAAGAGGCAAACACATCACCGGCACTATTTAAACCATCCGCAATCATTGCCTGACTATGGCTCATCAATCCGACAATAAGTTTAATAATAAGTAAAAATATATTGCCAATCATACCGCTTATGGCAACATAATGTATGTTTGAATTTCTGTTGTTCATAATATAACTCCTTTTTTTAAAAATATACAGTCATTATATCACAAAAAGTAGTTATATGCCTGTAGATATTGACATAGGTATATGAAAATGATAGAATCTTAATTGTAAACAATTTCATGTAATAATAATTGTTAATAAAAAGATAACAAATGGAGGTATTTATGAGCAAATCTTTAAAAGGAACAAAAACAGCGGATAATTTAATGAAGGCATTTGCAGGTGAGTCACAAGCAAGAATGCGTTATACGTATTATGCCAGTCAAGCAAAAAAAGAAGGATATGTTCAGATTTCTAACATTTTTCAAGAGACAGCAGATAACGAAAAAGAACATGCTAAACGCTTCTATAAGTTTTTAATTGAAGACCTAAACGGAGAAATGAATGAGATTAATGGAGCGTCCTATCCGATTGCATTAGGTAAGACATTGGAAAACTTAAAAGCGGCAGCAGATGGAGAACAAGAAGAATGGGAAGATCTATATCCAACATTTGCAGACATTGCTGAAGAAGAAGGATTCCCAGCGATTGCAACGACATTTAGAAAAATTGCAGAAGTAGAAAAGCATCATGAAGAAAGATACCGTAAATTAGCCGATAACATCACAAATGGTGTTGTCTTTAAAAAAGATGAATCGATTGCATGGAAATGTGGAAACTGCGGTTATATTCATGTTGGAAAAGTTGCACCTGAGCTCTGTCCTGCATGTCAGCATGCACAAAAATATTTTGAAATTCTTTGTGATAATTTCTAAGAATGCTTATGCAAAAGACAGGTACAATATTGTACCTGTCTTTTTTTGTGTAAATCGCTCTATTTTACGATAGTGAATTATACCTAAAGGGTAAATCATTTTGACATTCATCTTGAAAAAGCGATGGAATTCATATATAATATCAACTTAGGAAGTAACTAAGGAGAATTAATATGAGATTTATTCCGGTACAGAGTTTAATGGAAGGCATGGTTATTGCTAAAAGCCTTTATGATATAAATCAGCAGCTGTTATTACGCGAAGGAACAGTTGTACAAAAAGGATATATAGACCGTATAGCTCAATTAGGGTACCAAGGTATCTATATTGATGATGAGATATCAAAAGATATTGAAGTCAAAGATGTCATTCGTGATGAACTGCGTATGAAGGCGATTCAATCGGTTAAAGATGCTTTTATATATACAGACTTATCAACGGCAAAGGGACATAAACAAGCAAAGCAAAAAATTGATGTGACCAAGATGCTGATTACAAATATTGTTGAAGAAATTCTTGAAAATAAAGATACAATGGTGAATCTCATTGACCTAAAGTTTTTTGATGATTATACATTTTTTCACTCTGTCAATGTGGCTGTATTGAGCATACTTATTGGAGCGGAGTTGGGATTGTCACGAGAGCAGTTATATAATCTGGGTCTAGCATCTATTCTCCACGACATTGGTAAGATTTTTATTGATAAGGATATTTTGAATAAACCGGATGCATTGACAGAAAGCGAATATGCAATTATTCAAAAACATTCTGAATATGGCTATACATATTTAAAAAATACATTTGAAATACCTGCAGCTGCATATGTTGCAGTTTTACAGCATCATGAACACTATAATGGGTTGGGATATCCAAATCAAAAATCCAAGGAAGATATATCGCTTTTAGGACGTATTATATGTGTTGCAGACGTATATGATGCATTAACATCCAACCGACCATATCGGAAAGGATTACTTCCATCAGAAGCTATGGAATATATTATGGCCAATGGTGGTATTATGTTTGATGTCAAATTGACAAAAATCTTTGCAAGAAAAGTTGCTCCGTATCCAGTAGGTACATATGTACGGTTAAGTACAGGAGACTTGGGAATTGTTGTGAAGAATAATTCGGAGGCGTGTATGCGACCTCAGGTTAAAATTTTTGTGGATAAATATGGAAACAAAGTAAAGCCGAATATTATTGATTTAAAAGAAGATCGTTTATTGCGCAACGTGACAATAACTGGAATTAATGATATAGCATAGAATAGACGAGGGTCTATTCTTTTTTTCTTGCGCTTTAATTCAATATGTGAGAGAATATTTTTAAACTATATTTTTTAGGAAAGGATGATAAAAATGGGCATTATAAAAGCAGCAATTAATTCTGTCAAAGGGGAGTTGGCTGATCAATGGCTAGAAACAATTGAACCTCGCTCAATGAATAATTCAACATTATCAACAGCGGGGATTCTTGTACGAAAAGATGACCGACGTAATAGTAATAGAAAAGGAACAGAAGATGTCATCTCAAATGGTTCCGTTATTCATGTTCCGGAAAATACATATATGCTTTTGGTAGATGGAGGACGGATTATTGCAGCTACTGATGAAGCTGGATATTATCAAGTGGATAATTCACGAGCCCCTTCGTTGTTTTTTTCTTCAAAAGAAGATGTGGCGATTGACGGATATAACAATACCAATGGACAAAGCATCGAGCGACCGGGTGGAATTGAAAATACACTTCTAGATACATGGGAACGGTTTAAATTTTCAGGTTCTACGCCACAAAAGCAGCGGGTCGTATATATAAATAAAATGGAGATTCCAGATATTCGTTTTGGAACAAAAAATCCACTTCCTTATACAGATAGAGTCTTAGTTCCAGGCAGAGTTGTTCCATGTAAGATTACCTCTTTTGGAACCTATTCTATTAAAATTAGTGACCCCATACTCTTTTATAACGAAGTATGTGACAAACAAAGCAAAACGGACTTTAAAAAAGATGACATGGCAGAACAATATATCAATGAGTTTTTGATGGCATATCAGACCGCTTTGGCGAGTCTATCCATGGACCAAATCTTAGTGTCTGATATACCGATTCAAAGCGCACGTCTAGGTAAATATATGGCAGATACATTAGATGATGAGTGGTTAAGTAAGCGCGGATTTTACATTCAATCTGTAGGTATCGCAGGCATCAATTATGACGAAAAAACAGATGAGTTGTTATCAAAATATGGCAACGATTCGATTCTCTTAGATCCAAACGCACGTGCAGCCCGTGTTGCAGGCGGATTAGCAGCTGGCCTAGAAGGCGCAGGATCCAATGAAGGCGGTTCAATGATGGGATTTGCCGGTGTAGGTATGGGGATGAATGCTGCAGGCAATATGGGAAGTATCTTAAATCCACAACCATCAGCCAATACACCGGTACAATCACAGCAAGCCATGCAAACGCAAACCTCTGGCGCAACCGGGGCGGCTACAAACGGATGGACATGTGCATGTGGCAAGCAAAATGGTGAGAGCTCAAAGTTTTGTAGTCAATGTGGTCAAAAAAAGCCACAATCCAATGAATGGACATGTACTTGCGGACAAGTAAATCATGGTAACTTTTGCACTCAGTGTGGAAAGCAAAAGGCTCAGGAAGTTACATATAGCTGTAATAAATGTGGTTGGGAACCTGAGGATCCCAAAAACCCACCTAAATTCTGTCCAAATTGCGGAGATGTATTTGATATAACGGATCGAAATTAAGGAGGAGCTATGGCGACGGTAAGTGCATATAAATGTTTGAACTGTCAAGCGCCTTTGGGATTTGATCCCAAAAGTGGTCAGTGGAAATGCCACTATTGCTTTAGTGAATTTACAAAACAGGAGCTTGACAAAGTATATAAAGAAGAAGAGGTAACTCAGTCCACAGGGACACTAAACGCTTATCATTGTAATAATTGTGGTGCAGAAATCGTTGCTGATGAAACAACATCAGCAACCTTCTGTTTGTATTGCAAAAGTCCAAGTCTCATTAAAGAGCGTTTTAAAGGTGAATTTCACCCCAAATATGTCATTCCATTTAAGATAACGCATGAAGATGCAGAAGAAATTTACAAAAAATGGATACGTAAAAAACTTTTTGCCCCAACACAGTTTAAAAATGATGAGGAAATTGAAAAGATTAAAGGGGTATATGCACCCTTTTGGTTGTATGATTGCGAAGCAAACGGCCAGATTCAGGGACAAGCAACAAAAGTATCAAGTTGGCGTTCTGGCAATTATCGATATACTCGTACCAAGTATTATCATGTGGAACGTGAAGGACGGGTGAAGTATGAACGTATACCCGTGGATGCATCGACAAAATTTGACGATAAGTTTATGGTTATGATTGAACCTTATGATTATCAGGCATTGGCGGATTTTTCCATGCACTATATGACAGGTTTTTTTGCTGAAACTTATGATGTTGATGAAGCAACATGTAAAAAAACGATGAAAGAGCGTGTCGATGATTTTATTTCAAATCGAATTCGAAATACTGTTACAGGATACACAAGCTTTTCTGTTCAACATGCTTCGTCAAATCTTAATTATGCGTCAGAATCCTATGCGCTGATGCCTGTATATTTACTTGTCAATGAATACAAAGATAAAAAGCATATGTTTATTGTGAATGGTCAAACAGGAAAAGTGGTTGGAGAAACACCGATTGATCACAAACGTCAACTTGTATTTTGGCTTATTGCTCTGGGAATTACCTGGGTAATTATTGTGTTTGGAGGTGCTCTTTTTGGATAAGATGCGTAAAGGAATTTTGGGTATTGCATTATTAATGATATTACAGCTGCATGTACTCTATGCAGATACGCAAAATGTTATTGATGATATGGGTTATTTAAGTGAGGACGAACAGGCATCCTTGCAAGCAACCATTGAAACCATTCAAACCCAATATTTAATGGATGCAGTTATTGTAATTACAGATGATACACAGGGGAAATCTTCAATGGAATTTGCGGATGATTTCTTTGATTATAATGGCTATGGGATTGGTGAGGAATACGATGGGATATTGTTACTGGTCAATATGGGTGCAAGGGAATTATGGATTAGTACTACCGGTAGCCATACAATTAATCAATATAGTCATTTGACCAATAGCATGGTAAATAGTGTGTCCCCCTATCTAAGTGATGGTGAGTATTATGAAGCTGGAATGGAATTTTTAAATCTAATTATTGGTATAGAAAACGAAGTCCCTACTTCATCCCAAAATTATTCTTCACAAGATGACAATGCGTATGACTATAGCGATGATACAAGTAGCGTACAATATAGAGAAGAGACCGTTTCGACGAGGGTAGAAGACATGGTAGCGTCACCATGGCCATATCTAGGGGCGATTATTATTGCTTCCGTCATCACAGGGGTGATTACAGGAGCAAGCAAAGGAAGCGTAACGATTACAAACCGAACATATGAAAAGCCAGGAAGTTTTAGTTTGACACGACAAACCGACCGATTTATTCGAGAAAATACAACTCGCGTAAAAATAGAGACAAAATCCTCTTCAAGTTCGGGAGGTGGAACGCACACGGGAAGCAGCGGACGAAGTCATGGTGGTAGTGGCGGCAGTTTTTAATCAATTTCTAATGTGATATTAAACACGATGAAATAACCATAGCGTATACTAGAATTAAAACTAGAATGATAAGGAGGTGCCACCGTGATTATTACAGATAAAATGATAAGAGAGTTGCAACGGCGTGTAGATGTTTCCTATGAAGATGCTGAGCGCTATGTGCGCCGCGCCGGTGGTAATATTGATATGGCTGAAGCCTATGCTAGAAAAAAGCAAAATTCTTTTTCACATCGTTTTTTTCGTGGAATTGAGAATTTAATCAGTACGACATTTGTCTATCGGTTAAAAGTCTATCGTAGTGATGATGTGTTTATGGATATGCCTATCTTTTTGTTTTTTATTTTACTCTTCATAATTGGTGTCGACAAAACAATAACGATTGGTGTGATTTTTATTATCATTGCCCTTGTAGCGGAATGCCAGCTTAAATTACATAAAGTAGAGACACAAGAAGCTTTTCGTTTTTATAGAACCGTCAACAAAGAAAAGAAAAATAAGGAACACAATAAAGCAAAAGATACGCAAGCCAAAGACTTTGACACAACGCAACCGATACAATTGGAGGATGGACAGTTAGATGCTACACAGGAAAAGTCAACGGACAAAGAAGTGAAAAACCAGCAGCCAAATGATGAGGGTGAAGATTATTACGAAGTGACCATTGATAAGTAGGAGGCAAAATGTCAGAAAAAATATTAATTGTAGAAGATGAAAAAAAAATATCCCGCTTTTTGGAGTTGGAACTTCGTCATGAAGAATATGAGGTCTTAAAGGCTTATGATGGAAGAACGGGGCTTGAACTTGCACTAAATGAAGCCCCGGATCTTATTATTCTTGATTTGATGCTACCTGGGATGAGTGGTATTGAAGTATGTCGCCGCTTAAGGCAAGCCAAAGAAAGTGTACCCATAATTATGTTAACCGCAAAAGACGATGTATCGGATAAAGTTATGGGATTGGATATGGGAGCAGACGATTATATGACAAAACCCTTTGCTATTGAAGAACTTTTGGCTCGTATTCGTGTTGCCATCAAACGTAAAGGGGCAGAACCGGCAGCAGCAGCTGAGGTGTTGCGTTACCAAGAATTAAAAGTTGATCATATAAAACATCAGGTTCAATATAAAGAAGACATTATTGAACTGACTAAAAAAGAATATGAACTTTTACGATATTTGCTAGAAAACAAGAACATAGCATTAGACCGTGAAAAAATCCTCGAGAAGGTTTGGGGATATGATTATTATGGTGACACCAATGTCATCGATGTTTATATTCGCTATTTACGCTCAAAGATTGATCAAAAGTATGGCGTTGATATGATCAAAACAGTTAGAGGAGTTGGATATATTATATATGATGAATAGAATATCCATAGCAATTAAGAATACCTTTCAACATTTTCATTTATCCATGCGACGCAAGATTACTTTTGACTATCTGATTCTGTATTTTTTTATTAGTCTTATATCCATTGTGTTCATTCCGATTATCTTTGTATTTAACAATATATCCGGTGAAGTGGAAGAACACAGCTATGAACTTAGTCGGATTTTATTAGCATATAACCAAGACGTATATTCGCTTCAAGAAACTGAAATTAAGATGAATCAATTAACCTTAAGTTCCAATGTCTCGTTTAGAGTAACGGGGTATTCAGATTTTGCCAATAATGTTCAGGAGTTTACCATTGAAACCGGTGCTTTTGATTCATTTGATTTTTCTTATGATCTCGTTCGGCGTATGAAGCTTTTGACAAATGAAAAGCTTATTGTTAAACGTCTGGATAATCAATACTATCGCTCGGATCAAGCCAATTACACATATGTTATCTATGCACTCTATCCACTGACATTATATCAATCAGAGCTTGTCATTTTAGGCTTTTTATTGATTATTTTCCATATAGTCGGTTTTGTAATGATGTCTATGATTGGGGGGGCAAGAGTCAAGAAGGTTCTTTATCCTATTTATCATATGACAAAAGCAGCAGAAGAGGTGTCCATCAGCAATCTAAAATTACGCTTGGATGTGGAAGCGACAAAGTATGAACTAAAGGATTTGGCGCTGACACTTAATGATATGCTTGATCGATTGGACAAAGACTACTCTAAACAAAAAAGTTTTGTGTCGGACGTCTCCCATGAACTTAGAACGCCCATAAGTATTATTAATGGCTATGCTTCAATGTTGGAACGCTGGGGAAAAAAAGACCCGGAAATAATTGACGAATCAATCGAAGCGATTATTAGTGAATCAAAAAGTATGCAACAATTAGTGGAAAATCTCTTGACGCTTGTCCGTTCAGATAATCAGACGCTTCAGTTTGAGTTTTCTACATTTGATTTGGCAGAACTTCTATGCAGTACGGTAAAAGAGTTTAATATGCTTAATAACAAAGATCAACGCATCATGTGTGATGTTCCCAAAGGGCTTTTAGTTACACTAGATGAAATTAAAATCAAACAAACTGTTCGAATCTTTATGGATAATGCGATTAAATATACACCACAAAAAGGCGAGATCTCATTACACGCATATACACATGGACAAAATGTTCATATTCATATTAAGGACAGTGGAATTGGCATTGAAAAGGAAGCGCTACCGTATTTGTTTGAACGCTTTTATCGCTCGGATGAATCAAGAACACGTCAAACCGGAGGACATGGATTAGGTCTTTCCATTGCAAAAGTAATCATTCTAGGACATAAAGGAAAGATACGCGTCAAAAGCGCTCTTGGAAAAGGTAGCGAATTTATTCTTGTCTTGCCACTACATGTAAATCCATAATTTCACTAAAAAGGAGTTTGACAAAAATATGAAAATTGTTTTATTAGATACGGATTCGCTTGGGTATGATCTGGATTATACATCTTTTCATAGTTTGGGAGAGGTCATAACATATAAGCATACACCTCAAGAAGAGATAGTAAAGCGCTGTTATGATGCAGATGTCTTGATATCCAATAAAATCCACTATACCCAAGAAATTCTTTTTGCTCTACCGAATCTAAAACTTATTTGCCTAACGTCAACAGGCACAAATACTGTAGACCTATCTGCAGCAGATGCATGTGGTGTCTGTGTCTCAAATATCAAAGGATACTCAACGCAAAGTGTTGTGTTGCTCACGTTTGCGATGCTCATGTATTTGTTAGTTCCGATGTCGGGATATGACGATTATGTCAAGCGGGGGAGCTATATTGAAGATACTAAGTTTTCACATTATACAATGACTTGGCATGAACTTGCTGGGAAAACTTTTGGCATTGTTGGTTTAGGGGCAATCGGTCAAGAAGTGGCAAAGATTGCAACGACATTTGGTGCCCGCATCATCTATTATTCAACTACAGGAAAAAATGATCATAAAGAGTATCGACGTGTTGATTTTGACACGTTATTACAGGAATCCGATATTATTAGTATCCATGCACCATTAACAGAGGCGACAACGAATCTCTTTGATAGTGCTGCATTTCGCAAGATGCGTCCTACGGCAATTTTGATGAACTTTGGGAGAGGCCCGATTGTGAATGAAAAAGAGTTGGTTGAGGCACTTAATGAAGGGTGGATATTTCGAGCTGGGCTAGACGTTCTAGAAGAGGAACCGATGAAGTTACATCATCCGATGCAGCGATTAAAGGATAAAAATAAGTTAATAATAACTCCACACATTGCATGGGCAAGTGTGGAGTCAAGAAATCGAATGCTTAATGAAGTTTATCAAAATATTGAAGCTTTTTTTCAAGGAAAGCCAAGAAATAAAGTCAATAATACTTAAGCGTTTATATCAAGATATTTTTCAATATCTTTTTTCACTAACTCAAGTGAATTTTTGAAAAAGCTAGGATCATGTGAATCTATTCCCATAATGCTTAATACATCATGAATGGAATGTGCTCCGGTTGCTTCCAACAGAGCTTTATACTTGGGAACAAAAGCAACTGGATCTTTTTGATACATATGATATAAGCCTTTTGCAAAAAGCAGACCAAAGGCATATGGAAAGTTGTAGAAATTCATTGAAGCTTCATAGTAATGTGGTTTACACATCCACATATATGGGTGAAGATAATTTGGATCGAGGGCTTCTCCATAGGCCTCTTTTTGTGCGTCAAGCATTGTTTGCTTTAACTCATCAACAGATAAAGAGCTATTTTTCCGCTTTTCAAACAGTGCAGTCTCAAATAAATAACGGCTGTATATGTCAACAATAACTTGAGTTGAACCCATAAGATCATTTTCAAGTATAACCTTTTGCTCTTCCAAAGATGCTTTCTCAAGGGCAGCTTGAAAGACGATTGTTTCGCAAAAGATAGAAGCGGTTTCTGCAAGAGGCATAGGGTAGTCGGCATTAAGAGGACGAGCGTCTTTTAAACATTCACCATGATAGCCGTGACCAAGTTCATGTGCAAGCGTCGTCATATCACTAAAGCTGCCTGAAAAATTAGAAAGAATACGGCTTTCTCCAATGGCGTGTATATTTGAACAAAATGCACCTGCTACTTTGTTGTCTTTTGGAAAAGGATCGATCCAATTTTGATCAAAGGCTTTTTGAGCATATTGGCCTAAACTGGAATCAAATTGCGTAAAGTGTTTGATGATATAAGCTTTTGCTTCATCATATGTATAGCGTATATCAACACGTCCAATGGGGGCAAATAAGTCATAAAAGGGCAACCCATTGCTATGTCCGAGTAGCTCAGATTTTTTTAGCAAATATTCTCTGAAATAAGGTAGGTATTCTTTGATGGCACTTAACATGGCATCAAGGGTTTGACGATCCATGCGTGAAGCCTCGAGGGTCATTTCTAATGGGCAAGAGTAGCGACGTTTGTTGGCTACAGTGATTACTTCGCCTTTTATTGCATTAAGAGCTGCAGCAGATTCCCGTTCTTTTTTTACATAAGCAGCCAATTCAGCTTCATAGGCACTTTTACGGATAGAGGCATCATTATCATAAGCTTTGGAACGTAGTGTGGTTAATGTTACAGGGGTATTATCCAATTCTCCTGTGAGAGAAGAGACGATCTGATCTTGTAGACGTCCCCAGGCTAAGGAGCCGGTAGTTGTTAATTGTGCAAGAAGAAGTTCTTCATCTTGACTAAGCAGGTGATCGCTTGCTTTTTTTGCTTCGTTTAATACAAAAGCATACTCTGATAACTCTGGTGTAGATGCAATGAGTGCGTCTAAATCAGTGATCTTTTTTAAGAACATGGTCAGCTGTACCTGCAATAGAGTGTAGTTAGGTAAAATGGCTTCAACTTTTTCAATCAAAGTAGCTGCCGGATGATTTGTCGTATCGGTTGCATAGGCAAGATGACCAAAATTATGCAATCGACCAAGAAGGTTTTCAAGTGTATCCCGCTTTTTTTGAATGGATACCAGTGCTTGTCCTAAATTGGGAGATTGAGTATCTAAGGTCGAGACTTCTTCTTGTACCTGATGAATCAAGGTCGTAACCTGTTCAAAATCCTTCGTAATCTCAGGTGAATCAAAATTTGAATATAATGGTGTTAAATCCCAGTTTTTCATATGTTCCTCCTACATCACAATATCAGAACCCGGGCGTGCGATAAAATATCCTTGGGAATACCCGATTCCAATTTCTTTAGTTTTATTGAAAATAGCCTCATCGGAGACGTATTCTGCAACAGTTGTTATCCCTAGTTTTGAAGCGAAACTTACAATTGTTTCTGCAACAAGTTCGGCGGATGGTTCCGTCAGCATTTGCTGAATAATACTTCCATCGATTTTAATACAATCTACATCCAACTTATGCAGATAATTAAAGTTGCTAAATCCAGTACCAAAATCATCAATGGCTATCTCAGCGCCATAACGTTTTACTTCTTTGATGAAGTCGGACATAGTGGTATAATTTTCGATGCCCTCAGATTCAACAAGTTCAAAGATAACATTATGTGGTCTGGAAAAGGCCATAAGTTGGTTATAGATAAATTGACGTGTCAAGTCGTGATATATATCTTCGACAGATAAGTTAATAGAGAATTTATAGTCTTTATTAGTAAAATACTCAAAAGATTTCATGATTATTATTTTAGTTAAGCGGTTATATAAACCGGCTTTTTTAGCAATAGGCAAAAATTGAAAGGGACTGACAATGTTGCCATCTTCATCTACGAGTCGCATGAGGACTTCAAACCGATCGATCTTATCGATTGAATTATTATAAATCGGTTGAAAAAATGGAATGATTCGGTCTTCCTCAATGGCATTTCGAATGATGGAAGTCCAAGTCAAATTAGAAATAATTGACTCTTCAATTTTTAAGTTTTCATTGTAAACTAAAAATGAAATCTTTTCTGACTTTGCATGTTCTAACGTCATACTTGAATTTTCATAAAGTGAAAGCTGCATGGAAGAAATGGCAAAAGTCGTATTAATATATATTTTGTGGTTTTTATTGACAAAGCAATGTTTATGTATCTTTTTTTGAAGGAGACGCATTCGATTTGTAAATACTTTTAAGCTAGAGTCGTAGGTGACAACAGCAAAAATATCTGAATGTATTCGATAGGTCTTAAAAGCGTTTTGATCGTCATATTTGGTGATCAAATTGGCAAGTTCAATAAGAACTTTATTTCCAATGACAGTTCCATAAAAATTATTAATATTAATAAATGCACTGATATCGATAAGACAAAGTGCCTGAATCGTTCCGGTTGCAATGTCTTCAGTTAGTTTGTTAAGATTGGGCAAATGTGTCAGGGAATCTTGGTAATAATGCTTTGTCAGTTGATCGGCTTTTTCGATGACCATTTTTTCTAATGTTTTATTTAAGGTGTTTAATTCCTTGGAAGTATTTTCAACAAGCTTTAAAAGAATGGATTGTTCAATCTCTTCTTGAGTTTGATGAACATACATCTCTTCACTATTTTCAGAAACCATGGAACTGCTATCAGAAGCCATCGTAACGATGGATGTACTATGTGTACTAATATAACTTTTTTTATTCTCATGGATAAACTCATAGTCGGTTAAAATACCAAAAAAAGGTAGATGAATATTGTAGTCTGAAATATGGCGAAGCAGCTCATTGGTTTGTATCTTTGAAGAAAAAGTCACCAAATATTGGCATGGAATAGAAGGTAGATGACTTTTGATAAGGCGTAATTGTTGGCCAAAATACCCAGGGTTTCCATATCCTAGTGTAATTTGATCATTGATATGCACAGGGATTTCAGAGTAAAGTACATCTTGTTGCTCTGCTAAGGTCACCGTTGTTGGAAGCGCAAGTCTATCATGATGAAGTACTAGTGGGAATTTATGGCCAATCTTTTCCACTTGACCAACGTCAACACCTAGATAGCTTTTGTAAAACTGGCGAGCAGGGATATGATCAATAGATTCAATGTAGTGCCCATGAGCTTTTGTGATTTTGTGTTCGCGCCCAATAGATATAATATGGGTGGTATAAAAATCATGAAAGTCAAGGCAAGGACTTTTAAAGATTACACCGATATATCCATGCTCAAAAAAATGTCCGTTTTCAAATAAGCAGACATCTTCATCAGTGGATGGGTCAATATTAATAATACCTCCTCCCACAGTTGCTTGTGGAAGTATCTCGTTAAAGGTATCAAGCAATACGTGATTTTGATTAATAGAGAGGGTGCTGATCATTTGAATATAAGAGGGTTCAAGAGGTGTGTTTGATACGCTGGCAGGGAGACTGATTTCATTAATGGGTAGCTTATCTTGAGAAATCAGATAAAAATGGACGCGTTCAAAAACACTGAGCACGATAATCGTTTTATCGTGACATACTTTTCCATTATAAATGAGCCCATTTGTCTTAGCACCGACAACTTGAGCGTTTGATATTTGATTTGTGATTGTTGTATAAATTTCCTGAAAGTCACTGGTACATTTATTTGAATAAATTTGAAATAGATGACGATTGTTTTCACTTAAGTGTAAAGCGCGTAAGTAATTTTCAAGTTCATTTGAGCTAGTGTATTCATATTGGTAGGTTATCATTTTTAAGCCTTCCTAGTAACAATGTGTAAAATTATTTGTGCATCATTGTTGTCGTCTATTTTTTTTTTTGCTATACTAGTACACGTGATGTGCTATAAGTTTTCAAACTTATTATAATATGAAACTGGAAAGAATTCAATTCATTGCCATCAGATTATAAAATAAAAATTTTGGAGGATAATATTATGGCATGGTGTCCCAAATGCAAGGAAGAGTATGAAGATCATGTGAAGATGTGTGCAGATTGTCATGTTGAATTAGTACATGAAATAAAGGATATTGAAACGGATCGGTTGTTGATTGTGGTTAAATCTGAAGAAGAAGGGGAACGTGCTTTAGAGTTTTTGGAATATTCAGGAATTAAGACAGCGTCTGTGATGCAATCAAGTGGAGAAGAGTTTCTTGTCAATGTACATCAGGATGATTGGGAAGAAGCGAGTCGTTTTATTCGTGGGTTTTTAATTGGGGAAAAAGAAGAAGTAGAGACCCAAGATTATTTTTTTGATGAATATACCATGCTTGATATTGAAGACAACCGTGAATTGACCGAGATGAAAAGTAGCTACCAGGCGCTTTTAGGCATAGGAATCATTATGGTAATTAGTGGAGTGGGAAATGTCTTAGGCGTCATTCAAATTTTTGCTGGTAATATGGCATATATTATTATTGGATTAGGTGTTATATTTGCCTTGGGTGGGGTTTTCTCCAAAAAGAAAATGCAGGAGAAAAAACAAGAGCATCAACAATTAAAGGCGGAGTATGAAGACGTATATCATTGGTATATTGACACTTACCCTTTGGAACAATTTGCGTCAAGGCATCATTTACAGTTAGGTGAAATCGATGAAGGGGCAAAATATTTTGTTCTTATGGATTTGATTGTTAAAGAGGTGGGAAAAAATCCATACGAAGCCAAAGAGGCCATGATTAATACGGTTGCTGATAAAGCAGCTCAACAAATATTATCGATGCATCAACATTAATTGCATGAATGTTTTGACAGCGTTTGACAACGGTGTTTTAGCTTGGGAGACCATCCCAAGCTTTCTTTTTGGTAATCTATCCTTTAAGGTTACCCGAAAATACTCGTTGGAATTTAAGGAAACAACATAATCTGGGACAACAGTAATGCCTAAACCGATTCGGGTTAATTCAACAAGTAGATCAATGCTGCCAAGCTCAACAGAAGGCGTAAGAGTCAATGCATGGTCTTTAAAGACTTGATTTAAATATTGGGTTGTAGAGCTGTTGCGATCAAGAAGAAGAATAGGGTATTCTAATAGTTGACTATAAGTAATGGCGCCTTGATTAAGAAGCGTATATTTTTGAGGTGCAATCACGATATCTTGAAAAGTTAACAATTCATCAACGTTTAAGTTGGCATCAATATAGTCGTTAGGTAAATTTGTAAAGACTAAATCAACCATGTTATTCTTAAGTAGTTTGACACATTCAATGGAAGTTCGATTGGTAATAAGTATCTCTATATTAGGGTAGCGCTCGTGAAAGGCACGTAAGTGCTGAAGCAAAAAATATTTGCAGATTGTATCACTAGCGGCTATATGTAAACGCCCTCGGTTCATTTGTGCGGTTTCCGCAAGGAGTTTTTCACCTTGTAAAATTGAAAAAAGGGCAGGTTGAATATGTTCGAGCAATAATTGACCTTCGCCAGTTAGCTGAACTTTTTTTGTGCTGCGGTGAAACAACTGGGTATTTAAATGTTTTTCCAATGAATGGATATGTTGGCTAACGGCAGATTGAGATAAAAAAAGTGCGTCAGCTGCTTTTGAAAAGCTCAGTGTTTGTGCGACATGGTAAAAAATACGGTAGAGTTCAAGATTAATGCTCATATAAACACCTCTTTAATAAGTCTTATTAATAAATATAATTAATAATATTAATTTTACTTCTTAATACTATCATGATAGAGTAGATTTGTAAATAACGTCAATATGGATAATTTGGAGGTTATCATGGCAATAAAACGAATTTTTGTAGAAAAAAAAGTAGGATTTGATGTTGAGGCAAAACAATTGCATGCGGATTTAACAGAAAACTTAAATCTGAAAAACATAACGAATGTACGGATTTTGCATCGATATGATACTGACCATCTAAGTGAAGCAATCTACCAACGAAGTATTGATACAATTTATTCGGAACCGACAGTGGATGATGTCTATATAGAAAATTATGCATTACAAGAAGATGAGGTTGCTTTTGGAATCGAATATTTACCTGGGCAATATGATCAACGAAGCGATTCCTTAGTGCAGTGTATTCAACTTATTGAGAGTGATGCAAATCCGATTGTCAGTGTGGCAAAAATAATCGTATTATCAGGCAATATACCTACAAAGGATTTGGAACGTATAAAAAAATATTGCATTAATCCAGTGGATTCACGTGAAGCAGACTTAGATAAACCGACAACATTGGAATTAGATTATGAGGTTCCTCATGCAGTGGAACAGGTTGAAGGATTTATTGACTTAGATGAAAAAGGCATTGATAAATTATGGGATAATCTTGGATTAGCCATGACAAACAAAGATTTGTTACACACGCAAAATTATTTTAGATGTGTTGAAAAAAGAAATCCGACAATTACAGAAATTCGTGCTTTAGATACATATTGGTCAGATCATTGCCGTCATACAACGTTTTTAACCCAATTAAAAGATATCGAATTTGATGAAAATGCAGGTATAGAACCGATCAAAAAAACATATGACCAATATTTGACGGATCGGGAAGCGATATATGGAGAACGGTTAAATGAAAAACCCATATGTCTCATGGATATCGCCTTAATGGCGATGAAAAAAATGCGTAGAGAAGGTCATCTTGATGACTTGGAAGTATCTGATGAGATTAACGCATGTAGTATAATGGTGGATGTGGATGTTGACGGAAAGAACGAAGAGTGGTTGGTGATGTTCAAAAATGAAACACACAACCATCCAACAGAAATCGAACCTTTTGGTGGAGCTGCAACTTGTCTAGGTGGGGCGATTCGCGACCCGTTATCTGGACGTTCATATGTATATCAAGCCATGCGTGTGACAGGGGCCGCTGATCCAAGGGTGGCGATTAGTCAGACGATGGAAGGAAAATTACCACAACGCAAAATCGTAACAAAAAGTGCGCATGGATACAGTTCATATGGAAACCAAATTGGATTGGCGACCGGATTGGTTCGTGAAATTTATCATCCAAATTATGTGGCAAAACGTATGGAAATAGGTGCGGTTATTGCAGCAGCACCTAAGAAAAACGTTATTCGTGAAACCTCTGATCCAGGCGATTATATTATCTTACTTGGTGGTCGCACAGGACGTGATGGTTGTGGAGGTGCGACAGGCTCATCTAAGGAGCATACAGCAGAATCAATCCACACATGTGGTGCAGAAGTACAAAAAGGTAATCCGCCAACCGAACGAAAAATACAGCGATTATTTAGAAATGAAACCGTAAGTCAAATGATAAAAAAATGTAATGATTTTGGTGCAGGTGGTATTTCTGTGGCTATTGGTGAACTCGCCGATGGACTTATTATTGATTTGGATGTTGTCCCCAAAAAATATGATGGCTTAGACGGAACAGAACTGGCAATCTCTGAATCCCAAGAGCGTATGGCGGTGGTGATTGATCCTAAAGATAAGCAAAAATTTATTGAACTTGTTGAAAAAGAAAATTTAGAAGCAACGCATGTGGCAACGGTTACCGAAGAAAAACGTTTGATTATGACATGGAAAGGTCAAGAGATTGTCAATATTCGTAGAGATTTTCTCGATACAAACGGAGCTTTAGTTGAGATGAAAGCCTATGTATCAGCACCAGATGCCCAAAGCTATTTTGAACAAGAACGTGAACAGGTTAAAACGCTTACTCAGCAACAAGGGTATAAGGAAAGTTTTGTTCGTGCGGTAGCAGATTTAAATAGTTGCTCTCAAAAAGGGTTAATAGAACACTTTGACTCATCAATTGGTGCAGGGTCTGTATTTATGCCTTTTGGTGGGAAATATCAAACAACCCCTATGGAAGCCATGGTTGCAAAAATTCCAGTGCTTCATGGAGAAACCACAACAGGAACGGTGATGAGTTATGGCTACAATCCATATTTGTCTAGCTGGAGCCCATATCATGGAGCGGTTTATGCAGTGGTTGATTCCATCGCAAAAGGCGTGGCTGTAGGGGCAGATTATAAAAAGATGCGCTTTACATTCCAAGAATACTTTAAGCGATTAGGTAACGACCCTAAGCGATGGGGAGAGCCATTATCTGCATTACTGGGAGCATATTATATTCAAGAACAACTAAAACTTGCATCTATTGGCGGCAAGGACTCTATGTCAGGAACATTCCATGATATTGATGTTCCGGCGACTTTGGTTTCTTTTGCAGTGGATGTTGTGGATGTAACAACAGTTGTCTCTAATGAGTTTAAAGCGGGCGATCATGATGTTGTTATGGTTGAATTACCAAGAGATGCCCATGACCTTCCGGTCATTGATGTATTAAAATCTAATTATACATGGATTTTTGATGCGATTAATAGCGGAACAATATTATCTGCAAATAGTGTAGGTCAGTTTGGAGCCGCAGAAGCAGTCGTGAAAATGGGATTTGGTAACCGAATAGGTTTTACCTTTGAAGCCCTTGAGGATGAGAAAATATTTGCCTCTTCTTATGGCTCCATTATACTAGAACTTAAAAATCCAATGAGTGATTATAAGCTTCCAAGTACAGCAATAAAATTAGGGCGTACATCCGTACTGCCTAAGATTACATATAAGCAAACAAGTATACCTATTGATGAATTGCAAGGGCATTGGGAAGAAGTTCTTGAAGATGTATTTCCGACAGTTGAAGACAGCCAAGGTAAGACTTCTGATCAGTTGACATCGGCTTCCTCAATATATATATGCAAACATAAAGTAGCAAAACCTAAAGTTTTTGTTCCGGTTTTTCCAGGAACTAACTGTGAATATGACACACGTAGAGCTTTTGAAAAAGCAGGGGCAGATGTTGAAGAAGTTGTTTTTAGAAACTTGACGCCATCGATGGTAAAGCAATCAGTTCAAGAGTTTGTTCAAGCGATTCGATCGAGTCAGATGATCATGATTCCAGGTGGATTTAGTGCGGGAGACGAGCCGGATGGTTCAGGGAAGTTTATTGCAACAGTCTTTAGAAACGAAGCGGTTTCAGAAGCGGTAATGGACTTGCTTAATCAACGTGATGGTCTAATGCTAGGTATTTGTAACGGCTTCCAAGCACTTATAAAGTTAGGCTTAGTTCCGTATGGTGACATTCGAGAGTTGACGGCGGATGCGCCAACATTAACCTATAATACTATCGGACGACATATATCCAAGATGGCAAGGACTAAAATCATGTCCAATCAATCACCTTGGTTGCAAAATGTTACTCCGGGAGATATTCATCATATTCCCTTATCTCATGGGGAAGGTAGATTTGTAGCCAGCGATGCCGTCATTAAGGAACTTTTCCAAAATGGTCAGGTGGTTACAACTTACGTCAATGAAGAAGGACAAGCAACGATGAACCCTATAGATAATCCAAATGGTTCAATGTATGCGATTGAAGGAATAATGAGTTTAGACGGGCGTGTCTTAGGAAAAATGGGACATTCTGAACGTATTGGTCAACATGTTGCCAAAAATATTTATGGAAAACAAGATCAACAACTCTTTAAGTCAGGCGTACAGTATTTTCTATAATAGATACATTCTTCAAAGAAGCTTTTTCATTTTGAAAAAGCTTCTTTTTTGTCTACCTATATGATAAAATGCAATTAAAATATGAAGGAGGTAGAAGTATGTTTTGGAAAAAAAGAAAAAGCAACTCATTGGAGCTTAATGAAAGTAAAACACAATTACCTTTGAACTTACAAGAAGAGCTACTTAATCAAGATGTAAAGAAAGACATAAAAAAAGACAGAACCGTTGAATATTTAAAACAAGTCAATAGTTTACTAAAATATGTCACAGAACTTGATTATGTAAAGGATATGTTAATAGATGTTCGACAGCAATCAGAGATGGTTGATAGTATTGCAACCACAAGTGAAGAGATGACAGCAACGGTTGAAGGTATTTCTAACTTTATACAACGCTCATCCGAAGAGACAAATCATACCTTGGAACTGTCTAATCATTCTTTAGACTTAATTAATCAATCGTTTGTTCAAATTGAAGAGACGTTTGAACAATCAAAAAATATTCAAGGAATTATGAATCGCGTTAATACTGAAGCAGAAAAAATCAATGAAATGGTTGCGATTATTAAAGGGGTCGCTGATCAGACGAATTTACTTGCGCTCAATGCATCTATTGAAGCGGCCCGTGCTGGAGAAAGCGGTAGAGGATTTGCAGTCGTAGCTGAAGAAATAAAAAAACTAGCAGAAAATACAAAAGAACAAGTTGATTTTATTCGGCAAGTTGTCAACAACCTAACGCATGAAATTCAAAATACAGATGATGCACTTGAAGAATCAAATGCTTCTTTTTCAAAAAGTAAGCAACAAATGGAAAAAGCATTTTCTGGAATGGAAAAGATGAAAGATGGACTGCATCATATTAGTCAGACATTTATGGAGATAAGTGCCAATATACAAGAAGAGACAGCTGCGTCCCAAGAAATGTCTAGTGCGATCATGCTTGTTAATGAAAAAACAAAAGTAATTCATACAGAGACCGATAAAACAGGCATGGCTTTTCATGCGGTTTCAAAAGTTATTGATGATATTCGAACCGATATTTTAAAAACTCAACCACAACTTGATCTTATTACACAACTAGAAGTGTGTATTAGTGATCATTTGTTATGGAAATGGAGAGTATATAATATGATTTTGGGCTATGAATCACTTGATGCATCAGAGATAGGGACGCATCATACGTGCCGTTTGGGACAATGGTGTGATCATGCCGAAGTGGAAAATCAAGATATCTGTAAAAAAATCAGTGCATTGGAAAAGCCTCATGAACAATTACATAAACATGCAAAGGAAGCGGTGCAAGCATACAATCAGGGCAATAAAGATAGAGCAAATGAATTGTTAGAAGAGATGGACCAAGCATCAGCGGATGTGGTTAAGTATCTAGGAGACATTAAACGCCTTCATCGTAGAGCTTTAAAAGCAAAAGGAGAATAAGATGACAAGTAACCAGTTAAAGTGGATTGCAATTATTACAATGATCATTGACCATGTAGGCGCAGTGCTTTTTAAAGAATATGTTCTTTTTCGCATCATTGGACGTATAGCGTTTCCGATTTTTGCGTTTTTACTTACCGAAGGTTTTTCGCATACACATGACAAGAAAAAATATGCACTGCGTTTAGGTGTTTTTGCACTTGTATCAGAGATTCCCTTTAATTTAGCTTTTTATAACAACCCTTGGGATTTGTCCCATCAAAATATATTCTTTACACTCCTTATTGGTTTGCTATGTTTGTGGATTTATGAAACATGGCACGAGCGGCACCGCTGGTTAAGCATTGGAGGCGTCTATTTATTGGCGCTTTTGGCGGATGTATTAAGAACAGATTATGGATTGTTTGGTGTATTGCTGATTTTTATCCTATATCAAACCAAGACGTTAAAAGGCAAGGCCATTGTGATTATTACAATGAATGTGTTGTTGGCAGGACTTAACTTATTAGCGGGAGCGACAGTTGTCCTAGAGATTTATGCGGGGTTAAGCGCAATCTTTGTATTTATGTATAATGGAAAAAAAGGGAAGGGCATCAAATACGTATTTTATTTGATTTATCCCTTCCACTTAGCTCTCTTGTATTTAATTAAATTATTCTTGATAGCTTAGTTGCTTGCTGGTGATATGTTTTAAAACATGAAGATAAGCTTTTGCTTCATATCTTGCCATGGGAAGATTCATATCATGATAGTTGCCACAGTCTTTTGCACTGGCACCGGGAACCTCTCCGTCAAAATCAGCCATAAATTGATAGAGATCAATAAGCAGGGGAACAATTTCATTTGAAGAACGTTCACCTTTTAAAATAAGATAATAGCCTGTTCGACAGCCCATAGGACCAAAGTAGATGACTTCTTCTTTAAATTGTGGATGATTGCGTAAAAAAGTAGCACCCAAATGTTCAAGAGTATGAAGTTCACCAGTGTTTATAACAGGTTCGGCGTTTGGCTTTTTCATCCTCAAATCATAGGTGGTAATATAGTGTTGGTCGAGCTGATCTATTCTTGAGACGTAAACGCCTGGTTCTAAAATCAAGTGATTTACAGTAAAACTTGGTATTTTATTCATTGTCATTCCTCCTTCCTATTATTTAATCATATTTTAGGAGAGTTGTCTATCCATCCTTTTAATAACGGTTGAAATAGAGTATAATGAAAAGAGAATATTTTTTTGGAAAGGATTATACGATGCGTGAAGAGATTCTGAACTTGTATGAAAATGCAAGAAAAAAAGGGTTAAAAGAGTATAACAGCCATAAGTTTAGTGGTAAAAATCCATACTTACCGGCATTAGATACAATAACAGCAAAGGAATCTGTGGTCTCTGAGGTTTATCTTGGAACGATGGAAATTCCGATACGTAAAATAAAAGGAACAAAAACAATTGGACGCGCATCCTCATTTGCACCTAATTTTATGCCTTTGCTATTAAGAAAAACAGAATTTGGTTCGAAATGGACTAATCTATGCGAAGCACATTTAAACGAGGGGATTCGTGATGCAATCAAGGTATACGAATATTTGAATTGGTTTTATGTTGAAGAAGGCAATAAACGTGTGTCTGTCTTAAAATATTATGATGCAGTATTAATTACGGCAGATGTGACGCGAATTATACCTAAATATGATCCGGAAGATGAAACCATAGTGATTTATTATGAGTTTTTAGAGTTCTATAAAAAAACAAAAATAAACTATTTGTGGATGTCAAAAAAAGATGGGTTTAATCAATTATACACATTACTTGTACGTCATAAATGGATTAAGAGATTAAGTGCGTTTGAGTCCATCTACTATCGTTTTCGCAAAATATATCATGACCTAGGCGGCAATAATTTAGAAATTACAACAGCCGATGCGTTGGTCAAGTATTTAGAGATATATCCAGAGATTGAGAGCAAAGGGGCAGAAGACGTTCAAAAAGATTTGAAAAATATTTGGACGGAACTTGAGCTTCTTTCCAATGAAGAGCAGGTTGCACTTGAAATTGACTCAGATGGTGTTGAGAAGCGTTCATTTTTAGATGGACTAACTAATTTTGCATCAACAATGAAGGATATACGTATTGCATTTATACATTCAAAATCTTCTGAAAAATCGGTGTGGACTTATGGCCATGAAATCGGACGTCTACATCTAGAAGATGTCTTTAAGGGACAGATTGAAACAAAGGCATTTAATGATGTGCCCGAAGATGAGAGTGCATATGAATATATCAAAAAAGCGGCTGATGAAGGGTTTGATGTGATCTTTACGACGAGTCCGACCTTTATTAATCAAACGCTAAAAGCGGCCGTTGAATACCGTAATATTAAGTTCTTAAATTGTTCGGAAAATTTTTCTTCAAAAAATGTACGAACGTATTTTGGGCGTTTTTATGAACCGAATTTTTTGGTGGGAATGATTGCCGGAGCAATGACAAAAACCAATAATTTGGGTTATGTTGTCACGTATCCAATACCGGAAGTGATTAGTAGCATTAATGCGTTTACATTGGGGGCGCGTTTTGTCAATCCTTACGCGAGCGTCCAAGTGAAATGGGTTACTAATTATAAGACGGACTTTTCGGAAGAAACCTATGATATTAATCGACAGTTAATGGATATGGGCGTCGACATCATCTCGCATCAGGAATCGTCAAAATCAACATCAAAGCTTAACAATTCTGGGATCTATTTTGTTGATGAAGAATCACAAAGTGAACGTAGAAATTATTTGGCGACGCCGATGTGGAACTGGGGAGAATTCTATGAAAAAATCGTTCGAAATATTATGAATGGTTCCTATAACCGGCTTTCCAGTACGATGGGAATTACAGATAAGGCTATCAACTATTGGTGGGGAATGGACACAGAAGTTGTCGACATTTTTTATTCTCAATCAAGTATTCCATATTCTTTATGTGAATCAGTCGAGTTTATGAAAATGATGATTATACAAGGTGAATATCACCCATTTCGAGGGCCGCTAATTGACCAAAAAGGTAATGAAAAGTTGGCCCCGGGTAAGACGCTGCATCCAAGTGATATTTTAACAATGAATTGGTTTGTTGATGGTGTATTAGGTTCTATTCCATCCATTAATGCGTTAGAAAAAAATCATCCCTTATTAGAACTTATGAGTGTAAAAAAGCGTTATTGATTTTTTTTGAGATGTTTTTTGTAGGCACGATAATTCTTCATAATGGGCGTTCTAGAATATTTAAAATAAAAGACAATAGTATTAAGCAGCTTTTGGAAGAAATTCATTTCATTAAGCTGCTTATTATTGTCTTCATATTCAAAAAGATAGTAATTATATCCATTAATAACATTCGTATCCTTTATTTTTGAGAGGCGTTGAATACTTCTAGAGTATGTCAAATGTTGATGTCCATGAATAAAATACGAAGGGGCGTACTTATCAATGAATTTATTAAATGCGTCAAATCCTCGGTGACATAAATCGTCTCCATCTCCATGGCCAAGAGCAGGGGCATGGGTTACGAGAATGTCTACCCCGCCAAATTGACGTATCATAACATTTAGATGACGAATGCGTCGCTGCATTTCTCTTTCGGAGTATTGATAGAGGCCTGACTTATATCGAAATGAACCGCCGAGTCCAAGGATACGTAGATTTTTGTGCACAAAAATACGATCATCAATGCTATCACAACCATAAGGAGGCTGTGTTTCATATTGATAGTCATGGTTTCCGGGAACATAGTATACAGGAAGACCGGAAACCGTTGTTAAAAATGAAAGGTATTTTGATTTGAGATCTCCGGCAGAGATAATCAAATCGATATCCTTAAAGAGTTTTTCGTCATAATAATCCCATAGGTAAGTGGATTCTTCATCTGCAACAACAAGTATTTTCATAAAAATCCTTTCAAAATGTTAAGCGTGTTTTAGATAGTACAACTTATAGTATAGCATTAAACGTAGCGAAAATAAATTAGAATCTTTACAGTATTTAGACTATATGCTAAAATTGTCTCAATTGTCATTATAGAAGGCTTTAGCCTATAGGATAGAACGAAAATAAAAAAGAGGTGCAAAAATGAGTGAAGTAGTTGAAAAGAAACAACGTATTTTTAGTGGTGTACAACCATCTGGAAACATCACAATTGGAAATTATTATGGTGCATTAAAAAACTGGGCTCAAATGCAAGATATGTATGAAAGCATTTATTGTGTAGTTGACTTGCATTCGATTACCGTTAGACAAGAACCAGCAAAACTTAGACACCGCACTCGAGAGCTGGTGGCTTTATATATCGCCACTGGATTAGATCCGGTAAAAAACATTATCTATCCCCAATCACACGTGCGTCAACATGCAGAACTTTCATGGATATTAGGGTGTTTTACATACATGGGAGAACTTAATAGAATGACGCAATTTAAGGAGAAATCCTTAAAAAATGAAAGCAATATCAATGCTGGGTTATATACATATCCGGTGTTGATGGCAGCAGATATTTTACTGTTTCAAGCCGATGTTGTCCCCATTGGTGCAGATCAAAAGCAACACTTGGAATTAACAAGAGACATAGCCCAACGCTTTAATCATACATTTAGCGATACGTTTACCATACCGGAACCATATTTTGGGAAAGTTGGCGCACGAATTATGAGCTTACAAGATCCAAGTGCAAAAATGTCAAAATCGGATGCCAATCCTAATGCAACGTTGTCCTTACTCGATGAACCGAATGTTTTAAACAATAAGATTAAAAGAGCGGTAACTGACTCTGTAGGTATTATTAATTATAGTGAAGAACAACCGGGGGTCAAAAACTTAATTGATCTATATTGCTGTGGAACAGGTGAAAGTGTTGAACAAGCATTGGCCTTTTTTGAAGGGAAAAATTACGGACAATTAAAAGAGAGCGTTGCAGAAGTAACAATTAATGAATTAAAACCAATCCAAGATGAATTTCACCGATTGATGAACGATAAAAAATATATTGATGATATCATTCGAACCAATAGTGAACGTGCATCCTATTTAGCAGAAAAGACACTTCGAAAAGTAAAGAAAAAAGTTGGTTTCATAATATAGACAATATAAAGTATTGAGGTGAGTACATGCCAACGCTGATTAAAACAAAAGGGATCGTACTGCATGAGATGCCCATAAAAGAACAAGATAAGCGCATTTTGCTTTTTTCGATTGATTATGGGAAAATGGTTGTTTTTGCTAATGGTGCTAAACGCTCTAAAAGTAGCCTATTAGCAGGAACGCAACCCTTTGTTTTTGGGGAATTTCATTTATATGAAGGAAAAAACAGCTATACCTTAAAGCAAGTTGATATCACGGAGACCTTTTATAGTCTAAGGGAAGATTTAAAAAGTTTATATTATGGGCTTTATTTTTTAGAAGTGTGTGGACAGGTTATTCAAGAAATGGATCCAAATAAAGAATTATTAAGATTGCTGTATGCAACCCTTACAGCGCTAAAAAAGAAAACCCAAACACCAGAAGTGATTCGACGCGTCTTTGAATTTCGTTCACTTTCAACTTTAGGTTTTGAACCAGATTTGTCGCAAGATGCGACAGGTATATCCCAAGAAGCCCTTGCAATCTTGGGCTTTATGCAACGGGTTAAGATTGGACGATTATATCATTTTAGGATTGAGCAACAGCGTTTCGAAGAAATCACAAGGGTGATTGATCGATATTTTAACTATTATATTGGCGGTAACTATAAATCTCTTGATTTTGTTGGATTACTAGATGACGAAGGATAAATTATGAAAAAACAAACGACAATTATTCTGATAGTCAGTGTTATATTAATAGGATTAGGCGTCATCGGATTTTTTTGGAATCAAGAAGCTACAAGGGCGTCTAGAACATCACAAATGATGGAAGTACTTATCGAAGAATTGGCAAGCGCTATTTCAAAAGAACGCGATTTTTTTGAAGCCAACATATCCATGGAGAATTATCCGGAATTTGTTCAATCCTTAGACAAAGATTTTGATACACTGGAGCTTGAGTTTTCCAATATACATCGTCAAGTCATGGAAGATATGAATAAGGAACATGAAAAGCGTGTAAAACTCTTTATTGAACTGCTAGATTATCATTATATGCTTTTGAAAAGTCAAGTGGCTTTGTCGGAATTTGAGACAGCAGTAAATGAACTGACTGGATTCATAGAAGCAGGTCAAGTCACAACAAATACATACAATCATCAGCTTGAAGCAATCATGGCGAAGTATGGAGACCTTATGAACTATAGTAGCCTAATGGATAGCTCAAATGCGATGGAGCGTTCGGATGAAGAGTATGCTCAAATTGTTCAACGTTTAGGAGAAGTTCAAGTTGAGCTAAAGCAAATGGAGGGATTATCTGAAACCGATCAATATGCCCATAGCCGAATACTTCGAATGTTTGGTGCACTAGAGCAATCCGTAGGAGCAGTTGAAGCCTATCCTCATAAGCAAGCGCTTCAACAGATAACAGAAAATGGAACCGAAGCATATGTAAAAAGCCTACTTGAATAAAATTATTCAATAGTCTTACTTTATCGGGTTGACGTCTTGATGAAACATATGATATACTTCAAGTGATTTTAAAACATAATAATTGCATTGAGAAAGAAGAGTAATTTGATTGGCTTGAATACAGTGATTCTAGGATAGTGTGAACTAGGACAAGTAACGGATGAAAGGCGCTTTTGAGCAATAAAAACTAAGAGGATACAAGTTGTATCAATTAGGGTGGAACCGCGGAGTGAGCAATCAATTCGTCCCTTGTTAGGGCGTAGGATTGCTTTTTTTGTGTTATTTTTAGAAAGGAAATAATAATTATGGAAAAAACAATGGAAAAAGTTGTTGCTTTAGCAAAAGCAAGAGGTTTTGTTTATCCTGGATCAGAAATCTATGGAGGTTTGGCAAACACTTGGGACTATGGTCCTTTAGGTGTTGAACTAAAAAACAATGTTAAAAAAGCGTGGTGGCAAAAATTCATCAAAGAAAGTCCATATAATGTTGGAGTGGATTGTGCGCTTTTAATGAACCCGCAAGTATGGGTAGCATCAGGTCATGTTGGTGGATTTAACGATCCTCTAATGGACTGTAAAGAATGTAAAGAACGTTTTCGGGCAGATCAATTAATTGAAGAATCCATGAAAGCAGCTGGCATTGAGCCGGAAGACGCAGTGGATTCATGGTCTAACGAAGCAATGAAAGCATATATTGACGAGCATAATATCAACTGTCCAAGTTGTGGTGCACATAACTTTACAGATATTCGACAATTCAATCTAATGTTTAAAACATTCCAAGGGGTTACAGAAGATGCATCGAATACGATTTATCTTCGCCCGGAAACAGCACAAGGGATTTTTGTAAACTTTAAAAATGTGCAACGCACGAGTCGTAAAAAGATACCTTTTGGTATTGGACAGGTAGGTAAATCTTTCCGTAATGAAATTACACCGGGGAACTTCACCTTTAGAACGCGAGAATTTGAACAGATGGAGCTTGAGTTTTTCTGTGAACCAGGAACCGATTTAGAATGGTTTGAATACTGGAAAAACTTCTGTATAAAATGGCTTCAAGACCTTGGAATTAAAGAAGCTGAAATGCGTATTCGCGATCATAGTGAAGAAGAGCTATCGCACTATAGTAATGCAACAAGTGATATTGAATTCATGTTCCCATTTGGTTGGGGTGAGCTTTGGGGAATTGCCGATCGAACAGATTTTGACCTTAAAGCACATCAAACCCAAAGTGGTCAAGATATGACATATTTTGATGATCAGAAAAAAGAAAAATATATTCCATATTGTATCGAACCCTCCTTGGGAGCTGATCGTGTAACGCTTGCATTTTTGTGTGCAGCATATGACGAAGAAGAGCTTGATGGTGGTGACACGCGTACTGTATTACGTTTTCACCCGGCCTTAGCTCCGGTACAATTAGCGGTCATGCCCTTATCAAAAAAACTTGGAGAACAAGCAACAGAGCTATTTACAACTTTATCAAAAACATATAATACAGAATATGATGATCGCGGATCAATTGGAAAGCGCTATCGTCGACAAGATGAAATCGGAACACCTTTTTGCATAACCTATGACTTTGATTCCCTTGAAGATGGAGCAGTAACCATTCGCCACCGTGATTCAATGGAACAAGAGAGAATAAAAATTGATGATTTAAAAGCGTATTTTGAAAAACATTTTACTTTTTAGCTGTAGGTAAGGATTATCTAGAGAGCGTATTCGAAGAGCATCGAATATAGAAGAATAGTCACAAATTACCAACGAACTAATAAGTTTGTCAAAAAAAACACTTTCATAAATATTTGTTTGTGTTATAATAATAGGCGAGCTTATTACTATAAATGTAATACTAATTACAAATCACAATCTTTTTAGGAGGAAACTTTAATGAGCAAATTTGTTTATATGTTCAGTGAAGGCGACAAATCAATGAAAAACCTACTTGGAGGAAAAGGTGCAAACCTTTCTGAGATGACCAAGTTAGGTCTTCCAATTCCACAAGGTTTTACTGTGACAACGGAAGCTTGTATTAAATACTATGATGATGGTGAAATGCTATCTGATGATGTATTAGCACAAATTGATGACGCTATTGCAGAACTTGAAAAAATCAATGAAAAGAAATTCGGAGACAATTCTTCACCATTATTAGTATCTGTACGTTCTGGTGCACGTGTATCTATGCCAGGAATGATGGATACAGTTCTTAACCTAGGACTTAATGATAAAGTTGTAGAAGGGTTTGCTAAAGCAACAGAAAACCCAAGATTTGCATATGACTCATACAGACGTTTTATCCAAATGTTCTCTGACGTTGTAAAAGGATTGCCAAAGTCTCAATTCGAGCGTGTACTCGATGAAATTAAAGAAGCAAAAGGATTTGAAAGTGACTTAGAATTATCAGCAGATGACTTAAAAGAAGTTGTTGAAGCGTTCAAAGCACTTTATAAAAAACATGAAGGAACAGATTTCCCTCAAGAACCAAAAGCACAATTGTTAGACTCAATTAAAGCTGTATTTGGTTCATGGAATAACGAACGTGCGGTAATTTACAGAAGAATGAATGATATCTCAGGTAAATGGGGTACTGCAGTTAACGTTCAAACTATGGTTTATGGTAATATGGGAGAAACATCAGGAACTGGTGTTGCCTTTACACGTAACCCATCAACAGGGGAACCAGGAATTTATGGTGAGTACTTATTAAATGCACAAGGTGAAGACGTTGTTGCAGGTATTCGTACTCCAGAGCACATCGAGCGTCTTGAAAACGATATGCCGGAAGTATACAAAGAATTCTTAGATATTGCAAACCGTCTTGAAGATCATTACAAAGACATGCAAGATATGGAATTTACAATAGAAAACAAAAAACTTTACTTCTTACAAACACGTAATGGTAAGAGAACTGCTCAAGCAGCGCTTCGTATTGCCGTTGATCTTGTAAAAGAAGGAAAAGTTACAGAAGAAGAAGCTTTATTAAAAGTTGAGCCTAAACAATTAGACCAATTACTTCACCCAATGTTTGATGCAAAAGCATTAGCAGATGCAAAAGTATATGGTAAAGGATTACCAGCATCTCCAGGAGCTGCTGCAGGTCGTGTATACTTTGATGCTGAGACAGCTGTTGCTGCGAAAAAACGTGGTGAGCGTGTTATTCTTGTGCGTTTAGAGACATCACCAGAAGATATTGAAGGTATGGATGCATCACGTGGTATCTTAACTGTACGTGGAGGTATGACTTCTCACGCAGCGGTTGTTGCTCGTGGTATGGGTACGTGTTGTGTATCTGGTTGTGGTGATGTTAAAATTGCTGCTGATGAAAAATCCTTTACACTTGCTGGTCAAACAATAAAAGAAGGAGACTATATTTCACTTGATGGTTCAACAGGTAATATCTACCTTGAAGATGTAAAAACAGTTGATCCTGAAATCAGTGGAGACTTCCAAACATTTATGGCATGGGCAGATAAAGTACGTACATTAAAAGTTCGTACAAATGCGGATAGTCCAAAAGATGTTATTCAAGCGATTGAATTTGGAGCTGAAGGTGTAGGCCTTTGCCGTACAGAGCATATGTTCTTTGAAGAAGATCGTATTCCTAAGATCCGTAAGATGATCGTATCAAAATCAGTTGAAGAAAGAAAAGCGGCTCTTGAGCAACTTATTCCTTTCCAAAAAGCTGACTTTAAAGGAATGTATGAAGCTTTAGAAGATCGTCCAATGACGGTTCGTCTTCTTGACCCACCACTACATGAGTTCTTACCTCATGAAGATGATGACATTGCTGATTTAGCAAAAGATATGGGACTTACATTTGAAGAATTAAAAGAAACTGTTGACAGCTTACATGAGTTCAACCCAATGCTTGGACACCGTGGTTGCCGTTTGGCCGTAACTTATCCAGAGATTGCAGAAATGCAAGCACGTGCAATTATCGAAGCAGCTGTTGAAGTTAAAAAAGAAAAAGGATTCAATGTTATCCCAGAAATCATGATTCCTTTAGCTGGAGAAGTTAAAGAATTAGCATATGTTAAAGACGTTGTTGAAAACATTGTTAAAGAAGTTATTGCTCAATCAGGTATTGAACTTGAATACCATATTGGTACAATGATTGAAATTCCAAGAGCTGCACTTACAGCAGATGCAATTGCTGAGCAAGCAGAATTCTTCTCATTTGGTACAAATGACTTAACTCAAATGACATTTGGATTCTCTCGTGATGATGCAGGTAGCTTCTTAGAAGATTACTATAAAAAAGGTATTTTTGAATTTGACCCATTTGCTCGTTTAGACCAAACTGGTGTTGGTCAACTTGTAGAAATGGCTGTTGAAAAAGGACGTAAAACTCGTCCAAACATTAAGTTAGGTATTTGTGGAGAGCATGGTGGAGATCCATCAACAATTGACTTCTGTCATAAAGTTGGATTAAACTACGTGTCTTGTTCACCATACCGTGTGCCGATTGCACGTCTTGCAGCAGCACATGCAGCAATTTTGAACAGATAATTTAATCTAATATTAAGGTACATACCATGAAAATGGTATGTACCTTTTTTTCATTTTGTGATACAATCTATTCTGTATATGAAAGGGGTTATCATTTATGGACATAACAACAATTATTACACCGATTGCGGGAAGTATTATTGGATATACAACGAATTGGCTAGCGATTAAAATGCTATTTAAGCCACATAAACCGATTTATATTGGAAAGCTAAAGCTTCCATTCACACCTGGAGTTATACCGCGGGAGCAAAAACGCATCGCTAAGAGCTTAGGTTCTGCGGTAGGAAACAATCTATTGACGGAAGAAGTGATTCTAAAAGAGCTGACCAATGATCAGGTTATTGAACAGTTGGAAACATACATTGTTCAGAATTTACTTGCAAAGCCCTTATGCATCGAAGAATTTGTACAACATATTTATTCAGAGGATGATGCGCGAGATGCTTTTTATGAAAAAATAGCGCGGATTGTACAAGAACAATTAATAAAACAATTGGCGAATAATCAGGAACTAAAAAATCAATTGTTTGCGATGATTGCGCGAAAGGTACCATATTCAAAAAAAATCAATGAGATTATAGGCGAAAATATATCGGCAAAAATCAAAGAACAGATTTTATTGCATAAAGAGGACATTGCAAACTATATCGTTGCTCTGCTTCAAGAAGAGAATGCAAAAATACAAATAATTCAAGTTATTGATCAGATACTGTCTGAAAAACTTGGCGGATTGGCGGCGATGTTTGTCCAACCGGAAAGTTTATATACAATGCTTATAGACTATTTGCAAGCTTACCTTGCAGTTGAAGAAAACCAAGAGCAAATGGGAACGTTTATCTGTGAAAAAATAGATGGATTTTTAGAGAAAGAAATTTCGTCTATGGTTAGTTCAAAAGACTATATACATTTAACGGAACAGCTGGTTGATTTTGTTGAGCATGAACTCGTCGATGTACTTAACAGTGAAGTTATCCAAAAGCAAATTCAAAACTATTTGATAACACTATCAAAAATCGAAATTCAATTATCGGAAGATATGAAGCAGAGTTTTGCAAAAGCTATTTGCGGGTTATACAAAAATTTTGCACAAACACATTTGCCTGTGTTTATTCAACAATTTAATATAACACGTATTGTAGAAAATGAAATCAATCATTTTAGCGTTGCAGAAGTTGAACGTCTAATATTTACTATTGTCGATAAAGAGTTAAAAGCCATAACATGGTTTGGGGCGTTGTTGGGCTTTATTATGGGACTCTTGACACTGCTGGTATAGACATAATATGAATACGAGGTTTGGTAATGAAACTATATGACGGAAAAAAAAGTCACACATACGAAGTGAATTATATAGAAGTAGATCCAAAAACAAAAAAACATTTACAGAATATGGGGATCACACAAGGTGTAAAAATAAAAATCATGTCACAATTAGGTGGGCACGCCTATGTGTTACGTGTCCGAGGCTCAAGAGTCGCATTAAGTGAGAATATACTTCGTCAAATTGATGTTAATGAAGTGACTAAAGAAAACCTTATGAAAGAGAGGAAACACTAATGCATATTAAGGTGGCTTTAGTCGGAAATCCAAATTGCGGGAAAACAACACTCTTTAATGCGTATACAGGTGCAAAGCATAAAGTAGGGAATTGGCCAGGTGTAACCGTTGAAAAAAAAGAAGGCTTGATTAAACATGACGGAAAAAACATAACGCTTGTTGACTTACCAGGTATTTACAGTATCTCACCATATTCCCTGGAGGAGATTTTAACCCGTGAATATATCTTGAACTTTAATCCAGATGTTATTATCAATATTATTGATGCTTCAAACCTAGAACGTAATTTATATTTGACCTTGCAATTGATTGAGTTGGGGCATCCGGTCATTATTGCTTTAAATATGATTGATATTCTGGAGGAACGTGGCATAAGTGTCGATATACAAGAACTATCGAGAAGGCTAAACGTTCCTGTTGTTCCTATTGTTGCAGTATCAAAGCAGGGTATGACAAAACTTTTACATCAAGTGATTCGTTCTTCCAAGACAAAAGATACATATGTCCCTATAAGAATTGACTATGGACAAGAGATTGAAGATAAAATCAAAGAAATCGCATCAAAAATACATCTGAAAAAACCTGTAGATGATTATTTGCTGCGTTGGTTGAGTATAAAAGTTCTAGAAAATGATCGTGAGATTTTAAGCAAGCTACGTGATGAGTCCATTGAACAATTGCCTATTGACCAACAGCGCCACTTTCTTGAAGAACATCTACCGGGACATCAAGAAACTTATGAAGAAGAAATTGGTAAGCGTAAGTATCAATTTATAGAGCAGTTTATCAAATGTGTTCTAATAAATAAAGAGAATAAACCAAGAGAGATATTATCGGATAAAATTGATGCAATTGTAACCCATCCAATGTTGGGAATTCCGATTTTTCTTCTGATGATGTTTTTAGTATTTACGTTTACTTTTACTATTGGAAATTATTTTGCAGATATATTTGAAGGTGCAATGGCTTCTTTTAGTGCCTTTGTGTATAGTTCTTTGACAAAATTTCAGGTGCGACAGTGGCTTATTTCTCTAATCATTGATGGAATTATTGGCGGTGTGGGTGGAATATTGATTTTCCTACCAAATATTGCTGCCTTATTTATAGCAATGAGCTTACTGGAAGATACAGGTTATATGGCCCGTGTGGCCCTAATTATGGATAAAAGCATGAGCCGAATAGGGCTAAACGGAAAGGCGGTAATTCCCCTAATCTTAGGATTTGGGTGTACAGTTCCTGCTATCATGACAACGCGAAGCTTAAATAGTGAAAAAGACCGGTTAATTACGATTTTGATCACACCATTTATGTCATGTAGCGCTAGGTTCCCAATTTATGTATTGTTTTCCAGAGCTTTCTTCCCAGGAAATGAAATACTTATTGCTTTTTCCTTATATTTGCTTGGAATCGTTATCGCCGTTATAATGGCGTTGTTCTTTAGAAAAGTTATGGGTGAAAGCCAAAACCCCGGATTAATTCTTGAATTACCAAGTTATAAACGACCGGCACTTAAAACAACGGGAATCTTTGTATGGGAAAAAATACGAGAGTATTTAGAACGCGCGGGTACAATTATTTTTATTGCATCAGTAGTTTTATGGGTTGTTCTTGAGTTTAATTTATCAGGTAAGGTAGATATGACAAATAGTTTGGGGGCGGATATTGGGCGTGTAATTGCACCGATATTTACTCCGCTTGGATTTGGAGACTGGCAGGCAGCGTTAGCATTAATTGCCGGAGTGTTGGGAAAAGAGATTGTTGTTAGTAGTATGAGTGTTATTTATGGCGTAGGTGAATCGGGACTGTATGCTGCCTTAAATCAAATTGGGTTTACAGCGGCAAGCGCCTATGCATTTATGGTTTTCTCCCTTTTATATACACCATGTGTCGCTACCCTTGGCGTTATAAAAAGTGAAACCAAGTCATGGAAGTGGATGTGGTTTTCATTAGGATATCAACTTGTCGTGGCATACGTTGTGAGTTTAGTTTTCTATCAAATATTAAAACATTTCTAATTATGTTGAAATTATTAACTTTTTGGGCTACAATAGTTTACACACCATGTTAAGGAGAAAACTAATGATTAAAACGATCTTTTTCTTTATTTATTTTGGAATTAGCTTACTTATAAGTATGATTGGCGCAATACCTTATTGGATTTTTGGAGGACTTGGGCTTTTAAAAGCACAACATCGACTCGTTGATAAATTAACGACGCTGTGGGCTAGGTCAATTATTTTTGCTACAGGTAATCGTGTTCAAGTTGAAAATGCCGAGCTTGTGCCAGATAAACCTGTGCTTTTTGTGGTTAATCATCAAAGCTACTTTGATATACCGGTTTTAATGGTTCATCTTCCGCATTTTGCTGCATTTATAGCAAAGGTTGAACTTGAAAAAGTACCGATGTTATCATGGTGGATGAAAAAGATGGGATGCCTTTTCATGGACCGTAAAAACATGCGTCAATCGTTAAAAGTAATTTTGGAAGGTATTGATATGCTAAAAGATGGGAAGAGTCTAGTTATTTTCCCAGAAGGAACCCGAAGTGACCTGGGACAAATGAATGCATTTAAACCCGGATCATTAAAACTGGCAGTAAAAGCGGGGGTTCCGATTGTACCTGTGACATTGAAAAATACGTACAAAGTTTATGAAGAACATAAACGTGTGCGAAAGACAGAGTTGTCTGTTATTTTTCATGAACCGATTGATGTGACTGCATTAAGCCGTGAAGACGTGAACAATCTACATAATCATGTTCATGCAATAATAAAAAAAGCATTGGAAAGGTGATGATAATATGCAACCAAAATTTACAGGAGCAGAAGTGCTACAACTTGCAATTAGTATGGAAGAAGAAGGCGTAAAGTTTTATGAAAAATACGCGACAATGGCTGATTTAGAACTTAAAGAAATTTTATTAGGTATGGCTGAGGATGAAAAAGAACATGCAAAGGTATTTAAAAGCATGTATAATGAACTAAATGTAGATGCATCACAAGAGGACTATTTATTTTCAGATCAAGTGCAAGAGTTTTTTGCAAGCTATGCAAAAAATGAAGGCTTTAATCGAAGTCAAGCTCCAATTGACTCTGTACGCGACGCACTAAAAATTGGTGCGGAGACAGAGCGTGTGACTATTAATTATTATGTAAACTTATTGGAGTTTGCGAATGATAAAGTTAAAGAAGTTCTTAATCGTATTATCAAAGAAGAAGAAAAACACTTAGAACGTTTAGAAGCACTTATTTAACGAGTTATATATTTTCTAGAATAAACAAAGCGCTGTTAATATTAACAGCGCTTTTAGCTTTTATATAAGTACGTCTTATTTTATAGGCTCAATTTTATCAAAACCTGTAAATGGTCGTAATGCTTCAGGGATCAAAACAGAACCGTCCGCTTGTTGATGTTGTTCAAGTAAAGCAGGAAGAATACGTGAAGTTGCAAGTCCAGATGCGTTTAAAGTATGCATAAATGCAGCTTTCTTTTCACTAACCATACGATACTTCATATTTCCGCGACGGGCTTGATAGTCACCGGCATTGGATGCGGAACTTACTTCTTTGTATACTTGCATACTTTCAATCCAAACCTCAATATCATAGGTTTTACGCATTGAAGCACTACAATCGCCTGCAGCGAGTTTGGACAGTTGATAATGAAGACCTAATCCTTGAACCAACGCTTCAGCTTTTTTGATAAGCTCTTCTAAAGCGGCATCAGATTGTTCGGGAGTGGTGTATTGGAACATCTCTACTTTATTAAATTGATGACCACGAATCATACCACGTTCTTCTGCTCGATAGGAACCAGCTTCTTTTCGATAACAGGGTGTATAAGCAAAATATTTTTTGGGGAGTTCATCTTCAGTTAACGTTTCGTTACGGTGGTAATTAATGAGTGCCGTCTCAGCTGTTGGAAGTAAGAACTGCATATAGCCTTTTTCTTGTTCAAGCTTAAACACATCATCTTCAAATTTTGGGAATTGACCGGCAGTATATCCTGATTCATAAGATAAAATGTGTGGAGGAAGCATAAACGTATAGCCGTCTTTTAGGTGGGCGCTTATAAAGTAGTTTAGCAATGCCCATTCAAGAAGGGCTCCTTTATCTTTATAGATCCAAAAACCATTTCCGGCAAGTTTTGCTCCCCGCTCATAATCAATAATTCCGAGGCTTTCAGCAAGTTCAACATGATTTTTTACTTCAAAATCATGTGCTGGTTTTTCACCCCATGTATGAATAACAGCATTGTTTTCTTTACCACCTGGTGTAACATCATCTGCAGGTAAGTTTGGAAGACTAACAACAAAATCTTTTATTTTTTCATCAACATCACGAAGGGATTCGTCAAGTGATGCAATTTCATCTTTTAAAGAAGACATCTTCTCAATGATAGGAGCTACGTCTTCACCTGCTTTTTTGAGTGCGGGAATTTCTTTTGAAACTTTATTGCGTTCAGCTTTTAATGCTTCGACTTCTTGAATAATCGACTTACGTTTTTCGTCCCACGCATTAAAATCTGAGAAGTCAACGCTGTATTCCCTTTTTTTTAGTCCGGCAACAACCATATCTTGATTATTGCGGATGAGATTCATATCTAACATGTTGTTCATCCTTTCAATTTACATTTCTTTTAGTTTATTGGATAGGTAATGAAAAGTCAAGTTGATTCTATAGTTTTGCTATGTTATAATTAGCAACTGGATAGTATATAATTTTCAAGCGTTTATTGTGCATGCACAAGAGCTTGTTCGGAAGGAAATGCGTTATGAAACAAGAAAATATAAGAAATTTTAGTATCATCGCTCATATTGATCATGGAAAATCAACATTGGCAGACCGTATCATACAAATGACCGGATTATTAACGGAACGTGAAATGAGTGAACAAGTTTTAGATACCATGGAATTAGAACGTGAGCGCGGCATTACGATTAAAGCACAAGCTGTTCGTCTCGTTTATACAGCAAAGGATGGGGAAGAATATGTCTTTAATCTGATTGATACTCCGGGGCATGTTGACTTTAATTATGAAGTTTCCCGTGCATTAGCTGCTTGCGAAGGAGCCGTTTTAGTTGTTGATGCAGCACAAGGAATAGAAGCCCAGACAATGGCAAATGTATATTTGGCATTAGAAAACGATTTAGAAATTATGCCTGTTATTAATAAAATTGATTTGCCAAGTGCGGATCCTCAGCGTGTTATTGAAGAAGTGGAAGACATTATCGGACTTGAGGCTCAAGATGCACCAAAAATCTCAGCAAAAGAAGGATTGAATGTTGAAGATGTACTTGAAGCAATTGTACATAAGATTCCAGCGCCGATAGGGGATTCAAAAGCTCCCCTCAAGGCTTTGATTTTTGATTCAGTATATGATCCATATAAAGGGGTTATTGTATTTTGTCGTATCATGGAAGGGACGATTCGAAAAGGGTCAAGAATTAAAATGATGGCGACTAAAAAAGAATTTGAAGTCATTGAAGTAGGCTATTTTGCGCCGGGAAGTTTTATTCCTACAGATGCCTTAGAGGCTGGATTCGTTGGCTATATTACAGCCAGCATCAAAAATGTGTCGGATACCCAAGTCGGGGATACGATTACAGAAGTCGGACGTGAGACTGAAAAAGCGCTTGCAGGATATAAAAAAGTTAACCCTATGGTATATTGTGGTATTTATCCGGCAGATGGGTCAAAGTATCAAGACCTACGTGATGCGCTCGATAAATTAAAGCTTAATGATGCAGCGCTACAATATGAAGCAGAGACCTCAGTCGCCTTAGGATTTGGTTTTCGATGTGGTTTTCTTGGACTGTTGCATCTTGAAATTATTCAAGAGCGTATTGAACGAGAATATAACCTTGATATTGTTACAACAGCACCAAGTGTAATTTATAAAGTGAAAAAAACCAATGGTGAAGAAATAGCTTTGGCTAATCCCATTGACCTACCAGAACCTTCTGAGATTCAATATATGGAAGAGCCCATGGTAAAAGCAGAGATTATGGTTCCAAAAGAATATGTAGGAACAATTATGGATTTGTGTCAAGACCGTCGTGGTACATATATTCATATGGACTATATCGAAGAATCGCGAGCGCTTTTAACTTATGAACTCCCACTTAATGAGATTATTTATGATTTTTTTGATGCATTAAAATCAAGAACTAAAGGTTATGCATCTTTTGACTATCAATTAATTGGCTATGTTGAATCTGATCTTGTACGTTTAGATGTGCTGATCAATAAAGAAATTGTGGATGCTCTAAGTTTTATCGTCCACCGGGAAAAAGCCTACGAACGTGGTCGTAAAATTGTAGAAAAGTTAAAAAATGAAATTCCAAGACATATGTTTGAAATCCCGATTCAAGCATCTATCGGGAACAAAGTTATTGCACGTGAGACAGTACGTGCAATGCGTAAAGATGTCCTTGCAAAATGTTATGGTGGGGATATCAGTCGTAAGCGAAAACTACTGGAAAAGCAAAAAGAAGGTAAAAAACGTATGCGCCAAGTAGGAAGTGTCGAAGTGCCTCAAAAGGCATTTATGAGTATCCTTAAGCTTGACGAGTAAGGAGAACGTTATGAATCCCTATAGTTTATATATTCACATTCCATTTTGTGCACAAAAATGTGCCTATTGTGATTTTCTCTCGTTTCCAACCGACATAAAAACAAAACAGAACTATGTAGAAAGCCTGTGTTATGAAATACAGGCTTATTCTGTACGTCTAAAGGCGCCGATTCAAACGATTTTTATTGGAGGTGGAACACCATCGGTTTTAACACTAGCCCAGTTGAATCAGATATTTGAGACAATCCATCAATATCTTACGGTGCAAAGTGATGCAGAAGTCAGTATCGAAGTTAACCCAGGAACCGTTACACAAGCTTTTGCAAAATGGATAGAAAAGACACCCATTAATCGGGTAAGTATTGGTTTACAATCCATAGATGCAGAAGAATTAAAAATGTTGGGACGCATTCATAATTATGACGATTTTTTAAAAACCTATCATCGTTTGCGTCAAGCCAATATTACAAACATTAACATCGACTTAATGTTTGGGCTTCCAAACCAGACCAATGCATCATGGGAAAAAACTCTTCATACTGTAGCAAAGCTTTCGCCGGAACATCTTTCAACCTATAGTTTAATTATTGAAGAAAACACAGCATTCGATGACTTATATACACGCAATCAATTAATACTACCTTCTGAAGAAGATGAACGCAGAATGTATCATCGCACAAAAGAGATTTTAAAAGAATATGGCTATCATCGATATGAGATATCTAACTTTGCAAAAGATGGCTATGAATGTCAACATAATCTCTCTTATTGGACGGATAAAAACTATATTGGGATAGGTCTTGGAGCTGCATCATACATTCATGGTGCACGTTATAGCAATACTTCGGATATGGATAATTACATTAAACATTCGAGTCATATCGATACCATCCGTGAACTTACAGACACGGCTTCAAAGAAAAGGCGAATGGAAGAGCAAATCTTTTTAGAACTACGATTAGATAGAGGCATTCATCTAGAGTCCTTTAACAAAACCTTTGATGATCCTTTTCATAAGGAGTGGAAAGAAGCTTATGTCAAAATGCTAAATGAAGGTTTATTGATGGTTGACGAGGGGTATCTGAAACTAACAGATAAAGGAATTGATGTCAGCAACTACGTGTTTCAAGAATTTTTATAAGGTTTTAATATTTTTTGACATAAAAAGGGTTGACAAATATCAATGAAGATAATATTATAGATACATGGTTAGCACTCCTTATGAGTGAGTGCTAACAAATTGGAAGGTGGTGAGACTGTGGAATTAAATGAGCGGAAGTTACAAATTCTTAAAGCAATTATTCACGATTATTTTGAAACTGCCGAACCGGTAGGCTCACGAACGCTGTCGAGACATTATGATTTAGGAATCAGCCCGGCAACCATTCGAAACGAAATGTCGGATTTAGAAGAGCTTGGGTTCATCATGCAGCCTCATACGTCTTCAGGGCGCATTCCTTCAGATAAAGGCTATCGATTTTATGTGGATATGATGCTACAGCTGCAAAAAGCAGAATTTACAAAGCTTGTCTATCTAGAAGAATTAAAAAAGAGTGCTTCTCGAATTGAAGATATGCTAAAAACAATTGGTGAATATCTCGCCAAAGAAACACATTATACAAGTATAGTAAGTTCTCCGTCCTACAAAAAGAGTAAAATTAAAAATATTCAACTTGTAGAAGTTGAAAAACGTGCAGTTTTAGCTGTAATCGTAACGGATGGTAATGCAATCAAAGATTATATGATTCACCTTGAACATGAAGTCAATCAAGAGCTTTTAAATCAATTAACATTAACTTTGAATCAACATCTTATTGGTTTGACATTAGAAGACATTGGGCTTGACATTATTCACAAGATTAAAGACCCGGTTGAAGACGGGGAAGAAGTTATTGGAAAAGTCATTGATGTTGTTTTTAAAACAATACGTGAAGTGGATGATTCAGATATTTATACATATGGGACGATGAATATTTTACAGTATCCTGAATTTAACGATATAAGTAAAGCCTCTACGTTGCTAAAAACCCTTGAAACAAAAGATGTGCTCAAAGATATCATTAACACGACCATTGAAAGTGATGATGGGCATGTTAAAATTGTTATCGGTGAAGAAAACGAATTAGATGGACTTAAAGAATGTAGCTTGATTACCACTTCCTATCATATTGGCGGTGAGAAGGTCGGTGCTATAGGCATTATTGGCCCTAAGCGTATGGATTATGATCGAACGGTTCAGAATTTGAGATGTTTAATCAAAAATGTCGATGATTTATTAAATAAGTTATAGAAAGAGAAGAGTATCCTTATGAAGAAAAACGAAGAATTACATGATGAAACGACACAAGTCGATAATGAAGAAATCCAAAAAGACGAAGTTGAAGTGGAAGCAGAAGTGATTGATGAAATGCCTGAGTCAGAAAGTGATGCAACAGATACTGTGGCAGAGGCAGAGCTTGTAAAACAGGCGCTTATCGAGGCGGAAAAACAAGCAAAAGAAAACGCAGATAAGTATCAACGTACAATAGCAGAATTTGATAACTTTAGAAAGCGTACAATCAAAGAAAAAGCTGCAATGTATGATAGTGGAGCTAAAGAAGTGTTAGAAAATCTGCTTCCTGTTATTGATAACTTTGAAAGAGCGTTAGAACATATTAGTGAAGAAGAAAAAGATTTAGGTATTACTAAAGGTATTGAAATGATTTACAAACAGTTGATGGATACAATGACTGAGCTTGGTGTCAAAGAAATCGATGCATTACATCAAGAGTTTGATCCGAATTTACATCATGCAGTGACGCATGAGGAAAACGATGCATATGATGATAATTTGGTGGCAGAAGTTTTCCAAAAAGGGTATATGTATAAAGAGACTGTTTTAAGATATAGTATGGTAAAAGTCGTAAACTAAGAAAACGTATAGGAGGAAATTAAACATGGCTAAAATTATAGGAATTGACTTAGGAACAACAAACTCATGTGTATCTGTAATGGAAGGTGGAAAACCAATCGTTATAGAAAACTCAGAAGGGGCAAGAACAACGCCTTCGGTTGTGGCATTTACAAAAAGTGGGGAACGTCTTGTAGGAGAACCTGCAAAGCGTCAAGCGATAACAAACCCAGATAAAACCATTGCATCTATTAAACGACATATGGGGACAGATCATAAGGTCGCTATCGACGATAAAAACTATTCACCACAAGAAATTTCTGCAATGACATTACAAAAATTAAAGGCAGATGCAGAAAGTTATCTTGGAGAAACTGTTGATGCAGCCGTTATTACAGTTCCTGCATATTTTACAGACTCTCAACGTCAAGCAACAAAAGATGCTGGGAAAATCGCGGGATTAGAAGTAAAACGTATCATTAACGAACCAACGGCTGCAGCATTAGCTTATGGTTTAGATAACGAGCACGAGCAAAAAATCATGGTTTTTGACCTTGGTGGTGGTACATTTGACGTATCAATTATTGAAATTGGTGATGGTGTACTTGAGGTATTAGCGACGAATGGTAACAACCATTTAGGTGGAGATGACTTTGACCAACGTGTTATAGATTTCTTAGTAAAAGAATTTAAAAGCACGGAAGGTGTTGACTTATCTGCAGATAAGATGGCAATGCAACGTCTAAAAGAAGCTGCTGAAAAAGCGAAAAAAGAATTGTCAAGTGCTACAACATCAAATATCAACTTACCATTTATTACAGCGACACAAGAAGGTCCAAAGCATTTAGATGTTACCCTTACACGTGCGAAGTTTGATGAGTTAACACACGATCTTGTTCAAGCGACAATGGGACCGGTTAATCTTGCTTTAAAAGATGCTGATTTGGATGCATCAGAAATTGATAAAGTATTACTTGTAGGTGGTTCAACACGTGTTCCGGCTGTACAAGCTGCTGTATATAAACTTACTGGAAAAGACCCATTCAAAGGAATCAACCCAGATGAATGTGTTGCAGTTGGTGCAGCGATTCAAGGTGGAAAACTTGCAGGGGATGCAGGTGCAGGTGATATCTTGTTACTAGATGTTACACCTTTATCTCTTGGATTAGAGACACTTGGTGGAGTGGCGACAAAACTCATTGAAAGAAATACAACGATTCCAACGAAAAAGAGCCAAATTTTCTCAACAGCAGAAGATAATCAGTCAGCAGTTGATATCCATGTTGTTCAAGGAGAAAGAGAATTTGCAAGAGACAATAAAACACTTGGTCGTTTCCGTTTGGATGGTATTCCAGCTGCTCGTCGTGGTATTCCTCAAATTGAAGTAACCTTTGACATTGACGCCAATGGTATCGTAACTGTTCGTGCAAAAGACTTGGGAACAGGAAAAGAACAACATATCACAATTACAGCAAGTACCAACTTATCAGATGATGAAATCGATCGTGCAGTTGAAGAAGCTAAAGCTTTTGAAGCTGAAGATAAGAAAAGAAAAGAAGGTATTGATGCTCGTAACGAAGCCGATTCACTTGTCTTCCAAACAGAAAAGACAATCGAAGAGCTTGGTGAAAAATTAGAAGATGCAGATAAAACTCGCCTTGAAAGCGAAGTAAGTAAAGTAAAAGAACTTCTTAAAGAAACAGAAGAAAAAACATTAGAAACTGCAGATATTGAAAAAATCACGGCGGCAAAAGATGCATTAATGCACGTGCTTAATGAAGTATCTCAAAAAATCTATGCAGCAAGTGGTGCGCAAGCAGGACCAGAAGGTATGGATCCAAATCAAGCGGCAGGTGGACAAGCAAGTGATTCTGCTCAAGCAGATGATGATGTTGTTGACGTTGACTTTACAGAAGAATAATATATAATAGGTAATACGTGAATTAAGAAGATATAACATATTAAGGAAAGGGGCAAAGTGTCTCCTTTCCTTGAACCATGAATAGATCTTCACAAAAAAGAAATAGGCGGTGAATTATGGCTGAACAACGTGATTATTATGAAGTTCTTGGTGTATCAAAAGATGCAACAGACTCAGATATAAAAAAAGCATATCGCAAAGTAGCAAAAAAATATCATCCGGACATTAATCCAGACGATGAATCAGCAGCACACAAGTTTAGAGAAGCAACAGAAGCATATGAAGTGCTTAGTGATGCTGGAAAAAGACAACAGTATGACCAATTTGGACATGCAGCCTTTAGCCAAGGCGGACCAGGTCATGGCGGATTCTCAGGTGGATTTGACTTTGGTGATATGGGTGATATGTTTGGTGACATTTTTGGAGATTTTTTTGGTGGAGGCGGACGCCGAGGACCAAGTAATGGACCAAAAAAAGGTGCGTCACTACGTGCCTCAATCGAATTAGATTTTGAAGAGGCAGTTTTTGGGACAGACAAAGATCTCAATATCTCTGTGTCAGATGAATGTGAAGTGTGTCACGGAAGTGGTGCCAAAGAAGGAACACATCCTGAGACATGTAGTCAATGTGGCGGTTCGGGACAAGTTCGATATAATCAGCAGACGATTTTAGGAACCGTGGCTAGTGTAAGAACATGCCCAACATGTCAAGGAAGCGGAAAAATCATTAAAGAAAAATGTGAAGCCTGTTCAGGAGCTGGATATGTAAAAAAACGTAAGAAAATTTCAGTAAATATACCAGCAGGTATTGACAATGGACAAACCATTCGCTTAAAAGGCAAAGGAGAGCCAGGAGAAAATGGTGGACCACGTGGCGATATCTTACTGACAATTTATATTCGACCACATGCGGAGTTTGAACGTCATGGAACGGATATATATTATAAAATGAAAATCTCCTTCACACAAGCTGCCCTTGGAGCAGAAATTGAAGTGCCGACACTGGATGGAAAAGTAAAATATAGTATTGATCCGGGAACACAAACGGGAACACGTTTTAGATTACGTGGAAAAGGAGTTCCCTACTTGAATCACAGCAAATCCCGTGGGGATCAATATGTTGATGTGGTTGTAGAGACACCAACAAAACTTAATCAACGGCAAAAAGAAGCTTTTGAAGAGCTTGCAGCGGCATTTGGAGAAGAAGTTACAGCAGGTAAGAAAAAAAAAGGGATATTTGACAAAATGAAAGACGCATTTGAATAAAATGCGTCTTTGCCTTAAGATGAAAGGGTCATTATGAAATATATTGAAATAGAAACCTTAGTGCATCGCGACGATGCGGATATTTTTTGCGCAGACCTATATGATTATCCTATTCAAGGTGTAGAGATTCTTGATGAATATATATCAAAACAAGAACAACAGCAGATGTTTGTTGACGCATTAGATTTTGATAATACCATGGAAGAGTATGTAGGGATACGCTTCTATCTTTCAGAAGAAGAAGACGTTACAACCATCTTAGGTGAAATAAAGCTTCGATTTCCAAAATATGTTTTTAGACAAGGTAAAACAGATGATGAAGATTGGGCGCACAATTGGAAAAAATATTATAAACCATTTGCTATTAGCCAACGTATTGTTGTTAAGCCGATTTGGGAAGACATGAATGATTGGCCAATGTATAAGGATACAGAGATAATTATTGACATTGATCCTGGGATGGCATTTGGCTCGGGAACCCATGAGACGACCTCCTTATGTATGAAAGCCATAGAAAAATATACTGAACATGGTGATAGTTTTGTAGATGTAGGGTGTGGAAGTGGTATCTTAGGCATTGCTGCCGCTAAACTTGGAGCCGGAGTGGGGCGCTTAATTGACATTGATGCAAGTGCATGTAAAATTGCAAAAGAAAATATCGCTTCTAATCATGTAGAAGATCAATTGACGGTTTATCAAGGAGATCTGCTTGAAAATGTTAATGAACATGTAGATTTTGTCGTAGCAAATATCTTTGCTGAAATTATAATATCTATTACAGAGAAGGTCCACCAAGTTTTAAAGGATCAAGGTATATTTATTGCATCAGGAATTATTAAAGAAAAAGAAGCGCTGGTTGTTTCACATTTAGAAGCCCAAGGCTTTGAGATTATTGAGATTAATCGTGATGGAGGTTGGGTAGCCATCATTTCAAGAGCAAGTGTCATAGCAGGAAAAGAGGTGTGAGATGTATCATTTTTTTGTGGAGAATACAGCAATAGACGATACGCATATTCACATTACAGGACAAGACGTAAATCATATTATGAATGTTCTTCGTTTAAAAGAAGGAGAGCCTCTTGTAATTAGCAATGGTGAAGGGTTAGAGTATCAGTGTGAAATCGAAGCATTGACGAATGAAGTAATTCAGTGTAAAATACAATCAGTAGATAATTCCATGAGTGAATTACCCATTCAAGTGACGCTTTATCAAGGTGCACCTAAACAAGACAAGATGGAACAGGTTACACAAAAATGTGTTGAGTTAGGTGCGTATGAGATCGTCTCCGTTCAAATGCGCCGTTCTATAGTAAAGTATGATGAACAAAAGGCGGTTAAAAAAGTTCGTCGTTGGAATGCGATTGCGCAATCTGCGGCTAAACAAAGCAAGCGAGGCGTTATTCCATCGGTTAGAGGCGTACTTAACTGGCGCGAAATGTTGACAGAGCTAAAAGACTATGATAAAGTCATAATTCCGTACGAAAACACACGAGGAATGTTAGGGACGCGAGAAGTTTTCAAACATTTGCATGATGCAAAAAAGATTGCTGTCTTGATTGGTCCGGAAGGTGGTTTTGATCCTGAAGAAATCAAAGAGCTATTAGCTATTGGTGGAGAACTTGTGAGTTTAGGGAATCGAATACTTAGAACAGAAACAGCCGGCATGGTCTTTATGGCAATGCTGATGTATGAAATAGAGGAGGCCTAGTTATGGCAGTTAATGTGATGATCGTTGATGATGCGGTTTTTATGCGTACTGTATTAAAAAAAATGTTGACCGAAGAAGGATACGAGGTTGTTGCTGAGGCAAGTAATGGTAAAGAAGCAATTACGAAAGCTAAAGAATTTAAACCAGATATTATTACTTTAGATATTACAATGCCTGAGATGGATGGAGTTACAGCAATTCCCGGAATCGTAGAATCAAGTCCTGAGAGTAAAATTATCATGTGTTCTGCAATGGGACAACAGCCAATGGTTGTTGATGCAATAAAAAAAGGTGCCAAAGACTTTATTGTAAAGCCATTTCAGAAAGCCCGAGTTTTACAAGCGATTGAAAATGTTTTAGGAAAATAAAACGTATGATAGGGATGTAGGTGGGGAACTACCTACATTTTTTTGTGTTACTGAACCAAAAGGCATCATGTCCTTTTTTGTGTGAAGAGTGATTTAGCCGATTGGTATTGAAAGGAAGAAAAAATAAATGAACCTATATTTTGATCATGCGGCGACGACACCGCTTTGTAATGAAGCGCTTAAAGCAATGCAACGTATGCTGCAAATCGATTATGGCAATCCATCAAGCCTGCATGCCAAAGGTTTGGATGCAGAAAATGAAGTGAATAAAGCTAGAAATTATATTGCCAAACTACTTGGAGTTAAAGAAAAAGCGATTTACTTTACCTCAGGAGGAACAGAGAGTAATAACTTATGTATTCAAGGGGTAGCTAGAGCGTATCATAGAAGTGGCAAGCATATTATTACATCAAAAATTGAACATGCATCTGTTGGTGAAACATTCACATTTCTTGAAAATCAAGGATTTGAAGTGACGCGTCTTCCGGTGGACCATACAGGTCAAGTTTCTCTTGATGTATTACGTCGCGCAATCCGTCCGGATACAACAATGGTGTCCATCATGCATGTTAATAATGAACTTGGAACTATTCAAGATATTCAGTCCATTGGTAAGATAATCAAAGAAGTGAATCCAAACACACTTTTTCATGTTGATGGTGTGCAAGGGTTTGGAAAGTTTAACCTACAGCTTAAACAGTGTCAAGTGGATATGTACTCTGCAAGTGGGCATAAAATCTATGGTCCCAAAGGTGTCGGATTTGCTTACATTGATGAAAACATAAAAATCATTCCCCTGCAATATGGTGGCAGTCAACAAAAAGGTGTTCGTCCAGGGACAGAAAATGTTGCCGGGATTGTAGGAATGTATGAAGCAGCAAAACAAATGATGTTAACAAATGAAGAACGCTATTCCCGCCTGATTGAACTTAAAGCATATTTTGTGGAACGACTTGTAGAAGAACTTCCGGATTGGTATGTTAATTCAAGATATTCTACTGGAGTGTTTGATAAAGAGATTGCAAGTCCATATATTGTTAATATCCGTTCAAAATCCATTAAGGGTGAAGTGTTACTACATAGCCTTGAAGATGATAAAATTGCGGTAAGTACTGGATCAGCATGTAGCTCAAAAAAATTAAATGTATCTCATGTGTTAAAAGCCATTGGATTAAGCGATGAGGAAAGCGACAAATCCATCCGTATTAGCTTTACACATAGTCAGTCAAAAGAAGATGTAGATTGTTTAATTGATGCATTGAAAAAAAATGATAAAATATTTGGTCGATTTGTAAAAAAATAATGGAGGTTTTCATGAAAAAAGCATTTTTAATTAAGTATGGCGAAATCGCATTAAAAGGGAAAAACAGATATATGTTTGAAAATATTTTGATGGATCAGATACGTCATCGCATAGAAGCTTTAGGTGTGTTTAAAGTACAAAAAGAACAAGGACGTATTTTTGTTGAACCACATTCGGATTATGAAGAGCAAGAAGTGCTAGATGCTATTAAAGAGGTCTTTGGAATTGCTTATATTTGTCCAGTTGTTGTTATTGAACGTGGTGATTTTGAAGAAATCAAAACGACAGTGACTGATTTTGTAAAACAGCAGTATCCGACACAAGACTTTACATTTAAGGTCGAAGCCCGCCGAGCAGTCAAATCTTATCCAGTAACATCTATGGAGATTTGTCGAGAAGTAGGAGCTCATTTATTAAATGTATATCCGGAGCTTAAAGTAGATGTACATAATCCTGAAGTTCGTATCTGGATTGAAGTTCGTGACCGAACTTATATTTATTCAAAAATGATTAAAGGGTTAGGTGGTATGCCAGTAGGATCAAATGGTCGAGCAATGCTATTACTTTCTGGAGGAATTGACAGTCCGGTGGCAGGGTATATGATTGCAAAACGAGGCGTAGCAATAGATGCAGTCTATTTTCATTCACATCCTTATACGAGTGAACGGGCAAAACAAAAGGTTATTGATTTGGCGCGTATTATTTCACGTAAGACAGGGCCCATTCGTTTGCACATTGTTCCATTTACAGAAATTCAACTAGCTATCTATGAGCAGTGTCCTCATGAACAGCTAACTATTATCATGCGACGTGTGATGATGGCTATTGCAGAAGCCCATGCAAAGTATTTAAAAGCGTTGGCTCTTGTAACAGGAGAGAGTATTGGACAAGTGGCTTCACAGACCATACATAGTTTAGTGGCGACCAATGCGGTATGTACGATGCCGGTATTTAGACCATTGATTGGTTTTGATAAGCAAGAAATTGTAGACATTAGTGAAAAGATTGATGCATATGAGACATCAATTCTTCCGTATGAAGATTGTTGTACCGTGTTTGTTGCCAAGCATCCGGTAACAAAGCCAAAACTTGAAGCTATTGAAAAATCCGAGAAAAACTTAAAGGATATTGATTCAATGATTAAAAAAGCAATAGAAGATACTGAAGTTATAAAAATAAAACCAGGGCAATAAAAAAAGGGGCCATGCCCCTAGTCTTCGTTGCCTTAGATTTATTCAATGATAAAATCATTTAATGCACTTTTAACTTCATCAACGATGGATTGATCATGAATGTTTAACTCAATGGGCTTACTTAAATCTAAGCTGAAAATACCCATGATAGATTTAGCATCAATCACATATCGACCAGAAACAAGATCAAAGTCTGAATCATAACGACTGACTAAATTAACAAATGTTTTGACTTTGTCAATTGAATTGAGAGTTACTTGTATAGTTGTCATTTCCTTGCCTCCTTTATTTAATAAACTATACAATAATACTATCATAACCCATTATAATGTCAAGTTACAAATGTATTACTAAACTATTGCAACATGTAAATTTATTCTATAGAAAGAAGTGAAGATTATGCCGTCTGTTGCGTTTCATACACTCGGATGTAAAGTCAACCAATACGAAACCGAAGCTATGACTGAACAATTTGTAAAAGCAGGATATAATATTGGTGAATTTGATGAAAAAAATGATATTTACATTGTGAATACATGTACGGTGACCAATATCGCTGATAAAAAATCACGGAAAATGCTTTCCAGAGCCAAAAAAAACAATCCTCATGGCATCGTAGTTGCGGTTGGATGTTATGTTCAAATTCAACATGAACAATTAAAAGACATGCCATATATTGATTTGTTGATTGGCAATACACAAAAAAATCAATTGGTTGAAATTGTTCAATCGTTTCAAGATCAATCATTAAATATTGCTAAAATCGAAGACGTGCATCATAACATTGTCTTTGAGGAACTGCATATAGAAGCACAACAAAACAAAACACGATCAACATTAAAAATACAAGATGGATGCGACCAATATTGTTCGTATTGCATCATCCCATATACAAGGGGAATTGTCCGTTCAAGAGATCCCCAAGCAGTGATAAATGAAGTTAAAGAATTGGTCTTACATGGCTATCAAGAAATTGTATTGACAGGTATCCATATCGGATCATATGGAAAAGACTTGGAAGGGGTCACGTTAATTCATCTTATTGAACAGTTAAATCAAATCGAAGGGCTAAAACGCATCCGTATTGGTTCTGTTGAGCCTGGTTTAATAAGTGAAGAATTTGTACAACGTTTAAGCCAATGTGAAAAAGTATGTCCGCATTTTCACCTTTCCATGCAAAGTGGAAGTGATAGCGTACTCAAACGTATGAATCGAAAATATACGTCAAAAGAGTACTATGAAAAAGTAGAACTGCTACGCCGATATTATACAGATCCAGCATTAACAACGGATGTCATTGTAGGTTTTCCTATGGAAACAGAAAAAGAAGCGCAGACGACAAAAGCTTTTGTTGAAAAAGTGGCTTTTTCAGACGTTCATGTTTTTAAGTATTCTATACGCGAAGGGACAAAAGCTGCAAAAATGAAACCTCAAGTTGATGGAGAAGTAAAAAATCAGCGTAGCCAAGAGTTGATAGCAACAACGGCTCAGTTAAAGCAAGACTACTTAAATCGACACCTGGAAGCTAAGGTTCAAGTACTTATTGAAGAAGAGATAGAGCTTGAAGGAAAAATGTTTTTAACAGGCTATACACCGGAGTATATTCGCGTATATATTCAAGGTGATACTGGGCTTAAAGGGCAGATTATCCCTGTAGATCTAGTTGAGCTTTTCCATGATGGAATACGAGGTGAGAAATCATTTGTAAAATGATTTTAATAAATAAACAATTGATATTTTAAGTGCTTTACTGTAATATGAGTATAGATATTGAAATATTTTATAGATAGGATGTGAAAACATGGGACTAGATAATACGCAATTTTTCAGACGACCTGAAAAAGAACCGGAAAACCAAGTGACAAAAACTATGAAAATTGTTTATGAATCTCTTGAAGAAAAGGGATATAATTCTATATATCAAATTGTTGGATACATACTATCAGGAGATCCGACGTATATTACCAGTCATAACAATGCAAGGACACTCATTAGTCAGTTGGAGCGCGATGAGCTATTAGAAGAATTGGTTAAAAACTATATTAAACACAATATTCGTGAGTAAGGATTGAATAAGCCATGCGTATAATGGGATTAGATTATGGATCAAAAACGATTGGGGTGGCTATGAGTGACCCTTTAGGTTGGACAGCACAAGGGATTGAGACAATTTCAAGACAAGATCCTGGAAATCTTATCGATTCGATAAAACGTTTAAAAAGCTTGGTTGATGAATATGAGGTGGAACTTATTGTTGTTGGATTACCCAAGCATATGAATAATGATTTGGGAGAACGTGCTGATCGGACGCTTTATTTTGTCAAACGTATTGAGCGAGAGCTTGGTATACCTGTAGCAACTTTTGATGAACGATTATCAACAGTTGCTGCTGAGCGTGTTCTTACAGAAGGAAATGTACGCAAAACCGAACAAAAAAAATATATTGATAAAGTAGCGGCCGCATTAATTTTGCAGACGTATCTTGATTTGAAAAGGAATTGAATAAGATGAATGACATGGAAAGAATTGATTTTTATGATGATGAAACAGGAGAAAAAATAACATTTGATATTTTAAGCGCTATCCAATATAAAGAAGATGGGTATTTGCTTGTGATAGAAAGTGATACACAAGAAGAGGAAGAAGAAGTTCTTGCGTATGTACTTAAAGCTACATATTTAGAAGGAGACGATATAATCTATGAAATTGTCGAAGATGATGATATCTTAGATGTTGTTTTTCCTATGTTGGAAAAGCAAATTGAAACTTTCGAAAATTGACAAAAAGATGAGTTTCATTTATACTGTTGATAATTGTTATTAATTAGAAAAGGGTAAATGGTGGAGAAATGGATGCTAAAAAAGAGCAGATTTGTATTCGATTAAAGGAGCATGGTTATAAGATTACGTCCCAGCGCAAAGTAGTACTTGATGCAATGCTGGCAAATCAAGATAAACATTTAACCGTTGAAGAATTGTATCAGATTGTGAAAGCTGAACATCCAGAGATCGGATTGGCAACGGTTTATCGTAATATACAGCTATTAAATGAACTTAAAATTGTTGAAAAACTGAACCTAGATGATGGGTATATTCGTTATGAGTTAGCCAATGAAGACGAAGGACATCGCCATCATCATTTAATTTGTGATCAATGCGGAAAAGTCATTGAAGTAACGGAAGATTTAATGGGCTCTATTGAAAAAAGCTTTTTGGAATCCTATGGCTTTTTAGTGCATGATCATCAAGCAAAATTTTTTGGAGTATGTAAAGAATGTCAAGAAAAAAATGAAGAGATTCTTAAGCCTACTCGATAATTAGACGGAGGTGTTTTCTTGAAGAAAACAAATGAAAAACTGAAAATAATACCTTTAGGTGGGTTGGACAAAATCGGTATGAACATCACAGTGTTTGAATATAAAGATGAAATTGTGGTTGTTGATTGTGGTATTGCATTCCCGGAGGATGAAATGTTAGGAATTGACTTGGTCATTCCGGATGCAACATATCTAAAACAAAACATCAAAAAGGTAAAAGCGTTTGTGCTCACCCATGGTCATGAAGACCATATTGGAGCTTTACCTTATGTTCTTAAGGATGTTAATGTGCCTGTGTATGGGACACGATTGACCATAGGCCTATTAGAAAATAAGTTAAAAGAGCATGGAATGATGAATTCAACAAAACGTAAGCGAATCAACCCGGGACAAAAGGTCAACCTTGGAAAATTGTTCTCGGTTGAATTTATTCGAACCAATCATTCTATTGCAGACGCTTTGGCACTTGCAATCACAACGCCTGCAGGAACGGTCATTCACTCGGGAGACTTTAAGGTGGATTATAACCCGATCCATGGAAAACCCATTGATTTAGGACGTTTTGCAGAGTTGGGCAGACAAGGTGTTCTTGCATTGATGGCAGATAGTACAAATGCTGAACGACCAGGATATACGATGTCAGAAAGCAGTGTCGGAAAATCCTTCGATATGATTTTTGAAGAAAACAAAGGACGTAGGTTAATTGTTGCAACCTTTGCTTCCAACGTTGATCGAGTACAACAAATCGTAAACTCGGCGAAAAAATATCGACGTAAAGTTATTGTTCAAGGACGATCAATGGTTAATGTAGTCACCACGGCTTCAGAGCTGGGTTACTTAAAGATGCCCAAAAATATGTTGACGGATATTAATGATATTGATAAATATAAAGATGGACAGATTGTATTGGTAACAACTGGAAGTCAAGGTGAGCCACTAGCAGCGTTATCACGTATGTCAAGTGGAGCACATCGTAATATTCAAATCAAAGAAGGGGATGTTATTGTCTTTAGTTCAAAGCCAATCCCTGGAAATGAAAAATATGTATCCAAAGTTATTAATGATTTATATAAACGTGGAGCAGAAGTGATTGTTGAGGATACACATGTATCTGGACATGCATGTCAAGAAGAACTTAAACTGTTACATTCACTTGTGAAGCCTAAATATTTCATTCCGGTACATGGTGAATACAAACATCTGAAAAAACATGCAGAACTTGCAAGTAATCTAGGAATGCGTAAAGATAATATTTTCTTGCTATCCAATGGTGAGATTTTAGAATTGACGAAAACCCATGCTAATCGTAACGGCAGTATTTCTTGCCAACCGTTGTTGGTTGATGGCTTAGGTGTAGGAGATGTCGGTAATATTGTCTTGAGAGATCGACAAAAATTATCGGAAGATGGATTGATTGTTGTCGTAGTTACAGTACGCAAAGGAACATTAGAAATATTATCAGGACCCGATATTGTATCACGTGGCTTTGTGTATGTTCGTGAATCGGCAGATTTGATGCAAGAAACACGTGAAGTCGTTGTCAAAACACTTCAAAAATGCAAAGAGCGTAAAATAGAAGGATGGGCTAAGATGAAAAATGCAGTTCGAGATGACTTGCGTGAACATCTATGGCGCCAAATGAAACGTAATCCAATGATTTTACCTGTAATTATGGAAGTTGAATAAGAGGTGATATAATGGATATCAAAGAAGAAACGCTTGAACTCGTCAACAAAATAAAAGAAACTCAAGAATATATTGATTACTTAAATTATCGATCGATTCTTGAACGTAATGAAGAATTACTGTGTCAAGTTGAAGAATTCAGACGTAAAAACTTTGAAATTCAAGTGTCACACCATTATGGTGCATATAATGCGTATGAAAATTTAATTAGTCTAAAGCAAGACTATGAAGAGTTATTAAGTGAGCCGACGGTCAAAATGTTTTTGGATGCAGAGCTCAAGTTTTCCAAGCTGATGACGTCGGTTTATGACACAATCACAGAAAAAATAGAATTTGATACACATTTTCTAGAGTAGCGAAAGGTGATCTTATGATTAACAAAATTCTTGGAGACATTTTTAACTATTTGTTAAAAATTGTTATTATTGTAGTAGCTGTTTTTGCAGTATATCAAGCGGCAATTTGGGCGTATGGTTCAGGGTACGAACTGATGGCAAAAGAGCCGGATGCCAATCGAACAATTGTCACCAAAGAGATCAGTATTCCAAAAGGTGCATCATCTGAAACGATTGCAAATATTTTGGAAGAAAATGAACTGATTCGAAGTGCAGTGTATTTTCGAGTTTTGGCAAAGCTTCAGGGTGTTGACGGATCGTTTCAGTATGGTGATTTTTCCCTTAATACCGGAATGGAGCCAGAAGAAATTATGAAGATTCTTTCTGAAGAAGGTGAAAAGCGTGAAGTCGTAAAATTCACGATTCCGGAAGGGTTTACACTTGAACAGATTGCAGAACGTGTAGCAGCTCAAGGGTTATGTACAGCCAATGAATTCATGAATGCGGCAGAAAATGGCAACTACGGATATCGTTTTCTTGAACAATTGCCAGATCGCCCAAAACGCTTACAAGGATATCTTTTCCCGGCAACATATGAAGTTTATGCGGATGCGTCGCCAGAAGATATTATTAGTAAGATGCTGATGAAGTTTGATGATGTGTTTACACAAGAGTATTATGATCAAGCAGAAGAATTGGGCTATACAGTTGATGAAATTATTACGATTGCATCAATGATTGAAAAAGAGGTTCGTGTTGCAGAGGAACGTCCTAAAGTTGCAGGGGTTATCTATAACCGATTGAACATTGATATGAATTTACAGATGTGTAGTACCATTATGTATGCATTAGAAATTCCTCGTGATCGACTTTTGTATCGTGACCTAGAAATTGAATCACCATATAATACATATAGAAATCCAGGATTACCTATCGGTCCTATAGCCAATCCTGGTGCTGCAGCTATTGAAGCGTCACTATATCCGGAAAGTCATAATTACCTGTACTTTGTATTAAAAGATCCGGAAACTGGAGCGCATGAGTTTAATGCAACGTTAGATGACCATAATGCAGCAAAAAATAAATACAATCAAAAATTCTAGTAAGGAAGACAGAAAATAGGCTAAAGATATCTTTAGCCTATTTTTGATAAAAGGAGTCCAACTTGAAAGATAATTATTCAATGAGCCATTATCTTGGCTATATTCGCAAAGAGGAGTCAAAGGCAATACAACAAATGAAAATATATGCGCGACAACATCAAGTGCCCATTATAAAAGATGATATGGCATCGATGATGAAGGTTTTAATTCAGATGGCAAAACCGTTACGAATTCTTGAAATTGGTACGGCTATTGGCTATTCATCTCTTTTAATGATGCAGGCACTAGATGAAGTGGTTGATATTACAAAGGTTCGTATGACAACAATAGAACGTGATAAGACGATGGTTCAAAAAGCGAGCGAGAATATCAAAGCTTCAAGCTATGCCCCCTTGATTCATCAAATCGAAGGGGATGCAACACAAATTTTGGAACAGTTATGTCAAGAAGAAGAAGTGTACGATTTTATTTTTATGGATGCAGCGAAAGGTCAATATTTAACTTTTTTACCTTATGTTGTAAAATTATTAGCACATCAAGGAACGTTAGTATCCGATAATGTGTTACAGCAAGGCGATGTTGCAAAGTCACGTTTTAATGTGCCTAGACGACGGCGCACAATTCACCAAAGGATGCGTCAGTACTTATGGGAGTTAAATCACCACGCGCAATTGAGCACTACGATATTAGATATAGCTGATGGGGCAACCATTAGTGTAAAGATTAAAGAATAGGAGAACAAAGTGAATAATTTAGAAATGAACAAACCGGAATTATTGATTCCAGCTGGAAGCCTGGAAAATCTGAAAATAGCTGTTGCCTATGGGGCAGATGCTATTTATATTGGTGGAGAAGAGTTTGGATTGCGTGCAAAGGCGCGAAATTTTTCAATAGAAGATATGAAAGCGGGAATTGCTCATGCCCACGCACATGATGTTAAAGTCTATGTAACTGCAAATATTATTGCCCACAATCAAGATATTCCAGCAGTTGAGGCATATTTTGAAGAGCTTAAGGAAATCAAACCGGATGCACTAATCATTGCAGATCCAGGGATTTTAGCTATTGCAAAAACAATTCTACCGGATATGGAATTACATTTAAGTACACAAGCGAATAATACAAATTACGCTTCCATTAACTTTTGGTACCAACAAGGCGTAAAACGTGTCGTTGTAGCTAGAGAACTTTCATTTTCGGAAATAGCAACGATACGTAGCAAGATACCTATGGAGATGGATATTGAGGCTTTTGTACATGGATCGATGTGTATTTCATATTCGGGACGTTGCCTGTTAAGTAATTATATGACAGGAAAAGATGCAAACAAAGGTGCGTGTACACATCCATGTCGATGGACATATCACCTGATGGAAGAGTCGCGTCCAGGAGAATATATGCCTGTATATGAAAATGAGAGAGGAACATATATTTATAATTCAAAAGACTTATGTATGATTGAATATATGGATGAAATTATTCGTTCTGGTATTACTAGTCTTAAGATTGAAGGACGGATGAAAACAGGGCTATATGTGGCAACGGTAACGCGTGCATATCGTAAAGCGATTGATGATTACTTTACAGATGTTGCATTATACAATGCCAATAAGTCAACCTATATGGACGAGATAAAAAAATGTAGTTATCGCCAATTTACCACTGGGTTTTATCATCAGCGTCCCGATGCAGAAGGACAGATATATGATAGTAATACTTATATACGCGAGTATGTTTTTGTAGGAAGGGTATTAGAAGATACCCAAAGTGAACTGACATTGATTGAACAGCGCAATAAGTTTGTGGTTGGTGACACTCTAGAGCTTATGAAAACAGATGGTTCAACCCATGTTTTTACTGTGGAGGCATTAACAACACAAGAGGGAGAATCAGTTGTCGAGGCGCCACATCCAAAGCAAAAACTATGGATCAAGTTGCCGGTAAAAGCTTTGGAAAATGAATTGCTACGCAAAGTGGATCGAAAAATAGAGAAAAAAGATTAACTGTAGCAAAAGAGTATCTGATATAATAGAAAAAGAGAAGCAATTTAAGGAGAGGGTGATCAAACGTGAAAGCGTTTAAGAAAAAATTGCGTATTGGGGATTTGTTGATGCAATATGGCATTATTACAGAAGCGCAGTTAGATGAGGCATTAAATGAACAACGCCAAAGCGGAGAAAAAATAGGAGAGGTTTTGATTCGCTTAGGTTTTGTTACGCAACAAAATATTAATGAGGTTTTGGAATATCAACTTGGAATTCCATTTGTTGAATTAAAAGAATATGATATATCTAAAGAAGCAGTATTAACTATTAGCGAGTCGCTTGCAAAGCGACATGTATTGATTCCAATTCGGTTGACAGAAAGTAATCTATATGTCGCTATGGAAGATCCACTTAATATTTTTGCGATTGATGACGTGAAAATATATTCGGGAAAAGAAGTCGTGCCGATGCTTGCGAATGAGGAAGATATTAAGTTTGCTATTGAAATGCACTATGGAAAGCAGCAAGCAATGAAAGCCGCAGAGGAGTATAAGCAAGAACAAGAAATTTATGTCGAAGCGCAAATACAAGAAGAGACATTAAGTGGTGATATGGTTCAAAGCGCTCCCATTGTCAAACTTGTTAATACTATTATGGAGCAAGCTGTGCGCCATCGAGCAAGTGATATCCATATTGAACCCTATGAACGCTATATTCGCGTTCGATATCGTATTGATGGAAAACTACAACAAATGTTTGATTATGAAACCACCTTATTAAGCGCGATTGTCGCCCGTATTAAGATTATGGCGGGAATGGATATTGCAGAAAAACGCAAGCCCCAAGATGGACGTATCAACATAAAAGTTAATAACAAGGCCTATGATATCCGTGTATCAAGTCTACCAACGGTTTATGGGGAAAAAGTAGTAATGCGTGTTAACTCCAAAGAAGGCTTTACAAAAGGAAAAGAAGAACTTGGACTTTTTAGAGATGACCTTTTTAAGTTTGAAAGCATTCTATCACATCCTCATGGCATTATTTTAGTCACGGGACCGACAGGTAGTGGTAAGTCGACAACCCTATATACATCTTTAAATGAAATTAATCAAGAGGATCTTAATATTGTTACGGTAGAGGACCCTGTTGAGTCTCAGATTGAAGGGATTAATCAAGTTCAAGTCAATCCAAAGACTGGACTAACCTTTGCTTCGGCACTTCGTTCTATTTTACGGCAAGATCCGGATGTTATTATGATTGGTGAGATTCGAGATGCAGAGACAGCAGAGATTGCGGTCAAGGCATCAATTACCGGTCACTTGGTTGTCAGTACATTGCATACCAATGATGCTGCAAGTTCAATTAGTCGCTTGATGGACATGGGAATTGAGCCCTTTTTAATTAGCGCATCTGTTGTAGGTGTCATTGCGCAGCGCCTTGTGCGAAGATTATGTACAAAATGTCGAGAGAAAGTTTTAGCGACAGATGAAGAAAAAGCTATGCTCGATGTTAGTATGGGAGAAACCTTGTATGTATATAAAGAAAAAGGGTGCCATTTATGTGGTAATACCGGATATACAGGACGAATTGGTGTCTATGAGATTCTACCGATTGATCAAAGTCTTCGTCAAATTATTAATCAAAAGGGAACGACAGATGATATTCGAAATAAGGCACTTGCACAAGGATTAAAGACGATTCGAGATAATAGTAAGCGTCACGTTCTTAATGGGACGACAACCCTTGAAGAAATGATACGCATCTCATATGGAACGGAGTAGAAAGGGGGATATAATGACGATAGATGACTTACTGACACAAGCCATGGAAAAAAATGCATCAGACCTGCATTTAACCGTTGGAGTTCCGCCTATTTTAAGAATTCACGGCAAATTAACGTATATGGATTATGAACGATTAACACCGAGTCAATCTGTAGAATTAATTCGACCGATTATGTCTTCTGAGATATACAGACGATTTGAAGAATGTGGAGAAATCGATTTTTCATATAGCATATTAAATCTAGGGCGATATCGTGTTAATGTGTTTAGGCAACGAGGGTCAATGGCAGCAGCTATCCGATTAGTCGCTAGTCAAATACCAAGTCCACAAAGCCTTGGGTTGCCACGATCAGTTGTTGATTTGTATAGTAAAAAAAGAGGGCTGGTTCTTGTTACAGGACCTACCGGTAGCGGAAAATCAACAACCCTTGCCGCTCTTATAGATCAAATCAATAAAAATCGTAACGCACATGTAATCACGCTTGAAGATCCTATCGAATATTTGCATCGCCATCAGCGCTCTATAGTGAATCAACGAGAGGTTGGGGTTGATTCGAATTCATTTAGTCATGCGCTTCGCGCTGCCTTGCGTCAAGATCCGGATGTTATTCTTGTTGGGGAGATGCGGGATTTAGAGACTATAGCTATTGCGATTACTGCAGCAGAGACAGGTCATCTTGTTTTGTCAACATTACATACGATTGGTGCAGCAAATACTATTGATCGTGTGATTGACGTATTTCCGCCACATCAGCAACAACAGATTCGTATACAGCTTTCAAGTGTTTTGGTCTCAATTGTATCGCAGCAGTTATTACCTAATTTTGACAAAAGCGGACGTGTTGCGGCCTTTGAGACACTTCATGTTAATCAAGCTATTCGTAATCTTATTCGTGAGAATAAAACACATCAAATCAACTCAATAATTCAAACAAATCGTGAGATGGGTATGCAAACCATGGATGAGTCTTTGCTAAACCTTGTTAATCAAGGGATAATTAATCGAGAACAGGCAATTATGTTTGCAACAGACCCAAATACATTGGAACGACGATTGCTTCATTAAAAAAACAGAAGGAATATGAACAAACTAGAGACATTATGAATAAAATATGAACAAATAGTGAATAAATAATTGATTTATCCAATTGAGAGTGATATAATAATCTTGCTGTGTAAAAATGCCAAAGTGAAGGGGTAGTATTATGGCAAAATTTAGTTATGTTGCATCAACAATTCATGGAAAAAAACAAAAAGGGGTTATTGAAGCTTCTAATCGTCAATCTGCGATTATAAAGCTCAAAGAGAACAATCTATTTCCGGAGACTATTTCTGAACAAGGAGCCTTACATGGTGAAGTCGTCTTAGGTAATCCTGTAAAGGTTAAGGATCTGACGATTTTTTGCCAACAATTTGAGGCAATATTAAATGCTGGAGTCAGTGTTTTGGAAGCCTTATATCTGCTCAAAGAACAAACAGAAAATAAGTATCTTGCCAAAGTTGTCGCGAACATGTATGAGCGTGTTGAACAAGGGGAGGCATTATCTGCAACAATGCGTGCAAATAGCAAATATTTCCCTGAAATCCTTATCAATATGATTGAAGCGGGAGAAGTGTCTGGAAGTCTTGAAGTTGCCTTACATCGTATGGCAGAGCATTTTGAGAAAGAATACAAATTACAACAATCCGTTCGAAAAGCAACAACATATCCTGCAGTTGTTTCTGTAGTGGCATTAGCGGTTGTCATTCTTCTAGTGCTTGTTGTCGTTCCTACCTTTGTTAGTATGTTTGATGGGATGGGAATGGAGTTACCGGCAACGACAAGAGCATTGATTGCCACAAGCAATTTTATCAAATATCGATGGTATATCTTAGTTCCTGCGATCATAGTTGGTATTATTTTGATGCGAATTTATGTTAAGTCAGAAGTGGGAGCGATAACATTAGCCCGAATAAAATTAAAGATGCCGATTATCGGACCCGTTCAGACAAAAATTGTGGCGTCTCGTTTTTCAAGGACGCTAAGTACATTACTTGCTTCGGGATTGCCCTTACTTGACGCACTTGCCATCGTGGCAAAAGTTGTTGATAATTACGTGGTTGAAAAGGGGCTTGAAGATGCAAGAAACCAAGTGAGCGAAGGTTCGTCCTTATCAAAGCCGATACGAGAATTAGGGGCTTTTCCGCCGATGATTACACATATGGTAAAAATCGGGGAAGATACAGGACAACTTGAACCTATTTTAAATAAAGTTGCAGACTTCTATGATGGGGAAGTAGAGTCTGCAGTTGCTCAGATGACCTCTTTGCTAGAACCAATAATCATCGTCGTTTTGGCAGTGGTCGTAGGCTTTGTAGTAATCTCCATTGTACAACCAATGTTTGGCATGTACCAAGGTGTAGGTAATCTATAAAGTTAAATTGAGAACCCCCACAAAATATCTAATAATAGGAGTGTATGAGGAATGAAAAAAATGGTAGAGAGAATGAAAAACAAACAAGAAGGATTTACATTAATTGAGTTAATTATCGTTATCGCAATCTTAGCAATCATTGCTGTTATTGCAGTACCCAACATTTTAGGCGCGGTTGAAAACTCACGTAAAGCGGCAGATGTGGCCAATGCAAAAATTATTTATAATGCAGCTGCTCAAGTGTTAGCTAAAAATAGTAATTATGATACAGATGATGCGGCTGGAACAAATGTCACGGGATTAGATGCTACAGATACAGGTTTTGAGGGAGACTTATTTGATGAAATAAATCAAACAACCCTTGCACCTTCCTTTAGAGCTTCCGATTTTGCAGCATTTACTATTGTAGTAGATGGAAATGGACGCATGAGTGTTCAAGTTTCTGGTGGAGGAGACACTTACGAACTTGCCCCTGAAGCTAATGCAGAATATGACCAAGAATAATGGTAATAGCTATATGTATATTTGGTCTTTTGGTCGGGTCATTTTTAAATGTATGTATCTTTAGAATTCCTAGGCATCAAGAGATTGTTTACACGCCATCCCATTGTATGGCGTGTGGACAACAAATAAAGTGGTATGATCTTATTCCAGTCATTAGTTACCTTATTCTTCGGGGGCGATGCCGAAGTTGTAAGGCAACAGTGTCTATTCAGTATCCGGTGATTGAATTGATTAATGGAATCGGATTTGTATGGGTATATAGTGTGCTGGGTTTAACACCACTAGGTGTAATGGCCGCTATTTTGTTTTCAACGTGTCTGGTCATTTCCGTGATTGATATTCAATGGATGATCATTCCTAATGGCATATTATTATTTTTATTAATCGTTGGGTTAATTTATGAATGTTTTTTTGGGAAAGATTTTTTACACAGTATCTTTGGATTCTTTGCAGTTAGCATACCATTACTTATTGTTCATATAGTGACCAAAGGACAGATGGGCATGGGAGATATAAAGCTTATGGCAGTAGCAGGATGGATTTTAGGTTGGCAAAAAATTATCCTGGCTTTATTTCTTGGGTCTGTTTTTGGATCGGTTATTGGATTGACACTGATTGGGCTTAAAGTGATGAATCGAAAACAGCGCATTCCTTTTGGTCCGTTTTTAAGCGGAGGAATTGTTTTAGCTGCGTTGTATGGCGATAAAATTATTCAATGGTATTTTTTAATTATTCAACGTACATAAAGATATAGATAGAAGTAAAGTATAGGGGGAATACGATGGCACTTCCAAAAAAACTTGTGTCGATTGATATTGGTAATGAATGGATCAAAGTTGCATATATTCAAAGAAAAGGAAAAAAAAGTCACTTTGTGTTTGGCGAAAAAATCCCAACACCAGAACGAGCCGTTCAAGATGGTGGATTATCGAATCTAACAGAGATGGCACAATTGATACGAAACGTCTTAGATAAAAATCAGATTAAAGAAAAGCATGTAGTTTTTAGTGTTTCGAGTAGTAAGATTATTACACGAGAGGTTGAATTGCCTCATGTACCATACAAAAAACTAAAAAATATTATTGAGTTAAATGCAGATGAGTATTTTCCGGTTAATTTGGCAGAATATTGTTTGGATTTTACAATATCAGAAATTATTGAGACTGAAGAAGGAAAAAAAATAAAGGTAAACATTGTTGCCGCCTTAAAAAAACTGATTCAAACGTACATCGAATTAGCACGTGATTGTCACCTGGAAATAGTAGGCGTTGATTTTTCGGGAAATAGCATGGTGAATTTTGTACAGTATGAAAAATATGAAGGCACAAATCTATTTTTGAACATCGGTCCGGAAAGCACCATGGTTACGATTGTGTCAAATGGTGTTGTAAAGTTTAGTCGTAATATTCTTTTTGGTACTCAAGCAATTCATAACAGTATATGTCAACATTTTGATGTAGACTATAATGCAGCCGTTGCGTTGGCAAAAGAACGTCAATTACTCAATCCTAACCATAAGGATAATCCTTATCTACATAGCGATGTTACAAGTGGAATGGAACAAATCTTAAATGGAGTGGCGCGTTTGATTGATTATTATAGTTCGCGTAATCCAAACCCGATTGAACAGATATATATTATGGACGGAGGCTCTGAAATTGCCGGTGCGCAAGAGTATATATCAAAGTTTTTTGGATTAACCGTCAAAAAAGTCAATGGATTTGATAATTTTATAATCAACAGTGCAAGAGTGTCTGTAGATGAGCTTCATTATTATCCAATCGCTTTAGGTGCCACTCTATCGACAATGAATTTATTGCCGCTTTCAATAAAAAACAAAGATGAACTTCAAGCAAAAAAAAGAATTCCTATCCTTATAAGTATTTTGCTAATGGTTGCATTAGGAGCGCATTTTTATCAAGGTTATGCGCAGTATACTTCTTTGGAACGAACCAAACGCCAGATTGAACAAGATATTCATGGGATGAGCGACATTCATGCCATTATTGAGGAACACAAAGTAGCACTTGAAGAACGTGATTTTAGAATAAAGATTGAAAATATGACAACGACACAATCAGATGGCTTGTTGACATTCATTCAAGAGTTAGAACGGACAATGCCGGAGCAAGGGTTTTTGTCGGCTATTAATGTAACTTCTGAGGCATTAACGATGAATGCTTCTTTTCGTGATGAAGAAACATTGGCACAGATGTTGACGTATTTGAAAAAGCAGACGGTCACTAGCCCTAACGGGGAATCCCTACCAATGTTTGAAGAAGTCTATATACCTGCAGTCAATCGCATAGGGGAAGCTGATAGTGAAAGCACAATCGTTTCAGCACTGATTCAATGTACCTATTCTAAACAGGAGGTGACCGATGATGACCAATAAAGAAAAATACTTACTCATGTTCTTAGGCGGAATCATTGTTGTTGCTATATATTGGTTCATGATTTATTCGCCTCTTCAAGAAAAAAGTCGTTTAATGGGCAAGGAAATTGAAGCATTACGTGAAGAACAGACTTTTTTAGCTTTAGAATATGCCAACAAAGAGGTATATTTATCAGAAACGTTAGAAGCACAAAACTATGTTCAAAGAGTGAACGATAGTTTTCCGGCTGGATTAGTTCAAGAAGACATAATTTATATAATGAAAACACTTGAAGATACAATCGACTCATTGACCATCCAGACCTATTCTATTGGAAAAGAAATGGTCGTCGTACAAAATATAGACGAAGAATCAAAGACAGATGAGAATACAAATTATGAACAAGTGATTCAAATTCCGGTGAGCGTCAATTTTGAGACAACCTATAATGATTACAAACAAATGTTATCATTTATTCAAACATACCCTTCTAAACTTTCTGTCGGAAATATGAATGCCAACAGCGATTTGGTCAATAGCCAGGTAGTGTCAACCTTTGATATCTTTTTTTACGCCTTAGAATCGCCTAATAGAGAGTATGAACCTACGGAGCATTTTGGCACATTTACACCCAAAAATGATTCGGTTTTTCGACCGATTTCCTCGTTAGGAATTCACTATAGTTCTGGTGTTCGAGCCGGAGAAATTCATGAAGTAGATGATCTAGTCATAGGAATTACGTCGATTAATTCAGCGATGGATACGGTCAATATGTATCGAGCAGGGCAAGAGAATTTAACAAAAATAACGGCAGATAATCCTGATAATGAGCCAATTGAAATACATGTTAGTCAAAATAATGATTCGTATTACTATCGGTATCGCACACGTTCTAGAACATATCCAGAAGATTATTCTATTGGAAAAGAGTTTGTTCCAGGTCAAGTAATTGATGTCAAAGTCATATCAAGCGGACGCTATGATGCGCAAGATACAAGTGGCGTCAATGCAACGTTAATAAATGATACAGATTTACCTATGATTGTTCGGGTTGAATATGAAGATGAGGCCCGTCCACGGTTTAATGTTATCAATCAAGAGGGGAATGTATCCATTATTCAATAACAAGATTTTTAAGGCAAGAAAAGCGGGTGATTGGATGGGAAAAAAGCGTCTAGAAAAATATAAAAGCTTAAATCAAGGGTTTACACTGGTTGAAGTCATCGTCACCGTTGCCATTATAGGTATCGTTACTGTTCCTATTGCACTGATTTTTCAAAGTGCATTGGCTTCATCAATTCAAACACGCGAACAACTAAAAGCAACCCAATTGACACAACAGTTTATTGAAAGCATTAAAACCATGCATATGGAACAAGTGTTGGATTTAGATAGTGCAGTCGATGCAACAGGAAAATTAAGTGATGATGTTCTTTCACGTTTTGATTTGCCTATGATCCCACAAGGATATGAAGTCTTTTTTATGCTAAGAAAGGATAATGTGGATATTGGCTATAATAATGAATTTGATGATAGTAAATATCGAATGCCTGTGTCTGAAATTGCAAATAGGACCCATACATTTGATGTGGAAATCCGACTAGACGATGCAAAAACTTCATCGGCGAGAGTGTATTTATATGATCGTGAACGTCACTTAATAGAGCATGAAATTATAGGAACGGCGGAAAATAGGGAAGTTGCAATCAATATAAAGAAAATTAACGCGGATGAGTTAAAAATAGATGTTGAAATAAACGGAACCCATTATAGTGAAGAAATAAAAGCCATAGATTATGAAGGTATCATTAATATTGTTACATTAGATACTATGACGCAAGAAGACCATATAACAACCAATATAGAGATTACAAATAGCTCAGGAGACGTGGCAGATATTTATGTGTATGAGACGCCGCAAGATCAAATCAAACCGATCATTGACCTAAACACAGGAACAAATACCATTCATCGCAATATAACAGAACCCTTGATTTTTGACTATCGACTATATGAATTTGAAATTGAAGTGAGCAAAAATGGAAAGCTGCTGTCTAAAGTTGTGACAACACGACTGGCAAAAGAGTAGGTGATGATTTTGATGCGACATTTACAAAGTGAAAAAGGTTCGACGCTTCTTATGACTGTAATTACCATTGCAGTCTTAACTGTTCTTGGAACAACAATATTATCCTTGAGTCTAATGAACTACAATATGAAGTTTACAGATACGATGATGAAACGTACCCAGTATTACTCCGAATCTGGTATAGATCAAGTGTATTCAATTCTTGGATATTATGTAGATGAGGCTTTAAAATATGCATCTGATGAAACTGCGTTAGATGTTTTGCATAAGAAGACGGTTATGGAAAATATATTGTCAGACATTCGAAGTTATGAATCTCAACTTATGCTAGACATGGTCTATTTAATTGAACAGAATGTGCTATATAATGGAGCTTATTCTACGAGCACAACACCCAGTGGTTATATGAATCGAAAATTATACCTTAAGCAGTTTTTAAGTAATATTCACGCTACATATAATTTGTATAATGATTATTCAAGTGGTTTGTATGAGGGGTACTTTTTAAAAGTAATGTCTGGAACCCCGGATCATATGACACGTGTTCTGACCAAAGCGGATGATTACTCAGATCACGCATACCATACAATTGTGTTTGATCAAGATGCAATGACGAGATATCATAATGAGCGAATGAATTATCACTTTAAGGAATATTTTAACAGTGCAGTATCTGCAATTGAAGCAGATATCAAATCTTCTGGAGGAACATCAAACTATATCTTTCTGGACCAAGAAGCTACGCTTGGAAATCTTATATTAGAAAGTATTGATTTTTCTGAAATCCTGGACTTTTCTGAGACCGATGGTCATGCATTGTATGATAACCAATTTGTCGTTAAAGAGTTAACATCCACATTTACATTTCATGATCGGACACAACGAACTATATCCACCGATTTAGTTATAGAAGCGCCAAAGGATATGATGCCAATTACTGTGAATCAGTCTAAATATGCCACAGTAGATAATCCTTTATGGCAATATGCGCTAGTAACGGAGAAGGATTTACGGTTTGCAAATGTGGATGCTGTGATCATAGGTAATATGTATGCATTAGGCACAAATCCTACAGGCGATTTTAACTTGGATCCACAAAATAGCAATTCACCGCGTAATACCAATAATTATAAGGGGGTTATTGTTGCAGGTCAGGATAATACTATCTCCGTATCTGGAGATGTGGTGACACAGAGCTTTGTTCAAATGGAGGCCGGAACTCAAAATTCTCACTTATCGGTTCTAAATGGACATATTTATTGCGACAGTTTGGCCATTCAATCGGATTCACGTCATCATATTATTGGAGAGAATAATCGCATTGATGTTATTAATGGTAATGTCTACACCAAAAATGATTTGATATTAAATGGAAAAGGTAATCATATCAATATTGATGGAAATTATTATGGATTTGTTGGAAGGTCGAATAATTATCATCAATTAAGCTCTATTGTAATCAACGCAGATATTCAACGTGGAACAGGAACCTCATCATTAAACATCACTGGGGATCCACCCAAACATCCCATTGAAGAAGAAAGCGATAAAGAAGGTATTTTTATTGCAGGAACATCTTTTGTTAACGATACGTTTACACCAGACCCTAATAATGGACCTTCTAGTTTATATGAAACAGGAGAGAGCATGGGAATTCGAGGTAACTATTTAGCCTATGCATTTCCAATTTCAGATACAAGCGGATTAGCAGAAGGCGGTGCGGGCATCCAGATGGCGACGCCGGCAAAGGGAGCAGAATCTAGTCTTCAGCTATATTACAAAGTTGATGGCGCTTCAGATGTGATGTCGGTCGAGGATAAAGCGACTTATTTTACACAAATTAGCCAGGAAGCTTCGGTTGAACCTTTTATTGAAAAAGGTGATGGAAATATTAACATTGACCATGATGCCTATATTTTTACCCAAGGAGCAGTGATGGGCAAGTCAGCCGCTGGAAACCAGACGATTGATGTACATAGCACCAATGGAAATCTGATGAACAATTATGCAGAAACAGAGATTTTACGAGACTATACATATATTTTGAATTACTTAAGACATAGACAAGCACAAGGGGATCCGATTGGATTTTATGGAGACACATCAAATGTTAAAGATACAATTGAAAACATGAAGAATGCGCGAGTGATTGGCAATTACTCCAATATTGATCAGACGCCTACAGCAGACTGGATTGGGAAAGATGCTACCATTGAGGAGGTGGATTATTATACGGTCAATACAGGATTATCTGGAGATAGCCAAGTAAAGGAAGTAGCTATTTTTCAAGGCACATCGCATCAACAAGACATATTGCTGATAGGGGAGAATCCACCAGCCCAATATAGAGGATTATCCGATGGATTACAAACTATTAATGGTAAAAACTATTATGTCATCAATACAACGGATGAGAGCCCGACGCAAATGCAGGGTGTAGTCATTACTTCAGGTGAAGTGACGATTGTTGGTGATATGACATATTATGGGACGATCATTGCCCAGGAAAATATATATATAGAAAATGCATCGGTCGATATTATTAATAATTCTATGGACGTTCGCAACTATTTGACCCAGCTTATTATGGAGACACCAAAACTATCAAGTGCATTTAATCGGGATACGCTAAACAGTCCACTAGGTATTGAACTTAACCAGATGGAAGTGATTGAAGAAATATTAGTGGCTCCTGGCGATATAGGCGAAATGCGCAAGCATTATGAAGAATATATTCATATCAAGAATTGGAGAATTGCACAATGATTAAAAAAAGTGAACGAGGGTTTACACTTATAGAAATCATCATTGCTATAGCCGTGTTATCCATATTGGTTACAATCGTATCTATGAGTGTACATAGTGTTTTTGAAAATAGTGTTGAAGCCAATGTAGGTGAGTTCAAATCTGATTTGCAAGATATCCGCAATAGAACAATGATGGAATATAACCATTCATATGCGCTTATTTTTTTCTATGATGTCATAGAACAACAATATGGGTACAACATTTTTGAACAAGATACAAGTTCTGGTGCCATTATAGAGCTAAAAGAAAAAAGATGGCCAAAACATTTTATAGTGGATAAACAAATCAATGGCATAGCCACCCGAATAGAAACACTAAGTGCGAATCAAATTAAACAGGAGTTAACCTTTCGTTTTTCAAAAGAACTTGGTGACGGAGTGGAAAGTAACTTTGATGGCGATAGCATTTCAACATATAACAGTACACTAGGAACCAGTCAAGTAATTAAACTAAATATTAGAAGCCAAAACACAACTAAAGCAATGGAGGTTAGTGTTGTTAAATTGACAGGGCGGGTGAATGTTGATGATTTATAAAAAGAAGCTTATTCGAGAAATGGATGGATTTAGTCTTGTAGAATTATTGGTAGCATCTGTTATTGTATCAATTATTGTCGGTGTCATGGGTTCATTCCTTGTCATTCATATCCAGTCATTTGAAACAGCAAAAAGTTCCATCGATATACAATATGAAGGGCAACTGGCTCTAAATCGTATCGGTAAAGTGGCGATGGAATCCGGTGGAGTATCCTATATAACATCAGATCATCGAACGGGCATGGAACATAACGCGATAACCTCTACAGGACGAATTGATAATCCTTATGCACTGGTGTTTGAGTATGTGAGCGAAGGAAATCATGGGGACAAGGTTGTTTTTTTGCACGATTTTGTATATAATCGAATTGTATTTAAAACAATAGATACATTAGAGAGTATGCCCTATCAAATAGACTATAACGTATCCATGCTGAATAGTGAATGGTATGTTTTCGCAGAATATGTAGATAGCTGGGCTGTTGAACCTAGTTATAATCAGTCTTTTGAAGAAAGTGGAGGAATCAATATATTTATTAATTTCAAAAAAAATGATTCCACAATCTCGCTAAGTAATACCTATAAATACAGAAACAAGAACTAGGATAGCGCTAAGCTATACGGAAAGTAGGTCAAAATGAAACAATTATATCCAGATGAATATGTCTCTAGCATTTATAAGATTAACTTCAAACGATTATGGCAGAAAGGATATAAAGGGTTGATGTTTGATTTGGATAATACTTTAGCCCCTTATGACCGTGAACATCCAGATGAAGAGCTAATACGCCTTTTTGACACATTAAAAAAAATCGGGTTTAAAATTGCCCTTGTATCAAACAATAATGCGCAACGGGTTCATAAGTTCAATACACGCCTTAATGTGGATGCCTTTCCACGGGCGAATAAACCGCTTACACGTCAGCTTCGCATCGCTATACGCAATTTGAATATTGAGTCAAAACAAACGGTGTTCATTGGTGATCAATTGTTTACTGATGTATGGGTTGGAAAAAGGCTAAAGTGTCGAACGATTCTTGTAAAACCAATTCAAGATAAGGAACAATGGGTGTCTAGAATTAAGCGTGGCCTAGAAACAAAAATTTTACGCCAATATATGCGCCATCGTAAAAAAAAGTCATCTTAGTGGAGGAAGAATTTATGACACATCATCAAAGAAACATTGACGGGAAAACAAAAGTTTTTGGATTGTTAGGTAATCCGGTTGAGCATACGCTATCGCCTTTTTTACATGAGCTTTTTTATGAGGCGGCTGGCTATAACGGAACCTATAATCCTTTTTTTGTTCCAAAAGGATGTCTAAGACAGGCGGTAGAATCTGTGCGTGGCTTATCACTGGCGGGACTTAATGTGACTATTCCGTATAAAGTTGAGGTTATGGAGTTTTTGGATACGATTGATCCGGTGGCAGCAGCGATTGGCGCTGTTAATACGATTGTTCCAAAAAACGGGCAATTGGTTGGATACAATACGGATTGGATCGGACTGAAAATGGCATGTGCATATTATAACATTCCAATACGCAATAGAGATTGTGTAATAATAGGTGCCGGCGGGGCTGCTCGTGGTGCGGTTGCCATGTGTCTAAAAGAAGAGGCGCATTCGATTACCATTTTAAACCGAACAGTGGAAAATGCAGTTCAAATAAAAAACAGCTTACAAGATATGGATAAGAATATTCCCATTTATGTTGGGAATTTAGAAGCAATAAATTTGATAAAGGATGCATCTGTTGCAATCCAAACAACGTCTGTAGGTATGCATCCATATGAGGCGTTAAGCCCAATAACACGTGAAGATTTTTTTCAAAAAGTTGACTTTATGGTCGATATAATATACAATCCAAAAGAGACTGTTTTTATGACAAAAGGCAAAAAACATCAAGCAACGGTGCTAAATGGACTGAGTATGCTGTTTTTTCAGGCGTTAAAAGCATTTGAGTATTGGACAGATATAACCTTAACGGCGTCTCAAATAGAATGGTGTTTACACCGTTTGGAGACTACGGTATACAACAATACAAATAATTGAGTAGGTGAATCGTAGATGAATAATGTAGTGTTAATAGGATTTATGGGAAGTGGAAAATCATCTGTTGGAAAGGTTCTTGCAGATAAGTTGGAACGCAACTTCATTGATATGGATGATGAGATTGAAGTGGGTGAAGAAAAGTCAATTAATGAAATCTTTGAGGCATATGGTGAAGAGCACTTTCGTGAACTAGAGACATCCTATTTAGAAAAACTGTTGACTAAGAAAAATAAAGTTATCGCAACAGGTGGTGGCGTCATTTTAAAAGAAGAGAATGTTAGCATATTAAAGCGCATCGGGACGGTGGTTTTTTTACATACACCTCTTGACCAATTGCTTAATAATCTTCAAGATGATACAAAAAGACCCCTATTAAAAGATGAAGATCATGCGACAACAATTAAAAATTTATTGAATTTAAGGGAACCTATTTACTTTGAAGCGTCGAATATGATTATACAAACAAAAGATAAATCTATTGAAGAAATAGCAGATGAAATTGTTAGCTTATTATAGTAAAAAAGAGGTGGAAGATGCGAATTGCAGTTGTCAACGGGCCGAATCTGAATTTTCTTGGAATTAGAGAACCACAAGTCTATGGTCATGAGACATATGAAGATTTAATTTTTATGTTAAGGGACTATGCAATGGAAAAAAAGATTCAACTTGATTTTTATCAATCCAATAGCGAAGGTAGTCTTATCGATTATTTACAGCAATGCTACCATAAAAAATTTGATGGTATTGTTATAAATCCTGGGGCTTATACCCATTATAGCTATGCAATAAGAGATTGCATTGCATCCTTAAGTATCCCTACTGTTGAAGTACATTTGTCAAACATCCATGAGCGAGAAGGCTTTCGAAGCATTTCAGTTGTGGAAGATGTGTGTGTTAAACAGATATGTGGGAAAGGCTTTCGTGGATATATAGAGGCAATAGATTTTTTATGTACTAAAGAAAAGAGGTAATGATATGAATCGTGTTCAAGAACTTACAAAAAGAATGTACACACTGTCAATGGACGGTGTTTTGATATCAAGCAAATATAATCGCCGATATTTGTCAGGTTTTACAGGGTCATCAGGATATTTACTGATTACGGATCAAGGGCGCTATCTATTGACGGATTTTCGTTATATTGAACAGGCGACAGCTCAGAGTCCTGAATTTCAAATTATTAATTACTTTGAAAAAGGTCTAGTTGAGACGATTTCAGATCTTATCAGCGAAGCACGTATCAATAATTTAGGCTATGAGGACACGACATTAACCGTCAAAGAATTTAACCATTTATCAAGTGCGATAGATCAGTGCAATTGGTCTGGAATCGGCAACATGGTAGAACAAATTCGTATGATAAAAGATACAGATGAAATTAAAAAAATACGACATGCATCATCAATAGGAGATGCAGCGTTTTCTCATATTCTGGACGTGATTAAGCCGGGAATGCGAGAGATAGACGTTGCCCTTGAATTAGAATATTTCATGAAAAAACAAGGGGCTAGCAAGCTGTCATTTGATACCATTGTCGCTTCAGGAAAACGTTCTAGCTTACCGCATGCGACTCCAACAGAAAAAACGATTGAAAAAGGTGATTTTGTCACCATGGATTTTGGATGTATCTATGAAGGCTATTGTTCAGATATGACACGTACGATTGTTGTTGGTCAAGCAAGTGAACGTCAACGTGAGATATATAATCTTGTTTTAAAAGCACAGTTAAATGCATTAGAACATATTAAGTCGGGAATTATCGGAAAAGATGCAGATGCCTTAGCACGTCAAATCATTGATGATGCAGGCTATCGCGCAAATTTCGGACATGGATTAGGACATAGTTTAGGTCTTGAAGTTCATGAGCAACCGAGGTTTTCCTTATTATCTGAGGAAGTGATTTTATCGGGAATGGTCATGAGTGTTGAACCAGGTGTATATATTCCGGATTTTGGTGGTGTAAGAATTGAAGACTTAGTTCTTATCACTCAAGATGGAATTGATAATTTTGTTTCGTCAAGCAAGGAATTAATTGAACTGTAAAACAATTTTTTACTTGATAAATTAGCAGACATGCTATAAACTATATTATGAAATTGTGTGTGAAATACGACACATATTAGGAGGATTAATATGATTCAAGCTGGAGATTTAAGAAATGGTGTTACGGTTGAATATGACGGTAATATTTATTCCGTTATTGAGTTTCAACATGTAAAACCAGGTAAAGGTGCAGCCTTCGTAAGAACAAAATTAAAAAACTTAAAAAGCGGTGCTGTATATGAGAATACCTTTAGACCGAGTGAAAAATTGAAAAGAGCTCATATCGAACGTTATGACATGCAGTATTTGTATTCAGATGGTGAATTATTCCATTTTATGAATCAAGAAAATTATGAACAAATTGCATTGAATGCGGATGATCTTGGTGATGCATTAAAATTTGTTAAAGAAAACGAAGTTGTAAAGATGCTATCTCATGAAGGTCGTGTCTTTGGTGTGGAACCACCAATTACTGTAGAACTTGAAATTACACATACGGAACCTGGAATTAAAGGGGATACATCTACAGGTGCAACAAAACCTGCAACAGTTGAAACTGGAGCAAATATTTTAGTGCCTTTATTTGTAAACATGGGCGATATGGTTAAAATTGATACGCGTACAGGAGAATACCTGTCAAGAGCGTAAAACTAACGGGCTAGACCGTTAAAAGCATCGTAAGATGCTTTTTTTTTCGAAATAAGCATAGTTAATTGCATATTAGAAATACTTTGTATATAATAGTAAGTATACAAATCACAATATTGAGTAGGAGGCTATTATGGATAGACAATTATTTAAGATACATGAATCAAAAGATGTAGGTTCTGTACACATTGCAGATGAAGTGATTGCAATCATTGCAGGCATGGCTGCTTCAGAAGTTGATGGTGTTGCCGGTATGGTGGGGAACTTTACAGGAGACCTAGTAGAGCTTCTTGGCAAAAAGAATCTATCTAAAGGTGTTGCAGTTACAGTTGGTGAAGGTGACGTTACGCTTGAATTAGCTGTGATTGTAGAATTTGGCTGTGCGCTTGTGGATGTCACAAAGTCGGTTCAAGAAAAAGTGAAAGTCGCTGTCGAGACGATGACAGGTTTAGACGTTAAAGAAGTGAATATAAAAGTAGCAGGCGTGAATGTTGATAAAAGTAACGCTTAATCGGAGGAAAATATGAACCGTCATAAACAAAGAGAATTAACGTTTAAATTACTTTTTTCATTAGATGTTGATGGAACGCATTGCAATGTAGAAGATATAGATGTGTCGCTTCAAAGTCTCGAATTAAAGGATGAAGAAGATCAGCAATTAATTAAAACACGTGTATTAAAATTAGTTGAATATGTACAACCTATTGATCAATTAATTGAAGCATGTTCAGACAAATGGGCCATTGATCGTATTGCAAAGATAGAACTGGCTATATTGCGGGTTGCTGTCTTTGATATGCAATATGATGATGTTCCTGTATCTGTTGCCATAAATGAAGCCGTTGAATTGTCAAAAATATATGGTCAAAGTCAATCTTCACGTTTTGTCAATGGTGTCTTAGGGCAAATAGCAAAAAAAATAGTATAAGAGGGTATTATGGATAATGTGTTATCTGTTTTCCAATTAAATACATATATTAAACGTACATTTGAGCAAGACTTTATTTTAAAGGCATTGTCTGTTGAAGGCGAATTGTCAAATTTTAAAGCACATGGATCAGGGCATTATTATTTTACATTAAAAGATAATAAAGCTCAGGTTTCATGTGTATTATTTCGTAGTTACGTTACAGGTGAAGAACGCGACTTAAGCGATGGGACAAAGGTTATTGTAAAAGGTCGTGTATCGGTTTATGAAAAAACCGGGCAGTATCAAATCTACGTGACATCTATACAAAAAGCTGGTCTGGGCAATCTTTATATCCAATTTGAAGCGTTAAAGAAAAAATTAGAAGAGGAAGGGCTTTTTGATACCACATATAAAAAGCCTATTCCAACATATGCAAAACGTATTGGTATCGTCACAAGTGAAACTGGGGCAGCTATTCGCGACATCGTTCAAGTGGCGAAACGACGGTATCCTTTTGTGGAACTGATTTTGTACCCAAGTTTAGTCCAAGGCAATATGGCTAAGGAGTCGATTGTCAATGGAATTGAGTATTTTAATGCCAATGAAACTGTGGATGTCCTCATTGTGGGACGCGGTGGAGGGTCCATAGAAGACTTGTGGCCTTTTAATGAAGAAGTGGTTGCAAGGGCTATCTATGCTTCTGATATTCCAATTATCTCTGCAGTCGGACATGAAACAGATTATACCATTGCAGACTTTGTATCTGATATGAGGGCGCCAACGCCTTCTGCTGCAGCTGAATTAGCCGTATTTGATTACTATGTGGCAAAACAGCAACTGACTCAATATCAACTTTGGCTAAGTCAACGACTCAATCATTCCATCCTAGCAAATAAGCAAACCCTTGAGCATCTACAAAAACGTTTGGATGCTTTGCATCCAAGGAAGCGCCTTGAAGACCGATTAAATCATGTTGAGCAATTAAGAGAATATATGCAAAAAAACATGCGGTTTTTATTTGAAAGAAAAAAACAAGAGCTTGCGTTACTTCGTGAGCGTTTAAAAGGTCAATCTCCTTTACGTTCCCTTGAAGACGGGGCTGCATATGTGGAAGTGAATGGGCAACGCATACGTTCGATCAATGAACTTTCCATAGGTGATGAAATCGAGCTTTATATGCAGGATGGAAAAACAGTGACAAAAGTTCTTAGAAAAGAGGTGTTTTAATGGCTGAACAAACATATGAAGAAATGATTAAATCTATAGAGCAAGTATTAGGTGAATTAGAACATAAAGATATTCCTCTGGATGAAGCTGTTACAAAATATAAAAAGGGAATGGAACTTATTGAATCATGTACCCAAAAATTAGAAACGATTGAAAAAGAATTGAGAGTAATTGAATGAAAAAGTTAGATGAAATGCAAAAAAATATTGAGGCAATATTAAGTAGTTATCTTCCAAAAGAAGAACATCATGAAAATGCTATTGGCATTGAGGCTGCACGATACAGTTTTTTAAATGGTGGGAAACGTTTGCGTCCAATTTTAATGTATGCGGCGTATCAATTGATTGCTAAAGAGGTTGAAGAAGATATTATCTTTCCTTATATGGCCTCTATTGAAATGATTCATAACTATTCATTAATTCATGATGACCTGCCGGCAATGGACAATGATGCTCTTCGTCGTGGCAAACCAACATGCCATATTGTTTATGGAGAAGCAAATGGTATTTTGGCGGGAGACATTTTACTAAATTATGCTTATGAAACACTATTTAAGACATTAACACGCCAGATGCATGCCGATGTATCGAATGAAAAAAGCAGACGTTTAGTCTATGCGGCTTCCATCCTTGGAGAATATGCGGGAATTCACGGAATGATCGGGGGACAAATTGCAGATATTGCCCATGAAAAAGACCCTAAAGTTTCGATAGAGACGATGCGCTATATTCATGAACATAAGACGTCAGCGCTTATAAAAGCATGTTTTGAAGCCGGGTGTATTCTTGCAGGTGGAACAAAAGATGATCAAGAAAAATTCTCGCAAATTGGGAATGCTTTAGGATTAGCTTTTCAAATTCAAGATGATATCTTAGATTGTAATAGTACCCAAGAGGTATTGGGCAAGCCGATTGGTAGTGATGAAAAAAATGGTAAGATGACGTATGTTTCATTCTATGGTATGGATGAAGCGACAAAGCAAGTAGAAAAGCTCTTTGAGCAAATTAATCAAACGATTGAAGAATATGATCCCCATCATGAATCAATGCTAGCTGAGGTTGTTGAATATATTCAGAATCGAAATCACTAAAGGACGTGAATAAACATGCAAATTGTAATGAGTATTTTTACAAACAAGATTTTTGCTGCAGCATTAATTGGATGGATCGTTTCTCAAGGCGTTAAAGTCTTGACTTCAATTATTAAACATAAAAAATTTGACCTAGAACGTGTTATGGGATCAGGCGGAATGCCTAGTGCTCATACAGCATCGGTTATGGCAGCAACCTTTGCAGTGGGACAAAATTATGGATATGATTCCCCGATATTTGGAATGGGATTAGTCGTTTCACTAATCATCATGTATGATGCTGCCGGCGTTCGGATGGCTGCAGGCAAGCAAGCCAGTGTAATAAAGGTGATTATTAAAGAGATTGGGGAACATCGCTTTCATTTTGATGAAGAACTTAAGGAGCTGCTTGGGCATACATACCTGGAAGTCTTTGTTGGAATGGTACTTGGTATAGTTATTGGAATCGTGATATAAATATGATATAATATGGTTTAACTAAAGATGCAGTATTCTAGTTAATTTTCTTATTCTGAAAGCGGGCCTAAAAATCCGTCAAAGGGCATATCGATGAAGTTCCTGGTGTTGGCTGGCGACGCCCAGTTGCGGGCTGATGCTGGGAGTTAAGACGTTAGGGCGATCCACAATGGCATGTGGGCGTTGACCCTATCGTCGTGGAGACCGACTATTTGTGGGAAGATCTTTTGGAAGATGTCCTACGGTGTCGGAATAAACCTGTCATGCGGCGAAAGCTGTGGACAGTGTAGCCTGCCTTGCGTGAAGAGATGGGGATTATGATTTAGGCGTAGGGCTCTCGGCCAAGAGACTGAAGCTATTGTCATCTGAAACATGTCTTTGCTAAAAAGGCTAGGAATATTGAAAGTTAGAAAGGAAAACTTCTAGGCTGTTGGCAACAAGTTTATAGTGGATTACGGTGGGGTTAAAGGCGATCTAGCGTATAGTTTGGCGACAATTATAATGGGATATTAAAGGGAAACCGCTTTTTTTGGCGACAAAAGAGTTAGCTCATGGGAAAACCTGCTAGACCATAAGCCTCAAAATTTACATTATGAACTATCTTTAGTTAATAATAATCATTTAATTGATGAAGGAGTACATCGTTGGGGAAAACTGAACAAAAATTTAAGTTTCGACAAAAAAACGTTAATCGAAAAGTAAATTATCATTGGATTGTAAGTATTACAGTCATTACACTCATTATAGCCATGCTCTTAGGATATTTTTCTATGATTTTTATGGATATTCTTTCACTTGCTGGTGCTGTATTTATTCTACTCTTCATAATTTTTATGGGGATTTTTTCAGATTTGATCGGAATTGCAGTAACTGCAGCCAATGAGACGCCTTTTCATTCCATGGCAGCAAGTAAGGTGAAAGGGGCTAGAGAAAGTGTGACAATTATTCGTAACGCATCAAGCGTGTCGAATTTTTTTAATGATGTGATCGGAGATATTGCGGGAATTATATCGGGAAGTGCTTCCTCTGCAATTGTGATAAAGCTGATGCTTGATTCAAATCGGCAAGAGCTTATTTTAGGTATTATCCTTGGAGGGATTATCGCTGGAATCACAGTTGGAGGAAAAGCTATAGGTAAGGAAATTGCTTTACGTTTTTCGAATACAATTGTTTACCGAATTGGATTGATTATGTATTATTTTAAACGGTTAACTTTAAAAAGAAAATAGGTGTAAACATATGAAGATATTACCAACAATCAAAGAACCATCAGATATTAAAAAACTGAATATTTTAGAAATGAAAAAACTGGCGAACGAAATTCGGCGCTATCTTATAGATGTAACATCCGAAACAGGTGGACATTTGAGTTCAAACCTAGGTGTTGTTGAATTGACCTTGGCATTGCACAAATGTTTTGATTCACCTGAGGATAAATTAATATGGGATGTCGGGCATCAGGCTTATGTGCATAAAATCTTGACAGGACGCTGTGATCAAATGTCGACAATACGCCAATGGAAAGGCTTATCTGGCTTTCCAAAGCGTAGTGAAAGCATTCATGATTGTTTTGATACAGGACATTCATCGACATCGATATCCGCAGGTATTGGTATGGCAGCAGCCAGAGACCTAAATGGAGGGGAACAATACATTGTTCCAATTATTGGAGACGGTGCGCTAACCGGTGGTATGGCTTATGAGGCGCTTAATAATGGCGCCAACATAAAGAAAAATTTTATTATTATTCTCAATGACAATCAAATGTCAATTGATCGTAATGTTGGTGGTTTAGCATTATACTTAGATCGCTTTAGAACGGGCGAGTTTTATAATGATTTTAAAAATGATATTGAAATAACGCTTCGTAAAATCCCAAAAGTAGGTAATTCTATTGTTAAAGGCGTACGTGGAGTTAAAAATGGTGTTAAACAACTTGTTGTTCCGGGCATGCTTTTTGAAGAACTTGGATATACTTACTTAGGACCGATTGACGGACATGATCTTCGACAATTAATTACGAGTATTGAACAAGCAAAGCATGTTAAAGGTCCAGTTATTATTCATACACTAACATTAAAAGGAAAAGGTTACAATCCGGCCGAAAAAGATCCAATGACATATCATGGTGTAAAACCATTTGATAAAACCAATGGAGATTTTCATAAGGGGGTTGAAGTTTTTAAGCCTTCGTATTCAGAAATCGTTGGAAAGACGTTAACACATCTGGCAGATAACAACAAAAAAATTGTTGCGATTACGGCGGCTATGTGCAGTGGAACAGGATTGAGCAAGTTCTCAAAACAATATCCACAACGATTTTTTGATGTAGGAATAGCCGAGCAACATGCAGTGACTTTTTCAGCAGGGCTTGCCGTACAGGGATATAAGCCTTTCTTTGTTGTGTATTCTTCTTTTTTGCAACGCGCATATGATCAGGTTATTCACGATGTTGCCATCCAAAAATTACCCGTTGTATTTTGCATTGATCGTGCAGGACTTGTTGGTGAAGATGGCGAGACACATCAAGGACTTTTTGATTTATCTTACTTAAGCCACATTCCTAATATGACAGTAATGGCACCAAAATCAGGGCAAGAATTAGAGGCCATGCTTGAATTTGCAGCCGATTATAATGAAGGCCCCATTGCTATTCGTTATCCAAAGGGAAAAGATGAGGTGCAATCGATAGCTGCACCAATTACATATGGACAACCGGAGTGGCTTGTACAAGAAGACAATAAGATTTTGTTATTGAGTGTCGGACATTTTTATTCACGTGTTACACAGGTGCATGCTAGATTAAAAGAGGAAGGTTATACATGTGATCTTGTGAATCTAAGATTTGTAAATCCTATTGATCCGGTATTCATTCAAACGATATCTCAAAGATATGAACGTGTGTATGTTTTTGAAGAAAATGTAAAATATGGTGGAGTGCAAAGCCGCATCGCACAAATGCTGTTGGAAGAAGATTCTTCTAATATAGCAATACCAAGAGTTTATGGTATCGGAATTGAAAATCAATTTGTTCCACATGGAAAGATTTCTGACTTGAATCGTGCGTTGCATATTGATGTTGAAGGTTTGACAAATCGAGTGTTAACAATAGAAAGAGCGAAAGATAATGGCAAATAAAGAGCGTTTAGATATATTACTAGTAGATAATGGATATGTTGCAACACGAGAAAAAGCAAAAAAAATGATTATGGCAGGGTTGGTCTTTGTGGATGGCCAGCGCGAGGATAAAGCCGGAACAAAAATAGACACAACAGCAACAATCCTTGTAAAAAAAGATCCGAATCCCTATGTAAGTCGTGGAGGACTCAAATTACAAAAAGCAATTCAAACCTTTGACCTTTTTCTAGAGGATGTAATAGCCATGGATGTAGGTGCATCGACAGGAGGCTTCACTGACTGTATGCTTCAGCATGGAGCAGCTAAAGTCTATGCGGTTGATGTAGGGTATGGACAATTTGACTGGGGACTTCGACAAGATCCACGTGTGGTTTGCTTAGAAAAGACAAACATACGTTATGTAACCGAGGCAGAGATTCCTGATTTACTTGATTTTGTCTCAATTGATGTCTCCTTTATTTCTTTAACCAAAGTACTCCCGGCAGTCTGTGCGTTAATGAAGGAAGGTGCGACTATTGTTTGCTTGATAAAGCCTCAATTTGAGGCTGGACGCGACAAGATTGGCAAAAAGGGTGTGGTTCGCGATCCAAAGGTTCATCAAGAAGTTATTGAGAACATCATTCAGACATTTGGAGCGATTAATTTAGCCATTAAGGGAATCAGCTATTCTCCTATTACAGGTCCTCAAGGGAATATTGAATACTTGATTTGTGCACAAAAAAATGAAACGTCGTCTATTGAAGCTTCTTTAGAAATCAACGCGAAGAGCTTAAAAGATGTTAGTGAACTTGTTAATAATGCACATCGTGACTTATACAGAAAGTGATGATATGAAAAAAATATTAATTGTACCTAATCCATCAAAAGACCCTTCATTTTTAATTACTCAACGTGTCATCGCATGGTTTAACAGTAAAAATATCCAGATTTTTATGCCGGATGAATATAGACACAATCAAGATTTTGCACATCTTTGTATCCAAGATGAACAGTTAGATATTATTGATTATGCAATTATTCTTGGAGGAGACGGTACTATTATTTCAGCCAGTAGAAAATATGCGGATAATGACATTCCACTTTTAGGCATTAATTTAGGGAACCTTGGCTTTTTAGCTGAAATTGAGCTGAGTGAGTTAGAAGAAGCCCTTCAAGCATTTGTTGATGATGGGTTTATTATTGAAGAACGAATGATGGTTACGGCAAATGTCCAAGATCATAAAGAGATAGGTAGGGCGCTTAATGATATCGTTATTACACGTCAATCAATCTCTCGAATTATTAGTTATGATGTTTATGTTAATGATTTATATATGAATACATATCGAGCCGATGGAATTATTATCTCAACACCAACAGGTTCAACGGCATATAATCTTTCGGCGGGTGGACCTATTATAACACCGACCAATGGCGTGATTGTTTTAACGCCCATATGTCCCCATTCATTAACGGCAAGAAGTATTGTCTTATCGGGGGAAGACCGAATAGATATTCGTTTTGATCAACCACGCAATAAACATGTCAATGACTTGTTGGTGACAATTGATGGTCAAGAAGTAACACGGGTCAATACGAGTGATATTATACGCATAAATAAGGCGGCAAAAAAAGTCAAATTAATGCGACTATGTAATAATGATTTCTTTGAAATTCTACGACGGAAATTATCATAAACGAATATGTGGTCATGTTATAGTGGCATGAACCGAGTGAAGGTGGTCTTATGAAAATTAAACGACAAACAAAAATTTTACAATTAATTACAGAGCAGGTTATCGAGACCCAAGATGAACTTGCAGAATTATTGCATCAAAATGGTTTTGAAGTAACCCAAGCAACCATATCACGAGATATTCGTGACTTAAAATTGACCAAAGTTTCTTTGCCTGACGGACGACAAAAATATGTAGTTCTTCAAGAAAAGACCATGAATCTTAATGAGAAATATATTCGTGTTCTTCAGGATGGATATTTGAGTATGGATAGAGCAATGAACTTAATTGTTATTCAAACATTAACAGGAATGGCAATGGCGGTTGCGGCAGCTATTGATGCGCTAGATTTTGATGAAATTGTGGGTTCGATTGCTGGGGATGATACTATTTTTTGCGCCGTTCGCACCGAAGATGACTGCATTTCTATTATGGAAAAACTTAACCGGATTATTCATAGCGCATAAGGAGGACATATGTTAGCCTATCTTCATGTTAAAAATATTGCATTAATCGAAGAACTTGAAATTGACTTCAGTGAAGGGCTCAATATATTAACCGGTGAGACGGGAGCAGGTAAATCCATTATCCTCGGATCGATTCATTATGTACTAGGAGCCAAAATAAAAAAAGACTTTATTCGCACCGGAGCAAAAGAAGCTTTTGTAGAGTGTGTTTTTGATATTGGGCGAATTGGAGTAGAACGACAAGATATTCAGAGAATTCTTCAAGAAAATGGTGTAGAAAGTGATGAAGGCTCTATTATTCTTAATCGAAAAACAGCTCAAAATGGTCGAAGTGTTTTTCGGGTAAATGGCGAAGTCGTTCGTATGGAAGTTATTCGTCGCCTGGCAAGCTATTTGATTGATATTCATTCTCAACATGAACATCAATCACTACTTATCTCAAAAAAACAGTTGCAAATGTTAGATCGATATATTGGTGATGAACTTTTGGCAGTTCTAGAAGGGTATAATGGGGCATATAAAAATCATCGTCAACTTCTTGATTCAATCAATGAAGACATGTTGGATGATGAAAAGCGACGCCGAGAAATTGCTTTTTTGGAATTTGAAATTGATGAAATCACCAAAGCCGAATTAAAGCTTGGTGAAGATGAAGAACAACAAAAAATCTTTGATCGTCTTTCACATCGTAAAAAGATTATGGATATATTATCAAGTATTGAAAACACATTCTATGATGCCCCGGATTTTTCTTCAATGGTATCTAAGTATATTGGAGAACTTAACCGTGTGGTGGCTTATGATGAAGACTTGACCAACGTACTGGAGAGTTTGGCTCAAATTGAAGATATCTTAAATATGATTCATCATGATCTTTCAAAGTACATGGATGATGAAGAAAACTATGAAGAAGTGTTTTATCATGCCCAAGAGCGATTAAATACAATTAATGGTTTAAAACTTAAGTATGGTGATACACTTGTAGATATTCTTGAATATAAAAATAATAAAGAAGATGAGTTGGCTGATTTGATTCATTATGAAGAAAAATTACAGCAGACCAAAAAACAAATACATGCCTTAGAAATAAAAATGCAAGAAAATGCAGATAAATTAACATCCATTCGAAAAAAAGGAGCATTGGTACTCCAACACGAAATTACGGATGCTTTAAAAGCGTTAAACCTGGAACATGCTGAGTTTGGAATTACAGTCAAACCACTTGATAGCTACTCACCGTTAGGAATAGATCGGGTTGTCTTTGAGATTTCGACGAACAAAGGTGAAGCCAAAAAGCCATTGTCAGATGTTGCATCTGGCGGAGAGTTAAGTCGTGTCATGTTGGCAATCAAATCCATCCTTTCAAGTGTAGATGGAGTAGATACCCTTGTATTTGATGAAATTGATTCGGGAATAAGCGGAATTACTGCACAAAAGGTTGCTGAACGTATGCGTCGATTGTCAAGAGAACGTCAATTGATTTGCATTACCCACTTACCTCAAATTGCGGCGATGGCAGACTGCCACTTCTTAATTCATAAAGAGACCTTGGAAGATGCCACTATAACCCAAATGAAAACATTAAATGAAAAGGACAGTATCCATGAATTGGCTCGAATGCTAAGCGGAGCAAAGACAACAGATATAACCATTGCGAATGCACTTGAAATGAAAGCACATGCTACAAAGGTTTAACCTTTATAGCATGTGCTTTTTTAATCGATACGAGTCAACTGACTAATATCAGGGTCGATAAATAATGAATAATTCGTATGATAAATCACATAGCCTGGCGGGCTTCCGGCAGGTTTTTTTAAATGTTTTTTTTGCGTGTAATCTACGGTGACTTTTGTACTTTGTCGGGCTTTACTATAGTATGCGGCTAAAGCAGCAGCCTCTTCGAAGCCTTTATCGGTAAGTTTTTGACCTTCACATTTTACGATAACATGCGAGCCGGGAACTTCTTTTGTGTGAAACCACCAGTCAGAACCATTGGCGAATTTCATAGCTAACTCTTCGTTTTGATAATTGTTTTTTCCAACATACATATGAAATCCATCCGATGAAACAAAATGATAGGGCTTACTTTTGGAGCGCTTTCGTTTGGATTGACGAAATTTGATATAGCCTGTAGACATAAGTTCATGTCGGATTTCTTCGATATCATCTTCATGGAGTATGGATTCTAAAGTATATTTTACTGATTCTAAATACGTGATCTCATCATGGGTATGCTCAAGCTGTTTAATGACAGCATCTTTTGTGCGCTTTTTCTTAGCATATTTATCAAAAGCTTTATTTGCATTTTGTATTGCAGTTTTGGTCGGATCAAGAGATAGGGTTGTAGATTCATTTGTGTAGTAGTTTAGAACCTCAATGTTCTTCATCCCCAAGTCGATTTGGTATTGATTGGCCAAAATAAGTTCGCCTTTGATTTTGAAAGTATCCATATTATTTGTATCTTCAAGCTGTCGTTGCTGAATATCAAGTTTTTTATAGCAACGCTCCAAAGATACTTGAACGATCCGGCGTAAATCCTGAGTTTTTTGCTTCATACGTACTTGAATGGAGCGTTCTTCATAAAAATAGTTGATTAGCGTACTGATTGAATCAAAGGGTTCTAGACGATGTCCCGGTAAGCTTTCGGTAAGTAAAAAACTATGATAGTCAAAAAGTTCTTCATTTTCGAGGCGAATCAGCACAGGATAATCGTCATTAGACAAGAGTCTGTTTTGTAAACGTTGAAGTTGTTCAAAAATCAAAATGAATTCTTGTTCGCTTATTCCTTCAATATGGCAATTGCCATCTACACCGGCAGCTAAGCATATATTATTAGCAATAAATGGACTTAATCCGGTAAAAGTGGTATATAACGCTTTGTATAAATCCATCTTTTTGGTAGACAGTAGCGTACGTACTTCTTCATAAGTTTCTAATGCTAAGATGCTTTTTTTGTCTTGATCGGGAGGGGTAGTATATAGTTGTCCGGGAAATACTTGACGTACGCGACTTGTATTGGCGCCAATACGTTTAATACTATCGAGGACAATGTTTTCTTGATCACAAAGGATAATATTACTATGTTTTCCCATGATTTCAATAATTAAGGAATACGTGCATAAATCACCAAGTTCATTGAGTTGCTCCAAAGATATTTTTAAGATTCTTTCTAATCCAAGTTGGGTAACATCCGTGATTCTAGCATTGCCGATATATTTTCTTAATAACATGCAGTATGAAGGGGGAGAAGCAGGGTTTGGCTTGTTTTGATAGGTCAAGTGGACCCTTGGCATAGAAGCAGAAGCTGTCATCAGTAAGCGTTGTTTTTTTCCCCCTGCACGTATATGTATAATCAATTCATCCTTTTCGGGTTGGGTGATCTTGTCGACACGTCCTCCGATAAGTAGAGTATGTAGTTCATGTGCGATACTATGTAAAACAATTCCGTCAATCATATGATTCTCCTTCCATATATGTAAAGTAAAGTATAGCATTTTCACACTTTAAACGCAATGCTCGAATGAAATCGATAGATTTCTATTGATTTTGCAAGAAAAAAAGTGTATAATTGCAAATATAATTTAGCACATTAAAATTATATAATATTAAAGTTACGAAGGGTGGACTGAAAAAAATGAAGAAATTTATTGCATTATTATTCGTATTAATGATGACCGTATCGCTTTTTTCTGGATGCGGAAAAGAAACGGCAACTAACGATGATACAAGTTCAGGAGCTGGTGCTACAGACGGACCAATCAAATTAGGAATGCTAACACCAACAAGCGGTGACTTGGCTGTCTATGGACAAGCTGTTCTTAATGCATCCCAACTAGCAATAGAGGAAATCAATGCAGCTGGTGGTGTCAATGGAAGAGACCTTGAGTTAACATATTATGATAATGAAGGGGATCCAACAAAATCAATCAATTTATTTAACCGTTTAGTAGATCAAGACAAGATTGATGCTTTGGTAGGTCCTGTTATCAGTGGTACGTCTCTTGTTGTTGCTCCAGAAGCAGACAAACGTGGTATACCTATGGTTACACCAACAGCAACCAATGCGGAAGTTACAGTTGGAATGGAATATGTATATCGAGTATGTTTTACAGATCCTTATCAAGGTGCTATGGGTGCAAAATTTGCTTCAGAAAATCTTAGTGCCAAAACGGCAGTTATTTTTACTAATGTGAGCAGTGACTATTCCATTGGTTTAGCCGAAGCATTTACAGAAAATTTCACAGGGGAAGTTTTGGCGAATGAAAGTTATACAAACGAAGATAATGATTTCAAAGCTATTATTTCAAAAATTTCTGATTTAAATGCGGACATTATTTATATTCCGGATTATTACAATGTTGCTGGACTGATTGCAAAACAATTGGGAGAAGCAGGTGTAGATGCAACTCTTGTAGGTGTTGATGGATGGGATGGAATCCAAGCAGACTATGGTGCAGATGCTGAAGGTGGATTTTTCACCAACCACTACTCAACTACGGATGAATCTGAAGTGGTTCAAAGCTTTGTTACTTCTTATGAAGAAAAATATGATGAAGTTCCAAACGCTCTTGCGGCCTTAGGCTATGATGCAGTAAAAGTAGTGGCAGCTGCAATGGAGAGAGCGGGATCCACAGATAAAGATGCGGTACGCGATGAGATTAAAAATACTGATCAAGATGCGGTTACCGGACACATTAAGTTTGATGAAAATGGAGATATATCTAAAGAAGTATCCATTATTACAATCAAAGATGGCGAGTTTACATTAGAAACAAAAGTATCAAATTAGTTTAGTGAGAATGTAGATATTGCTTGTATAACAAAAGGGGGAAACTTCCCCTTTTTGTTATGTTAATATTTGCTTTATCAAAGTAATGCGTTATACAAATAAAAGAATTGCATATGATAATAGATCGTTTGTTTAAGCCAGTTCTATTGAAAACAAAGGATATCTTATCCTATGGAAAATAAACAAGGAGGTTGACTTATGACACAGTTTTTAGATCAAATAATTAATAGTCTCAATGTAGGAAGTATTTATGCTTTGATCGCATTAGGATATACCATGGTATATGGAATTGTAAAATTAATTAACTTTGCTCATGGTGAAATTTTGATGATTGGAGCTTTTGTGGGATATTTTTTGGCAACGACCTTTTCCATGTCATTAATACCGTTGCTTTTACTTTCCATGCTTGCTTGTGCCTTGATAGGTATGGCCATTGACCGGATTGCCTATAAGCCACTGCGTTCAGCACCACGTATATCCGCTTTGATAACCGCTTTAGGAATGAGTATGTTCTTGTCCAACCTATTTAAATATTTGTTTGGTGCATCGGATAAAATCATGCCACCGGTTAAGCTTATCGGTAACATTGATCTTCCCGACATTACAATTTTAACAATGACAATTACCATACTTTGTATGATTGCTTTAGAGTATACTGTCAAAAAAACAAAAGCAGGACAAGCCATGAGGGCTGTATCAGAAGACCGTGATGCTGCGCAGCTTATGGGAATTAATGTGGATAGAACGATTTCGCTGACTTTTGCAATTGGTTCGGCTTTAGGGGCTGTTGGCGGTGTATTATATGCGCTTAACTATGGAAACCTTGAGCCTTATATGGGTGTTATGCCCGGACTAAAAGCGTTTGTAGCGGCTGTGTTAGGCGGTATTGGAATAATTCCGGGAGCTATGGTCGGCGGTTTTGTTATCGGGGCGATAGAAACCTTTGTTAAAGGATATATTAGTTCGAGTTGGGCAAATGTATTTGTCTTTGGAGTGCTTATTATTGTGCTTTTAGTAAAACCCACAGGACTATTTGGCAAGAACGTTAAAGAGAAAGTGTAGGTGATAACATATGAAAAGTTTTGCTAAAAAATATGGAGTAAATATTATTGCTATTGTGATTTCATATCTTATCCTTTTCTTTGCAATGCAAATGAATATGATCAACAGTTACTTTGAAGGTGTCATGATTTTTGCGATGATTAACATTATTGTTGCTATCGGCTTAAATATAGCCACCGGATTTTTAGGAGAATTAGCACTTGGTCATGCAGGATTCATGGCTTTAGGAGCATACTCAGCAGCGTTATTTGTGAAGACAATAGCACTGCCAGATACTTTAGCCTTGATTGCTGGAATTCTTGTAGGAGGAATGGTAGCGGGGCTGTTTGGGTTGATTATTGGTATCCCAGCACTCCGATTAAGAGGAGATTATCTTGCCATCGTTACACTAGGTTTTGGTGAAATGATTCGTTATACAATCATTAACTTACGCCCCCTTACTGGTGGTGCGTCAGGTCTTCGAGGAATCCCTAAAATCACATCGCTAATGGATGTATTTGTTGTGCTTGTTATTGTCACTGCATTTGCATTTTTGTTTATCCGCTCACGTCATGGTCGAGCAATTATTGCTATTCGAGAAAATGAGATTGCAGCTGAATCTATCGGCGTTCCAACCACTTTTTATAAAGTTTATGCATTTTTTGTATCAGCATTTATTGCAGGGGTTGGTGGCGCTTGCTTTGGGATGTATCAACAATACTTAACCCCAGATAAGTTTAAATTTATGTTCTCGGTAGAGTTATTTATTATTGTTGTCTTTGGAGGAATGGGTTCCATTACAGGAACTATTGTTGCAGGAATCTTTTTGGCAACGTTGGCTGAATTTTTGTATAGTTATGAAGAACTGCGCTTACTTATATATGCAGTCTTATTAATCTTACTCATGATTTTCAAATCCGATGGCTTGTTGGGACGATCTGAGTTTTCTTTAGTCAAAACACCAGAGCGTATTAGAGCCCTTATCATCAAAATAAAAAATAAATTTGGAAAAGGGGTGGCCTAATGAGTTTGTTGCAAACAAAAGATATTGGAATTACATTTGGTGGTTTACGAGCAGTTAGTAATTTTGATGTGACGATTGAAAAAGGAGAACTTGTTGGTCTTATTGGACCCAATGGTGCAGGTAAAACCACTATTTTTAATATGTTAACCGGAGTTTATCAGCCGACAGAAGGTGAAATATATATTGACGGACAATTGGCAAATGGGAAAAAACCATATCAAATTGTAAATCTAGGCCTTGGGCGAACCTTTCAAAACATACGGTTATTTTCGGATTTATCTGTATTAGAAAATATTAAAATTGCTTTTCATAAAGATATGAAATATACAACATTTGAAGGTATCTTTCGGCTTCCAAGATATTGGAAAGAAGAAGAGAGTATTCATGAAAAAGCGTTAGAACTACTGAAATTGTTTAATATGGAATCAGATGCACATAATTTAGCTAAAAATCTACCCTATGGAAAACAACGTAAACTAGAGATTTGTCGAGCGTTAGCTACAGATCCAAAGTTGCTACTGTTAGATGAACCTGCAGCGGGTATGAATCCGCAAGAAACAAAAGAATTGATGGAAACCATTCACTTTATTCGTGATAAATTCAAGATCACCATCCTATTGATTGAACATGATATGAATCTTGTTATGGGAATATGTGAGCGGTTAGTTGTTATCGATTATGGTATGATTATTGCAAAAGGCTCTCCGGATGAGATTAAAAACAACTCAAAAGTCATCGAAGCATACTTAGGCAGTTAGGAGGAGATTTATGTTAACAGTTACTGATTTAGACGTATATTATGGGGCAATACATGCAATTAAATCCATGAACTTTAAGGTGAAAAAAGGAGAAATTGTTAGTTTGATTGGGGCAAATGGTGCCGGAAAGACGACGACACTCCATGCGATTAGTGGTTTGGTTAAACCTAAAACAGGTTCAATAAAATTACACGATGAAGAGTTGACTGCTGTGGCAGCAGATCAAATTGTATATAAAGGGCTAGCACAAGTGCCTGAAGGACGACGGGTGTTTTCACAAATGTCCGTATATGAAAATCTTGTTATGGGCGCTTTTTCACGTAAAGATAAAAAAGAAATTGAAGAAAATATCGAAAAAATGTATCTTCGTTTTCCACGGTTAAAAGAGCGACACAAACAGTTGTCTGGAACAATGAGTGGAGGCGAACAACAAATGCTGGCGATTGCCCGTGCGTTAATGAGCAAACCGGATATTTTGCTTATGGATGAACCTTCTATGGGGCTGGCTCCGATTTTAGTTGATGAGATCTTTAGTATTATTGAAGAAACCAATGCGTTAGGAACCACTATTCTTTTGGTAGAGCAAAATGCACATAAAGCATTATCCATCTCCAATCGTGCTTACGTATTAGAAACAGGCAAAGTTATTATTGAAGGTGATGCAAAAGAGTTACTTGATGATGATAGGGTGCGTCAAGCATACTTAGGATAGAGATAAAACCAAAAAATAAGCAGATACTTTCCAGTGAATTGGAAGGTATCTGCTTTGCTTATAAAGATAAATTAAAAGAATAAAAGATAGGTGTCATCCATTAATTATGGTCAATACGTATGATTTCATACCCTTTGTTTTCAAGCGCTTGTATAATTGGCGTTACATCTTGAGTATTAAGTCGAATGATGATTTCGGCGTTATCTGTTGAAGCGTTTTTAAAACTTGTTAAGTGGGTAATATTTACACCATAGTCTTTAATAATAGAAGAAATCTCAGCAAGCTTACCGGCTTCATCTTTTGAATTAATTGTGATGCGAGATCCACCTGGATCCATAGCGCCTGTGATTTCAATAAAGGATTCAATAATATCAGATCGAGAAATGATTCCAACTAAAGTTTGGTTGTCATTAATAACAGGAACCATGTTAATATCATTGGCATTCATAATTTTTGCAACTTCTTCGATTAACATATCTTCAGAACAGGTGATGACATCTTTTTCCATAATAGAGTCAACCTTGGTTTTACCTAAGATATAGTTTAATTCGTAAATGCTAAGTGTAGTTGCTTTTGAAGGTGTGAATTCACTTAATAAAGTTTCGGTAATTAATCCGACAAGTTTTCCGTTTTGAACAACTGGAAGTTGACTGACACCGCGTTCGTGCATTTTTTGAAATGCTTGGGAAATCGAAGCGTCCGGGGATACCGAGATAATATCTGTAATCATTTTATTGCCTACATACATAATGATACCTCCAATCTAAAGTTGGTTTATAGTTAACCAAAATTATAACTTATATTATATTAATATAATAACATATTCATTCATGGAAAACAATAAAAACGTCTATGGCGTTATCCGTTGACAAAAAAATGAAAAGTCAAAAAAGTTGTAATCTAAAAGGGGCTATGGTATAGTAATTAAAGACAAAATACGAGGTGAACAGATGGAAATAATCATACAAAAATTTGGCGGAACAAGTGTTGCAACAAAGGAGAATCGACAACGTGTTGCATCCATTGTTAAAAATACAATAAATCAAGGAAAACAGGTCGTTGTGGTGGTTTCTGCAATGGGAAGAATTGGAGAACCTTATGCAACCGATACGCTTATGTCCCTTATTGGTCATCAACAGGCCATGGTTAGTCCAAAGGAAAAAGATCTATTAATAAGCACAGGTGAAATCATATCCACTGTGGTTATGTCCAATACATTAAGACAAGAAGGTATAGAATCTCTTGCGGTTACTGGTGGTGAAGCGGGGATTATTACAACGGATCAATATAACAATGCAGAGATTATAGGTATTGCCCCTGAATATTTGAAGGCTTTGTTGGAGAAAAAGATTGTCCCTGTAATTGCTGGTTTTCAAGGCAGAACACCCCAATATAATGTGACAACAATTGGCCGAGGAGGCTCAGATACAACGGCTTCGGTTATTGGGGAGGCATTAAATGCAAAATGTGTTGAAATATATACGGATGTTAATGGCATTATGACAGCCGACCCTAAATACTGCAATCAGGCAAAATCTATTCAAATGATTAGCTATGATGAAGTGTTTCAGATGGCAGATTCTGGTGCAAAGGTCATACATAAGGGGGCTGTAGAAATTGCAAAACGCTCAGGGATCCCCTTGATTATCAAGAATACTTTTTCTAACCATAATGGTACGCAGATTACCCACTATGATACACTAAACACTGGAGAAATCGATGCAAATAAAGTAATCACAGGAATTGCGCATCGTGTTGAACGAATACAATTTACAATTAATGGATCATTTGATACGGATGCTTTTTATAATGCATTGGCACAGAAAAAAATCTCCATTGATATTATAAATATTTTTCCGGATCATAGTGTGTTTACAACGGAACTAAGCAGTGAAGCTGCAGCTATTGAGGTCATCACATCCTTTGACTTATCATATAGCCTTATTCGTGACTGCGCTAAAGTAACCGTCATTGGTGAGCGCATGACAGGGGTTCCAGGGGTTATGGCTCAGATTATTCATGCACTAAAACAAGAACAGATAGAAATTTTACAAACAGCAGACTCATTAAGTACGATTGCATGTTTGGTTTATGAAAAAGACATGGAAAAAGCAATTATGGCTTTACACCAGGCTTTTAATTTGTAATAAAGGGGAATGTACTATGGCTCGAACAACAAAAAAACAAAAACATCCCTCCGCAACAACTTCGTTGAGTATGGTTCAATATGAAATTGTTGTCATGGTGGTCTTAGCTTTCGCATTATTTATAATGGTAAGCATATATCTTAATGGTGGTGGAATAATTGGTGCCTTTTTTCGGAGTTTTTTCTTTGGACTTCTTGGAGTAGGTGCTTATATTTTACCTATTGGTATCTTTGTTGCTTCTTTTATGAAAGCATTTAACAAAGGAAATAAACGGTTAAATATGATACTGTTGCTTTCATTTTTGGCAATCATATTTATATCAATAACAGCGCATGTCATTTATGTTGAGTTTCCACAATTATTTGTGCGCATTAATGATGAGACGACAACGGCGTTTTTTCCTTCATTAACACTGTATTTTAAATTGTCTTCCAGTCATCACATTGCGGGTGGACTTATTGGAGGGCTTATTGGAGATTTCTTTTTGAAGTTGCTTGGAAAAATTGCAACGATACTTGTCCTGATTGTTATTTTTCTGTCTATTTTTATAGGAATCACTGAAAAATCCATTATCGTTATCATTAAAAAATCATACCGTTTTCTTGTAGGTGCAATTAAGCGATTTATTTTATTCATCAGCGCACAGCTACAAAATATCAGCACACAACGAGAAAAGCAAAAAGAAAAACAAAAAGAGATGAAGACATTAGAACAAGAAGCAATCCAAGGCTTGGATGCATCTACAAATAAAGAGAAAAAACCAGAAAATAAAAAGAATGTTGCTGATTTATTAAAAGCAACGATTGCATCTGTAGAAGATATACCAATCGACTCAGAAGCAATCGCAGAAGAACCGATGTTTGAAGATGAAGCCAATAAGAATCTTTATGTTGAAAAAGAATCTTCCGATGTTATGCTTCAGGAAGAATCAACACAAAAAACACAAAAACCAAAAGCGGTTCAACAGACGTCGCAAGCGTCACCAACAGAAGAATTACCAGCAGAAGAAGTTAATATAGAACAAGAAATTCTTTCGGAAATTAAAAAAACACCGGCAACATATTTAAAACCACCGATTGAACTTCTTAAGACCAATCCTTTAGCGAAAAAACAGAATGATACTACGTTTTTACAAGAAAGTGCAACAAAATTAGAAGAAACATTAGCAAGCTTTGGTGTGAATGCCAAAGTGATTGATGTATCGGTAGGACCTTCGGTAACCCGCTATGAATTGCAGCCAAGTCAAGGGGTTAAAGTAAGTAAAATAGTGAATTTATCTGATGATATTGCTTTAAACCTTGCAGCATCTGGTATTCGAATCGAAGCGCCAATTCCAGGAAAGTCAGCTGTGGGAATTGAAGTACCTAATAAGGATCAAGCGGCAGTATTTTTTAGAGAAGTCATTGATAGCGACGCTTTTGAAAAATTCCCATCCAAAGTAGCTTTTGCACTTGGAAAAGATATTAGTGGTAAAGTTGTTATCACAGACATTGGACGAATGCCCCACTTGCTTATTGCGGGAGCAACAGGCTCTGGAAAATCCGTATGTATTAATACCCTTATTACTAGTATCTTATACAAATCCTCACCAGAGGATGTTAAACTCTTGATGATTGATCCTAAGGTGGTTGAGTTATCGATTTATAATGGTATTCCACATTTGTTAATCCCTGTCGTTACAGATCCAAAAAAAGCTGCGGGAGCATTAAACTGGGCAGTACAAGAAATGTTGGACCGATACAAGCTTTTTGCGGCAGCCAATGTTAGGGACATAAAAAGTTATAATAAGATGGTTCTTGAAAAAGAAGAAATGAAAAAGCTTCCTCAGATTGTGATTATTGTGGACGAGCTTGCCGACCTAATGGTTGCGGCAGCTGGAGATGTAGAAGAAGCTATTTGTCGCTTGGCACAAATGGCTCGTGCAGCAGGGTTGCATTTAATTATTGCAACACAACGCCCATCGGTGGATGTTATTACGGGACTCATCAAAGCAAATATTCCATCTCGAATTGCTTTTAATGTTTCTTCGGGTGTCGATTCACGAACGATCATCGATATGAATGGTGCCGAAAAACTCCTCGGAAAAGGGGACATGCTTTTTTATCCTGTTGGATATCAAAAGCCAGTACGTATTCAAGGTGCATTTATTTCAGATAAAGAAGTAGAAAACATAGTGAGCTACTTAAAAGAGCGGAAAAAAGAAGACTATGATGAAAAAATTATGAATCAACTTAATAAAGCCGTATCGGAAGAGGCTAAAAAATCAGATGATTATGATGAAATATTTGAAGAGGCATTGGAATTGTGCGTTAAAAAGCAAAAAGCATCTGCTTCAATGATTCAGCGAAGCTTTAGAGTCGGCTATAATCGAGCGGCACGAATTTTAGACCAGCTCCATGAAGCCGGATATGTAGGAGATGATGAAGGAAGCAAACCGCGTAAGATGTTACTAAGTGAAGCTGAGTTTGAAGCGTTAAAAGCCAAAGCAAATGCACCCGAGTCAGATGCGGAACAAGAGAATGAGCAGCTCAAAAGCACAGAGGAAATGTTATCACCAACGAATGAATAAATAAAATGAATATAATGACCATATAAATGAGGAGGCCCTATGAAATCTGATATTCAAATTGCAAAAGAAGCAACGCTTCAACCCATTACACAAGTGGCACGACAATTAGGTATTGAAGAAGACGAACTCGAATTATTTGGAAAGTATAAAGCGAAGTTGTCGGATGATTTATGGAATCGTGTAAAAAATAATACCGATGGAAAATTAGTTCTTGTCACAGCGATTAACCCTACACCAGCAGGTGAAGGAAAGACTACAATTACTGTTGGGTTGGGAGAAGCGTTGGGACAATTAGGTGTTCGTAGTATGATCGCTCTTCGTGAACCTTCTTTAGGCCCATGTATGGGTGTAAAAGGCGGTGCAGCAGGTGGTGGATATGCACAAGTCGTTCCTATGGAAGATATTAACCTTCACTTTACTGGAGATATTCATGCAGTAAGTATTGCACACAATTTATTATCTGCAATGATTGACAATCATCTACAACATGGCAACACATTAAATCTTGACCCACGCCAAATTGTATGGAAACGTGTCGTTGATATGAATGATCGAGCGCTTCGCCATATTACGGTTGGTCTTGGGGGGCGCATGCAAGGGGTTCCACGTGAAGATGGCTATATGATTAGTGTAGCTTCTGAAGTTATGGCAATCCTATGCTTGGCTTCAGATTTAATGGACTTAAAAAAACGGTTAGGACAAATCGTTGTTGGTTATACATATGACCGTGATCCGATTACAGCACATGATTTAAAGGCAGAAGGTGCAATGGCGGCGCTTTTAAAAGATGCTATAAAACCTAACTTAGTGCAAACGCTTGAAAACACACCATGTATTATGCATGGAGGTCCATTTGCGAACATTGCTCATGGATGCAATAGCTTACGTGCAACAAAATATGCCCTTAAACTTTCAGATGTTGTTGTTACAGAAGCCGGATTTGGCGCAGATCTTGGGGCAGAAAAATTTTTAGATATCAAATGTCGAAAAGGAAATTTAAAGCCGGATGCTATTGTTTTGGTGGCAACGATAAGAGCCTTAAAATATAACGGTGGTGTAGATAAAAAAGAACTTTCAGAAGAAAATTTAGAGGCATTAAAACAAGGAATCGTTAATTTGGAAAAACATATCGAAAATATGAAAAAATACCAAGTTCCTGTTGTGGTAACACTAAATGCATTTGTTTCAGATACAGCGTCAGAGATTCAATATGTAAAAGATAGATGTGAAAAACTAGGAGCAGAGTTTGCAGTTGCAAATGTGTGGGAACATGGAGGTAAAGGTGGACTGGAACTTGCAAAAACGTTAATTCACACACTAGAAAATAAAAAAAGTGATTTTAAACTGCTTTATGATGAGCAATCAAGTATTAAAGATAAAATTCAAACCATTGCGTCCAATATATATGGAGCAAGCCAAGTTGCATATAGTGCAGGAGCAAATCAATCGATTCGAAAAATTGAAAAAATGGGGTTAGCTAACTTACCGGTTTGTATTGCAAAAACTCAATATTCTCTCTCGGATGACCCAAAAAAACTTGGACGTCCTTGTGATTTTGAAATACATGTACGAGAAGTCAATGTATCAGCAGGAGCAGAGTTTATTGTCGTTATAACTGGAAATGTAATGACGATGCCGGGATTACCAAAAGTGCCTGCTGCCCAGGCTATTGATGTCACTGAAGATGGTGAAATCATAGGTTTATTTTAAAATTTAGAAAGTACGAGGTTAATATAATGTTATTAGATGGAAAAGCAACGTCAAAGCGTATAAAAGATGAACTAAAAGAACGAGTTGCTGTATTATCACAAAAAGGAAACACACCAACGCTAGCGGTTGTAATATTAGGAGAAGACCCTGCCTCACATGTATATGTACGAAGTAAAAAAAGAGCCTGTGAGTACATAGGTATTAAGTCTTTAGCATATGAACTTCCTAACGAAACCTCCGAAGAGGAATTGTTAAACCTAGTTCATGAATTGAACAATAATTCGGATGTTAATGGTATTTTGGTACAATTACCCTTGCCATCCCATATATCTGAAGAAAAAGTTATTATGGCCATTGACCCGAAAAAAGATGTGGATGGATTTCATCCTATAAGTGTGGGAAATTTAAGTACAGGAAATCAAGGTTTTATTTCTTGTACACCATATGGAATCATGGAGTTACTTAAACGCTATAATGTTTCCATCGAAGGGAAAAAATGTGTTGTCGTCGGTCGAAGCAACATTGTAGGAAAACCAATATCAATGCTTTTGCTTCGAGAAAATGGTACGGTGACAATTTGTCACTCGAAGACAAAAAATCTAAAAGAAGAATGTAAGCAAGCAGATATTCTTATTGCAGCTATTGGTCGAGCACAAATGATTACTAAAGAGTATGTAAAAGAAGGAGCTGTGGTGATTGACGTTGGAATGAACCGCTTGGCAGATGGAACCCTATGCGGAGATGTAGATTATGACAATGTAGCGGCACATACATCGTTTATTACGCCAGTGCCAGGTGGTGTTGGTCCAATGACAATTGCAATGCTTATGTCAAATGTAGTTCAAAGTGCTGAAGCAGAATAGTGGAGGAAATATTTTGGAAAAAAAGAAGTTGATTTATTTTGAGTCTCTTGGCTGTGATAAAAATCTAGTCGATTCAGAAGTAATGTTAGGAATGCTTAATCATGAAGGCTATGGTCTTTCGATGGACCCGGAAAATGCAGAAATTATTATCATAAATACATGTAGTTTTATCCATGATGCAAAAGAAGAAAGTGTTAATACAATTATTGAATTTGCCAAATTAAAACAGCAAGGACAATTAAAAGCGCTCATTGTTGTTGGATGCTTAACAGAACTGTACAAGGAAGAAGTTATGGAAGAGATACCAGAAATTGATGCCATCTTAGGTGCAGCCAATTATGATCGAATCCTTGAAGCCGTTAATCAAGCATTGGCAGGCAATAAATATGCAAGGTTTGATTCGATTGACAATGAACCTGAGACGTTTATTCGTCGAACAACAGAAACGACTAAGCATTACGCATACTTAAAAATTGCAGAAGGTTGTGACAATCACTGTACATATTGCATTATTCCAAAACTACGTGGAAAATTTAGAAGCCGTCCGATGGATAGCTTAATTGAAGAAGTGCATTATTTAGTGGAGCAAGGAAAAACAGAAATAATTCTTGTCGCACAAGATGTTGGAAAATATGGAGTGGATCTTTACAACAAACGTGCCTTAACTGAATTAATAGAAAAGATTGCAGCCATTGAAGACGTTCACTGGATTCGTCTTTTGTATGTATATCCAGAAGATGTTACTGAAGAATTAATTACACTGATGAAAAGTGAACCTAAACTTTTGCACTATATTGATATGCCATTACAACATGTTAATGATACGATTCTAAAACATATGGCAAGAAAAAGTCGTCAAGAATCCATACGTCATTTGATTGCTCGCTTAAGAGATCAAATTCCGGATATTTGTATTCGTACGACATTTATTGTCGGATTTCCAGGAGAGACAGAGGAAGCGTTTTCAGATTTATATACGTTTGTTGAAACAATGCAGCTTGATCGTGTAGGTGTCTTTACATATTCCAGAGAAGAAGGGACGCCAGCATATCATATGGAAAATCAAGTCGATGAATCCATTAGTATACAGCGAAAAGATAAAATCATGCTTCTACAACAAGAAATATCAAAAAATAAAAATGGAAAGATGATTGGGAAAACATTGGAAGTCATGGTTGACGGATATGTACCTAAAGACGGCGTATATATTGGACGTTCCTATAAAGATACCCCGGATGTGGATGGTTACGTTTTCTTTGAAAGTGATGATCCACTCTTATCAGGTGCATATGTCAACGTGAAAATAGTTCATGCCAACGAGTATGATTTGATTGGAGAGATTGTATGAATCTAGCAAATAAACTAACGCTTTTACGTGTATTTATGATTCCTTTTTTTCTACTGGTTTTATATTTTGGCACCTCGCAAACGGCGAATTATGTTGCTGCAATTATTTTCATAGTTGCATCGCTAACAGACTTTTTAGATGGCTATATAGCTAGAAGTCGTAATTTAGTAACAAATTTTGGGAAATTTATGGATCCGTTAGCGGATAAATTACTTGTGACAGCTGCACTTATTTATTTTGTTGAAGTTGGTCGCCTGTCGGCTATTGTAGTCATCATTATCGTCAGCCGTGAATTTATTATTAGTGGATTTCGCTTAGTTGCTGCACTAGATAACAAAGTTATTGCTGCAAGTATTTGGGGGAAAATCAAAACGTTTTCAACCATGATTATGATTATTGTACTATTATTTAACTTTGAAGGTAAGATGATAGATGGGATTGAATGGATTCTTGTTGTTTTTGCAACCATTTTTACCATTGTGTCAGCATTAGATTATATCATAAAAAACATCAGCATATTTCATGAATAAGGAGTGATGGAATGCTAGGAGAGATCATTGCAGTAGGTGAAGAAGTATTATCTGGAGACGTCATTAACTCCAACGCAGCATATATAAGCAATCAACTTTCAACTATTGGTGTGTTTTGTCGGTTTCATTCTGTCGTTGGAGATATTGAGCAAGATATTATTGAACAATTAGACCGAGCATGTAAACGGAGTAAATGTATTGTGTTGTGTGGTGGCTTAGGACCGACAAAAGATGACTTGACAAAAGAAGCCGTAGCAAAATACTTAAACAAGCCTCTTTATGAAGACGTACAGATGCGAGCAGAGATTGATGCGTGGTTTCAAGGGAGAAATCAAACACCTACGCAGAACAACTATAAGCAAGCGCTTATGATTCAAGGCGGAGAATCGTTAAAAAACGGTAATGGGACAGCACCGGGGGTGTATTATAATCATCAAGGTATTCACATTTTTTTGCTCCCCGGTCCGCAAGGTGAGTTAAAACCCATGCTTGAGCATTGTGTACTTAGTCGAATGCAAAAAAATATAGATAAAAGCATTCAAACAGTGACGTTACGTTTAGTCAACATAGGCGAAAGTAAAGCGGTGACTATCCTTGATGATTTGATGTGCTCAACCGAGCGTTTGATTGTTGCGCCATATGCCAAATTACGCGAAGTGCATATCAAAATAACATCAATAGAAGATACTCCAGAAGAAAACGTACAAGCGATTTCTCCTCTATGCGAAGAAATATATCGACGATTAGGGGAATATATTTATACAAAAGACAGCCAAGAACTCGTGGAAGTTCTTTTAGACAAATTATCGGCAAACAAACAGACGCTTTCGGTTGCTGAATCATGTACAGGTGGACTTCTATCCGATTATATCGTTTCTATTCCCGGGTCATCTCAAGTATTTAAAGAAGGGGTTATCAGTTACTCGAATGCGAGCAAAATTCAACGATTAAAGGTGGATAAAGAGCTAATAGATACATTTGGCGCTGTAAGTAAAGAAGTGGCTGAATCGATGGCTAGAGGCGTGTCAGAGGCATTAAATACTGATTACGCTATCAGTATTACTGGAATAGCAGGACCTGATGGCGCAACGCCTGAAAAACCTGTGGGCTTGGTATATATTGGTATAAAAACACCAGAGAAAATCACTGTAAAAAAATATAACTTTATGGGAACGCGTCAGAAAGTTCGGGAAGAAAGTGCAAAATCAGCGTTAATTGATTTGTGGCATATTCTTAAATAATTATCCGTCTTAAGCCCTAGTCTAAAATAGGAATTTTGTGCTTGTTTCCCTTGAAAAGGTATGCTATAATACTTTATAGAACAAACGTTCGTAGTGTGAGAATTTGAAAGGGGGTACCCGGTTATCCGGGAACTACATGAATACTGATAAACAAAAAGCATTGGATGCAGCAATTAGTCAAATCGAAAGAGCATATGGTAAAGGTGCCGTAATGAAGCTGGGTGAGCATGATAGCGGACGCAACATTGATACCGTTCCAACAGGAGCCTTAAGTTTAGATATTGCTCTAGGTGCAGGTGGCGTTCCAAAAGGACGTATTATTGAAATTTATGGACCGGAGTCCAGTGGTAAAACGACAGTGGCGTTACATATGCTGGCAGAAGTTCAAAAGCGTGGAGGCGTTGCAGGATTTGTTGATGCCGAGCATGCTCTTGACCCACAATATGCAAGAAAAATCGGCGTTGATATTGATAATTTATATATTTCACAACCGGATAATGGTGAACAGGCACTTGAAATCACTGAAACGATGGTGCGTTCGGGGGCTATTGATATTGTTGTTGTGGACTCCGTTGCAGCTTTGGTTCCTCGAGCAGAGATTGAAGGGGATATGGGAGATTCGCATATGGGGCTACAAGCACGATTGATGAGTCAAGCCTTGAGAAAACTTACAGGAATCATTAACAAATCCCATTGTATCGTTATTTTTATCAACCAGCTACGTGAAAAAGTTGGGGTAATGTTTGGAAGTCCTGAGACAACGACGGGGGGACGTGCATTGAAGTTTTATTCGTCTGTCCGATTAGATGTCCGTAGAATAGAGACGTTAAAGCAAAATAATGAAATGGTTGGGAACAGAACACGTATAAAAGTTGTTAAAAATAAAATTGCACCACCATTTAAAATGGCAGAGTTTGATATTATGTTTGGTCAAGGAATTTCTCGGGAAGGTGACATACTTGACTTAGCTGCAGAAGTTGACATTGTCAAAAAAAGTGGTGCATGGTATTCATATAATGATATCCGTATTGGTCAAGGTCGGGAAAACTCAAAAGAATATTTAAAAAACAATCCGGAACTAGCTGCCGAAATAGAAACGCTTGTACGTAAGCATTATGAACTGCCGACAGATGAAGTTGTCGAAACTGAAGATACAAAAAAAGCCAAGGATAAACCAAAGGATAAATAATTCATGACACATCAAATTAGTAAAATTGATCGAAGTGAAAAAAAAATAAAAATTGAAATAGATGGTGAATACCATCTATTTCTTTATAGTGGAGATTTAAAAAAACAGCGATTTAAAATGCTTGAACAAGGGTATGCCCTTACGGATGATGAATATATGCTGTTAAATAAGCATGTGATTGATCGCGGTAAAAAGAGAATCATGTATTTACTGGGAAGACAAGACTATCCTAGAAAGCAATTACAAGACAAATTACTTCGAGAAGGATATGTCCTTCATCATATTGATAAAATCCTTGAACCCTTTTTAGAAAAAAAAATTATTAATGATCCGCAACTGATCAAGCGAAGGGTCAATGGATATAAATCGTATAAAAGTCGTATGGAAATTCAGGCTAACCTACAAAAAAAGGGGTTTTCGAAGGATGAGATACAACACATACTCCAAGAGAGTGTGACATGGGATGATGAACTTGCAAGCGCAACGAACCTTTTGAATAAAAAGTTTTTTTTAAAGCAGTTTAAGATGGATGAAAAGATGTTAAAGCAAAAAGCGCTGGCTTTTTTAAGTCGCAAAGGATATTCTATGGATATTTGCCTAAAAGCATATGAAAGCTTTCATGAAACCATCAGTAAAACTTGACAATATCTCCAAAAAGATATAGAATTTATTTGTTGTAGTTAGTACAACATGGACTATGACAATTACATATAGAGGAGGTGTTACGCATGATTCAAATTCCAATTTTCGTTGTCGTAGCAATTGGTTTAGTATTTGTTGCAATAGCTGTTGTTGCGTTCATGCTTGGAGTTAACTATCGTAAGCGAGTTGCAGAAGCCCAATATGGAAGTGCAGAAGCAAAAGCGCGTCGAATAGTTGATGATGCAATTAAAGATGCAGAAGGCATTAAACGTGAAGCAAAGCTAGAAGTCAAAGAAGAAATATATAAAATCAAAAGTGATTTAGACAAAGAAGTTAAGGAACGACGTAATGAGTTGCAACGTCTTGAAAAAAGAGTTCTCCAAAAAGAGGAAACTTTGGATAGAAAAAGTGAAACGTTTGAAAAACGTGAACAATCACTTAGTGACAGAGATAATGCACTTAAAAAAGAAAAAGAACGTGTGGAAATAATCAAGCAACAACACCTATCTGAGCTGGAAAAAATTTCCGGGCTCACCCTCGATCAAGCGAAAGAATACCTATTGAAATCTGTAGAAGAAGATGTAAAACATGAAACTGCTGTATTAATCAAGGAAAATGAAGCAAGAGCCAAAGAAGAAATCGACAAAAATGCAAGACATTTGTTAGCCCATGCTATTCAGCGATGTGCTGCTGATCATGTGGCAGAATCAACAGTGTCTGTTGTTAGTTTGCCGAACGATGAGATGAAAGGAAGAATTATCGGTAGAGAAGGACGTAATATACGTACTTTGGAAACTCTAACAGGTATTGATCTAATTATAGATGATACTCCAGAGGCTGTAATTTTATCTGGATTTGATCCAATCCGTCGTGAAATAGCTCGAGTGGCACTAGAAAAATTGATTGTGGATGGTCGAATTCATCCGGCAAGAATCGAAGAAATGGTTGAAAAAGCAAAACGTGAAGTTGAGAACATCATCCGTGAAGAAGGGGAAAATGCAACCTTTGATGCGGGCGTTCATGGTGTTCATCCGGAATTAGTCAAGTTATTGGGTAAAATGAAGTATAGAACGAGTTATGGACAAAATGTACTTAAACATTCTATTGAAGTTTCACAATTAGCTGGGATTATTGCCGGAGAGATCGGAATTGATGTACGTGTAGCAAAAAGAGCAGGATTACTTCATGATATCGGAAAAGCTGTAGACCATGAAGTCGAAGGTTCGCATATAACAATTGGAGCCAATCTTTGTAAGAAATATAAAGAGAGCCCAATTATTATCAATGCTGTTGAAGCGCATCACGGAGATGTGGAACCTGAATCTTTGATTGCTGTTATCGTACAGGCGGCGGATACCATTAGTGCAGCTAGACCAGGTGCACGACGAGAAACACTCGAATTGTATATTAATCGTTTAGAACAACTTGAAGAAATAGCAGATAATTTCAAAGGGGTAGAAAAATCTTTTGCGATCCAAGCGGGTAGAGAAATCAGAGTGATGGTAATACCAGATCAAGTCAGTGATGATGATATGGTAATATTATCTAGGGATGTTGCTAAAGAAATTGAAGGACAACTGGAATATCCAGGACAAATCAAAGTAAATGTTATAAGAGAGACGCGTTCGATTGAATATGCGAAATAATATCTTATATACAATGAATGATGAAATTAGGGCTGTAGATGAAAATCTACAGCCTTTTTAGTTTCTACATAGAATTAATCAGCATTCTATGTTATAATAATTACGATTTTAACACGTGTGTACGATAAAAGTGAACAGAGTTAATTGGAGGATATGATATGTACCAAACGTTTGATAACCCTTTAGTTTCAAGATATTCAAGTAAAGAAATGCTGTATCTGTTTTCGCCAGATAAGAAATTCAAAACGTGGAGAAAATTATGGATTGCTTTGGCAGAAGGAGAAAAAGAGTTAGGCATTGATATTTCAGATGAACAGATTGCTGAATTAAAAAAATATGCAGATGATATAAACTATGAAGTTGCAATAGCGCGTGAAAAAGAAGTGCGCCATGATGTTATGAGCCATGTATTTGCATATGGGGAGCAGGCGAAGCTTGCAAAACCGATTATTCATTTAGGCGCTACAAGCTGTTATGTAGGCGATAATACGGATATAATTATTATGACAGAAGCACTCGAATTGATTCGAACAAAAGTCATTAATATTATGGATAAATTAGCTGGATTTGCTATGGAATATAAGGATATGCCAACTTTAGGTTTTACCCATTTTCAGCCGGCGCAATTAACAACTGTAGGTAAAAGAGCTTGCCTTTGGCTAGAAGACTTATATATGGATTATGAAGACATTGTTCATCAATTGAACAAAAAAGCATTGCGAGGAGTCAAAGGGACAACCGGTACCCAAGCAAGCTTTTTAAGCCTTTTTAATGGAGACCATGACAAAGTAAAGCAACTAGAAACACGTGTGGCCGATAAGATGGGATATAGTATGACGTTTCCTGTCACCGGACAAACATATCCTAGAAAATTAGATAGTCAAATGTTAAACGTTCTAAGTGCGGTTGCCCAATCAGCCTATAAGTTTAGCAATGATTTACGTTTGCTTCAGAATCTTAAAGAAATCGAAGAGCCCTTTGCCAAAAGTCAAATAGGGTCAAGTGCGATGGCATATAAGCGCAATCCAATGCGTAGTGAACGTATCTCATCCCTAGCAAGACACGTTATTGTCAATGCGCTTAATCCGGCAATTACAGCAAGTACACAATGGTTTGAACGTACTTTGGATGATAGCGCCAATAAACGCTTATCTGTCTCAGAAGCCTTTTTAGCAACAGATGCACTCCTTGATATTTATGGAAATGTTGTTGATGGACTTGTCGTTTATGAAAAAGTTATACGTAAACGCATTATGGAAGAGTTACCTTTTATGGCAACAGAAACCATCCTTATGGAAGGGGTTAAACGTGGAGGCGATCGCCAGGAGCTTCATGAACTCATCCGAGTACATTCAATGGAAGCCGGAAAAGTCGTAAAGATAGAAGGAAAAAGTAATGATCTTATAGAACGTATTCTTAAAGATTCAGCATTTGATATGAGTGAACATGAGATTAGAGATATGCTAAAACCAGAAAGTTTTGTAGGAAGAGCGCCAGAACAAGTCCAAGAGTTTATTCAATCCCATATTCAACCGATACTTGATGAGAATAAAGGAATCTTAGGACAAAAAGTAGAATTACATGTATAAATATTAAGGAGGCAATTATGAAGATTGGATTTATCGGTGCGGGAAATATGGGATATGCCATGATTAAAGGGGCACAGACCGTTTTTCAAGATAATATTGTGTATACAGATGTATCACTTGAACGATGTGCGTATGTAAAAGAGCAGACAAATCTTGACTACTTAGAATCCAATCAAGATCTGATTGATCAGTCCGATGTGATTGTGCTTGCCATTAAGCCTCAATACTATACAGAGGTCTTAATGGAGGTAACCATACCATCTGATAGGATTGTTGTATCCATTGCCCCTGGTATGACCATTGAATTTGTAAATGCCTTTATAAATGGAACGCCTAAACTTGTTCGTGCAATGCCAAATACACCGGCGCTTATTGGTGAAGGTGTGAGTGGAATAGCCTTTGGTGATAATGGATTTTCCCAAGAGGAAAAAGATCTTATCATGGAGCTGTTCTCCTCGTTTGGAATGGCAAAAGAAGTTCCTGAGCAATTAATGGATGCTGTCGTTCCTGTGTCAGGCAGTTCGCCGGCCTATGTGTATATGTTTATTGAAGCTATGGCAGATGCAGCAGTTATTCAAGGAATGCCAAGACAGTTAGCATATGATATGGCAGCTCAAAGTGTTGTAGGTGCCGCAAAAATGGTTTTAAAAACTGGCGAGCATCCAGGAGTGCTAAAAGATCGTGTATGTTCTCCTGGAGGTACAACCATAGCAGCTGTACAGAGCCTTGAAAAGACAGGATTTCGCTCTTCAATTATTGAAGCCATGATGCGGTGTCATGAAAAAGTATTAAGTTTTAAGAAAAAAGAAAATTAGTGTTATGTAAGAAAGGGTACTATGGAAAAATTTAAGCGTTTAAAGCATCAAGATATATATATAGGAAATCGTGTACACCTTGTGACTGAACAATTATTGACTCCGGATGGAGACGAAGTTACTTGGGAATTGATCAAGCATATTGGAGCAGCAGCAGTAATACCTGTTGATGCAAATGGTGATATTCTAATGGTTAAACAATATCGATTAGCCTCGGATTCAATTACTCTTGAAATACCTGCGGGAGTATTAGATGCCAAACATGAAGATCCGCGTGCATGTGCTTTACGTGAACTCGAAGAAGAAACGGGTTACCAGTGTGAGCATATGGACTTTTTATTTAAATTTTATTCTTCAATTGGAATTTGCGATGAAGTTATTCATATTTATGTTGCTAAGGGATTAGTAAAAACCGAGCAGAATTTAGACGACGATGAGTTTGTTGAGATAAAAAGCTATCCTTTAGATCAACTCATACAAATGATATTTGATGGAGAAATCTTAGATAATAAAACCATTTCCGCGTTATTGGCATATAAACATCAACTGCAGCGAGGGAATGATTAAGGAGAACAACCATGCGTAAGTATATTATATACTATTTAGATGAATTGGAAATGGAAAAAAATATTTCTGCTAATACACGACAATCGTATGAAAGAGATTTGAATCGTTTGATTACATATCTTATCGAATCCGATGTTGGTGACCTTGCAGAAATTCAATATACACATTTAAATGACTATATGATGCACTTACGACATGAAGGAAAAGCCAATTCAACACTTTCACGTCATTTGGCAGCATTTAGAGGGTTTTTTCGTTATTTAGAACAGGAACGTGTGCTTGAATATAATCCGTGCAAGCGAATCACAACACCTAAAAAACAGATGCAATTACCAAGTGTGATGACACTTGAAGAGGTTGAACTTTTTTTAAACCAACCGGATGATTCGGCAAAAGGTTTACGTGATAAGGCCATGCTTGAAGTACTTTATGCAACAGGCATTCGTGTGAGTGAATTGATTAATTTGACGATGGCAGATATTAACATCCCGTTGGGATATATTCGGTGTCAAACTCAAAAAAAAGCGCGGATTATTCCGATAGGTAAAACCTGTAGCCATTCTATAAAAAAATATCTTAAAGATTCAAGGCATCAGTTTCTTCGCCAAGAAGAGCAAGTGAATGAAGTGTTTTTAAACTATCAAGGGAAAAAATTAACACGTCAGGGTTTTTGGAAAATAGTTAAGGCCTATGCCCGCCGAGCGAATATCGAAAAAACCATTACACCACATATGCTACGCCACTCATTTGCTAGCCATATGGTTCAAAATGGTGCGGATTTAAATGCAGTGAAGGAAATGATGGGACATTCGGATATTGCTTCGACACAGCTATATTTGAATCAAAAAAATCATAAAATTAAAGAAGAATATTTAAAAGCGCATCCAAGAGCATAGCAATCGATATATCGATTGCTTTTTTTTAATAAATCGATTTGTAATTATGTAATTACATGATATAATAAGAAGGTAAGTATAGAAATAAATTTGACGGTCATAGGAGGATAAAAGATGGGAAAAAGAGTTATTTGGATTATTCTAGATAGTGTTGGAATCGGTGAACTTCCAGACGCAGATAAATTTGGTGATGTAGGTAGTCATACATTATGCAACACCGTTAATGCCACAAGTATTACATTGCCTAACTTGGAAAAATTGGGAATAGGTCATATTGAAGGCGTTAACTGCCTGCACAAGGTTCAAAATCCAATAGGAAGTTTTGGACGATGCAATGAAAAGTCAAATGGAAAAGATACAACAGTTGGACATTGGGAGATGGCAGGTGTACATTCACCAAATCCATTGCCTACATATCCTAATGGTTTCCCAGATGAAATCATGATTCCATTTTCGGAAAAAACGGGACGCAAGTGGTTGGCCAATAAGCCGGCATCTGGAACCGATATATTAGATGAACTTGGTGAAGAACACATGAAAACAGGGGCTTTAATTGTATATACTTCTGCAGATAGTGTGTTCCAAATTGCGGCACACGAAGAGGTGGTTCCAATTGATGAACTCTATAGATATTGTCAAATTGCGCGTGAACTTTTGGCAGGAGAACATGGTGTTGCTCGTGTTATTGCACGACCTTTTATTGGAAAGCCAGGAGCATTTGAACGTACAGCTAATCGACGTGATTTTTCCTTATCACCTCCAGGTGTTACGGTTCTAGATCAAGTAAAAAAAGCCGGTCTATCCATGGTCGCTGTAGGAAAAATTGAAGATATTTTCAATGGCAAAGGGGTCACAGAAGCAATACATACGAAAGATAATATGGATGGAGTGGACCAGACACTACATTATATGAAGAGTGTCGAGGAAGGCTTGATTTATACAAACCTCGTACAATTTGATTCCCATTGGGGACATCGTAATGATGTGATTGGCTATGCGAATGGATTGGTTGAATTTGATAATCGACTACCAGAAATTATACACTCAATGCATGATGAGGATATCTTAGTGATTAATGCAGATCATGGTTGTGATCCGACAACGCCTTCAACAGATCATTCACGAGAATATATTCCGCTTTTGGTTTATGGAAAACAAATTAAAGCCGGCATTGATCTTGGTACACGTGAGACCTTTGCAGATATCGGACAGTCTATTGCTGATTTAATTGGCGTTGATCCGATTACTGAAGGGATTAGTTTTAAAAAAGAGCTTATGTGAGGTGATTATAATGCGAATGTATGATTTGATTGAGAAAAAAAAGCAAAACAAAGCATTAACCAAAGAAGAAATACAGTGGTTTATTCAAGAATATAGTAAAGATGCAATACCCGATTATCAAGTTTCGGCATTTATGATGGCTATATTTTTTAATGGAATGAATGATGAAGAAACGTCTTGGCTTACTCTTAGTATGGCAGAAAGTGGCGAGATGCTATCGCTGTCTGCCATTGACGGCATCATTGTGGATAAGCATTCAACCGGTGGTGTGGGAGATAAGACAACATTAGTAGTAGCGCCAATGGTAGCAAGCCTAGGCGTTCCAGTGGCTAAAATGAGTGGTCGAGGCCTTGGGCATACAGGAGGTACAATTGATAAGCTTGAATCGATTCCTGGATTTAAGACCTCCATTCCGATCGAACAATTTATTGAGAATGTGAACTCAATAAAAATTGCCATTGCAGGGCAAACGGCAAATCTTGCGCCAGCCGATAAAAAACTCTATGCACTTCGTGATGTAACAGCCACCGTTAATCAACGCTCACTTATAGCGAGTTCAATTATGAGTAAAAAAATAGCTTCTGGTGCGGACGCCATAGTTTTAGATGTTAAAGTTGGCAGTGGAGCATTTATGAAAAATGAAAAAGATGCTATTGAACTTGCACAAATCATGGTAACTATTGGAAAACAGTTGGACCGAGATACAACGGCAATTATTTCTGACATGAATCAACCTTTAGGTTTTGCTGTGGGCAATAATCTGGAAGTGATTGAAGCGATTAATACACTAAAAGGTAATGGACCAAAAGATTTACTTGAGGTATCGCTTGAACTTGGAAGTCATATGGTTTATCACGCAAAAAAAGCGGCATCCATTGATGAAGCGCGTCACATGTTGCAAGAGGTCCTTGACAATGGGAAGGCGCTTGAGAAGTTCAAAGAGTTTATTGCGGCTCAAGGCGGCGATTCAAGTTATGTCCAAGATACAGAAAAATTTGAAAAAGCTAAATTTGTAGAACCGATTACAGCGAGTAGTTCAGGATACATTGCATCTATTGAAGCGGAGCAAATCGGTTATTCAGCACTTGTACTTGGCGGCGGACGCGAAACAAAAGAAAGTGTCATCGATTTAAGCGTCGGTATTCTTGTTGAAAAGAAAATAGGCGATTATGTTGAAAAAGGTGATACTTTAGCAGTGCTTCATGGAAATGATAAAACTAAGATGGAAAATGCAAGAAAAATCATTGAAAGTGCCTATGTTATCTCAGATACAGTGATTCATCCCCAACCAATAATAAAAAAAGTGATCTCATAAGTTTTATAATTTCATATGTATAACAAGGAATTCTGTGTTATAATATAGAACGGCAGGTGTTAATTCACTTGCCGTATTCAATAAGAATAAGAGGTGACAGCATGTTAAATTTAACGATTGATATTATTATTTCTATTATAGCTGCAAGTATAGTTATGCTTGTGCATGAATTGTCAAAGTATTATTTTTCTTTGTCGATGTTACATCCTATTTATCGAAAAAGAAAAGATATAAAAGTAAATGCCTTAAAATACATTGATCCTATAGGGTTAATTCTTTTTGTATTTACAAGTGTAGGATGGCAAAAACCAGGAGAATTTAATCCGGTTCAGTTTAAAGATAAGGAAAAAGGATTCGTGTTTTTGATGTTAGTTGGAATGGCTGCCAATGTGTTGTTGATTTTAGCACTTATTCCTATTTTTATACGTTTTTATGGGACAACGACAACGGTGGTAGGAAGCTATGCGATAACGTTTGTTTTTCGATTAATTCAGTATAGCTTTGCATTAATTGTTGTGAATTTATTGCCGGTTCCGCCTCTTGATATGACTAAAATGATCTATTCCCTTAATCCAAACTTTTATTTTAAGATGATTCAAAACGAACGTATTATTCATGCAGTCTTTATTTTGCTTATTGCATTTAACATATTAAATGCATTTGTGCATTCACTATTTCTTCCTATTCAAAAATTATTAATATAAGTAGGTGTGAGGTATGAAATTATCAATTCGTTTAGAGACGTTTGAGGGTCCGCTCGATTTGCTGCTACATCTAATCGATAAAAACAAAGTCTCTATTACAGATATTCCTATTGCAATCATTACAGATCAATATATTGCCTATATTGAAGCAATGGAACAAAACAAAATGGAAACCATGAGCGAGTTTATTGAAATGGCTGCTACGCTTATTCAGATCAAGACAAAAATGCTGTTGCCAAAGAAAAAGGATGAAAATGATGAAGAAATCGATCCAAGACAAGAACTTATGGAGCAGCTTCTTGAGTATAAAAAATACAAATTAATGGCAGAACATCTTAAGGATAAACAAATAGAAGCGCAACAGGTGTTTTTTAAAGTGCCGACAATTCCACAAGAAGTCAGTAGCTTTGTTCCAAAAGCAGATCCGCACGCCTTGTTAGAAGGCTTAGATTTTTCTATGATGTATAAAATATTTAATGAGGTCATCAAAAAAAATAAAAATAAGATTGACCCCATTCGAAGCAAGTTTGGAACAATAAAAAAAGAAACATTCACAGTACATGATAAGATGGAAGAAATTTTACAAAAGAAAAAGCTCATGCCAAAGTTAAGTTTTCGTCAATTGCTTACTCAACAAATAACAAAATCTGAAGTAATTGCCACTTTTTTGGCTGTTCTTGAACTCATGAAAGTTAGTAAGATTAAAGTGGTTCAAGTTAATGTTTTTCATGATATTGATATTGAATTTATCTAGAAGGGATAGTTATGGAAATATATGAATATGAAGCAATCATCGAAGCTATTTTATTTACGTTAGGTGAAGCCGTCTCTTTAGATAAAATTGCTACGGTGATTGAATTGGATGAAGAAACAACAAAAAAAATTCTTCATCAAATGATGGACGCTTACCAAAATAAGCATCGTGGGATTCGCTTGATTGAATTAGAAGGTGCATTTCAGTTGTGCACAAAAAAAGAATATTATGAATACATAAAAAAAGCAACGAATAAGGTTGTCAAACATGAATTGACAGAAGTTTTGATTGAGACGCTGTCAATTATTGCATACAAACAACCGTTGACAAAAATGCATATTGAAAAAATACGCGGCGTAAAAACAGACCACGCGGTTAATAAACTCATCGAATATGGATTGATTGAAGAAAAGGGCCGTTTGGACAGTCCGGGACGTCCGATTTTATTTGGAACAACGGAGGCTTTTTTACGTGGTTTTGGACTGGCTTCTGTCGAAGAGTTACCGGATATTGATGAGCAGCAGCTAAAAAAAATACGTGGTGAAGTAGAACAAGAGCTACAGATGAGTTTTCATGATCATCTTGATGAACAGAAAAAAGAAAGTCGTTTTAATGACGAAGAAGGTGAAGAAGAATGATGCGATTACAAAAATTTATGGCAATGGCCGGAGTGGCGTCAAGACGACAAAGCGAAAAATTAATTGAAGAAGGCAAAGTCAAAGTCAATGGACATGTGGTCAAAGAAATGGGCGTAAAGATTGACGAAAAAAGAGATACAGTTCATGTACGTGGGAAACGTATTTTCATGACGGAAGAAAATGCATACTATATGTTAAACAAGCCTCGTGGATATGTCAGTACGGTTAGTGATGAAAAAAATAGAAAAACAGTTATGGATCTGGTTCCGGACCAGGAGCGTTTGTATCCGATTGGACGACTTGATCAAAATACATCGGGGATTCTTTTGCTAACCAATGATGGAGATGTGACATATCGCTTAACACATCCTAAACATGAAGTTACAAAAAAATATGTGATCAAAGTAAAACCAATTCCGACAAAAGAAAAGTTAAGCCAACTTAGAAAAGGTGGCGATATTGGTGTTTATTCTATAGCTCCCTGTGAAATTCGTTTGCGTCGGTTAGATGAAGAAGAAAATACCGGAACATATGAAGTCGTTATCAGTGAAGGGAAAAATCGACAAGTACGTAATATGTTCGAGTTTATCGGATGCGAGGTTGTTACCTTAAAGAGAATCGCTATTGGAGAATTGACCTTGCAAGGATTGCGCCTTGGAAAATCCAGAAGATTAACAGCCGATGAGGTCGCATATATAAAGAAACTAGCCGGTTTATAAGGAGGACTTATGTTTGACATTCGTATTACAGACCGTGTCCATCAAATGCTCGCCCCTTATATACATAAAGGAGATGTAGTCATTGATGGGACAAGCGGCAATGGAAATGATACCCTTTTTCTTGCAAAGCATGTTGGCTCCCAAGGGACCGTTATTGGCTTTGATATTCAAAAAAAGGCGTTAGAAGCGACCTGTTTGCGAATTCATGAAGAACTTGACCACTCGGTCATTATCGTTGATGATATAGCCGATGAGCAGCTTGTTGTACATTCGGGGATTTACTTGATGCATCTATCCCATGAAAATATTGATTTTATGCAGATTAAAAGTGCAGCCAAAGCCAATCGGATTGCTTGTATCATGTTTAATTTTGGGTATTTACCCGGTGCGGATAAACAGGTGACTACCCAAATGCAATCTTCACTACGTGCAGTCAAAAAAAGTCTTCAGCTCATCAAGCCCCATGGTGTTATCTCTTTGGTAACCTATCCGGGACACGAAGAAGGGGCGTATGAAGATTGTGAAATTGAGCGACTATTGCAACAATTGCCGGCAAAAGAATTTGAAGTTTTAAAAATGCAATATGTCAATCGTAGTGAAAGAGCACCGAAACAATATTTAATTTACAAAAGGTGTTGTCAGACAACTGACAATGAGTTATAATACAAAAGTGCCTTGGTAAAATGTTCTTAAGAATTTGAATAATCATTTGAATTTTTGGATGATTAGTGTATACTAGTTACGAGGTGGTTGGCATGAAGAAAAAATGGTTTAGAGTTTTATTTAGGCGTCGCGTGGCAGTTACTTTTTTATTACTTCTTCAAATAGCCGTTATTGTGGTGCTATTGTTATATCGAAGTAAAAACTCATGGATATTTAACGGTTTAATGACAACGGTGAGTGTTATTGTAGCTGTAAAAATCATTGCCAATCGCACAAAAGGTGCTTATAAGCTGACTTGGGTTTTTCAGATTTTACTTTTTCCGATTTTTGGAGGATTATTTTATGTGTTATTTAAATTCCAAATGTCACGGATGAAGTATAACAAACGTATTAATCATTATAAATATATTACTGAACCTTTATACTTACTTACGGGAAACTTATATAAGGCCAAAGATGTTATTCAAAGAAAATATCTGCCGCAAGTAAATTATTTGCAAAATTTTGCAGGTTTTCCGATATACAATCATACAAAGACACAATATCTTCCGTCAGGAGAAGCTAAGTTCAAGGCTATGCTCGTTGAATTAAAAAAAGCAGAAAAATACATTTTTTTAGAGTATTTTATAATAGAGTCTGGACTGATGTGGGATAGTATATTAGAAATCCTTAAAGAAAAGGCGGCGCAAGGAATTGATGTACGATTAATCTATGATGATGTCGGATGTCTTTTTTTATTACCTAAGGATTACCCTGAACAATTGGAAGCTTTTGGAATAAAGTGCATTGCGTTTAACCGGTTTAATCCTATCTTATCAGCAACACAAAATAATCGGGACCATAGAAAAATTTTAGTAATTGACGGAAAAGTCGCCTTTACCGGCGGCGTAAATCTTGCAGATGAATATATCAATCATATTGAAAAGTATGGACATTGGAAAGATGCTGCTATTCAATTGGATGGACATGGCGCATGGAGTTTTACGTTGATTTTTTTAGAGATGTGGTATTTGGCTTCGAATGTTGAAGAAGATTATGAAGCGTTTTATCCATGGAAATATGATCCATGCAACATAGAGACGGATGGGTTGGTGCAACCGTATTCAGATAGTCCGTTAGATGATGAAAATGTAGGAGAACATGTATACTTACAAATTATCAATAATGCAAAGGAATATGTGTATATCAATACTCCGTATTTAATTATTGATGATAGTATGGTATCGGCTTTGTGCCTTGCAGCAAAAAGCGGAATTGATGTACGCATTATTACACCGGATAAATATGATAAGTGGATTGTACATGTAACAACACGTTCATATTATCGTGAGCTTATTAAAGCTGGCGTAAAAATATATGAATATACGAATGGATTCAATCATGGAAAGACGTTTGTCTCAGATAATAGCATTGCTACGGTTGGAACAACGAATCTAGATTTTCGTAGTCTATACCTGCACTTTGAATGTGGCGTAGTGCTCTTTGATAATTCTGCTATTCATGATATATATAATGATTTTATGAAAACACTTGATAAGTCAAGGTTAATTAAGGAGGATGATTACAAAGGAAATGTTTTGTCGCGTTTGGCACAGGATTTTTTACGTGTCTTCGCACCATTAATGTAACAAAAACTATTAACAGTTAACTTGATTTTTGTTAGTTTCTTATGTAGAATGAAGCTTGAGAAAAGTGCACTGTTAAAATAAATCTATGGAGGGTTAATATGAGTTTCCAAGAGAAGTTAAATGATTTACATACTCGTAGAAAGCACATCGAACTTCAAGGCGGACAAGAAGCGGTTGATCAATTACATGCAATGAACAAAAAAACTGCACGTGAACGTATGCAGCAGCTTTTTGATGAAAATAGTTTCGTTGAAGTCGGTGCATTTGTACAGCAACGGGCAACAGATTTTAATTTGAATGTAAAAACCGTTCCTGCTGATGGCGTAGTTACAGGTTACGGAACCATTAATGGACGATTGGTTTATGCATATAGTCAAGATGCTACATTAGTCGGTGGTGCCATTGGCGAAATGCACGCAAAAAAAATAGTTACACTATATGATTTGGCTATAAAAATGGGAGCGCCTATCATTGGACTTCTAGATAGCGCTGGCTTAAGGCTACAAGAATCTACTGATGCTTTAGATGCTATTGGGCAAATCTATATGAAGCAATCCATGGCTTCAGGCGTCATTCCTCAAATAACAGGTGTTGTGGGAACATGTGGCGGTGGAGCAGCGATCATTGCCGGATTAAGTGACTTTACATTTATAACGGATAAAAATGGTCAATTGTTTGTCAATAGTCCAAATACCTATGATGATACAAAAGATACGACAGCTTTTGGTTCTGCACAATATAATTTAGAGGTTTCAGGTTTAGTTGATTTTATTTGCCAAGATGAACAGGGTTTAATTCAAGATATGCGTCAACTTGTTGAATTCTTACCGGCCAACAATACAGAAGAAGCGCCATTTGAACAAGTGTCCGATGATTTGAACCGGGTTTCTCCTGAGCTTAATTCTATAGTATCTAGTCAAGGAGTTGATTGCAGAGCAGCCCTCCTTTCTATTAGTGACCACAATCATATTATTGAAGTAAAACAAAATTATGCAACAGAAGTGATCGTTGCATTTGGAAAAATGAATGGAATGACCATTGGGTTTATTGGAAATCAAACGCAAGATGGTGATGGTCGACTAAGTGCACAAGGATTGTCAAAAGTAACGAACTTTGTGTCTTTTTGCGATGGATTTAATATTCCGTTGGTTACATTAACAGATATTGTAGGATTTGCTACAAAAGGTGCTGATGAAAGTCAAGGATTAGCAAAAATGGCAGCAAAAATGACCCATGCATTTATTCATGCGAGTGTTCCTAAAATCAATCTGATATTATATCGTGGATATGGATCGGCATATGTAAGCTTTAATTCAAAGCATGTAGGGGCTGATGTTGTACTTGCATGGCCAAGTGCCCAGGTAGGCATGATGGAAGCAAAGAGTGCAGTTCGTATTATGTTTAACGATGAGATTTCAGAAGGAATGCTTACAAGCACAGAAAAAAATGCAAAACAAGAAGAGTTTGAACATATGCAATCTTCTCCTTATGCTGCGGCAAGTCGAGGATATATTGATGATATTATTGAACCGGCCGCAACACGCAAGCGTGTTATAGTAGCGCTAGAAATGCTATATACTAAACGGGTACCTCATATAGATCGAAAACATAGTACGATATAAGGAAAGCGAGGATAGCATGGTTTTTAATAATTTATTTTTTTTAACATCAACATCAGAGCGTTTACAAGAAGGTCTTATCGCACTTATTAGCGGTATGGCTACTGTATTTGCTATTTTAATCCTTATCTCCTTAATCATTACCTTATTCAAATACATTAAGCGTGGAGAAATTGTTCATCCCCACGAACAATCAAAAATTACAGCCGTTGTCGAAAAAAAACCTCATGAAGTTACCGATAAACACGAGGAGGAAGTACTTGTTGCTGTTATTACTGCAGCTATAGCTGCTTCATTAGAGACAACAACGGATCAGTTGCATGTAAAATCATTTAGACGTATTACGACCAAAAATCAATATAGTCGATAGGAGGAACTACCATGAGAAGATTTCAAGTTACAGTAAATGGAAATACATATGAGGTGGATGTTGAGGAACTAAGCGGCGGAGCAAGTATAGCTCCTGTTAGTCAACCGACAAAAAGTGTAGCGCCGTCAAACCCTGTTGCTCAAGCAAGCCCATCTACCGGTAATGGAGACACCCTTTTAGAAGCTCCGATGCAAGGAAAAATCGTTTCTGTTAAAGTTGCTGTTGGTGATGCAGTTAATGAGGGCGATGTTGTTGCTGTGCTCGAAGCAATGAAAATGGAAAATGAAATTGTTGCACCGAGTGCAGGAACAGTTGCAAGTATTAATGTGACATCAGGCCAAGCAGTAGAAGCAGGAGATTTAATCGCTTCTCTAAACTAAGCATAGGGAGGATTTATTCATGAACATGTTAGAAAGACTCGCCGAGGCTTTTGGAAGGTTTATAGATTCTTCAGGAATAAATTGGTTTGTTCAAAATATGAACTTGGATCGAGGGTTTGATTTTAACTATATTTTTTCCGGAAGTCTTGGAAACTTATTGATGATTATTATTGCTTTTATACTTATGTATTTAGCAATAAAAAAAGAATTTGAACCATTACTTTTATTGCCCATTGCTTTTGGTATGTTTTTAGTTAATCTACCTATTTCAGGGATTATGGATGGACCTATTACGCAATTGACATTTGAGGGCGTGACCCAAGAATTTCAAGGAAGTCTAACACAAGTAGCTTCACGAGTTGCGCTTGTCTTTGAATCCCAAACCGGGGCGAATTTTTATGATCACGCAAAAGAAATTCCTGGTGGGCTATTGTATTATATTTATTATGGAAATAAATTAGGAATTTTCCCACCGTTAATTTTTATGGGTGTGGGTGTTATGACAGATTTTGCGCCATTATTAGCAAACCCTAAAAGCTTCTTATTAGGAGCAGCAGCGCAGTTTGGTATATTTTTAGCATTTTTTGGAGCGTTGGCATTTGGATTTAACAATGGCGAATCCGCATCCATTGCAATTATTGGAGGTGCAGATGGACCGACAGCAATATATACAGCGATTAAGCTAGCGCCACATTTGCTGGCACCTATTGCAGTGGCTGCATATTCATACATGTCCTTGGTTCCCATTATACAACCGCCGATCATGCGTGCGTTGACAACGAAGGAAGAGCGAATGATCAAAATGCAGCAATTACGACCGGTATCACAGCTTGAAAAAATACTCTTTCCTATTATTGTTACGTTGCTCGTTATTTTGATTTTACCTTCAACAACAGCACTTATTGGAATGTTAATGTTTGGAAACTTGATTAAGGTATCTGGGGTGACGGAAAAATTAGCAGAAGTAGCCTCTGGACCACTAATGTATACGATTACTATTTTCTTAGGTATTACAGTTGGGGCAACAACTCGAGCTGCAGATTTTTTAAACACATCTACGCTCTTTATCTTGATTTTAGGTCTTTTGGCTTTTGCATTTGGGACTGCGGCCGGTGTATTGTTAGGTAAGGTTATGTGTAAATTATCTGGCGGAAAGATTAATCCATTGATTGGTGCGGCCGGTGTATCTGCTGTTCCAATGGCAGCGCGTGTTGTGCAAAAAGTAGGACAAAAAGAAAATTCTTCGAACTTCTTGCTTATGCATGCGATGGGCCCTAATGTTGCAGGAGTTATAGGCTCTGCAGTTGCTGCAGGTGTATTCTTATCCTTATACTTATAATGTTACAAAAACGACTTATAGAAGGAGGTCAATATGTCAGAACTCATTAAAAAACCTGTTAAAATAACAGATACAATATTACGCGACGCCCATCAATCTCTAATTGCGACACGTATGCGTACAGAAGATATGCTACCTATTGTTGAAAAATTAGATCGTGTTGGATATCATTCCGTTGAAATGTGGGGCGGAGCGACCTTTGATTCATGTCTTCGTTTTTTAAAAGAAGATCCATGGGAACGCTTACGATTACTACGAGGTGGTTTTAAAAACACAAAAATGCAAATGCTTTTACGGGGGCAAAACTTATTAGGATATCGTCATTATGCCGATGATGTGGTTGAGTATTTTGTCCAAAAAGCTATTGCAAATGGTATTGATATTGTTCGAATCTTTGATGCACTTAATGACATGCGAAATGTTAAAACAGCACTTGATGCAACCAAACGTGAAGGTGGACATGCACAAGTGGCCATTGCATACACGTTATCTGACTTTCATACAATCGACTATTATGCTGAATTGGCAAAGCGTATTGAAGATATGGGTGCAGATTCAATTTGTATTAAAGATATGGCAGGATTACTTGTACCCTATGAAGCAACAAAGCTTGTAACAAAAATAAAAGAAGTGACGGATTTGGAACTTCAAGTACATTCCCACTATACTTCAGGAGTTGCGAGTATGGCTTACCTAAAAGCAGTTGAAGCGGGAGCAGATATTATTGATTGTGCAGTGAGTCCTTTTTCGATGGGAACTGCACAACCAGCAACGGAAGTAATGGTCGAAACATTTAAGGGAACACCTTATGACACAGGGCTTGATGAAACACTTCTTGCAGAGATTGCAGATTACTTTAGACCGATTCGTGAAAACGCATTAGAAAGTGGCTTGTTAAGCTCTAAAATACTTGGCGTTAACATAAAAACGTTGTTATACCAAGTTCCAGGTGGTATGTTGTCTAATCTTGTTAGCCAGCTAAATGAGCAAGGGGCCAGCGATAAATTTTATGATGTCTTGGAAGAAATACCGCGTGTACGTTCAGATTTTGGTTATCCGCCGTTAGTTACGCCTTCGAGTCAGATTGTTGGAACCCAAGCGGTTCTTAATGTCCTTGGTGGTGAACGTTACAAGATGATTTCCAAAGAATCCAAAGCGTTAGTTCGCGGGGAGTACGGAAGAACACCTATGGAGATTTCTACAGAGATAAAAAATAAAATTATCGGTGATGAAGAAACCATAACGTGTAGACCGGCAGATTTGCTTGCGCCAGAACTAGAGCCATTGCGAAAAGAAACGATGCGATGGGCGCAACAAGATGAAGATGTTTTATCCTATGCGCTTTTCCCACAAGTTGCCAAAGAATATTTTGAGTATCGTGAAGCGCAACAGTCGAAAGTTGACCCTAAACAACCAGGTATACAACATAAGGCGTATCCGGTATAAATTGCGGATTCAATAATCTACGAATAGCATCTCACATTTGAGGTGCTATTTTTTGACGTAAACCCAAAAAAAGTATTCATTTTTTTGAAAATATAGCCTTGTAAATTCATAATTTGTAGGCTATAATAGAAAAATATTGAAAGATGAAAAGGTCTTTCATTCATTTTTCATATAATTGAAGGAAAACGTGCATTGTGCAGGAGGAAATTATGTCACGACAAAATGATTTAATTAAACGGATAAATTCCCATTACAACCAATTAAGTAAAGGTCAAAAGCTGCTTGCAGATTATATATCGAACCATTATGAAAAAGCGGTTTTTTTAACTGCTGCAAAATTAGGTACTATTGTTGGTGTCAGTGAGTCTACAGTGGTACGCTTTGCAAATGAATTGGGGTATGACGGATATCCAAAATTACAGCGGGCATTGGAAGAGCTGGTTAAAAACAAACTAACTTCAATTCAGCGTGTCAATGTAACCTCAGATCGCATAGATCAAGATCAAATATTAAAACATGTCTTGCATGCAGATATGGAAAAGATAAAGGTTACTTTAGAAGAAATAGATAATGATCAATTTAATAAAGCAATCGACTATATAATGGATGCCAAGACTATATATATCGTTGGCGTTCGAAGCAGTGCGTCATTAGCTGGCTTCTTAGGCTTCTATTTTAATCTTATGTTTGATAATGTAAAGTTGATCCATACCAATAGTGTCAGTGAAATGTTTGAACAGATTCATCGTATATCCGATGAGGACGTTATGATTGGCATTAGCTTTCCAAGATACTCCAAGCGAACGCTAAAAGCCATGGAATATGCACAATCAAGAAAAAGTAGTGTTATTACTATTACTGATAGTCCTATTTCTCCTATGGTTCAATTTTCAGATGTTAGTTTAGTGGCACGAAGTGAAATGGTCTCGTTTGTGGATTCTTTAGTTGCGCCGTTAAGCGTCATTAATGCTATCATTGTAGCCTTATCTATGCGTAAAAAAGATACAATTGTGGAAAGTTTGGAACGATTAGAAAATATATGGAACGAATATCAAGTGTATGAAAATGATGATGACATTAATATAAATTATAGTCTAAGACGAGAACAATAAAAGTTTGGAGAAAAACATGTATCATACAATCGTAGTTGGTGGTGGACCGGCTGGCATGATGGCGGCAATCAAGGCGTGTGATGCCGGAAAATCGGTTTTGCTCATCGAAAAAAATGAAAAACTCGGAAAAAAATTATATATCACAGGAAAAGGACGTTGTAATGTAACAAACGCAAGTGATGTAGAATATCACTTAAAGCAACAAACATGTAATGCAAAGTTTTTATATAGTGCCTTTTACTCTTTTGACAGTGCTATGGTCATGTCTTTTTTGGAAGAAGAGGGATTAGCTTTAAAAGTTGAACGTGGACAGCGCGTTTTTCCGGCAAGTGATAAATCGTCTGATGTTATAAAAGCATTAGAAAATGCGATGCGAAAAAGAGGTGTCAAAGTGATGCTTCATAGCACGGTTCAAGAACTTATGACGTCACATAACCAGATTGAAGGGGTAAAATTGTCCACAAAAGAGACACTGAATGCTCAACATGTTATCATAGCTACAGGCGGAGTATCCTACAGTATGACCGGATCAACAGGTGATGGACATACCTTTGCCAAAACATTAGGACATAAGATTGTTCCTTTGTTACAAGGGCTTGTTCCGATAGAGACTGTTGAAGAAGATATCTATGAATTGCAAGGGTTATCGCTTAAAAATGTGCGTTTAACAGCAAAAGATAGCCAAAGAGAATATTATAGTGAAATTGGAGAAATGCTGTTTACCCACTTTGGCGTTAGCGGCCCACTTGTTTTATCTGCAAGTAGTTATATAGCACGCAATATAGCGCTTAAAACAGTTGAAGTCGTTATTGACTTAAAACCTGGACTGGATAACGAAAAATTAGACAAGCGTATATTACGTGATTTTAATGAACATCAAAAAAAAGCTATTCAAAACGTTTTAAAAGGCTTGTTACCACAAAAAATGATTCCTGTCCTTTTAAAACGTTGCCAGATTGACCCTATGAAATCGATTGATCAAATTACCCGTGAAGAACGTATGATGCTTGGTCAACAGATGAAGAACTTTACGTTACATGTTAAAGCGTTTCGAAAGTTTAATGAAGCCATCATTACCCGAGGCGGAGTTGATGTTCAAGATATTAATCCTCATACCATGGAGTCAATGCATATCAAAGGTTTATATTTTGTAGGTGAAGTTTTAGATTTGGATGCGTTAACGGGAGGATTTAATCTGCAAATCGCATTTTCTACAGGTGCCTTAGCAGGCATGAGTACACTCGACTAGAAAGGAAGAACAAAAAAATGATTAGCATTCGTGGTGCCAATACAGTAAAAGAAAATACAAAAGAAGCAATTCTTGAAAGTACAAAACAATTACTGCAACAAATTATAGAACAAAATCAGTTGGACCCTTCCCAAATCGTTTCAATTATTTTTACAGCAACAAAGGATTTGACTCAAGTATATCCTGCTGTAGCTGCAAGAGAATTAGGGTTGACAGAAGCTTCATTGATTTGTTGTCAAGAAATGTATGTTGAAGGAAGTTTAAGCCAATGTATTCGTGTTCTTTTTCATGTAAACAGTGAAATAGAGCAAAACAGCGTACGACATATCTATTTGGGGGAAGCGGTTAAACTAAGACCGGATATTGCAACACCTTTAAATATCGCCATTGATGGTCCGGCTGGCGCAGGTAAAAGCACTATTGCCAAGGCCCTTGCAAAAAAAATGTCCTACATTTATGTAGATACAGGAGCTATGTACCGAGCGATAGGATACTATATATATACACATATGGGCGAAGATATACATGATGAAGAAAAGCGCAATCAATTCATTGATACGCATATCGAAAAAATCAACGTAAATATTGGGTATGAAAATGGGATGCAACAGATTTTTTTACAAGACGAAAATGTAACATCAAAAATTCGTACTCAAGAAATAGGACATATTGCCTCTATTATTTCTACGAACAAATATGTTAGACTGTTTTTAGTCAAAGAACAACAAAAATTAGCAAAGCGAAAATCTGTTGTTATGGATGGACGTGATATAGGTACACATGTACTGCCCGATGCGCCGCTTAAGATTTTTTTAACGGCAAGTGTAGACGTTCGTGCATTACGTCGATATAAAGAACTTGAAGAGAAGGGCGAAAGTCCCAACTTAGAACAAATCCAACAAGAAATTGAAGCCCGTGATTATAGGGATATGCATCGAGAGTATGCACCGCTTAAACAAGCACAGGACGCGGTTGTTATTGACACGTCGAATATGGGAATCAATGAAGTTGTTAATACCATATATGAACAAGCAAAAAAGTTAGGAATGTAAACTATGGAAATTATTGTTGCCAAAACAGCAGGGTTTTGCTTTGGTGTCAATCGAGCCGTTCAACATCTTGAAAAAATGCTTGATGAGCATACATCGCAAAATACACATATATATTCATACGGCCCGGTTATTCATAACCCTCAGGTTGTAGAACATTTTAATAATCAAGGCGTTACCATAATCCATACTCTTGACGAGTTGGATACGTATCCGCCAGGAGAGCTATTAATCCGAAGTCACGGTGTATCGGAAGAAACGATAAAGAAAATCCAAGAACGGGGATTCACCATTGTTGACAGTACCTGCCCATACGTAAAAAAAATCCATCGAATTGTTGAAAAAGCCAGCCTTTCAGGGGATGCAATCCTCATCATTGGTGATGAAAATCACCCAGAGGTCATCGGCATTGCAGGATGGGCAAAAGGAGAGGTTATTATCATCAAAGACGTGGATGAGATTGACCAAATACAATGGGATAAGAACAAGACATATACAGTTGTCGCACAGACAACGTTTAACGTAGAAAAATATAAACTTATATTAAAAAAATTGCAAAAAAAATCTATTCGTGTTATTATTAACGAGACTGTTTGCCAAGCCACTGTTATGCGGCAAAGAGAAGCCTTAGAACTTTCGGAAAAAGTCACAAAAATGATTGTAATTGGTGGCAAAAATAGTTCAAATACACAAAAGTTGTATGAAATTTGTAAGAGTCAATGTAAGGATACATATTACGTTGAAACTATAGAAGAATTAGAGTTGAATGTTTTCAAAGATAATGATATTATAGGTATTACAGCGGGAGCTTCAACTCCGAAGAACATAATCGAGGAGGTCATTTCAAATGTCAGAAATGCAAAATTTTGAACAAATGTTGGAAGATTCAATAATCCAAATTCATAGAGGAGAGATAGTAGAGGGTACTATAATTGGTGTCAATGCTGATGAGATTTATGTTAACATCGGTTATAAATCCGATGGTATCATTCCTAAAAGTGAATTTTCTAATTTTCCAACAGTCGATCTGCGAAAAGAAGTTGAAGTAGGTCAAAAAATTCGCTCTAAAGTTTTAAGAGTTAATGACGGAGAAGGACAAGTATTATTAACGTACAAGCGTCTTAAAGCAGAAGAAGGATTGAATTATGTAGAAGAACTATTTAATTCAAAAGAAGTTGTTACAGCGAAGGTGAATCTTGTACTTAAAGGTGGCTTAGTTGTCATCATTAAAGAAGTACGTGTATTTATTCCTGCGTCTCTTGTGTCCGATGAATATGTATCAGACCTTGAACAATTTAAGAATGAAGAACTATCTTTTGTTATTACTGAGTTTAACTTGAAGAAAAATCGTATTATCGGTAATCGACGTATCTTAATTGAAAAAGAAAAGAACTTAAAAATGGATGAAATATTTGAAACCATTCAAGTAGGCGATGTTATGGACGGTGTTGTTAAAAACATTACAGATTATGGCGCTTTTGTTAATGTAGGCGGCGTTGATGGTCTTGTTCACATTTCTGAATTATCATGGGGACGTATTCGTTCACCTAAAGATGTTGTTAAAGTTGGTGACGAAGTTAAAGTACGTATCTTAGATATCAATAAAGACAAAAAGAAAATTTCTCTTTCAATGAAATTCAAAGATGAAAATCCTTGGAATGATGCTGAAGAAAAATATGCTGTAGGCAATGTTGTTACTGGTCGTGTGGCTCGTATGACAGATTTCGGTGCATTTATTGAACTTGAAACAGGTGTTGATGCATTATTACATGTATCTCAAATCTCTGTTAAGCATGTTGAAAAACCTTCAGACGTATTATCTGTAGGTGAGCAAGTTACTGCAAAAGTAACAGATTTAAACTTAGACGAAAAGAAAATCAGCTTGTCTGTTAAAGAACTTGAAAAAGTTGATGAAGATGGTGCTGAAGAAGTCGTAGAAGCTGAAGAAGCAGTAGATACAGAAGAGTAATTTATAGAATTAAATATATATTAAGTATGTCATTATCTTAAGATAGTGGCATATTTTTTAGAATTAGGAGCGGAATAATGATAAAAGACTATGAACAATTTAAAGAAGCGGTTTTTAAGCTTTCAACGATTGATTTAAATGCATACAAAGAAAGGCAAATGAAGCGTCGACTCGACTCCCTAATCCGAAAAAATGGGTTTAAGGGATATGACGACTATGTAGCTGCGTTAAAATCAAATAAAGAAGTTTATGAAGAATTTATTACCTATATGACCATCAATGTTTCAGAGTTTTTTCGAAATAAAACGCAATGGGATGTATTGGAAAAACAAATTTTGCCTTATTTGTTTGAACGCTTCGGAAAAAAAATCACAATATGGTCTGCTGCATGTTCAACAGGTGATGAGCCATATTCTCTAGCGATGGTTTTGAGTAAATTTATGCCGTTAAGCAATATTAAGATTATTGCAACCGACATTGATCAACAAATTCTTTCCAAAGCTAAAGTCGGATTGTATAACGAAAAATCCATTGCCGGCGTACCTGAAGAATTTAAAAAAGAGTATTTTACCCAAGTCGGTCGGTCCTATAAAATAAACGATAATTTAAAGCGTTGCATTGAGTTTAGACAACATGACTTATTAAAAGATTCTTATCCAAAGCAGTGTGATTTGATTGTTTGTCGAAATGTCTTGATTTATTTTACGGAAGAGGCAAAAGACAAGATTTATACACGCTTTAATCAGTCGTTAAAAAAAGACGGGATATTATTTGTCGGTAGTACAGAACAAATCATTCAATCCCATCGATATAATTTTTCTTCGGACTACACATTTTTTTATAAAAAAGATGGTGAAGTCAACCGTTAAGAAAGTAAAGCTTTTAACAACGGAGTAAACACATGAGGATATATTTTTTTAAACGTATCGATTTGAATATAGGTGTGTGTTTCATCATAATCCATATGAAAAACAGTTATAGGATTTTCCGTTGTTTGTAATTGAATAATTTCTTTTTCGCTCAAAGGACATCGTACGTAGATGTCTTTTTTCTTTACGTAGGCAGTAGCTTTGGTAGCTTTCTTTTTGTATTGCTGATTGACATAATTAGCAACTGATTTGTGAATGGCATAATCTTCTACAGGCAAATAATAATATTGGGTATAATCCGAATAAAAATATTTTAAAACACCTTCATATAACATAAGAGAACATTCGATCCTATCCATATTTACATTTACCTTGCCATAAGGGGAAAAATGCTCAAACAAATAGTATCCGTGACTATCAGGCAACGATTTTGTAAGGATGATTTTATCTGTGTTTAATGTTGCACATTTCGTGGGGAGTTCCTTTGTATATGTCAATACATACAATGGATAAAAAGCATTTAAAAGATATAGTCCAATCATGTCTTGTTCATTATGTAACAATAATGCCGGGCGTAGCTGAACGTCCCCTTGGACATAACTATTAAATAATTCAATCAATTGTCCGCCATCAAAAGGGTCCGACCGCTGAAATCCCAAAAGGCGTTCAAGGGTTTTAAGCTTTAGGTTATCTGTTTTTAGCAAATGCTTATAGGGCTTTAAAGCGTGGTAATAATCAATTGATGTACATGCATCCATTTGAGTTGGAATATTATATAGTTTAAGTCGTGCGTGGATAAAAGGTAGGTCAAAACTTTGCCCGTTAAAGTGAACCAAGTAGTCATATTGGCTTAGTTTTTCGTTCAATCGATATAAAAGTTCGTATTCATCGGATGATTTATCACAAAGGTATTGCTCCAAATAAAATATTCCATCAAGCTTATAGATCAATCCGACCAAGTAAATCATATGTCGTTTTCGATCAAACCCAGTGGTTTCTATATCAATATAACAGCTATTATCAAAAAAAGATGGGATCTCTAAAATAGATTTATACTCAGTTTCATGTATTTTTTTATGAATGATTTGCATGACATATCCTTTCAAAACAACGAATAACATCTTATCTATTATACGTTGTATGATAAAAGATTTCAATGTATAATAAACAATAGAACAAAGCAGAACATTAATGAAAGTAGGTAAACTATGAATATAGCAGTCCTTGGGCCAAAGGGTACATATACAGAAAAAGCGGCCAAAGAATATATGCACTGTCAAGGGTTAAGCGGTGAATTAAATTATTACTCTTCAATGCGTAAAACATTAGATGCAATAGGAACAGAATGTACATATGGAGTTATTCCAATTGAAAATACACTGGATGGATTTGTTCAAATTATCCTAGATTTACTCACACATTCAAAACTTAAAATTATTCATGAGATTGTACTTCCTATACGTTTTGGATTTATTGCGAATACGGAAAAACTTTCTGACGTAGACCGAGTCTTTACACAATTTAAGACGCAAAATCAATGTCTGGATTTTTTGGAAAATTTTCGAGAAGATCAAATCATTACAACGCAAAGTAACTCTGCATCTTACCAAAAACTTAATGAAGGAATGCGTACAGACGGTGCAATTGTTCCAATGCATTTTTTACACCAAGATCAATCGTTTATGTTAGAGTTGGATGATGTTGCAGATTCCCTTGAAAATGAGACGCGATTTATTGTTTTGGCAACACACCATAATGAAGAAATCAACCCAAGCAAAGAATGGAAAACACTGTTGGTTATTCATGACGACCAAGATCGACCGGGTCTACTTGTAGACATTTTGAATGTCTTTGCCAAAGAACAAATAAACTTAGTATCCATTATATCACGTCCAACAAAAAAAGGACTCGGAAACTATAACTTTTTTATTGATGTAGAAGGGTGTTATCAGCGCAATGAAAAAGTTAGGGCAGCTGTTATTAAAGTAATGAATGAATATAATGTTGTTGTCCTAGGATCATATTATCGTGTCAAATAAAGGAGATATTTTGAAGCCAGAATCCATTACATCAATCAAAGAAATTTTAGCAAGGACTTCGACAGAAGAACTTGATCAGTTTATTCAGACTTACCGAGAGGATACAAGAAAGGGTGTTATTCATTTGGTAAAGCGCGCCCAAAAAGATAAGCAGGCATACATAGATGAAGTGGCGCGTGTAGAGAGTATGCTTGAATATGAACGTCAATTGCCTTTAGACTATTGTGTTGGCGGGATTGATGAAGCAGGTCGTGGGCCTTTAGCAGGACCCGTTGTCGCGGCAGTAGTTATTTTAAATCCAAAAGATCCGATATTATATATAGATGATTCTAAAAAATTAACTTCCCAAAAAAGAGATGCATTATACGAAGAAATCATCCAGCGGGCAACGGCGTATGGAATCGGCGTTGTATCAGAAGAAGATATTGATTCAATCAACATTTTGCAAGCAACCTATAAAGCAATGCAACATGCGATTAATCAGTGTCAGGTCGCACCGGATCATTTGCTTAACGATGCGGTTATCATCCCTGATGTCTCTATTCCACAGACTAAAATAATTCAAGGGGATTCCAAAAGCTTATCGATTGCGGCGGCGAGTATTTTAGCAAAAGTGACACGAGATCGTTTGATGCTTGCGTACGATGAACTCTATCCAGAGTATGGGTTTAAGAGTAACAAAGGGTACGGTTCAGCAGAGCATATTAAACAATTGAAGAACATAGGCCCATGCCCTATTCATCGAAAGAGCTTCATCAAAAATTTTGTTCATTAAGGAGTGATCTATTGCGTATTGATATTTCAAATATATTAAACCCATCGGATAAATCGAATACTTCAGCAAAAACATCAAAGACAATGGCAATGACAGGAAAATATATATTACCTGAAAAAGGGCAGATACTTGAAGGGAAAATTTTAGATATTCTACAAAGTAGAGTAACGATTCAATTATTAAACGGTCAACAGATGAGTGCAAAAATGTTAGAAGCAATGCCATTTAAAATAGGTGACAATTTATTGTTTGAAGTAAAAGATTCTACGCAGGACCAATTGACCTTAAAGCCAATCATTCAAGAGCAAACGCTTGAACTTAATAGCGCCCAAATTCTTTCTAATGCAGGTCTTGACCAAACGTCTGAAAATATGGATATTGTGAAAGCGTTATTAGAAAACAGTATGCCAGTCAATAAAGAAAGTGTTCTGCAAATGCATCGATTTGTCAAACGGTTTCCTGAAGCAAAATTAGAAACCCTGATTTTTATGGAAAAAAACGATGTCATAATTTCTAAAGAATCCATACAACATATAGATTCTTTGCTAGCGGATCAACAAAATATGTCAAAAGCATTAGCTTCCTTTAGTCAAATGGCTTCTCAGGCAATAAAAGAACCCCAGGTTTTTATGCTCTTGGAAGCACTTGTTCGAGACAATCCTTCATCGCACTTAATGCTTAAGAGCGCTTTAGCGCTTGTAGAAGGACAAGAGGTTCACCAAAACGAACCCATTCATCCACAACAGCTTGAACAGGTTGAGACGACCCTTAGACAACAGGTTCTTCCTCAACTATCCGCCAAAGACCAAACTGTGCTTTCTGACGCTTTAACTCAGTTGAAGAATGTAAAAACGCTTCAAGGATTACTAGATTTTTTTGAAGCACTTCCTATAGAAAAAGAACATATAAAGGAAACATTAGCCCAACGTCTAACAGAACAGGTGTTAAACCAAAACCTCCTTCTTGGTCGAAAAGATTTGGAACAGCATGAACGTATTTCAAAGCATTTTAATAAAGTGTATGAACGTTTAAGTGATTTGATTGAGACGGCAAGTCAACAAGAGCTCAACAGCTCTGGTGAAAAGGTCTTAAAACAGGCACAACAATTAAAGACGGGAATGGATGTTATGAATCAGCTACAGCAAAATTATCAATTCATTCATTTGCCGATTATGCTAAATCAACAATTTATTAATAGTCAACTTTATATAATGAATAAAAAAGGAACGCGAAAAAATTCAGATGAAAGAATCACTGCTTTGTTACGCCTAGATTTTAGAAATCTTGGGCATATGGATATATATATTGCAAAACACATGAAAAATGTCGATATAACATTTTATGTTGATGGACAAGATACGGAGACGTTATTGCAAGAAAATACAACGCAACTGTATAAACAACTGATTAACCAATCCTTTAATATCGTTGGGCTGGGAATACGTTTACACGATGCAGATGTACAGGAAATCCGTGAATATTTTGACCCCCAAAAAACCAAAACAGAGCCAAAGCGATTTACTTTTGATGTAAGGGCGTGATAAAATGAAACAACGAAAAAAAGCAACAGCCATTGGATACACTCCAGGCGATCAAGCACCGAATATACTTGCTAGCGGCAAGGGGATTGTTGCACAAAACATTTTGGAAAAAGCGATTGAATCGGATGTGCCCATTTATAAAGACCCCGAACTTGCTGAGGAATTAAGTCGGTTAGACCTTGGTGACCAAATACCGGAAGAACTATATCAGATTGTTGCACAGATCATGATTTTTGTTTCGGATTTAGATAAACTGAAAGATAAGATGGTGTAAAATGAACAAACGTGAATTAGGGACAATCTATGAAGAGAAAACAAGCGACTATATTAAAAACCATTCTATGAAGATTCTTGAAATGAATTATCGCTGTAAATGTGGAGAAGTCGATATTATTGCACAAGATAAAAACTATCTGGTTTTTATTGAAGTTAAATATCGAACATCACTAAATTATGGACACCCTTCTCAAGCGGTTGATTATCGTAAGCAACATAAAATCATTCAAACGGCCATTTGGTATATTAAAAACACACAAAAGTTTGATTGTCCTATTCGATTTGACGTTGCCTGTTGGATTGGCGATACATTGGAATACCATAAAGGAGCATTTGATTATCATGAATAACTTGATTGAATTTGAACTTTTTAAACAACATAAACATATAACCCATGGATATACAACACGACTAGAGGGGGCAAGTCAAGGAGCTTTTGCTTCCCTTAATATGGGGTTTAACCGAGGTGATGCAGAGGAAAATGTCATCGAAAACTACCGCCGTGTCACAAAAACATTAGGATTATCTACACAACAACTGGTTTTATCTGATCAAATACATTCAGATGTAGTTATGGCTGTAGATGAACGTCATTTAGGTATGGGAATCACCAAAAAAAGTCAGATAAAGGGCGTTGATGGACTGATGACAGATAAGCCGGGGGTTGGGCTTACGACATTTTATGCAGACTGTGTTCCTTTATTTTTTTATGATCCGATACATCAGGCCATCGCTCTAAGCCATAGTGGATGGCGAGGTACCGTAAAAAAGATTGGATTAAAAACCTTGGATCAAATGCGACAACATTATGGGACAAATCCAGAAGAAGTGCTAATAGGTATTGGTCCTGCCATTGGTCAATGTTGTTATGAAGTATCCAAAGATGTAAAAAAAGAGTTTGATTTATCCTTTAATGATGATATAATAGCAAAGATTATGTCTCCCACACCTAAGAACTCGGAAAAATATATGCTGAATTTAAAATTAGCCAATCAATTGATGTTTAAAGAAGCAGGTGTTAAGGCGTCAAATATTGAAGTGAGTTCATTATGTACATCTTGCCATGATGAATTATTTTTCTCACATCGACGCATGGGTGCATCAAGAGGAAGTCACGTTGCAATATTCGCTCTAAGATAAGAGGTGTACTATGAGCAAACATATTATCAAATCCATTGAAAAAGACAGCATTGCTGAGGAATTAGAACTTATGCCAGGTGATGAATTGATTTCAATCAATGGTCAAGAAATAGAGGATGTTCTTGATTATCGTTATATTGAAAACGATGAAGAAATAGAACTTATTGTGTATCGATCCTCAACAAACGAAGAATGGGAATTATTTATCGAAAAAGAAGCCTATGATACATTAGGTATTGAATTTGAGTCTGGTCTGATGGATGACTATAAATCCTGCCACAATAAATGTGTTTTTTGTTTTATTGATCAATTGCCTCCGGGTATGCGTGAGACAATGTATTTTAAAGATGATGATGCACGTCTGTCGTTTTTACAAGGTAACTATATTACCATGACAAATATGAAAGACAAAGATTTTCGACGCATTATTGAATATAAACTCTCTCCGATTAATATTTCGATTCATACAATGAATATGGAGCTGCGTAAAGCCATGTTGCATAATCGGTTTGCAGACAAGCTTATTGATTATATGGACCAGCTATATGCAGCCGGAATTACCATGAATGGTCAAATCGTTCTGTGCAAAGGAATCAATGATCAAGAGGAGTTGGATTATTCCATCCGTAAAATGTATCAATATGCACCACATCTTCAGAGTGTATCCATTGTACCCGTTGGTTTGTCCAAATATAGAGACCATCTGGAAAAGTTGGAGCCATTTACGTCTGAAGATGCCAAGCAAGTGGTTGAACTGGTTGAAAAGTATCAACGTCAATTTTATGAACAAAGTGGTTCACATTTTATTCATGCTGCCGATGAGTTTTATTTTTTGGCAGGTCAAGATGTTCCAAGTGAAAAGACGTATGATGGATATCTGCAATATGAAAATGGCGTAGGAATGACACGTCTATTAAAAAATGAATTTCAAGAAGCAATCAAGGGCTATAGCTTTGATGCAGAAAAAAACAATCGTTATAAAAAAATCAGTATGATCTCAGGAAAATTGTTTCAGCCAGTTATGGAACAATTTAGTATGCAGGTTCGAGATATAGAGGCGATTACAACTCAAACACAAGTTTTTGGAATTGAAAACAATTTTTTCGGACCAAGAATTACAGTGTCCGGACTTGTGACAGGACAAGATATTATTAAACAATGCGCTACATTTGATTTAGGTGAATGTGTATATATCCCTGATAATATGTTAAAATCAGATGAAGAGATTTTTTTAGATGATATTACTTTAGAAGAATTAAGTGAAGCATTAAATACAAAAGTTGTTCCCATACGTATTGATGGTACTCTATTATTTAATGTAATGACGGGTAAGGAGATTGAATATGAGTAAACCGATAGTTGCTGTGGTTGGTAGACCAAACGTTGGAAAGTCAACGCTATTTAACCGATTGGCAGGAGAGAATATTTCCATAGTAAAAGATACACCAGGTGTAACACGTGACCGTATATATGCAGATGTATCATGGTTAAACTATGATTTTACATTAATTGATACCGGAGGAATAGAACCTGATAGTCAAGATTTGATTTTGAGCCATATGCGTACTCAAGCTGAGATTGCCATTGAAACTGCCGATGTAATTATCTTTATGGTGGATGTTCAGACAGGACTTACTGATTCCGATGCAAAAGTTGCTGACATGCTTAGACGCTCAAATAAACCTATTGTTTTATGTGTTAACAAAGTAGACTCCTTTAAAAAATATCAATATGATGTTTTTGAGTTTTATAATCTTGGTTTAGGCGAACCGCATCCGGTTGCCGCATCCAATGCACAAGGACTTGGCGATATGTTGGATGCAGTTGTAGAGCACTTTATCATTGATGCTAGTGCGCAAGATGATGAAGAAGATGAAATCCCAAGCATCGCTATTGTGGGAAAACCCAATGTAGGAAAATCTTCGTTAATTAATAAGATCTTAGGCGAAAATCGATTGATTGTCAGTGATATCGCAGGAACAACACGGGATGCCATAGATACTTTGATTACCTACGATGACAAACAGTATCGCCTTATTGATACAGCGGGACTTCGTCGAAAAAATAAGATCAAAGAAGATTTGGAGCGCTATTCAATTGTTCGAACTGTAGCTAGCGTAGAAAAGTCGGATTTAGTACTTATTATGATTGATGCAACAGAAGGCATTACAGAACAAGATGCAAAAATAGCTGGAATTGCCCATGACCGAGGCAAAGGAGCCGTTATTGTTGTAAACAAATGGGATGCACTTGAAAAGGATGACAAGACAATGTATCGTTTCTTAGATTCCATTCAAACAACCCTTGCGTATATGACCTATGCACCGATTGTTTTTATATCAGCAGTGACAGGTCTTCGTATTAATAAACTCTTTGAGACAATTGATATGGTCATTCAAAATCAATCCATGCGTGTTCAAACCGGGGTTATGAATGAGATTCTTTATGATGCCATGGCAATGAATCAACCGCCTTCTGACAAAGGAAAGCGCCTTAAAATATACTATATGACACAAGTATCCATTAAGCCGCCAACATTTATTTTATTTATCAATGACAAGGAATTAATGCATTTTTCATATACACGCTATATTGAAAACCAAATTCGTGAAGCTTTTGGCTTTAAAGGAACTCCAATTCGCTTAATTGCAAGGGAACGAAAGGAGAAGTAATATGCTGCGAATAGTTGCCGTAATCCTTGGATATTTTATCGGTTGTATTAATTTTGCTTATTTAATTGGTCACTTTAAAGAACATATTGATATTCGAGAGTATGGAAGTAAAAATTCAGGTACGACAAATGCCATTCGCGTTATGGGGTGGAAACTTGGTGGATTAACCTTTATCGGTGATTTATTAAAAGCGATTGTAGCTTACTATATTATTTATCAATGGGCAGACGGAGATATATCCATAGCGATTTATGCTGGTTTAGGGGTTATCCTTGGTCATAATTGGCCGGTATTTTTGAAATTCAAAGGGGGTAAAGGTATTGCTTCAACCCTTGGGCTTATCTATGCTGTTGATTATCGCGCCGGATTGATCATGATGCTGTTGATGGCTTTAGTTATCTTTATTACAAGATATGTATCTGTAGGTTCTTTGTTGATGGCCATTCTGATGCCCGTATTATTCTATTTGTTTAAAGGAATGAATATAGAAGTTTTCGGCGTAAGTTTGACCCTCATGCTTCTGGCGATTTATCAGCATCGCGCCAACATCAAACGCTTACTTAATGGGAATGAAAATAAAATTGGACGAAGTAAAAGTAAAGAATAACGAGGTGAGAATATGAACGTAAGTATAATCGGTGCCGGAGGCTGGGGATGTGCCTTAGCAAAGGTGCTTGATGATAATCAACATACAGTGACCGTTTGGTCAAAATTTGAGGAAGAAGTTCAAGCAATACAAAAAAATAACGAAAATACAGCAAAACTTCCAGGAATTGTTTTGCCAGAGACACTACGTTATACATCGAATCTAGAAGAAGCCATCAAAGGGCAAGAGATTTTGGTGATGGCTGTTCCCTCAAGCTTTGTACGTGTGACCGCAAAAGCAATGTGTCCATTTGTAACATCAGATCAAATTATTGTCAACGTTGCTAAAGGTATTGAAGATATAAGTTTCAAAACATTAGAAGACGTCATCTTAGATGAAATTCCTCATACTGAAGTTGCTGTTTTATCTGGACCCTCTCATGCAGAAGAGGTTGCCCGCGGGATTCCGACCTCTGTTGTCGTTGGATCAAAAAGCGATGCGGTAGTAAAAAAAGTTCAAGATACCTTCATGAATGAGAATTTTCGTGTTTATGGAAGTTCTGACTTACTAGGAATAGAGCTTGGCGGCGCATTGAAAAATGTCATAGCGCTAGCGGCAGGTATTTCAGATGGTTTGGGCTATGGTGATAATACAAAAGCAGCACTCATGACTCGTGGTATTTCTGAAATCAGTCGCTTGGGTGAAAAAATGGGTGCCGATCCAATGACCTTTAATGGTCTGTCGGGTATCGGAGATTTGATTGTTACCTGTACCTCCATGCACAGTCGAAATCGACGGGCGGGAATTCTTATTGGTCAAGGCAAAACCCTTGATGAAGCACTTGAAGAAGTGAAAATGGTTGTAGAAGGGGTGTATTCAGCAAAAGCAGCATTAGGATTAGCCAAAAAATACGATGTGGATATGCCGATTATCGAAAAGGTGAATGAAGTCTTGTTTGAGCAAAGCAATCCTAAGATTGCCGTCTCTGAGCTAATGAACCGGGAAAAGAAATTTGAAAACTTGTAATATCATATGAATTATGATATAATGTAGCAGATAAGTGATTAATGCGAAAGGAGTGGACATATGTCCACTCTTTTATTTGCAGAAGGAAAGGATGTGTTGCTATGGCATCGAAGGATTCAGTCGAAAAGATAACGTATAAACTTCTTGAGCCTATTCTACAAGAGAACGGATTTGAATGTGTAGATGTTGAGTATATCAAAGAAGCGAATCAATGGTATTTGAGAGTATACCTGGACAAACCTGAAGGTATCACAGTAAATGACTGTGAGCTCGTTAGCCGAGCATTAGAAAAGAAGCTGGATGTAAAAGATCCAATCAAAGACCCTTATATTTTGGAGGTGAGTTCTCCAGGACTAGATCGCCCTTTAAAAAAAGACAAAGATTTTGAAAGGCATCTAGGAGATATGGTAGAGCTCAAACTTTATAAAGCGATCGACAAAAACAAAGAATTTTCAGGTGAACTCATAGCTTATGATGACGAAACAGTAACGATTGATATCGAAGGAAATGCACAAGCTTTCCCAAGAAAAGATATTGCAATCATACGCCTAGCAATCATCTTTTAAGGTAGGTTTAAGGAGGATAAAACAATGAATGCTGAATTCATTCAAGCATTGGAACAAATTGAAAAAGAAAAAAATATTAGCAAAGAGGTTTTGCTGGAAGCAATTGAAAACTCTTTGCTAACAGCTTGTAAGAACCATTTTGGGACGTCCCAAAATATTCAAGTGACTATTGACAAAGAAAAGGGCAATGTTATTGTTCTTGCTGAAAAAGAAGTTGTCGAAAATGTAGAACATAAAGAATTGCAAATTTCTTTAGCCGAGGCAAGAGAAATTGATGCAAATCTTGATGTCGAAGACCATGTCCAAATTGAGGTAACACCTAAGGATTTTGGAAGAATTGCGGCACAAAAGGCAAAACAAGTTGTCGTGCAAAAAATTCGTGAAGCTGAACGTGATTTGCTATTAAATTCTTATCAAGAAAAAGAAAAAGAAGTGGTGACTGGAATTATCCAACGCAGCGTCAAAGACAGTGTTATCGTAAATCTTGGGAAAATTGATGCAATCCTTGCTGACAAAGAGCAAGTTCCAGGTGAGACTTATTCAATTAATGAACGAATTAAAGTCTATGTAATTGAAGTAAAGTCAGGGACAAAAGGACCTAAAATATATGTATCAAGAACTCACCCGGATTTAGTCAAACGCCTTTTTGAAAGCGAAGTTCCGGAAGTTCATGATGGAACTGTTGAAATCAAGTCAATATCTAGAGAAGCAGGTTCACGAACAAAAATTGCAGTGTATTCTACAAAGGATGAAGTCGATCCTGTCGGTTCATGTGTTGGGCATAATGGTTCAAGAGTCAGTATAATTGTTGATGAATTAAATGGTGAAAAAATTGATATTATTCCTTGGAATGATAATATGGCTGAATTTATCGCCGCATCCCTTAGTCCTTCTAAAGTCGTTCAAGTTGCGGTTAATAAGGCGGAAAAAAGTGCGAAAGTCATCGTTCCGGATTATCAATTATCCCTTGCCATCGGTAAGGAAGGTCAAAATGCTCGTCTGGCGGCAAAGTTGACCGGATATCGTATTGATATAAAAAGTGAAACGCAGGCAAAAGAAATCGGATTTATCACAGAAGAAGATTTAGATAATCCAGAAATATTATTTTTGAGTGCGAATAGCAGACAAGACGTTGAAGTAGAAATCAATCCATTTGATGAATCATTATTTGAGGAGTAATTATGACCAAGAAGAAGCCATTACGTAAATGTACAGGATGTCAAGAGTTAAAAGATAAGCGCGAGATGCTACGTGTCGTTCGAACGTCCGAGGGCGATTTTTTAATCGATGTTTCCGGCAAAGCGAATGGTCGAGGCGCATATATCTGTAAGTCCAAAGAATGTTTGGAAAAATCTTTGAAAAACAAAGGACTGGAACGTTCATTTAAGTGTAAAATCCCTCAAGAGATTGGTGAAAATCTAAAGGAGGCGCTAGATAAACTTGAATAAGACCTTAAATATGATTGGATTATGTCAAAAAGCAGGAAAAATCGCTTCTGGAGAATTTTCTGTTGAGACAGCAATAAAAGCAGGTCATGCTCACCTGGTTGTTATTGCCGATAATGCATCAGATAATACAAAAAAGAAATTTGTGAATATGTGTAACTATAGACAAATCCCCTATATCATAGCATTTGATAAAGAGGAATTAGGTCATGCAATCGGAAAGCAGTTTCGTGCGACGATTTGTGTTACAGATGAACAATTTGCAATGAGCATTGAAAAAACATGGAGGTGAAAGGATGTCAAAAAGACGTGTACACGAGATAGCAAAAGATCTGGGAATAGATTCAAAAGATCTAATCAACACGCTAAAAGACTTTGATATACCCGTAAAAAATCATATGAGTTCGATAAAAGAAGAAGATCAAAAAATTGTTATCGAATATTATAATGAAGATGAAACAAAAAATGAATCGAATAAGGTGGGTCAAAATATAGAACCTAAAAAAGAAGTTTCGACAAAAAACACACAAACTACAACTAAAACAACAGGCAAACAAGTAAAGCAAAATACCTCAGCCGATGAAGCGCCAAACAAAAAACAAAAGACATCAAAAAAACATCGTAAAGAAGTTGAAGTTGAAGAAAAAGAAGACGTTATCTACATCGGAGAAGAAATTTCTGTAAAAGCATTGGCTGAAAAAATCGAGTGCCCCATATCAGAGATTGTAAAATATCTTATGTTAAAAGGAATTATGGCGACTGCCAATCAAGAGATTAATTTTGATTTAGCCGTTGAAATCGGACTAGAGTATGAAGTTCTGATTGAAAAAGAACAAGAGAAGGATTTTATTGAAGAATTTTTCGCTGAAGATGATATCGATGACGAAAAAGATTTAGTGAAACGTCCTCCGGTTGTTGTCGTTATGGGACATGTTGACCATGGGAAGACTTCTCTTCTAGATGCCATCCGAAAAGCACGCGTTACCGAAGGCGAGCATGGTGGTATTACACAACATATCGGTGCATATTCTGTTGAATTAAATAATGAAAAGATTACATTTTTAGATACACCAGGACATGAAGCTTTTACAGCCATGCGTCTACGTGGTGCAATGGCTACGGATATCGCTATTTTAGTTGTTGCAGCTGATGATGGTGTTATGCCACAAACGGTTGAAGCGATTAACCATGCAAAAGCAGCCGGTGTACAAATTATTGTTGCCATTAATAAAATTGACAAAGAAGGCGCAAATCCAGATCGAGTAAAACAAGAGCTTATTGAATATGGTCTTGTAACAGAAGATTGGGGAGGAGATACAATTTGTGTTCATGTATCTGCGATTCAGCATACTGGAATTGATCAACTTCTGGAAATGATTCTTCTCGTTGCAGAATTGGGTGAACTCAAAGCTAATCCAAAACGTGCGGCTCGTGGAACGATTGTAGAAGCTCAACTTGATAAAGGACGAGGACCTGTTGCTACAGTCTTGGTACAAAACGGAACCTTAAAAATTGGTGATTCAATTTTAGCTGGTACAACACATGGTAGAGTACGAGCGATGATTAACGATCAAGGTAAGCGTGTACGAACTGCAGGACCTTCAACTCCGGTTGAGATTCTAGGTCTTAGCGAAGTTCCTTCTGCAGGAGAAGCTTTCTATCAAACCAATAACGAACGTGAAGCACGACAGTTATCTGAGCGTCTCCAATCAAATGTTCGTGAAAAAATGATACAAAACACACCTCAAAAAGTAACTTTAGATGATTTGTTCCATCAAATTCATGAAGGTGAAATGAAAGAACTTAAATTAATTGTAAAAGCGGATGTTCAAGGTTCTGTTGAAGCCGTAAAACAAAGTTTAATGAAGCTTTCAAACGAGGAAGTAATAATAAATATTATCCATGGTGGAGTAGGTGCCATTAATGAATCGGATGTAATGTTAGCGAGTGCATCCAACGCCATCATAATAGGATTTAATGTCCGACCGGAGTCAAATGCAAAAATTACTGCAGACCGTGAAAAAATTGATGTTCGTCTATACCGCGTTATATACAATGCAATTGAAGACATTGAACTTGCAATGAAGGGAATGCTTGACCCGATTTATGAAGAAAAAGTTATTGGACATGCAGAAGTTCGTGATACCTTTAAAGTATCCAATGTCGGTACAATAGCTGGTTCCTATGTAACGGACGGGAAAATCCAACGAAACTGTCAAGTACGTCTTGTACGTGATGGAATTGTATTATTTGAAGGTGCCCTAGCGTCATTAAAACGTTTTAAAGATGATGCAAAAGAAGTAGCGACAGGCTATGAATGTGGTATCATGCTAGAAAAATACAATGATATAAAAACAGGTGATGTCATCGAAGCCTTTATCATGGAAGAAATACCAAGATAACGATTTGAAGTTAAGAAGGTGATAATTATGAAAAAAAACAGCAACCGAATTATACGAATCAATGAAGAAATTAAGCATGAAATCAGTGCGATTATCCGTAACGGATTAAAAGACCCGCGGGTTGACACACTAACGAGTATTGTCCATGTGGATACTACACCTGATTTAAAGTTTTGCAAAGTGCATTTTAGTACGCTTGGTGATGAAACAAAACATCAAGAGACTTTGGAAGGCTTGAAAAATTCAGCTGGATTTATTCGTCGTCAGTTGGCACAAAAAGTCAACTTAAGGAATACTCCGGAATTGATTTTTGTCATTGACCATTCAATTGAATATGGCGTTAAGATGAGCAAATTAATTGATGAAGTCAATCATCACGATGAAGACTAAGAGCAGGTGATAAAATGAACTACGTTGATTTAACTACGCACTTGTCAATGGATGAGCATGTCTATATTACAGGGCATATTCATCCTGATGGCGATTGTATTGGAGCTGCTTTGGCAATGTATCATCTCTTAGATCATACAGGATATCGTGTAAGCGTTGTGCTTGAAAATAGGCCGCGAGGCTATGATTTTTTAAAGGGCTATGCTGATATTATCACTCAAGAGGAATATCAGCAGAACAAAGAAAGTCTCCTTAATGCTCCATATCAACTTATTGTTGTTGATTCAGGAGACTTAAGTCGAATTGAACCTTTCCTTGAGCTTTTTAATAAAGCAACATGTACGTTTAACATTGATCATCATAGCAGCAACACACATTTTGGTGATTATCAACATGTCGATGTCGATGCAAGTTCTACTTGCGAAGTCATCGGAATGATGCTTAATCTAGATAAAAATGGCACCATTCAAGATTTGAACGTAGCAACAGCACTGTACACAGGGATTATCTACGATACAGGACTTTTTAAACATGACTGTACCCGTAAAGAAACCCATCTTATAGCGGCTAAACTAGTTGATGGTGGCGTCGATCAAACATTTTTGATCAATAAGCTATATTTTACCAAAACCCTAAAATCTTTAAAGGCACTTGAAATAGCACTCTCTAATATTCAAGCTATACAACAAGGACATATTGTCTTAACATACATCTCCCATGAACAGATGTGTGAACATGCTCTTGAAAAAAGTGATACAGAGTCGATTGTAAATCAGCTTATTGAAGTTGATACCGCTAAGGTTAGTTGCTTTATTTTAGGATTAGATTATAATAAATATAAGATTAGCTTTCGTTCGAATTCAAGCATTAATGTGTGTGAAATTGCACAAAAATATCAAGGTGGTGGGCATGTGAAAGCCGCCGGATGTTCAATAGACGGACAATTAGATGATATTATCAAGTTATTTACAAGAGAGTTGGTTGATGCATATGAACGGAATTCTTAATGTATACAAAGATAAAGGCATGACCTCTTTTGATGTTGTTGCACAACTACGACGTATCTTAAATATTCGTCGCATCGGTCACACAGGAACACTTGATCCGGATGCGACGGGTGTTTTACCTATTTGTGTAGGTAAAGCAACAAAAGTCGTTGATTTACTAACAAATATGAATAAGACCTATCGCGCAACATTAGAGCTAGGCATAGAAACAGACACTCAAGATATAAGCGGAACAGTTCTTCATCAGTATCATGGAGAGATATCTGTTGATGATGCAAAAGTACACGAAGTTTTGATGACTTTTTTAGGAGAGTATATGCAAGTACCTCCGATGTATTCTGCCATAAAAAAAGATGGTAAACGCTTATATGAATTGGCACGACAAGGAATTGAAGTTGAACGTGAACCTCGTTTAGTACACATCTTCCAGATTGAACAGTTTACTTCCTTAGGGAACCATTGCTATCGTTTTGATGTGACATGTTCAAAAGGAACGTACATTCGAACGTTAATCCACGACCTCGGACAAAAACTAGGTTATGGAGCATGTATGACTGAGCTGATTAGAACCCGTGTTGGCGAGTTTAACATTAACGATGCATTACATATAGAGGCGATTAAGCAAGCCATGCTTGAGCAACAGTTAACGACAAAGCTTTATTCCATTGAATCCTTATTTGACGAATGCCCTAAGATTATTGTATCATCAGAATATGATGCGTGCATTCATAACGGAAACAAACTTTCAAACGTGTTCGTCAATCAACAAGTAGCACTCAACACGATTGATATAACCAAGAATAAAAGGTATCGACTTTATGATTCAAATGAACGTTTTGTCGGTCTTTATGTTATAGATGAACAGAATGACACTCCAATATTAAGAGTTGAAAAAATGTTTTACTAGTGAGGTATGGGATGAAATTTATTAATAATATTCAACAAAGTACTTTAAAAAACACCGTTGTTGTCCTTGGAAATTTTGACGGCTTGCATAAAGGACATTTAACACTTTTAGCTAAAGCAAAAGAAATTGCAAAAGAGCAACAGCTTAAAACTGCTTTTTTTACATTCTATCCACATCCAACCCATGTGTTATCAAAACATGAAGTTGCACTTATCAATACGGATATGGAAAAACAACATGTGGCTGAAAACGAAGGTATGGATTATTATATTCAGTTTCCTTTTACCAAAGAAACTGCAGGTATGGAGCCAGAAGAGTTTATTCGAAGTATTCTACATGAACACTTAGGCGCCAAAGCAGTCGTCGTTGGCGAAGATTATGCTTTTGGAAAAATGCGCAAAGGGAATATTGAAATGCTAGAACAGTATTCACATGAGTATGGCTATAGTCTACATGCTATGAAAAAAATCTCATATAATAATCGTATTATTAGCAGTACATGGATACGGGAAGCGATACAAGAAGCAGATATGGACTTAGCCGAGACCTTAATGGGACGGCCATATTTTGTAACCGGCATTGTGATTGAAGGTGCTAAACTCGGACGTACGATAGGGTATCCAACAGCTAACGTTAAGCCGGATGGACATAAACAGCTTCCGCGCAATGGAATCTATGCAACCGAAGTTGATGTCCTTGGACAAACCTACTATGGGTTGACCTATGTCGGAACCAAACCCACAATTGACGAAAATATCTATGAAATATTAGTGGAAACATACATCATCGATTTTGATCAAGAGATATACGGCGAACGTATTCTTGTAAAATTTCATAAGTTTTTACGCACCGAGGAAAAGTATGATTCACTTGAAGAACTTGTCACTCAAATGAAAGAAGACGAAAAAGATCTCAGAGCATATTACAACCTTTGAAAGGATGAAGCCTATGGCTAAATGCTGCGGAAAATGGAAGAAAAAAGGAAAATATTGTAGTCACTGTCCATTACTTGAAACCAAAGATCTTGACAAACCCTCAAAAAAGAAAAAAGCTAAAAAGAAAAAAGACAAAAAAGACAAGAAGAACAAGAAAAAAAACAAGAAGAAATAAGCTTTCTCCTTTACAAGCAAGAGGAAGTATGCTATTATTTTAAATTGGAAGTTAAGCTAATGCTAGGGGTTTGGAATCTCCGTCCGATTTCTTGGCAATAGCGTTATAAAACAAAAGGAGGTTCATATTATGAACAAAGAAACAAAACAACAAATCATGAAAGACTATGGTAGAACACCAAACGATACAGGTTCTCCAGAAGTTCAAATCGCATTATTAACAACACGTATCAACGAACTTAACGAGCATTTAAAAATGCATAAAAAAGATCATCATTCAAGACGTGGTCTTCTTAAAATGGTTGGTCACAGAAGAAACTTATTAAGATACTTACAAGATACAGATATTGAAGCATACCGTGAATTGATTGCTCGATTAGGTCTTAGAAAGTAAATTTTATAGAGCGGATTTTTTCCGCTCTATATTTTTTGGGTCAAACCTATACAAATAGTCGTATATCGAGTATAATTAATACAACACGCCCTGAAGTTTTATTTTATTAGTTTTTAGTTTTTGTTCTCCAAATAAAGACGTGGAGAATAGACACTAAAGACTAAGAACTCAGGGCATAAAGAAAGGAGACATTTTATGTCAAGAGTATATTCAACAGAACTAGCCGGAAGAACCCTTAGTGTTGAAATCGGCAAAGTAGCAGGATTAGCAAACGGAGCATGTATTGTTACCTATGGAGAAACCGTTGTTTTATCTACAGCAACTGCTTCTGAAAAACCAAGACCGGGAATTGATTTTTTCCCATTAAGTGTTGATTATGAAGAAAAGTTTTATGCCATCGGTAAAATTCCAGGAGGATTTATCAAACGTGAAGGACGTCCAAGTGAAAATTCAATATTAACGTCACGTGTGATTGACCGACCGATTCGTCCATTATTCCCAAAAGATTACAGAAACGATTGTGCGGTTGTTAATACCGTATTATGTGTTGATCAAGATAATCAACCCGAACTTGTTGCTATGAACGGTACATCCATTGCACTTGCAATATCAGATATTCCATTTATGGGTCCTACAGGTGCGACTATTGTTGGTTTGGTTGATGGAGAGCTTGTCTTTAATCCAACCGCAGAAGAGCGCGAAAAAAGCGACATGAATTTGATTGTATTTTCAACAGCCGAAAAAATCACAATGATTGAAGCCGATGGAAATGAAATTCCTGAAGCGCTTATGATAGAAGCTATTTTTAAGGCACATGAGTTAAATAAAGAATTGGTTGCATTTATTAATTCAATTGTCGAAAAAGAAGGAAAACCAAAACAACAATATGAAGTTGTCGGTATCCCAGAAGCAATGTTTGCATCAATGAAAGAGCTTATTCCAACAGAAGAAATGGAAGCAGCGGTATTTACCGATGATAAACAGCAACGCCAAGAGCGTCTGGGTGTATTTCAAGAGCGCTTAGAAGAAGCTTATGCTGAAAATGAAGACTGGTTGGCACTTGTTGATGAAGGTTTATACCAATATCAAAAGAAAACTGTACGCAAAATGATTCTTAAAGACCATAAACGTCCAGACGGTCGAGCATTAGACGAAATCCGTGCACTTAGTGCAGAAATTGATATATTACCAAGAACTCATGGTAGTGGACTGTTCTCACGTGGTGAGACACAAGTGTTAAATATCACCACTTTAGGAGCGCTAGGCGATACACAACGTATTGAAGGTCTTGATGATTTGGTGACTGGAAAGCGTTATATGCATCATTACAATTTCCCATCCTATTCAGTAGGTGAATGCCGACCATCAAGAGGTCCAGGTCGACGTGAGATTGGACATGGAGCTTTGGCGGAGCGAGCATTGGTTCCTGTATTACCATCAGAAGAAGAGTTCCCCTATGCAATACGTACAGTGTCTGAAGTTTTAAGCTCCAATGGGTCGACATCACAAGGTAGTATTTGTGCCAGCTCATTATCCTTAATGGCAGCAGGTGTTCCAATTAAAAAGCCAGTCGCTGGAATCACGTGTGGTCTTGTAACCGGTGAGACAGATGATGACTTTGTATTGTTAACAGATATTCAAGGATTAGAAGATTTCTTTGGCGATATGGACTTTAAAGTAGCCGGAACAAAAGATGGTATTACTGCAATCCAATTGGACATGAAAGTTCAAGGACTTACCAATGAAATCGTAGAAAAAGCCATCTACAACACACAAAAATCTCGTATGATTATCTTAGATGATGTTATGAATGTGTGTATCAGCGAAGCAAGAAAAGAATTATCACCGTATGCACCAAAAATCATTCAAACATTAATTGATCCTGAAAAAATTGGAGAAGTTGTTGGACCACGCGGAAAAACAATCAACCGAATTATTGATGAAACAGGTGTTAAAATTGATATTGAAGATGATGGACGTGTATTTATTTGTGGTGAAGATCATGAAATGGTTCAAAAAGCCCTTAATATTATCGAAACCATTGGTAAAGACATTGAAGTGGGAGCAATCTATAACGGAACTGTTGTTCGCATCACAAACTTTGGTGCTTTTGTCGAATTAGCTCCAGGTAAAGATGGACTTGTACATATTAGTAAACTTGCAAAAGAACGTGTCAACAAAGTTGAAGATGTCGTTCAAGTAGGAGACGTCATTTCTGTCAAAGTTATGGAAATTGATAGTCAAGGACGAATTAATCTTTCAAGAAAAGCTTTATTAGAAGATTAAGCATAAAAGACAACATTGAATAAATAGCTAATCTTAGGGAAAACATGACATTGTTTGTGTTTTCCCTGAAATTTATGTTTAGCTATAGGAGGAAATACTTGCTATACAACAAAGAACTTTCAAACCATATACGTGTTATTGGCGAAGAAGTGCCATTTGTCCGTTCCGTATCGATCGGAATCTATATTAAAGTCGGCTCTGTTGATGAAACATTGATCAATAATGGAATTACACATTTTATCGAGCATATGTTTTTTAAAGGAACGCCAAACTATACAGCTAGACAATTGGCGGATACCATGAGTCGCATCGGAGGAAGAATTAACGCATATACTTCAAAGGAATATGTGTGTTTTTATGCACATGTACTGGATGAACATCTTGATGAAGTCATTGACATCTTATCCGATATGATTCAACATTCGAATTTTTATGAAGAAGATATTGAAAAGGAAAAAGGAATTATCCTGGAAGAGTATTCAATGTATGAAGACAGTCCTGAAGAGATTGTTTTAGATGAAATGCATTCAACCGTTTGGCCAGATCATGCCATTGGATATAATATCATCGGAACAAAAGATACGATAAAAAGCATGAACCCTACGATGCTGCAAGATTATATTCAATCTCGCTATGTCGGGGATAATATTGTAATATCCATTGTCGGTAAAATAGATTTTGAACAAGCATCACAAAAAATAGAAAAAGCTTTTTCGGATATTGTCTCAGGAGAGCCAACACATCGTGTGGCACCTATTGTATATGTTCCTGGAAAAAAAGCGTTTAAAAAAGATATCGAACAGGGGCATTTAGCCATCAGCTACCCATCAATTAATTATTTCCATGAGGATGTCTATGGAATGAATATTTTGAGCGCAATTGTCGGTGGCGGATTAAATAGCCGTTTGTTTCAAAGCATTCGAGAAGAACAAGGTTTGGCATACTCGATATATAGCTATATTGAAACCTTCTATCAAACCGGTTTATTTACGACCTATGCTGCAACTAGTGCATCCCAAATCCCACGTTTATATGAAGCAATTCGTGGAGAGACGGAGCTTTTACTAGCTGAAGGCATTACTGCACAGGAACTATTAGAGACAAAAGAACAATTAAAAAGCAATACTATTATTGGTATGGAAAATATGGGAGCACGTATGTCCCATTATGGAAAAGGTTCATTATTAAAAAAACACATCAAATCAATGGATGATCTAATTGAAGGGATTAATAATGTATCCTTAGACGATGTAAATCGACTGATACATGAAACCTTTAATCTAAATAAAGAAAGTATTACATTGGCGACACCTAATGAGGTTGATATTGATAAATTAGGCTAAGACACATACAAAGGAGAACACATGGAAAAAATTAATGTATTTATCGAACGGACCGAAGCTGGAAAAACACTGGGATTACCCCAATATCAAACGGAGCAGTCCGCAGGAATGGATTTATATGCTTGCTTAGACAAGGAAAAAGTACTTGAACCAGGAGAGATTACCTTAGTTCCAACAGGAATAAAAATAGCTATTCCGGATGGTTATGAAGCACAAATACGCCCTAGAAGTGGCCTTGCATTAAAACATGGGATATCCTTGGTCAATTCTCCAGGTACAATTGATGCGGATTATCGTGGGGAAATTAAAATTATTATGATTAATCATGGAAGTGAGGGGTTTGTCATTCAACATGGAGAGCGTATTGCGCAGATGGTATTTAACCCCATTGTTCATGGTGTTTTCGTTGAAACTAACCAATTAGAAGAGAGTGTGCGAGGTGAAGGTGGATTTGGACACACGGGAAAATAAGCAACGTTTAAGAGGAGAATATGGGTATACCCAATATATAAAAAGACACAATTATAAGTGGACATTTATTATGTTAGGTTTTTGCCTGGCTGTGTTTAGTGTTGGAAAAACACTCTTTTATGAAATTGAACCATTATTCATGGTTGTCAGTGCGTTACTTATTCTTCCCTTTGCTCAATATCTTGCAAAAGCTATCAGTTTTTCAAGATATAAACCACTCGAGGAAGAACAGTTTATATTGTTAGAAAAACTGAGTCCACAATTTCTTGTACTTGGAGAACTTCCCATCATCCGTGGAAAGACAACGTATTTTTGTGAAGCCATTGTTATTACCTGTGTCGGAGTATTTGTCCTTATCCCACCGAAAAAAAATACTAAAGATACCAAGCAAATTATTGAAAGTATTATTCGTCCAAAAGGACATCATGAGCCTGTAAAAATCTACAATGATTTTGATAGCCTCTATAAACAATTAAAAACAAATGTTAAGTCTCAGGCTCAAAAGATGGATTCAGAAAAAATGGAACGTATAGCTGAAGCATTAATTATCAAAGCACATTAATGATTGGATAACATATATGGAATCAATAAAAATCACAAACCAATATGCAGGAGAACGTATCGATAAAATTTGTTTTAAGGTTTTAAAAAATGCCAAAAAATCTTTTGTTTTTAAAATGTTTCGCAAGAAGAATATTGTGCTTAACGGAAAAAAAATCAAAGGGGATGAACGGTGTGCACTTAACGACGAAATTCAATTTTATTTTTCAAAAGAAACCTTTCAAAAGTTTAGTGCAGGTGATACATCCGAATCAGAAGTAATAAAAAATCAATCGCCGTTACTTCAGGAAAATATTATCTATGAAGATGAACATATCTTAGTGTATAATAAACCTAAGGCAATCTTATCACAACCTAATGGTAAAGATGATAACATTGTAGAGCAATATAGCGCTTATGCTAAAAAGAACAACATTGTCTATCAAGACGTGTTGGACCGATACGGCGTATGCAACCGTCTTGATCGTAATACAACGGGATTAATACTGATTGGTAAGAATGCATTGGCACTACGTACTATAAATCAAAGCATTAAGTCCCACCAAGTCGATAAGCGCTACCGAGCGATTGTGCTTGGGCGACTTGATGCAACCATTGAGCTAAAAGGATATCAAAAAAAGGGTAGGGATAACCAGGTGCGTATGGTTTCTAACGCATCTGGAGATTATATCCATACTATTATCCATCCGATGGCATATGATTCGGATGAAGATTGGACGTTAGTTGAAGTCGAACTAATGACGGGGAAAACCCATCAAATTCGCCACCATCTATCGAGTATTCATCATCCAATCATTGGTGATCTAAAGTATGGTGTTGAAGATAAGAATACATATTTTTATAAAAAATACGGTGTTCAAAACCAACTTTTGCATAGTTATTCCTATACTTTTTTACATATCGAAGAACCTCTCGCTTATTTGAATAAGCAACAATTTATAGCTCCTTATCCCAAAATATTTAATGCGTTTCTAGGAAAAGGTGAGGCTTTATGACACAAATAAAAAAAATACAAGCATACGCACAATCAATTGGTATAGCTGATCTTGGGTTTTGCACCGCAGAACCCAACATTGGTTATGCCAATTTTATTCAACAAAGAAAAACAGAATCCAAATGCTATCTGGATACGGACTTTTCGACAACATCATCTAAAGTCTATGATCCTTCCCATTATGTCCAAGGGGCAAAGACTATTTTGGTCATCATCTATCCCTATGCCATGGAGTTTTCAAGACAAGATAATTTAACCCACGACCAAGTGCGAATCTCTAAGGCATCTATATCTAGAGATTACCATGCGCAAATACTCGAACAATGCAGCCATTTAGAAGCCTATCTTCAAACAAATTATAATGCAAAAACGAAAGCTTATGCTGATATGGGACCACTAAATGATAAATCAATTCTACTTCAAACAGGATTAGTGAAAATCGGACGCAGCAGTTTGTTAATTCATCCAAAGTTTGGAACACGTTTTTATATCGGCTATATTCTCACCGATTTACCACTGGAACTTCCGATGGTTCCACCGCTACAAAGTCCTTTAGACTACAGTAGTTTTTTTCACCCTTACTGTCAGACCTGTGGTCGCTGCGCTAAAAGCTGTCCCAATCAGGCAATTGTAAACTTTGGACAACTAACCTCCCATCGATGTATTTCGTATTTAACCCAATCAAAGCATTGGGACACTTTTTTAGACGAAATCGATCCGACATTAACATTAGATGGCTATGTCTATGGTTGTGACACATGTCAGCGTGTATGTCCACTTAACGGTATATCCTTAGAGGACTATCGGCGTCCTATGCTCGTGGAACCGATTCAATCTGTTGATGAACTCATGCAACTATCGAATCGTTCCTTTAAAAATAAATTCGGACAAACATCTGCAGGGTGGATTGGTAATAAACGCTTTAAGCGTAACATACAACAAATACTAAAAGAAAGAGAAGGCAAGTAAGATGGCTTATTATCGTAGTCGAGGACTTCGAGGAAGTGCCTTGGAAGAATATATTAATTTGACCAACACAAAATATCGCGAGCACCAACTGGGGTTAATACAAAAAATACCAACACCCATTAAACCGGTAGAACTGGACCCGGCACATGGAAATATCAAAAAGGCTTTTTTTGAAGAACGCTCCACGGTTGATTATATTGGCCTTGTACAGGGTTATCCTATTTGCTTTGATGCAAAAGAAACAAAACTTAAACGCTTCCCGTTAAAAAACATTCACCATCACCAGATTGATTTTATGAAAGACTTTGAAAAACACGAGGGGACGTCTTTTTTTCTGATTTATTTTAGTTCTCAAGAAAAGATATATTTTGTTCCTTTTTCATTCATTGTTGAAAAAATTACACTTGCCAATAACGGCGGACCCAAGTCCATACCTTTTGAAGCATTTAAAGAGTGTATTGAAGTCCATAATAAAGATGGATATATCGTTCACTATATCGATGCGCTAGATCAATACCTTCATGATTCATAAAAATGTGAGAAAACAATTGACAAGGTCTTGTTCATCCCATATAATAAATAGCAAGTTTAATAAATTAGCAAATTAGCACTGCGCCATGATAAAGTTAAGGAGTGACGTTATGACCAAGCAAATTTTACACACGGTAGAAGGACTAAGAGATATTCATCCATTAGATACTCGTAAAAAACAACATATTGAACAACAGATCCTCAATGTCTTTAATCAATATGGATATGAACAAGTTCAAACGCCGATGTTTGAATATTTTGATATCTATCATTATGAGCGAGGGACACAAGATAGCAAAAATCTCTATAAATTTTTTAATCGGGAAGGGGATATCTTGTCGCTACGACCAGATGTGACGCCAAGTATTGCTAGGTATACAGCCACATTTTATAATCATGAACGTTCACCCAAACGTTTTTCATATTTGGGAAATGTTTTTTACAATAATGAAAACTATCAAGGAAAGTTAAGAGAATATACGCAAGCAGGAGTTGAGTGTATTGGTATTGGCAATGCCGATGCCGATGCCGAAAGCATTGCATTAGCCATTAACGCTTTACTTGCTACAGGCTTACAAGAATTTCAACTTGATATAGGCCATGCAGGTTTTTTTAAAGGTTTAGCTGCTGAAGCAGGGTTAAGTGATGAACTGCGAGAGGAAGTACGCAGCCTTATTGATGCAAAAAATTACATTGCTCTTGAGGAGCTTTTGGAAGATTTAAAAATAGAAAGTGCTGCAAAAAACGGGTTGCTTGAGCTTCCAAAGCTCTTTGGTCAAGAAGAAGTATTAGCACGGGCAAAGGAACTAACGACCAACACTACTGCCCTTGAAGCCATCGAGCGAATCAAAGAGGTGTATAACATTCTTAAGGAATATAAATTAAGCTCTTATGTATCTTTTGATTTAGGAATGGTCTCACAGTTACAATACTATACCGGGATTATTTTTAAGGGTTTTACCTATGGAACAGGTGTAAGTGTTGTTGATGGTGGTCGATACGATGCGCTACTAAGCACTTTTGCCTATGATATGCCGGCGGTTGGCTTTGCCATACGTATAGACGAGTTGTTAAGCGCTATTATGCGTCAAATGATAGCAATTGATGTTCCATCCACCAATACGCTGATTGTTTATAATAAAGCCTATAGAAAAACAGCTATTGAGCTCGCTCAAGTTCTTCGACGCCAGAAAATGACCGTGGAATTGGATACCAAAAACCAAGCGTTGGATATAGCTAAAGAATATGGAAAGAATAAAAATATTGGCGGGATTATGTATATTAATGCTGCAGATACAGTTGAACTCATTAATTTGTCAACGGATGAAACCAATACGGTAAACTTAAGTGACTTATCAAAAGGAGGCCTATAATGCGCTACTTAACATTTGCTCTTGCAAAGGGCCGTTTAGCCAAGAAAGCTTTAAAATTACTGGAAGAACAAGGAATCACCTGTGAAGAGATGTATACGGATACACGTAAACTTATTTTTGTAAATGAAGAACTAAAATTAAAGTTTTTTTTGGCAAAAGCAAGCGACGTACCAACCTATGTTGAATATGGTGCGGCTGACATAGGTGTTGTCGGAAAAGATACGATTCTAGAAGAACGACGTAATCTTTATGAAGTGGTTGACCTTGGATTTGGTAAGTGCAATATGGTGGTTGCCGGTCCACAAAAGATGAAAGAACAACTTAAATACAATAACTCCATTCGTGTTGCAACCAAATATCCTAATATTGCCAAAGATTATTTTTATAATAAAAAAAATCAAAAAGTAGAAATCATTAAACTCAATGGTTCGATTGAGCTTGCACCTCTTGTTGGATTGTCTGAAGTTATTGTCGATATTGTTGAAACAGGTACAACACTTAAGGAAAATGGTCTTGTTGTTTTAGAGACGATTTGTCCATTATCAGCACGTATGATTGTTAATCGTGTGAGTATGAAAATGGAAAGTGAGCGGATTAATGCGATGATTACACAATTGCGAGATACTTTGCAATAGATGAGGAGTAGCCAATGAAAAGATATGATTTACGCAACAACAAAAAATTGATTATTGATGATTTTTTAAAAACACGTGAACAGACTTCCTATGAAGAGTATGAACAAAGTGTAAGTCAAATTTTAGATACGGTCAAAAACAAAGGGAATGCTGCTTTAATCAAATACAGCGAGCAGTTTGATCAAGTAAAACTTACCCAAGAGACGCTTTTTGTTTCAGAAGCCGAAATCAAAGAGGCATATAAGCAAGTCGATACCGACCTTATTCGTGTCATCAAGCGTGCCTATGAAAAAATCTATAGTTATCATATGAAGCAAAAAAAATATTCCTGGTTTGATACAGATGCTTTTGGCACAATGCTCGGTCAAAAAATATCACCGATTGAGCGGGTTGGTGTCTATGTTCCGGGCGGAACAGCAGTATACCCATCCAGCGTCTTGATGAATGTTATTCCTGCACTTGTGGCAGGAGTGGCGGATATTACCATGACGACGCCTATGCTAAAAAACGGACAAATCAATCCGACAACACTCGTTGCAGCAGACATCTGTGGCATAAAAAAAATTCTTAAAGTTGGCGGTGCCCAAGCCATTGGCGCCTTAGCCTATGGGACTCAAACAATCCAAAAGGTAGATAAGATTGTGGGTCCTGGCAATATATATGTCGCGCTCGCCAAGAAAAAAGTATTTGGTCAGGTGGGGATAGATTCGATTGCAGGTCCCTCAGAGATTCTTATAATTGCTGATGAGACAGCTAAGGCTAAATATGTAGCGGCGGATATGTTGTCTCAAGCCGAACACGATGTTCTAGCTTCTTCTGTCCTTGTAACCACAAGTGCGCAATTAGCGGACGATGTAAGTCGTGAACTGGAACAACAGGCTAAGGCACTATCAAGAACCCAGATTATGTTAGAATCCCTTAAAAATTATGGTGCTATCATATTGGTAAATTCTCTAGAAGATGCTATTCATATTTCGGACCAAATTGCCCCGGAGCATCTTGAGATATGTACAAAAGAACCAGTCATGGTGATGAACAAAATTAACCATGCAGGCGCAATCTTTTTAGGGAATTATTCTCCTGAACCCCTTGGAGACTATATGGCAGGTCCTAATCATGTGTTGCCGACCAATGCAACTGCACGATTTTTTTCTCCCCTATCTGTGGATGATTTTATCAAAAAGAGCAGCATCATATATTACAATGAAGAGGCACTTGCAACATTAAAAGAAGATATTGTTACCTTTGCAGAAAATGAAGCCCTAACTGCCCATGCCAATGCCATTAAAGTGAGGTTTTTAGATGAATAAATACATGCGTAAGGATTTACAATTTTATCAGCCCTATCATTCGCCAATTAAACCTTATGAGATAAAGGTCGATGCCAATGAGAGCCCATATGCGCATCATCAGGCATTTATTGACCATATGTATCAATGGATGCAAAACAAGGACAATATAACACGATATCCAGATACAGATGCTCTCTTGCTTCGTAAACGTATTGCCAAGCATTTTAATGAGTTTCAAATTGAGGCAGAGAATGTTTTATGTGGTGTAGGTTCCGATCAAATTATTGATATCATCATCAAGGTTTTTGTTGAACCAGGGGAAACTATCTTAGTTCCCACGCCCTCATTTAGCATGTATAAACTCGCAGGTTTGTTAAATCATGCCTATGTTTATGAATATCCTTTGACGGATACATTTGAATATGATATCCCTAGATTGTTGGAGACCATAGAGATTGAAGCACCTAAGCTTGTCTTTTTGTGTACACCCAATAATCCCACTGGTGGATTACTAAAGCGTGAATCCATTATTCAAGTACTTGAAAAAGCAAAATGTCCCGTTATTATTGATGAAGTCTACGCCGAATTTTCTGGTGAGACCATGCTTGATTTACTGGATCGATATCCGCATATGATTATTTTACGATCATTTTCAAAAGCATATGGCCTTGCAGGATTACGTACGGGTTATGCCATTGCATGCAAAGATATGATAGATACATTATATGTTGGAAAGCCCCCGTATAATTTATCCAACTATTCTCAAGAAGCATCCATCTTTGTGTTAGACCATCATAGCTTTTATATGGAACAGGTAGAGGCCATCAAAATAGAGCGCGAAAAGATGAAACAGGCATTAGAAGCATTAGCTATTGTTGAAAAAGTATATGACAGTGATACGAATTTTCTTTTAATTCGAGTCAATCGCAATGGAATTCAACAAATGCTTGAAAAGGACTCCATTCTAATACGGGATTATCCACCTACAGGAAATCTAGCTGGTTGTATTCGTATTACTATCGGCACACCACAAGAGAACCAAAAGATTTTGCAAAAGATAAGGGAGGTTTAAAATGACTAATCAACGCTATGCAAAAACTACACGTCAATCAGCAGAGACTAAGATCCTTGTTGAGGCTAACTTGGATGGAAGCGGATGCTATAACCTTCAGACAGGGATAGGCTTTTTTGATCACATGTTAAGTCACTTGGCAAAACAAAGCTTTATTGATTTGACTATTGAGGCCAAAGGAGATACACATATAGACTCACATCATACAATTGAAGATACAGGAATTGTCCTTGGCTCTTGTTTAGCTGAAGCGTTGGGAACAAAAGATGGAATCAAGCGCTACGGATTTTCTGGGGTTCCTATGGATGAGACACTGGTATATTGTAGCATCGATTTGTCGGGACGAGCCTTCTTAAAATTTGATGCGCCGTTTACAACGGACCGACTTGGGGATATGGAAACAGAAATGGTGGAAGAATTTTTCCGTGCTTTATCAAGCCATCTAAAAATGAATTGTCATATTGAGGTTCGATATGGTAAGAATAATCACCATATTGCAGAAGGTATTTTTAAAGCTTTTGGCAAAGCACTTGATGAAGCCAAAACAATTGATCCTCGCATTCAGGGGGCACATTCAACCAAAGGACTTTTTGACTAGGAGGATGACAATGACCATTGGAATTATTGATTATGGTATGGGCAACTTGAAAAATGTTGCAAATGCAATTGAATTTTTAGGTGGCAACTGCTTTATTAGTGATGATTATAATCGGCTAAGTCAAGCAGACCAACTTATTTTACCGGGAGTCGGTGCATTTAAGGATGCCATTACGCGCATTCGACAAAAAAAGTTTGATCAGCTTTTAGTAAATGCCAATATGTCAAATACTCCAATTTTAGGCATTTGTCTAGGAATGCAGCTTCTATTTGACTCTTCACAAGAGTTTGGTCATCATCAAGGACTTGGGTTGTTGCCAGGAAAAATAATCCCGTTAGATGTTCCTTTAAAAGTTCCCCATATGGGATGGAATCAATTAACGATCAAGAAAAGATCCCCCCTCTTTGAAGGATTATCTGATGAAGCATATGTCTATTTTGTACATTCCTATCATCTGGAGACAGATCAAGATATTGTCAGTGCAACGACAGTCTATGGCAAAGAGATTCAAGTCGCTGCCCAATATGAAAACATATATGCTCTTCAATTTCATCCTGAAAAAAGTGGTGAGGTCGGACTTCAGATTTTACAAAATTTTATCAACCTATCAACACAATAAATGGAGGTTAATATGCAACTATATCCAGCAATAGATATAAAAAATGGAAAGTGTGTGCGCTTATATCAAGGGCAGTTTGATCAAGAAACCGTCTATAGCGAACATCCTTATGAAGTGGCTCTTAAGTGGAAAGAGCTAGGTGCAAGCTACATACATGTTGTTGATTTGGACGGAGCACTTGATGGGCAATGGATTAACCAAGATGCCATTCAAAAAATCATCGATGTCGTTGATGTCCCGATTCAAACCGGTGGTGGGGTAAGAACCTTAGAAGATATTCAGATGCGTCTTGATATGGGTATTGAACGGGTTATTATCGGAACAATGGCTATACAAAATCCCGACTTTGTAAAGCAGGCAATTCAGCGCTTTGGCTCAAGTCATATTGCCGTTGGCATTGATGCCAAAAATGGTAAGGTTGCTACCCATGGTTGGGAAACCGTCAGTAATATTGATGCTATTGATTTTGCAAAAACCATGAAATCCATGGGCGTAAATGTTATCATCTATACCGATATCAGTAAAGACGGAACCATGATGGGACCAAATATTCAACAAACCCAAGCGCTCATTAAAGAAACGGGAATGGACATTATTGCTTCAGGTGGCGTGTCGAAGATGCAAGACTTAGAACAAACACAGGTCATTGGTGTGGAGGGAACGATTATCGGCAAAGCCTTATATTTGAATGCTATTGCATTAGATGAAGCAATTACACTTTTTGAAAGAGGTGAGTAGATGCTGTCCAAGCGAATTATTCCATGTCTAGATGTAGATAAAGGGCGTGTGGTCAAAGGTGTGCAGTTTGTCGATTTAATTGATGCCGGTGATCCTGTAGAAGTTGCAAAAGCATATAATCAAAGCCTTGCAGATGAAGTGGTTTTTTTAGATATTACTGCCTCGCATGAACAAAGAGGTACACTACTTGATATTGTGCGAAAAACTGCTCAGGAAATTTTTATACCCCTGACGGTTGGTGGGGGCATAAGAACCCTTGAAGATTTCCGTGAAATACTTCTTGCTGGAGCAGATAAAGTCTCTGTTAATTCAGCGGCAATTGCACGTCCGGATTTGATTAATGAAGCAGCCAAGCGCTTTGGCTCCCAATGTGTTGTTGTGGCTATAGATGCCAAATATAACACACAACGTAAAAGTTGGGATGTCTATTCACACGGTGGACGACAAAACCGGACATTAGACGCAATTGAATGGGCCATAGAGGTTGCTAATCGTGGTGCCGGTGAAATATTACTAACAAGTATGGATCAAGATGGTACAAAGGCAGGATATGACAATGCGCTAACACGCAAAGTAAGTGAGGCCGTTAATATTCCTGTTATTGCAAGTGGCGGAGCAGGAACGATGGAGCATTTTAAGTCAGCTATTCTTGAAGGAAAAGCTGATGCGGTTCTTGCCGCTTCACTGTTTCACTTTAAAGAAATTGAAATTAGGGATTTAAAGGAATATCTTAAAAATGAAGGGATTCCTATGCGTATGAAGTAAAGACATTTTCTAGGAGGAGATATCATGAATTTTTCAAATTTTAAGACGAATGAACAAGGGCTTATCCCTGTTGTAACCCAAGACTATGTAACCAATGAAGTTCTTATGCTTGCATATATGAATGAAGAGGCCTTTAATCAAACTATGTCTACAAAGAAGGCGCATTATTATAGCCGTAGTCGTCAAACCCTTTGGTTTAAAGGTGAAACAAGTGGCCATATCCAACATGTCCAATCCATCTTAATTGATTGCGATAGCGATACCTTAATTCTTAAGGTACGCCAAGAAGGGGCCGCATGCCATACCGGGAATTTTTCATGTTTTTATAGAGAAATTATGACGGCAGACGATATGCAAGCACAAGAAATTACGACGGCAAGAGTTCTTGAAGAAGTATATCAAGTGGTTCTAGACCGTAAAAACAATCCTAAAGAGGGCTCGTATACCAACTATCTTTTTGATAAAGGTATCGACAAAATTCTTAAAAAAGTTGGAGAAGAAACGGCAGAAGTTATAATCGGTGCCAAAAATGAAGGTTGTGACGAAATAATTTATGAGATCAGTGATTTGTTGTATCACTTAACCGTTTTGATTGTCGAAAAAGGCGCCACATGGGATGAGATTTTTAAAGAGCTTGGAAAAAGACGATAGATAACCTTATCTATCGTCCGCGTTCATAATTAATCTGGTGTAAATAAATGGGTGATATGATGGATGGGACCAAACATAATGACCCGATCAAGGGGAAGGATAATCTGCTCATCGTCGATGTCGCCAATATATGTATCCCCGCGTTTAATAAACAGTACACGAATTCCAAAATTATTGCTGATACGTGATTCAAAAATTGTTTTATCGGCTAAAATGCTTGGAACTTCAATAATCTTGACTTCAACAATGCCATATCCATGAAAATTGTCGAGTACTAACAGTGGGTTGGATTTTTTAGAATACATCCAGCGATTAGCAATATTTTTTATTAATGTATTTAAATGTGTACGAATAAAGGGAACGCGTCGATGCATAATAATAATCAATACAAAAATACACAACCCGACAAATGCTTGAGCATAGTTAAATGTTGGATCTCGGTATATGGTAATTGTAATGTTAACCAATGTGGAAATGACAGACACGTTAAGTAGATTCCCAATAATCATGACAATAATGGCTAGCTTTCTACGGCGCCTAGAGGTTACAATGACTTCACTTTCGTTTGTTGTAAATCCAGAGTTGGTTAATAATGAAATCACTTGAAAAACCGAACGGGTATGGGACAAACCTGTAAGCATAAAAATAACTGTAAATACTTCTATTATAAACAAATATATAGATATAAGCACAAGTAAGATAAAAAAGGCAAGGTTAAGTGACATGAAGATCTCCTTTCAAAAGTTTTCTTTTATTTTAACATAAATAGTGTTTTCGTCATATTGTAAAATATCCCAAAATATGCTAAACTTATTTAGAATGTAAGTTTTATGTGATGGAGGTGATAGTGTGATAGAAAATATGTTTAATAGCCAAAGTAAAAATATTGTTCATAAGGCTTTAGATGGAACATGGCAACGGAACAAACTTATAAGCGAAAATATTGCCAATGTTGATACACCTAATTATAAGCGAAAAGATATTTCTTTTGAACGGTCTTTAAAACGTGCACTTCGCAACAATAAAACCAGTTCACGAGAACTTGACAAAATAGAATTTCCAACGATTACGGATCAACCTTCACTTAGTTATCGTAAAGACGGTAATAATGTCAATGCAGAAACAGAGATGGTTTATCTCGCTCAAAACCAGTTAAAGTACAATACATTGATTAGTTTATCAGGATATGACCGAATTAAAACAGTTTTAAAATAAATGATGCACGCATGAAAATGCGGCATCTTTTTTTTATCTATGTTATAATAGAAAGTGTATCATATAATTTTTTTCGTATACGGGAGGTATGTTGGATGAGAAAATTTCTAAAAAATGACTTAGCAATTCTACTCAATCATGAAAGCGAATTATGTATATCCATTTTCGTACCGACACAAGAAGTGGGAAACGAAGCCCAACAAGGGCGTATTCGCTTAAAAAATATGCTGGAAAACATTACTCACGAGTTAAAACAAAAAAAATATAAATTAGAAGTTATTGATGCGCTACTCAAGCCGGCAAAAGCTTTTGTCGATGATATTCCATTTTGGAAACATCAAAGTGAAGCATTGGCTATTTTTATATCTCCAGATGCTTTTTTCTATTATCAGCTTCCCATTGAAGTGGATGAGGTAATGATGATTAATCATCGATTTTATATAAAGCCTTTGGTGCAAATGATGCATTCAATAGATCAAGCCTATGTTGTTGGTGTCAGTCAAAAAGGTGTAAAACTTTTACAATGGACCCTTTATGAGATTGAAGATATTACACCTAAAGATTTTCCACAAAATATTTGGGATGAGCTTGGCTATGATACACCTGAACGTCATCTTCAGCGCAATGGAGGAAGCAAAGGCATTCATGGACATGGAGGAATTGATGAACATGAACGAGCAAACCTTTTTCAGTTTTTCAGAAAAATCGATCAAGCGATGAAGCCATTTGTTCAAGACAATCCGATTCCAGTAATCTTTATGGGCGTACAATATCTATTTCCAATTTATAAAGAGGCTAATACACACCAACATTTATTAGATAAATTTATCGAGGGAAACCCGGATGAATTTTCAGATGATTATGTACATAAGCATATCAATAGTATCTTAAGTCCATATAAACAAGAGCGTATGCAAAAAGCCTATCAAAAATTTAATGCCTATCAAGGCACTGAAAAAATATTAACGGAACTGAAAGAAATAGCTGTCGCATCCTTTTATAAACAAGTAGATCAGCTTTTTATTCCTAAGAAAAAAATGCGTTGGGGTAATATAAACATTACCGATACTGAAGTCAATATTCATTTTGAACATCAACAAATGGATGAAGATGTTTATGACTTTGCAGTATACCATACCCTTAAAAATGGTGGAGAAGTATTTGAACTTCATACTAGTGATATGATAGAAGCAGGAGCAATCATGCGATATTAAGTAGGCAAAATAGCTTATAAAAATAGAGCAACCACGTAACATACGTTATGTGGTTGCTCATTTTTTTATGGAGGTTAGATAAATTATTTACATTCACTGCAAATACTATCTAGCTGCTTATTAATATGTTCGCTGTCAAGGTGTCCGATAAAACGTTCTTTAACTTTTCCATCTACCGTTAATATGACTGCTGGAAATTCACTCACATTTAAACGATCGGCAATCCCACTGGATTTGTAGATATCTATGCGGTTAACAATAATTCGATCTTTAAAATGGTTTTCAATTTTTTCGATTTCAATAAGAAATTCACGGCTTTCAGCATCGACTGCATTATAGATAAAGGTTAGGCCAGGTTTATCTTTTTGCATAATCACTTCATGGAAAGTTTCACTTTCTGCAATATATTTTTCAGCCGCAAATCCAGCAATAGCGCCATCACCAACAGCAGTAGCAACTTGTTTTAACCACTTGTCACGTACATCCCCGCAGGCAAATACTCCTTCAATATTTGTTTCCATTTTTTCATTGGTCATAATATATCCGGCACCAGTTAACTTGATTTGGTCTTTAAATATTTCCGTATTCGGAACATATCCAATGAACTCAAAACAGTTGTCACAGGTGACTGGAATTTCTTCGTCGGTGCGAAGGTCTCGCAACACAACTGTGTCAAGATGTCCTTCGCCTTCAAAGCGCTTGACAGTGGAGTTCCATATAAACTCCATTTTGGGATTTTTTAATGCAGCTTCTTTAGCGATTTCATTACAATCCATCTTGCCTTCGTTATGCAGTACAGAGACGATGACTTTTTTTGCAAATTTTGTTAAGAACATACCTTCTTCAATTGCTGCGTCACCACTACCAATAACAACAACCGTTTTGTCGGTATTTGCTGCCGCATCACAGGTTGCACAAAAGGAAATCCCTTTATCAAAGAGGTATTTTTCTTCATTTTCAGCTTTGGTGATTCGAGGGCGACCACCTGTTGCTAAAACAACCGTTTTTGCAATGTATTTATTTCTAAAGGTTTCTACGACTTTTTCTTCACCTTTTAAATCAACGGATTTTACATCGGTCAGTTTAAATGTAACCCCCATATTTTTAGCTTGTTCTTTCATGAGGTTGGTTATATCTTCACCTTTAGGCTTATTGGGAAAACCAGGATAGTTTTCAACTTCGTTGGTATAAGTTGCAAGACCACCAACAAGTGCTTTTTCAATAAGAATTGTTTTTAGACGGGCACGACCGGCATAGATGGCAGCTGTTAGTCCTGCAGCACCGCCGCCGATAACGACCACATCATAATTTTCAATCTTTTTTTCTCTTGCCATTATTTCCTCCGATTTCTACATGAAAAACTTTACAAGCAATTTACTGCCGACCATGGCGCCAAAGAACATTGCGATTCCAAAGACCCATCCAGATAAAGAGAGGGAGGCAATACCACTAAAAAGAGCCCCAATATTACATCCAAAGGCTATACGTGCGCCGTATCCCATCATAGTACCACCTAAAATAGCAGCAACTACTTGTTTTTTCGATTTGATTTTTTTGATTTTAAACTGAGAAGCTAATAAAACAGCGATTAAAGCACCTAATATAATACCTATATTTCTCCAAGTCCCTGGGTGGTTTAAAAAACCGTTGTTCAATGTTGCTTGAGCACCTTCACTTGAAAAATAGTACCATTTGTCAACACTTCCACCAAGCCCTTCATAAATCCAAGCGCCCCAATTGGCAAAGACGCCGGAGACTCCCCATGGATTGGATGTAGTGGCGAGGGTGACAATCTGAAACAGCGATAGTAAGACCGCGCCTGTTAAATAAGGCCATGCTGTTTTAAGCCAACGTTTATATACATCATTTTCTGTCACTTTTAACATTGCTTCTTTAAATTGACTCACTATTAGACCTCCTAATAGACTGTGTACGTCTAATTATTTTACTTTTTCAATAATTACTTCCCATTCACCGTCGTCAACTTCTTCAACTTCTACGTTGTGTCCGTCTTCACGTGCCCATTCAGGTACATTCTTCATTGCACAGCTATGGTCAATTTGAACGATTAAAATGTCACCAACAGCTAATTCTTTTAATTTGTTTTGAGCCTTTACTAAAGGTACTGGACACGCTTCTCCTAAACAATCGATTACTACTTCATTCATAATATAATCCTCCTTAAGATTTTAAATAATTTACATTGATTTTTATTTTTCTGCTCGAATTTTTTGATATTTTTCTGCTGCCATATAGAGCAGAAGAATAATCAGTAATTGGACAACTACAGCACCAAACCAGCCAAAGATATCCGGTAAAAAGATTGCTTTTCCTTTTGAAATTACATGATATTTCCACCATCCAAAATCATGTGCACCCCATAGAGAGCCGACAATGAAAAAGATCATGGAAAGTACTTGCATAAAAAATCCTTCCCCCACACGCATTAGGGTTCCAGATGCACATCCACCAGCAATAACCATACCGACGCCAAACATAAATGCACCGATGATGGTTGCAAAACTAATAGGGACCACATATCCCATGCCGGGGATAGGGAGACCTTTTGCAAAATAACCATATTTAATTGCGGTAAATCCAATGGTCGTCATTGCAAATGCAGCTAAGACTGCCCGTGTAAGAGAAGTTCCACCGGTTAAATACGGATCTCGCATCGATGCAGTAAAGCAAAAGCGTGAACGTTGAAGAATATATCCAAACGCTAATCCGGTAATTAAGAACCAGGCAGTACTATTACCTCTTTGATAGAGAAATAGTGCTAGAACGGTAACCGCAACGATTGCAAGTATCGAAAAATGCAATTGACTTTTTTTCGGCTTGCGTCGTCTTGAACCAGCTCTTGAGGAACTTCTTCTGATAGAAGATGTTGTTCCGGTATCACTCATGTCAATTCACTCCTTAAAAAATATTTCACTTTAATATTAATAATAAATTAACAAACTTGTGTCTTATTATTAGTGATTCAGTGATTTTAGTCGTAATATAATTCCCGTTAATATATTATCATATTATCTGCTATCGTGCTCAATGCGCTTTCTTATGCAGTATAAGTATTACTTATGACAGTGTTCTATTATTTGATTTGTTGTGATATAATAACGACAAGGTTGACAAAATTGACAAAATGAATAAAATTAAGAGGTGAATTATGCAAATTGATGCTTTACGCTATTTTTTAACCGTTGTCCATGAAAAAAGTATTTCCAAAGCAGCTTTAAAGACCCATATGTCTCAATCTGCATTGAGTCAAATGATTCAAAAGCTTGAAGAGGATTTGGGTCATCAGTTACTTCATCGAAGTAATCGAGGCGTGTCTTTGACACCGACCGGTGAAATTGTTTTAAAATATGCGAATACGCTCATTAAAAGCTTTGATAAGATGATTGTAGAACTTAATGACTATGATTCTGACCATAACAAATTAATTATTAGCGGAACATTGTCTTTATCCGCATACTCACTACCATGTATGATGTATCGTATCAAAAAGAAATTTCCAGAATATAATTATGAGTTGGAAGCTAAAAATAGCCATGAGATTATTCAAGACTTAAAAGATGATATGATTAATTTTGGTTTTATTGATGTTCCAATTGAAGAAATAGATGATATTGATGCTTTTTCCTACCATAAGATGGGACAAGAGAAAGTCGTATTGATTGCCAAAGAAGATTATCCGGTCAAAGACACCATTGATCTTAACGAATTATTAAAAGTGGAGCTTATTATGTGTACGATGCACAGCAAGACATGTGATCATTTAGAAAAAGCATTGCTCTCTAGAAGTAAAACCATGCACCACTTAAATATTATCTTTAATTCGGATTCACTTACCGCCGTAAAGTCTTCTGTACTTAACGGATATGGAATGGCATTTGTCCCATATGAATCGGTTAAGCACGAACTATATGAAAAATCCATCAAGCTTATTGAGGTCAAGGACTTGAGTTTAGACTATGATATCTACATGCTCTCAAAAAAGCCAAAAGATTTATCACAATCTGCACGCTTATCACGCGAATATCTTATTGAAATTGGGCGAAAGAGTTTTTGTTAGTTTAGTGTTAGTGAGTTCGCATAATTGTAATTTCCCAGACACCGTTAAGTACTTCATCCACAATAATTTTATGTTGACGATTTTTAAAATATTCATGTACGGATTCAACAACGCAACTATGATCTGTGCATAGCATAAAGGACTCGCCAACGGCGAGTTTTTCAAATGTTTTTTCAGCTTTTATAAGTGGGACAGGACAAAAATCACCAAAACAATCAACCTTATACATGTACTTGTCTCCTTTAATATCTCAAATTGAATTATGTAGCATTCTACTTTATAATTACAATAGCTTTATCGACAAAAAAAGTCAAGGGAAGGTTTCAAATGATAAGATTTCATAAGCCATATGCTTTAGCGCATAGTAAAAAATATATAATGGACGTATTAGATAGCGGACGAACAGAGGGAGATGGAGAATATACAAAAAAATGTCAATCTTGGTTAAAAAGCAAACTGGGTTTCGATAATTTATTGTTAATGACTTCAGGAACACATGCCCTCGAGTGTGCTTGTCAGTGCTTGAATCTATCATCAACCGATGAAGTTATCATGCCTTCATATAATTTTCCATCCGCTGCCAATGCAGTGCTATTAGCCGGAGGCAAAATTGTATTTTCAGAAGTTGAACACCAACATTTAACGTTAGATCCTGCTCGTATTGAAGAAAAAATAACCGCGCACACAAAAGCTATTTTGGTCATTCATTATGGAGGTTTTCTAGCCGATATGGAATCTATTATGGAGATTGCAAGGCGTCATCAACTACAAGTAATTGAAGATAGTGCGCAATGTTTTTTAAATCCAACACAACGTGAACCTAAGGATTTTGGTGATTATATCTGCTATAGCTTTCATGGAACCAAAGATGTTGTATGCGGTGAAGGAGGCGCCCTATTTGTAAAGGATCATGAACGTTATGCCTATGCTAAACGTTTTCGCCATAAGGGAACAAATCGAGATGAGTTCCTGCAAGGCCATGTTGCTTTTTACGAATGGACAGATCTTGGTTCGAGTTATTCGCCATCGGAGTTGCTTATGGCACTTTTATATGGTCAGTTAGAGCAAAGCCATATTATTGTACAGAAAAACCGTGAAATCTTTGCTTGCTATCAACAGTATTTTGAAGAAAAAAGATATGCACATGTATCCTTTAGTCAAGAGGATGCTACAACGAAGACCAATGGGCATACTTTTTATCTTTTGTTTGAAGATGTGGCAGATGCCCAAGTCTTTAAAAGTCATATGATGCTTCATGATATTGATGTAAGAAGTCATTTTGTTCCTTTATCGAACAGTCATATGGCTAACCAGCATGTGGCAATCTCAACATTCACATCAAATGAAGAACAAGCTTTAGGTGAACGACTTATTCGATTACCGATTTATCCGGATTTGGATAGAGCATCTATCCAAAAAATACAACTATGTTGTGATTATTTTTGGGGAGGGGTCCAATGATTTCGATTGTAATTCCTACCTACAATCATGCAAAGCATATATCCCATACATTAGATGAACTTATGTGCATCATGAATACACAAAGGACATCCGATGCGTTTGATTATGAGATTATTGTCGTTAATGATGCAAGTCAAGATCATACAACAGAGGTCTTAAAAAAATATTCAAAGCAATATGCTCAAATACACAGTCTCATTCTAGCTGAAAATGTTGGTCAGCAAAATGCAACCTTAGCTGGATTACGTTATGCAAAGTATGATTATATCTTCACCTATGATGATGATTTAAAATACGATCCAAAGTCTATTTTTGAACTGAAAAAACATTTGGACGCAGGGTGTGACGTAGTTTATGGCTATATATCTAAGCCCAATCAAAAGCCAATGCGTTTTTGGGGAACAAGGTTTAAAGAATGGTTTTTTTACCGTTTTTTAGGAAAACCTAGGAACCTTTGTTTAACCAGTTACCGAGGTATGCGTCGTTTTGTTGTAGAGTATATTATTAAAGATTGTGTTCCAAACGTCTACATATCTGCACGTATTTTGCAGATGAACATTCATATTAAAAACCATCCTGTAAATCCCGGTGAGCATAATATGTATACACGCTACAGTACAAAAAAACTTGTACAACTGATGCTTCAAGTCATCTTTAACTATACTCGGTTCAATAAGTTTTCTTATAAATCAAAACAGAATTGCCAATATATTATTAAGGAGATTTTTGAATGAAGCTACTTGTATTAGGTGCATCCAATGCACAACTTCCGGGGATTCTAAAAGCAAAAGCGATGGGCCATCAAGTGATTACCCTTGATTATCTCACCCATGCTATTGGTCACCAATATAGCGATGGTCAATGCTATGATTCTACATTTGATAGTCAAAAAGTTATAGAATGCGCAGCCCAACATCAGGTTCAGGGTATAATGACTTTAGGCACAGATCAACCTGTCCTAAGTGCAATGCTTGCCTCAAAAGCCCTTGCACTTCCAGCTGCCTTGACATGCGAGACAGCGCTAAAGGTTACCAATAAGATTGCCATGAAAAAAATGTTTGTAAAGCACCAAATTCCGACAGCACATTATGTTATCTATGAAAAAGGCGTTAATGAACACGACCTAAGGACATTGACATATCCAGTAGTTGTAAAACCGGTTGATTCTCAAGGACAGCGGGGGATTTTTTATCTGGAGACAGTTCAAGAAGTTATAGACCACTATCCATCTGTGATTATGCATAGTCGGCAAAAAGAAATCTTAGTTGAGACGTACTACCCACATGATGAGATTACTGTGAGTGGTTGGGTTGTTAATGGTCAGTGCACATTGCTTACCGTTACCGATCGCATAACCTTTTCATCTAAACGTCAACTTGGTGTATGTTTGGCCCATAGGCTTCCATCAAAGCATAGCTCTAGATATGGCGATGCAATCCACAAGCTTACCCATCAAATTGTTCATACCTTTAATATAGAAAATGGTCCTATATATTTTCAATATTTGCTCGGAGAAGAAGGAATCAAAGTCAATGAAATTGCTTGCCGAATCGGTGGGGCGCATGAAGCGGTTTTCATACCAAAGGTTACAGGATTTGATATTGTTAAGGCTCAAATTGCACTTGCTCTTGGGCAACAATATCCACAAGAGATATTAAATACATATGATGTTAGGAAAAATCCATATCATGTATCGGTGCAATTATTTTTTGTCAAACCAACAACCATCGTTGGGCTTACGGATATCCATCAATTAAAGGCTATTCCCGGCGTTATTGATGTCGGCTATCATGTTGAGATTGGTGATACAATCACGTCCATTGAAAATGCTACACAACGAGCGGGATATGCCGTTATCATTGGAACAAGTTCAGCTAAAGTGCACCAAACATTGACACGTTTTTATCAACTATTAAAAATAACTGATGCAAAGGGGGAAAACCATGTCATTCATAGTCCACTATAAAAAAAGTACATTATTACATTCTATCTTTTTAATATTTATCCTTATATTAATGGTACTGATAAGTTCAAGTTGTACAAAACAAGAGGATAATACCCTTGTCATTGCTAAACAATACGGCATTGCCTATGCACCTCTGCAAATCATGCAGGAAAAAAATTTTTTAGATGCCTATCTAGAGGATACAGTAAATGTCGAATGGGTACAACTGGGCAACACAACCGCCATACGTGAAGCCATGTTAGCTGATGGGTTAGATGTTGGGTTTATGGGGATTCCACCTTTTTTGATTGGTCTTGATCAAGGAATGGAGTGGAAGATGATGAGCGGATTATCTGAAAGCCCTTTAGGTTTAATAACAAATGACCCTTCAATTAAGTCGCTTGAAGATTTAGTTGATGCCGGCAAAATAGCATTGCCTCAGCCAGGGAGCATTCAACATATTCTTTTGAGTATGGAGGCTGAAAAAAAATTAGGGCAAAGCAACATCTTCGATCATCAACTCATCTCCATGAATCATCCTGATGGCTATCAGGCTTTACTTGTTGACGATACCGTCGTTGCACACTATACAGCACCGCCTTATTTATTTAAAGAGCTTAAAGAACAAGATGCCCATCTACTTGCAAGCGGCGGCGAAGGAATGGGCGAGCCTTTTACCTTTATTGTGGGCGTATGTAGAGAAAGCTTTTATGAGGATACAAAGCAATATGACGCCTTTCAGTGCGCATTAGAAGATTCAATAAACTTTTTATATGATTCTCCCGAAGAAGCATTAGATATCTTAAGTCAAGCCTATGAAATCGACCGGGAAACCTTGCGTTCCTATCTATACGACGAACAGATGGTTTATACAACAAACATCAAGGGCGTAACGCGCTTTATTGAGTTTATGTATGCTCAAGAGTATTTAAACAAACAGTGGGAAGTAAAAGAGGTCATATGGAAAGAAAAATAAAAAATCGCAAAAAAATTTTATGGCTAATACTCCTTGCCATCTTGTGGGAAATCATTGGCTACTTTGAATGGGTACATCCTTTAGTGTTTCCAAAATTTTCAACGGTTCTTATCCGATTAGTTCTTGGTATAAAGGATGGAACGTTATTAATTCAAGGGCTTCATTCCTTAACGATTGTCCTTATCGGCTTAAGTATTGGATGTCTTATTGGCCTTTTAATGGCTTGCTTGGATTATTTTTCATCGCCTTTACAAGCTCTTTTTGAACTATTGGCTACCATGCTTCACCCTCTACCTGGTGTTGTCATTTTACCCATTGTTCTTTTATTTGCAGGTGTTGGAGTCGAAGGGATTTGCCTAGTCATTATTCATAATGTTGTTTGGTCATTTTACCTTAGTACAAAAAATGGATTTAAAAACATTCCCAAAGAGTATATTGAAGTGGCTTCAAATAATGGTGCCAGTCAGTGGCAATTGCTACGCTATGTCTTATTACCTTTATCTACAGAGCACATTAAAACGGGCGTTCACATTGGATGGTCTAGAGGATGGAGAGGGTTAATTAGCTCAGAAATGATCTTTGGAGCCATCAGCCAAATTGGCGGATTGGGGTGGTATATGTATGAACGCAGATCATTTATGGATACGCCGGGAATGTATGCTGGCATTATTTTTGTCATGCTTATCGGTTTGCTCATTGAAGGCTATCTTTTGCCAAAATTCAATATGTAGGCATGTCTTGAATGTGATAGATATATATTTTCCATGGATAATCTCCCATATAACGAATGATGCGTGTACCATAATAAGGTGCTTCAAACGCATAGACGTTTGTTCCGTATTGACTCAAAAATTCCTGCATTTGGTCATAGTAGTGATCATCTGATCCATATAGAATCTCCCACATAGTATTGCGATGAATATAATCATATTCTTCGTAATATATAATCGTTTGAATATTATGCTTGGCAATATACTTGCCAAGCATATTTTTATCTAAATAGGCAAGATTTCTAATATCATAAAAATCCCGTCCGGCAAAAACAAACCCACTACTTAAATTTCCAAGAATAGCGCCCTCTGTAGCCAGGTGTTCTTTTATTTGCTGTTCATATACTGCGTAATTTGCATAGGACATAGCATTTATATCCTTATATAGAGGAAGTAAGGAACTTATGCTAAGTACACATACACATACGAATGCACTCCAAAAACGATACCTTTTTAATAGCGGTATTTTTTTAACAAGGGTGGTGACTTCAAGTGCCACCATCAGACACCATGGAAATATTATAAAAACAATAGAGGTAGTATTATATCGTCCTATGATGAATACGCCAGCATTAAATGCTATAAGCATTCCAAAAGCATGGCGCCAATATAACTTTTGATATGACTTTGTAAAAAAGCTAGAAATAAATAAAAAAAACAAACTATAAAAAACCGGGCGAACATTTGGCAAATAATAGGTTCCAGATATTTGCCAAAATATTTTTTGATAAAATGCAACCATATTCGCAAACCGTTGTAAAAACGGGGCGTCAACGGACAAAGTTTTTCCATAGGCGTAATAGTCCTGAACAAAAGATGGATTTATCGCTAGTGTCGTCAAAGGAAAAATCAATGCGACCACTCCAACAATGCTTCCCCAGAACAGTAGTAGTTTAAAAGATAGTTTTCCATAAATAACATTAAGCAAAATACATGTTCCAATCATTAAGGAGAGGATAAACGCATTGGGATGAAATCCAACACCAAGACCAATGATAAGCCCTGAAGCTAAAATAGTGGTTTTACTATTTTCTACAACAAGGTAATAACAAAAAACAAGTAGCGTAAATAAAATGATTTCTTGACGAGCAAAATGTGTTGCATAGATAAATTGAATATTGGTTGCAAGAAGTAAGACGCCTAATAAGGCAAAATCGGGACGAAGTTTTACTTGTATCAATATACGATAAAAAACATATAATCCAATAAGTCCAAATATAAGACTGATTAAGCGTAGCGGAAATAGACCATAGCCAAAGAGAGCAATAAATATAGCTTGAATTCCATGAAAAAAAACTTTGAGTAAATGTGGGCTTCTTGGAAAAAGGTCAAAGAAGGGTTCGGTTACAAAAGGGGACTTTTGAATAAGATACTCTAGCGAAAGCCCTCCAAGCCAAGCCTCATCCGAATGCATTAGTGGAAATGTAAGCAGTGTTTTAATATGGATAAAAATATATGCACACAATAATATACTTAAAAATAGTTTACGTTTCATCTTGTGATCCTCCAAAACTTTATTCCTCATTATAACATGTTTTTATTATTTCGTTTTCTGTCTAGGTTGATATTTGGTTCTTGGATAGTGTATTAAAAATACTTATGACTAAATTCAAAAATATGCTCTATAATAAAGAGTAAGTGAAATGTGTCGCGTATAATTCCCAGATTTGCGCAAAATTTAACAATCTTTCACGTATTTAGGAGGTTTCACTATGAACATAATGATAAAGAAAGGGGCTATACTTGCGCTTGTGTTTGTTGTTTTATTAACAATCGTTGGCTGTAACACGACAACCTACAATGAAAGTCCACACATCATTGAAGCAAGCCAGTTAGGTCCATTACTTTCAAAAGACGATGTCGTTGTAATAGACGCTCGAAGCGAAGAAGATTATGCAAAGGGTCATTTGGCAGGAGCAATTAACTTAACCTCTGCCGAAGTAAGTATTTCTGAACCTGTTCCTGGAATTATAGCGCCAAAAGAACAGGTTGAAGCAGTTTTAGGTAGCAAAGGTATCACACCGGATTCAGAGGTTTATATCTATGATAACAAAGACGGAATATATGCCGCTCGTATATGGTGGGTTATGAAAGTATATGGTCATGAAAATGTGAAGGTGGTCAATGGTGGCGAAGTTGCCATTGTTAAAGAAGGACTTGAACTATCCATGAACATTCCAGAAATTGAGCCTGTGCAATATACTGCTAAAGATATGAATACTTCAATGATAGCAACAACAGATGAAGTGTTGGAAGTGGTTGAAGGAATCGAACAGGCAAAAATACTTGATGTACGCTCAAATGCAGAATATGCAGAAGGAACAATTCCAACAAGTATTCTTTATCCACATACGAACAACGTTTATACAGATGGAACATTCAAATCTTCAAGAGATACCTACAACGATTACTCAGACTTAGGCTTAAATCGTGATGATACTATCATCATCTTTTGCAAGACTTCTGTTCGAGCTGCTCAAACAGCGCTCCTATTAGAAGAAGCAGGGTATGAAAATATTATCGTTTATGACGGAGCATGGCTTGAATGGTCAACTAAAGATGTTCCAATGCAAGAACAGTCTGATGAAGTGGTCACACCTTCTGCTGCCGACGGTTCGTAATAATTTAATAGTAATGGAGGATAGTTTATGCAAAACGCAAAAAAAATAATGACACTCTTACTCATTGTAAGTATGATTATTGGGTTGTCAGCATGTAATAATAAGGATACACAAGAATATTCTATGGATTTAACCGGTGGAAAAGACGTCAGTGAATCCTCTGATGATACTACATCAAGCGATGACGAAGCAACTGGTGACGTGGCAGATTTGAATACTCTAATCGACAATTATTTTGCCAATATGCCTGAGCACATTTATAAAATAGGTCAAAAAGATTTTGTTGATAAAATCATCGCAGGTGATGATATGGTTATTCTTGATATTCGCGGTGCCGACGCTTATAACGAAGGACACATTCAAGGTGCTATCAACGTACCTTGGGGACCGGCTATTGCAACCAATCTAGCAAAGATTCCTCAAGATAAGGAAGTTTTTGTCTATTGTTATACAGGTCAAACTGCAGGACAAGCGGTTGCGACGATGAACATTGCAGGAATCAATGCGCGTAGTGTAAATCTTGGTTGGATGCTTGGCATATCTACTGTTGAAGGTGTAGATGCACTCACTACAACAGAGCCTGCAACATTTGATGAAACTCTCTATACAGTAGATTCGGAAGTTCAGACAGCTTTAGATAGCTATTATAACGGATTAGGCGATGTTAAAGGAACGACTTTTGCCAACTATAAGATATCTGAAGATGATTTGAACACGATGATTGAAAATAGTGAAGACTTTTATCTATTATCTATCCGTGGAGCTGATGCTTATGACGAAGGTCATATTCAAGGCGCAAAAAATATTCCTTTTGGTAATGACATGATGGCGGGTATACGTACAAGCGATGTTCCTAAGGATAAAAAAGTTGTTGTCTATTGCTATACAGGTCAAACTGCAGGACAAGCGGTTGCCGCTATGCGTTTGGCAGGTTATGATGCTGTTTCACTTAATGGTGGTATGGGAATGGATAGCAATGCTCCGCATGGTTGGATTAATCACGGATATTCAACCGTTGTACAGGAAGCAGCTTCCATTGATGAATTGGTTGACAATTATTTTGCCAATATGCCTGAGCACATTTATAAAATAGGTCAAAAAGATTTTGTTGATAAGGTTATCGCAGGTGATGATATGGTTATTCTTGATATTCGTGGTGCTGACGCCTATAACGAAGGACACATTCAAGGCGCTATCAACGTACCTTGGGGACCGGCTATTGCAAGCAATCTAGCAAAGATTCCTCAAGATAAGGAAGTTTTTGTCTATTGTTATACAGGTCAAACTGCAGGACAAGCGGTTGCGACGATGAACATTGCAGGAATCAATGCGCGTAGTGTAAATCTTGGTTGGATGCTTGGCATATCTACTGTTGAAGGTGTAGATGCACTCACTACAACAGAGCCTGCAACATTTGATGAAACTCTCTATACAGTAGATTCGGAAGTTCAGACAGCTTTAGATAGCTATTATAACGGATTAGACGATGTTAAGGGAACGACTTTTGCCAACTATAAGATATCTGAAGATGATTTGAACACGATGATTGAAAATAGTGAAGACTTTTATCTATTATCTATCCGTGGAGCTGATGCTTATGACGAAGGTCATATTCAAGGTGCAAAAAATATTCCTTTTGGTAATGACATGATGGCGGGTATACGTACAAGTGATGTTCCTAAGGATAAAAAAGTTGTTGTCTATTGCTATACAGGTCAAACTGCAGGACAAGCTGTTGCAGCTATGCGTTTGGCAGGTTATGATGCTGTTTCACTTAATGGTGGTATGGGAATGGATAGCAATGCTCCGCATGGTTGGATTAATCACGGATATTCAGCCGTAACCGAATAAATAAAGTTATAAAGCGACTTCATAAATAGATGGAGTCGCTTTTATAATACAACGCTATATTTGCCTGGCTTGCATCCATTACTTTGATAAGATATAATGTAAGTTAAGAACGTTTATGGTTTGACGGAAAGATTTTTTCATAAATATAAACCAAGAAAGGATCTGAATGTATTGAAACGATTAAAAAAACTCATTGATACGAAAACTTTATTCACCGGAAGTTATAGTGGGGCAAAGCAACACCATGATGTAAATATTATTCGCTTTGATGAAAGCGGCCTGCATTATAGATACGGTATTTTTGACAATGAAAATCCTTCATTCTTAACGTGGGAATCTCCGAATCTTTATGTATTACATGAGTTGGATGATACGGTTAAATTATCGACCTACAGCTATTTTAAAGATCCCATAAGTGTATTTAAAAGTCATGAGGCATCAACAACCGGTGGTGGAGCATGCCATATGTACACACAGGAAAATCTTCAATATATTTTTGTATCATGCTATGAAAGCGGTCATTTACATGTGTATAGTAAAGATAAGAAAAAATTTATGAATACATTTTCTCCAGAAGATCATACCATCACGCCACGAGCACATGGCTCGATTTTATCACATTCAGAGCAGTGGCTATTTTTAGTTGACCTAGGACATGAGTGTATCCGTGTATTTGATATGAAGACAATACACAAAGCGCCCCTTTTAGAGCATCAACGATTTGACTTGCCAAAAGGAAGTGGTCCAAGGCAACTTCTTTTATCAAAAAATGACCAGTATATTTATTGCTTTAATGAATTTGATAATAGTATCTTTGTTTTATCTTTTGATCATGAAAGTGGCAAAATAATAGAAATAGTAAATACTATTCAAGTTTCAGATCAAGTACCTAATGCTATAGGAACAAGTGTTATGACAAAGGATTATTCTATATTGATTGTTCCAAATCGAGGACCAAATACATTGTCACTTTTTAAAGTAAAAGACGACAAAGTCACTAAGATTGATGAACTTGACTGTATGGGAGATTGGCCCAGATTAGTCGCTTTAAGTCGCAATGAAAAAGAAATCTTTGTAGCAAATCAAAAAAGTGGACAATTATCTGTTTTTAATCTGCAAAGAACCGGAAAATCAATATTAAAATATATTGATTCCATCCCCATTCCTTTGATAAGCTGTGTAGAAGAAATTATTGAATAAAAGACAGAAGAAGGCAGGAGAGTACAATGGACGTATTAACACGTATGGTTACGCAACAACGGGATTTTTTTCATACCGGAAAGACATTGCCGTATGCGTTTCGATTAACCCAACTAAAAAAATTAAAGGCGGTCGTTCGATTTTATGAAAGTGAAATTATAAAAGCCTTGCATCACGATCTGAACAAATCAGAGTTTGAAGCTTATGCAACGGAGCTAGGTGTTTTTTATAAAGAACTCAATTATACCATACGCCATTTGAAAAAATGGATGCATAAAAAACGAAAACAGACACCATTAGTTCATCAACCGGCAAGTAGCTATGTCTATCCAAAACCATTTGGTGTTGTTCTTATTTTATCCCCTTGGAATTATCCTTTTTTACTTGCATTGCAGCCTTTAGTCGGTGCATTGGCCGCAGGTAATTGTGTCACGTTAAAACCTTCTGAATACGCTCCTGCAACTGCAGAACTTCTTGAGAAGATATTATTGGACTGCTTTGATAGCGAATATGTACAAATCATTTTGGGTGATGCAAATATATCTTCGGAACTTACGAACAATACCTTCGATTATATCTTTTTTACAGGCAGTACAGATGTCGGTCGACATGTCATGAAAGCTGCAGCTAAGAACTTGACACCGGTTACGCTTGAACTTGGTGGAAAAAGCCCATGTATTATTGATCATACGGCGAATCTAGCATTAGCGGCAAAGCGTATCGCGTGGGGAAAATTTACAAATGCAGGGCAAACATGTATTGCACCTGATTATATACTCATACATCACAGTGTCAAAAAAAGATTTATGCATGAGTTAAAAATAGCCATACAAAATATGTATGGTATAAACCCATGTGCAAATAGACATTACCCTAAAATAATTAATACAAAACATTTTAATCGATTGATAGAATTAATGAAAGATGCACCAATATATTATGGAGGCAAGTCAAACATTGATCGTTCAAAAATTGAACCTACGTTGCTTGATCTTCCGAATGACAACTTTCAAGTGATGGGAGACGAGATTTTTGGTCCTATTCTTCCGATTATTGCATATTCACACCTAAAAAATGTTGTTCATTATGTGAACGAGAGACCAAGACCATTAGCTTGCTATATATTTAGTGAAAACACCCGAAATATTAATCGCCTTATACACCACATACATTTTGGTGGAGGTGTTGTCAATGATACTTTAATTCATATTGCCAATCACCATCTACCCTTTGGAGGAATCGGCGATAGTGGAATGGGGGCATATCATGGAAAAGCATCTTTTGATACTTTTTCACATAAAAAAAGCATATTAAAAAAGGCCAACTGGATTGATCTTCCTTTTAAATATGCTCCTTATAAATTGCCAGTTAATATTTTACGCCATTTGATGCGATAAAGTACGCCATTCACCGCCACAGGACAAGTATTTAGAGTGTAACCATAATATATGCTTACATCCACATTCCGAGCAAAAAAACTGTGTTTCTTGATAATCATTGTGATCCACATATTCGTATGCGATTTGAAGTAATCCTTGTTGAACAAAATTGAGTGCTTCATCTTTAATTTTTAACAATTGGTCATGGGATTGAACGGTTTCATACTTTTTAAATGGTTTACACACTTGACACATATTTTGACCCCCTATACGTTAAATAAATAACGAGCTTCTTGAAAAAATATAATGCTTTTTACAGAAAATAGCGTATAAGACGATGAAAGCATTATTTTTATTGTTATTATTATAACATAGTTTTCTGGATTTTCAAGTATTTATTTACTTTATTTTGTTTTGCTGATAAAATATGAACATATTCCTAAGGAGGTATTTATGAAAATACAACAAATATTGGAGATCTTACAAGGCGAATTAATTTGCGGCACGGAGGCATTGCTCATGGAAGAGATTGATTATGGATATAGTTGCGATTTAATGAGCGATGTGTTAGCCTATGTACAAAACAATGTTTTGTTATTAACAGGACTTGTCCATCCACAAGTCATACGTACTGCTGAGATGTTGGATATTAAAGCCATCTTAATCGTTCGGGGCAAATCGCCGTCTGAAGATATGATTCGTATGGCAAATGAACGCAGCATTGTAATGATTCGCACAAGTCACTCCTTATTTACAGCTTCAGGATTACTTTTTCAACACGGATTATTAGGAGAGGAAATAGCTCACGATGAAATTCACTTATGAAGTCGAGGGAAATGAATTTATTGATGCCGGAGTTGCATCCTCAAAATTCAAAACAGCACTCCAGCAACTAGGCATTCCTTCAACAATTATACGAAAAATTGCCATTGCAATGTATGAAGCTGAAATCAACATGGTCATTCATGCCAATGGAGGAGAGATTCTTGCTGAAGTGACACCGACCAAAATCTATGTACGACTTGAAGACCAAGGTCCTGGTATCCCAGATATTGATCTTGCCATGACGGCCGGATACTCAACGGCTTCAGAACAGGCAAGAACTATGGGGTTTGGTGCCGGAATGGGTTTACCTAATATTAAGCGCTATAGTGATTTTCTTCAAGTGCATTCCGAAGTCAATGTAGGTACGGTAGTTGAAATATCTTTTGATTTATAATGATATAATTTAGGAGGAAGTGATTATGGGAACTTCGCATTCAGTTACATTAGATTGGGAAAAATGTATTGGATGTACTGACTGTATTAAACGATGTCCGACCGAAGCAATACGTGTTCACAATTCAAAAGCAGAGATAACAGATGCTCGTTGTATTGACTGTGGAATGTGTATTCGTGTCTGTAAAAGTCATGCCAAAAAAGCCATGACAGATTCTTTTGAAAAAATCTATGACTATAAGTACAAAGTTGCCATACCTGCACCAACGCTTTATACACAATTTAAAAAAATTAGAGACCCGAATGTGATCTTAACCGCCTTAAAAAAATTAGGTTTTGACGAAGTGTATGAAGTGGCACGTGCAGCTGAGATAGTCACTGAATATAGCCGCCATATCATGGAGCAGGAAAAAGTTGTATCTCCAATCATATCAAGTGCTTGTCCGGCAATTGTCAAGCTAGTTGAGATGCGCTTTCCTTCGTTGATTCCTAATGTATTGCCGGTCATTTCTCCTAAAGAAGCCAGTGCCAGATACGCTCGTCGGCATTTGATTCAAAAGGGCATTCCTGCTGAAGATATTGGAATTTTCTTTATCAGCCCATGCGCGGCTAAAGTAACAGACTCAAGATATCCGGATACCTTTGATCATTCTGAAGTCGATGGAATCATATCGATTAAGGATGTGTATAAATTAATGCTTCCAATCATAAAAAACATGCAACCTGATGAAGTAGAAATACTTCAAACCTCAACTAGTCGAGGAATAGGGTGGGCAGCAACTGGCGGTGAAGGTCTTGCGTCTCAGGTGTATAACCATGTTGCTGTTGATGGTATTGAAAATGTTATAGAGATTCTTGAACGTGTTGAAAACAACAAGCTGGATGTTGAATTTGTTGAGTGCCTTGCTTGTACCAATGGATGCCTGGGTGGTCCGCTAACTGTGGAAAATTCATTTGTTGCTACTAATCGTATGGCAAAGGTCAAAAAATATATTAATTCGCTGGGAAAAACACGTGAGCTAGATATGTATCGCGACAACATTGAACTTGATTGGCAATATTCATTAACCAATAAGCAAGTATTAAAGCTTGATGATGATATGGTTGTTGCCTTGGATAAGATGGAACGCCTGGAGAAAATATTTAAGACATTGCCACAGATCGATTGCGGCTCATGCGGTGCGCCAACATGTCATGCTTTAGCTGAAGATATTGTTCAAGGCAATGCAAATATTGAAGATTGTATTTTCATGTTAAGGGAAAAAGTTCGTGATGTCGCGCAAAATATGGTGAGCCTTGCTGGAAAGATGCCACCATCCATTCGACATATAGATAAACAATAAAACAGGAGGTCTATCATGCAAATAAAAGATATTATATCCCCACTCAATTTAAAAGTCGTTACAGGGGAGAATGCACTCGACAAAACCATTGAAACAGGTTATATTGGTGACTTGCTCAGTGTTGTCATGGGCAAAGCGCCAGAAGGATGTGTCTGGGTTACTGTTCAAAGCCATATTAACATCGTTGCAGTTGCAACATTGGCAGATATTGGTTGTATCATTGTATCTGAAGGTTTCGTCATTGATGATGAAGCCATTCAAAAAGCCGTTGAAGAAAATGTTGTTCTCTTATCATCCGAAGAGTCTTCCTATGCGATTGCAAAAAAACTTGGACAATTGGGCATATAAATATGAAAGAACTTTCATATCATATTTTAGATATTGCCAACAACAGCATACGAGCAAATGCAACAAACATTACCATTAATGTCAGCGAAGACTTAGAAAAGGATACCTTAGAATTAACTATTATTGACAATGGAAAGGGGATACCACCCCAGATTTTAAAAGAAATCAAAAATCCATTCGTTACCAGTCGAACGACAAGAAAGGTTGGTCTTGGCATCCCTTTACTAAATGATACGTGTCAAAATTGTAGTGGAAGGCTAACGATTGATAGTGAACCCGGAAAAGGAACTTGCCTTAAGGCAACAATGGAGCTATCACATATTGATCGACCACCTATGGGAAATCTTGTTTCAACAATTTTAACACTACTTATTTCCCATGAGACGATACAGATTCAGTTTTCATACACTGTTGACAATCAGTCCTTTTCATTAAGTACTCAAATGCTAAAAGATATTTTGGGAGATATCCCATTAAGTACGCCTGAAATATCGCAATGGATACGAGAGTATCTTTCTGAGAACATTTCTGCTTTACATAATAGTGAATGAATTAACAAAGAAGAGTAAAAAACAGGATATTCCAAAGTTTTTTTACTCTTTTATTTGACATGAATATTGTATACAATGTGCAAATAGCGGAAAACCTTGATTTTTATTGCTTCTTAGGTAATTGACAGTTTATTAACACACCTTGTAAATAAAGGAAAAATGTTTTATTATAAGTATGATAAATTTGAAAAAAATTAGACAGGGGGTCTAGAATGTCCAGTTTAACATTTAAAAAAGGGATTCACCCAAAACACGCTAAAAATTTCACGAAAGACAAGGCAATCGAATACGTTCTTCCAGAAGGTGACGTAACGATTATGCTGCAACAGCATATTGGTGCGCCATGTTCTGCACTGGTAAAAGTCGGTGATGAAGTACTTGTCGGCCAAAAGATTGGTGATTCGGAAAGTTTTGTTAGCGCTCCGGTACACAGTACTGTATCTGGAAAAGTAAAAAAAATTATGGATGTATTACATCCAAACGGCTCAAAAAGCAGTGGAATCATCATTGAAAATGATGGATTGTACAATGAAGTCGACATGACACCAAAAGATCCATATACCATGAGTAAGGATGACATCTTGGCAACAATACGCGAAGCTGGTATTGTAGGAATGGGAGGTGCAGGATTCCCAACATTTATAAAATTAAATCCACCAAAAGATAAGGTGATTGACTATATTATTGTCAATGGTGCTGAATGTGAACCTTATTTAACATCAGACCATCGTGTTATGCTTGAAGAAGCCGATCGTGTCATTATGGGGTTGTCGGTTATCTTGACCTTATACCCTGAGGCAAAGGGAATTATCGGTATCGAAGATAACAAGCCGGATGCTATTGAAGCAATGAAAAATGCACTAGCTGCATTTCAAAAAGAATCGAACTTAGAGATTGCTAAAAACATGGAAGTTGCAACGTTGGCAACAAAATATCCTCAAGGAGCTGAAAAGCAATTAATTTACTCCGTAACTAAACGCGAAGTTCCTGCTGGTAAGCTTCCTGCCGATGCTGGATGCATCGTACAAAATATTGATACTGTAGTTGCTATTCATCGTGCCTTCTTTAGAGGTCGACCTTTAATGCGACGCATTGTAACACTTTCTGGCGAAAATGTAAAAAATCCTGGAAACTATAAAGTTAAAATAGGTACTAGCTATCGTCAACTCATTGAATATGCAGGCGGTGATCTTGAAAACACAAAAAAAATCATCTCAGGTGGTCCGATGATGGGAATCGCAATCTTTGATATTGATATCCCAATTATAAAAACATCCTCATCCATCTTATTGTTATCGGATCAAGAATTGCATTCAGGCGAGGAGAGTCCATGTATCCGTTGCGGAAAATGTGTTGATGCATGTCCAATGAACCTGTTGCCACTGGATTTAGATCGATTTGCTCGTAACAACGCCAATGAAGCTTTTGAAACATATAAGGGTATGAACTGTATTGAGTGTGGTTCATGTTCATTTGTATGTCCTTCAAAGCGTCATATTGTGCAATCCATTCGAACGACACGACGCACAATCATGGCTGAGCGTAGAAAGTAGAAGGAGGATTATCATGTCAGAACTTACAATTGTTTCATCATCTCCCCATGTGCGCTCAAACGATACAACAAGCCACATAATGCGAGATGTTATTATTGCCTTAATTCCAGCAACACTTGTTGGATTTTATGTCTTTGGAGTGGCGGCTATTTTTACAGTGCTCATATCAACTGTATCAGCGGTATTTTTTGAATATCTATATCAAAAGCTTATGCATGAACCTGTTCGCATCAATGACGGTTCAGCGGCAGTTACAGGATTGTTATTAGGGTTAAACCTTCCAGCAGCCTTGCCGAATATGCCTTACATGCTTGCAATTGTTGTCCCAATTATCGGAAGTTTATTTGCCATTATTGTCGTAAAACAATTATTTGGAGGCATCGGAAATAACTTCATGAATCCAGCACTTGCAGCTCGGGCATTTTTAATTATTTCTTTTGCAGAGCATATGACAACCTGGCCAGAAGTTGATACAGTAGCATCCGCTACAATTCTTGGTTCTTTAAAAGAAGGTGGGGTTGTTGATCAAAGCGTATTTGAAGCCTTTATTGGGACTGTGTCCGGAAGTATTGGTGAAGTATCAGCACTTGCCATTTTAATCGGGGGGCTATACTTAATCGCTCGGAAAGTCATCAGCTATAGAATTCCGGTTTTCTACATAGGTACTGTTGGAATCTTCGTTCTTTTATATAGCATATTCAACGGCGGTCTCGACTTAAGTTTAGTCGGTTATCATTTATTCGGTGGTGGTTTGATGCTTGGTGCATTTTTTATGGCAACAGACTATACAACCTCTCCCATGACAAGTATCGGTCAAATTATTTTTGCCGTAGGATGTGGAGTTATAACCGCATTGATTCGATTATTCGGAGCATATCCAGAAGGTGTCTCTTTTGCAATTATAATTATGAACCTTGCTGTTCCACTCATAGATCGTTATACAATACCACGAGCTTTTGGGGAGGAGAAGTAAAATGAAAAAAGATTCGATATTAAAAAATGCACTCATTTTATGTGGAATTACATTGATTGCCGGATTACTTTTAGGTCTTACATATAATTTTACATTAGACGCTATTGCAGAACAAACACGTATCAAAACAGAAAACGCATTGGCTGCAGTTATGGAAAACGCTTCTTTTGAAGAAACAGATATCCAAGGTGAGGTGAAGTTTATCACCAAAGTATATGAAGCTACGGATAAAGATACGAGTGATGTTAAAGGGTATGCTTTTCAACTAGCAACGACAGAAGGTTATGATGGAACGATCAATATGATGGTAGGAATCAATGCCGATGGAACACTTAATGGAATTGATATTATCAGTCATACAGAGACACCGGGTCTCGGAGCAAAAGCTGATGATGCCCCCTTTAAAAATCAATTTGTTCAAAAAGCAGCATCCTTGTTAACCCTTGTAAAAGGAAATAGCGATGGTCAAAACATTGATGCTATAGGTGGCGCAACGATTACGTCCTCAGCAGTAACTGCCGCTGTGAACGAAGCAATTATCTATTATAATGACATCATTAAGGAGGGGAACTAATGGCAAAACTAATGAAATTGATTAAAAATGGACTTTTTGATGAAAACCCTGTTTTAGTTCAAGTCCTTGGAATGTGTCCGACACTCGCAGTAACATCAAGTGCGACAAATGGTTTAGGAATGGGACTTGCAACAACCAGTGTTCTTTTTGGTTCAAACCTTGTTATCTCATTACTACGAAAAATCATCCCTGCAAAAGTACGTATACCAGCATTCATTGTAATTATCGCAACGTTTGTTACGATTGTTGATTTATTATTACAAGGGTATATACCAGCACTTTATGACTCTCTTGGACTTTTTATTCCACTGATTGTGGTAAACTGTATTGTTCTTGGTCGTGCGGAAGCATTTGCATCCAAAAATGGTCCTTTACATGCTATCTTTGACGGTGTTGGTATGGGACTTGGCTTTACGTTAGCTTTGACTATCCTTGGTGCAATTCGTGAAATCATTGGTGCAGGAAGTATTTTTGGTTTTCAATTATTAAAATTGTCATGGTATCAACCCGTAACAATTTTTATATTAGCTCCAGGTGCATTCCTTGTTTTAGGGTTCATGTTTGCTGCATTTAATAAGATCAAAGCATCAGGTACGAAAGGGTAGGAGGCGCATATGGAATTTGTATTATTATTTATAAGTGCGGTTTTAGTTAATAACGTCGTATTATCGAGATTCTTAGGTATATGTCCTTTCTTAGGTGTTTCAAAAAAAATCGAAACATCTATAGGTATGGGCATGGCCGTAACTTTTGTTATGACCTTAGCATCTTTGATTTCACATATTGTATTTTATGCAATTTTAAAACCTTTAGAAATCGAATATTTGTATACTATTGCATTTATTCTAGTTATCGCTTCACTGGTTCAATTGGTTGAGATGGTTATCCAAAAAACAAGCCCATCTTTGTATCAAGCATTAGGTGTGTTTTTACCACTAATTACAACAAACTGTGCAGTACTTGGTGTTGCTGTAATTAATATGCAAAAAAGTATTCAAACAAACGGTGATTTCGGTTTGATTCATTCTGTAATTAACGGACTAGGCACAGCTGTTGGTTTTACTCTTGCAATTGTTTTGTTAGCAGGTATTCGTGAGCGTATCGAATATAATCCAATACCAAAACATTTTAAAGGTTATCCAATTGTTTTAATTACAGCTGGATTGATGGCAATTGCATTTTTAGGTTTTTCCGGAATGATTAAATAGAGAAAGTAGAGGTAGACGATGGATATATCAAGTATTATTTTTTCTGCTGCAAGCATCGGTGGCTTAGGTCTTGCCTTTGGTCTTGGCTTAGGTTATGCAGCAAAAAAATTCGAAGTTAAAGTTGACCCACTCATTCCTGTTGTGAGAGATGCATTACCAGGAGCAAACTGCGGGGCATGTGGATTTGCAGGATGCGACGCATTTGCAAAAGGTATTGTTGAAGGACAGGCTCCGATTAACGGTTGTCCTGTAGGTGGTAGTGACACAGCGGCGGCACTTGGAAAGATTATGGGTGTTGAAGCCAAAGAAACAGCACGCCAAGTAGCCTATGTTAAATGTAACGGAACCTGTGAACAGGCCAAAGAAAAATATATTTATGCCGGTGTGACGGATTGTAAAAATGCTGCTTTTTTACAAGGTGGTGGATCCAAGGGCTGTGAATATGGATGTTTAGGATTAGGAAGTTGTGTTGCTGCATGCGAGTTTAACGCAATTGATATAATTGACGGTGTTGCTGTCATTAACGACAACTGTGTTGCCTGTGGAAAATGTGTTGATGCATGTCCAAAAGCAATTATTGAAATGGTCCCTAATGATTCAAAAATTCGTGTCGCATGTAATTCCGCAGATAAAGGAAAAGATGTTAAATCTAACTGCGCAGTCGGATGTATCGCATGCAGACTTTGCGTAAAAGCATGTGAATTTGACGCCATTCATGTGACGGATAATCTTGCAAAAATCGATTATGAAAAGTGTACCCAATGTGGTGCATGTGTTGAAAAATGTCCGACAAATGCGATTTCACATTTATCATAAGTTCTTTAAGTTCCTTTATTGATTAACATTAATGATTATGTTAGAATAAGATAACATTAAAGGAAGGGAAGGAAAGACAGTGGCATATAACTCGCGTAACGGCAAAAACGGTTGGACTTTATTTTTATTACTTTTAGCAGGTATTGTCATCGGAGGATTAATCGGTGAATTAGCATCAGGCGCTCCTTTTTTAAAATGGTTAAATTTAGGATATACTTTTGGCTTAAAAGATGCTATTGCACTTGATTTAAAAATTGTTTCAATTCTATTTAAAATCACCTTTGACATCACCGTTGCCAGTATCGTAGGGATAGCAATTGCTATTTTCACGTATAGTCGATTATGAAAAGAAAACAAAAAATAATTTTAGCATCGCAATCAGAGCGAAGAGCTGATTTACTCCGACAAATTGGAATAGATTTTACCATTATACCAAGTGAATTTGATGAAAATTCAATATCGAAAACACATGTTGACCCGAAAGAATATGTTCAAACTCTGGCTTTTAAAAAGGCAGAGTTTCTTTCGTGTCAAGGGATAGACAATCAAATTATACTTGGAGCTGATACGGTTGTCGTGATTGAGGGGCACATATTAGGCAAGCCTCAAAATCCACAGCAAGCTTATGAATATCTTAACTTACTCTCTGGAAAAGAACATCAAGTTTATACAGGGGTATGTATCATCGATCAAGCACGTGCAAAAAAAATGGTATGTTCTCAAGTAACCACCGTAGTTATGGATACAATTAATGAACACGATTTTGACGAGTATATCAGTACAAAAGAACCATTTGATAAAGCAGGTGCTTATGGTATACAAGGTATAGGTGCTCGATATATTAAAGAAATCCATGGCGATTATTTTAATATTGTAGGGCTTCCATTAAATCTGACTGTACATATGTTCAAACAAATGCAAATTGATTTGTAATATATGTTATGGTTACAAAGGAGAAACCTATGTCCTATAACATAAAAGAATTGCCTTTAACAGAAAGACCTTATGAAAAATTAGAAAAATACGGTCCCGCTGCGTTAACCGACGCAGAATTACTTGCAATTATTATTCGAACCGGCTCTAGAAAAGAAGCATCTACGCTATTAGCCAGTCGCATCTTAAGTCTAGATCAACGAGGCTTAGCTGCTATACATATTTTGGACACGAATCAACTCATGTCAATTAACGGAGTAGGTCGTGTCAAAGCCTTACAGTTAAAAGCGTTATCGGAAATATCAAAACGCATGGCGAAATCAACCAGTATTGAAAAACTATGCATTAATTCACCATCTTCCATTGCAAAGATATACATGGAAGAAATGCGTTACCACGAAAGGGAACATTTTAAAGTTATTTTTTTGAACACAAAAAATGCCATCATTGGAGATGAGGATATTTCTATTGGAACAGTTAACGCTTCCTTGGTTGACCCGCGTGAAATATTTAAAATGGCCTTAATGTATAAAGCGGTTCATTTAATTTTAATGCATAATCATCCAAGCGGTATTCCCACGCCAAGTCAAAATGATATCGATGTCACAAAGCGTATGGTAAAGGCAGGTCACGTACTTGGTATTGAAATATTAGACCATATCATTATTGGAGATGGGAATTATATAAGTCTTAAGGAACAAAGTTTAGGTTTTTAACCTAGGAGGAACGATGAAAAGACAATCACGATTTACAATCAAAAATTTTATGATTATATTATTTATCATTTCTGCTATTTCCATGGTATTTACTTGGGAAATGCGCCAATCCACATCTCCTATTGAGCAAAGCATCACTTATATCATTGTTCCCTTTCAAAAAGGGGCAACCTATTTTGGAGATTGGGTCAAGGACAAAGTCGATTTTGTCAAAAACATCAATGAACTTGAAAAAATGAATGCCTACCTTACAGAAGAAGTCGATCAGTTACGTTATGAAAATAAACTTTTAGAACTCGATAAGGTTGAACTCGAACGTTTACGTGAACTCTATGAACTGGATCAACAATACGCTGATTATCCCAAAACCGGAGCAAGAGTTATCGGGAAAGACCCTGGAAATTGGTATGAAGTTTTTATTATTGATAAAGGTAGTGACGATGGACTGGAAGTTAATATGATTGTAATGGCAGGTAGTGGCTTAGTCGGACGCGTAATAGAAGTTGCACCAAATTACGCAAAGGTTCGTTCAATTATTGATGACACCTCTAGTGTCAGTGCAAAAATCATTCGTACATCAGACATAGCAACCGTCAGTGGAGATAAAAAATTGGGTGATGATGGGTTGTGTCTCATTGAAGATATTCATGAAGATGTAAATATCATTGAAGGTGATGAAATTGTCACATCCCATTTAGGAGAATATTTTCCACCAGGAATCCTTATCGGTTATGTTAAAAGTATTGAGTCTAATCCAAATAAATTGACCAAGACCGCAATACTTGAACCTGTCGTCGATTTCAAACATTTAGAAGAAGTCCTTGTCATTAATCTTAAAGCAACAGACTAAGAGGTTCTTATGATCAAAAAAATATCAACCGGATTAATTATAATTTTTATTATTATTTTACAGACAACCCTTTTTCAACAATTGAGTATTAATAACACTACACCAAACCTGTTTATTATTACAATTGTATCGATTAGTGCATTAATGGGAAGAAAGGATGGATTACTCTATGCCATTCTTTTTGGCGTGGTGCAAGATATTCAATTTGGTGGTGTCGTTGGATTTTATGTTCTTGTCTATGCGATTATCGCATATGTATCTGGATACCTATACCGAAATTATTATGCCGAAAGTATGATGATACCGCTTATTGTTATCGGTTTATCGGATTTATTTTATAATCTGGTTATTTTTATTTTCACCTATTTGCTTCGAGGGCGGCTGGAATTGGGATATTATTTTGGATTTATTATCGCACCTGAAGTTACCTATACTGTATTTATTGGGGTGCTTTTTTACAGACTTTATATCATCTATTTTAACTTTTTACGTATGACACATACAAAGAAGCGAAAAGGAGAGGACGCATTTAATGAAGGAGATTTTTAAATACATATTTACATTTTTAACCCATCGTCTATTTGTTTTAAGTCTTGTCTTAATCTTAATGATATCCATTCTTTTATCTCGCCTTTTTGAATTGCAAATCATTAATGGAAGCAAGTTAGATGAAGAATTTGAACTGAGTATTTTAAGAGAAATTGATATCAAAGGTCAGCGTGGACTCATATATGATCGAAAAGGCACTCCACTGGCAATTAATGAGATTGCATATACCGTCAAATATGACAATAGCGTATATACGGTTGACCGTAATCAACTTCTGTTAACCATGATTCGTATCTTAAAGGATAATAATGATGCCCTTAGTATCGAATTCCCTTTATATATAGACTCTGATAATCTGTATCAATTTAAAGACAATACAGGTGCGTTAAATCGTTTTTTAAGGGATATATATGCAAGTCAGCGCGCAAAAGACCCGGATTTTGCTTTGGATCAAACTCCGGATGAAGTTATTGAATACCTATGTAGTCCGACTTTTTTTGCCATTAGTGAAGAAGAGATTCAAGAAAAAGAAATTACAAAACAGGAACTGGTTGACTTGCTCTCTATCCGCTATGCGTTATGGAAAAAAGCATATTATAAATTTATTCCTCAAGAAATTGCAGTAGATATAAGTCTTGAGTCTTTAGCGGAACTCAAAGAAAACAAGGATATTTTACCTGGAGTAACGATTGTCGAGGACCCGGTTCGCAAATACTTGTACCCTGAACTGATGTCACATATCCTTGGCTATACTGGGCGTATCAGCGATGAAGCTTTAGAAGAATATAAGCAATATGGTTACGATCAAAATGATATTATTGGGCGTATCGGCATTGAAAAATCCATGGAGTTATATCTACATGCTCAAGATGGCAAACAGACGGTTGAAGTTGATAATCTTGGACGAACCATGAATGTCATTGAACAAATAGACCCTGTAGCAGGAAAAGACGTCTATCTTACTTTAGATTTAGAACTTCAAAAACGTAGTGAAGAACTCCTTGAAAAGCAGTTAGCCCATCTGATCTCACAAAAACTTGTTATGAAAAAACCTTCATACGGTGAAACACGGGTGCCTGAATTGTGGGAAGTATACTACTCACTATTTGAAAATAAAACGATCGAACTAGATACATTATTATCTTTTGATGAATCCGATACATCTACACAGACTATTTTAGAACAATATTCTACCTATCGCGATCTTCGTGTAGAGAATATACGTGAACAGTTAGAAACAAGTGACGTATCTAAGAATGAAAAACTCTCACGTTATAATGACTATATCTTATCTACACTTATAAGTGATGGTTTATTAAAAGACAACCATACAAGTAGCAGTGGATTTTTAGATTACGACAATCAAATCATTAGTTTCCGTGGTTTACTTAATTATTATATCAAAGAAGAGTATCTCTCCTTTGAAAAGTATAGTGATGATACATCTATAGATGTTGAACAGCTGACAGATAATGAAGTGTATGCATATCTGGTGAACCAGGTGATTTTAGGTGATTATGTTGACCGATATCAATTCAAGCTCAACACATTTCTAGAAATGATTGAAAATGAGCAATTCTCATATGTTGATTTATCAAAAATGCTCATGGAAATTGACGTGATTGCTTTTGATCAAACACGCTATGATGCATTATCCAATCGTCAACAATCGCCACTTGCTTTTATGAAAGAAGTCATTGCCAATATTGAATTGACGCCTCAACAAATAGCACTTGATCCTTCAACTGGCGGTATTGTGATTACCGATGTACATACAGGAGAAGTCCTTGCACTAGTTAACTACCCAAGTTATGACAACAACCGTATCTCTGATTATAACTATTATCAAGATCTGTTAAGAGATCCCAGTCGTCCACTTTATCCTATTGCAACTCAAGGAAAAACCGCACCTGGGTCAACATTTAAAATGGTCTCTGCTGTAGCTGGACTTGAAGAAGGAATTATTGACGCACATACACATTTTAACTGTACAGGACATTTTACAAAAATCACACCTTCTGTTGCATGTTGGATTGCAGCAAGTGGAGGACAGCATGGAAATGTTGATGTTGTTACTGCTATAGCCGTAAGTTGCAACTCGTTTTTTAATGAAATCGGGTATCGCATGGGTATGACAGAGGATGGATTGTACAATCCTAAAATCGGAACGAACAAACTCGCTGAGTATGCAGCTATGTTTGGGCTAGACTCAGTTTCTGGAATCGAATTAACAGAATCGCCACCATCATTACCAGGAAATACAACCACTGGCTATCCAAACCCTGTGACAGCAGCCATGGGTCAAGAATTTAATTCCTATACACCAACCCAAATCGCACGTTTTCTTGCCACACTTGCGAATGGAGGAACCCTATATGAATTAACGTTAATTGATCGCATTTATAATTCTGATGGTTCTGTGTATGAGATCAATGAACCTACCGTAACACAAGTCAATGACTTTGATGAAGAAACGATTGAATTGGTTCATCAAGGAATGATTGATGTAACTTCAGGCTCCCGTGGTACAGCTCGAAGTTTTTATGCGAATTTTCCGATTTTGGTTGCAGGTAAGACCGGAAGTGCACAGGAAAACAAATCTAGAGCATCCCATGCTGTTTTTGGTTCCTTTGCTCCGGCCAATGACCCGGAAATAGCCATTGCAGTTGTCATACCTTTTAGCTATACAGCAAACTTTTCTTCAGGATACATTGTTGGAACGCTAACCCGTGATCTTTATGGGGCATATTATGACATTTATAAAGAATATCCATCCTATAATTATATGGGAGAATTCGCAGATGAAGGAAATATTGACACAAATTAAAACATTTTCAGATTTGTCTATACATTGTTTTTGTTTTTATGTATAATATGACATAAGGTATAAATACCTTAGCAAATTAAACGAGGTAATATATGAAGGATATTATTCTAATTAAGGGGAATCAATTCGGTTTGTCGATTCATGTAGATGAGAATGCCAAATTTGATCTTATCTATGAAGCGCTTAAACAAAAATTAATTGATGGAAAAAACTTTTTTGGTAACAGCAAAGTGGTTTTGTCCTTCGAAGGGAAAACACTCACTTCAAAAGAAATGGACAAACTTACACGATTGGTATCTAGCGAAACCAATCTTCAGATTATTTGTTCGCTTCACAAGGAATTTGACTTTGACAGTGTTACAGAGCGCATTGAACGTGTTGCCAACGAATCTGTCGAACCGCAAATCAAAGCATATAAAGATTACATCGAACAGTTGGAATCACAGTTGCGTACTCAAGAGCAAAAATTTCGAGAACAAGACGAACAAATTGTTTTTCACTTTTCCAATCTTCGTTCAGGTCAACAGATTATTACCAAAAGTCACGTGGTCATACTGGGCGATGCCAATAACGGATCTAGAATTGAATCTGGTGGCAAAGTTATTGTATTAGGTCGCCTAAAGGGTGTTGTACATGCCGGACTTGATCCAAGGCAACGAGGCTTTGTATTTGCCTTAGATATGACACCGGTGCAATTAAAAATCGGCAACGCTATTGGACGTGCTGCAGATCGAGTGGACAAAGTCTCTAAATCTGTAGAACCTCAAATTGCCTATGAAGAAGATGGACGAATCGTTATTGAAAACATTCACAATCAAGTCTATAGAGACTTAATTAACGATACAAATTAGATAAAAGGAGCGAATTAAATGAGTGAAGTTATTGTTGTCACATCAGGAAAAGGCGGGGTTGGTAAAACAACAACCAGCGCTAATATTGGAACCGGATTAGCTATGTTAGGGAAAAAAGTAGTTCTTATCGATGCTGATATCGGTTTACGTAATCTTGATGTTGTCATGGGGCTTGAAAATAGAATTGTATATAATTTAATTGATGTAGTTGAAGGTAACTGCAAATTAAGCCAAGGCTTAATAAAAGATAAAAAAAATCCTACACTTTATTTGCTCCCAGCAGCACAAACACGTGACAAAGACGCTGTAACTCCTGAGCAAATGAAGGAGCTTTGTGATACCCTAAAAAAAGACTATGATTATATCATTATTGATTGCCCTGCCGGAATTGAGCAAGGGTTTAAAAATGCAATTGCCGCAGCCGATCGAGCACTTGTAGTTACTACTCCAGAAATCTCTGCAATTCGTGATGCAGATCGAATTATTGGATTATTAGAAGCAAATGAAATCCGTGACATTCGTCTCGTAGTGAACCGTATTCGTTTTGATATGGTTAAGCGTGGTGATATGATGGGGATTGATGATGTTATAGAAATCTTAGCTATTGATTTGATTGGTGTAATGCCTGATGATGAAAATATTGTTATCTCAACTAACACAGGCGAACCAATTGCAGCCAACGAAAGTACGATTCCAGGAAAAGCCTATATGAATATGTGTAAGCGTATTACTGGCGAAGAAGTGCCCTATTTAGATTTAGATACTCCAACTGGATTTTTTGGTAAGTTACGTACAATTATGGGAATGAAAGGTTAGGAAGGTGGAATAATGGGAATTTTTTCTAGAAAGAAAACCTCTAAAACGGTGGCAAAAGACCGTTTAAAATTGGTTTTAATTCATGATCGTGTCAATTGTTCAACAGATGTATTAGAAATGATGCGTGCTGATATTATAAAAACCATCAGTAAATATATGGATTTTGATGAAGGTGAATTGGAAGTAAAAGTTGGGTCCACACGTTCTGAGACATCAGGAAATGTCATTCCTGCTCTTTATGCGAACATACCCATAACCAATATAAAAAAGCCACGAGAATAGAGGCAACACATGTTTCGAAGTTATAATTATAAACGTTATGATTTCCTAAGTATTATTCTTATGTTTTTACTAATTACCATTAGCTATTTTGTAATTGGTAGTGCCACACGTATCAATAGTATTGAAGGAACAGATTATTATGCACAGCGACAATTAATGGGATTTTCAATTGGATTAGTATTGATGTTACTGGTATCCTTTTTTGATTATCATCTATTGGGAAAATTAGCAATCCCAATTTATCTTTTAAATGTCGGTCTATTAGTTGCTGTACTAATGTTTGGTAAAGAAGTTAATGGTGCAGTACGGTGGATAGAAATGCTAGGGATGACAATACAGCCCAGCGAATTTAGCAAGTTTTTTATGGTCATTGTATTGGCAAAATATTTTGATCGGTTTCAAAAACACATTAATTCTGTTTTTGTGTGGCTTGGTGCCGGAATACTTATTGTTATACCTATGATGCTTATACGAAAGCAGCCGGATTTATCGACTGCACTGGTTTTAGTTTTTTTGTTAGGCATTATGTTATTTGCCGCAGGTATTAAATATCGTTATATTTTTATTTTATTAGGGATTGCAATTGTAATGATGTTTGGTGTATTATGGTATATACAACAGCCTGACCAAGTATTATTAAGTGATAATCAATTAGGTCGAATTATGGCCATGATTAATCCAGAAGAGTACGAATTATCGATTGCCCTTCAGACTCAAAACTCTGTTCAAGGAATAGGCTCCGGGCAATTGTTTGGAAAAGGAATATATAACGGAAAACTTAATCAGTATAATTATTTACCAGAATCACAAACCGATTTTATTTTCTCGATTATTGGTGAAGAATTTGGATTTATCGGTTGTTCTGTTGTTTTGCTCCTCATGTTAGCATTAATGCTTCGTGTTTTATATATCGCAAAAGACAGTAAGGACTTAATGGGGCAGCTTTTATGTGCTGGCTTTGTTGCTGTCCTTGGTTTTCAAACATTTATTAATGTTGGAGTCACAACAAATATTGTTCCAAATACTGGATTGCCTTTACCATTTATTAGTTATGGTTTAAGTGCATTGTGGAGCAATATGCTCATGTTAGGTCTTGTACTTAACTTAAGTATCCAGCGAAAAACAAACAAATAGGGGGTTCTTATGAATATCGGACTAGTAGCACACGATACCAAAAAAAAATTAATGCAAAATTTTTGCATTGCATATAGGAATATTTTGCATAAGCATGACCTTTATGCAACGGGAACAACAGGAAGATTAATTGAAGAAGTGACGAATTTAAGTATCCACAAATATCTTACCGGACACTTAGGTGGTGTACAGCAACTTGGGTCACAAATTGCTCATAATCAAATTGATGTGATGATTTTTTTACGTGATCCTGTATCTCGTCAAGAACATGAACCCGAGATGGGATCGCTCATTCGTTTGTGTGATATCCATAATATCCCTGTAGCTACAAATCTAGCTACTGCAGAGTTATTAATACGTGCGTTAGAACGTGGGGATATTGAATGGCGTGATGTGCTAAGGTGATTACATTGTATCTTTATTAAGTACATACCAATGCATAATAAAAGCTGGTGTCACTAGACACCAGCTTTTTTACAAACAGCATTAAGCCATTGAGAATTCTTGAAGGAAATGAGGTAGAGTACTTTGTTTGCAGTTAATACCTGCAACAAGTTTTACGCCAAATTTGTTGGTAATAGTTTTTAATTTATTTATTAATTCGTCTGAGTTATCAACTTTATTCAGATGCGCCATTCGCAAGAGGCCATCAACAAAAATATAATCAATATCATTGTCTTCGGATAAGATACCACACATAAAACCATAGAATTCATGATAATTGTCAATTGGAAATTCTGAAATATTTATATAGCGTATTTCATGTTTTAAATCGTACATATGGGTATTGTCTGCATCAATATAAACGATGTTCCCACTTGTTTCCTTTAACTTTGCATTGGCTGCTTCAATTAGCTCTTTTGTTTTTCCCTCACCAGTATCACCTGAAATAACTTGTATCATGATAATCTCCTCCTTAAAAAAATAAATGGGCTGGTTGATCAATTGATATATATATATATTCTATGAAAATTATACAAATCCTTTTTATTTTTCGAAATATTTTCGTTTATTTATTTTACTTTTTTGACAATTATGCTATTATCAAAGAATAAAAAGGCGATATCACGTTCCGATAGAAGTCTTTAAGAAAGAAGTGAACTCATGTTAAGCACAAAAATATACGCATATAATGAATATCTTACGCATAAATATGGGGCAAAAACATACAAATGCCCCATTAATATTCCTTCAACCTGTCCAAATCGTGATGGAACATTAGGTCATCACGGCTGTTCATTTTGTAGCGCAAAAGGAACGGGATTTGAATCCCATCACAATATGGTGCCTATAGCCGAGCAAATCAATGCAGCCAGAGATAAAATGATAGCTCGCTATAAGGCCAAAAAATTTATCGGCTATTTTCAAAATTATACCAATACCTACATGCCGGTCGAGACATTTATCTCTTATGTAGAACAAGCCCTTGAATGTGATTTGGTAGGAATTGATATTGCTACGCGCCCCGATACCATATCGGATGCATATATTGATGCCCTAAAAAAAATAAAGGCTCAATACGCTATCAATATTACCTTTGAATTAGGACTGCAAATCGCAAATGATAGTATTTTAAATGCAACACATCGAGGCCATAGTGTACAAGACTATGAGCAAACCGCTATAAAACTTAAATCTCATGGCTTTGATATATGTACCCATCTTATTTTAAATTTACCCGATTCAACAATGACCGATGTTCTTAATACAGCAAAACTCATGAACACAGTTAAAACCGATGTGGTTAAACTACATTCTTTATATATTGCTAAGGACAGCCTGTATGAAAAACAGTTTTTGGAAGGTAAAATTCATGTTGGAAGCGTAGAAGATTATGTTGATCGTGTCGTAGCGTTTATAACCCATTTGAATCCTGACATCGCACTTGCACGTTTAGTGTCAAGAATTCCAAAAGACGATGCAGTTTTTTCAAATTGGGATGCAAGCTGGTGGAAAATATACAATCAAATTATGGACTATTTAGATACCCATAAATTAAGTCAAGGAATTTATTATCAAGAGGATAGTTATGGCAAACAATCGATATAAGGCAAGTGCAAAAAAGAAAAAGAGAGAAGAAAAAGCAAATAAGCATATTAACTTTGTTGTTGTTGTTTATGTAATTTTAATGGCCTATTTACTTTTTATCGTATACCATTCATTAACCAAAGATACCATTCATTATGTGTATGCAGAAGCTGGTGAAATACTAAATGAAGGTTCGTTTGATGGCGTATTTATACGCGATGAAACCATTGTTTACAGCAATACCAATGGACCGGTAAAATATTTTGTCCCTGAAGGAGATAAAGTTCGCCTAAATACATATGTATGTGTTATCAATCAAGATGAAGAAATGGCTCGAATACTTGACGAACAGGTCAATGAACACCTAAGCCAACTCAATCGTGCCTCAGATTATACGAATGAAGATTATAGCATTTTAAAAGATCGAATTCGTTCTTATGTTGTGGAAAAAAAGAAGAACGATCTTAGTTACGCTTCTATTGCCCGGGACAATCTAGAAGCAACGCTATATGATATTTCCCAAACGGTTCGCGTCACGGACCAAGACCTTTTTGATCAAATCCAAAAAAAGATCCAAGCCGGTCAAAGTAAAAAACTTCAAAATGGTACGTACTACAAAATGGCAAAAAGTGGTGTTATCAGTTATACTATTGATGGGTTTGAAGATATTACGATAGACACGTTGACGCCGCAAGTCTTTGCACAGGAAGTTACTACTGTTGATATCACCAAAAAGCAATCCATCTCGAGCGGGGACCCCTTATATAAAGTGGTGGATAATTATCTATATTATTTAGTCTCCGAGATTGATCCATATAGTGAAAAACATTTGGAAAACCGTTCGTATGTAAGTTTGTTTTTTCCAACCAAAAATATAAGTGTTGATGTAAAAGTCCATTCAACATTCCGTGACGGTGACAAGATTTTCGCTGTTTATGAATTTGATCGATACTTTAATTTGTTTTTTTCAGATCGTAAAATCAATTACAAAATTATCTATAATCAATATGATGGACTAAAAATCCCCAATGAAGCAATGACCACCAAAGACGTATATAAAGTTCCTAAAAGCGCTATACAATACAACAAAGGAAGTTATCAGCTGCAAAAAAGTCTCTCTTTTGCTGATCAATCCAATAAACAAGAACTTGTCCCCATTGATATCAAAGAATACTATTCTGATGGCGAATTCTCCTATGTTCGAAGCATCGATTCTGAGACGACATTAAATACGCAGGATAAAATTCTTTATGTCCTCGATGAAAATGCAGCCGTTAGTGATATGGGAACCTATACACTCGAGCCGCCGACTACGATTGAGGGCGTATATGTTGTCAATAAAGGTTACACAGATTTTCGTCGTGTAGAAACGATTTATGAGGATAAAGATTTTAGAATTATTACTTCACAACTTAAATATAGTGTCGGACTATATGATAAAATTGTGGCAGACAGCCGTGGCATTGAAGAATTTACAACATTAAAGTAAAGGATGTGTTTTAAATGAATAAAAAACAAATGGAAGAAAATTATCAATCTGTCTTATGCAATATTGAAAACGCTTGTCAACGTAGTGGGCGTAACCCTGAAGATGTTACACTCATTGCAGTATCAAAAACCAAACCTGTAGAGACAGTCAAGATGGCAATAGATATTGGTATGACCGAATTTGGTGAAAATAAGCCTCAAGAAATTCGCGATAAGACCAATGAAATTTCAACCCCAGTAAAGTGGCATATGATTGGTCATCTACAAAGCAATAAAATCAAATATGTCTTAACAACATGTGAACTCATTCATTCGATTGATTCACTCAAGCTTGCTCAACAACTCAATGAACAAGCAATAAAAAAAGAATGCCATGTAAATATACTTCTTCAGGTTAATATTAGTAAAGAAACCTCAAAACAAGGATTTTTAGCCGAAAATCTGGAGCAAGCTGTACGTGAAATCGGAGCCATGAGTCACATTCATATTCAAGGATTCATGACAATCGCTCCTTATGTAGAAAATCCTGAAGACAATCGCCATCTTTTCCGTCAATTAAACGAATTACTTATTGACATAAAAAGTAAAAACATTGATAATGTTAATATGAATATTCTATCTATGGGAATGACAGGTGATTATGAAGTTGCCATAGAAGAAGGCGCAACGCATATTCGTGTAGGTACAGGACTTTTCGGAGAAAGAAATTATAATAAGTAAAATGTAAAGATAGAAAGGTGATGTTATGGCAAAACTATTTGATAAAGTAATGGATATTATGAAACTTAGTGATTATGAAGATGAAACCGATGTAGATTTTGAAGACGATGAATTTAATACATTTACAGGCACCCCACAACCCGTTAGAAAGGAAGAACCTCGTAATTTTAAAGCATATACAGGTGGTAAGTCAAAAGTTATGAATTTACAAGCAAGCATACAGATGGAAGTGGTTGTTATGCAACCAACAACCTATGATGAAGCCCAAGAGATTTGTGATCACATAAAATCAAAAAAGGCCTGCATAATAAATCTTGAAAATGTTGAACATGAAATTGCCCAACGCATTATGGATTTTGTCAGCGGATCATGCTATACATTAGATGGAAATATGCAGCGCGTAACCAATAATATTTTCTTGATTGCACCTGAAAATGTTGATATTTTGGGCGACTTTCAAGAAGAATTAAAATCGAATGGGATCATACGATGGGACAAGTAAGGCTTGATGTTTGCATAACAATGACAGAAGTTTAGGAGGCACAATATGACCAATTTATTATTAACGGCAATATATTATGCCCTATATATCATGCAAATGATATTATTTTTAAGGGTTATACTGTCTTGGTTTAGATTAAACCCAAACAATGTATTAATTGAATTATTGTATACACTGACAGAGCCAATTTTAGCACCTATACGAAAGCTAATTGATGCTTCTATTTTTGGTGGAAGAAAAGGTGGAATGATTCTTGATATTTCGCCTTTGATTGCATTTATTTTTCTACAACTGATGCAATCGTATGTATTAAGGTTTATCCGATGAATCAGTTTCTAAATCAAATTGATGATCGGATAACTCGTGCGCAACAGTTTCAGTATCCAGAATTCACGGATTTTTTAGATTTACATCAATTATCCCTTTGTCGTAATACATATAAAACGATAACTGCTGATATTGTAGCTATTGAATCTAACGTTTTTGCAGATGATGAACGTAGAATGCTTGGCTTTTTTCCAAAGGCATTTCTTGAATATATGGATACGAACATCTTAGAACTGTTTCCAGTATGTGTCATTCAAGTTCAGATGCTCGATGCAGCACAGATTCTATTTAACCATCGTGACCTATTAGGGGCTCTTTTAGCTCAAGGAATCGATCGTAGACTTTTGGGTGATATGCTTTTTAATGATTCAAGCGCTTTTTTTGCTTGTCACGAACGTATCCACCAAATGCTTCTTGACGATCTTATACTTATTGGTTCTCATAGGGTAACATGTTCTTTATTTAAAGACTGGGATTATTTAGCTACATTAAGGCCAAAAACAAAGGCCACCTCAACAACAATTCCTTCACTTCGATTGGATAATGTCTTAAAAGCCATGCTCAATATATCGCGAGCAGATTGTCAACAATATATTCTTCGAGGAATGGTTCGCGTCAATCAAGAAGAAGTGACCAAACGGCATTTTATCATTAATGAAAAAGATATTATCTCTGTTCGTGGTCGAGGTAAATACAAAGTAGAAACGATTGGCAATGCATCAAAAAAAGGAAGAATATGGATAACAACATTACAGTATATATAGGAGGTAACATATGTTAACGCCATTAGATATTGAATCAAAAGAATTTAGTTCATCATTAGGTGGATATAGCAAAGCTGAAGTCAAACAATTTATGAATGAAATTTTGACGAGTTACGAAAAAATCTATAAAGAAAATATTGAGATGAAAGATAAAATAAATATGCTCAATGAAGGTATTCAATATTATAAAACGATTGAAAACACTTTACAAAACACTCTTCTTCTCGCAGAAAAAACAGCTGAAGAAACACGTAGTGCTGCACGTAGCCGTGCAGAAAGTATTGAAAAAGAAGCTGAAATTAATGCCGAAAAAATTATCAAAGGCGCTAAAGAAGAAATTCATCAAATTGATCAATCCCGCCAATTGTTAATTAAAGCTTATGATGCTTCAAAAATCCAAATTCGTCAATTTTTAAAAGCTCAAATGGAAATGGTTGAACGTAATGAATTGGAAATACGTCAAAATGATATTATTTCAAATCAAGCGTTAGAAGATGTACAAAAAATTGAATCCGAATTAGAAAATCATGAACATCAACAAATGCATGAACAAGAAGAAGGAGGATTTGAAGATGACATCACCGAAAATGATGACCGTCAATACGAGTAGTCGAGATTACCCGATATACTTTACAACGGGATTCGATTTTCTGACAGATGCTATCAAATCTTTAAATAAAACGTATAGCCGCTTTATGATTATTACAGATGATCATGTTAATCCTTTGTATACAAAGGATGTGATGAATGCACTGACGTCTTTTGAGCGTGAGATAATTGTTGCGTCATTTATACCTGGTGAACATTCAAAAACTTTGACAACCATTGAAACCTTTTATCAAAATATGATTGAGCATAATTGTGACCGAAGTACTCTTGTTATTGCTTTAGGTGGTGGTGTTACTGGTGATATGGCAGGTTTTGCAGCTGCAACATATATGCGTGGTGTCGATTTCATACAAATTCCTACGTCTCTACTAGCACAAGTGGACAGTAGTATCGGTGGAAAAACCGGCGTTGATTTTAATAGTTACAAAAATATTGTTGGCGCATTTTACCAACCTATGCTGGTTTATATAAACGTAAGTACATTAAGCACTTTGCCAAAGCGAGAATTTATGTCTGGAATGGCAGAAGTTATAAAACATGCTTTGATCAGCGACATCAAGTACTATGATTTTTTAATTGATAATGCACAAAAAATTAAAGACCTTGATAAAGATTTGCTCATCGACATGATTTATCAATCCTGTGGAATAAAAAAATCTATTGTAGATCAAGACGAAAGGGAAAGTGGTGTTCGTGCACTTCTAAACTTTGGCCATACCTTTGGTCATAGTATCGAGCGCCTTAAAGATTTTGAATATTTACATGGTGAATGCGTCGCCATAGGTATGCATGGGGCATTAGAATTATCTAGGCTCTTGAATTTGATTTCTTCAGATGATGTCAAGAAAGGACTTGCACTGATTCAAGCCTATGATTTACCCATATACGCTTCAGGTATTGATCCTGATAGTTTATATCAGGAAATGTTCTACGACAAAAAAACAACACATAATCGCATTGTTTTTGCTTTGCTCAATAAATTAGGTGATAGTTTTTTAAGTACAAAAACGATTGATCGCCAAACAATTGATCAAGTGATGGACACAATATTATCTAAATAGAGGAGTTTTTATGATATTTGAAATTATTTTCGTTATAATTCTTGTTGGTATTGATCAATACACTAAATTATTGGCCGTCCAACATCTTGCCGGCAAAGATTATGCCATTACAGTTATTGACGGGGTCTTTGAGTTAACCTTTGTTAAAAACCCTGGAGCAGCTTTTGGATCATTTCAAGATGCCACACTTTTGTTGACATTCCTAGTCATTGTCATTTTGATTGCCATCTTGTATTTTAAACGTAAGCTTCCAATGACCTCAAAATACAGACCTTTGCATGTTTTATCTCTTTTTATTATTGCCGGAGCTATAGGAAACCTTATCGATCGAATTCGATTAAAATACGTTATCGATATGTTACATTTTATTTGGTTTGAATTTCCTGTATTTAATGTTGCCGACATCTATGTGACGTGTTCGGCAATACTATTGATGATCTTATTGTTAACAAAGTATAGGGATTTGGAGATATAATATGGAGATAACATACACTCAAACTAAATCGATGCGAGTTGATAAGTATCTATCGGAGTATTTTGAAGAATACACCCGTTCATATATCCAAAAAATAATACAAGAGGGTCTCGTGTCTATTGACGGCAAAATTGTAAAACCAAATTATCAGCTAAAAGAGGGCGTTATTATTCATGTAGGCAATATTGAGCCAAAATCTATAGACATATCACCTCAAGAAATACCTTTAGACATTATATATGAAGATGATGACCTTTTAGTCGTCAACAAACAACGGGGATTAGTTGTTCATCCAGCACCCGGTAATTATGATAATACCCTAGTTAATGGTATCATGTATCACTGTAAGGACCGCTTATCAACGATTAACGGCGTTATCCGTCCAGGGATAGTACATCGTATCGATAAGGATACTACTGGACTATTAGTCGTCTGTAAAACGGACCGTGCACATCAAAGTATCGCAGCGCAGCTTAAAGACCATTCTAGCCATAGATTGTACGAAGCTATTGTCTATAACAATATCCTTGAAGATGAAGGAGTTATTGATGCGCCGATAGGACGTTCTGTTAATGATCGGAAAAAAATGGCTATAAACTATAAGAACGGAAAAGAAGCCAGAACCCATTACACCGTTCTTGAACGCCTGGACCATCATCAGTTTACTCATGTCGCTCTTAGGTTAGAAACAGGGCGTACCCATCAAATTAGAGTTCATATGACCAGCATAGGCAATCCTTTGGTCGGAGATCCAACATATGGACCGTCAAAGGCAAGTTTTGCCAAAAAAGGGCAGATGCTCCATGCAAAAGAACTTGGATTTATTCATCCACAGAGCCATGAATTTATGAAATTTTCTGTGGAGCCTCCCGATGATTTTCAACATGTATTAGATATTTTAAGAAAACGTTAATTTATCTTTACAACTGAATTCTTTTATGATATCTTATTATAGAAATCTTTAATATAGTACAGAGAGACTATAAAGATTGACATATCTATAGGTTTATTTTGTCAAACTTTATACTTCTCTAAGAGAGGAGTTTTTTTTATGAAAATTTTGATGGATAATCAAGCTATGCGTCGTGCAATCACACGAATTTCCCATGAAATTATCGAAAAAAACAAAGGTACACATGATTTAGTTATCATTGGCGTCAAAACTCGCGGTATCCCATTAGCCTCACGTATTGTTGAACGTATCGAAGAGATTGAAGGGGTAAAGCTACCGATGGGAACCATTGATATCACATTTTACCGCGATGATTTGCAAAAAAAATCGGAACGTCCTGTAATACATCAACTCGATCAAATTGATGTTAAAGACAAAACTGTTATCATTGCTGATGATGTTGTTTTTACCGGGCGTACTTGTCGTGCTGCCATTGACGCTATTATTGATCAAGGTCGCCCTAACAAAATTCAATTTGCAGCTTTAATTGATCGAGGTCACCGTGAATTACCCTTAAGACCTGATTTTGTTGGAAAGAATGTTCCAACATCAACCAGTGAAATCGTCCACGTCAATTTTGAAGAAATTGATGGCGAAGACCGAGTAGTATTGCAATAAAACAATAGAGTAAAACTAAAAAATGAATTATTAGGAGGATTATCATGACAAGTAACATTTCAACAAACAAAAAATTAATTCTAGGATTACAACATGTTTTAGCAATGTTTGGTTCTACAGTACTTGTTCCATTTTTGACTGGACTTGATCCCGCTATCGCTCTTTTAGCTGCCGGTGTGGGTACGCTTCTTTTTCATCTATGTGCACAAGGTAAGGTTCCTGTATTTTTAGGCTCAAGCTTTGCATTTATCGGTGCTATTGCTGTTACACTGAATCCTGATGGAATGGATTTAGTCGCATTAACCAGTCCAGAAAACAGTGCCTATTATTTGGAGAATTTGGCTAATGTTAAGGGTGGAATTATAGCTGCCGGTATTGTTTACTCAGTTATTGCATTGATTATTCGTTTTATTGGTGTGGATGCAGTAAAAAAATTATTCCCTCCAATTGTTACCGGACCGATTATTATGGTTATCGGATTAAATCTATCACCTGTTGCTATTAATAGCGCATTCTATAACAATGGTGCACTTGATGTCAAATTTATTGTCATTTCATCTATTGTTGTTATTACAATGATTACTGTCTCCATCTTTTTTAAAGGGTTCTTCAAATTAGTTCCAATCCTTATTTCTGTAATCGTTGGATATGTTGCATCAATTATTCTTGGTGTTTATGATTTTAGCGCATTACAAAATATTGAATTCTTCTCTTTGGGCGATCCATACTTTAGAGCAAAAATTTTTACACCTCCTAATTTCAATGTTCAGTCTATTATGGCAATCGCTCCGATTGCACTTGTTGTTTTCATCGAACATATAGGTGATATTACAACCAATGGCGCTGTTGTTGGAAAGAATTTTCTTGTTGATCCAGGTGTACATAGAACAATGCTTGGTGATGGGGTTGCAACAATCTTTGCAGGTTTCATAGGTGGTCCTGCAAACACAACCTATTCAGAAAATACAGGCGTACTTGCTGTTACCAAAGTATATGATCCCAAAATCTTACGGATTGCTGCAGTTTTTGCAATTGTATTTAGTATGATTGGCCATTTGGCTGCCTTATTACGTACAATTCCGGGGCCGGTTATGGGTGGAGTAAGTATTATCTTGTTTGGTATGATTGCTTCTGTCGGTGTTCGAATTCTAATTAATGCAAACCTTGACTTCTCACACAGTCGTAATCTTATGATTTCAGCGGTGATTCTTGTACTAGGTATTGGAATCGGCTCAGCAGGACTTACTATTGGTAACATCACTATGAGTGGTTTAGCCATTGCAGCTGTTGTTGGTGTAATTGCTAACAAGATTCTTCCAGAAGAAATATAACTTTCTATGCAACATTGTTTTTGTTGCATCTTAAATAAAAAAACTACCTCTATGAGGTAGTTTTTTTATCGTTTATTTGATAGAATAACACTAAATAAAGAACACGAGACTTAAGCCTCGTTATCTCAAAGAGATATTGTTCACCGCAGAAAAAAGGGGGAAGGCGTGTTGAATAAAAAAGTCCTTATATCACTATTACTTATTCTTGTTTTTTTAACAGGATGCTTATCTTCAAATGAAGATCCAACCAATATAGAATTGGAAGTACTGCGTGCTTCATTACTTGAAAAACAATTGACAATCGATGAGCTACGATCGACAATTGATGAATATGTAGATACCACTAGCACACATTTAAGCGAAATCGAGCAGTTGCGTCAAAAATTAGATACTGAAATCTCAATTCGTAAACGTATCGCCTCAGAGTCTAATAAACTCTTAAGAATCAACACCGATTCAAAGCACTATTATGAAATAGATGAAGAACTTGTCTTTATGGTGAATAATTATGAAGATGTAGAAAATACCTACTCATTGGAAAAACTCTATCTTTATGAAAATGGAGGACTTCCAAGATTATTATATACTGCTGAAAACATTGCTTTTGATCTAAATCGGGCATCAGAATACTCCATTGTTGTCACTAATGAAGCGCTAGCATTTATCCATTATGATACGACCCTTATTCAAGAATTCCCCTTAAATGAGCATGATAGCAATGCGTATCTTCAATTATTTGAAGATCAATATATTTATACAGATAAGCCTGAAAAGTCATGTTCCATTATTGCTTCAATAAATGATAGCACTAAGACAGAACTTAATGGTATATATACTGTAGATTACTCAAATCTGGAGGAGGTAAGCATCGATTTTTATTCGTTTAATAGTACGGATTATTATATTGATGAAGTAGGCGAAAAAGTCTTTTATTCGATTCTTGATGATGAAGAAAAAATCGTATTGTATGAATATAATTTACGTTCAGGTACTGAACATATATTAGCAACGAACACAAACTTACCTTTTAAACTTTACAAAAAGGAGAATCGGGTTTACTATTATAGTGAAGTTATTGAATCCGAAAAAAGTATAATTTTAGCAGAATAAATGAAAAGAGGGATGAAATGTCTTTTAATAAAAAACATTTTTTAGACTTAAAAACATTAACAGAAGCCGAGATAAACTATGTTATTAACTCAGCTCAAAAAATGAAGTATATATTATTATCAAAAAGTGCTTCGCAGCCACTATACCTAAAAGGTAAAACCGTTGCAACATTATTTGACGAAGAAAGTAGCCGTTCAAAGCTTTCTTATGAGTTAGCTGCCTTAAACCTTGGTGCAAAGGTAATTCATCTACATACAGACAAACATTTTAAAAAAGGCGAATCCCTCAAAGATATTGGACGATATATTGATCAGATTGGCGCTGACTTTATCGTTATCCGTCATGAAGTTTCAGGAAGCCCACATCACTTGAGCAAATACGTTAAAGCTTCAATTATTAATGCAGGCGATGGTATGAATGAAAATCCTAGCCAGTCTTTGATTGACTTAATGACGATACAAGACCAGAAAAAAAATTTCAAAGATTTAAAGGTGGTTATTATCGGCGATGTTATGCATAATCGTGTAGCAAAAAGTAACATATGGGCACTAAAAAAGCTAGGCTCACAAGTTGCTGTTGTCGCACCGCCAACATTATTACCCTATGGAATTGAGTCTACAGGTGTCGAAATACACACTTCTGTCGCTGATGCCATTATTGATGCTGATGTCATTATGACCCTGCGTATGAGCGATAAAAATGAATATAATCGTTTGATTCCTTCCATTAATGAATACAAGAAATTGTACAAACTTGATGTTCAACGCTTAAGTTATGCAAAAGAAGATGCCATTGTTATGCATCCTGGTCCTATTAATCGAGGCATTGAGATATCTTCTGAGGTTATCGATGGAGAAAGCTCTTTAATATCGAAACAGCAGGTCAATGGTGTTGCCATACGCATGGCACTATTTCATCTGCTCAATAAAAAAGGAGGAGGGCATAACATTGTCGGATAAGTTATTGATAAAAAATGGGATTATTGTTACAAGCAATAAAACTATTTATAACCAAAGCATATTGATTGAGGATAAAAAAATCATTCAAATGGACACAGGTATTGAAGATGATGAAGCTGTTGTCATTGATGCAACTGATTGCTATATTGTTCCTGGATTAATTGACTTACATTGTAACATACAAGATCCTGGATTTGACTATAAAGAAACGATGCTCACGGTAGGTCAAAGCGCCATAAATGGTGGTTTTACAACATTAACCATCAATCCCAATACAGTTCCGCGAATTGATAATAAGGCTATTGTTGAATATATTATCTCTAAAGCAAAAAATGAGTGTCCTGTACAGGTCGTGCCCTATGGTAACCTTACACGTAACGGTGAAGGAAAGGTCATGTCTGAAATCGGCGAAATGCAGTTAGCTGGTATAGCCGCTGTATCGGATGGAGACCATGCAATACAAGATACAGATCTTATGCGCAACTTATGCAACTATTGCAGCATGTTTGATATTCCTGTGATTGCCCATTGCGAAAATCGATTGATTTCAAACGGAAATGAAATCAACGAAGGTGCTATTTCAACGTATTTGGGAATCCAAGGCGCTCCGATTACTGCAGAAACCATCCATTTGGCGCGTAACATTTTACTTGCCAATGAGTTTGGTACAAAATTACATATCACACATGTTTCCACTGCACAGTCTGTAGAAATGATACGCCAATTTAAAAAACAAGGATTTAAATTAACGTGTGAGACGTCACCACAATATTTTACACTAAACGAAGAAGCTGCCATGGGCTACAATACTCTTGTCAAAGTCAACCCGCCACTTCGAACTGCAGCTGATGTCGAAGCTATTATTAAGGGCTTACGCGACGGTATTATTGATACCATTAGCTCGGATCACTGTCCAGATACGATTGACTCAAAAGAAGTGGAATATACATTGGCTTCGTTTGGGATATCAAGTCTAGAAACAGCTTTTTCATTATCTTACACATACTTAGTTGAGCAAGGTCATCTAAACATGGAACAATTGATTGATAAAATGTCACACAAACCGGCACAAATCCTTACCTTAAATAAAGGAACCATACAAGTAGGTTCTACCGCTGATTTAACTATTTTTAATCCTAATGAAGATTATTATATTGATGCTTCAAAGTTTAAGTCAAAAGCTAGATATTCTCCCTATGATGGTCTGGTTATTAAAGGGAGAGTCAAATATACCTTGGTTAACGGAAAATTATATCGAACCGATGGATAAAAGTAATATACATTACCCAAAGTCTTTTTAAATACAGAGACTTTGGGTTTTTTATTGGAATTTAGTTATTATTAGTATTATTTAGTAAGCTTATTTGGTTGAATTATATATTATCTTTTTGAATTTATAAATAGAACCCTAGATTTCAGTGAAAAAGTTTATTTTGACATTTTTTATTACTAATGATATGATAAATATATGCTAAATATAACTTATATTCTACTAAACAGGAGGTGAATCTATTCGGCTTCACAAATTGTAATCGTTACTTTTTATAATTAATAGCTCTATCCAGTCAAAACATGGTATAATATTTTCGAATGCATTGACTCCAAAGAGCTAAATTCAATCAAAAGCTAAGGAGATACTTCAATGAAAAAAATAATTAATCAACCTAGTAATTATGTACACGAAATGCTTGAAGGACTTTATATTGCTCACCCTGATTTAATTACCTATACTAACGATGATCTTTGTTGTCTTGTGACTTCGAATAAGAAAGAGGGGAAGGTAGGTATTGCCACAGGTGGCGGTTCCGGACACCTACCTTTATTTTTAGGCTATGTCGGAAAAGGAATGTTGGACGGATGTTCTGTCGGGGATGTCTTTCAGTCACCTAGTGCTGAGCAAATGCATGCAATTACGAAATATATAGACTCTGGTGCTGGCGTATTATATATCTATGGAAATTATAACGGCGATATCTTTAACTTTGATATGGCTGGCGAAATGGCTGATTTTGAAGATGATATACGTGTTGAATCTGTTGTCTGTGGTGAGGACGTCGCCTCAGCCGGACCATCAAAAGAGGGAGAAAAAAACACACGTCGAGGTGTTGCCGGTATCTTTTTCGTATACAAATGTGCCGGAGCCGCAGCAGATCAAATGTTGAGTCTTGACGAAGTTAAGCGTATTGCTCTAAAAGCATCTCAAAACGTGCGAACTATGGGTGTTGCGTTAACCCCATGTATTGTACCGCGTGTTGGTAAAGCTGGTTTTTCTATTGAAGACGATGAAATGGAAATCGGTATGGGAATACACGGAGAGACAGGTATTCGCCGTGGAAAGATTGAACCTGCTGATCAAATTGTTGATGAAATGCTGGAACAAATTATACAAGATATTCCTTATGTGTCCGGCGATGAAGTAGCAGTTCTTGTTAACGGACTTGGCGCCACACCGCTTGATGAACAATATATTGTTACACGACGAATTGACAAGGTTTTAGCTGATAAGGGCATCAAAGTTGCCAAATATTATATTGGAGAATATGCAACCTCCCTTGAAATGGCCGGATTTTCAATTTCTTTATTCAAATTAGACGATGAACTTAAGCCATTACTCTTTGCAGAAGCTGAGACACCATTTTTCATACAAAAGTAAAGGAGAGCCGTCATGAATAAAGATATGATTCTACGATATTTTGAGCAACTTGATCTTATTATGAATGCAAATCGTGACTATTTAATTGAGCTTGACAGCGTTGTTGGTGATGGGGACTTAGGACTAACCATGGGTGATGGATTTAAAGAAGCCAATCGGTTTGTTGCCAGCACTGATACCCAGGATATCGGCAAACTCATCTATGGTGCCGGTAAAGCTATGTCCGTAAAAGTTCCTTCAACCATGGGAACTCTAATGGCTTCAGGATTTATGCAGGTTGGAAAAGCTTTTAAAGGGTATGAAAATTTTGAACCTTCCCAGTGGACTTTATTTTTTGAGAGCTTTTTTGATGGAGTCGCTAATAGAGGAAAGGCAAAAATAGGTGAAAAAACCTTCTTAGATGGTCTATATCCAGCCATACAAGTATTAAAAGAAGCCGAACCCATAACTTCAGACAACCTAGTAATTGTAGCCAATACGGCATATCAAGCGGCAAAAGATGGATATGAAAACACCGCAACCATGGTTGCGGTACATGGACGCGCTGCAACTCGTGGTGAGGCATCCAGGCGATTAAAAGATCCCGGCGCCTATGTAGCCGCTTTAATGATGCAAGCATTGACCAAATCAATTTAATCTAATCCTAAATATAATAATAAAGAAGAGGTGTTATCGATGACATTAAAAGAAATTGCAAAAATAGCAGGGGTCTCTCAAGCAGCTGTATCCATCGTTTTAAATAACAAAAAAGGTGTAGGGGAAGCCACAAGGGCATCGGTAACACAACTACTTGAACAATATGGTTATCAAGTCAATAAGCCGGTGGAAAAAAATAATATTCTCTTTATCAAATATTGTACTACCGGCTTTATTGTTGAAGAAAATGCCGGGTTTGTCTCCGTAATTATGGATTCTATTGAACAAGAGTGCCGAAACAAGAACTATAATTTGAATGTGTTAAATTCCAATAATCTTAATACTACATTTGAATCCATCCCGTTTGAAGATTATGAAGGTATTATCATTCTAGGCACAGAACTTGACACAAAAGGGTATACATCTCTAGAAACACTAAAAACACCTTATGTGGTTATCGATAATGAAATCCCTAACATCAACTGTAATGCAGTGACTCTCAACAATCAAGAAACTGTTTTTCATGCTATTAGCTACTTAAAAAGCCTTGGCGGCAAACGTATCGCTTATTTTAGAAGCAATTATCCATGTCATAATTTTAACGAACGTAAAAAAGCCTTTTATGAGGCTGTAAGTAATTTGGGTCTGGATATGACCATGGAATATGATATTGCACCCACATTATTAGGCGCTTATGAGCATATGAAACAATATCTTGACCAAAAGAGCTTAGACGCCGATTGTGTATTTGCAGATAATGATACAATTGCCTTAGGAGCCATTAAAGCCTTAGTCGAATATGGTTATAAAATTCCTCAAGATGTAAGCATTATTGGATTTGATGACATACCATATGCAGCGATTGCGTCGCCAACATTAACTACAATGAACATCAATAAAAAACTCATTGGCGAACTTGCCATGGATCTGTTACAAAAAACCATTCAGAATAAAGATTATCGGAATATAAAAACATATGTATCTGGAACACTTGTAAAGAGAGATAGTACAGTCAATGCATAGAAGAGCTTGACAGTACTATCGTATCATGTTAAACTTAACTATGCGCGAAACACAACTTTAACGAAGTGTTATAGGAAAACCTATATGAAAGGAATGGCTTATGGCTAATTATCATGAACAATCTCTACATAATGATACCCTTAAATTGCGACGTCTAATACAAAAACTACCGCCATTTACATTTGAATTTTTCCGTGGTATTGAACATACAACCAGTTCTAAAACTCGTATTGCATATGCTTATGATTTGAATGTGTTTTTTACATTTATAACTACTCAGTTACAGGAATTTAAGGATATATCGATTCAGACCTTTCCCGTCAAACGCCTTGAAGATGTGACACCAGATCATATTGAATATTACCTGGACTATCTCTCCTACTATAATGATACGTCCTCCTCCACCAACGACTCCTCTTTACCGGAAAGAAGCAATAAAGAGCGGGCTAAATTACGCAAATTAGCCTCTTTAAGAAGTTTTTACAACTATTACTATAAGAAGCAAAAAATAACCTTTAATCCGGTCGTTCTGGTGGACTTACCCAAGATTCACGAGAAGCATATCATTCGTTTAGAAGCTAATGAAGTTGCAGACTTTTTAGATATTGTTGAATCCGGTGATGCTTTAACCAAAAAAGAAAAACAGTATCATAAAAAGACTAAAACTAGAGATTTAGCGTTGATTACCCTTCTTTTAGGCACCGGTCTTCGTGTTAGCGAATGCGTCGGTCTTAATATTGCTGATATTGATTTTTCTAAAAATGGTCTACGAATTATACGAAAAGGTGGTAATGAAGTCATCATTTACTTTGGTGATGAAGTTGCTGACGCATTAAAAGATTACCTTCAAGAACGCAAAAAAATCATCCCAAACTCCGGTCATGAGGACGCTTTATTCCTGTCATTGCAAGATCGGCGCCTAAGCGTTCGCAGTGTACAGAATTTGGTCAAAAAGTATTCCAAACTAGTAACGTCCTTAAAAAATATCTCTCCCCATAAATTACGCTCCACCTATGGTACCGCCTTGTACCAAGAGACCGGAGATATATACCTTGTCGCCGATGTTCTGGGGCATCAAGACGTTAATACAACGAAAAAACACTATGCAGCCATTGAAGATGAACGCCGTAGAAAAGCAGCTAAATCCGTTATCTTACGCCGAGAAAAGTCTTCCGACAAATCATAAATGTAGATTTGCCTTATATGCGCGTGCAAGGTCTGTTTTTATTGAGCCCGGTTCATCTATTTTACCACTCAACAAAAACGAGCCATCATCAATTTGATGGCTCGTTCTTTAGATTATATTATATCTTTTTAATCTGTTACTTTTAAAAATAGGTTCACCAGATTGGTTGTAGATGTAATACGCTCATTGCACTTTTGGCTATCTAGACATGCATAAAACCCAATGGAGCGATAACCATCACTTGAGCTTTTGCATACAGGTGAAACAAAAGCTACTTCACTGCTTCCACCAACGTGATTGCATAACTTACATATATTGGCAGCCGTCGGCTTAGCTGGCTGGATCTTACAGGCCATTCCTAATAGTGTATTGTGATGATAATAAGCCATATATAATTTTTTATTCGAAGTATCTTGCCATCCCAGATATACCTTTCGAGTCGTTAATATCTCATCTGAAGGCAACTTAAGATGTTTTTCCTTTTTAAATAACTTCTTAAGCTGCATCGGTGTGGTTCCATCCATACCATAGACATATTCATCGAGATTTGCTAAATAGTTTTCGATTTTTTTAACACTATCTATCGATATTAACTCCAATTGTTTCATCTGTTGATCATCCAAGTCTTCAAACAAATTAAAAATCTGAAGTTCGCAATGAAGTTTGTTGGACTCAACAACCTGTGTATCTGGACAAAACTTTAAAACCGAAGCAAGTTCCTTCATATGTTTATTAATTGCATTATATTGTTCTTTTTTTATAAAAGCTTTCATTCTGTACTCCTTTTTATGTATTATTCTATTTGCTTGGGCTCAGGCTCAAAGAATACAGACAGTTAACGTATAAATTTAATGTGCTTAGGCTCCGTACAAAGTACGTTCAACTGTTTTACTGTAGCCTTAAGGAGCCGGTTCCCATAAATAGGAATATATCATTATTCATCCTTGGATACCTCCTTATATTATATTAGATATAGTATAGCACAAATATATTATTTTAACTTCAATAATTTTGCATTAATCGCCACAATGACAGTACTTAAAGACATAAAGACTGCACCAATCGCAGGCGAAATAACAATCCCAACACTTGATAATACTCCTGCGGCCAAAGGAATAGCCACAATATTATATCCCGTCGCCCAAATAAGGTTTTGTATCATTTTGCGATAAGTCGCCTGTCCAAAGTCAATTAATATAGCTACATCTTCGGGATTGGAATTTACCAAAATAATATCTGCTGTTTCTGCAGCCACATCTGTTCCGGAACCAATGGCAATGCCAACATCCGCTTGCGCCAGCGCCGGTGCATCATTAACCCCGTCACCTGTCATAGCTATAAAGCGTCCCTGTGCCTGAAGCTCTTTAATCTTCTCTTGTTTTTGTTCGGGAAGGACCTGGGCAAAATATCCATCAAGTCCTAATTCTTCAGAAACTTTTTTTGCAGTTGCGTCGTTATCTCCAGTCAACATCCATGTCTTTATACCTTCACCTTTTAGCCGCTTAATCGCTGCATAAGATTCTTCTCGTATCCCATCTGCCAACCCAAGCGCCGCAATTATATTCTCATCGACTAGCAAAAAAACATTTGTAGATACGCCTTGATCAGGAAGCTCTTTTGGAAGAGTCAGATTATTCTCTTCCAAGTACCCAGGACTAACCACCATCACTTGATGACCTTCAATAGTACCTTCAATACCTTTGCCTTTAATCGCTTGAAAATCTTGACTTTCTAGGTAGGTCAATTCCATCGCATTAAATTTTTCGATAATTCCTTTCGCAATAGGATGCTCAGAATGATGTTCCAGTGTTGCAGCCAAAGTAATAACCCGCTCTTTTGAATAGTTTTCATCAAATACTTCAATAAAGTTTACTTTAAAGTCACCATAGGTCAATGTACCCGTTTTATCAAAAACTACAGTATCAATCTTACGGGCATTCTCAAATTGTGTTCGATTACGAATCAAAAGTCCGCTTTCAGCTGCTTGCGCTGTGGAACTAGCTACAACTAGCGGCATTGCTAACCCAAGTGCATGGGGACAGGTAATGACCATAACGGTGGCCATTCGAGCGATGGCATATGTAAAATCCTTGGTTAGCATATACCAAATAATTAGCGTTACAAATCCAATAGTAAGTGCAACGATTGTTAACCAAAAAGCTGCTTTATCCGCCAAGTTTTGTGTTCTGGACTTTGATTTTTGGGCACTTGTCACCATAGCAATTACTTTGGATAGATAGGAGTCATCCCCTGTACCTTGGACATCAACCTCTAATGCACCATCTCCATTTAATGAACCTCCGATGACTTTGTCCCCTTTGTTTTTTTCAATAGGTTTTGATTCTCCTGTTAACATAGATTCGTTTATATAACTTGTTCCCTTTGCAATAATACCATCAGCGGGAACTTTTTCTCCTGGCTTGACAAGAATTTTGTCATCCGGTTTTAGTGTATTGACTTTAACATCTGTAATATTTCCATTATCCATCCGATGTGCCGTATCCGGCATTAATTCTGCAAGTTTATCTAGTGCTTTTGAAGCACTTAAAACTGATTTCATCTCTATCCAGTGTCCAAGAAGCATAATATCAATAAGCGTTGCTAGTTCCCAGAAAAAATCCTTTCCATCAAGTCCCAACGTTGTTGCGCTACTATAAAAATAGGCAACTGAAATAGCCATGGCTATTAATGTCATCATACCAGGATTCTTCTCTTTGAGTTCACTAAACAAGCCTTTTAAAAATGGCCATCCACCATAAAAATATATAAAGGTCGCAAGTCCCAGCAATAGGTATTGACTTCCCTTAAAATCTAGTGTTATATTTGTCCATTCCTGAATCATCGGCGATAAAATTAATACCGGAACTGTGACAATAAGAGATATGTAAAAACGTTTTTTGAAATCATTAATCATCATCTGATGATGATTATGATGGTTATCTTGGTTCTCATGGCTGTGTTGGTTCATATTTCTCCTCCTTTTTTACAGTCTATTCGCACATCCTTCGTAAAATGACAAAAACCGCCTTAAGATCTTTAAGGCGGTTTGGGGTTAAATAGACGCTTCAATGGCTTTCATTAATGAAGCTTCAACATTTTGTGCAACAGATGTTAATGTCTCTTCATCAAATAGAGCCATTAAGCGCTCAGGCCGCAACATACCAATATATGTGGTGTTTTTATCGCGTCGAACGACCATTTTACAAGGCAATACATATCCAACATGTATATTTTTCTCTAACACTTCTTTTGCTTTTTTAGGGTTACATACTTCGAGCACAACAAAGGGATCTTCAAAATCCAGCCCTTTTTCCTGTAACTTATCTTTAAAATTTAATTCCCATAGGACGCCAAACCCTTGATCTTTTAAGCTGGCTTTTAATGCCTTTAGTGCATCATCTAAAGATTTATCTGTATCTTTTTCATAAATTATATCCATGATATACCTCCTAAATCTTGTTTGGGATTTATAGTTTTTGTTCATTTTCTTGGTCTTTTTTATCATAACACTAATTCTATTCTTGCGCAAATTTTCCTATATATAAGCATAAAAGCACTTTAAACGCCTTCACGCGTCTAAAATGCTTTCTTAATCCGTCTTAATAGTCCATACATCTTAGTCAGACTTCATTGCAGTATAACTTGGAGTCACAGGCAAGGTTAAACGCGAACCTGTATATAATGTTTCTGTTTTCAAATCATTAATCTTAATGACTTGTTCTATATATTCTTCATGCGTATAATACTCCAAGCAATTATAGGTTGTTGCCAATCCCCACAATGTATCATTCTTTTGAATCTGAACACTTATATATGTCTGCTCGATATCCGGTGCTGCAAGGATTGTGTTGCTAAATAAGCGCATAAGCATTAGGATAAGGAGACTCAGTAGTATTATGCTAAGGATCACTGTTAGTTGTATTCTCTGTCGTTTTTTGGCTATTCGTCTATTCATATCAATCACCTCGAACGTTTGTTTGTGTTTTAATTATATACGAACACCTGTTTGTTGTCAATAGATTTTATCAAAAAAACGAACAAACGTTTGATGCCATTGTGAAAATATGCTATACTATAGAAGCAGAAAAATATAATAGTTCTTTTTAAGGGGTGTAAACTATGGCAGATACATTAAGTGATAAACAACGCCGTATATTAGATTTTATACGCAACGAACAATTAAATAAAGGCTACCCGCCATCCGTACGAGAAATATGTGAGGCCGTTGGCTTAAAATCAACTTCAACGGTACATGGACATCTAGAACGTCTTGAAAAAAAAGGGTATATTCGCCGTGATCCTACAAAGCCAAGAGCGATTGAAATTATGGAAGATGGGTTTACCCCCATTCGCCATGAGATGATTAATATTCCCATCGTTGGAAAAGTGGCTGCAGGTGAACCGTTATTAGCCATTGAACATATTGAAGATTATTTTCCAATTCCTGCAGATTATATCTCCGGAAATGATGAAAACCTATTTATGGTTCAAGTTCAAGGAGACAGTATGATTAATGCTGGGATTTTTAATGATGATATGCTTATTGTCCGCCAACAAGAGGTTGCAGATAATCGCGATATTGTTGTGGCTCTTTTAGATGATTCTGTGACTGTAAAAACATTCTACAAAGAAAAGAATATCATACGCTTACAACCAGAAAACGATTCCATGGCACCAATATATGTCCATGATGTCAAGATTCTTGGAAAAGTTGTTGGGCTATACCGTAATTATTAATTTTAATGAAGTATACCTTTAATAAAAAGCCAAAAAACTCCGACTATATTTTACATAGTCGGAGTTTTTTTATCTTTTTTATGTTACTCTTCGTCTACTCTACTCTTCGATAACTACAGGTTTACCATCAACCCACAATCGTTCCAAGTCATAAAACAATCGCTCTTGCACACCAAAAATGTGAATGATTGTGTGACCGTAATCCAACAAATTCCAGCCGCCATTACGTCCACCTTCTACACTTAAAGGTTCATGCCCTTGTTTACTCAACACAAAGTCAATATGTTCAACAATTGCTTGAATTTGTGGTGTGTTTTTCCCATGCGCAATAATAAAATAGTCCGCAAGAACCGACACATCACGAATATCAATGACACGAATATCTTGACCTTGCTTATCTTCAATAGCTTTTACAGCACTTTTTAAAAATTCATTCATTCGAAAACCTTCTTTCTTTTACCTATACAACTTTTTCATTATATCGTTGATAATAATATTCATAAGCTTGCTCTGTTACTGGATCAATAGGTTTTTCCTGATCCACCAAATGATTAATTGATAATAACAAAACCTTAATAAGGCTTTTATCAATATCTTCATATGCGAGTTTTCTTGCTTTAACAAGTCCAGGAAATTCTTTACGTCCAGGCTCAATAAAGTCAGATATGTAGATGATTTTTTCAATAAGAGACATATGGGGCCGCCCTGTCGTATGGAATAAAATCGCATTGAGAATATCCTCATCCTCAATATGATACTTTTCCTTAGCAATTGCAGCTCCGAGTTTTGAGTGTGCTAAATCCATATTTTCATGTTCAAGCTCTGATAAAGCAATTGCGTATTTTTGGCACAGTTGCTCTTTTTTTTCCGTTGAGTAGTTTTTTGCATAGTCATGCAATAATGCGGCTAAAGAAACCCTCTCATGATCCACCCCGTAAATGGCAGCCAACTCAACCGCTGTCTTTTCAACATTCAATGTATGTTTAAAGCGTTTTTGGGACTGTTTTTTCTCTAGTCTTTGAATTATTTTTTCTCGCAAGTTTTTATATTGATGATTTATTTGCATGGGTTTCCTCCATATAAATTATGTTGCTCAATATAATCAATTATACTTTGCGGCGTGTAGCCAACAATAGATTGCTGATTACAAACGCGTTCTCGGATTCGCGTCGAAGATATCTCGATTTTTGGCATAGACACCTGCAGAATCTGGGCATGATATGTCTCCTTTAAGTATGCGCATTGCTTATCAACGGCTTTTGGATCATAACCTCCACGGTTAACAAGCACTAGCGAAACGTCCCTTAGAAGGTCCTGACTGTGTTTCCATTGTTCAATATGAAACACATGGTCATCGCCAATCATCCAATAGAAAGTATCCTCCGGATGATTCCGGCTTAGTTGTGTCCACGTTTTATAAGTATATGCAACATCATCCGAGACAATTTCCAACTCAGAAACTTTGACAAACTCCAATTCTTGTTGAATTAAGCGACACATCTGCAGTCGATGTGCCTTACTCTGTTTTTCATTTTTTTTAAAGGGAGGTGTCCCTGAAGGCATTAACCAGATTTCATCAAAATGTCCCGAGTCATATAATGCGTGCAACGCAAGAATATGCCCGTTATGGATCGGGTTAAATGTTCCTCCGACTATCACAATCCTTTTATTCATGAAAATCTCACTTCCTAGGTAATTCTATTGTTTTATTATCTTGAGATTCACGATATAAAGTGATGCGTCGCCCCATAACCTGAACTACAATTGAGCGTGTACGTTCACCTATAAGTTCTGCAAGATCTTTAGGTTCTTCAAAACAGTTTTTTAAAACATTGATCTTAATTAATTCGCGTTTTTCCAATGCTTCATTAACCGCCTCTGTTAATTCTGGTGTCACACCATTTTTACCAATATGGAGTATGGAATCAAGATGATGCGCCTCTTTTCTAAGAAATGCACGTTGTTTACTATTAATATTCAAATAAATTCTCCTTTTTATTTATAATAATCGAATTGGAGATTATACATAACAACCGTATCCCCTTCTTCAATCCCTAGTTCTTCTAGTTTATCAAGAATATTATTTTCTTTCAAGAAATTTTGAAAAAACATAAATCCTTTTTCATCTTCTAGATTTGTGTATCCTAACATACGTTCAATTTTTCGCCCTTCCACTGCATAATTGCCATCTTCATTGATAAATACTTGAATAGGCTCTTCATATTCAGGTGTATCATCAAAGGTGAATTCAGGCGCATATTCAAAGGTTTCTTTTGGAAGGTCTTGGAGCATCTTATGTAGCTGGGTTAACAGCTCTTTCATTCCTGCCCCCGTTACCCCACTAATAGGTAATACATCAATGTTTTGGGGTTTAAAATGCTCTTGTAATGCGATTAAGTTCTCTTCATCAAACATTGCATCAATCTTATTTGCTGCAATAATTTGAGGCTTATCTAAGAGTTTAGGGTTATATGCCTTGAGTTCATTAAGTATTAATTCAATATCTTCTATCGGATTGCGACCTTCCGTTGAGGCTACATCAACCACATGTAGCAAAACTTTTGTCCGTTCAACATGTTTTAAAAATTCATGCCCCAAACCGATACCTTCTGAAGCACCTTCAATAATTCCAGGAATATCGGCAATAACAAAACTATCTCCATATAACTCAACAACACCTAAATTAGGATTTAAGGTTGTAAAATGATAGTTAGCAATTTTGGGCTTTGCATTGGATACTCTGGATAACAATGTGGATTTTCCGACATTAGGAAACCCGACTAAGCCTACATCTGCAATGGATTTTAATTCAAAAGTAACCCACAATTCTTTAGCCTTTTGTCCCGGTTGTGCATATTTTGGAATTTGCATGGTTGGTGTAGCAAAGTGTTGATTCCCTTTTCCGCCACGACCACCATTTAATAAAACAACTCTTGAATTTTCTTTTGTCATATCACAGATAACTTTTCCTGTCTCTGCTTCTTTTACCACTGTTCCTTTGGGTAATTTCAAGATTAGGTCTTCACCATTTTTTCCATGACAATTGCTTCCCATACCTGGTTGACCATTTTGAGCTTTATAGTGCTTGACATGACGATAGTCAAAGAGCGTATTCATATTCTCATCGACTTCTAAAATAACGTCTCCGCCTTTTCCGCCATCTCCACCATCAGGACCGCCATTAGGGATATACTTTTCTCGACGAAAGCTTACACAACCATCGCCACCTTTTCCACTTTGTATGTTTACTTTTGCTTGATCTACAAATATCATTTACATTCCTCAATTCTAATAGTAAAATAAGTTCTTATTCATTATAACACAAAACGATAATACAAAAAAAGTTTCAAGTGAGATTCACTTGAAACTTTTATATTATTTACTATTGCGCTTTAGGATATACAGAACATTGCTTCTTATCGCGACCTTTTCTTTCAAAACGAACAACACCATCAACTAAAGCAAATAATGTGTCATCTCCACCGCGTCCTACGTTTTCACCTGGATGAATTTTAGTTCCACGTTGTCTGAAAAGAATGTTACCGGCTTTAACAAATTGTCCGTCAGCACGCTTAGCACCTAATCTTTTTGATTCAGAATCTCTACCGTTCTTTGTTGATCCAACCCCTTTTTTGTGGGCGAATAATTGAAGATTCATTTTTAACATGGTTTACACCTCCTCGAATTCAACATGTATATATGTCTTACCATAATCATTATAAATCTCTTGAACACCAAGCGAAAATGCATCAAGCAACACTTGGGCCTTATCATCTATTGTATCTAGAAGCATCACTTTTAAATAGCCGGATTCATCGACATCTGTCAATACTTTGGCATTCGTATACGCTTCAATGGCATTCACTGTATTAATTCCTAATACAGATACAGCAGCACATACAATATCTTTTCCTGTAACTGCATAGCCTGCGTGACCAGATATTTCATAACCGCACACTTTGGCTTTAGTTTTATAAATCGTTACTTTAATCATTTCATCGCCTATGCGTTGATCTTGTCAATAACAACTTCAGTATATGGTTGTCTATGACCTTGTTTTTTACTGTAGTGTTTTTTAGGCTTGTATTTGAAAACAGTAATTTTTTTTGCTTTACCGTTAGCTTTTACAGTTCCTGTTACAGTTGCATTTGCAACGTATGGACTTCCAACTTTAGCATCTCCATCGTTAGATACAAGTAAAACTTGATCAAAAGTCACTGCGTCACCTTCGTTAAGCTCTAACTTTTCTACACGGACTGCTTCGCCTTCAACAACTTTGTATTGTTTTCCACCTGTAGTAATAATTGCGTACATATTGGCACCTCCTCGTTTTAAGACTCGCCGACTACGGTGACTATCCTCTAAACTAAAACTTATGTTTACGATAGTACTTATAACCTATTCGCGCGGTATACCACTAAGATACTTTATCATAGGATACCTATTGTGTCAAGCTTAAATCCATTTTCTTTTAATAAATCTTCTAAGCAAGGCTCAACCCGCTTACGAGTTAACTCCATAAGTCCAAGTCGCGTCATTCCATGGACATGTGTACGTATTCGATCTTCTTTTAAAAACCCTTCGATTTGTTCCAGCAATTCTTTTTTATCTGCCTGACTGTCCATATCGATAAAATCTATAATAATAATACCTGACATATTACGTAAACGGATTTGTCGACTAATCTCTTTTGCTGCTTCACAATTGATTTTTAAAATATTACGTGAACTCTTCGTCTTACTGACATTTTTATCAGAGTTCACATCAACAACGTACATAGCTTCTGTACGATCAATAATAATCGACGCCCCCGAACTAAGCCATACTTTACGAGCCAGTGCTTTACGTATTTTTTTGGGTAGATCATATTGTAAAAACAAGTCTTTGGTCACCAATGTAATCTCAATAGCATCAAGCAATTGCAAGGTGGAAAAATAAGTCTGCAAACGTTCATATATCTCTTTTGAATCCACAAAGATGTGCTTAAGCTCTGATTTGTTCATATTTTGAACATAGGTTAGCCATTGATCTTTAGGTTCGTAGATGCAGGCTTTAGAAGGTCGATATTTTTGAATATATAAAAGTTGTTCATACCGCTCTATAAAGTGTTTGATTTCATCCATAAGCTGCTGACTATCACATCCGTATGCATTTGTACGTACAATAAGCCCCCAATTTTTAATGGCTGTATTTTTTTTGAGTTCAAGAAGGTCCTTTTTCGTTGACTTTGTCCATACATCTTCCGGCAATTTTGATGAAAAATGTATTTTGTTGGAATCGGTGACAAAGACCGTATATTCTCCACTAAAGCTAATACGGGTTGTCAGCTTTGCGCCTTTAGTTTGATAGCTGTCTTTTGCCACTTGAACCATGACCGTTTCTCCCATACTTAAGGGCTTTTCCACTTCACTAAAAGGAAGATATCCATCTTTTTCTTGCCCAAAATCAACAAAATACGCTTGAATTCCTTTGACTTTTTTACGAACAATGCCTAGGAAAACCCAGCCAACTTGGCCAGTATGTTTTAATGAATAGGGTTTAATCTCAACCAGTTTATCAAACGTATCCATTAAAGCCATAATAATCGTATTATCTTTTTGGCTAATAATCAATTCATTCATGTAATCTCCCCATTTTAATCAAATTCAATGAGCGTTCGTTGCGGTTCTAGGCTCTGATATATCTCATAACGATGAATCAGATAATATATCGTATCTGTAAACTTCTCAACTTCAATTCCCATATATTCAAACAACGCTCCCATCAAAAGTTCAGGTTTAATATTAAGCGAAGATCCTGTTGCCAGTCTACATAAGATTGTCTGCCCCTGTAGCTGATATGAAAATATTCCTGGAGACAAGTCAAAGTCATTAATTTTCCCTTTTTTATTTTTCTTCTTAACGACAATAGATTCTTGTGAAAAAAATTCGTTCATCTTACGTTCATCGGACATACGAACTTTTAATTCATCACTTAGGGTCAATTGATAATCTGCAGCATAACATGCAGCCATCCCAGCTTTTGCCTTTTCAGGCAAGACAATTGCATCAACAAGTTCAACGCCTTCCGGCAAAACCGAAGCCACTTGTTGCTTAAATAAGTCCATATCATAGTCTTGAACACTTAACTTAAGGTCTAAATATTCCCCATCACCGGTTGTTCCAACGGCTAGCGGCGCCGCAATCGAAAAAACCTGATGTGGATTAAACCCTTCAGAGTAGGCAATGGGTATCCCGGATTGTCGGAAGAATTTTTGCCAAGCGCGCATAAAATCTAAATGGCCAATAAACTGCATTAATCCATTTTTTTTAAATTTAATTCTTATCTTCATAGCATATTCCTCCGTTAAAACATGTAGCTCCACATGCCATACATTTATCCATACAATTTGGTGTGACTACCTGTTCCATACTTCGTAAATACTCTTTTTCCAAAAAGCGACGTGTTACCCCGATATCAATAAAGTCCCAAGGTAAAACCTCATCAAAACTGCGATGACGATTGGCATAAAAGGCAGGATCAACGCCACATTTTGCAAATGCTTCTTGCCAACGCTCAAAATTAAAGTGTTCACTCCATGCATCAAAGCTTGCACCTGATAAAAAGGCTTCTTCAATAACATCCGCAACTTTTCGATCTCCACGAGCCATAACGCCTTCAAGCATGCTAAGCTTTGCATCATGAGAGTTGTATTTAATTCGCTTTTTATTAATTGCCTTATTCAAAAGAGCCTGTTTTTCCATAAATGTCTCATAGGTATCTTGTCCCACCCATTGGAACGGTGTAAAAGGTTTCGGAATAAAAAAGCTTGTACTCACAATGAGTTGGACGCCGCCTTTAGGACGTTGTTCCTTATCAATACTATAATAAGTTCGCACAATATCATCAGCTAGCTTACTAATGGCTAGTATATCTTCTTCGGTCTCAGAAGGTAACCCAAGCATAAAGTATAATTTTACACGATTCCAACCACCTAAAAAGGCTTCTTTACTCCCATGTAATATATTTTCTTCTGAGATCCCTTTATTAATGACATCACGCATCCTCTGCGAACCGGCTTCCGGTGCAAAGGTCAAACTGCTCTTTCTGACGTCTTGGACTTTGTTCATAAGCTCCAAAGAAAATGAATCAATACGCAGGGAAGGAAGAGACAAGTTCACCTTCTTCTCCTTGGATATGTCATCAATGAGAAAGTCACATAAGGGAGATAGCTCTTTATAATCGCTTGTTGAAAGAGATATAAGAGAAATCTCATCATGACCCGTCTGTGTAGAAAGTTCACTGGCTTGTTCCTTTAACGTATCTAAAGACTTTTCACGAACCGGACGATAGACAAAGCCTGCCTGACAAAAACGACACCCTCTCGAACATCCCCGAAAAAGTTCCAAAACAATACGGTCATGTACTGGTTGAAGATATGGAACAATTGGTTTACTGGCATAAGGCATGGTATCTAAATCTACCACTAACTGCTTCTTAATGGTTGGTTTTGCCTTTTCATGAAGTAAATGTCGCTCCTTAATAGTTCCGTCTTCATGGTAACTTACATCATAAAACTGGGGTACATAGACGCCGTCCACATCTAACAAACGCTCTAAAAACAATGCTTTTCGCTCTTTTGGGTCGATGCTCGGGTCATTTTTCATTGTTTCATATAAATCTAATATCTGTGGTAAAGCCGCCTCAGCTTCTCCTAGATAAAAAAAGTCAACAAATGGTGCAATCGGCTCCGGATTATAGACACAGGGACCTCCTGCACAAACGATAGGATCCATTACATCACGCTGCGCACTTCGTAACGCCAACTTGGAAAGTTTAAGAATATTAAGCATATTGGTATAGCTCATCTCATACTGTAGTGTAAATCCTAAAAAGTCAAACGCTTGAACCGGTGTTTGTGATTCTAACGAAAACAAAGGTATATCATAATCCTCAAGTAATTTTTCCATATCTTGCATGGGCGAAAAAACACGTTCACAATAAACATCGTTTCGCGCATTCATCAAATTATATAAGATGGACAGTCCAAGATGACTCATACCAATTTCGTATAAGTCTGGAAAACAAAGTGCAAAATGTGTCGAAAACGTTCCATTTTCCTTATGTACTGCATTAATCTCGTTACCTATATACTGTGCCGGCTTTTCGACACTTAAAAGTAGTTGTGGTGGTACTGATAATTTTTTCAATTGATTTCCTCCAACGATTGGTTTCTATCGTAATAATAAAGTAGATTGTACAGATTGTCAAAGGCTTTTCTTGTAATCTGCTTAGGAGTATGATATAACATAATTAGTGTTAATAAAGAAAGGAAGTAATATTTTATGGACTTACTACTCTGGGACGAAAAATTTTCTGTACACAATACAACATTAGATGAGCATCATAAACGATTATTTGAATTGTGCAACGAAATGTTTAATCTTATTGACCAAGAGAATAAAACGCCCATTTATTCCACAGCTAAAGTCATTAGCGAGCTTCATATGTATGCTATTTTTCATTTTACTGAAGAAGAAAAACTAATGGAACAAAATAATTTTCCCAAAATAGAAGAGCACAAAAAATTACATCAAGCGTTTATTGATAAAATTGCTCAGCTTAAGGAGCAATATGAAAACGATGATGTATTAGTTGATTATGATATCTTGAATTTTTTAAGTGATTGGCTCATCTACCATATATTAGAAGTTGATTCTGAATACGCAGACTATATAAAGTAATGAATAGAAGCACTTTACAGTGCTTCTATTAAATTTATAAGGTATGTATAGGTACGTTGAATGGATGAGATGCTTACACGCTCATCAGGTGAATGTACCCCATCCATATCCGGTCCTAGGCTAATTGCTTCTAAGTGTGGTAATTTTTCCATGAAGACTCCACCTTCTAGTCCGGCATGAATCGATTTTACAATCGGTTCTTTTTTATACATATTTGTATATACTTCAACGGCCTTTTTCAGAAGTTCTGTATCATTTTTAACTGGCCATTCAGGATATTCAGCTGTTTTAATGAACTCAGCATTGCAATAATTGGCATAACATTTTAGTTGATTGGTAATATGCTCTTTAAGACTCGCAATACTGCTTCGTACTGCAAATAAAAAGACTACATGATCATCTTCAACAGCAACTTTTCCAATATTTAATGAACTTTCAACAAATCCTTTTAATTCTGGGCTCATCGTTTGAATACCATTAGGTACTGTCATTAATAGGAAAATCAATGATTCTAATGATGCTTCTGCCAAAACTTCAACCGTTTTTTCCACATCTATTGTTTTACTTACGATTTCAATATTTGGATCAGATGATTGGTACTCGTGTTGGATTTTTTGTGCAATCGTATCTAGAACTTGATCAAAACGTTCTTGCTCTTCTTTGGAAAAGACAATCGTAAAAAAGGCTTCTCGTGGAATAACATTATCTTTGTCTCCCCCATAAATATCCAATAGAGAAAAATCAAACTCTTCATCTAGTTTACATAATATTCTTCCCGTTAACTTTACTGCATTGGCACGATAATTTTCTATATCCACCCCCGAATGTCCACCTAACAATTTGGTAATTGCTACTTCTTTGCATATTAAAGAGTCTGTCTCGATCGTCTCTTTATATACCGGTAGATTGATGATAGATTTTAAGCCACCTGCACAACCAATGGTAAATTCGCCTTCTTCTTCTGAATCAAGGTTAAGATAGTAGCCACCACGCAACTGATTTGCATCAAAAGCAATAGCCCCGTTTAAGCCAACCTCTTCATCAGTTGTAATAATCACCTCTAGTTCAGGATGTTTAACATCTTGTGCATCAAGTAATGCCAACCCCATAGCAACTGCAATACCATTATCTGCTCCAAGCGTTGTTCCATTGGCTGTAATATAGTCACCATCTATTAACATATCAATGGGATCTTTTTCAAAATCATGATCCACTCCTGCATTTTTACTACAAACCATGTCCATATGCCCTTGAATAATCACACCTTTATGATTTTCATAGCCTGGCGTTGCCGCTTTTCGTATTAAAACATTCAGCGCGTCATCTTGAACCACTTCAAGTTGGCGCTCTTTTGCAAACTCAACTAGATAGTCACTGATTTGCTTTTCATTGCCACTTCCACGTGGAATTTGGTTGATTTCATAAAAAAACTTCATTACGGATTGTGGTTCTAAATCATATATATTCATTTTATTTCCTCGTTTCTATTGATGTTGAAAAATCTTTACCCTAATTTTTAAAGCTATGAATTGGTGCAGGTATACGTCCTCTTCGATTGATGAAGGCTTCACAAGAAAAATTATTGACAGGCATAACCGGGGCATAACCAAGCAAGCCACCAAATTCAACCATATCTCCAACATTTTTGCCTTCTACAGGTATAATACGTACCGCTGTCGTTTTTTGATTAATCATTCCAATAGCCATCTCATCGGCAATAATCCCTGAGATTGTTGACGCTGAAGTGTCTCCGGGAATTGCAATCATATCTAGACCAACAGAACATACACACGTCATCGCCTCAAGTTTCTCAATTGTCAAAGCACCTTTGTTGACAGCTTTTATCATCCCCTGGTCTTCACTTACCGGGATAAATGCTCCACTTAAACCACCGACATAAGACGATGCCATAGCACCACCTTTTTTCACCTGATCATTAAGCATAGCAAGCGCAGCCGTTGTTCCCGGTGCTCCTACATATTCTAAGCCCATTGCTTCTAATATTTCAGCAATACTATCACCCACTGCAGGTGTCGGAGCTAATGATAAATCAATAATTCCAAACGGCACATCCAAACGTCTTGACGCTTCTTTTGCCACAAGCTGTCCTACACGTGTAATTTTAAAAGCTGTTTTTTTAATCGTCTCACATAAATGTTCAAAGTCTGTTCCTTGACATGCTTCTAATGCTTTATTAACAACACCGGGTCCACTGACACCGACATTAATAATCTTATCCGCTTCACTGACACCGTGAAAAGCTCCTGCCATAAATGGATTATCATCTGGTGCATTACAAAAGACAACGAATTTTGCACAACCAATCGAGTCTCGATCTTTCGTAAGAAAAGCTGTTTTTTTGATCATTGTTCCAATGTCTCGAACGGCATCCATATTAATCCCAGTTTTTGTCGATCCGACATTAATCGAGCTACATACATTATCTGTTACACTCAGTGCTTCCGGTATCGATTGAATGAGAATTTGATCACTTGGTGTTGTTCCTTTGTGAACTAGCGCAGAATACCCACCAATAAAATTTACCCCCACTTGTTTAGCCGCCCGGTCCATCGCCTTTGCAATACTTACATAGTCCGTTGCACCTGTACTTGAAGCAGCTAAGGCTATCGGAGTAACACTTATACGTTTATTTACAATCGGAATCCCATACTCCTTGGAGATATCCTCGCCGACTTTCACTAAATTTTCTGCACTTTTTGTGATTTTATCATATATCTTCTGATTGAATGTCTTTAAATCTGTAGACGCACAATCAAGCAAGCTAATCCCCATTGTTATCGTACGAACATCTAGATTGTCTTCAAGAATCATCTGATTCGTTTCTACTACTTCATTAATGTTAATCATTTTTTCACCTATCCTTCTTAAATTCGGTGCATGCTGTCAAAAATTTCATCGCGTTGCAATTGAATACGAACACCCAAATCATTCCCAATGCCATCAAGGTGATCAATAATTTCCGATACATTAACGCTTGCTTTTGATAAATCAACAATCATCATCATATTAAAATAATCTTGAATGATTGTCTGTGAAATATCTAGAATATTGATTTGATTTTCTGCTAGATATGTACATACCTTTGCAATAATACCTACGGTATCTTTTCCGACTACTGTAATAATACCTTTATTCATGTCTGCCTCCTAATGAACCACAATGGGATTTGAATGATAATCTCTGTTGGCCACTGTTAATTGTATTTGTTGTTTGGTTTCTCTATATATTTCATCAAGAAGATTCTTGATCGTAATATATGCAATATCCGGGTGGTTATTTTCCTTGCTTAAATGTGCCAAAATCACATGTTCAAGTCGTTCACTGAGAACGTCAAAAATCAATTGGGACGAGGACTCATTGGATAAATGCCCCAAGTCACTTAAAATACGCTGCTTAAGATAATATGGATAAGACCCTGCTTCAAGCATAGCTATATCATGATTGGCCTCAACATACAATATATTTGAATGTTTTAATTGTTCAACAATATATTCATCATAAACACCTAAATCCGTCGCAAACCCTATTTTCTTATCTGCATTTTCAAACACGTAACATACCGATTCCACGGCGTCGTGTGATGTACGAAAGGGTTTTATTGTTAAATCCGCAACCGTAAATGGTTCATCCGGTGTTATAAACCGTAGTAACGCCTCATCGACTTTTCCTATTTTATTTGCTTTTTTTATTGTTTCCCATGTTCGAAATGTTAAGTACAGTGGTACTTTATAACGTCGTGCCATTACACCTAATCCGCAAATATGGTCTGAATGTTCATGTGTGACAAGAATCCCTTGCAAACATTTTGGATCAATTTGAATTGCAGTAAGTCCCTGCTCAATTCGCTTGCCACTGACGCCGGCATCTACAAGTATATGCGCCTGTTCTGTTCCTATATATATGCTGTTACCGCTACTGCCACTTGCAAGACTGCACAATTGTATCATTTATTTTCCTCTTTCTATATTACTTTGTCAAGGTCACTTGAGTCTATTGTAACACGACCACGGCCATGTTTCTTACTATAGTACATGGCATTATCAGCTCTCGTCAATAGTTTTTGGCTATTTTTTGCAATCTCAGGATAGGAACTTACCCCAATACTTATATCAATATAGACCTCTTCTACATGTTCCTTCCCTTCATATAGCAACATAGATTCTTTAATATTCTTGTGGAGCTGTCGAACGATTTTTTCAGCTTCTGTACTACTTTTATTGGGCAGTACAAGCACAAATTCCTCTCCTCCATAGCGAACCGCAAGCCCATCGTATTCTCGGGCCAGTCGATCCGTAATGGATGCACATAGTTTTATCGCCTCATCACCAAACAAATGCCCATACTTGTCATTGACTGATTTAAAATGATCAATATCGAAAAGGGCAACCGATAAAGGCTGATTCTTTTGATCAGCTTCTTGAATAAGTTCCTCAATATGATCAATGAAATATTTACGATTATATATACATGTCAGTCCATCTTTAACTGCCAATTCCTCCATTTGCGCATAAAGGTTGGCATTATTGATCGCAATGGTAATTTGTGTACTAATCCCTGTAAAAAATTGAATGTTCGCATCCGTAAACATATTTTTTGAGGAATGCTCGGCAATAAGTAATCCATAGACAATCGTATCACGAATTAGAGGGATAATGGCTAATGAGCCGACAGGTCGTGTGTGAATAAATTCATAAGCATCTTTTTCCACATTATTATCTAATAGGACACGATGATTTTCAAAATATTCCTTTAGCCTTCCCTGTTCTACATCCTCAATCAATTGGCGTAAATAGTTGCCTTCATGATTTGATTCCATCTTATAGTAATACTTCTCACTGCGTTCATCAAATAATACAAGCGAGCATGTATCCACCCCGGTTGTTCCGATGATTGCATCTGTTACAAGCTCAATAAGTTCCCGAATATCAAGTGCCGTGCTAATATACCTTAACAATTCATTTTGTATATATATTTCACCTGTAATTCGGTTCAACCGTTCATTTGCACGTTCTAAATCGTATTTTTGTTTTGCCATTTGATCATGAATAAGCTTAAAACGCTCTTGAGATAAGCGCAATTCTTCATTTTGCGCCTCAGATTTACGATACATACTTTGATGCGTCGAAAGTCGAAATTCTACATCTTGTTCCAATATGGCATACATTTTGTATGCACATGATACAAAAAGGCTAAATGCCATAAGGCTACATAAGACTTCAATGGTAAATTTACTTTGAGGGACCGTAAGCATAAACCCGGGAATCCATAGGACAACAACTAAAAAACCGATAAGAATTTTATAATCAAAGTCATCATTGGGAATTCGAACAAACATTTCAAAAAAATACAACAACACAAGAAGTATCCCAACAAGTTGAAATACCATAGAAATTTTGGGCACAAAAAAGACAATGCCTATTGAAAAGCCAAAACGAACAAGAATATATGTCCAAAGCTTCTCAAGAAGTTTTTTATAAATAAAAACGGCACTCAATATTAAGTATATAAAAAGATATCCAAAAAATAATAGATCGGAATTAGAGCTATACTCATTAATAATGATATATCCCGAATACAAAAATAAAATGGATAAAAAATGGAGATGTGCATATAACACTTTGTGTTGTAGCCGATTTATCGCTTTCATTGGTACACCTCAACGTTATTTTTTCCAATAAATTTCTATATGATCCCCTTGCTTTATAGCATCCATATAGCCTGCTTTTTGTTGATTGATTTTTGTGACAAGAGTCCCTTTTGATTTTGTACGATCAAATTCAATATAGTCAAATACATCCACAAAAACATACTCCATTTTTCCAGATAACTCGATGGGTTCTTGGTTAACGGTTATATAAATGGAATTTTCTGGTTCTTCATGTTTTACTTTAATCTGTTGCGTCTCACTGTGTTCTGATTCTATATGTTCATCAAACGTATGGATATAATCCGAAAAATAGATCCGTTGCTGTTCTTTGGCTTGTTCTTCATTAACAAAAACCGACGTATATGAAACAGAAAACGCCGCTAACACATCTTTTAAGGTAGGATATATAATCTCAATATGATCTTCATTTTGAATGGAATACATACGTGATTTTTTCATTTGATTGACAAGAATCTCAACCTCTAGCAGTTTTTGTTCCCCATTAATGTAAATATATTTTTGTCCTTTCAAAAGAGCATCCACGCTTACCTTTGCATCGGCTCCTTTTTTTGCAGGAATAATGGTCACATAGTCATGCATGGTTATAGGAGAGGATAAATCGCCCTCCTTTTGGTTGATATATATGTGTGCCGGCTCACCGACTTGTCCTCGCACTACTTTTTCTTCATTTTCAAAGATATATTGTATCCCTTGACCACGCTTAGGGATAAACGACTTTGGATCAATCCCCTTAAGCGCTACAATATCCATTACGGTCAAACGATTTGTATTAAAAATTCGAATGGCTTCATCATTTAAAAAAACCTCAACAAAATCATGTTGATTGTTCTTAAGTCCGGTTAGACATATCCCTATTGGTGTAACGTATTCTGGATTTTTTTTAAAATTTTTATCATCTGCGCTTACTTTTGCTAGAACGTCACGTCCTCGCAATGCTACACGTTCCTTAACAATACCTAATGCATCGGCAATTAAATCAGTAAATCCACTAAGTTGGCCACCACCACCAACAACAAATACAGCATTTGTTGGCTTATCTCCATTTAATTCTTTAATTTTTTGACTTATGAGGGTTGCCAAATTCTTTTGAGATTGGGCAATCGTTTCACGGACCTCATGTAATTCAATGGTTTGTTTAAGTCCGATTGCATCTTTAAAAGATACGGTTTTGCCTCGTCCAGAAGCTTTAATCTTTATCTTTTCTGCTGTCGCAAAATCAACAAGGTATTTGTGCACTATGCTTTCGGTAATCTCATCTCCTGCTGTTGGAATCATCCCATAAGCAATAATGCTTCCACCTTTTGTAATTGCGATATCTGATGTACCGGCTCCGATATCCACTAAAGCAATATTGAGCAGGCGAAATTCCTTCGGTATAGCTACTTGAATTGCCGCAATCGGCTCTAATGTCAAGCTATAGACTTCAAGTCCAACTAGATCCATAACCTTATATAAACTATTAACCACTTCTGTCGGTAAAAAAGTACTAAGAACATCTACACCAATAGTTGAACCTTTATGCCCCAACAAATTCGTCATTTCAAAATTATTTAGGTAGTATTTTGTCACACTATAGCCTACACAGTAAAAAGGCAGCTCCTTTGCACTCTCTTGATAATTAATCTGGTGCATGGCCTTTTCCATTCCTTGAAGTTCTAAGGATTGTATAAGCTGCTCTGATATTTCTGTTGTATCATCGATATCAATAGTTACGGATGTCTCCATCGTTTCAAGGACACGACCTGCCGCAGCAATGCATACCTTGGTTAGTTCTTGCCCTGATTTTTTTTCCAGCGCCTCTTTTACTTTTCTTATCGTCATTGCAACTTGATCAATATCATGAATTTGTCCGTCAATCATCGAACGCGTCTTATGCAACTCCATATGTGATGCAACAACATGAAAACCATCTTTTCGCTCATAGCCTAAGATTCCTACAATTGAACGCGTTCCTATATCTAATCCAAAAATCAGATTATTATCCATCTGCTGCATAATTTATTCCTTCCTCCAGTGAATTTAAAACCACATTATGTATATAATAACATACTTTTATTGGTCTGTAATCTTTATGTCTTGAATATTTTTATACAAATGAAAATAATTTGGTGTGATTAATCCATCAATTTTATCATGGATAAACATCCCATTTTCGACAAATCCTATCGGTATAATTGGAAGTTCACTCATGATAAGCTCCCCTAATGCATTAAGTTGGTTAACATACTGCTCATCTGTTTCGACTTGTCGATATGAGGCCAATAGTCCATCAAGATTTGGGTTCGTATACTTCCCATAATTATATGTAGCGTTACTTCCAAGCACTTGCGTTAATGAAGGGACAAGACTTGTTTGATACACATTCAAGTACATGTCAAAATCCCCTTCTTTTAGAGCCGCTTCATAGTCTTGTCGGGCAAGCCCTTCAAAGAGAATATCCATCTTCCCATCCTCTATAGCATCTATAGATTTTTCAAAGGTATCAGCAATTTTACGTTGATTCTCATCTTCAAGTAAATATATAAATCGATAAGGTTGTGTCTGTGCAGTTGCAGGCATTTGTACCGTGTCTTTTGAGTTCAAATCAAAGGAAGCCAATTGTCCTTGAATATCAGACTCAAGATGAATAGGTAGCGGCGTAAAAAACAAGTGATTTAAAAATATATCTCGACCAATAGTCTTATAATCCATCGCATTCATAAAGTATCGGCGCATATTTACATCTTGAAAGAGCGCCCTTGAATGGTTAAAACCAATATAGTAATAATAGGGACTTAAAAAAAGCTTTTTATGAATACTTTGATCATCTGAATAGTTGGACCATTCAGTTAGTACAGGTGCAATTAAGTCGATACGTTTTGACACAAACATATTGTATTGTTCTTCAAATTCTCGAACGAAGGTAAAACGCACTTTCTCAACATTAGCTAGTTCACCATGATAGTCCACATTCTTTTTTAAAACTAGCTCAATCATATTTTGAAACTTCTCATACTGGTATGGTCCTGTTCCTATGGGCAGTGTTGGATTATATGTCGCCGACTCAAGATATGCCTTAGATATGATTGGAAATGTTAGTGCATATAGGTTATAGCGATCCTTTTTTTTGAATTCTACCAAAAGTGTTTGGTCATCTTCAGCGGATATCGACTGAATATATGTATTCACATATCTATATCCACTATTAAGCTGCAAGAGTATGTAGTTATAGGAATAAACCACGTCTTCGGCCTTTAGTGCTTCTCCACTATGAAACTGAACGTGCTCTTTTAATGTTAAACGATATGTTGTATCATTGATTTGTTCATATGTGGATACTAAAACCGGTTCAATCGCATAATACGCATCCGGAACAAAAAGCCCTTCATAGACGAGTTTTAACCCTTGATCCACATTATAGGCAACGCCATCTAAAGGATTAAGGGTCTTTACATTATCCATCGAAAGCTCAATCGTATCTTTTACATAGGTTGATTCAGGTAATTTTTCATATTCTATCTCTACAACTTCTTTTTCAACGGTTAAATGATCTAAATTAAATTCAGCGATTCTTTGAATTGTCGTACATCCAGTAAAAGTAGAGCTTATTAATACTAAAAATAGAATGACTATTGCCTTATACTTCATAATATCTCCTGTAACAAATTTTGGATTTCCTTTTTTTTAGACTCGATCCCCTGATCCAAAGACACCGTGTAATCCGAATTATTCGCATAAAATGCTTCTGATTTTTGTGAAGCAATCATAGATTCAGCACGTTCATATGGAATATTACGTTTTTCAACTAATCTTTTTAATCGAATCTCTTTTGCTGTGTGTATATAGATAATATAATCACACAACAAGTGTATATTCGCCTCCACGAGTGCAACGCCATCCACAAGGATTATGGCATAGTCTTGCATATTCTCCTCTATTTTTCGAACGATATGTTCACGTATTCTTGGATGCGTCAATTGACTCAAATAGGTTAATTCTTTTTTATCTTGAAAAACAATCGTTCCTAGATGTTTGCGATCAACAAGCCCATGACATAAAATCGCCTCAGAATAACGATCAACCAATGCCTGCTTGATATCGCTTTCTTCTAAGACGTCATGTCCGATTTGGTCGGTATCAATGACTAAACAGGTATAAAGATTTTGTATATACCTTGAAAATGTACTTTTTCCACTTCCCGTTTCCCCGATAACACCAATAATTTTTGCTTTTTGCATTACTTAGCCTCATACCAATTCTTTGCAATCGATGCATCTGCTACCATAGGAACCGAAAGAATTACCGCATTTTCCATCTCTTCAATTAACAAATTCTTCACACGTTCTTGCTCTTGTATCGGCGCTTCGATAATTAATTCATCATGAATCTGTAATAGCATTTTTGACTTTAGTTGTTCTTTTTTTAGGCGATTATACACCTTAATCATCGCGATTTTGATAATATCTGCTGCACTTCCTTGAATCGGTGTATTCATAGCAATACGTTCACCAAATGAACGTCGCATATAATTACTATTTGACAACTCAGGAATTAATCGTTTACGGTTATACATTGTAACCACATATCCATCTTCATAAGCTTTGGCTACTGTCAAATCTAAAAACGCTTTGACTTTTGGATATTTATCAAAATATGCCTGAATATATGTTTTGGCTTCCGAGATTGGAATATTTAAGTCACGGCTAAGTCCAAAATCACTTATACCATAGACAATACCGAAGTTAACCGCTTTGGCATTACGCCGCATTGCTTTGGTAACCTCATCAAAAGGTACATGAAATACTTGGGAAGCGGTTAATTGATGAATATCTTTATTTTCCCTGTATGCCTCCAGTAATAAATCATCCTGGGACAAATGCGCTAAAACCCGCAATTCAATTTGAGAATAATCCGCACTAACAAACACATGCCCTTGCTTTGGTACAAATGCTTTTCGAATCAGGCGTCCCTCTTCAAGTCTTATAGGAATATTTTGAAGGTTAGGCTCTGTACTACTCAACCGTCCTGTGCTTGCAATCGTTTGATTAAACGTTGTATGTATTTTACCATCTTCCAATACATATGGAAACAATCCATCTGCATAGGTTGACTTTAGTTTAGTCAACTGTCGATAGTGTAATATCTCTCTTATAATAGGGTGTTTGCTCTCAAGTTTTTCTAACACATCCACATTCGTTGAGTATCCTGTTTTTGTTTTTTTGATTACTGGCAGACCAAGTTCTTCAAATAAAATAACCCCTAGTTGTTTGGGTGAATTAATATTAAACTCATGCCCTGCCAATGTAAAAATATGCTTTTGAATCTCTGCGATCTCTACCTCAAGGCGTTCGCTTAATTGTGTTAAAACCTGTTTATCAACGCAGATCCCTTCTTTTTCCATACTGTATAAAATAAGTAGAAGGGGTTTTTCAAGCGTATTATATAATCCAAGCATCTCATCTTCAACCAGTGCCTGAGTAAGGCCTTTAAAACTATCATGTATGATACTGACGCATTGGGCTAAAAAGTTTTGTCGCTTACTCGCATCGATGCTGTTAATAGCCACTTTCTTCTTCCCTTTGCCTAATAAATCATCCAAGGTATGTAATGTAATATCTGTATAGCTTAATCCAAGATCAAGTAGTGGATAATCGCCTTTGTTGGGTTTAGCTAAATAAAACATTAGATGTACATCATCAAATGCAAATTTTACTTGTTCTTCAGGAATATGAAACGCATGCATCCATGCTTTAATATCATAAAAAAGCACCTGCTCGGCTTGAGAAAATACTGCAAGTAAATCTTGTCCTATTTTAGAGTCATCCGCTAGTGGCGTCGATTGTTCATAAATAAAACGTTGGATATTTTTCGAACTTTTTTTCACCAAGCACACTAAGCCAAGGTAATCTTCTTCTTGATAAGCATAAAATGCTATCTTATGCGCTTTGGCTTCTTTTGTTATGGTCTCTATATATGAAGGGTATTGGTCAAAAACCTTAAACTCTAAATCTTTTACATCATTTGCCGCCTCGATTGTTTTAAAGTCAAAGCGTGTAAGTAAACGTGTAAAATTAAGCTCTTTAAAGAGGTCGAATGTTTGATCATTCAAATAATCTTCTAGACGCATCTGTTCTAGATTAATTTCAATTGAACAGTCTCGCTTAATTGTAGCTAAATCTCGACTAACAAAAGCCAGTTCCCTATTTGCTTCAACTTTTTCTTTTGTCTTGCCTTTTAAATCATCGATATGTTCATATAAACCTTCTAGAGTTTGATATTTTTTTATATATTTATGTGCCGTTTTCTCTCCCACACCTGGAATTCCTGGGATATTATCAGAAGAATCCCCCATCATTCCTTTCACATCAATAAATTGTGTCGGGGTAAATCCATATGTTTCCATAAAACTATTATAGTCATAATGTTCGGTCGTTGTTGTTCCACCTTTAGTTCTAGGAATGGAAATCTTTGTTTTTTCACTTGCAAGCTGGAGTAAGTCTCGATCTCCTGACAACACCGTGACTTCTCCTTCATCTTCAAAGCGCAAAGACAAGCTTCCAAGAATATCATCTGCTTCAATTCCATCTTCCACATATGTTGCAATATTCATTGTATCTAAAACTTCACGAATAAGAGGCATCTGGCTACGAAGCTCGTCTGGCATACCTTTTCGATTCCCCTTATATTCCTTATATGTCTCATGACGAAAGGTTGGCGCGTGGCTGTCAAATGCAACCAAAAGATGTGTAGGCGCCTCATCATCAATAGTCTTGAATAAGATATTTAAAAAACCAAAGACTGCATTTGTATATCTTCCTTTGGCATCTGACAATAAAGGCAGTCCATAAAATGCCCGATTCATAATACTATTTCCGTCAATTAGTAACAATTTATTCATGTGAATCTCCTATCTTTTTTTTGCTCTTCGATATATCAAGACACCGCCGATGCCTATTAAAATAATTGCCGCTAGGATAAACACGATCTGATAATTATCATCCGCTTGTTCATCCACATCATTCTCCACCGCTTCCATCGCCATTCTAGGCGTTGCTTGAGGTGTGTCTTCTATGATTTGTTCTTCGACTATAACATTTGTCTCTATACTTTCTTGTGCATTCCCGGCATCAATAGAATCATCTGCAGCCGCTTCCTCTGTCACCTCTTCGTCTTGAGCGATAGACATAGAACTTTCTGCACTAAATGCTTCTACTTCACTATTTTCCTCTTCTAGAGCACTATCTTTCATTTGTGTATTATCTTCATTAACGCTTCCTGTTGCCATATCATATTCTATTGCCGTTTCATCTGAAGTTGTTTGTCGAATATTTGGATTCATTAAGCCAACAACACCCAACAAAACAACAAATACAACGGCTGCTGCCACACTAAAATATGGCTGATAACGTACAACTCTAGTTTCGTTTTTATGGGGTAAACGCTTCATTACATCGTCATGCAAGGTCTTAGGTGCCTGATACATGGATAAATCCAATTCATGTTCAATTGCCTGATATATCTCAAACTCTTCTTTACATTCATCACATTCTTTGATGTGTTTTTTTACTACATCTTCTTCTTCAGATGTCAACGCACCTGTTGAATACAACGCAATGAGCTCTTTATATTTTTCATTACAAACAGTCATATCCGTTCCTCCTTTCAATTGTTAGACGTCTCAAACGCTAGATTGTTCCCATGAGTCTTTTAGAACCTCTTTTAAGGCTATTCTCGAACGAGCTAAGCGTGACTTGACCGTCCCCATATTGATTTGTAAGGATTCACTAATCTCTTGATAAGACCGACCTTCAATATCTTTCATTATAATAATATTTCTCTGTTCTTCCTTTAATTTTTCCAACGCTTGCCAAACCATCTGAATTTGTTCTTGACGAACAACACTATTCTCCGGCGTATCGTTTGTATCTTCAATAAAATCTTTCATCGTATTATTATCATCTGTAATTGGCTGATCGTAGGAGTATTCTTTTTGTTGCTTTCTTTTGATTTTACGATATTCATCAATCGCTGTATTTATCGCTAATCGATGCACCCATGTGCTAAATGCCGATTCAAATTTGAACTGATCTATTTTTTGATATATCTTTAGACATATTTCTTGTGCTGCATCATATGCATCCGCTTCATTTTTAAGCACTTTGAGTGCAATAGCATATATATGATCTTCATGTTGAAGTATTAATTTTTCAAAAGCTTTTACATTACCTTTTTGGGCTTTTTTTATCAGTTTTTCTTCAACTGTATCCATCCAAACGCCTCCCTTCATTGTAATCCCAAATTCTAAACAATTATACCATATTCACTATGCTTTTGCATTAAGTGTTCGTGTAAATCAAAAAAATAATTACATTTTTATAATTTTTTCCAGAAAAGTACTGTCAACCGTTTTTGAGAATGTCCCAAAAAAAATTAATAATTAGCACTGTCAGGTGCATGGCTTTTTTCTTTATGGTGCTTCGTCCCCATCCTCGCCGTAAGGCAGGCACCGGAGTCGTCCTAGTTGGACAGTACTTCCTGCGTATAGCAGGCAGACTCAAAGTCAATCCGATGGCGTTGCTGTTTTGCAAAGTTCGCAAATGTAGCCTGGCGCCATGGATGGTTGATAGGGGGAATGGTTTGCTTCTTAGGCTCGGATATTTTTGATAGGCTGTCAAAGTTAATCGAAGAGTATTCATGTTCAGGAATGAGCCTTAGGGCATAGGTTTCATCATTGATTGAAGTATAGAGCTGGTTATCGAAAGCTTGGATAACTAGAGATTTAGTACCTTTATAAAAGTGCTTAGGCAAACCATCTCGACCTGTTGGCATGTAATAATGCTTGTTGTAACGGATGCAATGACCATTATCGATTTTGCGGTCAGAAAGCACGGCAAGAATGAGGTTAATTTTTTCCTGAGGGGGTTGCTTTTCAAAGACACTTTTGATATGCTTGGAGTCTATTGCGAACTGAGCATTGTATTCTTTTATGTAGGAGTTCAAGAATACGTTGGCTTGCTTAGTCGTTGTCACACCTTTCAGTCGAAGTTCGACTGGAAGGCGTGATTGCAAAGTCTGGAACAACCGTTCAACCCGACCTTTGGCTTGGGGGATACTGGTGGTCTTAATATCAACTCCCAACTGATGACAAGCATAACTGAACTGAGTGAAGGTATCGGCTTCGATAGAAGCGGATCTTTTTTGTTTGTATTCAAAAACAGTGCGTCGGTCGGTATAAAACATATAGGGAATTCCATAATTGGATAGGATTTGATGGAATACGTTGTAATAGCCGTTAAGTGTCTCCTGTTCGTCGAAATAGGCGCCTACAATAGAGCCAGTAGCATCATCGATGGCGATGTGAAGTTGGGACTTTGTCTGACCGTACCATTGGTGGATGGAGGCGTCCATCTGCAACATTTCACCAAAGAAGGAACAGCGGGGACGGCGGGGATGGGCATCATCGATGTCGACCAAGGCAGTGTCGATTCTTTTGATGTCCTTTTTCGCTTTTGCCATTTTTTTCATAGCCTTGAGCCTTTCCTTCATCCTTCGTTTGGTTTTTCGGTTGGCCTTGGGTGATAGGATGAATTCGGTACTTAGAATGTTGTTGATGGTTGTGGCAGAAACCTGAATATGTTCGTACTTTGCCAAGAGTTCTTGGAAATGTGAGAAGTTGGCATCATAGTACTTGTTGCGGTAGAGATCCAAAATCTTCTGACGGGTTTCGTCATCAAGTGTGATGCTAGGCTTTCGCCCTTTGTTACCATGCTGGAAATAACCTTTGCCGTTTGCTTTGTAGCCGGCAATCATTCGGTTCACATGGCGAACGGAACAGCCGATCTTGATGGAAGCATTGAGTTTGTTACCGTTAGTTTCAACAAGTTTCTTGATAATTTCATATTTGTGATGTTCTTTCATGTTAAGTTCAATTTTTCGCATAATATAACCTCGTTCGTTTAGTGAGTTTCTATTATACGACATCCTTTCCCTTTGGGACATAATCAAATGTGGTTACTTAAGACATTATCAGATATGAATCAGAATTTTTATAATTTTTTCCAGAAAAGTACTTGCCAAAAAAGCCATCCTATGTTATTATCATTAAGCGTCAGACATGCGGATGTGGCGGAATAGGCAGACGCACAGGATTCAAAATCCTGCGGTGGTGACATCGTGTGGGTTCGACTCCCACCATCCGCACTGCTTTGAGAGATATATGTATTTTTATTTGTAAGGTCGTACATCACTATGTACACCACTCATATAAAAAATACATATTTTTTTTATATAAAAAAACATCCATTAATTCCTGATTGCCTAGAATCAGCATAAACAAAAGCAATAGAAAAAAGACCGATAAACGGTCTTTTACATATACTTCTTGTTTCCCCACATATTACATTTTTTTAACTCTAGGTACTCCGCATAAGCTTGTTCCAATATCTGCTTTTCATTTGGAAATTTAAGCAAGTGGTAGGCTTCATGGAATTTATAATAGCCTGAATCCACAAAATATTCTTCTTTTTGCGGCTTACTGTAATAATTGTAGGCTTTCATCAAGTACCAGTGTACATATTTTAGTACGGTATCATTGGCAACCCGAAAGGAATACTGGCTTTTACCAATATATTTAATTATATTACCTTTAACGCCTGTTTCTTCTTGCACTTCACGTAGAGCAGTGTCTTTATACTCTTCGCCTTCTTCGACAGTACCTTTGGGTAAGACCCATCCTTCGTATCTGCCTTTGTAATTCTTATAGAGTAATAGAATTTTTCCTCTGTGGATTACCACCCCGCCACAACTTACTGCTTCAGTCATTGTATGCCTCCTTGTAATTGGGTGCTAATCTAGATTAAGTCTTACATAGAGTATACATTCTTTTATGTGTTCACGCAACAAATTTTTCACTAATTCAATAAATATGCATCAAACAACTCTTTTGCGATTGGCACTGCGTTAGCACCACTGGACCCTGCGTTTTCAACCAGAATAGACACCGCTATTTGCGGCTCTTGTGCGGGTGCAAATCCAACAAACCATGCATGTGTCGCTCCAAAAGGATTCTCTGCAGCCCCAGTCTTACCTGCAGCGCTATAGTGGTCACTACGCAGTTTTTTTCCTGTTCCCATTGTAACTGTGGCTACCATATATTCCCGCAACGCTTTGATTTCATCAACTGTCAGCGTTGTCTCATAACCATTAGGTAATGTTTGTTCAACAATTTTTCCGTTCGGATTCTCAATATAATCAACCAAATACGGTTCTACAATCAATCCTCCATTCGCAATAGCACTTGTAATAATTAGATTATGCAAAGGAGTAATCATTGTTTCTCCTTGCCCAATAACGGTCTCAGCACGCAGTGCAGCAGACACATATTCCGGGAAGCCAAATTGACTTCTTTTATGGTTATACGCATAAGGAAGTGCTTGGTTAAAAAACAGATCATTGGCAGTCTCTTCAAGCTGCTCTGTTGTCACAGCCTCTCCCATGACCGCAAAAGCTGTATTACACGAATATGCAAAAGCTTCTTTAATGGATACTTCACCATGCGCCGTGTCACCATAACAATGAATTGTTTTTTCTGCAAATTGGTGCGCCCCCTTACATACATAAGAAAAGGGCTCTGAATGTTCACGTATATAGGTCAACGCTGTCAATGCCTTAAAGGTTGAGCCTGGAGGATATAATCCATTCGTCACACGATTAAGCAACGTTGCCTCTTTAGCATCTGTAGACAATTGGCCATATGTTTGATAGAGAACATTAGGATCAAAGTCCGGTTTTGAAACCATTGCTAAGATCTTACCTGTGGTCGGATCCATAGCTACAACAGCCCCTTTTCGATTACCAAGACTAGTATCTGCAATTTGTTGCAATGTATGGTTAAGTGTAAGATGTATATCGCTTCCGCGGCGCTCTTGTGCTTTGACATTGCGAAGCAATTGCTGTAAGAAGTTTTGGTTGCTATCTAGAAGCTGCATGTTTAAATCTGCTTCAATTCCCGTTTTTCCGGGATTCGTATAACCAACGACATGGGCATAGCTATTGCCAAACGGATAAATACGCTGTTGAGTATCGCCTTCAACTTTTGTATATGCTAGCACCTCTCCCGTACTATCATAAATGGATCCACGAATAATTTCTTTTTCAATAAATTCTAAACGCTTATTATAACTATTTAACTGTACATCTTCACTTTGAACAACGATAAAGAACATAAAGTATCCGATAAGCGCCATATAAAGGATAGTCATAACAACTTTTAACGAAATCAATGTATGGGCATTATAGCTATATTTTTCTTTTCGACATGGTAATTTGCTCATTAAGTCAATACAGCCAACCATACCTATAGAAGTCAATAACGATGTTCCTCCATAACTTACAAAGGGAAAGGTCACTCCTGTAAGGGGCACCAACTTAATGACACCTCCAATAATCAAAAAGCCCTGAAATCCAAGCATCACCGTCATACCAACACCTGCATATAGAAAAAATCGTCTTTTACTCTTTTGACATTGGGCAAGCAACATGATAATCAGCATATAAAACAAAAAAATAGTAAGAAGAACAAAAAAGCTTCCAAGTTCTTCACCAATTGCTGCAAAAATAAAGTCTGAATTTACTACCGGGATTCGTTTAGGCATCCCTTGCATCAATCCGGTGCCCATCCATTTTCCACGGGCAAATGCAAAGAGGGATTGAGTAATTTGATAGCCTTCTCGGTCGATATAATTAAATGGATATAACCATGAGATAATACGTACTTGAATATGCGAAAATAATTGATATGCAACAACGCTTGCAACACTTAACACACCGATTTGTGCAAAGGGCAACCATCTTTTTTGATAGTACATATACGACAAGACAATATAGGTAACAAAAAACAAAAGGGCACTTCCTAGGTCTCTTTGATATACAAGGATAAGAATAAGCATACCGCTATACATAGATCCTTTGACAAGTCCTAAGAAGTTTTTCTGACTGTGAAAAATAGCTGCCAAAGAAAATGCAAACAATATTTTTACAATTTCTGAAGGTTGAAATGTAATGCCTCGAATATTGACCCAGTTTGTCGCACCATTGACGGTTGCATTAACACTAAACAATAATGCCACCGATAAGATGATATATACCCATGTTAGTTTGTCCATCTTTTTCATGCGGCGAACGATTGCTAATACACCAACCATCACTATAAAGCCAACACATGCAAATAAAGTATGCTTTAAAGCAAGGTCCGGATCTAATCTGTGCAACATAATGGAGCCGATTAAATGAAGCATGGCAATAACATGCCATACAATCGGTTCGAGATAATTGGAAAGTTGACTTCCATACACAAACAAACCAATAGCAATGACGTTTAGACCTAATATAGTTAAGCCTTTTTGATCGACTGCATTATTAAAGAGAATATAGCCATGGCCCAAAAAGCACATAGCAAACAATATGATTTGCTCCATTGTTAACGAAGCTTTTTTTTCATCTGTTGAGAGTTTGTATGTGACCATTATATTCAGTGTGAAAACCGCCAACATAATAACATAAATATAGTTAAGCACAATACTTAGATTTTGCATAATCCACCTATTTTACACCGCGTTGAATATGACCTTTTGTCATTTTATTCTCGTCAAATCCAATCGTATTATTGCGATAAAGTTCTATCATTTTTTGATATACTTCTTCTTCGGATTCATACGTAAATTCAATGCGATGTTTACCTTTGAGTTGCTGTGTATAGTCAAGTAAATTCGTTGCTTTTGCATTATATATTGTTGTATAACAAAACTTACAATGGCACATGACATGCTGCACTTCTTGCTTACGGTCTTGTAGGGTCATTGAATGGCCTTTTGAAGTATAGTCACATTTTCCATAGCGGCTTTTATAAACGCAGGTGCCAGAGTGCATCAATGCAATGTGCCCATAGCTAATCCATTCGATGTCCAATTTTGGAGCTTGTTTAATGATGTCTTCCATTCCCCTTGCATTTAATTCAATAGACAGTGTGACCGTATCAAAATAGTCTGATAAAAAATTAGCACTCTCTTGATTAAAAGCATGTAGATTATAATCTGAGGCCAAGGGTTTCTGATATGCTTTTAACAATTCAATTTGTCCAAGGCTGCGTACTAAAAATCCGTCTATTTTTTGCATGTCTATTTGCTTAAAATCTTCTAGCATCTTTTTTTTCGATGCGGTCAAAACAACATGTGGTAAAGCCAAGTAAAATTGTGCCTTGGGCTCTATCGACTCTTTCTCTATTAAGATGCTATTGATTTCGTCAATACGCATGTCCGTATAATCAATATATATTCGCTCAATAATTGCCTTTTTTTCTTTTTGACAGCTTGCCTTAAGACCTTTCCATTGAGCCGTAGTTGCAATACGCACACGTATCTGAGGCTGGCTTCTTATCGCTCTATCTTCTTTTTTTAACTCCACTTGTTTTTGCAGTAAGTTTTTTAGTTGATAAGGCTTTCTTTGCTCCCATTGCATTTTAAGCTTATGCGCTTCTAATAGTGCTACGCCATCGCGTCGCAGTTGATTGATTGCCCCAAGAGGTACAAATCCATCACCACCCATTGACACATCAATCTTATTGAATTGAAACACTTGTTCATCCATTTTATTGATTTGCTTTTTTAACTGTTGTTCATCCAGAGGACGTTTTTTAGCCGGTTCAACAACAACCCCCTCTACATGAAAGGATTGTTCCATCCCTTGATCATCAATGAAGATCATATTCATAGTTAAGGGCTCACCAACATTAGCCTTCACCTGAACATCAACCCAAGTTATTGGCTCCATATGCGCCGCATAATAATCTTTTGAAAATGCCGGATCATATATTTTATATATCGGAAAACTGATTTTTTTATCTTTACACAAAGCCAGAATTTCTTTAACTATAGGTAGGTTTTTCTTAAGATTCAGTTGTTTTTGAGTCCAATCCATATCCAATGTACTTGTGGGATGTTCTGCCTTATGCATATATTCTGTCGGTACATGCCATTCAAGAACATCTCCCTTTGTCAAAGGTTCATGTAAGGTAAGCGTTAATGATTGCTTCTCAAGTCTTGCGCTTCCCACCTTCAGTCCAAGGTGCTTTGGATGCTCGATTGATATTTGGCTAGATGGTTGGGCATAATAATAGCCTTGTGTAAAGTCCCCGCGGTTATAGATAACCTTTAATAAATTGATATCTTTTTGTTCGACACTATATTCATGGACTCGATTCTCATGGATACATGTAAGTGCAAGTTCTCTATATTTTCGATATAAACGTGTTGCGTGAAATACATAATCGGCATTTTTCATCCGCCCCTCAATTTTAAAGGAATCAATTCCTGCAAGAATTAATTGCGGCAATATACTAAGCGTCATTTGATCTTTCATACTAAGAAAATATCCATCTGCATTATCCACTGTAAAAGGTAGGCGACAAGGGCCTGCACATTTACCTCGATTACCGCTTCGTCCTCCGTAAAAACTACTCATAAAGCATTGACCACTAAATGCATAACATAGCGCACCATGAACAAATGTCTCAACTTCAATGGGAACTTGAGAACAAATTGCTTCAACATCACCTAGTTGACATTCCCTTGCCAACACTACACGTTCAAATCCCAGTTCATAAAAAAAACGTGCATCTTCGACATTATGAATATTTAATTGGGTACTTCCATGAAGTATAAACGTAGGATAGTTTTTCCGTATATATTCAAAAACACCTAAATCTTGTATGATTAAGCCATCAAGACAAAGTGTATCTAAAAATTTTAACTCCGTATCTAATTTTTTATACTCGATATCCTTAATTAATGTATTTAAGGTATAATACACTCTTACATTACGTAAATGTGCATAGCGAACAATTTGGATCAATGTATCATGATCAAAGTTTTTTGCATAATCCCTTGCTCCAAAGTCAAGCCCTCCTAAATATAGCGCATCACAGCCGGCTTTGATTGCTGCATAAAATGCATCGATATGTCCCACCGGTGCTAATATTTCAGGGCGTTTTTCTTTACTTAACATGAAGCTCCTCCTATATTACAAATCATCATGTTCAAATAAATCAATGTAATCATCAAGTTCATTTTTCAACCTATCTGTTTCTTTTTTTAGTTCTTCAATTTGACGTTCTTTTTCATCAAGACTGGTTTTCACTTTAAAATAGTCATCTGCAATGTTAATCGCCAAAAGAACCGATTGCAAGCGTGTATTCAACTTTTTTCCGTTCTCTGAATTTTGAACTTCTTGCATTTTTTTATTGATATATAGCGCAACATGCTGTAAGTATTCTTCACTTTCATCACCACTTAACGTATACACATTTCCACCGATCAATACCTTCGACTCATTCTTTTGTGCCATACAATAACCCCCTTATAGTTTTTAGGATAATAAATTTTTATATAGTACTTCATTATAATCTTGATTAGGAAAAACGGACCATCCAATGACAGCTGAACATGTCTTCTCATCTGCTTTCATGCTTTGTAGCATTTCATCAAATGCTTGCTCTTCTTTAATTAGTTCATATGATATTGTCTGTTCACGGCTGATTTCAATTAAACACATCTTTACCACTCGACTAATTTCATCTGTATTTCCCTGTATAAAAAACTGTCGGATACCCTGATCTAGCAACAAATATATCTGCTCTTTTACTTTTTTACGAATATGTGCAATCGCTTCAAAACATGAAGAAATATAATCGACTAATAACTTATTATGATATTCTTTACCATAATCTGTCAATAGATACTCTACTTTACGATTTTTTTTGCGAATCGGCGTCATTATATTTTCTTCTTCATACTCTTGCAACATATGATTAACGGTCCCTAAGCTCACATCTAAAGCCTTTGCCAATACACGTTGATTAACATTTCCATCGGATTCAATGATATTTAATAAAATTAATTCTTTATCCATATATCCCCCTAATTATACTAATTATCCATAACTAATCCAAAATGTTTATAACAATAAGGTGTTACCATACGCCCACGCGGTGTCCTGTTTAACAAGCCTAACTGCAATAAAAATGGTTCATAGACATCTTCAACGGTATCTGATTCTTCTCCAATCGTTGCCGCTAGAGTATCTAACCCTACCGGACCGCCTTGATATTTTTCTATGAGCGTTAACAACATTTTACGGTCATTATTATCTAATCCTAAGGGATCAACATCTAACATATCCAACGAAGCTTTTGCGACCTCTTCAGATATTACCCCTTCAAACTTTACCTGCGCAAAATCCCGTACACGTTTAAGCAAACGGTTAGCCAAGCGCGGAGTTCCTCTTGATCGACGTGCAATCTCATAAGCGCCTTTTGCATCTATCTCAACATTAAGAACCTTTGCACTACGGTGGATGATTGTCGCTAATTCTTGAGGTGTATAAAATTCAAGCTTATGTAAAACGCCAAAACGGTCTCTAAGCGGTGATGAAAGGAGACCTACACGTGTCGTTGCTCCTACTAGTGTAAACTTAGGCAAATCTAAGCGAATTGATTTTGCCGCCGGGCCTTTTCCTATAAGGATATCAATGACATAATCCTCCATCGCCGGATACATAACTTCTTCCACTTGACGATTCAATCGATGTATCTCATCAATAAAAAGCAAATCACCTTCCTGGAGATTGTTAAGCAGCGCAGCAATATCCCCCGGGCGTTCAATAGCCGGACCCGAAGTAATTTTTAAATTAACACCCATTTCATGGCCGATTATGGATGCTAGTGTGGTTTTTCCCAAGCCAGGAGGACCGTAGAGTAATACATGGTCAAGAGGTTCATTACGTTTTTTTGCCGCCTCTAAAAATACACGTATATTTTCTTTAGCCTTTTCTTGCCCTATGTATTCATCAAGACATGTGGGCCGTAACGACGTTTCTATAGCAATGTCTTCTTCTATCATTTGATTGGTTATTAATCGTTTTTTCATGTCTACTCCTTAGCTAAGAAAATAAGTGCCTGCTTTATGAGCTCTGACGTTGAGTCGGCGTGTTGTGCATGTTTAATTGCATGAAGCGCCTCTGTCTCTGTATACCCAAGACCTGTCAAGCCCATCAAAGCTTCATCAATATACGTACTGTGTAACGTTTGTTCCGTTGAAGCGCTTAGCACTTCTAGATCAACAACTTTTAATTTATCTTTCAATTCGATAATAAGTTTTTCGGCCGTTTTTTTTCCGATTCCTTTGGCTTGGCTTATTCGCTTTGAATCATCTGTCATAATCGCAAGCCGTAAATCATCAGGGGTCAGCGTCGACAAAATACCAAGCGCTCCTTTAGGTCCTATCCCCGATACACTAATGAGTTTTCTAAACACATCAATATCGTCATCCGATATGAACCCATAAAGTCGTAGAACATCTTCGCGTACATAAAGTTCCGTATGCATTTTTACTTCTGATCCAATACTTGGCAGCTGACTTATGACGCTTAAAGGAACAAAAATTTCATAGCCAATATGTTGGCATTCTATAATTACTGAATCTTCACGCTTTGCAACCAGTATACCGTGAATATAACTTATCATAATAATCCTCCAGTGTTTCTTTACCTTACATTATATCCCATGTTCAAAAGATATACAACATTTGTTTGGTTGACATTCAATTGACATTCAGTATAATAAGAATGGTAATGTACAATTCACTATAAATAATTTAAACAAAGAGGCTATCCCTCGCTCCGCTATGCGGATTGTTTGCGGAAGGAGTTCCTATGGCAACCAAAGACCATAACCATTGCAATGGCGATTGTTCATGTTCTGAACATTCATGTGATTGCTCTGGACATGAAAAAGAAAGTATCACATTAACATTAGAGGATGATACAACACTCGTATGTCAAATTATTGATTCATTTACAATTAATGAACAAACATATATCGCTTTACTTCACCCAGATAATCATCGCGCGTTATTATATCGCTTTGATGAGAATGACGATCACTCAATAAATCTTGAGATGATTGATGAAGATGAGGAATTTGAACTTGTATCCAAAACTTTTTTATCCCTTCAAGATAGCCATTAATCAACAATAATCGCATCTAAAGGTATATCATGTGATTCGACGGGAATACTCGGTGTTTGTTGCCATTGGTAATAAACACCGATTTTTTTGTACGGTGAATGAGAAAACCGATGAAAATACGTATCATAGTATCCTCCTCCATGTCCAATACGATAATTCTTGTCATCAAAAGCAATCCCTGGAACAAGAATTAATGTATCCTCGTCCGGATGAACTAAGCAGCTAGTGCTAGGTTCCATAATCCCAAAGCGTCCTAGTGTAAAATTGTCCAATGCATTGACTTGAAAAAAATCCATGTGCCTTTTAGAAGAAGACTTAGGAAATGCGACAATTTTGTCTGCATTAAGGGCATGTTCTGCAAGTTCAAGAAGGTTGCATTCATTTTGATTTGGATAATAGCAAAATATTTTTTTTGCATGCAAATACCGATCGCTGTGCAAAATTTTCTTGATAATGGCCTGACTAGATATTCTAATTGTATCCTTTGATAGCATATTTCTTTTCGCTAAATATGTGGTTCGAATATTTTCTTTTAACTGTTTTGAGTTAGTGTTCATATTTTTTCTCAAGCTTTTGTTGTGTCCCATCTGGATATTGGATGGTCGTATTATTCAAAGTTCCTCTAAGATTCTTTCGGACTAATTGAATATATTCTTGACGCAACGTATGCTGTTCTTTCTTCTCAGCTTCTGTAAGTCCCTCTTCTTTTGACTTTTTATATAGTGCATTAATACGATTAAGTTTATTTGGGTTCATGAGATTCTCCTTTATAAATATTGTTTAATATATTGGCATATAATTATAATCAAATATGATACCACGAAGCGTCATCAAATGCAATTTTGATGTAGCCTGATATAATCATAGATAAATTTAACAGACACCGTTGCTCCTTCTTTAAAAACAAGTCGATATTTTTTATCCTTGTAATAAAAAACGATTGCAAAAGCACCTATACTTCGAAGGTATTGCATTTCTTTATAGGGAATAAATGTTTGAACATGTATTCCTTCTTTTGATATGACGATCGGTCCAATATAAGGACTTTCATCAATATAGCTTTCCATTTGACGACATTCGGGAAAGTAATCTATCTTATCCAACCGAGTGGCCTGCCATTTTGTCCATGTATTTATCTGCATTTTATAGGGTTGATTTTTTTGTTCAATCGTTCCATACATAGAATAAGAAAAACGTGTATCACAAGAATTACATATAAACTCATGCTTGTGGGATGTAAACGTATTAAAGGCGTTACATTCTGGACATACATATAAAAGGCGTTCAATATTTTCAGCGCGACGCTTGCCTTTGAACATGACATCGGCTTCAGATTGCCATATATAATCATCATATTCTATTGCTGCAGATAGATGCTTTTTAATTTGTTGGATGGATAATGTTTGTACATCTTGTGCTGAAAGGACAAGAAACGTTTCAATCTTTATCTGTCCACGGCGAGAGTGTCTTGCCCATTCTGGTTTAGATAAATAGCTTCCATATAAGCGCACACCATAAACCCCAACCCCCATCTGCTTAATCAGCTTTGCCATGGCCGGGATTGTCACTTGCTCATGGTTTTCCCATGTTGGTCCAACTTCCGGGAAAATACCTACAGGATGGTTTGCCAGCAAATGTTTTTGTATCCTTTGCACTGCCTCGTATTCTGTCATATGTTTTTGAAAAGGAATCATTTCAAAACGTTCTAAAAATAGTCGCTGTAATGTAGGCATCGGTGTATAGTCTTCATACAAAAAACGAATCAAACGATTAGAAAAACAATTAATAATCATCGAATCGATTCCACTAATATGTTGTCCAACAAGAACATAGGCTTCCTCTTGTGGAAGCGTATAGTCACCTTCTGCGACATTATATTTGTGGTAACAAATGATTTTTGCTAAAGGTTTAAGTCGACGATACAAAGTTTCACCAAAAAGTGTATTCAACATAGAAAAACCTCCATTATCATAGTATATTTATTATACCATCAAATGAAGGGGATTTAAATCTGATTTAGATTTCCTTTGCTTTAAATATGGTTCCAATCACTTCTCCATCTTGAATCTTTTGTAATACATAGGGTGTTTTTGAATTTCCGATAATCATGTCTATGGCTGAATTGTTGACCATCTCTGCTGCCATGAGTTTTGTCAACATTCCTCCTGTACCTAATTTAGATTTTGATACACCTGCCATTTCATATATAAAATCATCCACTTCATGCACAACCTCGACAATTTTAGCGTCAGGGTACACTTTTGGATCTTTATCATATAGACCATCGATATCCGAAAGTAAAATCAATAAATCCGCATCGGATAGTACTGCAACCATAGCAGATAAACGATCATTATCACCAAATTCGATTTCATCTGTAGAAACCGTATCATTTTCATTAACAATAGGAATGACGCCTATTTTAAGTAATGCTTCCATTGTGTTTTTTGCATTACGATAACGTTCATCATCATCAAGAATATCTTTTGTCAGTAATACTTGTCCCACTAAATGGTTATACTCATGAAATAATTTTTGATATAGCATCATAAGTGAAGCTTGACCAATAGCAGCAATTGCCTGCTTTTCCGGTAGTGTTGTTGGTTTTTTATCTAAGTGAATAGCGCTGATTCCTACCGCTTGTGCGCCTGAACTAACAACAATAATTTCTTTTCCCGAATTTTTTAAATCTGAGATTTGGCGAACAAAATGTTCTACACGCCGTAAATTAATATGTCCAGTCTTTTCATGGGTAAGTGATGACGATCCTATCTTTATTACAATTCGCTGTGCTTCATTTAAGTGTATTCTATGTTCCATAATCCATCCTTCTAAGTATAGAGTTACTTCCTATACTCATATACATATAATAGTTTTTATGATTTGCATATAGCAAATCATAAAAACATCATACACGAAATACGCCTTATATTCAATCCTTATTCTTTCATTTTATCTTTCGATTGAAATATTTTCTTTATCATCCATCGAATAACTTTATATCCTACAAATCCAAAAATAAAGACAACAAGTAAAATTGGGCTTTGTGTGATAAAGAATAGTGCCAATGCTTCAAAAAATCTTCCAACTGCTTTTACACTTTGTTTGAACCCATAACTCATTTTGTCAATAAAAGATGTTGGTTCTTCATCAATCACGGTCTCTTCAATGACCTCTTGTAAGCTTAAATGTACAGTGGTATAACTGATACGGTTTTCCAGATTACGAAACGAGGACATGTTACGTTCGATTTCATAACGTACATCTGATAATTCTCGCTCAAGTTCTATAATATATTCTAACTCATCTGCCGTCTCTAAAATACTAATTAGACGTTCTTCTTGAACTTCTAGCGTCTTGATACGTGCATCCAAATCATAGTATTGATTGGTCACATCATCTTGGTCGCTGGTTTCATTTAGTATATTGGCCCCAATGGTTTTAAGCCCTTCTAGAAAACCAACAATTTGATCTTTGGGAATGCGAATTGTAAAGTTTCCATATCGTCGCTGCGTATAATTCGCACGCATATTACGTCCCGAAATTTGTGTAGATTCATAGTATCCACTATGCATATTAATTAATTGATTTAACCGTGTCTGGGTCTCATCAAACGTTAATGTTTCCATTTCATAGTTATACGTTAAAATATACTTACGTGAATCATCTAGGTTCATACCTACCGGGACATTACTCGAGCCATCCACACCATAATTTTCATCTTCCATTGGTTTAGCTTCATAATCATCAACCGCATCATAATCCATTGATGTATCGCTGGTTTCTTCTGTCATGTTGCCGGCCTCTTGGTCCATAACACTCGAGCTCTTATCTCCTGATGCACATCCAATCATACTCATGAGTATGAGAACGATTCCCAAGCTCAGCATACTTTTTTTCATGCGTCCTTTCATCATAATTCCTCCCTTTTTTATCTCTGTGTTTATAAGGTTCTCCCTTATCTTTATTATAACACTATCTAGAACAATCCTAAATAGGTTTATGTTACACTTATATGACGAAATATTTTTCAATTTGTTCCCTTTTTACTTTGACATCTATTATATATCTGATACAATGTTTTTAATAAACAAAGAAAGGGAATTTAGGATGAATGACACACTGAAAAAACTTACTGAACAATTAAACGATCTTGACCATGATATGGCCGCAATTACGTATATGGAGTCACTTCTAGGGTTCGACTCAATGACAACCGCCTCTAAAGATGGTGTCTTTGCACGTTCCGAAGTCATTAGTTTTGTCTCAACCTTATATTTTAATACTTTAATTAATCCAACTGTTGATAAGCTTCTACACGAACTTGGGACGATAAGCCATCAGCTTGATCCTCTCACACAAGCCAAGTTCCAACACTTTAAACGTGAATACGAAAAAATCAGCCCTATTCCTGTTAAAGAATACGCTGATTATCAGTCCCTGCTTGTCGAGTCTTCCAACGCATGGGAAAAAGCAAAAAAAGCCGATGATTATAATCTTTTTGCACCCTATCTCGAAAAAGTTATCGAAACAACCAAACGTTTTATAAACTATCGAGGCTACACCGGACATCCCTATAATACTTTGCTAAATGATTATGAACCTGGTGCAACTGTTGAGATGCTTGACGAGTTTTTTGACGAACTTAAAGCGTCTATCGTTCCTCTAGTTCAACAAATTCAAGCGCAGCCTACACCTGAGACCTCGTTTCTAAACGCAACCTTTCCCATTGCTGAGCAAGAAGCATTTTCATTATATATTATGGAAGCACTGGACTTTCGCATGGATGGTGGCAGTTTATCCGAAAGCGAACATCCATTTACTCAAAACATGAGTCCAGATGATGTGCGTATTACAACCCATTTTCATGAACAAGATTTAATTAACCCTATTTTTTCGACTATTCATGAAACAGGTCACGGTCTATACGAACAAAATATATCCAAAGAAATTGGCTTTAGCTGTTTGGCAACAGGTGTATCTATGGGAATTCATGAATCCCAATCACGTCTATACGAAAATAATTTTGGACGCAATCAAGCTTTTTGGAAAAGACATATGCCAAAGTTAGTCGAATTGTTTCCAGATGTATTAGGGTCTATCTCTGTAGAGACCTTTATAAAAGCAATTAACAAAGTTGAACCTTCTCTTATTCGTGTAGATGCCGATGAGGTTACTTATCCACTTCATATTATGGTACGCTATGAAATGGAAAAAGAGTTAATGGAACACGCTTTTGATATCAATGACTTACCTAAGCGCTGGGCCGATAAATATGAAGAATATGTCGGTGTTCGACCAACCACCGATGCTAACGGTATTCTTCAAGATGTCCATTGGTCAGAAGGTCTATTTGGCTACTTCCCATCCTATGCTCTTGGAAGTGCATATGCTGCACAGTTTGAACATGCAATGCAAAAAGATTTAGATGTTTTAGACTGTCTAGAAGAAGGAAAAATGGAGGAAATCCTTGCTTGGCTCTCCTCACATATTCATCAATACGGCTCCACACAAACACCTGCAAAGATTATTGAAGGCGCTAGCGGCGAAGCCTTTAATCCAAAATTCTTTACGGATTACCTTACAAAAAAATATCAATCACTCTATAATCTTAAAGAAAGAATCTAAATTGAGTCTCTGGTCAATCATCGAATATTTTCCATTGGCTTTTACCGGAAGATCGTCTACATATTCAATTGTGTAGGCGATTTTTTCTTGTGTTTTTTCATGTAATTGCATCATTATTTTCTTCGTATCGTGATCACTTAAAGGATGTGTTACCACTAATTTTAAAACAACCTCTCCCACCGTATCTTGGTAATATTGATATCGAATAATCTGGTCAAAAACATCCGAATGCATATTTAATGATGTAAGTGATACAAAAGAATGGTCTTGATTAATTAAGACATCTTGACGCCACCGTCCATGGATATCTTCTAAACGTCGATGACTCCTTCCGCAGGAACAGGATGGTTGCATTGACCAACTAGCCATATCTCCTGTGCGGTAGCGAATAAGCGGCATCCCTTGATTACAAAATCCTGTAGCCACAATTTCTCCAACACGATCATCTTCGATAACTTGACCATTCTCATCGATAATCTCAATATAGCCATAACTTGGTTCTACATGATAAGCATAACTTTCTTCACACTCGCCGGCAATAACAAGCCGCTCTGAATGTCCATAGAATCCAAAGACACGACAGCCAAATATTTCTTCAACATATGCACGTTGTGTATCAATAATATTTTCACTAATAGCTAATATACCTTTGAATTTATGCTTAAGTTCTATCCCATTGTGCCCAATAAATTTTGCCAAAATAATGATAGCTGACATATATCCATGAATAAATTCCGGTCGATACTTTTCAATAACACGACAATATTCTTTAAGATTTTCTACATTCATATCAAAAATATTGCAGCTAAGTTCCTTACGCAGTGCGTCATATTGCCAGTTTTTGCCTTTTTGTGCCTGTTCACGAAAAACAGCTCCTCGAAGCACAAGACGTGAACTATTAGCCTTATAGCCTACACGCGTCCACATATGATTGATATACGCCCATTCTTTCATCACCGTATCTGCATCCAGGTAAAATCCTACTGGATTTCCAGTTGTTCCGGATGTCGTCTTATAAATCAACGTATTCTTATCCACATTTTGCGCAACTAAACGTTCTCGATTAACCATTAAATCTTTTCGCGTTAAAAAAGGGATATATTTAATATCCTTAATACCTGTAAAGTCTTCTACCCGTATATTCTCTTTGTCGAAAAGTTCGCGGTAATAAGGAACATGTTTATAGGCATGATCTATTAACGCTAAAAACAAATGATCAACAGCTATATCTTGCTCTTTTTTTGTCGCGTATTGATCACGTTCCAATTGCTTAAATTGCTGTTCAAAAACCTTTCCAAAGCGTTTAGACGCAGGTATAATGTTTGAAAGGTATCCTAAAATATTGGTAACGCTTAACGGTATCTTTGCATAGTACTTTTTAAGTAAATTAAATAAACGCATGGTCTCATCCTTTACATTAGACTCATTTATTAATTAGTGACTATTTTTTCTGCAATCTTTATTCCGTCAATGGCTGCTGACATTATTCCACCAGCATATCCAGCCCCTTCACCTGCCGGATACAACCCATATATATTACTCATCCCCTGTTCATTACGAATAATGCGCACCGGTGACGATGTTCTTGTCTCAACTCCAATAAGCCGCGCCTTGGGATGATTAAATCCGTCGATAATCTTGCCAAAGTATTCAATCCCTTCAACTAGTGCACATGCAACGCCAGAAGGTAAACATTCATGTAATGGGGCTTCTGTTAATGGATTTTCACAGGTGCTTTTAATATAATCTTCTTGATGTATCGTTGTATTAACAACTGTATCGGCTATGGTCTCACCTATGACATCACGCTTGAAGTTTACATAATCTTGTGTTGGTAAACTATAATCGCTTCCTGCAATTTTATATGCTTGTCTTTCCCATTTTCTTTGAAACTCAATTCCCGCCAAAGGAGAATCATCCTGAAAATCTTCCTTGGACACTGTAGCAATAATAGCACTATTGGCATTTGATGCATTACGAGCGAACAGGCTCATGCCGTTGCACACAACAGCCTCCGGCTCTGACGCACCATTAACAACAAATCCTCCTGGGCACATACAAAACGAATACACACCGCGTCCGTTTGTCGCTTGATAAGTCAACTTATAATCTGCCGCCGGCAAGTCGTATCCTATATTTTCCACTCCGTATTGTGCTCCATCAATCCATTCTTGAGGATGTTCAATGCGAAGCCCCACTGCAAAGGGCTTTGCTTCCATTGTAACATTTAATTGGTATAAGCATTCAAATGTTCGTCGTGAACTATGGCCAATAGCAAGTATGAGTTGATCGCAAGGAATCTTTTTTCTAACATCCTTTTTGATGTCAACACATTCAATTCCTATGATTTTCCCTTCGTTAATTATGGGTTTCTCAAAAAAGGTGTTAAAATGATACACGCCACCAAGTTCAATGATTTTTTTGCGCATACTCTCTACAATTTTAATTAGGTAATCAGTTCCTACATGGGGTTTATTCATATAAAGAATCGAAGGGTCTGCGCCATGTTCAACAAATGTTTCTAAAATAAATTGTTTTCGCAAAAATTTATCTTTTACCCCTGTATTTAACTTCCCATCTGAAAAGGTTCCCGCTCCACCTTCGCCAAACTGAATATTACTGTACTCATCAAGTTGTCCATTTTTAAAAAACTCTTGTATTTTATGTTGACGAACCGAGGCTTGCTCGCCTTGCTCAATGATAATTGGACAATGTCCATGGGTTGCTAACACATAGGCCGCAAATAGCCCTGCTGGTCCTGAACCGATAATAACAGGTCGTTGTGTAAGCGCTTCTTTTCTTTGCGGAAAAACATAGGTCTTCTTAGAATAACTAGTGGCATTTACCTTTTTTAGTGCAAGGCTATCAAGCACATCCATAACATCAGCAATCAGTGTATACACACCTTTTAACTGTGGTTTTTTTCTTGCATCAATCGAAAATTTGTCAATACACACACCACGAATTCTTGACTCTTGTATGCGCAGTTTCTTTGACAACATTCGAATCAACGTCTTATCGGAATGTAGATATCCTTTTTCTGGTTGAATCTCTATGACTATATTTGGTACTTTTATTAACATGGTTTTCCCTTCTTTTATCCTTGTAAAATATCTTGGCTCACAACAGCAGCACTACTTATAGCCCATTGTAGGTTATAGCCACCACAATCTCCATCAATGTCTAAAACTTCACCGATAAAGTAAAGCTTTTTTTGTTTTGTAGATTCTAGCGTTTGCGGGTCAACTTCATAGCAGCTAACGCCACCTTTCGTAACTTGGGCTTGATTCCAAATATACGTACTTTCAATGGTCTGCCAAAAATTCTTTAATCCTTTTGCTAGGGCATGCCGCTCTTTTTTGGTTATATTTGCCGCCTGTTTAAGGTGATCTAACTCCAGATACTTTATAAGCGGTATAATTAATCGCTGATTAATATATCCATTAAGCACCTGCTCCAAGCTACGAGTTGGAAATTGTGTAAAACGTGTAGTCAAATATGCATCAATTTCTTCATGTGTTTTTTCCGGAAAAAAATCTAAATGAACCGACAACGACATCCCCTTTTTAAGTAGAGGCGCAACAAGTGTTGATAATTGCAAAATTGTCGGACCTGACAATCCATACTCTGTAAAAAGAACTTCTCCTACTTCTTCACGAAGAACTGTCTGTGTCTTATCACAAACAAGTTGAGCTTTAGCTTGTACTTTAAGTCCTTTTAGGCTCTTATTATAGATACTTTTCGTTACTAGCTGGACAATGGATGGCATGGGTTCTATAATCTGATGACCAAAAGATTTTGCCAAAGCATATCCATCTCCAGTAGAACCTGATGCGGAATAACTTTTTCCTCCAGTAGCTATGATGAGGTATTCGCCATAAAAAGTTTGCTCTTGTCCATACACACGAAACTTATTAGTGTACTCAATATCTAATATTCGTTGATGATAAATAATCTCAACCCCAAGCTCTGTTGCTCTATATAATAACGCTTTGACCACGCTACTTGCCTGTAAACTCTGAGGATAAAGTTTCCCTTCTTCTAATTCGACCAAATCAATACCTATTGATTGAAAAAAAAGAACGGTCTGACTTAAATCAAACTGGGAATAAATATTTTGAAATATATTGACTGTTGATGAATGATAATGTTGTGAGGATATATGTTGGTTGGATATGTTACACCGACCATTACCCGTAACCGCCAGTTTTTTTCCAATTTTATCATTACGTTCAAACAAAGTGACTTTTGCACCGTTTTGAGCAGCAATAATTGCGGCTGTCATTCCAGCCATGCCACCGCCTATAATGATTATTTTTTTCTTTGCCATTCTTTTCTCCTATAAAAAACGTTTGAATTTATTCCCAAAAGGAATCTCTTCTAACTCTTTTTGATTAAATGCCTTTAATTTTAAAATACTAACTCCATAAATTAGAACTGCTAAAGGCAAAATGATAAGCAACGCATGTTCTCCTAACATCTTTATGGTCAATAGCTTGTAGCAAATAAGTGTAACCCCTCCCATAATCAGCGAACTCATCAATGGGGCAATAAGCGTTTTGTACATGTCGATACGAAACGGAATCTCTTGACGCACTGCTCGAAAATTCAAAAATGCAGATACCCCTGCAAAAATAATATTTGTAATAACAGCTCCGTATAGATTTAAATCAAAAACATACAAAAGAACAATATTAAACAAAACTTTTGTCACTAAGGAAATCAATGCATTTTTCACCGGGATATTAAGTCGATTTAATCCCTGCAATAGCCCAATAGATATTGTAGAGACGCCAAAAAACACAATTGAAAGCGACCCAATCTGTAAAATTGATGTGGTCATTGCCAAATGATCTAAATTCGTAAATAAAAGTTCTAAAATTGGTTTTGCATAAATCATAATTCCAATCATCGACGGAAATGTAATCATCAAAACCGATCGAATAGATAAATCAATCTTTTTTGCAAGTAGCTTTGAATCTCCACGAACCAGCGATGAGGTCACACTAGGAATGGATGCTGTTGCCATAGCCGAAGCAATCGACACAGGCAGTGTAATAATAATCTTATACTTTCCTTCTAAAATACCATATAACATTGCGATTTGATCTGGTATGTACCCATGAAATGCAAGCGCTTTGTTAAACATAATCGTATCTATAAGGTTGGTCAGATGAAACGTTGATGTTCCAATGACCATCGGAATAGAAGTCATCAGCAACAACTTCCAATAATAAAATACCGCATGATCTACATAAGGATTTTGATCACGCTCAATACGCCGTGAAATCATTGGTTTGGATGCAATATAGACAAAAACAATAAAAATCAATCCAAACATTGCACCAAATGCGGTTCCTAAACTCGATCCTGCTGCACCATACTCAAACCCATGCTTTAACAAAAGCATGGCAAGTACAATACTAAAGACAGCGTTAAACACTTGTTCAACAATTTGAGAAATCGCTGTTGGAACCATTGTGTTCATGCCTTGAAAATATCCTCGAAAAACAGACAGCATACTAAAAATCAAGAGTGCCGGCGCAAGACCTTGTAATGCAACCGCCGCATTAGGAATCTCAATAAAGTTTGCAATCATTTGTGCGCCAAAATAAAGGATAGCTGTAAACACAATACCAATAATTAACGAAAACACTAGCGAAAATTTAAAAATCAAATGGGCTTCTCGGTATTTTTTCTTCGCCAGTTTTGCCGATACAATTCTAGATATTGCTGCTGGGAATCCGTAGGAGGACAATATAAGCAAGTAGGAATATACCGTATATGCACTTGCATAGTATCCACTTCCTTCATCCGTTAAAATATTAATTAAAGGGATACGATATAATAGACCAATAAGCCGGACAATAAGTCCGGCTATGGCTAATATTGAACCTTGTAAAAGTAAGTTACTTTTTTTTGAACGATGCTCCATGTTCCTCTCCTTTTATTTCTTTTTATTTGGAATGGCATTATCAAACATGTATGGCATCACTTCTTTAACACTTGACACCACTGTGTTCCCCTTCGCATCTTCAAAATAGATTGTCGCATCCGGCATAAGTTCACTCATTACCTGTCGACAAACTCCGCACGGATAGGTAACATCTTCTGCCGAACTAACGATTGCAATTGCATCAATCTCTGTATCCCCTTCAGATATAGCTTTAAAGATAGCAGTTCTTTCTGCACAATTGGTTGCACTAAACGCAGCATTTTCAATATTACATCCTCGATAAATTTTTCCGCTTTTCGTACGAAGGGCTGCACCTACTTGAAACCCTGAATAAGGGGCATACGCATATTCTCTTGCATGTTTTGCTTCTTGTAATAATACTTTATCCATCAATTCTTTTTGCTCTTTTTTCATCATATCACTCCATTGTTATATAGTCAGTACGGTGTTTAGGATAAACACTAATAAATGTTTTTCCCGGGTTCAATAATAATGGGGCACCATCTTCTGTAAAATACTGTGTTGGTGAATTATGACTAGTTTTACTCCAAGTAATAGGTACAGCAACTCCATCCGCCAAATATAAACCTTCGCCTTCAGTCAAAAGCGTCATGTCCATACAACCGAGAGGATCTCCTTTAATCGTCCATATTGACGTGTATTGCAAAATAATATTTTCAAAAGCTAGCTGCTGGTCATTTAGGGCATCTATATGTTTTTTCCCGAATTGATAGCGTTCATATACACCTAGTTCGTCATTATAGATAAACTCAGGATTTGTCCCATATGCTCCTGAATAATCCAAGGACAATTTGTTTATGAACCCATTCTCTTGAATAGCTGTGTTTTCTGTCTCTGTTGTGCCTTCGACTTCACCTGTCCATTCAATAAAGTTTAATTTTCGTTTTGCATCAATATCAATTTCTTTTGGATATTCCAATACATCCCATGTATTCATCAATAGTTCGTAGGATGTAAATGTACTATGTGGACGCACCCGTTTTGGATCTAAAAATGTAAACAATTCATCTAAGTGACTTAATCCATAAAACCGGTTAACATCAAGCTCTCTAAAAGCTGTCTTTGCATAGGTTGATTGACCTACATGGGTATAAATCGCATCATGGTCCAATGCAAAGTCCATATAATAATGACGCGCACTACGAATAGGTCCTATTTTTTCCGCATCAAAATCCTGAAAAACGGCCAAAAGTCGGGTGATTCCCCCTTCAACAACTGTTTCATAAAGGATATCTGCTTGGGATATTCCATATTGTGGAAGCGCCGATTTAATGTTGCTGATCATAATCCCAATTGGACGGCGTAAATAGACTTCTTCTGAAGTTGGTAAGCCTGTATACAAGCTTAAAGGCCCTATAGGTTCTGGCTCTGGCTCTGGCTCTGGCTCTGGCTCTGGTTCTGGCTCCGGTTCCGGTTCTGGCTCCGGCTCAACTTCAGGTTCTGTATCCACAATGGTTTCAGCTTCACTCACAGGTTCATCTGGTACACGAGAAGCTTCATTACTTTTTGCCTTAAGTAGACTCACTACAATAACCCCAAGAATAACAACTAGGATAATCGCAAGAATAACTATAGTACGTTGTTTTTTATTTTTCAAAAAATTCATCTCATCTCATCACTTTCTGTTATCAATTATATGTTTGGCATAATGTTTTTTTGTTCACGTATCATTACAATTTCGTCATCTGGATTTTCATGGTCATAGCCCAAAAGGTGTAACATACTATGAACAATTAGAAACGAAAACTCCCGTTCAAAAGTGTGCCCATATTCTGCTGCTTGTGCATTGACATGATCCATAGATAATACTATATCCCCTAAAATCACATAACCCATCTCAGGATTTACCAAACCATCTATTTGGGTTTCTAAATAGGCATATGCACAGGGACTTGGCCAATCAATCATTGGAAAAGATAAGACATCTGTAGCTTTATCTTTTCCTCGATGTTCTAAATTTAATTGGTGTATATATGTATCATCAGTAATGGTTAGCGTAACATCCACCTCATATGGAAATTTAGTATAATCAAGAACTGTTTCAATCGTCTTTGTTGCTAAGTTCTTTTGCTCTTTTGTTAGTGCTATATCTTCATCGTCAAAAAAAATCATTGTTCTATCAACTCCCTGTCATATTTTACACGCTCATGATACAGTCCATTATATACTTGAAGAAATGCATTTGCAATAACGGGAAGCTCATCAAAGCGCAACGGACTTTCATTTAATTGATGGTTCGTAATAACCGTTAAAATCACTTGATCAATCAATTGTATAATTTGATCCTTATCGCGTTCATTTAAATCAAGACCTTTTGTCGCTGCATCCACACAATCTGCCAACATGACAATCGCTGCTTCTTTCGTTTGTGGCTTAGGTCCTTCATACTTAAATTCTTCAACATCAATTGTAAATCCATCACTGTGTGATACTGCTTTATTATAAAAATAAGCCACAACCGAATCCCCATGATGCTCTTTTATAATATTTACAATGTTTTTTGGTAATTTATACTCTTTTGCTAGAGCAAGGCCTTTTTCGATATGGCGAATGATATAATGTGCACTTGCATCCGGTGATAAATCATCATGGATATTCTTTCCATTTTGATTTTCCGAAAAATATTGTGGCTCTTCAATTTTTCCAATATCATGATACATAGCTCCAACTCTAGCTAATTGATAATTCGCCTGAATATCTAATGCCGCCTTTTCTGCTAAGTTAGCCACCATCATACTATGATGGTACGTTCCCGGAGCCTCTACTAGCAATCGTTTCATCAGGGGCTGATTTGCACTACCTAGTTCAATAAGCTGCGCTTCAGACGTAATATTAAAAACAGCTTCCCACATGGGCTCGCTTCCTTGTGCCAAAACAATCACCAGCATTCCGTTTAATCCTGCTAAAAACATGTTACCATAAGAAAATCCTAGTAAATGTCCAAATTGCATTAAATGCCCGACAACAACCAATAGCATCATCAACAATGTTGTTGAAATCGCCACATAAACAATTTGCTGCCTTTTTTTCACATAAGGCATAACATAATTAATAAACAAGCCTGCAACAACATACATCATATATATCTCTAGCGGTAATGCCACAATCATAAGTAATAAAAAGGATATCACAAAATGTGTCATTAACGCTAGCTTCGAATCAATCATTGTTGAAATAAGTGCTGTGGTTAAAAGCAATGGGAGTATGTAGGCGTTAAAAGGCAACAAAAAAACTGAAGGTATAAAGCCAACTAAAACAAAAGTCCAATACATCAGATGTAAATTTTTCGAAAAAAGTGTAGGTTCATAATACACATTAAAAATATATGCAACCAATGTAAGAATAGTGCCGACCAAAATTAAACGGGTAATTAATTCTGCAATATTTACACTTTCATTTATCATTCCAATAACTGCAACAACAATAAATATTAACATTCCAATTATAGGAATGGTTCGTTTAAACCTCTCTTGACCTTTCACTTAAAAACCCCCTAACATTAATGTTTGTTATTTTCATATGCCTCAACAATTTTTTGTACCAGCGGATGTCGAACAACATCTTTATTCGTCAAACGACACATCCCTATTTCCGGAATATCTCTTAATATGCCCATAGCCACCTCTAAACCAGAGCGTGTACTGCCCGGCAAATCTTTTTGGGTAATATCTCCAGTAATAATGGCTTTTGAACCGTACCCAATACGTGTCAAAAACATCTTCATCTGGGCAGGTGTTGTATTTTGCGCTTCATCTAATACAATAAACGCATTATCCAATGTTCTTCCTCGCATATATGCAAGAGGCGCAACTTCAATCAACCCTTTTTCCATATTGGCTAAAAAGCTGTCCGTCCCCATAATTTCATAAAGCGCATCATAAAGAGGCCTTAAATAGGGATCTACTTTACTTTGCAAATCTCCTGGTAAAAAGCCTAATTTTTCACCCGCTTCAATGGCTGGTCGTGTTAATATAATTCGATTAACTTCATTTTTTTTAAACGCAGTAATGGCATGAGCCATAGCCATATATGTTTTACCCGTTCCTGCCGGTCCAACACCAAACACAATCATTTTATTACGAATTAAATCCATATATTTTTTTTGCCCCTGTGTCTTAGGACGAATATATTTTCCATTCGGCGTAACACATATATACTCAGAGCTGATACTTGCGAGTGATGTTTTACGCTTTTCCAATGCCATGTTGATAGCATATTGAATATTATCCTCAGATAAATTCACACCTTTTTTTAGTGTCGCTAATAAATCATTAATGACAATTTCAGCTGTCTTCACACTATGATGTGTCCCTTTAATCTGTATTTTTTCTCCTCGATTGCTCAAGGATACTTTTAATGCACCTTCAATTTGTTTTGCATGCGTATCATAGTCACCAAATAAAGCTGGTAAATACTCATGCTCTACATGCATCGATGTCTCTGATATTGCCATATTTCCCTCCTGTAAATTCCATTTACATTTCAGTTGTAATTATCTCGTGCGATGCTTTTGACATCTGAAACGTATAAGTAAAAAAAGCTATCGAAATCATTCGATAGCTTTTTATCTATGCCAGTAATTTTCTAACAATTTGGCTGACCAATTTGTTGTCTGCGCGACCTGTAGCTCTATCAGTCATTACTTGCATGACTTTACCCATATCTTTCATTGATGTTGCACCTACTTCATCAATAACTTCTTGAATCATACGTGTAACTTCGTCTTCAGATAATTGTTCAGGTAAATAGCTTTCAAGCACTTTGATCTCAGATTTTAATTCATTAATTAAATCTTCTCTACCACTTTTTTCAAATTCCGGCAGCGCTGCTTTACGCTTCTTTAATTGCGAGGCAATAACGCCAATTATTTGATCATCAGACAAAACAATTTTATTGTCTTTTTCCTCTTGAAGCACAGCAGTTCTGACAGATTGAATGGTATTTTTTCTCAAAGAATCTTTGGCCTTCATGGCATCTTTCATGTCCGTGAAGAGTTGTTCTTTTAGTGACATATAATCATCCTTCTGTACTATTTAAACTTACGCTTTCTAGCAGCTTCAGACTTTTTCTTACGTTTTACGCTTGGTTTTTCGTAATGTTCTCTTTTACGAATTTCTTGCATAATACCCGCTTTGGCGCAGTTTCTTTTGAACCTTCTTAATGCGCTATCTAAGGTTTCGTTGTCTTTAATCGTTACGTTTGACATTCTTTCCAACCTCCCTCCAGTTGCAATTTCGTGCTATATCCTACAACTATAGGGCCTCATTTAAGCACTATAGATAATTATAGCACAAAATGACGGTACGTCAACTATTATTTCAAGAATAAGCAATAAATTTTAATGCCTTATTGAATCAAAATAAATGCACTAATAAAGAGTATCACACAAACAATTGTCGACAAAACTAAGGCATTCGACAAAATGGCTTCACTTTCCTTCGTCTCATATTCACTTATAAATACAGGCAGTGAAAATGGTGGTGGTAAAATGAGAAATGTAAAAAACCCAAAATCAAAAAACGGATTGGTCTCTATTAAATTATTGATCCAAAAAAATTTCACCAAGTATCCTATGGATAACATGATAACCAGTCGAACAAACACTAGTTTTGCTGCTTCTTGAAGATATTGCCGCTCGATTTTAAGCGTAAAGCCAATAATAATCAAAAGTAATGGCGTAATTAACCCCGCCAAATACTCTAGGGTATTTTCTATACCTAACCAAATAAAATTCGTCTCAATCTGTCGCCCTATTCCTGTAAGGTTTAATGCAATTCCTAAAACAATGGCAATAATTAACGGCGATTCAGCAAAACCCTTAATCGTCTTCCATGAAAAGCGACTTTTTTCAAAATGTTGTCGAATCAACGTTATATAAATAAACCAAACAAAAAATTCATGCCCTATGCCAAAAATCGTATATTGATCCAAGTATTCCATTCCATAAACTGCTGAATATAGTGTAATTCCTATCGTTCCAAAGGCCGTTGATGTCATAAAAAAAGGTGTCAAATTCGTATGCATATACGGTGTTTTGGAGATAAAATATCCCAAACTATAAAACAAAATTAACATAACAAATGTAATGAGTGTAACTAAGTAGAATTCTTTTTCAATGACCATATTTTTAAACGTTAAAAATAGTACTGCAGGTAATGCAATATTGACAATACCTTTTCGTAAGCCGCTAATGACTTCGTCTGAGATTGTATGCCGATTATTTAAATAAAATCCAAATCCAATTAAAAGTAAAATGGGTATGATTTTGGAGAACGCATCTAACATGTCTTATCCTTTCTAGCTAATATTCATATCTCTTCCTATTCAAAATCATAACGATAAAAGCCTTTATCCATATATATTTTGTCCTGAGTATCTATTTCACTATCAATATATCGCATCAAATGTGCCACTGTATATTTTTTCCCAAATGCAATTCGGTTGTCATCCCATGGTGTATATCTGTATGTATCAATATCAAGATTATACTGATCCAACAAGGACAAATCTGTTGTTATGGGAATTGTTGTAATGGTATCCGTCTGCCACAAAGTATATGTCGGTAAAAATCCAATACCTGTCATTTTTGGTCTTTGGCAATCATACGTTTTGAAATAAATATTAAAAATAACTCCAAGATCTGTATTTCCACCAAGCTTCTCTACATTTCGTTGAGAAGCGATAAAATTACCTAGGGAATAAATAACCACTTTAGGTTCCTCGAATATCGTTCCATCGACTTCATAAAAAAGTTCAACAGGTTGAAGAACATGGGGATGTCCACCAAAAATAATATCTGCACCATTAGCAATCAATTCTTTTACAATATCTCGTTGAATACGTTCACTTTCCAAACTAACATACTCATATCCAAAATGCATCATTACAATCACATAATCACATCCGGACGCTTCTGCAGCAGCTACATCCAAATAAAGCTCTGCAAGTTTGTCTTTGTTATAATAATCGAGTGTATTAATCTGATCCATTTTCCCGGCAATTGTAAGACCGTTGGTGGCATATGTATAATTGACGACTGCAAAGCTAATCTCTTCCACCTCAACTATTTTATACGGTTCGCGTTCTTCCCAAGAACTAAACGTTCCTGTAAAAGGAATCTGGCGCATATTCAGCTGTTCAATCGTACGCTGCATTCCATATTCACCACTATCTAAGCTATGGTTATTTGCTGTTGCTAAAAAATCAATACCGGCATCTGTTATGGCATCTAAAACCGTATCTGGTGTTCTAAATAACGGATAACCTGAATACTCACTCCCAGGTAATGTTGTTTCAAAATTTCCAAATACATAATCCACCTCATGTAAATACGGCTTTATATGTGTGAAACTATCCAAAAAGTCATACTGACCTGTTTTTTCATCATAGGCACGTGAAATCTGGGTATTATGAAACATTAAGTCACCGACTGCACCTATTGAAACAGTATTTATGCGATTTTCTTGATTTTGTCGTATAATATTCCTTTCAACTTTTGCATGAATATCTGCATTTGACCGCGCTCTTCGTGTGAAGTTTGCCTTCAATTCAAGATCATCTGACCCACATCCTGTCAATCCTCCAATGAAAAAGAACATGAAAAGAAAAGCAACCTTAATGATTGCTTTTCTCTTAACTATTTTAAGCATTGACTTGCTCTCCAAGCAACTCAACAGCTTTTTCAAGCGCTTGCGCTATTTTGCTTGTATCTTTTCCTCCGGCTTGAGCAATCTGTGGTTTTCCACCACCACCACCGCCAACAATTTTTGCAATGGCGGATATGATTTTCCCGGCATGTGCGCCTTTTTGAACCGCAAAATCACTTGCCATGACACTTAACAATACTTTACCATTATTATTCGATGCAAGAACAACGACTCCTTGGTTCAATTTTTCTTGAAGCTTATCGCCTAAGTCTCTTAGACGGTTCGCATCAAAACCTTCAACCTCAGCTGTAATGATTTCAATATCTCCTATAGATATTTTATCGGTCAATAAGTCATCGACAATAGAAGAAGCTGCCTTTGATTTTAGTTGTTCATTTTCTCGTTTCAATTCCTTAATTTCATCGAGTAGCGTTTGTAGCTTCGTCTCAACTTGTCCCACTTCACAGCGCGCTTTTTCTGCTACAGCATTTAATGTACGTTCGATCGAGTGATAGTAATTAATCGCTCCCTGACCAGTTAAAGCTTCAATACGACGTACACCTGCAGCAACACCACCTTCAGATACAATTTTAAATAATCCGATTTCAGAGATGTTCGATAAGTGTGTTCCACCACACAGTTCAATGCTGTATCCATCTATATTAACCACACGAACCGTTTCTCCATATTTTTCTCCAAATAATGCCATCGCGCCCAACTCTTTTGCTTGAGCAATCGACATTTCTTCTATATGAACACTAAGTCCTTTTTGAATCTGTTCATTGACTAAGTTTTCAACGGCTTTAAGATCGTCTTTTCCAATGGCCTCAAAATGTGTAAAGTCAAACCGTAACCGATCAGCTGATACACTTGAACCTGCTTGTTCAATATGATCGCCTAAAACTGTCTTTAAAGCTTTTTGAAGCAAGTGTGTTGCACTATGGTTTTTCGCTGTTGCAAAGCGATGATTCTCATCAACACTTAAGCGAACCTCTTGTCCGATTTCTAAATCGCCTTCGACCACTTCACCGATATGTGCAATATTATTTCCAACTACATTGATGACATCATCAATACGCACTTTTCCTGTTGCCGTTTCCATATATCCAATATCAGCTTGCTGTCCACCACTTGTTGCGTAAAAAGGTGTCTCATGTACGATAACACTCACTTTTTCTCCACTTGAAATACTTGTAACAACATGGTTGCCTTGAGTTAATCCAGTAATTTCACTGACCATTTCTAGTTGCTGATATCCTACAAATTTTTCACCAATTCCGATTTCCAACTTATGGTATACAGTTTCTTCTGCGCCCATATAGTTGGATTCTTCTCGGGCATTACGCGCGCGATCTCTTTGAGCTTTCATTTCTTCGGCAAAAGCTTCTTGATCAACTCGAACACCCTTTTCCTCAGCAATCTCAATCGTTAAATCTAATGGGAAACCATATGTATCATATAGTTTAAATGCTTTTTCCCCACTTAATACTGTCTGATCTTCTAATTCATCTAGGTATGTATTTAAAATTGCAATTCCTTGGTCAATCGTTTCTGCAAAACGTTCTTCTTCTGTTGTTAGCACCTTCAGAATATACGCTTCTTTTTCTTTTAATTCCGGATAGCCATCTTTGCTAGATTCAATAACAATTTGTGCTAATTCCTTCAAAAAAGCGCCTTGAATTCCCAAAAGTTTACCATGACGCGCCGCACGACGAAGCAAACGACGAAGTACATATCCACGCCCTTCATTGGAAGGCAAAATACCATCTGAAGTCATAAAAGTCACGGAACGAATATGGTCTGTAATTACACGAATGCTAACATCCGTCTCTTTATTTTCTAAATAAGTCACCTTTGCTTTTTTACATATTGCATCACGAATAACCTGCATCGTATCCACATCAAAAAATGAGTTGACCCCTTGCATCATCATAGCCAGACGTTCAAGCCCCATTCCTGTATCAATATTAGGATTTTTTAGTGGTACATAGTCGCCATTTTCCATTTTTTCAAATTGGGTAAACACAAGGTTCCAAATCTCAACAAAACGGTCACATTCGCAACCAACAGTACAGTTTGGATCATCACATCCATATTCTTTTCCACGGTCTACATAGATTTCTGAACATGGTCCACATGGTCCGAGTCCATGTTCCCAGAAGTTATCTTCTTTGCCCATGCGTACAATACGGTCCATTGGAACGTTCTCTTGTTCGTGCCATATCTTTTCCGCTTCATCATCTTCTTCATACACCGATACATATAGAATATCTTTAGGAATTTCTAAAACTTGCGTAAAAAATTCCCAAGCCCATGCAATTGCTTCTTTTTTAAAATAATCTCCAAAAGAAAAGTTTCCAAGCATCTCAAAAAATGTTCCATGACGAGCTGTTTTTCCTACATTTTCAATGTCGCCTGTACGAATACATTTTTGGCATGTTGTCATTCGATTTTTTGGGGGTGTTTCTTGACCTGTAAAATAAGGTTTTAATGGTGCCATTCCTGAATTAATTAACAACAAACTTTTATCATTTTTAGGAACCAAAGGAAAACTATCGGCTCGAAGATGGCCCTTGCTTTCAAAGAATTCGAGATACATTTTTCTTAGTTCGTTTACTCCATAGCTTTTCACGAATTTACGCCTCCTGATCCAGTTAATATATTAGAAAAATTATAATGAAATTTTACGTATTTGTCAAACAATGGTTTTACACTTTCAATTCAAAGTCCGTGTCATCCACCATTGCTTGTAGCGACTTCATTACGCCAAATTTACCATGATGATACGTTAGCCCACCTTGAAAATACACGGTAAACGGTGGCTTGATTGGCGCATCAGCACTAAGTTCAATGGAAGAGCCTTGCACAAAAGCACCGGCTGCCATAATCACCTCAGCGTCATATCCTGGCATTTCCCATGGCACTGGCGTTACAAAGCTATCCACAGGGGCACCAGCCTGTATTCCACGGCAAAAAGCAATGACATTTTCTTTTGTCCCCATATCAATCGCTTGTATTATATCATAACGCGGCTGACTACTTTGTGGCATCACATTAAAACCTAGTTTTTCATATAATTTGGATGCAAATAAAGCTGTTTTATGTGCTGATGCTACAACGGTAGGAGCCAAAAATAACCCTTGGAACAAACTATGTGTCATTCCGTGAGAAGCACCGACTTCTTTTCCAAGACCTGGAGCGGATAAACGTATGGCCGCATTTTCAACATATTCTTGTTTACCGGCAATATAGCCACCAGATGGAGCAATTCCTCCTCCCGGGTTTTTTATTAACGATCCAACCACCAAGTCAGCACCATAATCACTAGGCTCATCATACTCAACAAACTCTCCATAACAATTATCTACCATAATAATGACCTCAGGTTTGATTTGACGAATGTAATCAATCAGCTCACCAATTTGTTTATTGGAAAAAGTCGGTCGCCAATCATATCCTTTCGATTTTTGAATCGAAATCAATTTTGTTCGATCATTAATAGCATGTTTTATGCCTTCAAAATCGAATGAAAAGTCTTCTAATAAATCTACCTGTGCATATGTTATACCATATTCACTTAAAGACCCTTTTGTAGGTATAATTCCAATAACCCCTTGCAATGTATCATAGAGCTTTCCAGCAGGTGCTAAAATTTCATCACCCGGCCGTAAATTTCCACTTAAGGCAACTGTCAGTGCATGTGTCCCCGAAATTAATTGAGGACGAACTAAAGCAGCTTCCGTATGAAATACGGAAGCATAAACATTTTCCAAGGTATCCCGTCCAATATCGTTATACCCATATCCATTGGTCTGGTTAAAATGCATATCGCTTAATCGATGTACTTGCATTGCATGTAATACTTTTAATTGATTGGCTTCAGCTATACGGTCTATTTCCCTAAAACGTCGTTCCAGGTCCTTTTCCACAGCATTGCTTACGGAAAGGACCTGGTTGCTTATTCCAAGTTGTTCATAAATCGTGTTGGTCATAATGTAAGTTCCTTTTCTAGTACTCCTCAACTTCAATGTTAAAATGAATTTCTTTTGAAGGTATTATAGTTGAAATCGCATGCTTGTATATCATCTGCTGCTTTCCTTCTGTTTCTAAAACAACAATAAAATTATCAAACCCTTTTACGATTCCTTTTAATTGAAATCCATTGGTCAAATATACGACAAGCACAATCTTATCTTTTCGTACTTGATTTAAAAACATATCTTGTAAGTTTACTGGTTTTGGCATCGGTAATCCCCCTTTTCGAAAGTATTCTACTCTTATTCTATAGTATATTTACAAATAGTTCAATACAAATATCGGTTTATCCTATTAATTTCATGATCGCTTCTGCTATAGCTTCTACATCAAATGCAAATTGATCTACATGAATCCATTGGACATTTTTTTCACGACGAAACCATGTCAATTGTCGTTTAGCAAAACGACGTGTATCGCGCTTTATAATATATATAGCTTCTTCTAATGTAATGCGTCCTTCGAGATAATCAAAAATCTCTTTATAACCAAGCCCTTGCATAGAGGTCATTTCCTTGGTGTAACCTTTTTCTCGTAAGTATTTGACCTCATCAACAAGTCCTTGTTCAATCATTTGATCTACCCGCTGGTTAATTCGTTCGTACAATAAGCCTCTGTCCATTGTCAATACAATAAACGTCACATCATAGGGTGAAGATTTTGCTTGCTGCTTTGCATTATGCGCACTCATTTTTTCGCCAGTGAGTAAGTAATATTCTAATGCTCGACAAACCCGTTTAACATTGTTCGGGTGAATTTTTGAAGCACTTTGTGCATCAACTTTTGCAAGCCATGTATGTAAGCCATCTCCTCCGTACTTTTCAAAATACTCTTCTACTTGTCGTCGGACATGGGCTTGCTCATCTGTTTGTGAAAAATCAATATCATTAACAACAGATTGAATATAAAAGCCTGTCCCTCCTGCGATAATAGGCGTCGCCTGCTTTGCGTAAATACTATCCATGGCCTTTTTAGCCATCATTTGAAACCGGTGTACACTAAAGTCCTCATCCGGCTCCAAAACATCAATGAGATGATGGGCTACACCTTCCATCTGTTCTTTAGTAATTTTAGCTGACCCTATATCCATATATTTATATACCTGCATCGAATCTGCAGAGATAATCTCTCCTTGGATTTTTTTTGCAAGCGCTACTGAGACAGCTGTTTTTCCACTAGCTGTCGGACCAGCAACAACAATTAATTTTTTCTTATCCATCATCACTACACACTTTCATATCATACAATTCGTTTGAATTTTTTTTCGAGTTCCTGCTCACTCATTCGAATCATTGTTGGTCGACCATGAGGGCAATGGTACGGATCGTTAAGTTGCAAAAGTTGTTCAATCAAGCTTTGATATTCTAAGACCGTTATTTTATCCCGACCTTTAATCGCTGCCTTACAAGCGATTGTTGCTAATTCATGAAGATAACGTTCTTGCTTTTTCATTTGGAGTCCTGAACGCAATTGGTCAAAAAAATGAATAAAATCCATATTTGTAAGTGGTGCATTCAATAGATATGGAACACTCTTTAGCACGATTGAATTTCCACCAAATTCTTCCACATCAAATCCCAAATCCGCAATCGCCTGCTGATGTTCTTGAAACAGTTCAAACTCACGATCGGACAAATCATATACCTTTGATTCTAAAAGCATCTGAGAAGAAATATTGTGCTTTTCAATTTTTTCAACCCAGGATTCATAAAGCACTTTTTCATGGGCAGCATGTTGATCAATAATATATAATTCTTTGTGATACTCTACCAGCCAATACGTCTTGAAAAGCTGTCCGATAACACGATGTTTTTGCACTTTTTGTTCGTCTAAAAACAAATCCATCGATACCGGTTCTGCCGTTTGTGTGTTTTGAAACATAGGGTTAGGCTGAGGCTGTTTTGAGTTTGGCTGAGTCTGCTTTGGGTTTGGCCGACTTGGTTGAGACGATTCAACATTTTTGTTTTGTATCTGAGGTTTTATATATTCTGTTGGTGGTTGCGTATACGTTTCTCGACGTTTAACTTCAAAAGGTTCCGGTGCTTCCTTAATGAGTTTTTGATGTTGTTTTTTTTCACTGCGTATTCGTTCTTTTTCATCCTTTGATTCACTAAGCGTCACATCAACAACCGGCTCTTTTTGACGAAGAGTATGTATCACCGCCTCTTTAAAAATCTGGCGTATAAGCATCTCATCGTCAAATCGTGCTTGCATCTTGGTCGGATGTACATTGATATCCAACAGGTGTGTTGGGCACTTTAAAAACATCACCGCAAAAGGAAACTGATTAATCATCATGGCTTCTTTAAATCCCTCTTCAATGCCTTCTTGAATCCACTTTGATTTAATATAACGATTATTTACATAATAGATTTCATATTGACGATTACCTCGGCTTAATTCAGGTTCTCCAATATACCCTGTAACTGTATATTCTCCAAACGTGTAATTGACTTCCTTACTTTTTTTTGCATATTCTTTCCCAAAAACCTGATAAACACAGTCCAATAATGCATAATTGCCTGAGGTATGCAGTTTCACTTTTTTGTTCACAATATATTTAAACGAAATACCTGGATGACTTAATGCTAAGCGATAAATTAAGTCCGTAATATATCCTGCTTCTGTACGTGGCGTTTTTAAAAACTTTTTGCGCGCAGGGACATTATAGAAAAGTTCTCGAACGACAAATGTGGTACCACTTGGGCATCCGATATCTTCAATTTGCTTTTCTTGCCCCCCTTCAATCAAATAACGTACGCCTGTTAATGCATCTTCATTTTTTGTAATGCATTCAACCATCGAGACCGCTGCAATACTTGCTAACGCCTCTCCACGAAAACCTAATGATCTGATATGATCCAAATCATCTGCATCTGTAATTTTACTGGTTGCATGGCGTAAAAATGCAGACTCGACGTCTTCTTTTGACATACCAATACCATTATCTGTGATTCGAATGCTTTTCAACCCGCCATCTTCAATTTCCACAGTAATTGCATTCGCCTTTGCGTCAATCGAGTTTTCTACACATTCTTTTACAATAGACAAAGGGCGCTCAACCACTTCACCTGCTGCTATTTTATTAATCGTATCTTGATCTAAAAGATGTATTCGGCTCATAGTCACCTCTATTTCTGCGTTAAAGTCACTAATTCATTGAGAATATTTAACGCTTCTATTGGCGTTACTTGGTTTATATTAATTTTTTTTATTCGCTCTTTGATTTCATCTTTTGGCTCTTCAAAAAAATTAAGCTGCAATGGTTCTTTTGGAATCTGTACGTCTTTTGCTTTTTTGGTAATGTCTGCATCCGATAAATCATCTAAGATTTCTTTGGCCCTTTCAATAACATGTTGCGGAACACCTGCAATTTTAGCCACTTGTATCCCATAACTTTTGTCTGCTCCACCTTTTGCAATTTTACGTAAAAAAATGATGTCATCACCTTTTTCTTTTACTGTGATGCAATAGTTTTGGACACCTTCAATTTTGCCTTCTAATTCCGTCAATTCATGATAATGGGTCGCAAACAAGCTTTTAGCTCCCACTGTTTTTTCCCGAACGAGATATTCAACAACTGCCCAGGCTATACTTAGACCATCAAAGGTCGATGTCCCCCGACCGATTTCATCAAGAATAACCAAACTATTGACCGTTGCATTACGTAAGATATTCGCCACTTCACTCATTTCAACCATGAATGTACTTTTTCCTGAAGATAAATCATCTGACGCTCCAACACGTGTAAAGATTCGGTCTACCGGACAAATATTAGCTGAAGTTGCTGGTACATAGGTTCCTATCTGCGCCATCAAAGTTATAAGAGCCACTTGGCGCATATACGTTGACTTTCCGGCCATATTAGGACCTGTTATAATAGAAAAGCGGTGTTCTTGGGTATTCATAAGTGTATCATTAGTTATAAACTGCTCATGTCCCATGATTTTTTCAATCACCGGATGGCGCCCTTCCACAATTTCAATCGTTCCGCGATCATTAAAGGTCGGTCGTACGTAATGGTTGGTCACTGCTACATGTGCTAAAGATTGTAGTGCATCTAACTGCGCTACTTTTCGAGCAGTCTCTTTTATTCGTAACACATGTTCAGCTAATTTATTACGAATCTTAACGTATAACGAGTATTCAAGTTCAATCAACTTATCTTGAGCTCCTAAAACAGTATCTTCAATTTCTTTAAGCTCTGGTGTAATATATCGTTCTGCATTTGCAAGTGTTTGTTTGCGCTGATATCGCTGTGGAACCATATGAAGATTGGATTTTGTCACTTCAAGATAATAGCCAAACACCTTATTATATTTGATTTTCAGATTTTTAATCCCTGTTGCTTCCCGTTCTTTTGCCTCTAGGGACGTTAGCCAGGATTTTCCATCCGTTGATGCTTTTCGAAGCTTATCCACCTCTTCGCTAAAACCATCTTTTATGATTCTTCCCTCTTTAAGGGCAATTGGCGGCTCCTCCATAATGCTATCACCTATAAGCTTATCTAAATCAAGGAGCATATCGAGAGTATCCCCCATACGCTTTAGCAATGGACTCTTCAGATTTTTTAACAGCATTTTTATGTCCGGAAGTACATGAATCGATTGACGAAAAGCAAGAAGGTCTCTTGGATTAGCCGTCTGTAAAGTCATCTTTGTCATTAGGCGTTCCATATCATATACAGGCGTTAATAACTCTCGAATCTCTTCACGAGCCATCAAGTCTCCAACCAATTCTTCAATACTATCTAGACGTTCTTCGATTTTATTGACTGATGTTAACGGCTGCTCAATAAAATGTCTTAATTTTCTTGCTCCCATTGCTGTTTTGGTATGATCAAGGACCCAAAGGAGGGATCCTTTTTTTTCTTTTTCACGCATCGTCTCCAAAAGCTCTAGATTACGCCGTGTAGATACATCCAGAAGCATATACTTGCCTGTTTCGTAATAGCGAATGTGATCAATATGAGATAACCCTGACTTTTGTGTTTCATATAGATAGTCCAAAAGCGCACCAGATGCAATTACACTTTCATCATGTTCACCTATGCCTAGTCCATCTAAACTTGCCACTTCAAAATGTTTAAGCAATGTTGCTTTTGTTCGTTTACTATCAAAAAACCAATCTTCATAATTATTAATAAACGCATGGACATTTTGCTCCATCCAAGCAATAAATTCAGTATTTTCCTGTAGCGTTTCGTTAATAATACATTCTGCCGGCTGCACTTTGGCAATCTCATCCAGCATTGCAGCATAACTGGTTAAAATCGTTGTCTGAAATTCTCCAGTCGTGACATCAATATAACTCACGCCATATCTTGATATGTCCGAGTATAGGCACATCAGATAGTTATTTTTTGTTTCATCAAGGGCTTGCATATTAAGATTTGCCCCCGGCGTAACAACACGAATAACATCACGTTCTACAATGCCTTTGGCCATCGCCGGATCTTCAATTTGCTCTGCTATAGCTACTTTATATCCTTTTTCAATTAATCGATTGATATAATTTTCCGCAGAATGATAAGGAACGCCACACATTGGTGCACGTTCCTCCAAACCGCAATTTTTTCCCGTTAATGTGATTTCTAATTCCCTTGATGCTTCAATCGCATCATCAAAAAACATCTCATAAAAATCACCTAAACGATAAAAGAGAATGCAGTCTTTATATTTATCTTTTATGTTCATATATTGTTGCATCATAGGTGTTAACGTGTTACTCATTAATAATCTCTCCTACTAAATAAAATGTCTTTGCATCAGTAATTTTTACACGTCGAATTGTCCCTACCAAAGACGAATCACCTTTTACATGGACCAAATGTCCATTATCTAAACGACCTGACATATATCCTTTTCGACTTGTATTTTCTTCTTCAAAAAGCGCCAAATATTCCTTGCCAATATGCGCCACACTTTTTTTGTTTGCAATCTGATTAACTTCGTCTAGCAAGCGATTAAATCGGTCTTTTACGATGGCCTCATCCACTTGATCTTCATAAGTTGCGGCAGGAGTCCCCGTACGTTTTGAATATATAAATGTAAAGGCACTATCATATTCGACTTGTTTGACCACATCCATTGTATCTAAAAAGTCATCTTCTGTCTCTCCTGGAAAGCCTACAATAATATCTGTAGTTATAGCAATATCAGGTATTGCTGTCTTTATTCTATTGACCAGATTTAGATATCCTTCTTTTGTATATCCTCGATTCATTTTTTTTAGAAGCTTTGTGCTTCCTGATTGGAATGGTAAGTGCAACGACTTACATATTTTCGTTGATTTTGCCATCACATCAATGAGTTCATCGGATAAATCTTTTGGATGTGAAGTCATAAAACGAATTCGTTCTAACCCATCAATTTTTTCAATTTCTTCTAATAACCCAGCAAAACTCATCGGGTGTTTTAAATTTTTCCCATAGGAGTTAACGTTTTGACCTAAGAACGTTATCTCTATAACGCCATCTGCAACAAGTGCTTTTACTTCTTGAATAATATCTTCTGGCTCACGGCTGCGCTCTCGCCCGCGAACATATGGCACAATACAATAACTACAGAAATTATTACATCCAAAGATAATATTTACACTAGATTTGTATTTGTATTTTCTAACGGTCGGTAAATCTTCTACAATGTCTTGATACGAATCCCATATGTCATAAACCGCTTCTTTTGTTTCAAGATATGTTTCTAGAAGTTCTGCAAGTTTGTAGATATTGTGTGTTCCAAAAACAATGTTCACATGTGGATAGGATTTTTTTAATTTGTCTATAACCGTGTCTTGCTGCATCATACAACCACAAAGAGCAATAACCATATTCGGGTTTTTCTCTTTTAATGACTTAAGGTGACCGATACGACCAAATACACGTGTCTCTGCATTTTCTCGTACGGCACATGTATTGTAGACGACAAAGTCAGCTTCGGCTTCTGTATCACATTCTTCATAGCCAATTTCTTCCAATACACCTTTTAGCTTTTCAGAATCATGAAAATTCATCTGGCATCCAAAGGTTGCAATATGCATCTTCTTTTTCTTACCTGTCGCTTGTTCATGTGCATCATTTTTCTTTCTTAATCTCTCTATAATTTTCTTTTGACGGAGTCCCTCGTCCGTATCATGGTTTAAAATAATGGGTTCTCTTTTCATTTGGTCCTCCTAATAGACATAGCAAAATAGCTATCAAAAACCTTGACAGCTATTTCATTATAACGGACTTCACATAAAAATTCAATATTTTTGGTTATGTCTGTGTAACAAACTGGGACGCATAATCCGGAACGAATGTTTGTTCTTCAAATGGCGGACGCTTATAGAAGTCATTTTCCTGGCGCGTTGGAAGCTTAAGTTTTTCCTTATGAATATCTTCATAGGGAATCTGTTCAAGTAAATGATGAATACAATTTAACCGCGCATGTTTTTTATTATCCGATGGAACAACAAACCACGGCGCTTGCTTAATATCTGTGTAGTCCATCATCATGTCTTTTGCTATGGAGTATTCTACCCAATATTTTCTTGACTCTAAATCCATAGGACTGATTTTCCATCGTTTCGTTGGGTCATTGATGCGCGCTTGAAAACGACGTTCCTGTTCATCATCACTTACGGAAAACCAGTATTTTATCAAGATAATCCCTGCACGAACTAACATTTTCTCAAATTCAGGACAGCTACGAAGAAATTCATCATATTCTTGTTGCGTGCAAAATCCCATGACCTTTTCTACACCCGCACGATTATACCAACTGCGGTCAAAAAGAACAATCTCACCTGCTGCCGGTAGATGTTGAACATAACGTTGGAAATACCATTGGCTTTTTTCTCGCTCCGTTGGCACACCTAATGCAACCACGCGACAAACCCGAGGATTTAATTTTTCTGTTATTCGTTTAATGACGCCCCCTTTTCCGGCTGCATCTCGACCTTCAAAAATAACCACGACTTTTAGTCCTTCTTTTTTAACCCATTCTTGAAGCTTGACCAACTCAATTTGCAACATATGCAATTGCTCTTCATACACTTTTTTCTTGATTCCTTTGCTTTCTTTACTCAAAAAAACACCGCCTCCCTTTCATATATTCTCATTATACCACAGTCATTGTTTTGCAACAATTTAGGAATATAATTCCATCTTACTATTGATATTTCATTGAATCGTGATACAATATATAGTGTGCTGATTATGCTAACAAGCACAATATATTGTATAGGAGAGATTATATGAACGTTATCAAACGTAATAGCTCAGTCGTTGAGTACAGCAATGATAAAATAAGAAATGCCATTATATTAGCCATGTCTGAAACCAAAGACGGCATTGATGAAGCATTAGCTACAGACATTGCTGAAAGTGTTGAAGAGGCTTTAAAAAATTACTCTTCTCCTTTTTCGGTCAATATCATTCAAGACACTGTTGAAGAAAAACTTATGGAATCTACCCGTAAAGATGTTGCAAAAAAATATATTTTGTATCGTTATGAACGTGATAAAACAAGAGAAAAACGCAGTAAAAGTACCTCAAATCGTATTTTAAGCGATGATTTTATCAGTAAATATAAACATATGACAAATCCAATGCAACAATTAGGAAGTTTTGTCTACTATCGAACCTATTCACGATGGCTTCAAGAAGAAAATCGCCGAGAGTATTGGTGGGAAACCGTTCGACGTGCCGTTGAATACAACTGTAGCCTTGTTCCTACAACACGTGAAGAAGCGGAAAAACTCTTTGATAACATCTTCCACTTGCGCCAATTTCTTTCAGGTCGAACGTTTTGGGTTGGTGGCACTACCGTGTCCAAGAATTATCCGATGAGTAACTATAATTGCGCATTCCAAGTCATCGACAACTTTAGTGCCTTTAAAGATCTTTTTTATTTACTTATGGTTGGTGCCGGTGTTGGAGTTCGTGTTCTTAAGTCCGATGTCAAAAAACTACCCAAAGTTCGTGCTGATTTTGAAGTCATTCATGAAGACTATACCCCTACTCCCATGAATCAACGCGAAGATTCTACCAGCCTTGCATTTTCTCATAATAATGTATGTAAAATAATTATTGGAGATTCAAAAGAAGGATGGACGCAAGCACTGGACTACTTTTTAAAAATTGTCCATAGTTCTGAGTATCGCAATGTTAATACAATTGTTATTAATTACAATCATGTGCGTCCAAAAGGCGAAAGACTTAAGTCTTTTGGTGGAACAGCCAGCGGACATCAATCCATTAAAAACATGTTTATAAAAATTGTCAAAGTCATAAAAAAACGTGCCATCTATGATGAACACCAATTTGTAAAACTTCATCCGATTGATTGCTTGGATATCGCCAATATTATTGGTGAAAACGTTGTTGTTGGTGGTGTACGTCGAACAGCTGAAATCGTTCTTGTTGACGCTGATGACAAAGAGTGTATCGAAGCTAAAAATAATTTATATAAACAAATCGACGGTCAATGGATTGTCGACCAAGAAATTATTCATCGTCAAATGAGTAATAATTCCATCTATTACACAAGTAAACCCGAACGCGAAATGCTACATTGGCAAATTGAACAAATGCGTTATTCCGGAGAACCTGGATGGGTAAATGAAGTTGCCGGTGCAAAACGTCGCCCCAATATGAACGGCGTAAATCCTTGTGGAGAAATTCTTCTTGACTCTCAAGGTCTTTGTAATTTAACGACCATTAATGTTTATGCTTTTGTAAATGAAGACGGTTCATTGGATTATGATGGTCTACTCGAAGCACAGCGCCTGTCTGCTCGTGCTGGATATCGAATGACTTGTGTTGATTTGGAAATTCCAGAATGGAACAACGTACAACAACGCGACAAACTTACAGGTTGTTCTTTAACCGGATGGCAAGATATGGTCAATAAAGCTGCACTCTCACGAGATGATCAAGCCAAAGTACTTCGTCAACTTCGTAGTACCGCTCAAGAAGCTGTTAAAGAATACTCTTGCGAAATCGGAGAAAACGAATCCCTACTTGTCACCACTGTAAAACCTGAAGGTACTCTTAGTCAGCTTCCAACGGTTTCTTCTGGTGTACATTATTCACATTCTCCTTATTACATTCGCCGAGTTCGAATCAGTTCTTCTGATCCTTTAGTTAAAGTATGCGAGGAGCTTAATTATCCTATATATCCTGAAGTAGGACAAACACTTGAAAATTGTACGACAAAAGTCATTGAGTTCCCTGTAAAAGCACCAGAAGGCATTACAAAATATGATGTTAGTGCAATTGAGCAACTTGAAAACTATAAACTCTTTATGGAAAACTATGTTGACCATAACTGCTCTATCACCATTCACGTTCGTGATCACGAATGGGATGATGTTGAAGAGTGGGTCTACAAAAAATGGGACGATATTGTTGCAGTTTCCTTCCTATCACTGGATGATAATTTTTACCAGCTTCTACCTTATGAAGCTATTGATGAAGCAGAATACAATACGCGCGTCGAACAAATGCGCCCCTTTGTTCCTGCACTTCTTTCCAAATACGAATCCAACGAACAAGAACTGGATGTTGGTGATGATGGTTGCGAATCTGGTGTGTGTCCAGTACGATAACACCAAATCGATAAAATTTTATGGTCACTTAGCATAACAACAAGCTCAATTCAAAAGAGCGCAACGACAAAAATGTCGTTGCGCTCTTTAAGTTATATTTTTAGGATAACTTTTTATGCACTTTTATGCCGCGTCATCCATTTCAACATCTTCTTGTGCAACATCTTGAATACGTCCTGTCACTTCAGATGCATCAAATCCGTTTTCAGCAATAAAGTCAATTAACACTTCATCCATAGCACCAAATTCTGCTGTTACGTTGGCACCGATAAACATTGTGTAGTCATCGCCTCCGGCAACAATAAAATCATTTGTTGCTAAAGAATAAACCGCTTCTTCATCAAGCATCTCATCGCCAATCATAACAGAAACCACACGGCTACCCGCTTCTTTTGACGAATCAAATTGAACCATCATCCCTGCAACATGTGGGAACGCACCCAAAGCTTCAGGATATGTTGACAATCCATTTTCTAATGCCGCAATAATATCCGCACCCGTTACATCAATAATACGTACAGTATTTCCAAAAGGTAGTACAGTGAGTACATCACCTTTTGTTACTTCTCCTGCTTCAATCGATGCACGAATTCCTCCACCATTGGTCAACGCAACATCTGCTCCACTAATATCAAGCAAAGCTTCTGTAATCATATTACCAAGGTTTGTTTCTCCTGTACGTACGAACTCTCGTTCGCCATTCAACTCATAAGGTGCTGTAGCTACCACTTCATTTTCAATGACGGCATTTTCTTCTTGAACTGCCTTCACCAAATCAGCTACTACTACATCATCTATAAGTTCTAATGATTGTTCTTTTGTAAATAACGTCGCCTGTACAGAGGTTACTTTATCTTCTACTAATGTTATATCAACATGACCAACATTTTTCGTTTTTTCTCCTGCACTGACAATAAGTGTATCATTAACGAGCATGCCTTTTTCATATGTTGAGTGACTATGTCCATCAATAATTAGATCAATGCCTTCAACCGCTTCTGCTAACGCACCTGATGTCATTGTTCCTTCATCACCTAAATGCACTAATCCAATAACAACATCCGCTTGTTCTCTTAATGTTGGTACCAACATTTTTGCCGTCTCAATTGGATCATTAAAGGTTAATCCAACAGTATTATCTGGATGTGACTTATACTTTGTCTCTGGTGTTGCCAATCCAAAGATTGCAATAGATAAGCCATTCATTTCTTTGATAATATATGGAGATAAGAAATCTTCTCCGTCTTCATCCACGATGTTGGCCGCAAGAATTGGAAAATCTGCTAATGCAACATTTTTTTGCAATTGTTCTTGACCATAGTCAAATTCATGGTTTCCGGTAACCATTGCATCATATCCTAGAGCATTTAATATAGGCATTGCTTTTTCACCTTTTGACAAAGTAACAAGGTTATGTCCTTGTGTTGCATCACCTGCATCTAAAATTAAAGTATTAGGATTGTCTGCCTTAACACTATTATAATACGCTGCTAACTTCGCAGCACCCATTCCATCATATGCACCTTCAACAAAAAATCCATGCATATCATTGGTATGAAGTACAGTAAGTTTAGTGCTTTCAACTACAGGCTCTTGTGGAACCTCTTCTGGTGTTTCTGGTGTTACTGGTGTTTCCGGCGTTACCTCTTCCACAGTATCTTCACTTGGAATTCGTATTAATTGTCCCGGGAAAATCAAATGTGGATTTTCTAATGCATTAAACTCTGCTAGCTCTTCCCATTCTAGCCCATATTCGTCTGCGATTTTCCAAAGAACATCACCTGATTGCACAGAATATGTTGTTTCAGCCAATACGGTTGTTGAAAATACAACTGAAAATAACATCATAAGTGATAACATAATACTGAGTGACTTTTTCAAAAAAAACTCCTCCTTTTGTAAGTATTCTATTTGTGTTAACCATTATATTATATCACAGTTTTTAGAATATTCTACACTTTTCAAAGGAATTAACTTAAGCTAAACTTAATAGACAACTTTTACATCATAACCTTTTTGCCTTAACGCACGTTTTATCTGAGCAACGTGACGTTTTCCATTGGTCTCACATGTAACTTCCAAGTGCACCCGCTTAAAGCGATCAACCGTTTTAAATTGGTTATGGTCTAGCTGAATGATATTAGCTCCAACTTCTGATAAGATACTTGCAATCATCTGTAATTGTCCCGGTGTGTCCGATAGCTCTACTGAAAAACAGAACACTCGTCCCCTAACGACAAGTCCACGACTAATCAATTCAGATATTGTAACCACGTCTATATTTCCACCACTAATCAAAGATACCACGGTTTTCCCTTTTACATCAAGTTTACGTAAAGCTGCAACCGACAACACACCTGCATTTTCTGCAATCACTTTTTCTTTTTCTGCTACAAGTAAAAAAGCTTCCATAATATTAACATCATTAACTGTCACAATACGATCCACATACTGCTTTACATATTCGAAAGTTTTTATCCCACTTCGTTTGACTGCAACGCCTTCTGCTATTGTATTGACATTTTTCAGCTCAACGATATGGCCATTTTTAATTGAATTTCTAAGGGTTTGTGCTCCTTGGGGCTCTACTCCGATAACTTCAATCTCTGGCTTTATCAGCTTTGCTGCCATGGCTATACCACTGATTAATCCACCGCCTCCAATGGGTACAATAAGAATATCTGTTGTTGGCATCTCTTCCAATATCTCAAGAGCAATCGTTCCCTGTCCTAATATAATGTCATCATCATCAAATGGGTGGATAAAGGTATATCCATACTTTTCTTCTAATGATTTTGCCTCCCGAAAAGCATCATCATAGCACTCACCTGATAAAATAACATTTGCTCCGTACTTTTTAGTCGCCTCAACTTTAATTAAAGGGGTGTTTGAAGGCATAACAATGGTGGCTTTTACACCACAGGCCTTTGCCGCCAGGGCAACTCCCTGCGCATGATTGCCTGCACTCGAAGCAATCAGCCCTTTCTTTTTTTCTTCTTCTGTTAACCGGATTATTTTGTTATATGCCCCACGAATCTTGAATGCCCCTGTACGTTGCAGGTTTTCAGGCTTCAAATATATATCCGCATCATATTCTTGACTATAAAAATCCGAATACATAAGTGGCGTTTTTTTGATAATCTTGTCAACCATCTGTTTTGCATCATAAAAATCATCTAAAGTTATTATATTCATATTCGCTCCATTATTGATCAGCATTTCGTATTTTAGCAATGACGTGAGTATATTCTTCGTGGGCATCTAGTCCAACATCTGTAAGGGCATAGACCCCTCTTTGAACTCGCTTAAACCAACCATAGAAGTTTTTTTGTACAATTGTTCCTGTACGTTTGATTTGCGTGTCTTGAGTTATTTGAGAGAGGGGCATAGACTCATGTTTTTTTAAATAATCTAATATAATTAAGGCATCTTCTTTATAAGCAGTTATGATTTTTTTTCGATGGGTTCCCCCGATATTCATGTGCGTCCTGCGTTTTTTTAATTCCTCGATTATCTTCTTTTTTTTCTTGCGATTCCTGCGTTGATACTCTTCAATCGGATGCATCATAGGTTCATGATAAATATCGACGCTCAATGCATGCGGCGAAACCAGAATCAGCCCTATGCCTAAACGCTTTAAAAGATACACCTTGTCCTTAAATGCTTGCTGTCGCATATTTTTAGGCGTCCATATCGCAACATATACCCAGTCAAACATTTTTTGACGTAAAGCACTTTGGGTAATTACTTTTAGATTCAGCTCATTTTTCAATTCAATCACAACACTTTGTTCTTCACGAATACAAAGCACATCCAGATCCTTAACCTCAGCATCAATTGTATAACCTAATTGCGCAAAATACTTTTGCACAGGGGCATACAAGTCTGTCTCTGTCATTATTCAAGCACCTCATATAAATCTGCCAATGTGGTCTCTACTTTCATTCCCTTAATTAAAAACTTCGCTTTACGTTGGTCATTAACTAAAATGCCACCTATCAGGTTTTTATCTTTAAAATTCATACGCTTATAAACGCCGGCATGTTTTTCTTCATAATTTAAAATTGCAATGCCTTCTTCATCTTCATCAACATCCATTTCACCTATTGAAAAAATGTTAAGTCCCATGGCATGCAAAATAGTTGATGGCACAAAGTTTTCATACACTTGCTGTTGTCCGATCGCATTAGCCCCTGCTATTTGCCCCTGTGAAATCGCTTCTGGCCATATGGCAAAGTTATGCCCTTCAAAGCAAGCACAATCTCCACATGCATAGATATGTTCTTTACTCGTCTGCATATATTCATTGACAATAATCGCTTTGTCAAAATCAACACCTGCCATCTGTGCCAGCTTCGGATCAATACGCACACCAGCGGATATCATTACAAGATCAGATTCTATCATCCGTCCATCAAGCGTCTCAACTCCTGTTACCTTATCTTCCCCAATAAGGCGCTTTACCCCTGTTGCCTTGAGCACATTCATTCGCTCCACATCAAATACGTTTTCTAGAATTTCTGCCCCCTTTTGATCAAGTTGTCTAGGCAATAAGCGTTCCATAATCTCAACCACCGTTACTTCCATACCTGCTTGATACAGTTGTGCAGCTAACTCTAAACCAAGCAATCCTCCGCCAATAACGGTCGCTTTTTTATGCTCTTTCATGACCTCTTTAATGTGAAGTGCATCATCATAAGTACGCAGTGTAAATACATTGTCCAAATGATTATTTTCAATAGGTGGAACAAAACAATAGCTTCCCGTGGCGATAATCAGCTTATCATATACTATCGAACGACTTTCTTTTCCATTTGACACTACAAGTTCCCTTGCGTCATCATTAATAGATGTCACTTCATGTTCTCTCAACCACTGAATATTATTTTCTTCATACCACGTTTCTTTTCGAACAAAAAAAGCTCCCGGAAGTTTGTCTTGTCCTATAAACTTTGATAACATCGGTTTATAATATACCGGATAGTTCTCTCTATCAATGATGATGATCTCAACTTCGTTGTCCTCTTTACGAATTGTCTCTGCTGCTGTAACTCCAGCAATACCATTACCAATGATTACAACTTTTTTTATTGTTTTATTTCCCATCCTGTAGCTCTCCTTTTCTCTCTTAAATTTATATGTGCAATTACACTTGACTTGGTATTATGTCGATAGACATTCTGCCAAAGCGTCCTGCACGAAAATCATCTAGAATGTTTTTCCCCATTCGATTTGTGTCTGGCGAATTTTTTTCTTGTAGAAAGTGTCGGTCTATTGCAAATGCTTCCAATAATTGATAGGCGGGTTTTAGCTCATCACCCTCCATAAATTCAACATTTGGAAATGCCTCTTTTAATGCACTTGGATATAACTGCATTAAATGACTAATTAATTCATATGCCAATGCTGTAGTATCTAATATGTCATCTTTTATACTCCCTACAAATGCCAAATGCGCACCAACGGTTTGGTCTTCAAATCTAGGCCATAAGATACCCGGAGTATCCAAAAGCTCTAATCCTTTTTTGATTTTAATCCATTGTTTCCCTTTGGTGACGCCCGGTTTATTCCCGGTTTTGGTACTTGATTTTCCAACAAGCTTATTGATAAAGGTGGACTTGCCCACATTGGGTATACCTGCAACCATAATTCGCAATGGTTTGTTAATTAACCCTCTTTTTTTATTGCGCTCAATTCTTTCCTTACATACTTCATGAATTTGTGGAATAACTTTATTCATGTTTTGTCCATCTCTTGCATTTACAGGCATTGCAACGATTCCTTGGGCTTTAAAATACTCAACCCACTGGTGTGTTTGGTTTGGATCAGCCAAATCCATTTTGGTGAGTAAGATTAACCGTGGTTTACCATTGGCTATTTTAGGTAAGTCGGGATTTTGACTACTGATAGGTATTCTTGCATCTAAGAGCTCAACCACACAATCAATTAGTTTTATGCTCTCTTGCATCATTCGCTTTGCTTTGGTCATGTGTCCTGGGTACCATTGTATATTCATTTGTTCTCCTTCATGTTCATTCTTTTATTTTTAAAAATCCAAAATTTGAAAATGGATATATCCTTAAAAAACCTTTACCAACAATATCTTCTTCTTTAATCAACCCTACATCTAGATAGCGACTGTCTCGACTGTGATTTCTATTATCACCCATAACAAAATACGTATGTTCCGGAATAAGCACCGGATACTGCTGTGTCCCTAAATCCTTAATGGTTTCTAGAATAATCGGCTCTTGTAGTTCTGCGTTATTAATAAGTACTTTTCCACCTTTTATATTCACTTCTTCACCCGGCAAACCTATAATTCGCTTAATGTAAAATTTACTCCGATCACTGTTATATGGAAAAACAACAATATCATAACGTTCAAAAGGTCTAAAGTTTTGGCTTAGTTTTTCTATAATCAATTGGTCTGCGTCATAAAGGGTTGGTAACATGGAATTTCCTTCAACTGTTGTTGGTTGGGCGATAAAGGAACTAACCAGAAAGACACCTACAATAACGATAAGAATATCTTTGACAAGTGTTTTTACTTCTCCAAGAAGTTTATTTTCTTTCATCGCAATTCCTCCATCCGTTAATTTTTTGTCTACTACATAATACCATATTACGAACATTAAAAAAAGAGCTATTGCATAGCTCTTTTTCAATAACTCTTTTATGACATTTTTTCTTTAACTTTTGCTTTCTTACCGATTCTGTCTCGTAAGTAGTGAAGTCTTGCACGTCGAACTTTACCACGGCGAATCACTTCGATACGATCAAGATTTGGAGAATGTAAAGGCCAAGTTTTTTCAACACCTACGCCATAAGAGATTCTACGTACTGTAAATGTCTCTCTATTGCCGCCGTTTTGTCTCTTAAGAACTGTTCCTTCAAACATCTGAACTCTCTCGCGTGTACCTTCTTTAATCTTAGCGTAAACACGAATTGTATCTCCAGGATTAAAATCAGCAATATCTGTTCTGATTTGTTCTTGTTCAATTTCTCTAATAATTGCGTTCATGAGTCTACCTCCTTCCATCATAGATGTTCTTTAATAAACGTCTTACCAGCGGAACATCCGTACTCACAGTTACATACTATAACATATTTGTGTCTATATGACAAGCTTTTTTTAAGAAGATTTTATCCTCTTTAGAAAGCTCTGCATGTGCCAATAAATCCGGTCGTTTTTTTGCCGTTCGAAGCAAAGCCTGCTCATGTCGATATGCATCAATTTTTTGATGATTTCCCGATAATAAAACCTCCGGAACTTTTTGCCCATTATAGTCAGCCGGTCGCGTGTATTGTGGATATTCAAGCAGTCCATTGTCAAAGGATTCAATATCTTTTGATACCGCGTTGGAGAGCACCCCGTCAACATGACGGCTCACAGCGTCTATGACAACCATCGCAGCCATTTCTCCACCCGTCAAGACATAATCCCCTATAGAGAGTTCTTCTGTAACGATTGACTCAATTACACGTTCATCAATTCCTTCATAATGTCCACAAATAAAGAGAAGCTCCTCTTCTTTGGCCAGTTCAAGTACTTTTTCTTGATTCAGCGTCTGCCCCTGAGGCGAAAGATAAATCACGCGCTTAAGTTTTGGGTTCTCTTTTTTTACATGTGCATATGCATCTATAATCGGACCGGGCTGCATCACCATACCTGCCCCGCCACCATAAGGATAATCGTCTACAGTTTTATGCTTATTTTTTGAAAAATCACGTATATTAACTAAATTCAAGTCAATGAGGCCATTTTCGCGTGCCCGACGTATAATACTACTGTTTAAACCTTCATCTATATGTTCAGGGAAAAGTGTTAATACATGGAATTTCATATTATAACCCTTTCAATCCTTCAATTAACTTCACAATCAAGTAACCTTTGTCTACATTAACTTCACGTATAAATTCTTTTGTCGCCGGAATCATAAGCCCGTGCTTACTACCATCATCAATAACATAGATATCATGTGCCCCTGTTTGCATGACATCCGTTAATGGACCAAGCTTTGTTCCATCTTCTTCTTGGGCAACAAGACCAATCATTTGAAAAATATAGTTTTCATCTTCTGCAAGAGGAAGGGCTTGTTCTATCGGAATCAATACGGTTCCTCCTTTAAGCGCCAACGCTTCATTCATATCTTGGATTTCTTTGAGTTGGAGAATCACAAGATTTTTAAAATATTTAACGCCTGTAATCGTACATGAGTAAATTCGACCGTTATTTTCAATACGAATCTGGTCCAATAATTCAAATCGCGTTATATCATCCGTGAGTGGAAAAATCTTCAAGTCACCTCGTACACCATGTGTATTGGCTACTTTTCCAATTTGGATATACTCCATTCAACTACCTCTAAACTTTCTTTATATCCTAAAAGTACCAAAAGTATTTATCGGTTCACAACACGATATACTTTTGGTACTTGGTTTAAGCTGCGATACATGATAGGAAATGTTTATCAAATTTACGCTACATAATTTCAACAACAACACGTTTATCAGATTTTGTAGCTGCAGCCTTAACAACGGTACGAATTGCCTTAGCAATTCGACCTTGTTTGCCGATAACTTTTCCCATATCTTCAGGAGCAACTTTTAATTCAAGTACTGTTGATTTTTCGCCTTCTACGGCTCGAACTTCAACTGCATCAGGATTATCAACAAGTGCTTTTGCAATCACTTCAACAAGTTCTTTCATAAGTTGAACCTCCTTGCCTTTTGGCAAATGACACTATTACTCAGTTACACCAGCAATTTTAAGTAATTTTTTTACTGTTTCTGAAGGTTGAGCTCCAGTTGCAAGCCATTTTTTCGCGATTTCTTCGTCAACCTTGATTTCAGCAGGCTCAGTTGTAGGATTATAGTAACCTACTTGCTCAATGAACTTACCATCTCTTGGTGATCTTGAATCAGCTACTACGATTCTATAAAAAGGTGCTTTTTTAGCGCCCATTCTTTTCAATCTCATTCTTACTGCCATGTTTTTCACCTCCTATTATAGTAATTTGATTTTATCAATCAAGAATATATATAAAGCATAATTGCTTAATACCGTATTATTTCATAAAGGGCATATTAAACATTCCTTTTTTACCCTTTTTACCTTTCATCATACCACTCATTTGTTTCATCATTTTTTTGGATTGCTCAAATTGTTTGATGAATCGGTTGACTGCTGCCATCTCATTACCCGACCCGGCTGCAATACGTTTTTTGCGTGCCACATTAATCAAATCAGGATTTTGGCGTTCTGCCGGAGTCATAGATAAAATCATCGCTTCCATCTTGGCAAGCTCTTTTTCATCGACTTGGACATTTTTCATCTGTTGTCCCATACCAGGAATCATCCCCATAAGATCATTGAGTGATCCCATTTTTTTAATTTGCTGCATCTGATCTAAAAAATCTTCAAACGAAAATTCCGCTTTTTTAAACTTGCGTTCCATTTCTTTGGCTTTTTCTTCGTCAATGGATTCACTTGCTTTTTCAATGAGCGTAAGTACATCCCCCATGCCAAGAATACGTGATGCCATTCGATCGGCGTGGAATATTTCTACGTCGGTAAGTTTTTCACCAACGCAAGCAAATTTAATCGGTTTACCTGTAACAGCTTTTACCGATAAAGCAGCACCACCTCGAGTATCTCCATCCAATTTTGTCAAGATCACTCCATCAATTTCAAGCTGTGCATTAAATGTTTCGGCAACATTAACTGCATCTTGCCCTGTCATTGCGTCCACAACCAATAAAATTTGATGAGGATTTACTGTGGTTTTGATCTCAACTAGTTCACCCATCATCGTTTCATCAATGTGCAAACGTCCGGCTGTATCTAGAATAATGACATCATTGCCATTTTTTTTCCCATGTTCAATTCCTGCTTTTGCAATGTCTAAAGGATTATTCTGTCCCATCTCAAAGACCGGAACATCAATTTGTCCACCGACAACTTGCAATTGCTTAATAGCTGCCGGTCGATAAATATCACAAGCCACCAATAAAGGTTTTTTCCCTTTTTTCTTTAAAAGACCTGCTATTTTTGCTGTTGATGTTGTCTTACCAGCCCCTTGTAATCCAACCATCATATAGATCGTTGGCGGTTCACTGGCAAATGTCAAACCTTCATCGGTCTCATCACCCATCAGTTTGACCATCTCTTCATTAACAATTTTAATGACTTGTTGACCAGGGGTCAACGAATCCAAGACTTCAACGCCAATCGCTCGTTCACGGATGCTGTTAACAAACTGCTTAACCACTTTAAAGTTAACATCCGCTTCAAGAAGAGCCATCTTAACTTCGCGCATAGCAGCTTTTACATCTGCTTCACTGAGTTTTCCTTTACGTTTTAATCCCGCAAATATATTCTGAAATTTATCTGATAAACTTTCGAATGCCATGTGTAATCCTTTCTATGCCGACAATCTATAGTACTATAAATTTTTAAGAACTTCGGATACTAATCCACGTATTGATTCAAGTGCAAATTTGGTATCTTCTTCCTTAGTTAATTCTAAAATCTTTTCCAAGAGAATCTGATTTTCTTGAAACTGATGTATCAATCCAAGAGATTGTTCATAATTTACAAGTGCTTTTTCACTGCGTTTTATATTATCATGGACAGCTGCCCGACTAATATTCAATTTTTGAGCAATTTCTCCAAGAGAAAGATCATTAAGATAATATTCTTCATAGACTTCTTTTTGACGTTGTGTCATCATATTTCCATAGAAATCATATAACATTGTTTTATATCCTAAATCATCCATTGCTTCCACCTTGCCTGTCAAGTACAATTACTTTACAGACGGTATTATACAGATAAAAAACCTATTTGTCAACAGAAATTTTATCCGATTCAATATTAAATAAAGCGTCGACGAAATCGTTTGAATCAAAGGGGCGCATATCATCAATTCCTTCTCCCACTCCAATATACTTAACAGGTAGTTTTAGATCGGACTGAATCGCAATGGCAATTCCACCTTTAGCCGTACCGTCAAGTTTTGTTAAAACTACGCCGGTAATATCTGCGACTTCTTTAAATAATTTTGCTTGCTGCAAAGCATTTTGCCCCGTAGTGGCGTCTAGGACTAGCAGTACTTCTTTATGCGCATCCGGATATTCCCTCGCAATTATGCGATGAATCTTATTCAGCTCATCCATCAAATTTTTCTTATTGTGCAAGCGTCCGGCTGTATCACAGATAAGTATATCTGTATTTTTAGCCTTTGCTGATTGGACAGCATCATAAACCACTGCTGCCGGGTCTGAATTTTCTCCTTGAGCAATAATTGGAACATCGGCACGACTAGCCCATTCTTGTAACTGATCAATGGCTGCTGCACGGAATGTATCTGCAGCTGCAAGCATGACTTTTTTCCCTTCAGCCTTATATTGACTTGCTAACTTTCCAATTGATGTCGTTTTTCCTACACCATTAACGCCAATAACAAGAACAACTGTTTTTTGTTCTGTAAAGGCATAGGCATCATGATCTACATGCATTAATTCTTTCAGTTCATCTGCTAAGAGCTGACGCACCTGTTCTGTATTGGTCAATTTCTGTTCTTTCACTTTTTTTCGCAAATCTTCAATGATTGTCATGGTTGTAGGCACACCTAAGTCTGCCATAATTAATGCTTCTTCAAGCTCTTCATAAAATTCTTCATCAATCGATTTGAAATTTTTTAGAACATCCTCAACTCCACCTAAAAATTGATCACGTGTTTTGGTTAATCCACTTACTAATTTACTAAAAAAACCTTTTTTTTCTGCCATATATAAACCTCGCTATTCTTTTGTTGTATGATCAAGCTGATCTTGTATTAATTTTACGGATACTTGGGTTGACACGCCTTTTTCTTGCATTGTAATTCCATACAGTGCATTCGCGGCTTCCATGGTCCCTTTTCTATGGGTGATAACAATAAACTGCGTCTGATGTGTAAGTTTTTGCAAATATGTCGCAAAACGATCTACATTGGCATCATCAAGTGCTGCTTCAATTTCATCTAATACGCAAAATGGTGAAGGACGTAGACTTTGGATGGCAAACAATAATGCAATTGCTGTAAACGCTCTTTCTCCACCAGAGAGCAACATCATGTTTTGAAGTTTTTTGCCTGGTGGCTGCGCAATAATAGTAATTCCTGCTGACAGAATATCTTCATCATCTGTCAACTCTAAAAATCCTTTTCCTCCACCAAAGAGTTCTTTAAAAACAGTGTTAAACTGAGCATTGATTTCATTGAACTTTTCCCGAAACTGAGCGGTCATTTGTTCATCCAGCTCTTGAATAATCCCCAAGAGTTTTTCTTTGGCGGTTATCAAATCTTCACGCTGAGAAGATAAAAATGTATAGCGTTCCTTTACTTGTCGGTATTCTTCAATAGCATGAACATTTACATCACCCAGTTGCTTGATTTCACTTTTAATCGATGCAATTTTACTTTTAATGGTTGATTCTGCTAATTCTATTTCTGTTTTAAACGTCAATGCCTTTGTATATGTTAGTTCGTATTCATCCCACATATAATTGATTTGTGTTTCTTTTTGCATTTCATTTCGCTCAATATTACCACTGATACGAATTAATTCTTTTTCTAATTGATTAAACTCTTCATAAGCCATCTCACGCTTTGCATCCATCTGTCCTTTTTGGACTTGAATATCTTGACGTTGAAACTTAAGTTCATTAACTTTTGTATTTAACTCAAGTAATTTTTCTTTTTCTATTATTTGTTCTTCTTGGCTTTTTTGAAGATTTTGGGTTTCTTTTAAGTTGCTTAACTCATACCCTTGAATTTCTTCACGAATACGTTGAATGGAGTCCGTATGGTCTTCCAACCCTTCAATGAGGCGTTTAATATTTTCCTCATAATGGCGCATTTGTTCTTGTAGCGTTGTCAATGCCATTTTATCGCTGGTTAAGTCTTCCATAATCAGCTTCAAGTCTTCTTTAAGCACTTGAATTTTCTCATTAAGGGTTTCGACGCGTGACTCCGCATCAACATGATCAATTTGAGAAGTACTTAATTGAGAGGACAGCTGTTCTTTCTCTTCACGCAGTTGCTCTGTCTCTGCTTTTAACGTCTCAACTTCAGCACTTATATTTTTTAATTCTTGCTGAAACTTCACATGTTCGCTTTGGTTGGTATTCATCTGAGTTATCATCGTATGATGCTCGATATTCATCGTTTGCTCTTGCGCCTGTATAGACTCAATGTTATCTTTTAGCGATTGGAGTTCATCTTCAGCACTTAAGATTTCTTTTTGCTTTGTGTTCACAGTTTCTTGCATGGCTTTTATATTGGCTTCTAAGGACTCAATATCATTCTTTCTGGAAAGCAATTGTCCCTTTTCATTTTTGAAGGCACCACCACTCATAGCTCCCCCAGGATTGATTACTTCCCCTTCAAGGGTTATGATACGTACTTTTTGTTGATTAGCCTTTGCAAGCTTTATACCATTTTCAATATGATCAACCACGAGAATACGCCCTAAAAGCTGACGTATAATTGGTCTATACGCTTCATCACACTCAATTAATTCACTTGCAATCCCTATAAATCCATCTGTTTTCTTAAACGATTGAATACAATGACCTTTAACTGTCGTAAGCGGTAAAAAAGTTCCTCGTCCATATTTATTTTTTTTAAGATACTCAATAAATCCCTTCGCTTTTTGTTCATTGGTTGTCACAATATTTTGTAGATTCGACCCTAATGCCAGTTCAATAGCCGCCGTATATTTTGATGGCACACGAATCAATTCTGCAACAACCCCCAACGCTCCTGGATCTTTTAACTCCATGACTTTTTTTACGCTGAAGAAATATCCATCATACTGTTCTTCCATACCTTTAATTGCATCCAATTTGGATTGATTTTTGTTAAGCTCATAGATGATTTCTTGCGCCTTTTTCTTTTCATTTACAAGTGTTGCTTCGTTTTTTCCTATGACACTTCGAATCTTAAGCTTTTGATCTAGCAACTCTTGTTGTTTCTTTTCGAAGGCATCTAAAGCATGTTGTGCATTGGTCAATTCCTGGGCCAATGTTTGAACTGTTTCCATGGCAATGACCTTACGTGAGGACAGCTGTTCCAAACGTGAGCGATTATTTTCTATCATGACCTCGCTGCGGTGCACTTGTCCTTTTATATTTGACCCTTCATTAAGGCGTTGTATCATATCCGTTTGTATCGTGTCTATTTCATTTTCATAGGACGTGATTTCTTGCTGTATATGCTCTGAGACTTTCTGATGCTCACTAATTACTTCTTCTTGAAGTTTTATCTTATGTACTTGTTTTTCTTTTAAATCCTTAATTTCATTAAGTTCTATCCGACGGCGCATCTCCATGTCTTCAAGTCGTTGAATCTCATTGGTTAACTTTTCAATTTGTATTACACTGTTTTTTGTCTTTTCTTCCGACAGACGCATCGTTGATTGCAGTTTTTCAATAGCCAAAGACGTCGATGTAATATCATCACGATATGTATCTAGCTCTTCTTCAATCACTTTAAACTGTTCTTCATATTCGTGATACTTTTGTTGCAATTGCTTATGCGTTGCATTTTTTTCTTCATATTCTTTTTGAATGCGCTGCTCATTTTCTTTGAGTTCTTTGAGTTTTACTTCAAACTCATCAATAAGACGAATAAAGCTGTTAATTTCCAGCTTTTTTAGTTCTTCACGATAATCCAAATAGACTCTTGCAACTTCTGCCTGATCTTTTAATCCATCTTTTTGTGTCTCAAGTTCACCAATAATATCGGAAATCCGTTCTAAGTCGGTCTCTCCACTTTCCAGTTTTTTTGTTGCTGCTAGTTTTCGCGTTTTATATTTTACGATTCCGGCGGCTTCATCAAATAAGTCTCTACGGTCATTGGGTTTTGAGGAAAGGATTTTATCTACCTGTCCTTGTCCAATAATCGAGTATCCTTCACGCCCAACACCCGTATCCATAAATAGTTCATGAACGTCTTTTAACCGACAAGCAGTCCCATTAATATAATATGCACTTTCGCCTGAACGATATACGCGCCTAGAAACAGTCACTTCACGATAGTCTATTGGCATTTTACCATCGCTGTTATCTATCGTTAAATCTACCTGACAATATCCCAATGCTCGACGTGTTTCAGTCCCTGCAAAAATAACATCTTCCATCTTACTTCCACGTAACTGTTTTGCACTTTGCTCTCCTAATACCCAGCGAACAGCATCTGCTACATTGCTTTTCCCACTGCCATTAGGACCGACTATGCCTGTAATTCCTTTATCAAATTTAAAAATCATTTTGTTGGCAAAAGATTTAAAGCCATATAAATCAATACTTTTTAGATACATAAAACTACCCTCTTATTTATTTTCGATTTTTGATAACGCATCCATGGCCGCACTTTGTTCCGCACTTTTTTTACTTCGCCCAGATCCTTGTCCGACAACCGCCTCGTTGTGATATACATGCACTTCAAAATGTTTATCATGATCCGGTCCTGTTTCACTCATCACGCGATATTCAATAGGCTGCTCACTAAACTGTTGAATATATTCTTGAAGCTGTGTTTTGCTGTCTACAAAACGTTGTCTTGACGGGATGTCTGATAATAATGTACGCTCAATAAATGTCCTAGCCTTATCAATACCGCCATCTAAATAGATTGCTCCAATCAGCGCTTCAACTGTATCGGATAAAACGGAATCTCGCTCTCGTCCACCAGAGGCGTCTTCACCTTTTCCCAACAATAGGTATGAGCCTAACGAGATTTCTCTAGCAAAAGTTGCTAGTGTCGGTTCGCAAACCAAACTTGCCCTTAATTTTGTTAACTCACCTTCAAGGTTATCCGGATATTTTCGATATAAATAATCGCTTGTTACAATTTCAAGAACTGCATCTCCAAGAAATTCCAACCGTTCATTATTTTCAATTTTTTTTAGATTATGTTCATTAGCATATGAACTATGGGTTAGAGATTGAATCAGTAATTTCATATTCTCAAACGGATATGAAATTACTGATTCAAACTCATGTAATTTTTTATATTTCATGGGTTCCTCCTCATTATATAACACATCAAAAAAAACGAACAAGTACTAAGGCGACTTGTTCGTTAATCCCTTATTCCATTTCTTCGATACGGTTTCTTAACATCTCCATAGCATCTCCGACAGTACTTACATTTTCCATCATATCATCTTCAAGATCAACATCAAATGCCGACTCTGCACTTAAGATAATTTGAGCTAAGTCTAATGAATCAATACCTAAATCATCTACAAAATCCATTGATTCATCAATGTCGTCTGCTTCATATGTTGTAAATTCCGCAATAATTTCTAAAAGTTTTTTTTCGTCCATCGTATTTCCTCCATATTATATAAGTTGTTGTTTTATTTTTTTATTTACATCTTCGTCAGAAAAAGTTTTACATTGTAGTATGGCATTTTTAAATGCTTTTGCATCCGAGCTTCCATGTGCCTTGACAACAAGCCCCTCAAGCCCTAATAAAGGTGCGCCGCCGTATTCAGTGTAGTCAAAAGATTTTAACATTTTCTTTAATGGACCTTTTATAAGTAGTGCACCTATTTTTGAATACCAGGTCGACGTAATTGCTTGCTTAATCTGAGTAAGTAAAAACATCGCTAAACCTTCTGTATGTTTTAAGATCAGATTGCCTGTAAATCCGTCCGCTATGATGACATCCGCTTTTCCTAAAGCAATATCGCGTCCTTCAATATTTCCGATGAAGTTCAAAGAAGTATCTTGCTTTAAAAGCGCATATGTCTCTTTTGTTAAGCTATTGCCCTTTTTCTCTTCATCGCCAACATTAAGCAATCCAATTGTTGGCTTGGATTTTCCTGTAAAGGATTGGCTATAACTTGATCCCATTTTAGCAAACTGATGTAAATACATTGGTTTTGAATCTACATTTGCTCCACAATCCATCAAAAGCGTCACTCCATTTGCAGTAGGAATAAAAGAACCAAGCGCCGGTCGTTCAATGCCCTTTATGCGCCCAATAATCAATGTACCTCCTGCCAAGACCGCTCCCGTACTCCCTGCGGACACAAAGGCATCTGCATGTCCTTCTTTGACATAGCGTAAGCCCTTAACAATGGATGAATCTTTTTTTCTGCGAATAGCTAAGACAGGCGATTCGTTATTATCTATATTTTCCGTTGCATTGATAATATGCAATCGGTTCTGGTCATAACTTCGTCCGTTTAACTTATCATTAATCATAGCTTCATTACCAAATAATGTCAATATGATATTCGGCTCTTGTTCCATTGCCATAATTGCCGCATCAACAACAATATCTGGTGCATGGTCCCCTCCCATTGCATCAACTGCAATACTCACTTGCTTCATAGCGTACCCCTTTCAATAAGTTCTTAGATTACTATACTATTTTTTTGCAAACTTTTCAAGCAAACCGCCATAAAAAAAGCAGGAAAACCATAGGTCCTCCTGCCTTTAAAAATCATATTACTCTTTTTCAACAACTACTTTATTCTTGTATGTTCCACATGCTTTACAAGCTCTGTGTGGCATCACTAACTCACCACATTTGCTGCATCTTCCCAAATTTGGAGCTGATAACGTCCAGCTTTGAGCACGACGCTTGTCTCTACGTGCTGAGGATACTTTTCTTTTTGGTACTGCCATCTTAGTTACACCTCCTTAAATTTGCTCTCAAACAAATCTTTTAAATGAGCCATTCGAATATCAACATGACCTTTTTCACATGAACATTCTTGCTCATTGAGGTTTGCGCCACATTGTTCACATAGACCCTTACATTCATCAGAACACAATACTTTTTGCGGAAATTCAATTAACAGTTCTGTTAATAAAAAATCTTCCACATCAAGTTCTGCCCCTTGTATGTAGGCAAATTCTTCGCTGTCATGAAGGGATACGGATCTATGAATATGAACCTTCACATTTTGCATAACATCCACAGTACAACGATCGCATGGAATATTCAACCCTATGCTCGCTATGCCTTCTATCAAAATGTCTTTTTCGTTAATGCGCTTGAATATTAAGTCGCACGACAAAGGTTCGACTACTTGATATTCATGTAACCCATCTTCAAAAACAACATCATTAAAAGTCTGCTGTAATGTTATTTGATCACTTCGAATAAATGCTTCAACTAAATGTAGTAACATATATTCACCTTCTTTTCGGTATTGCCTGATGTTAAATCACCAAAATTTATTATAACCATTAGCAATTTGTTTGTCAACCATTTTATATCAAGTTCATAAAACTTATACTAATTTTAGGGTTTCACGTGCAATCATCAACTCTTCATTCGTTGGAACAACCATTGAGTGACATGTCGCTGTTTTTTTGCTAAAGTCACGTTCAATACCTGAACAATCGTTAAGTTCATCATCCACATCAATACCAAGATAGCCTAATTGTTTACATATATTAGCACGTACGGATATGTTATTCTCTCCTAAACCAGCTGTAAATACTAAGGCATCTAATCCATTAAGTGTCGCTGCATATGAGCCAATATATTTAGCTACGCGATATTCAAAAACTTCCATTGTTCGAATAGCATGTTGATCACCTTGATTGGCTGCTGAACGTATATCTCTAAAATCACTGGAGATTCCTGATAGTCCAAGAACTCCTGATTTTTTATTTAATATTTCGATAACATCATGTACCGACACATTTTCTTTTTGAGCAATATAATCTACAATTGCCGGATCGATATCTCCGCTGCGTGTTCCCATTACAAGTCCTTCTAGTGGAGTTAATCCCATCGATGTATCAATAGATTTCCCACCATCAACTGCACACACACTCGCACCATTTCCCAAATGACATACAATAATCTTAAGCTCTTCAATAGGTCGGCCTAACATTTCTGCCGCTCTATGAGCAACAAATTTATGGGATGTTCCATGGAATCCATAACGTCGTATTTTAAACTTTTCATAGTATTCGTATGGTATTGCATATAGGTATGCCTTTTCCGGCATTGTCTGATGAAACGCCGTATCAAATACAGCAATCATCGGAACTCCGGGCATAATGCTTTGACATGCACGAATACCAATAAGGTTAGCAGGATTATGAAGCGGTGCAAGTTCTACACACTCTTCAATAACTTCAATAACTTTTTCATCAATAACTACTGAATCCGAGAAAAACTCTCCGCCATGAACAACTCGATGTCCTACAGCTGATATTTCTTGCATTGACTGAATACAACCATGGGTTTCATCAACAAGTGCCTTAATCAAATAGCGCACTGCATCTTCATGGTTTTTCATCTCTGTTTTCAAAACAATTTTTTCTTTTCCCGCTGATTCATGCTTTATCTGTGACCCTTCAATCCCAATACGTTCACAAATTCCAATCGCTAAAACACTTTCATCATCCATGTTTATTAGTTGGTACTTAAGTGACGAGCTTCCACAATTGAGTACGAGAATATTCATAATAGACTCCTTCTATATGCTTTGGTTAATGGCTTGGACTGCTGTGATTGCAACGACTCCTACAATATCTTCAGAACTGCATCCTCGTGACAAGTCATTAACAGGCTTTGCAATACCTTGAGTTACAGGTCCATATGCTTCTGCCTTAGCTAATCTTTGTGTTAATTTATATCCAATATTACCAGAATCCAAGTCCGGGAATACAAGAACGTTGACATTACCCGCCACTTCATTACCTGGCGCTTTTGCTTGTCCAATACTTGGAACAATCGCTGCATCTAATTGGAACTCTCCATCAATTGCATAGTCTGGGTATTGTTCTTTTGCAAGACGTGTTGCTTCAACCACTTTGTCCACATCTGGGTGTTTAGCACTTCCCATTGTTGAATGTGAAAGCATACCAACAACTGGTTTTTCTTCAACCAGTATTTCAAAAGATTTGGCTGAACTTCCCGCAATAGAAGCTAATTCTTCTGAGTTTGGATTTTGTACCAATCCACTATCTGCAAAAATAAATGTACCGTTCGCACCATACTCACAATTTGGAACGACCATGACAAAAAATGCAGACACAAGTTTTGTTCCTGGTGCCGTTTTTAATATTTGTAATGATGGTCGTAATACGTTCGCCGTTGAATTAACAGCACCTGCAACCATACCGCCTGCCAAGCCTTTTTTCACCATCATTACACCAAGATATAAAGGATCTTGAGTTAATAGTTCCTGCGCTTTTTCAGCTGTCATTCCTTTTTTGCTTCGAAGTTCTACAAGCGTTGCAATGTAATCATCCATTTCATCAAATCGATCTGGATCAATAATTGTCGCTCCTGAAATATCTAAATCACCTGCTTTTTCTTTAATCTCTTTTTCCTTACCAATAAGAATAACCTTGGCAATTTTTTCTTTAAGAATTTGGTCTGTTGCCTCCAAAGTTCTTAACTCAAGTGACTCAGGTAATACGATTGTTTGAATGTTTTCTTTTGCTCTTTCTTTAATTCTTTCAATAAAACTCACTTTTATTGCTCCTTTCGTGTATGTAATCATACCCTTCAACTCCATTATAAACAAATTGTTCATTGTATACAATATCTTTTTGCTTTTTTTTTAGATTCCTTATTGCACTTTCTCATTGAAACCGATAGTATTAAGTAAATACAGGAGGTCAAACCATGAAAATTGCTGCAATTATCTCAGAATATAATCCATTTCACAATGGACATGCGTATCAAATCCGTAGTACGAAGGAAACGCTAGGTGTTGATTTTGTCGTTGCCATTATGAGCGGTAACTATGTACAACGTGGAGAACCCGCTATTTTTGATAAGTGGACACGTACGCGTTTAGCCCTGCTTGGGGGTGTCGATGTCGTTATCGAGCTTCCGACCCTTTACTCGACTGCCTCTGCCGAGCTTTTTGCAAAAGGTGCAGTTGATTTGCTCAACCAATTAAATATCATTGACTACTTAAGTTTTGGAAGTGAACACGGAGATATAAACCCACTCACTACACTGGCTCAGCTTTATTTAAATGAATCACCTCATTTTCAGCACCATCTAAAAGCCAATTTAAAAAAAGGTTTTTCTTTCCCAAAAGCAAGAAGCCTAGCCACTTCAACCCTTTATCCAGAGTATGAGACGCTATTAAAAGGGTCCAATAATATTTTAGCTATTGAATACTTAAAGGCTTTACTCCAATCCGATTCCTCAATAGCGCCCTTTACACTTAAACGTGTAGGTTCATCCTACCTTGAAACCAAACTTCAGTCAACCTACGCTTCTGCGACGGCCATTCGCCTAGCATTAAAGGATAACCCAAATGCTGTTGATGCAACTATACCGCTTCCATGTTTTGACTATTTACTTGATGCGCTCGGTCATTCAGTTTTTTCAATATATCCAGAAGATTATTTCCCCTATTATCGTTATTTGCTAACGATAAATAACCCTAGTGTAGAAAATATTTACGACTTTCCTGTTGAGCTTAACAATCGTCTCCAAAAAATCATGCTTCAATCCGAAAACTATGCACACTTTATTGATGCTGCCCAATCCAAAAACTACACTAAGACAACGATACAACGTGCTTTGTTACATCAATTTTTAAATATAACCACGACAAATATCCAAGAAAACAACACTCAGTTACATCATTATATAAAAATTCTTGGCTTTAAAAAATCGGCCTCTCCTGTACTTGCTTTACTAAAAAACAATGCTCGTCTACCATTAATCACTAACGTAGCCGATCATCAAAAACAGCTCCTAGCAGATGGTAAAAAAATGCTGCATGATGAGGTGAAGTTTACTAACCTCTACAATGAACTCCTTCTTCAAAAAAGCAATCATATAAAAAAGAATGACTATTCTCAACCAATAATCATTCTATAGTCTTTTCTCATTTATCTGAGATTTTTAGTTCACTTCGGTTGTTATGAATAACCTCAAGCTGATCGCGCATATACTGATCATATGATGCAAATTGCTGTTCACTATTTTGCAGCATATCTTGAATAACTTGCTGACTTTGCGCTAATATTGCATCCACATATTCATATGCGCTTTCTGTTATTTCATTTGCCGTTTGTTTTGTTTGGGCCAACATAGCTTCTGCCTCTTTAATTGCCTGTCGACGTATTTCATGTTCATCAAGCATTCTTTCTGCTTGATTTTTAGCCTCTTCAACGATTCCTGTTGCCACGGATTCTGCCTCTCCAATTATTTTATCTTTCTCTTCAATCAGACGCTTTGAACGTTTAATTTCTTCCGGCAACTTCATTCGAAGGTCTGCCATAAATTCGTATAACACTTCCATATTTACGACAACTTTACTGGAAAAAGGCAAATTATTACATTCTTGCAGGTAACCTTCCATCTCATCTAATAACAACATTATCGAATCCATATTACCCCTCCTGTCATTGCTTCTTAATTGATTCTAGCAGCACATACTCAGTTTCTTTGGGAACCATGCGAGAAATATCGCCTCCAAATTGAATCAACTGTTTTACCATACTTGAACTAATATACGCATATTCTGTTCTCGAAACTAAAAAAACAGTTTCGATTGTTTCATCTAGCATGTGATTTGTTTGAGCTAATTGCAATTCATATTCGAAGTCCGAAATCGCACGAAAACCTCTAAAAATCATTTGCGCATTTTTTTGTTTTACAAAATTAACAAGCAATCCTGTAAACGGCTCAATCTTTACATTATCCAAATCTTTGGTTAAATCCTCTAATAACGAAACACGTTGATCCACATCAAGATAAGGTGTTTTATCCGGATTATTTAATACACCAACGATTAACAGGTCCACTAACTTTGACGCGCGTTCGATTATATCCATATGTCCATTTGTAGTCGGATCAAAGCTCCCGGGATATACACCTATTTTCATTCTATTTCACCTTTCTTATACTCTATAAATGTGAACTTATTTGTACGATATGTTTTTTCACGTACTATCTCTAAATTCGTGAAAGATTTATCATCAAGTTCTGTTTCTATAGAACTTTCAACAATAATCAGCCCTTGATTACGTATCAACTTTAGCATATCAATCTGTTTTAACGCCTCCATCTCATATCCTTGATTATATGGAGGATCAATAAAGATAAGATCAAAACAGTCTCCTTGTTGATGTAATGCATTAAGTGCACTAACATAATCATACTTTATAATCCTTGCTTTTTCAATAAGTTTTGTATGATTTAAATTTTTTTTTATAATTTCAATGGAACTATTATTCATATCATTAAAGACGCAACTGTTGGCACCCCGACTTAATGATTCAATGCCTAATGCACCACTTCCAGAAAACAAATCAAGAACATATGCATCAAAAAGTCTATAATTAATAATATTAAACAGCGTTTCTTTTGTCCTATCTGTTGTCGGTCGAACCCCTTGTGGTGGTGATTCTAATAACAATCTTTTGGCACTTCCTGCAATTACTCGCATAACATCTCCTTATATCCCGATATTCCCTTCAAATTTATAATAAAATAATTCTAACTGTTCATCTATCGCTCTGTCAACCTCTATTTCTTCAACCAATGCTTGTGTAATTTCTAGGAGTTCTTTATCATCATAGAGATTTGCCAGCCTAAAAAATGGAACCCCTGATTGAGCGAAACCAAAAATCTGTCCCGGTCCACGAGTTTTCAAATCATATTCTGCCAGCTCAAATCCATCCTCATGATCTCTTAAGAATGACAATTTCTTCTTCGTCTCTTTCGATTGCGTATCGGATATCAGCACACAATAGGATTGTAAATCTGATCGCCCAACCCGTCCTCGAAGCTGATGAAGTTGAGCCAGACCAAAGCGTTCTGCATTTTCAATAATCATTAATGTTGCATTTGGAACATTAACGCCCACCTCTATGACAGTTGTGGATACTAATACTTGTGTAGAATAGCTCAAAAAATCATCCATAATTTTATTTTTTTCTTTAGCTTTCATCCGTCCATGGAGCATGCCAATTTGAATATCCTCTGGCATAAATTCTTTAAGCGTCTCTATATAATTCTCAACATTAGCCAAAGGCATCTCTTCATTTTCTTCCACCATCGGACAAACAAAATATACATTTCGTCCTGCCCGAACTTCTTTAAGTGCAAAGTTAAATATACGTTCACGATAAGAAGACGGCACCAAAAACGTATCTATTTTTTTACGTCCAGCTGGCAGTTCATCAACAATACTTATGTCCAAGTCGCCATAAACAATGAGGGCTAATGTCCTTGGAATCGGTGTTGCACTCATGACTAATGTGTGGGGATACCTTCCTTTATTAACCAAAGCTTCTCTTTGCATAACGCCAAAACGATGCTGTTCATCTGTAATCACTAATGCAAGTGCATTAAACTCTACATGTTCCTGAATCAGTGCATGTGTTCCGATAACAATATCTATACTTGCCTCTTTAATTTGTTGAGACATATTTTCTTTTTGCTTTTTTGTCATACTGCCTGTCAACAGCCCCACTGTAACCCCAAAAGCCGCAAGTTGATTTGATAAACTATGATAATGTTGCTTTGCTAAAACTTCTGTCGGCGCCATCATTGCACATTGATAGCCACTAAGCACTGTATTTAGCATACTAATAGTTGCAATAATCGTCTTTCCACTTCCTACATCCCCTTGAATGAGTCGAACCATCGTCGCATGACCATCCATGTCTTCAAATACATCATTCAATGCTTTTTTCTGGACATCTGTCAATCGAAAAGGAAGGTCTGATATGAAGCGATCTATTTCTCGATTTTTCTTTATTTTAAATGCATTATTTTGTTTTTTGACTTTCTCGCGTACCCGACGCATCGCCACTTGAAACAAAAAAAACTCATCAAAGGCCAGCCGCCGTTTTGCAATCTTTAAATTATTATCATCTACTGGATAATGAATCTTTTCATAGGCAAAATCGAGTGCTGCCAGCTGGTATTTTTCGCGAATATCCTCTTTAAGATAATCTGTAATCTGATGTTTCATGATTTCAAGGGATTGATTCACATAACCTGTAAGTTGCTTTAGTTTAACTTCTTTTGACAATGGATAAATCGGTTTAAGCTTAAGTTTAGATAATTGCTCAAATTCTTCTGGTTTGATTATTTTTGGATTTGTTATCATCCTACGATTATTCTTGATGACATATTTCCCTTTTAAAATCACCCGTTCATCTTGATGTAACACTTTTTTTATATAGGGTTGATTAAAAAACATCACTTGAATGCGCCCTGTACTATCACTAAGGGTAAAACGCACCATCACTCGTCCGTTAAACCTTGAAAGTGTAACAGACGATGTTATAGTCCCTTCTACATAGCAAGTTTCCTCTGGCTGAAGTGATGCAATGGCTCTTATTCCTTCAACAACCTCATAATCTCTAGGATAATAGTGAATTAAATCCGATACCCGATAAATGCCCATGCGATTAAGTGCTTGCTTAGATTTTGGTCCTACTTTTTTTAATGTCTCAACATCATTGAGAAGCAAATTCATTATAATCACCTTTTTTGTCTATCTTTCAACTATCCTATACTACAAAATAGGTTGCCATCGGCAACCTATTTTAATAACATTCATCAACATTTATATACTGTTATTCTACTGAAATAACATAATAGTATAATGGCTGGCCACCATAATGCACTTCAACTTCTACATCTTCATAAGTCTCTTCTATGTAAGCTGCCACTGCATTTGCTTGCTCTTCATTAATTTCTTCGCCATAATAGATGGTAACAAGCTCACTAGATGCGTCAACAATAGTCTTTATAAGTTCAAAGGTACATGCTTTGATATCTTTATCAACCACTGCAATTCCATTATCTGATATTCCTAAAATATCACCTGCTTGAATCGGCTTTGAGTCAATACTTGTATCTCGTACCGCAAATGTCACTTGTCCGGTTTTTACATCACGGCTCATTTGTGTCATTGCTTCAACATTTTCCTCAGGCGAAACTGTTGTATCAAATGCAATAAGTGCTGATACGCCTTGTGGTATTGTCTTTGTCGGAATCACATATACTTCTTTATCCTCGACCAATTCGTTGACCTGCGCTGCCGCCAAAATAATATTCTTATTATTTGGCAACAAATATATGACTTTAGAGTTAATCTCAGAAACAGCCTTAACAAAATCTTCTGTACTTGGATTCATCGTTTGACCACCTGTGACAACGTAATCCGCTCCAAGGCTTTTAAAAATCGTGTTCATACCATCCCCGACAGATACCACAACAAATCCATAAGGTTTTTCTTCTTGAACAACGGCTTCAACGTTTGCTTCGTCTTTTTTTAGATATCCATCTACATTTTGAATGACATGTTCAGCATGTTGCAACCGCATATTATCAACTTTAATATTCATTAATTGACCAATGACAAGTCCACGCTGCATTGCTGTTCCCGGTTCGTTTGTATGCACATGAATTTTAATTAAATCTTCATCTGCTACCGAAACAATCGAATCACCGATCGTTCCTAAAAACCGTTTTAAATCATTGGCATGTTTTTCATTTTCTTCAAGGGTATGACGATCGCCTGTATCAATAATAAATTCGGTACAGTACCCAAATTTAATTTCTTTCTCTACATGAACAATAGAAACTTTTGGCTCTTCATTATCTGATAAACTTTCATCATCTAATTCAAGCGTGACATCCGTTCCATTTTTTAGTGCCATCATGCCACCTTGTATAATGTACATAAGGCCTTGTCCCCCTGCATCAACCACACCTGCTTCTTTTAATACCGGAAGCATATCCGGTGTTTGTTCAAGGACTTCATTTCCATAGGCAAAAACTTCTTCTAATAAGAATAATATATCTTGGGATTCCACAGCTACTTCTGCTGCTTTTTCCGCCATTTTTTTGGCTACGGTAAGAATTGTCCCTTCTTTGGGCTTCATAACAGCTTTATAAGCTGTTTGAACACCTTTTTCCATGGCATTTGCAAGGATAATAGTATCCAGTTCTTCATGTCCACTGATTTCTTTTGAGAACCCGCGTAGAAGCTGTGATAAGATAACCCCTGAATTTCCACGAGCACCTCGAAGGGATCCAGATGAAATTGCCTTGGCAATTGCTGCCATATCTGAACCTTCAGCTTTATCCACTTCCTTTGCTGCAGCTAAAATTGTTAATGTCATATTGGTTCCTGTATCCCCATCAGGTACAGGGAAAACATTTAACTCATCCACATATTTCTTTTTTGATTCTAAATATTTAGCACCAGCTATGAACATATTTTTAATTACGTTCGAATTAATTGTCTCTAAAGTCACTGGTCTTCCTCCTTCAAGTTATTATTCGTCTACGCGAACACCTTCCACAAACACATCGATTTTATCAACCTCCATACCTGAGAACGTTTCGACTTTATATTTTACCGTGCTGATTAGACTATCAGTTACAGCTTTAATATTTACGCCATATTCAATAATGATATGTAATTCTATTGAGATTATATTCTCATTAACCTGTAAGTCAATTCCTTTGGTAAGACTCTCACGTTTAAGTAATCTTGTTAGTCCTGTAGTAAAATTGACCATAGCCATTCCAACAACGCCATAACATTCAATTGCGGATAATCCAGCAACTTTTGCAAGAACTTCATTTTCAATAACTACTTTTCCAAGCGCATTTTCCATATTTCCAACCATGGTAAGCCTCCTTTTTCACTATACTGTTTTTTCATTATATCATCTTTTCCTATGATTTCAAATTATAATTTAACTTTTTTTAAAATTTCCAAATCTTTGTCTTGCATTCTAACGCTTTTTTTGTTAAAATTGGATTGTTGTATTGATATAGGAAGAAGTAAGGAGGTGCAACAATGGCAAAATGTGCAGTATGTGATAAGAGTGTACACTTCGGAAACCAAGTAAGCCATTCTCATAGACGATCAAACAAACAATGGAAACCAAACGTAAGAACTGTTCGAGCAATCGTTGATGGTAGTGTTAAAAAGCTAGACGTTTGTACAAAATGTTTACGTTCAGGCAAAGTTGAAAGAGCTTAATTACTGGATATGAAGTTGAAAAAACGATAAAATAGGACCTGCAATTTCTATTGCTTATGCAATAAGGATTGCAGGTCCTATTTTTTCATTGTTGTAAACGCTTATAAAAACGCATCAATCATTCGATTGAATCACAAACAGTCGTCCCGACTGCACATCTATTGTTCCCTGTTCTTCTATAATTTCATTACTTACACCATAACTATCATATGCAAAGAGCCATGCATTTTTAAGTGGATACTTTAAATTCCGTGTTTCGTTAATGTAAGATTTCTCGATTGGAATAATCGACAAATATTTGAAGTCACGCTTCAAGTTTTTTGATGTTTTATAAATGGTAAGTTCATATGCCCCATCCACAACAAAAACAATATTATGCTTATCATAAAAGCGTATAGTTATCTGTGCGGAATATTTAAATGCTGTTAGCAAAGCACCTAATGAATGGTCTAGGCGTGACCCAAAAAAACCAAAGACATCAATGGCATTTGCCCCAAGAGCTTTCGCTTCTTCAAAGGCTGCATGTGTATCTGTGTAGTCTTTGATAGGATCAAGCTGATGAATCGGCACTTGTTGCCTAGCGAAGTATCCTTTAACCTGCTGATCCAGTGTATCAAAATCTCCTAGAATTGTATTTGGTACGATGCCAAGCTCATAAAGAACTTGGCATCCACCATCCACTCCGATAATATATGGTTTTACTTCTTGGGCATTTATATAATTAACTAAATCGTTCGCCTCAATGGTTCCTCCACTGACAATTAAGCATTTCATCATTTTTGACCTCTTATAAGTTAATGGATTTAAAATTTTCTATTTGAAGTTCTAGATTATCGGCATTAAAGATTGCAGAACCTGCAACAATTACATTAGCACCTGCATCAACCACTTTTTTTAAATTATCAAGTCCCACACCACCATCTACTTGTATATCAAATGTTTTTTTGTGTTCTTCTCGAATTTTTGCTATTTTTTTAATTTTATCATACATTGAAGGAATAAATGTTTGACCGCCAAACCCAGGATTTACTGTCATGATTAAAACCATATCCACATCGTCAATAACATAATCCAAAAGATTTAAAGGCGATGCCGGATTTAACGAAACACCTGCTTTTACTCCAAATGATTTAATATATTGAATTGTTCGGTGAAGGTGGGTTGTTGATTCTGCATGAACTGTAATAATATCAGCCCCTGCATCTACAAACTCACTAATATAGCGTTCTGGTTGATCGATCATCAAATGTACATCAAACACTTTTTCTGTATATTTACGTACGGATTTGATAATTGGTGGACCAAAGGTTATGTTTGGAACATACTGTCCATCCATTACATCAATGTGAACCATATCACAACCGGCTGCATCAATACGCTGTATTTCGCTCCCTAATTTTGAAAAATCTGCTGATAATATTGATGGTGCTATTTTAATCATGTTTATCTCCTTTTAATACCATTAGTTTAATATTTTCGTTTTTCTTTTAATTCATTATAAATATGCAAATAATTTTCATACCGTACTGGGTGAATATCTCCAGCAGCCAGTGCCTCTTTAACGCCGCATTTAGGCTCGTTAATATGATTACACCCTGCAAACTTACACATCGGTTCATAGCTGGCAAATTCAATAAAGTACTCTTTTACCTGTTCTGGTTCTAAGTCATCAAGTTGCAGCGAACTAAACCCAGGCGTATCAACGACATAAGATTGCTGGTCAATTGGAATAAGGTTGGCATGACGAGTCGTATGCTTTCCACGCTTTATTTTATCACTTATACTTCCTGTCTCCATATGCGTATGTTCTTGAATCAAGTTAATAATCGTTGATTTTCCAACCCCCGACGGTCCGGCAAAAACAGTTGTCTTGCCTTTCATCATCTCTTCAATGCGTTCCACACGTTTTTCCAAGTGCCTTTGTTCATCATTGACAGCACTCATCATAATTACCTTGTAACCTGCATGTTTATACATACTAACAACTTCATTATCCAAGCTATTTAACAAATCAATTTTGTTAAAACAGATGATGGCTTCAATGTTTTTGGACATAACCGCAATCAAAAAACGGTCCAACAAGTTTAAATTTGGTTCAGGATGAGCCACTGAAAAAACCACAAAGGCTTGGTCAACATTTGATACTGTCGGTCGAATCAAAGCATTTTTTCGAGGCAAAATCTCAAGGACATTTCCCTCCATGTCTTGTTCGTGAGTCACTTCAATACGCACATTGTCTCCAATAAGCGGCTTAATTTTTTGATTCCTAAATATACCGCGTGCACGACATTGGTAAACTCCAACCTGATTAACATCAACATAGTAGAATCCGGCAATACCCTTAACGATCTTTCCTATCATTCATTTCCTCCGTTTGCATCTTGAGTGTTCGTATTGGGAGTATCTTGTGTGAATTGTACAAAAAATTCATACTGTTGCACCCCATCATTATAGACGTGTATAATCCCTTCGCCTGTCTCCGTGGCGCTAAGGGTCATTGGAAAATCAGTATCCGTTACCACATCATTATAGAGTGTTTTTTCTTCGCCATTGATTGCTAAGACAACTTTAAGCTCACACTGTTCTTGATTATGATCCAAAATATTGTTAATTACAAAAGATTTTGTCTCAAGTACAATCTCACGTCCCAGGCTTACCGCTAGGTCAATGACATACTCTTCTGCAACTTCTCTACCCGCGTCAACCGACATACTGATCACTTTATTTTCTTCCACTGTATCATGGTGAATATAAGTAATGTTACCCACTTCCAAATTCAAGCTCTTAAGCACATTCTGCGCTTCTGCTATGTCCAAATTCTCTAGTTTTGGAACTTCAACATATGTTACTTCTGGTCCTTGGCTAACATAAAGTGTAACAACAGTTCCTTCAACAACTGATTCATTTGCCATTGGTGTTTGTCGAATAACCGTTCCTGTTGGAGCGCTATCGCTGTATTCTGGAACAACTTCTACAACAAATCCACTGTTTTCAAGCATTTTTGTTGCATCATCATACATTTGCTCCACTACATTGTTTACTGTAAATAACTGTATACCTTTACTAACAGTAACTTCAATTGTAGTGTCTGCAAGTACAAGTGTACCCATTTCAGGTGATTGAGTAATGATATGATCCTTTTCTACTTGAGTGTCATATTCATTTCCAATAACATTAATATCTAGTTGAAGTTCACTTAATGTATCACTTGCTTGGCTAAGTTCCATATTTTTAATATTAGGTACTTCAATTTCTTCCGGAATCATTTTCTTTGCAAAATTATTGTATACAAAAATTACAAGAATGGACACAATAATAAACGACAGCAATATACCTCCAATAACGACGACTTTTTCAAGCGGATCTTTTTCTTTTGTATATGCGTCAACTTCTTGTTTGTTCCATATATGTTTCATCTCTTCATTACGAAGTACTAACGTCTCATCCATTGCTATATCATTGGTATATACAAGAATATCTTCCGGATTTTTCATAACAAGCTTTAAATCTTCGATTAATTCTTGTGTATTTTGATAACGTATGGATGTTTTCTTTTCCGTTGCTTTCAGGATAATTGTCTCCACGTTTGGTGATATGTTGTGGTTGATATCCGAAGGTTTCGGCATGGGGTCATGTATCTGTTTAAGCGCCACATTGACAGGGTTTTCCCCAACAAATGGCAGTTTGCCTGTTGCCATTTCATACATGGTTATTCCTAAAGAATATATGTCGCTTTTATGATCTTGATATCCACCTCGGGCTTGTTCTGGCGCAATGTAATAGACGCTTCCTGAGGGATTTTCCGGCACATCTAATGTTTGATCTGTTGCAATACGCGCTATCCCAAAATCTGCCACTTTAACTTTTCCATCTTTTGTTAAAATAATATTTTGAGGTTTTATATCCCGGTGAATAATATGATTGACATGCGCATGCTCCAATGCCGATGCAATACTGAGTGCAATTTTTAAAAGGTACTCTTCCGGAATCTGCCCTTGCTCTTTAATATACTCCTTAAGCGTCTGGCCTTCTAAGTATTCCATAACAATAAAATGCGTACGCCCTTCGTTACCTACATCATATATGTTAACAATATTTTGATGCGATAAACTTGCAGCTGACTGGGCTTCGACTTTGAATTTTCTTACGAAATTTTCATCTAAGCAAAATTCTTCACGCAATACTTTGATGGCCACATATCGTTCAAGCTTTGTGTCTTTTGCTTTATATACAATGCTCATTCCACCTGAGCCAATTTTTTCTATAATTTCATAACGTTCATTAAGAATTGAACCGAGTTGTAACATTTTTCCACCACCTTTAATTATTTTGAATAATTATGCACGTAATATTATCAGTCCCACCTGCACTAAGCGCATCTTCAATCAATTTTTCGCAAATATCTCGGTTAGATTTTTGTTCTTTGATTACCTGCATAATTTCCAATTCACTAACCATATTCGTTAGTCCGTCTGTACATATAAGAATATATTCAATGACATTGTCAATTGTATCTAAATCTATTGTATATATATCCACTTGAATTGTAGCGTTGATGCCTACCGCTCGAGTAATTTGATTTTTTTGTGGATGATGTTTTGCTTCTTCCGCGGTAATGGCTCCTACATCCACGAGTTCTTGGACATACGAGTGATCTTTAGTGATTTGTTCTAAACGATTATTGATGTAAACATAAAATCGGCTATCTCCAACGTGTGCTACATATATTTTTCGGTCAATCATACATGAAGCAATCACAGTTGTTCCCATATTGTATAATGTTGAATCTTCTATTGCTTCATTAAAAATACGCTGATTTGCATCTGAAATTGCCTGTTCTAAAATTTGCGCCGGTTCCATGGAATCTTTTGCTTTTTGAATACTTTGAATAATTGTATCCACAGCAAGCTTTGAAGCCACTTCACCACCACGATGCCCGCCCATACCATCAGCCAAAACATATAAATTACTTAAGGGGCCAATGGACGTATCTTGGTGAAAAAAAGCATCTTGATTTACTTTTCGTATATATCCTTTATGACTTAAACCATATGATTGCATAGCTCCTCCTCTTTAATCCTGACGATTATTGCGATATTGATTGCGTAGTTGTCCGCACGCCGCATCAATATTTTGCCCCAATGATCTTCGAATGGTTGATACAATATTATATTCGCTTAATTGTTTTTGGAAAGCTAAGACATGTTGCATGTCTGAAGCTTTTTGATCTTTCTCATCTACCGGATTAATCGGAATCAAGTTGACATGACATAATAATCCTTCAAGTAGATGGGCTAAGTCTATGGCATGCTGTTTTGTATCATTAACATTGTGAATCAAACTATACTCAAAAGAGATACGTCGCTTTGTTATTTGAACATAATCATGACACGTCTTCATCAATTCATCCAAAGGATATTTTTTTGCAATTGGCATCATTGTCTGACGCTGGGATTGGTATGGAGAATGCAAGGAAATCGCCAAATTCACTTGCGGTGAGTCCTGTGCAAATCGCATGATTTTATCTCCAATTCCACATGTTGACACCGTAATATGGCGGCGCGAAAGATGCCTTCCCTTTTCATGAGAAATCAATTCAATAAATCGTTGCACATTCGCATAATTGTCAAAAGGTTCTCCTGTTCCCATAATAACAACACTGTGTATCGGTTCTTTTAATTGACGTTCAATAACATATATTTGCTCTAGCATTTCTGAAGGTTTTAATTGCCTTGTAAGCCCATTAAGAGTTGATGCACAAAACGTACATCCCATGCGACAACCCACTTGGGAAGAAATGCATACAGAATACCCATATTTGTAGACCATTAAAACCGTCTCAACCAATTGTCCATCTTCAAGTTCAAAAAGGTACTTAACTGTTTGATCTTTTGCATCTTCACTTTTTGCAACTTCTTTAAGATGCTGTATCGGATATGCTTGTTTTAATTTGTCCAGCAACGCACTCGGTAAATTACTCATTGCATCATATGTGTTTATTTTTTTCTCATGCAACCATTGAAAAATTTGTTTTGATCGAAATCCTTTTTCGCCCCATTGGGTAACAACATCATTGATCTCATTGATTGTCATGGACTGAATATCATATGTGTTCATACTTAACTTTTTCTCCTCAGCTTAGATATAAAAAATCCATCTGTCCTTGATTTATGTGTTAATAACTGTATGTTTTTATCTTGGACAAAACTATTGATATGTTCGCCTAAGCCTTCTTTACCTATATCTACTTTTTCAAAGTTTGGATATTTATCTAAAAACCAATTGATCTGTTTTTCATTCTCGTTAGAATTAATTGTACACGTACTATAAATCAACTCGCCACCAATTTTAACATATTGATGCACATTATCCAATATCTGTTTTTGAATTTTAATCAATGACTCAATCTTTTCTAAGGACATATGCATCTTAATATCCGGTTTTGTTCTTAGTATTCCAAGTCCTGAGCATGGAACATCTGCTAATACACAGTCAAACGCTTCCTTCCACGAAGGATTATACTGTGTCGCATCAGCCACCTGTGGCGTAATGGAATGTAACTCAAGTCGCTTACAGTTTTCCTCAATTTTTTCAATTTTTTTATTTGAAACATCACAAGCAATGATTTTTGCCTTATCACCTTTAAGTTCAGCCAAATGGGTGACTTTTCCTCCCGGAGCTGAACACACATCAATAATGTCTGTAGCATCTTGACCAACCAATTTAGCCACACACATTGAACTTTCATCTTGTACTTGAAAATATCCTTGTTCAAATCCTTCAACTTCTTCAAGTCGATCATATCCTGTCAGATAAAATGCTTCTTCAAAAAAATATCCAGGTCGTAGCGTATACTTTTTCGATAGTTTTTCCTTAAGTATATGGGGATCAATTTTATGAATATTGGTTCTTATACATGTGTCTTTTACTTGCATACTTTCTTGTAAATATGCCTCCAGCTCTTGTGGCTCATACATCTTAAGTAGATAGTCAACTAAATCTTGTTGCATTGAATACGCAATTGACATTCGCTCTTTAAGCGGTAGTGCTTCAACTTTTGCAAATAACGCGTCTTGATTACGCTCAATGTTACGAAGTACACCATTGACAAATCCTTTTAACTGAAACATCTTTCGTTTCTTTACCAGCTTAACCGTCTCATTGATTGCTGCATGATTTGGTATTTTATCTAAAAAAAGAAGTTGATATATACCTAACTGCAAAATATGGCGTATTACCGGTTTCATTTTGTTTTTTTTCACATTCGAAGAAATATTAATAAAATAATCCAAAAGAAGTTGATTTTCAATAACTCCGTAAACTAGTTTTGAAATAAAACTGCGCTGGGGCTTCGTCAACTCCTGTTGTTGAAAGTACCCATCCAGCACTTGACGAACGAAAACATCCTTTCCCTCAACGTCTTCGAGTACTTTCAGCGCAATATGACGCTCATTTATATTAGTCATCACGCCGTCCTCCAAACACTAAAATAAGGCGAATAAGACTTAAGACAGCTGTTGCTGCTGCCGCCACATATGTAAGCGCCGCTGCATTTAATACTTTTTTTGCCGGTCCCATCTCTTCATCACTTAGCATGCGCTCTGCATCCAGAATTTGTAATGCACGTTTTGATGCATTAAATTCAACGGGCAATGTTACAAATTGAAAAAGAACAGCTCCCGCAAAAAAGAGAATACCCAGTTGTATCATTAGATACCCAACGAAAGAGTTGCCACCAAATCCACCCAAAATAACACCAATCATAATCATAGGCATGGACATTTTATTGACCAAGTTAACCCCTGGCACAATGGCATGTCGTATGGATAAAAATACATATTGTTGTTGATGTTGTATGGCATGACCACACTCATGTGCTGCCACACTAATTGCCGATAACGAATTTTTGCTATGCACCGTATCCGACAAACGAACCACCTTTGTTCGCGGGTCATAATGGTCGGTCATATCTCCTGGTATATGCTCTATTCTTACATCATATAATCCTTGGTCATCAAGAATTTTTCGCGCAACTTCCGCTCCCGTATATCCATTTCGGTTGGCGTATTTCGAGTATTTTTTAAATGTTGAGTTTACTTTACTGCTTGCATATAATGTAAATAAAATCGCCGGAATTAAAACGATATAGGATGCATACCATGTATAATTATAAAACATATATTCACTTCTCCTTATAAACTGTCAAACTGGTCTCCCACACATAATACATGCCCATTCAAGTAATCGGTTGCATTCATGCGCTTTTTCCCTTGTTGTTGGAGTTCTTTTATGTAAAGGACTCCTTCTCCACAGCATATGCCAATTCCCTTTTTTTTATCAATGTGACAAATAGTTCCCGGTTTAAACGCAGCAACATCAAGTGTTGCATTGTCCCCATCAGCATCCGCTTTCCAAAGCTTAATCAAAGCACCATTAAGATGACTAAACGCACTAGGCCATGGATTTAATCCGCGAATGAGTTGCTCTATTGTCTTTGCAGAACATGACCAATCAATCTGGCCGGATTCTTTTTTCAACATAGGGGCATACGTTGCTTGCTCTTCATCTTGCACCTTAGGCGTAATGGACTGTGCTTCTATTTTTTTTAGTGTATCTAGTATTAACGGTCCCCCTAAAGTCATTAACTTATCATGAAGGCTACCTGCCGTTTCATCCGGAGCAATCGGTAGGCTTGTCTTTAATAACATGTCTCCAGTGTCCATCCCTACATCCATCTGCATCGTTGTAATCCCAGTTTCTTTTTCACCATTAATCACAGCCCACTGATATGGAGCTGCGCCTCGGTATTTGGGAAGCAACGATGCATGAATATTAATACATCCGTATTTTGGCGCTTCAAGTATAGCTTTAGGTAAAATCTGACCATATGCAATAACAACGGCTACATCCGCTTCAATAGCTTGAAACTGTTCTACATGTTCTAAATGCCGAATGCGTGTCGGTTGATATACCGGAATATCATGTTCGATACATACCTGTTTAACCGGTGGCATCATCATTTTTTTCCCACGTCCTTTGGGCTTATCTGGCTGGGTATAACAGGCCACAATGTCATGTTCTGAATCAATGAGTGCCTTTAATGTTGGAACACTAAACTCAGGCGTTCCCATAAAAATAATCTTCATTGCAGCCTCCTATTCTTGGTCATATTCGACCATCTCTTGGGCAATATCAATATATAAGCGACCATCAAGATGATCAAGCTCATGGCAAATTGCTCTTGCCAAAAGCTCTTCCCCTTCAACGGTAAATACTTCACCTTTTTCATTCATCGCTTGTGCCTTAACATAGTTTGGACGTTTAACGATTCCTGATTTTCCAGGTACGCTCAAGCAGCCCTCAACACCTTCTTGCTCCCCGGCACGTTCAATGATTTCAGGGTTAATCATAACAATAGGCCCTTCACCGACATCAATAATAACGATGCGTTTTAGCACACCTATTTGAGGTGCCGCAAGTCCCACACCGTTCGCATCATACATTGTCTCAATCATATCTTCAACAAGTTCTTTTATCTTTGGAGTTATCTCTTCAACTTTTCTTGCGTGTTTGCGAAGAATCTCATCGCCTTCTATTCGTATTTGTCTTAATGCCATCTTAATTCTCCTTTTCTATTAATACATAATCATCGGATTTATATCCACATGCATTTGCAATTCATTTTTAATTTTACTATCTATACTATTATAGAGTTCTTTTCTAATATTCGTCAACTGTCTATATGAACTTCCTTTGATTAATAGACGATGTCGATACTTACCTTTAACCTTTCCAATGCTTGCCTTTGCCGGTCCCAAGACAATAATGTCACCTAATTGCTCATTGTTTTGTCCGTAGTGTTCAAGCATTTTTAGACATTCATTCAAAAATTTCATTCCGATTTCTTCACGTTCTGAGAAAGTAATCAACTGCAGTATATGACAAAACGGAGGGTAAATCATTGCTCTCCTAAATAAAATTTCTTCATTATAAAAGCCTAAATAGTTTTCTTCTAGTGCATAGGTAAGCGCAAAATGGTCTGGACTATATGTCTGTATATAGGCATGTCCATCAACTTCCCCTCGACCTGTTCGACCAATAACTTGTGTAACTAATTGAAACGTTCGCTCTGCTGCACGAAAATCATCTATGTGCAAGGATAAATCTGCCGCAAGTACACCTACAACAGATACATTGTGAAAATCATGTCCTTTTGCAATCATTTGTGTTCCAATCAATATATCAATTTCCTTTTGATCAAATGCATTCAAAATAATCTCATGTCCATGTTTTTTTTGGGTCGTATCTTGATCCATCCGAGCAATATTGGCTTCTGGAAATTGTTTTTTTATATATGCATGTATTTTTTGGGTTCCTGCTCCAAAAGCTTTTAAATAGGACGAGCCACATTCAGGACACGTCTTGTTAACCGGAAGCGAATAACCACAATAATGACAAATCATACGTTTGTTATTGGCATGATATGTCATCGAGACATCACAATGTTTACACGTATATACAAAACCGCATTGTCTACAACTGACAAAATTGGCAAAACCTCTACGATTGATAAATAATATAATCTGCTCTTTTTTTTGTAGCGCTTTGGCTATAGCCTGTTCTAAATCATGGGACAAAATACTTGTATTGCCATTTTCTAATTCATGACGCATGTCGATCATTGTAACTTTGCGATTTGAACCTACAACTGCCCGCTTATTAAGTTCAAGCAGTGTATATTGACCTGCTTGGGCCTTATAATAGCTTTCAATTAAAGGGGTTGCACTCCCAAGAATAACCGGACATTGATGGTCCATACTTCTTTTAATGGCTATCTCACGCGCATGATATCTTGGGTTTTGCTCTGACTTATATGTATGCTCGTGCTCTTCATCAATAATAATCAATCCAATACGTGTAAATGGAGTGAAGATAGCCGAGCGCGCGCCTACCATAATCTGAATCTCACCACGTTTGGCTTTTAGCCATTGTTCATATCGCTCACCTAAATTCAGCTTTGAATGCTGTACTCCCACAACCTGACCGAATCGTTCAATAAACCTTTGCGTCGTAAGGGACGTCAGCCCAATTTCCGGAATAAGGACAATAACACTTTTCCCTTGTTCTAAAACTTGCTGAATCAGTTGCATATAGACTTCTGTCTTTCCACTTCCAGTCACTCCATGAAGCAAAAATGTCCCTTGGCTTTCTAATGAATGAGATACTTGATTGACACATTTTTCTTGCTCTTCATTAAGAATCAGCTCTTGGCCCATCGCACGGTTTTTAAGTACACCAATATCCCTGCCCACCTCATCATCTGAAATACTAAGGTAGCCAAGTTCTTGTAATGTTTTTAATAATGTGGTTGTCGTTCCCATAATCTGACACGCTTGTTTCATCGGAAGTTTTATTGCCGACAAGTTCTGTTCATCCATTTGACCCAAAAACGCCGCTAGTATTTCGCGCCTTTTTTTTGTCAAACCTTCTTTACTCTCTAATTGCAAGTCTTTTGCAGCAGTTGTAGCCTGGATCTTTGACATGCTTACAAACTTTTCTGTCTTCACTTTTGCATTGACATCTGTTGGAACCATCAATTTTAGAGCCGAAGTAATACTGCATTCATAACGTTTATGTATCCAGTAGGCAAGTTTTATAAGTTCCTTTTCTACTTTTACATCTTCAATGACTTCATAGACTTCCTTGAGTTCAAAATCAGGTTCTTTTATCAGATATCCCCGTTCCGTTACATATGCTTCCTTTAGCGCATTGCCTTTTCCAAATGGCACTAAAACTACAGACCCAACTTCAACACGGTCTTTTAATTTGGGGGGTAAAATATATGTAAATGGTCTGTCCAAAGCTTTGGTTGATATACCAATAATCACTTGAACGCTTTCCATAAATATCGCTCCTATTAAACGTTTAGCTATAAGACAAAAAGACGCATGTGCGTCTTTTTGTCTTATAGCTATATAATGTCTATTTTTCCTTCATATAATTCTTCAACTGCACAAGATAATTCTTTAATACGCATTGGGTTTTTCTTCGCTTTAAAATCATCTTCTCTTTCTTCAAATGATTGATTCTCTTCGATTAATTGACGTGCACGCTTGGATGTTGCAATAATCACCGAATATCGACTCTTTACTTTTGTACCGCTTTCTTCACTACGATCATTGATAACGCCCATTAAATCAGAATAAGATGGATGTAACATAGGTATGCTCCTTTCAATTTATAATGCTTTGTAACTCTTTTTTCAATTTATCAATTAGATTTTCGTAATGCTTCACCTTTAAATGTTCTGCACTACGAATATTTTCTAACATGTTTACACTATCTGGAAGCTGATCATTAACCAAAATATAATCATAATGTGGTATCAAATCAACTTCTTCACACGAACGTCGCAACCTATTTTTTATAACTTCTGCCGTCTCGGTTCCACGTCCAAACAAACGATCTTCAAGATCTTTTGCATGTGGTGGAACAACAAAAATCAAAATGGCTTCTTCATACATACGCTTCACTTGCAATGCACCTTGCATCTCTATCTCAAGTATTACATCATGCCCTTGTTCTAGCTGTTTCATAACAAAACTCTTAGGCGTTCCATAATAATTGTTAACATATGACGCATATTCAATCATATCTCCATTATCAATCATATGTTCAAACTTTTCTCGTGAAATATAATAATAATGGACACCGTCTTGTTCTCCTTGGCGCATTTCTCTTGTTGTTGCTGAAACAGATAATCGCACATCCTCATTGCGATTAATAAACTCCTTAACGATTGTTCCTTTTCCCGCTCCTGAAAACCCGGAAACAATTAAAAGCAATCCTTTTTTTTCCATTTCAAACTCCGTTCTAATATTATTCTATATTCTGTATTTGCTCCCTAACTTTTTCAATAAGGGTTTTAAGCTCAATACCATGATTTGACACTTCTATATTATTGGCTTTACTTAAGACGGTATTTGCCTCTCGGTTCATTTCCTGTGAGATAAAGTCTAACTTACGCCCAATGGCTTCATCGGCATCTAATGTATCGCGCATGTGTTTTATATGACTTTCCAAACGAACTATTTCTTCGTCAATACAGCTCTTATCTGCATATATTGCAACTTCCATTGCAATGCGTTCAGGATCGATAAGCGCTTGATCTGTAAGTTCAGATATACGTTCTGTCAACTTAATACGATAATCTTCAATAACTTTTGGCGTGATTGACTTAAGTTGCTCAACATATTCTAACATATCATTTAGTTTTAATTTTAAATCTGTCTTTAGCATTTGTCCTTCTTTAGATCGCGTTTCTTTTATATTGCTTAATGCTACTCGAAGCGATTCAAATGCTAGATTTTCGATAACTTCTTCTTCGCACTGATCTTGCTCTTCCAAAACAAGCACTTCTGGATATCTAGATAAATGCGAAACTTTAATATCATTTTCAATGTGAAATTCTTGGCTTATTTGCTTAAACTGATCCATATATTGCTCAGCCAAATTTTTATTATACCTAATACTGTTTGCTTTGTCACTTCGATCGTCATAATTAATAAACACATCGATTTTACCACGATGAATTTCTTCTTTAATAATGTTCTTCAACTTGTTTTCAATATGAAAAAGGACTTTTGGCATACGAATATTAATATCACAGTAACGATGATTCACACTTTTCATTTCAATCGTTATTGTTCGATTATTATTGACAGCTTCACCCCGTCCAAAACCTGTCATACTTCTAATCATAATTTTCCTCTTTTCTTAGGTTTCTTTAGTATTATACATGAGGTGCTAACATTCGTCAACAGACCTACTTTTTCTTCTTATGAAGATTACGAATCGTCTTTTTCTTCCCTTTTTTATTTGGTGTTTTGGCTGTACGTTGATTTGTCTTGATGTTCTTGGCGTAATTGCCTTTAGCATAGATTAAGCATTTTTTAGCCGAACCAATCAAATCTTCTCGCCCAGCTATAATCAGCGCTTCTTGAACCAGGCGGTAATTTTTAGGATTCCGGTACTGAATCAAAGCCCTTTGCATAGCTTTTTCATGAGGATTTTTTGCCACATAAACGGATTGTCCCGTTCGCGGATCAATTTCGGTATAATACATGACCGTTGACATAGTACTTGGTGTAGGATAAAAGTCTTGTACCTGCTGAGGGACAATGTTTTCAGCATGCAAAAATTCTGCTAAAGTAATTGCGTCATCAATCGTTGACCCCGGGTGTGAAGACATGAGATAAGGTACAATAAATTGCTTTTTGCCATAGTGCTTATTTAATTGATTATATTTTTGGGTAAACTCTTTATAGACTTTATGATGTGGTTTTCCCATATAATCTAAAACTCGGTTTGATACATGTTCCGGTGCTACTTTTAGTTGACCGCTAATATGATGTTGAACCAATTCTTTGAAAAAAGTATCGTCCTTATCGTAGAGCAAATAGTCAAATCGAATTCCTGAACGGACAAAGACTTTTTTTATCTTCGGGAGTTCGCGCATTTTTCTAAGCAATTGCAAATAATCGGAATGATCAACGGTCATTTGTTTACAAGGATCTGAACCTAAGCAGTTTTTATTCTTACATGGTCCCACTGTTAATTGTTTTTCACATGATGGCGCTCGAAAGTTCGCCGTAGGTCCGCCTACATCATGTATATATCCTTTAAAATTCACATCCCATGAGATTGCCTGTGCCTCTCGTAGAATTGACGCATGCGATCTTGCCTGTATTGTACGCCCTTGATGGAAGGTCAATGCACAGAAGTTACAATTTCCAAAGCAGCCTCGATTACTAATCACACTAAATTGTACCTCTTCAATCGCCGGCACATTTTCTGTGTACATCGGATGGACTTCTCGAGTATATGGGAGACTATAATAATAGTCAAACTCAGATTCCGTTACTGGAGCCATGGGGGGATTAACAACAACATAGCTATTTGAATCATACGATTCAACAAGTGTTTTCCCAAGCGCAAAATTCCCCTCTTGGGTTTGGGTCAAGAAACTTTGTGCATATTTTTTCTTATCTTGAAGCAAGCTGGGATATGACGGCAATTCAATATAGTCCACTAGATCTTCCAGTGTTTTTTTTCGATAAGCCGTTCCTTTAATATATCCTATTTCTTCAATCGGTATCCCATTGTCCAATGATGAGGCAATATCTAAAATAGCTTTCTCACCCATTCCATAGACAAGAATGTCCGCAGCTGAGTCAAGTAAAATTGAGCGTCGCAGTTTGTTATCCCAATAATCATAGTGAGCCAATCGCCTTAGACTTGCTTCAATTCCGCCCAAAATAATTGGCGTCTGCTTATATGTTTGGCGAATAAGATTCCCATAAACAATCGTTGCTCGGTCAGGGCGGGCCCCCGCTTTTCCTCCAGGTGTATAGGCATCATGATCTCGGCGTCGTTTCGCAACCGAATAATGATTAACCATGGAGTCGATATTCCCACCAGAAACCAAAAAAGCAAGACGTGGCTTCCCAAGAATCGTAACTGAGTTTGGGTCTTTCCAGTCTGGCTGGGCAATAATACCAACACTATATCCGTTGGCTTCAAGCAGTCTTGAAATAATTGCAATCCCAAAAGAAGGGTGATCCACATAGGCATCTCCACTTACAAAAACAAAATCAAAGATATCGATACCTTTTTCTTTTCCTTCTTCACGTGTTGTTGGTAAAAATCGATTCATCTATTATATTCCTTTCAATAAAACCTGAATTGCTTCATTATATGAATAAATGAAAAAATCAGATAATTCACGTTTTTCTTCAACAAGTTCTTTGCTAAAATCATCATCAATAGCAACAACTCGCATTCCTGCCCTTTTTGCTGCTAACAATCCATTAGGTATGTCTTCAAAAACAATACATTCCGATGGATGAACACCTAAATCTTGTGCGACCTTTAAGAAAATGTCTGGATGTGGTTTTCCTTTATTGACTTCACAAGATGTTCGAACAGAATCAAAGTGGGATTCAAGTGCATACTTTTGAACAATCATTTGTGCTAACTCTTTTGAATTGCTTGTTCCAATCCCCAACTTAATATCTCGGTCACGCAAATGTTGTATAAATTCCAATACATTTTCTTTTAATGGCACTCTATTTTGATAATAGTCTGCCGCCATTGTATTCCATTCTTCTTTAATGGTTTCAACATCATCTTCAATGACAAACCGCTTTTTAAAATATGCTGCAGTTTCTGAGAAACTCATTCCTTCGATGGATTCTTGCAAATCCTCTGGTAATTCAAGATTATGCTTGGCTAAATAGTCTATATCGATGGTTTTCCATAGCCACATAGAGTCAACCAATGTTCCATCCATATCAAAGATAGCCGCTTTTATTTTATCAAACATCTTTCACCTCTTATTTTCTTTCACGTAATTGCAATATTTCTTCTTGCGTTAATTCGCGATATTCACCTTCAGCTAATTGAACATCGAGTTTCACACTGCCCATCTGAACCCTTTTTAGTTCAAGCACTTCACATTCACAGGCACTAAACATGCGTTTAATCTGATGATACTTTCCTTCTTGAATAACCACTTCAACATCATATGGTTGCTCCGTATCCTCTATTTTTTTTAACGTGGCGGGTTGTGTTTTGTATCCATCATCAAGCTCTATCCCCGCATAAAATGCATCAATAATGCTTGGGGTAATTTCCTTATCAAGTTTTGCATGGTATGTTTTATTCACATGTTTTTTTGGTGCTAACAGATCATGTGCCAATTGCCCATCATCTGTTATAATCAAAAGTCCTGTTGTATCTTTATCTAATCGTCCTACCGGAAATAAATGACGTCTTTGTGGATGTTCTATATAATCCATAACCACTTTATGGTGTTTATCCTCGGTTGCTGTAATACAATTTTTAGGTTTATTGAGCATCAAATAAACTCCCGATTGGTACGTCACTTTTTGTCCGTTACATTCTATATCGTCAATAGTAGCATCAATCTTCACATCTATTTTATTAATTAACGTTCCATTGATATAAACATTGCCTTTTTGAATAAGCTTTCGAACATCTCTTCTGCTACCAATTCCCTGATTACTCAAGAATTTGTCAATTCGCATTATTGTATTTTTTTCTTTCATCTTTTTCCTCGTTTTCCATTTGTCCTTTTGAACCAAATATAAAACCAATGGATTGTCCATTGGCTTTATAAACTCTGCACTCGATATACTTCTGCAATATTATCTAAGTGTTTGTTAAATGCAACAAGCTTATCGAGATTTCCTTCTTCCCATAACCGGTAAAATTCATCTTGCAATTGATCAAGCTCATGCACATCATCACACTTTTTCTTAATGTTTTGTAAATTATTCAAAATATCCGCAATAATATTTGACTTGTACTGGAACGAACTCTGCGCATCCATGATTTCATCCCGAATCTTTGACATCTCTTGATCGAGCATATGCGCTGCCTCTGCCGAACGAATCAAGCGATTTTGAATAGCAACCGGAATATTATGCCCATATTTATATTGAAGCGAATGCTCAATCGTCGCCCAAAAATTCATGGCAAGGGTACGTATTTGTATCTCTGCTTGTATCCTTTTTTCTCCTAATGCAGTATGCACATTATAGTATACTATAATATGGTAGCTACGATATCCACTCTTTTTTGTGTTTTGGACATAATCTTTTTCATATTTTACTTCCATATCATTACGTGCATGAATTAACTGCACCACACGGTCAATATCTTCAACAAATTGACAAATAATGCGTATACCAGCAATATCCTCAATTTCTTCTTCTATATAAGACATATTTAACTGTTTCTTTTTTGCTTTATCTAAAATACTAGATATTTTTTTTACACGTCCTGTTACAAATTCAATTGGTGAATAGGTTCCAAGACGGCGACTTTCATTAACAATACTCTCAAACTTTATAACAAGTTCATTGACTGCTTGTTCATAAGGAATCAATATCTCCCGCCACATATAGGTTTCCATACATCTTCTCCTTAAATAGTATATTCCTATATTAACACAGAACGGATTTTCTTTCAATTTGAATCTTTTTCCAAATATCTGTTGACTTCTTGTGATTTATACCTTAGAATATGTAGGTATGCAAATGTGATTGTATCGTAAGTTTCTACCCCACTAGATTCTTGCGTTTATCTTATTGTACTCACCCTCTATTTGTACAATAATATAAGAAATTTATTTTGGAGGTGAAATCATGGCTAATATTAAATCTGCTAAAAAAAGAATTAAAGTTATCGCAACAAAAACAGCTCATAACAAAAGCATTAAATCACGCGTAAAGACAATTATTAAAAAAGTTGACGTCGCTGTAGCTAATGGTGATAAAGCAGCTGCAAACGTAGCTCTTACTGAAGCAATCAAAGCTATTTCAAGTGCAACTTCTAAAGGTATTTTCCATAAAAATACAGCAGCAAGAAAGATTTCTATTTTAACTAAAGCTGTTAACGAATTAAAATAAGCACATAAATATCAGCCACAGATTTTCTGTGGCTTTTTTATTATGCTTTTTTATCTGTATAATCAACTTTGTTCTAAAATAAATATCTCTATTCCCATAGTAAGGTCCATTTTACCCTGTTTAAATTGGTATTCCAAATCAAGTAAACGCGCCAATATTTGGCGCAGTGTTGCCAAATCAAATTGACGGCTTTGTCCAATAAGTTTATTGACAACAAAAGGCGGTATCTTAAGTTCTGATGCCATGTGTTGTTGTCCCATTTTACCTTGAAGCATAAGTTTGATATTATGAATAAGCATCATTTGTCTTGATATCATAAAAAGTATACGTGTTGGTGGTTCTTTTAAAGAAATCATATCCTGATATAAGTATAGCGCGATTTCACGTTTTTTGCTTCCGATGGCATCGACTAGTTCAAATATCTTGGCCTCAATATGCTTTGTTGTAACTTGTATTATATCTTCTCTTACGACAATTTCTTCTCCCACACAATAATCAATCACCTTGGATAATTCTTGCTCTATTGTGTTCAATTCATATCCTACACGTTCAATAAAAAATTTTGCGTCACCTGTACTGATTTTTAGTTTTTCTTTGGCCAGGCGTCGTCCTATATGATGAATCAGGGCACTTTCATTGAGGTGCTTAAAATCATAAAATGCTCCCAACTTATTTATTTTTTTATATAATTTGCTGCGTTTGTCTATTTTGTCTTCGACAACAATACAAATTGCGGTCTCCCCTAATTGATCCAACTTGCCTGCTAGCTGATTTGCCTTCTCCTTATTTTTACTGTTAAACAAATCCATGTTCCACAAAATCACTACACGTTTCTCCGCAAAAAAGGGCAACGTTTCAAGACTTCCAATAACCACTTCAAAATCTTTTTGATCCACCGTATATTGATCAAGGTTCATCATCGAATCTTGTCCTTCAAAAACTTTATCACATATTCTTTTGACATACACATCAAGCAGATATTTTTCTTCCCCTGTAAATAAGTATGTTGGTTGAAATATTCTATTTTTTATATCTTCTTTTAACTGTTTCATCATTATTCCTTCTTAAATGCGTCTTTATTTTTAAATGTTTACGATTTATACTAACCTCTATCATACCATAATCCATAGTGAGATACACGGGAATTTTTAATTTGTTATATCGTGCAATGACCTCTTGGCTAGGATGTCCGTGCCTATTCTCCCCGACACTAATAATGCCTACTGTCGGATGTGTCCTTTCTAAAAATTGTTGCGAGGATGAAGTTGCTGAGCCATGATGTGCTACTTTTAATACATCCATTCCATAAATATCTACATCCTTTTTTTCAATAGCTTCCTCTACGTCAGCCTCTATGTCACCCGTAAATAATATCTGTTGTTGCCATGTCTTTAATTCTAAAACCATGGAGTTTTTATTTTCATCTTCTTCATATTCTGTTTCCGAAAAAGGATAATGACAGACAAATTTTATGCCATCACCTAAAAACACATCTCCTTCTTTAACAAAAATCAATTCTGTATTTGTTTGTTTACACTTTTTGATTAGTTCATTTAAAAGTACATGTTCTTGAAGTTGCTGTTCATCTTCTACAATGCTCTTATATACATGACTTACTGCTACTTTTTTTATCTTAATCTCATCAAAAAGTTCTAACACGCCTTTGATATGATCATAATGCATGTGGCTTATAAAAGCTACATCTATATTATCAATCCCTTTATATAACAAAAACGGATAAATAACACGCATTCCCATATTGTTTTCTTCATCCATATACCTATTGCCTCCACCATCAACGAGAAATGTCTGTTCGTTATGGGTAATCACACATGCATCGCCTTGACCTACATCTAAAAAAAACAGCCGTGTTGTATCTTTTTGATACATGATAACGATACTATGCATCATTATAAAAATAACACTGAATATCCCAATTATTTTTAACAGTATACGGCAGCAGTACAAGGTTTTTTTCTTGAGAATTTTGTCCTCGTGTTGACGTCCAACTTTAATCATCTTCTCCTCCCTTCATATGGCAAATAAAAATAAGAAGAATGAGTCCCGAATAATATAGCAAAACACTTGGTAACGATAATGCTCTGTGGTTCAAAAAATTATACTTATGATTAAAGAATTCAATAACCGCTAATATATAAGACGAAAAAATGGTTGCCGTCCCTGCCAAAAAGCGTCCAAGCATCTGATGGATAAAACTTGCTCCAAGTGCGATTATCGATGCTGTATAAAACAAAGGAATACTGGGTAACACAAAAATATTTACGATGAAACTAGATAAGGAAATCCCTCTAAAAAAATATAGGAGAATGGGAAATGTCATCAGCGAAATGCTAAAGCTAACATTGAGTGAGTCTAGAATAAAACGGATAAGGAATTTTGTATGAAGCGACTGATATGATCTCTTCAAAATCGGATAAAGAAAAAATAAAGCAAACACCGCTCCGAAGGAAAGCATAAAGCTTATAGAAAACAACACATAAGGTGTTATAATAAGAAAAGCACTTAAGATTAAAAGAAGCATACGGTGACGATTATATGTATAATCATATGCAATCGAAAAAATCAAGCTTGTTCCCAACGCAATGGCACGAATAGCACTAACAATAAATCCAAGCATCCATATATATATAACTAAGAGCAAAAAAACCAGCCATAATCTATATGTTTTTGGCAATAACAAGCTTCTAAAAAAATACTCCAGACATCCAATAAAAATCATAATATGCAGACCGGATATAGCCAATATATGTGACAATCCATGGTTTGAGTATTTTGTTACAATATCAGCATCTAATGACGACTTATCTCCTAAAATCATTGCTTTTAGCAAGCCATACTCTACTTTTCCAAAACACTCTGCCAATTGTTGCTCAATTTTTTTAATACTGCGCAATCGAATAAATGCACTTTTTTTCTTCAGGCTGCTGATAAAATGTTGTCTTGAGCTTTGCTGTACTACAATCTTTTCTAAATGCTCATAGTCAAATGCCCCAAAAGCTTTTTTGCCCATCAAATAAATAAGCGGGTGGGTCTGCCCCGGATTTCTTGGATACCATGCTTTTTCAAATTGTCCCTGAAGACGGTATTTTTGATGTATGTATTTATGTTTTTCTTGGTTGAGATTTGGAAAATATTTAGATTGCTGCTGTTTATTTAAATAAAAATAACCGGTATAATTTGCTAGAGAAGCGGTCTTCATCGGCTTTAGAATTGTAAAATGACATGAATATCCATATTGAGTTTGCCGGATATCATTTATTTGAACTTCTATTTCTATTGAATCTATGGATTCAATATATTCTAGTGCCTCAAAATAGGCATCCGTATATTGCCATACACGAATTATAGATAATAATACAAGTAAAATATGTATACTATACTTTTTCAGGATATATCTTTTGATTCACATCACCTCCTATTATTGAACAAGTTGAAAGTTTTTGCTTAAAGGTACATTTAAAGGAAATGTTCCTTGAAAGTTATCAACGATTTCACCTTCAACTAAAATCTGAACCTTCGAAATATTACTCAGTTCAGTCAGTGTATTAACAATCCCATAAATTGCTACCGGGCTTGTAATGCCTTCAGGCAGGTATGAGGTTAAAAATTGTTCGTTAAAGTTCACATAGCATGTCGTATCATGAATTTGCACATCCAATACTTTGGTCTCTTCCGGCAAAAACTGACATGACGATTCTTCAATTAAGTATTCTACTATAAGCTCTTCTTTGTGCTTGTTCGGGTGCAACGTTATTGTCACTTCTTTTTCTTTTAAATATCGTCGATTATCTGCAGGACAATAAATAGTAAATTGAGTATCCACCGTAGTATTTGCCGATGCATACATGGATAAATAGACATCTTCATTTCGCATTCGTCCAATACGATTCCCCATTTGATCAATAAGGGCCTCTTCCCCCACAACAATTTCTACCGAGCTTATCATATCAAAGGATGTCAGACTCAGTACCAGCGAACTTCTTGCGATTAATTCTTCCAACGAATTCATCTGAGCATAAGCCTCATTAAAATTCAAAAGCATATTCCCCTCACTAAATACGTAGTACTCAAGCTCCACTTCTTTTTTTAATGTTGGACTTAATGATGAGCTTTTGGCACCTTGGGATAACATGTTAAGTACATAGTGTGTCACTTGATTGACATTTTGAATATCAATAATATCTTTTAAATACAAATCCACCGGTTCAATATCCAGCGTCTCTTCATTAAACAAATAAATCTGTGCTTCGCTACTGGATTGAAGAAAACGATTAGATGAAGCTTGACATCCGGTAATCATCAAAAAACATAATCCAAGTAGCAGTATTTTTTTTACCATTTTTTACTCCTCTTCATACGTTCGTTTAATATGTTTAATTGGCATCGTCACAATAAATTCTGTCCACTGACCAAGCTCACTTTTACATTTTATACTTCCTTGATGCATATATATGGTTTTTTGAACAATTGATAATCCAAGACCCGTTCCGCCCGTATCTCTTGACCGGGTTTTGTCCACTCGATAAAACCGTCTAAACACTTGATCAATATGTTCTTGAGAAATTCCTTCCCCTGTATCTTTTATTTTAATGAAAAAGTTTTTAAAATCCGTATCTAAACTCACATTAATATACCCATATTCCTTGTTATACTTAATGGCATTTTCAATAAGATTGGTAATGGCAAGTTCCATTTTTGTATCATCTATTTCCGCTTGAACATTTCGATAGCTTTCAAAAAGCATCTGTATATTTTTTAAGTCTGCTAAAGGTTTTAAGCGCTTCATCACATCCACGATTAACTGATTAACATCCACTTCTTTAATACGTAGTGAATTATCCTTTTTATCTAAAGTCACCAACGTCAACAAATCATTAATAATCTTTGTCTCGCGATTCACCTCTTCATTGATATCATATAAAAACTCTTGATAAATTTCGATGGGGGTATCGGGTTGATGTATTAACGATTCTGCCAATACTTTAATTGAACTCATCGGTGTTTTTAACTCATGACTTACATTGGCAACAAACTCTTGGCGATGACTTTCAATCGCTTCAATGCGTTCAAACATATGATTAAATGCTGTTGTTATCTCTTCAATCTCTGTATTCCCTTTAATTTGAACTTTTTCTTCAATATGTCCATCGGTTATACGGTTAATATGATCTAACAATTGTCTGAACGGTCGGTTAAAGGATCCGCTCAGATAATAACTAAGCATAAAAATAATCACCGTTAATCCAACAATGAAAAACAGTGCAATATTCCATAAATATTTAATCGAATATGTAATATCATTAAAAGAATCTGAAACAACAACGGCTCCTAAAACTGTTTGATAATCCAAATCAACAATAGGAACGGTGACAGCTCCAATATTCATCTCTTCTAAAAATGTATATGAACTTTTGCCACGCAGCGCAGATAACACTTCTGCATTGACAAGGGACTTCCCTTCGTCAAGATGATTCGAATCAAACAAAATGCTTCCATTTCGGTCAATAATCATTCCTCGTCCACTAACACTTGCTTGAACAGTCATTAAATAGGAATTATTGTGTTCATCAGAAAAATAGCCTGTTGTCACAAGGCTAATAGCAATTGTATTGGCTTGTCGATATAGCTCACGTTTTTTTTCTGTCAAATAGCGTTGTTGTATTGTAAAGATAAATGCAATTGACAAGACGATTGTTGTAATAATACCTATAAGCATAAAGCTCATAAATAACTTAACACGTATACTTTGAAAGCGCTTATTGTTGATAATAATAACCCACTCCCCATTTAGTATGAATGTATCTAGGCTCACTAGGAACTTCTTCAATTTTTTCACGTAACCTTCGCACATGCACATCAACAGTACGTGCATCTCCAGGATAATCATAATCCCATATAATGCTTAATAACTGATCTCTTGAATAGACTTTATTTGGATGTGTTAAGAATAATTCCAACAAATCAAACTCTTTTGCTGTTAGATTCACTTCACTTTCTTTGACAAAAACACGTCGACTTTCCTTTTGAATTTCAAGGTCACCTTTATGAAGTGACTTCATTTGATCTTCACTTTCATTATTGACATATTTGTTTCTTCGAATAATCGCTTTAATTCGAGCTTTCAGTTCAAGTACATTAAACGGTTTGGTCATATAATCATCTGCGCCAAATTCAAGTCCCAATATTTTATCCATATCTTCGCCTTTAGCCGTCAGCATAATAATTGGAACCGTGGAAAATTCCCGAATATTACGGCACACTTCCAGTCCATCTTTTTTAGGAAGCATGACATCCAAGACAATCAAATCATATTGATGATTCTTGGCATAATTTAAGGCTTCTTCCCCATCATATGCACTATCAATATCATACCCCTCTTGTTCTAAGCTAAATCGTATTCCTTTTACTATTGTTTTTTCATCATCCACCACTAAAATTCTCTTTTTCATGATAACCATCCTTATTCTATTTTAAATGGATATTTGTTCCTTTATATTCTCAAAAGTATTTTTTTTGATTCCTGGAACTTCCATTATATCTTCTATTTTTTTAAACATACTATTGTTTTTTCGATATGCGATAATCGCTTTGGCCTTTGCTAAACCAATTCCAGGAAGCTGTGTTAATTCTTCTTCAGATGCAGTATTAATATTAATTCGCGCATCTTCTGGTTGTGTTTGTTCACTCCATGTTAGCCCTATGGTTTTGACTTCGTCTTGCGTGGGAAAATATATACTCTCACCATCTACAAGTACACGGGCTAAGTTAATATGTCCTTGCTGCGCCTCTTGCGTCATTCCTCCCGCTAGTTCAAGTGCCTCATATACGCGCGCGCCTTCTTGAAGTGAATATACACCTTCATTTGTAACACTACCGCATATATAGACAACAATATCATTATGGACGATTTCTTGAGTAATGTCTAGCTCTGCATCCACATTTTCCTCATCAAGATGATTAATATCCGTATCAATAACGCCTTCTTTTGTTATACGTTCATCATTTTCAATCTCCGATTGAAAAACAACGGCATCCGTCGATGCCATCATAATATATATAATCCCTGAAATCAAGACGAATAATAAACCGGCACAGACAAATATAGCTTTACTTTTTATCATAAATAATAGTCTCCTTTATATTCTACAAAATAAATCAATTACATACAACAATTTATATAAAAATATGTTAAAATAATAGAGAAAGAACGAATTTAACTTTAGTTAATTAAAAGGATGGTGTACAATGAATTCTTATGGATTTTCTCGTGTTGCAAATGGAATTCCAATAATAAAATTAGGGGATATCAACTATAACCTTCAACAAATAAAAAATATATATGATCAAGCATGTAATCACAATGTCGATTTAATTATTATGCCAGAACTGTGCATAACCGGTTACTCACTGGGAGACTTACTGCATCAGTCTAGTGTATTAAATCATGCAAAAAAAGGACTTGATGAGTTACTCAACTACTCACTTGGCCGACATACAATACTTGTTGTGGGTCTACCGATGCTTATAGATGAATCTGTGTATAACGTGGCCGCCATAATATATCAAGGAGAACTTCTAGGCATCGTTCCAAAAAGTTACCTTCCCACTTATAATGAATTTTATGAAAGTCGTTGGTTTGGTCGAGCAGAACATCTAACTATTGATACCTTAACTTATAATGAAAAAACAGTTCCTGTAGGTGCCGATCTTGTTTTCAAGAGTAAAAAAGCCCCTTATCTGTCTTTTGCAATAGAGATTTGTGAAGACCTGTGGGCACCGGTTCCTCCAAGTACCTTTACTGCTTTAGCCGGTGCTTTAGTTATTGGCAATCTTTCTGCAAGTAATGAACGAATAGGTAAATATGAATATCGTCGCGATCTTGTTAAAGGTCAGTCAGCTCGACATTTTTCTTCGTATGTTTATTCATCATGCGGTTATGGGGAATCTACAACAGACGTGGTCTATGGCGGACATGCACTTATTGCAGAAAACGGAAGAATTCTCGTTGAAAATAATCGCTTTGAACTTAAAAACCAGTTCCTATATCACGATATTGATCTCGATCATTTAAGATACGATCGTCTACACTCTAGCACGTATAGAGAATGTAAAAAAACATTAACCTCCGAGGCAGTATGTCGAACCATCCATTTTGATCAAGGCGGTATGCATCGTGATATCATTCATAATATTCCAAAGCATCCATTCGTACCCTCATCCCAACATGATCGTACACTACGGTGTGAAGAGATCTTTAATATACAGACACATGGTTTGGCAAAACGTTTAAACCATATTGGCGAACCCAAGGCTGTTATCGGTATCTCTGGTGGATTAGATTCTACTCTTGCTTTACTTGTGACTGTAAAAACATTTGATTTACTCAACCGCAAAAGAAAAGATATTATTGGTGTCACAATGCCGGGATTTGGGACAACCGGACGCACGTATAAAAATGCTATGGACTTAATGAAAGCTCTTCACATTACTATTCTTGAAGTGCCTATTTCTGATGCTGTCACACAACATTTTAAAGATATTGATCATGATATTAATACACATGACATTACGTATGAAAACTCTCAGGCACGTGAGCGTACAAAAATCCTTATGGACTTAGCGAATAAATATAAAGGTTTGGTGATTGGTACCGGTGATTTATCCGAATTAGCGCTTGGCTGGGCAACCTATAATGGGGATCATATGTCCATGTATGGTGTCAATACCTCCATTCCTAAGACACTCGTTCATTATCTTGTCGAATGGGTCTCTTTACATGAAGAAACTCGAGAAGCCAAACTTATATTATGCGATATATTAAATACACCGGTTTCTCCAGAACTGCTTCCGCCTTCAAGTGATGGCAAAATATCTCAAAAAACAGAAGAAGTCGTCGGACCATATGAATTGCATGACTTTTTCTTATATTACATGATGCGCTTTGGCTATAGCCCGTCTAAAATTATGTATCTTGCAACCCACGCCTTTAAAGATATTTATACATCAACGATCATCTATAAATGGCTATCTGTGTTCTACCGACGTTTTTTTGCACAACAATTTAAACGTAGTGCTTTGCCAGATGGTCCAAAAGTCGGTTCTATTTGTTTGTCTCCACGTGGGGATTTAAGGATGCCAAGTGATGCTGTTGCAACATTATGGCTTGAAGAGTTAGAGTCAATTCATGAACACTATAATTAACTCTATGCTTACTATTATTCATGAAAGCACTTCACTTGACAATAGTACTTCCCCACTAAAAAAATGCACCAATTAAGAGGTATCGCCTATGTTTAAAAAAAGTATGCGTCATGCAATTGATGGCATTATATTCACCTTTAAATCTGAGCGCAATTTTCGTATCCATATTTGCGTTTATTGTTTCATGGTTATTCTTAGTTTGTTTTTAGGCATTAGTATATTGGAGTGGCTTTTTTTGCATCTTGTATCAGCGCTGGTCATTATCTCTGAAATATTTAATACCGCCATTGAAAAAACTCTGGATTGGCTTGAACCCAACCACCATGATGTTGTAAAAGTAGTTAAAGATATATGTGCGGGTGGTGTATTGATTAGCGCCATCGCTGCTGTGATTATTGGATTAATCATCTTTGTCCCACACTTTATAGAACTGTTTAATCTTTAACCTCTCAAAAAACAAAAAAGAATACATAAAAAAGGGCTTGTATTAGTAAATTCATTTACTAATACAAGCCTTTTTTAAATAGCTTTTATTGATTTAATATTAATTTGTTGTACATAGCCTTTGCAGCCTTTTTCCCTGCGCCCATGGCAAGGATTACCGTTGCAGCCCCTGTAACAGCGTCTCCACCTGCATAAACATTGGGAACAGTTGTTTCCATTGTCTCTTCATTAACTTGCAGGCAGTTCCATTTATTCAATTCAAGATTAGGTGTTGCATCGGTTAATAGTGGATTAGGCGTTTGTCCAATTGCAATAATAACCGTATCTGCATCAATGACCTTTTCACTTCCTGGAATTTCAACAGGTCGGCGACGTCCAGAAGCATCCGGTTCTCCAAGTTCCATCTCAATCACTTTCATCCCAGATACTTTTGCATCTTCACCAATAATCTCTAATGGATTGTTAAGTAAATCAAAAATAATGCCTTCTTCAATCGCATGATGAATTTCTTCTTTTCTTGCCGGTAATTCTTCCATACCACGACGATAGACAACATGTACTTCTTTTGCACCTAGGCGTTGCGCCGTTCTTGCCGCATCCATAGCTACATTACCACCACCAACGATAATGGCCTTATCCCCCATTTTTACCGGTGTATGATTGTTCGGAAAATCATAGGCTTTCATAAGGTTAACCCGAGTCAAAAACTCATTGGATGAATATACCCCATTTAGGTTTTCTCCAGGAATATTTAAAAACTTCGGTAATCCTGCTCCACTCCCGATAAACACAGCATCAAAGCCATCATCAAATAAATCTTCAATGTCTAAGGATTTTCCAATAATAACATTTTTTTCAACATGTACCCCTAGATCTAAGACAAGGTCGATTTCTCGTTTAACCAAATCTTTAGGCAATCGAAACTCTGGAATTCCATACATTAATACTCCGCCTAGCTCATGTAGAGCTTCAAACATCACTACCTCAAATCCAAGGCGTGATAAGTCCGATGCACATGACAGACTTGCCGGACCACTTCCCACGATTGCCACTTTTTTTCCATTCGGTTGAATATGTGGCGGTTCAGGTTTTGCATTGGCCATTACCCAATCTGCAACAAATCGCTCAAGACGTCCTATACCTACCGGTTCACCTTTAATCCCTCGAACACAGACGCTTTCACATTGGCTCTCTTGAGGACATACACGTCCACAAATCGCCAGAAGCCCATTATCTTCAGTAATAATATCATATGCAGCCTTTATATTGCCTGCTTTTACTTCTTTAATGAACTCAGGAATCTTTATATTTACAGGACAACCTTTTTTACACGGCTGATGTTTACATTCAATACAACGATTGGCCTCTTCCATCGCTTCTTCCAATGTATAGCCTAAAGCAACCTCTAAGAAATTCTTATTACGAATTAGCGGGTCTTGTTCTGTCATCGGTGTTTTTGTCATTTTCATATTAGCCATTTTTTACACCATCCAATCGACATGCATGTTTTTCTTCTGCCACAAAATGTGCTTGACGTTGCATTGCTTCATCAAAGTCCACTAATAGACCATCAAAGTCCGGTCCGTCAACACAAGCAAACTTGGTCTCATTACCTACCGTAACACGACACCCTCCACACATTCCTGTTCCATCAATCATGACTGGATTCAAAGAAACACCTGTTGGTATGTTCAAAGGTTTAGTTATATCAACAACAGCTTTCATCATAATCAATGGACCAATCGCAATCACTTCATCATATTGTTCCCCTTTGTCAATGAGCTGTTTTAACACATCCGTTACAAACCCTTGATGCCCTAAAGATCCGTCATTTGTAGCATAGTAGACATTATCACATATTTTATTAAACTCATCTTTGAGAATGACAAGATTTTCATCGCGTCCGCCAAGGATGACATCAACTTTTGTACCCATTGAAGCCATTTTTTTAAGTTGCGGATATAAAGGTGCGCTTCCAACACCTCCACCAATTCCAAGGACACGTTTATGTTTTTTCATTGGCGCCGCTTTTCCAAGGGGCCCTACAAAATCAATAAGTTCATCCCCCACTTGCTTTTGTGCCAACAATTGCGTTGTATAGCCAAGAACTTGGTATACAATAGAAACCGAATTTTTTTCTCGGTCAAAGTCCGTAATCGTTAGTGGTATACGTTCACCGTTTTCAGCAACACGTAATATAATAAACTGCCCCGGCTCGCATTTTCTTGCAACAAAGGGAGCCTCGATGACCATCTTTTGGACGACATCATTTAAAATTTCTTTTTCTAAAATTTTATACATGTTTATTTCCTTTCGTTATTCCCTTTATCCTATTAACTTCCCAAATTATAACACCAATATTTCAAGAATTCAATAGTCCCTTAATATTCAACGATAAAAGTCAATCGTATCGTAGTCGATTGGTTGTTGACTACGTTTTGTCTGCAAGGCTTTTATATATGCCTCTACCGTATCTAAACATGTAAAATTCGGTATGTTCAAGTGTTCTGCCAAACTCCTGAGTTTAAAGCCGTTACGTCCTACATCTTTTCCCTTTGTCGGGATATTGATCATCATTGTTATGGTTTTGTCTTTCATCAGCTCTTGAATCGTTGTCAATGCACTTCCATCAACCGATGTGACTTCGATAGCGTGTTGATCCAAATACGCCGCACTTTTCTTTGTGGCCATTAATCCGAAGCCTAGTTTTTTAAACGCCTTAGCATATTTTAACATTTCAGGTTTTGCTTTGTCTGCAACAGATATCAACACATTCCCCTGTTCCGGGAACGAAAATCCTGCCCCTAAAAATGCCTTTAGCAACGCTTTTTCATAGGATGTATCTATCCCTAAGACTTCTCCTGTGGACTTCATCTCAGGTGTCAAGGCTGCATCTACATCATGTAGTTTGACAAAGGAAAAAACTGGCGCTTTTACAGCAACAAGATTAGTGGTCGCTAACAAACCTGTTCCATAAGTTAAATCTCGAAGGCGTTTACCTAAAATCACATCCATTGCAATACGCACCATTGGAATCTTAGTCACTTTACTTAAAATAGGTACCGTTCGAGAAGCTCTAGGATTTACTTCAATAATATAGACATGTTTGCCTCGAACTACAAATTGAATATTTACAAGTCCACTTACTTGCAATGCAATAGATATTTTTTTCGTATACTCAACAATGGTTTGAATAATTTCTTCACTTAACGTTTGCGGCGGATAAACACAGAAGCTATCTCCCGAGTGCACGCCAGTACGTTCAATATGTTCCATAATCCCTGGAATCAATACATCTTCACGATCACAAATTGCATCGACTTCCACTTCAAGTCCTTCGATGTATTCATCAATAAGAATTGGATGCTCCGTCGATAGTTCTGTCGCTTCACGAACATACTCTGATAGTTCACGATCGTTATAGACAATCATCATCGCTCGACCGCCGATGACATATGACGGACGTACAAGGACCGGATAACCTATCTCCTGTGCTGCATCAACCGCTTGTGCGATTGAGGTGACTGCCGTTCCCTTAGGTTGAGGAATATGTAATTCTCGAAGTAAACGCTCAAAACGTTGACGATTTTCAGCAACATCAATAGCTTCAACAGATGTTCCCAAAATCTGCACACCGCGGCTAACCAGCTTTGGGGCTAGATTAATGGCTGTCTGTCCACCAAACTGTACAATGACGCCTTTTGGCATTTCTTTACGTATAACATTATAGACATCTTCAATAAACAGGGGTTCAAAGTAAAGTTTATCTGATGTATCAAAGTCTGTGCTCACTGTTTCAGGATTGTTGTTGATAATGATAGATTCATATCCAAGTTCTTGAATCGCCCATACTGCGTGGACTGAACAGTAGTCAAATTCTATACCTTGACCTATGCGAATAGGTCCCGACCCGATAACAATAATTTTTTCACCACGGCTGATGACATTTTCTTCTTCTTGTTCATATGTTGAATAGTAATACGGCGTTGATGATTCAAACTCTGCGGCACACGTATCTACCATTTTATAGACAGGATACATTCCATGGGCTCTTCGAATGGCATCAATAATTTCATATGTATTACCCGATAATGCAATAATTTCTGTGTCTGTAAAGCCCATTTTTTCTGCTGTCTGTAAAAGTTCTCCCGTCATCGGCTCAGTTGCTAACTTTTGCTCTATACGAATTATATTGTGTATTTTTTCTAAAAACCATGGGTCGATCTTTGTGAGTTCATGAATATAATCTACACTTAATCCATGTCGAAGAGCTTGTGCAATAACAAAGATACGATCATCATCGACATCAACAAGATTTTTTTTCAACATGTCTAACGACCAATTCGACATATATTCTTTTCTCAACCCAGTTTCTTTACCTTCAAGAGAGACCACTGCTTTGAGCAATGAGCTTTCAAAGGTTCGATCAATTGCCATGACTTCGCCTGTAGCTTTCATCTGAGTTCCTAGTCGACGATTCGCGTAATCAAATTTGTCAAAAGGCCATTTAGGTATTTTGGTTACAACATAATCAAGCGCTGGTTCAAAAGATGCTTTGGTTTTTTTTGTCACCGAGTTTGGTATCTCATGAAGATGCAAACCCACAGCAATTTTAGCTGCGATTTTGGCAATCGGATAACCTGCAGCTTTTGAAGCAAGAGCCGATGATCGACTTACTCGTGGGTTAACTTCAATAACGATGTATTCTTTACTTTTAGGATTAAGCGCTAATTGAACATTGCATCCACCTTCGATTTTTAATGCACGAATAATTATCACACTGGCTTGACGCAACATATGGTATTCATTATCTGTTAGTGTTTGTGATGGCGCTACAACAATACTATCGCCTGTATGAATCCCAACCGGATCAAAGTTTTCCATATTACATATAATAATGCACGTATCATTTTTGTCACGCATGACTTCATATTCTATTTCTTTCCAACCAGCCACGGATTGCTCTAAAAGCACTTGATGTATTCGGCTATGCATAAGCCCTGTATGAAGCACTTCTTTTAATTCTTCTAAATTATTGGCAATACCACCACCTAAACCTCCCATCGTATATGCTGGTCGAACAATAATTGGGAATCCAATCGTCTCTGCAAACGCCAATCCTTGCTCAATAGAACTTACAATTTCACTTCCAGGAATCGGCTCGCCAATGGCTATCATAAGATTTTTAAACTCTTCTCGGTCCTCAGCCTGTTTAATGGCTTCAAGCTTGGTCCCAAGCAGTTGTACACCATACTTGTCTAAGACTCCGGCTTCCGTCAATTCCACCGCCATATTCAAGCCTGTTTGTCCTCCAAGGGTTGGCAACAAGCCATCCGGGCGTTCTTTACTAATAATATATTCTAAACTTTCTACGGTTAAGGGTTGGATATATACATGGTCTGCAATATTATCATCGGTCATGATAGTTGCGGGATTACTATTGACAAGTACAACCTCAAGCCCTTCTTCTTTTAGTGATTTACAGGCTTGGGTTCCCGCATAATCGAACTCTGCAGCTTGGCCGATAATAATAGGTCCCGAACCGATAACCATAACTTTTTGAATCGATTTATCTAATGGCATCTGCTTTTTTCCTTTCGATTTTGTCTAACCACTCTTTAAAAATTACTGTTGCATCTGTCGGTCCAGGTCCTTCCTCAGGATGAAACTGAACCGATTCTACTGACCATTTTTCACTGATTATCCCTTCAACGGTATCATCATTCACATTAATATGAGTCAATTGAAGATCTGATGGGATCGTGTTTCGATCAACGGCGTATCCATGATTTTGTGCTGTCATATATACTTTTTGTGTTCTTAAGTCCAGTACCGGATGGTTACTACCTCGATGGCCAAATTTAAGTTTATATGTATCCCCGCCAAGACTGAGCGCAAGAATTTGATGTCCCAGACAAATACCAAATAATGGCATCTGACCTTTTAAGGCCTTGGCTAAGGCAATAGCTTCAACGCATTCTTTAGGGTCTCCCGGACCATTGGAAAAAAGAATGGCATCAAACATGTTCACTTCAATGTTCTCTATCGATATATCCGATGGAAAAACCGTCACTTTGCATTGATGGTCCAAAAGCTGTTGAACAATTCCTTGCTTTATACCAAGATCAATAACGCCCAGGTGCATTTTACCATTTCCTTTTGTAGGCATATATTGTATCACCGATGGTGTTGAAACTTTTTTAACAATATCCCTTGGAAACGTATAGGCTTTTATCCCTTCTTGCAACTGTAAAAGACTCAGTGAAGCATCCGTTGTAATAACCGACTTCATTGCCCCATGATTTCGAATGCGTTTAGTAAGCATGCGGGTATCTATATCATATACCCCCATAATATTATTCTCAGCCAAATAGCCTGCCAAATCGGTCTGCATCTGCCAATGGCTAGGATGGGTACTATATTCTTTTACAATAAAACCCGAAACTTTAATCGAAGTCGATTCCATATCCTTGGCATTAATTCCATAGTTTCCAATAAGGGGATAAGTCATCGTCACAATCTGGCCTGCATAGGAAGGATCTGTCAATATTTCTTGATACCCTGTCATACCTGTATTAAAAACGACCTCACCATAGACTGTCCCCTGGCTTCCAAAGCTTTTTCCTTCCAAAAGCGTTCCATCTTCCAGCATTATGCGTGCAATCATAACAACACCTCTCTTAAGGTCTGCATACATATGTCAATATGTTCTTTGTGGACAACTAATGGCGGGACAAAACGTATAACATTACTACCTGCGCCTACAATCAACAACTTTTTTTCATACGCTTTTTTTACAATAGCACTCGGCTGCTCATCAATAACAATCCCTTGCATTAGTCCCATTCCACGAACTTCTTTGACTGAATCAAACTCTTCTTTTAGCCTATTTAATTGTTGGGATAAATAGGCCCCCATCGCCTGCACATGGTTTAAAAAATCTGGCGACATGACATTATCAAGGACCACATTTACAGCTGACATTGCTAATGGATTTCCACCAAAAGTTGCGGCATGGTCTCCGGGCTTAAATCCTTTGGCAACTTCTTCTGATGCTAACATCGCCCCAACCGCTACCCCTGCGCCAAGTCCTTTAGCTAAAGCTATGATATCCGGCTTAATATCATAGTGCATATATGCACAAACCTCACCTGTTCGTCCAATCCCCGTCTGAACTTCATCAAAAATAAGTACGCATCCATTTTTATCACACAGCTTACGAGCAGCTTCGATATATTCTCTCTGAGCAGCAATTATGCCGCCTTCCCCTTGAATAACTTCCATCATGATTCCACAAGTCTTATCTGAAATTGCTTCTTCTAGAGCTTTAATATTGTTGTATTCAACGTGTTTTATACCTGGTAGCAAAGGGTTAAGTCCCTCTTGGTATTTTGTCTGCCCCGTTGCTGAAATCGCTCCCAAGGTACGCCCATGAAAAGAATTTTTCATAGTAATAATTTCATAGCGCTCTGGATTCCCTTTAAATTTAGCATATTTTCTCGCCAACTTTAACGATGCTTCAACAGCCTCTGTTCCTGAGTTACAAAAGAACACGCGGTCCATTTGTGTTGCCTGAGTTATTTTTTTCGCCGCTTTAAGCTGTTCATCATTAAAATATAGGTTAGAGCAATGCAAAAATTCATCCACTTGTTTATGAAGGGCTTGCCTTAGTCCTTGGTGGCTATAACCAAGGGCATTAACTGCAATTCCTGCAACAAAGTCTAAATAGCGATTTTCCTGTTCATCTACAAGATATAGTCCTTCTCCATGAGTGAACACATTTGGTAATTGATTATATGTGTGCATTATATATGATTTATTCGTTTCCATAGGCGCCTCCTTATAAGTCTTTTCCAAACATTGTTCCTACACCATTTTTAGTAAAAATTTCAAGCAATAGGCTATGCTCAACTCGTCCATCTAATATATGAACATTTTTTACCCCTTTTTCAATTCCTTCAACGCAACACATGACTTTTGGAATCATCCCTCCGGAAATCACGTTTGTATTAATATAGTGGTCCACTTCATCAATATTTATTTTTGATATAAGCGAATTACTGTTGTCAACATCGCGTAAAACGCCTTCCACGTCTGTCAAAAAAATTAATTTTTCAGCATCTAGGGCTCCTGCAATAGCACTTGCTGCAAAATCCGCATTAATATTATACGTGGCTCCATCCACATCCGTTCCAATCGGAGCAATGACAGGTATAAAATCATTGTCCAGCAATGAATAGATTAATGTTGTATCTACTGAACTTACTTCCCCGACAAAGCCTATATCTTGCCCTTCTACGTATTTCTTCTTGACCTTTAGCGTCTTTCCGTCTTTACCTGAAATACCAACCGCATTAATATCATGATTTTGAATTAATTGCACAACATCTTTATTTACCTTGCCACTAAGCACCATCTCAACAACCTCGACCGCTTCTTGTGTTGTCACGCGAAGTCCATTAAAAAATTCCGTCTCTATACCCATGCTTTTTAAAGTAGAGGAGATTTCTTTTCCACCGCCATGGACAATCACCGGTTTAAAACCGACGAGTTTCATAAGGACAATATCTTCAATCACTGTTTCTTTAATCTTATCGTCCACCATTGCTGAACCACCATATTTTATAACAACAATCTTTCCATTAAATTGTTTGATATAAGGAAGTGCTTCAACTAAAATCTTTGCTTTTTCAATAAGTTTTTCCATCTTAATCCTCCATCATGTTCTATACTCGCCGTTAATTTTTACATATTCATAACTTAAGTCGCATCCCCATCCAGTCACCTGTGCATCTCCCTGGTGGCAATCAACAACCACTCGGATTTCCTTTTCCTTTAATATCTCTAGTGCATATTCTTCATCAAACCCTATGGGTTGTCCTTCTTGAAGAAGTTTTATGGCACCTGCATCACTGATGTAATCGACATCAACTAAATTCGGATTAAATTCTGCCCCTGAATAGCCAAGAGCACATAAAATTCGTCCCCAGTTCGCATCTTCTCCAAAAAAAGCCGTTTTGACTAAGTTGGATGTTATCACTGCATGAGCCATCTTTCGTGCCTCGTGTTTATCATGCATATTTTTTACTGTGACTTCAATAAATTTGGTTGCACCTTCACCGTCTTTAACAATCAACTTAGCCAATTCCTGATTAAGTTGATAAAAAGCTTCTTGAAAAACAGTGTATTCTTTTGTCCCTTGTAAAATAGCCGTATTTTTTGCCATACCATTAGCTAACACAAGCACCATATCATTGGTTGATGTGTCGCCGTCCACACTAATCATATTGTATGTATCATCAATAGTCTCTTTTAAGAGTACTTGTAACGTTTCTTGATCAATCGCTGCATCTGTTGTAATAAAAGAAAGCATCGTCCCCATATTCGGATGAATCATTCCAGAACCTTTCGCCATCCCAGAAATGGTCACTGTTTTCTCTCCTAATTTTATCTGAAGGGATTTTTCTTTGACAAATGTATCTGTAGTCATAATACCTTGTGCCGCTGCAGATGCATAGTCACGCTCTGTGCCATAGTCTGCTGTAATAGATTTAATCCCGTCAAGAATCTTATCCATTGGCAACACTTGACCAATCACTCCTGTTGAGGCAACTAAAATATTCTCTTGATTTTTTCCCATATGCTCTGCATAAGCTTTCGCCATAAGCTTAGTATCTTGATACCCTTTTTCTCCGGTACATGCATTTGCATTCCCACTATTAATGATGATTCCTTGAATTGCCTTTTTTTGTTCTAATAATTCCATGTTCCATCGAACCGGAGCAGCCTTAACTATGTTTTTAGTGAATACACCTGCATATGCACAGGGTTTATCTGAAAATAGCATTGCTAAATCTTTGTTCTTCCGTTTGACTCCGCAGTGAATACCTGCCGCATTAAATCCTATAGGTGCCGTAATTCCATCTTTTATCCATTTCATAACGCATACTCCTTTTTTACTTTTTTATTATTATACATTTCATTTAATAATTATGCAAGTTGATTTCGATTTTTTTTGTCTATTCAAATGAATTATGGTACAATTAGAGTTCATAAAAATATATAAATCGATCATGAGGTGAGGTATTGATATGCTGGATTTTATTCAATCATTTACGTTTGACTATGCATTGTTTATCACATTAAATTTAGTTTTATCAACAATTGTTATTTTATTGGAGCGCAAAAATTCTACAGCTGCTTTGGCTTGGCTTTTCTTCTTGAATTTGGTTCCAGGTATTGGCTTTTTTTTCTATATCCTCTTGTCACAAAATATTTCCAAGCGAAAAATTTTTGCTTATTCTAAAGAAGAAGAACGCTTGTTTGGAAAAGTCCTTAATCAGCAAAAACATGCTATTAGCGAAGATCAATTTGAATACAGCAATGATGAGACGCATCAATATAAGGATATGATTCTCTTCCATAACCGCTTATCTAATGCGCTTTTGTCAACCAATGACCATGTTGATATCTACAACAATGGTCATGATTTGTTTCATCAATTGTTTGAAGATATTTCTAATGCTAAGGAACACATCCATTTACTTTATTTTATCATAAAAAATGATGAGCTTGGCAATAAGCTCATCAACCGTCTTATTCAAAAGGCAGCTGAAGGCGTTGAAGTCCGTCTGCTTGTTGATCATGTCGGTGGTCGTACACTTTCCCGAAAGCTAATCCGAAAAATTAATGCCAGTCAAATACAACTAGCTTTTTTCTTTCCTTCAAAATTAAAATATTTTAACTTGAAAGGAAACTATCGCAATCATCGAAAAATCGTTGTTATCGACGGAACCATCGGATATATCGGCGGATTAAATGTTGGGAATGAATATATTGGCAAGAGCAAGCGCTTTGGCTATTGGCGAGATACCCACTTACGTCTATGTGGAAACAGTGTCTTATCCCTACAACTACGCTTTATCCTTGACTGGCGTAATGCATCTAGTGAAAAATTAGCAACAACCGCTAAATATCTGCGTCAAGTTGCTTCAAATTCAAAGACAGCGATTCAAATTGTTTCTTCTGGACCTGATAACATCAACCAACAAATTAAGCAAGGTTATCTTCAAATCATTCACAAAGCACAAAAATATATTTACATACAGACACCTTATTTTATTCCTGACGAAAGTATTCTTGAAGGATTAAAAATCGCAGCCGCTTCAGGCGTGGATGTTCGAATTATGATTCCTCAAATGCCTGACCATCCGTTTGTCTATTGGGCAACCTATTCGTATTGTGGTGACTTGATTCCCTATGGTGTTAAGTTTTATATCTATGAACGGGGATTTTTACACTCAAAAATGATTGTTTCAGATAATACTATCGCCTCTGTTGGTTCATGTAACTTTGACATTCGTAGCTTTAAACTAAACTTTGAAGCCAATGCTTTTATCTATGAGCGTCGCACTGCCATTGGACTTCGAAAAGAATTTGATGAAGATTTACGTTATTGCCGCCCATTAACCCAAACAGTTTATGACAAACGCTCTTTTTGGATCAAATGTAAAGAAGCAATCTCCCGCTTGTTTTCACCTGTTCTATAAGAAAAATAAAACAGAAAAGCCCTTGCATATTTATAAATAATAATGTATAATCAATCAAAACAAAGAAATAAGGAGGCATTTTTATGAATAAGAAAGTTATTTTGGCATATTCTGGTGGATTGGATACAACGGTTATCATTCCTTGGTTAAAAGAAAATTATGATTATGAGGTTATTGCCGTATGTATTGATGTTGGACAAGGCAAAGAACTTGACGGTTTAGAAGAACGCGCTTTAAAAACAGGTGCGTCAAAATTATATATTGAAAATATTACAGATGAGTTCATTGATGATATTGTGATTCCCACAGTGCAAGCCAATGCAGTTTATGAAGGAAAATATCTGCTCGGCACCTCTATGGCAAGACCTGTCATCACAAAGCGTCTCGTTGAAATCGCATTGCAAGAAGGCGCTGAAGCCATTTGTCATGGGGCTACAGGAAAAGGTAACGATCAAGTACGTTTTGAACTTACCATTAAAGCACTTGCTCCTCAACTAAAGATTATTGCTCCATGGAGAATTTGGGATATCAAGTCTCGTGAAGATGCCCTCGCCTACTTGGAAGAGCGAAACATCGAAGCTCCTATGAAGAAAAAAGACAGCTATAGTCGTGACCGTAACTTATGGCACCTCAGTCATGAAGGTCTTGATTTGGAGGATCCTGCAAATGAGCCTAATTATGAAGAGTTATTGCAAATGGGCGTCACTCCAGAACAAGCTCCAGATGAAGCAACCTACGTAACTATTGATTTTGAACAAGGTGTTCCCAAAAAATTAAATGGCGAAGCCATGAAAGCTTCTACAATGATTGAAAAGCTTAATGAAATTGGTGGAGCAAATGGCGTCGGACTTATTGACATCGTTGAAAACCGTGTGGTTGGAATGAAGTCACGTGGTGTATATGAAACACCTGGTGGAACCATTCTTTACTTTGCACACAATGAATTGGAATATCTGTGTTTAGACAAGCAAACAATTGCGTACAAAAATCAAGTGGCTATCAAGTTTGCTGAATTGGTATATTCCGGCGAATGGTACACTCCACTACGTGAGGCATTAACAGCTTTTGTGACTGATACCCAAAAGACAGTTACTGGTCAAGTTAAGTTAAAACTCTACAAAGGAAATATTATTCCTGCAGGTGCAACAAGCCCATACTCACTTTATAATGAAGACATCGCAAGCTTTACCACTGGAGATCTATATGATCATCATGATGCAGAAGGTTTCATCAATCTCTTTGGTCTACCTTTAAAAGTACGTGCGATGATGAAGCAATTAAACGATAAAGAATAGTTGAGGTGACACTATGAAATTATGGGGAGGACGTTTCTCCAAAAGTACAGATATGGTCGTTGATGATTTTAATTCTTCCATACGTTTTGACCAAAGATTATTCAGAGAAGATATTCAAGGCAGTATTGCCCATGTGACTATGCTTGCTGCAGTGCAAATTCTTTCTGAAAGCGAACGCGACACCATTATTCACGGACTCAAAGACTTAGAAAAATCTATTGAAAACAATGAAGTCGAATTTGATATAAGTGCTGAAGATATTCATATGAATATTGAAACCTTACTTATTCAACAAATTGGTGATGTAGCAAAAAAAATGCATACCGGTCGCAGCCGTAACGATCAAGTAGCTACTGATATGCGCCTTTATATAAAAAAAGAAGTGCAAGCCATCGACCAAGATGTCTTTAAACTCCTTGAGACACTTTTAAAATTATCTCAAGAGCATATTGAAACTATCATGCCTGGATATACCCATTTACAAAAAGCTCAGCCTACCACGTTGAGTCATCACCTTATGGCATATTTTGAAATGTTCAAACGCGATCGTGACCGATTGGCAACAAGTTATCATCGAATGAATCAGTCCCCTCTTGGTGCTGGTGCTTTCGCTACAACAACTTACCCTCTTGATCGAAATATGACGGCAGAACTTCTTGATTTTGATGCTATTTGTTTAAACAGCATGGATGCCGTAAGTGACAGAGATTTTTTGCTTGATGTATTATACGCATTATCCATGATTATGATGCACCTGTCCCGATTTTCTGAAGAAATTATCTTGTGGTGTTCACATGAATTTCGTTTTATTGATTTAGACGATGCATATAGCACCGGAAGTTCTATAATGCCACAAAAGAAAAACCCTGATATTCCAGAATTAATTCGTGGAAAAACCGGTCGTGTTTATGGAGATTTGATGTCTCTTTTAACTACGATGAAAGGATTACCTCTTGCCTATAACAAAGACACACAAGAAGACAAAGAAGTTACCTTTGATGCCATTGATACACTAAAAATGTGTCTCCCTATTTTCACGAAGCTTCTTGATACAATGACTGTCCGTAAAGAAGTGATGCGCTCTGGTGCCGAAGGTGGATTTACAAACGCAACAGATGCTGCCGATTATCTTGTTAAAAAAGGACTTGCCTTTAGAGATGCCCATGAAGTTATTGGAAAACTCGTACTCTATTGTGTCAACAACAACACCAACCTTAGCAAACTGTCTTTGTCAGAGTATCAAAATCTCTCACCACTCTTTGAAGAAGATATTTTTGATGCCATATCACTGGATACATGCGTCAACAAACGTCAGGTCATTGGTGGTCCTGCAAAAGAACAGATGGAAAAAGTCAATACATACGCCGCAACATACTTATGTGACTATCCAAGTATTTAATTTAATCAAACATTGTTTATCTTCATATAACTCAAATAAAAACAAAGCGACTATAGACTGAATGTCTATAGCCGCTCTTTTTTTATATACGTTTTAAGTAAATCGTTGCTAGTGGTGGCACTTTAATATCTAAAGCATAGGGTTTGTCATCCCATGACAGACTATGGGTTTGTATGGGATTTTCATTTACAATTCCACTACCTCCATATTTAAAATCGTCTGAATTTAAAATCTCTTGATACCTACCTTCACGTGGTACGCCAATACGGTGCATAAGTTTTGGAACCGGTGTAAAGTTACTTACTACAACAATATGTTCATCATCTTGATCGTCTTTTCGAACAAAGGACACAATACTTTCTACCGCATCTGTACAATTAATCCATTCAAATCCTTGTCCAGTAAAGTCTTCACTCCACAATGCTTTTTCTTCTCGATACAGTTTGTTTAAATCTGCAACATAGGATTGTATTTCTCGATGTTTATCATATTCTAACAGATTCCAATCCAAGCTCTTTGCTTCGCTCCATTCATCAAACTGCGCAAACTCAGATCCCATAAATAAAAGCTTTTTCCCCGGGTGTCCATACATAAATCCATATGAACAGCGTAAAGTAGCAAATTTTTGCCAATAATCGCCTGGCATTTTGTTAATCATCGAGCCTTTGCCATGTACAACCTCGTCATGAGAAAGCACCAAAATAAAGTTTTCCGTAAAGGCATAGACAAGACTAAAGGTTAAATCATTATGATGGTATTGCTTATGAATCGGGTCTTTTGAAGCATAACGCAAAAAGTCATTCATCCATCCCATGTTCCATTTTAGCCCAAAACCTAGTCCCCCCATATTCGTTGGTCTAGATACTCCCGGCCAAGCTGTTGATTCTTCAGCAATCATGACAATTCCCGGATTACGGCCATAAATCACCGAATTCATGTGTTTAAAAAACTCAACTGCTTCAATGTTTTCTCTTCCTCCATGAGGGTTTGGAATCCATTCTCCTGACTCTTTTCCGTAATCTAAGTAAAGCATCGATGCTACTGCATCGACTCTTAAGCCATCAATGTGATACTTTTCAATCCAATACAAAGCATTACCTATAAGAAAGTTTTTTACTTCATTACGCCCATAGTTAAAAATCATCGTTCCCCAATGTGGATGTTCACCTTTTCTTGCATCTTCATGTTCATATAACGCAGAGCCATCAAAACGCATTAAGCCATGGGCATCTTTAGGAAAATGTGCCGGAACCCAGTCTAATATAACCCCAATATCATGTTGATGCAAGTAGTCTATAAAATACATAAAATCATCTGGATTGCCAAAGCGTGAGGTCGGTGCAAAGTATCCTGTAACCTGATACCCCCACGAACCATCAAATGGATGTTCTAAGATAGGCATTAACTCAATATGGGTATAATGCATCTGTTGTAAATACTCTACAAGCTCATGTGCTAGTTCACGATAATTTAAAAATCCATGCTCACTTTTATTGCGCTTCCAAGACCCTAAATGCAACTCGTATATTGACATTGGTTGCTTTAAACTATCCGTCGTTGATTTATTTTCTTGCCAGCGTTGGTCTTTCCATGTGTATTGGGAGCTATCCCACACGACTGAAGCCGTTCTTGGTCGTAACTCAGCATAAGACGCATATGGGTCAGATTTTTCAATAATAACACCATCACGTGTTTTGATCTCAAATTTATATACTTCTTCAACGCCAAGCCCCGGAATAAACACTTCATATATCCCTGAATTCCCTAGTAAGCGCATTGGGTATATGCGTCCATCCCATCCGCAAAAATGCCCCACAACGCTTACTCTAGAAGCATTTGGCGCCCATACAGCAAAGGCAACACCTTCCACGCCATCAATGGTTAATGGATGCGCACCGAGTTTGTTATATATCTCATAGTGGGTTCCTTGTCCAAATAAATACATATCAAGTTCTGAAATCGTTGGTTCAAAACAATACGGATCATAATTTTCCCAACTTTCTCCCTCATAGTTTGTATATCTATATTTGTAGGAAATTATTTTTTTCAATTCAAGTGTAAAGACACCTGATTCATTAATTGAAGACATTGAGTATACTTCATCATTATCTATGTCAATGACTTCAATTTTTTTTGCATAAGGCTGATATGCATTAATATATACACTTCCATCTTTTAGCTGATGTATTCCTAGAAAATGATGTGGATTTTGATGACGTGATTCCGTTATGCTTTGCACTTCGTCTATATTTATGTACGATTTCATAAGGCCCCTCCTTAGTCCAAACAAGTGAAATTATTATCTATATTTATTTTATCTCTAATCCCATAAAATAGCAATGACGAACTAAAAAAGATGCTTTTAAAAATAAAAGCATCTTTTTTTGAGCAACATCATTTAATTTTTTAATTGGGCTGAATACCTTCTGGATATCCGCTGATATAATTAAAGATGGCATTATCATTATCAAGGAAAATAGTACTTCCTTTAATATTTTCATAAATCTCCATACGTTTAATAAATTGGAAAAACTCTAAGTCTTTTTGTAAGGATTCCTGATAAATACGAATGGATTCAGCATCTGCCTCCGCTTTAATAACAGCCGCCTCTTCAACTGCCTTACTAATAATCTCAGCACGCTGACGATCAGTCATTGATTGAGCCTTTATATATTCACTATCACCTTCTGCAATAAGCTTCTCAGACTCTTTTTCAATCTCTTTTGCCATCTTTTCCTCAATATTGGCTATGTTTGATTGAGGAAAGTTTTTTCGATTAATCCCGATATCCGTCACAAACAATCCATATTCAGAAACCAGCTGTTCATTTAATGTTTCTTTTTTAGAATCAAGCAGTTCCTCTAATGTGTTCTGATAAAAGAATTCATCAAACTTTAGTGTATTAGCTGAGTTAATAACCGTCTTATAGACATATTCATCCATACGTTTATTCGCTTCAAATTTATTGCCTACAGCTAGGCTATAGACTACCGGATCAAGTACACGGTATTGTGCATACATTTCTATTTCTATACGTCGTTCGTCATTTGTATTAATCAGCTTGGTGTTTGACGTATAAGTCAAATACTTTGCTGAGTAATGGTTGACTGTATCAATAAAAGGTCGTTTAAAATGTAAACCTTTTTCTGAAATCACTTGAATATTGTTATAATTGTTGCGTTCCAAGTTCTCGCGTACTTTAGCTTCATCGTCTGGAGCAATAATAACATCATTAATTTTTCCAAATGTTTTTATCACTGCTACTTGATCTTCTTTAACTATATATAGTGAATTTGCTAATACAAATAGTCCTACAACAACGAGTATCGCAACAATAATTCCTGTTTTTTTCATCGTTTTCCTCCTTCCTACTCAACAATAGATTGCTTAATTGCACTATCATCCAAGTTATAAAATTTATAGACATCACTGCCTGAGGCTCCGTCAACAATTATTTTATTATTACCTAAAAATGCGGTCATTGCGTCAATATAATATCGTTCCTTAAGAATATCCGGATTATTGACATACTCAGTATATAAAGCATTAAACTCTGCAACCCCTGCATTAGCTGATGCAATAACTTCTGCACGATACGCATTCGCTTCTTCGACCAGCTTTGTAGCTTCTGCTCGGGCTTGTGGAATAACTGTATTGTTATACTTTTCAATATCTTCACGTTTACCGTTTTTATATTGGTTTGCATTTTCTTTTTGTTGGTATGCCGTTTCTACATTGTCCAAAAACTGAACATTTTGTGTTGCTACTAAAAGAATCTCAAGTCCTGATTCATATTCTTGCATTTTTTGCTGTAATTCTGGTAAAACAGCAGCATCAATCAGTTCTTTTTGTGTCTTCGCTTCATCTAATGTTAAAGACTGAACGCTTGCGCGAAGAACATCTTCAAGGGCAAGGCGTAATGTACCTTCCGGATCATCGACTTTAAATAAATAGTCCACCGGATTATTTATTCGATATTGAATAACTAATTCAATTAAGGCAATGGATGCATTATTGTTTGCCCCATCAACGATAATTCGTGCTTCCGCTTCTTCTTCTGAATGTACTGGAGAAGCTTTTTCTGTCCCCGGCGTATCCGTTCTAAATCCATATTCCATATTGTAGATGGCACGAACATCGACTTTTTCAATTTGATCTACCAACGGGACTTTAAAGTGTAACCCTGGATCTGTTACTACTTCATTGACTCGACCAAAACGTAGGACAACTGCATTTTCCTGGTTTTCAAGCATGTAAATGCTGTTTAATAAAATAAAGGCTAACGCAATTATAATGATAATAATCGGTCCAATGGTAAAGATTTTTTTACGCATTGACCGCATGTCAATATCAACAACATTGTCATCATCTTTATTGTAAAATTGCTGGTTCATTATGTTTCCTCCTTTTTTGTGCTTTATTTATTATATCATACTCTCAACGTCTATCTATTAAAATCCTATTATTTTTTTATAATTGATTCGCCATATAAGATTATAAAATTGAATTCTGGTTTTTAATAAAAAAAACTCGGACACATATCCGAGTTTTAGTCTATTAGTTTATATGTATTCGATGAATAAAGAGTCCACTACGTAGCTTTGGTTCAAACCAAGTGGATTTTGGCGGCATTAAACGTTCTGCATCTGAGACATCAATCAATTCATGAATTGATGTTGGTTTCATTGAAAATGCCACTTTCATATCATGATGTACACGTCGCTCAAGTTCTCCTAACCCCCGTATACCTCCAACAAAATCAATGCGCTCACTTGTTCTTGGATCTTGAATTCCTAAAATTGGTTCTAGAATGTAATCTTGTAAAATTGAGACATCCAATTCCTTTACCGGATCATTATTCATAGTATCCTTCTTCTTAAACGCTAGTCCATACCATACATTCTCTAAGTACATCCCAAATGTTCCTTTTTCCTGTGGTGAAAAGGGATTAATGGACTTTGAAATAATCGAAAAGTTTTGTTCGATTTTTGATAAGAATTCATCCACAGATAATTGATTCAAATCTGTAACCACACGATTATAATCAAGAATCTCAAGTTCAGAATCCGGAAAAACTACAGCTAAAAATTGTGCTGCTTCACCTTCAAAAGCGTACTTTTGAGCTATCTTTGCCGCTGATGCTGCACGGTGATGCCCATCTGCAATATACAGATTGTTCATTTTCTGAACTTCGTTCTGTATTTTTATTATATCTTCTGTTTTCTTGACTGCATACCCTTTATGGCGTACCCCATCTTCTCCTGTAAATTCAAATATAACGTGTGCTTCTTGTCGTACCTGTTCAAAAAGCATCTGCATAGTATTTGTATTTTTGTACGTTAGAAATATAGGACCTGTATGTGCCTGAAGTGTATCTATATGTTGTATACGATCATTTTCTTTTATCTCGCGTGTATTTTCATGCTTTTTTATCATACCTGAAAGGTATTCTTTTGCAAGTACACATCCAACAATTCCTCTTTGTATCTTGCCAAAACGTTCAAGTTCATATATATATAGCTGTTCTTGCTCATCTTGAACGAATTGCCCATTATGTATCATTTGATTAAAACGCTTTTTTGCCGCTTCATATACTTGACTATCATACATATCAATTTGATTATCTAGTAACGTCTCACCGCGATCAATTTGAAGAAATGACAATGGATTCGCTTTGACCACTTCCATCGCTTCGACACGGTTATACACATCATAAGGCAATGCTGCAATCTTTTGTGTTAGATGCGCTGCTGGTCTTAATGCTTTAAATGGATTGATTGTTGCCATGATTGCCTCCTATTAAATCTATTTGATTACACGAACTTTTAATACACCTTCAATCGCTTTAAGTTTTGCAACCACCGATTCTGTCACAACATCTTCTAAATCAAGTAATGTATATGCATTACCATTTTTACTTTTATTTAGCATGTCCGAAATATTAAGGTTGGCATTTGCCAAAACAGACGTTATCTGTCCGACCATGTTAGGAATGTTTTTATGCAAGACACTCAATCGTGCTATCGAATTACATACACCTAAGTCCGCTGCTGGGTAGTTCACTGAGTTACATATGTTACCATTTTCAAGATAATCTTTTAATTGTGCTACTGCCATTTTTGCACAGTTTGTCTCTGATTCTGGAGTCGATGCACCTAAATGCGGAATTGCAATGACACCGTCCATTTCAATTGTTCGCTCATTTGGAAAATCCGTAACATATCGGCTGACTTTTCCAGATTTTAATGCAGATTCAATAGCATCATCATCCACCAATTCACCTCGTGAAAAATTCAAAATACGAACGCCATCTTTCATCTTATCGATTAAGTCTGTATTAATCATTCCTTTTGTTTCATCCATTAAAGGTACATGAACACTAATGTAATCGGATTTTTCCAACAATTCATCCATATTACTTGCTTTATGTACGACACGTTTTAATCCCCATGCTGCATCGACAGAAATAAAAGGGTCATATCCATATACGTCCATACCTAAGGATATTGCCGCATTGGCAACAAGTGCTCCGATAGCACCTAGTCCAATGATACCTAATGTTTTGCCCATTATCTCCGGTCCTGCGAAATTACTTTTTCCTGCTTCAACTTTTTTAGCGATGTCGCTTTGATCTTTCAGCGTTTTTGCCCAATCAATGGCACCTGGAATGTCCCGTGAAGACATAAGCAAACCAGCCAATGCCAATTCTCTAACCGCATTCGCATTGGCTCCTGGCGTATTAAAGACAACAATCCCTTCTTGCGAACATTGGTCAACAGGAACATTGTTCACTCCTGCTCCTGCTCTTGCAATAGCAGCTACATTATTTGACATTGTATAATCATGTAACTTAAAGCTTCGTAGTACTATTCCTTCGTAATCGCCTTCGGCGTTTTCATCAATGACTCTATATTGATCCGATAACAAATTCAATCCTTGTTCATCAATTTTATTTAACGTTTTTATTGTAAACATCATATCCTCCACTTTTCTTGATTTATTGTCTTATGCGTGTTTTGCTTCGAATGCTTTCATAAAATCAACAAGTTTTTGTACACCTTCAATTGGCATTGCATTGTAAATGCTTGCACGCATGCCGCCAACACTTCGGTGTCCTTTTAAATTAACCATGCCCTGATTTGCAGCTTCTTTAATAAACTGTGCATTTAATGCATCCTCTTTACAAATAAAGGTAACATTCATCTTCGAACGGCTTTGCTTATCTACAGGCGCTATATAAAAATCTGTTGAGTCAAGATAATTATAGAGAAGGTCCGCTTTTTGGATATTTGTTTTTTCAATCGCTTCGAGTCCACCATTTTGCTTGAGCCATTTAAACACAAGTCCTGCAACATAAATACTATATGTTGGTGGTGTGTTAAACATCGAATCATTATCCGCATGAATTGAATATCTTAACATCGTCGGAACCGATTCAGGAACCTCTTGAATTAAATCTTTTCTTATAATTACAGCCGTTACACCAGCTGGTCCCATATTTTTTTGTGCGCCGGCAAAGATAATGCCATAGTCCGATACATTAATAGGCTTTGAAAGAATGTTTGAAGACATATCGGCTACAACCGGAACGCCTTTTGTATCCGGCAATTTTGTGAATTCCGTACCATAGATGGTATTGTTTGACGTAATGTAAAAATAGTCCGCGTCTGGATCAATGCTAATCTTATCTAAATCTGGTATATAGGAGAAGGTTTTATCTTCCGATGAAGCCAACACCTCAACATTCATATATTTTTTTGCTTCTGCAATGGCTTTTTTTGACCATGCTCCTGTATTAATAAATTGAGCTTTTTTATTTTTATTACCAATATTTAATGGAATCATTGCAAACTGAAGCGACGCACCACCTTGTAAAAACAGCACTTCATAATTGTCCGGTATTGACAATAAATCTATAAAATCTTGTTTTGCTTCTTCAATAATCTTACTATATACTGCTGATCGGTGGCTCATCTCCATGACGCTCATACCTGAGTCTTGATAATTGACTAACTCACTTGCAGCAATTTTTAATACTTCCTCAGGTAACGTTGATGGTCCAGCTGAAAAATTATAAACACGTTCCATTATTATCACTCCTATTTGTCAGAATTTTGTTGGCTACGCCGTTATATGTTCATGTAATAATGCGTCTGAGTTTCTCACAGAAATACATACGTATATCTCGCGCGTACACTGTTAACATTTTATCATATACTTCAATACGTTACAAGAGTTTATTTCTGAATCTTTTTAAAGTCTTGCCCCGTAGGTACCTGAAATAATGAAAGCCCGAAATATGGCAATACCGAATATATATGCTCAAATATGTTCGCTTGTATTTCTTCATAATACTTCCAACGAATATCATTACTAAAGCAATAAACCTGTAAAGGGATCCCTTGCCCCGTAGATTCTAATTGCCTAACCATAATAATAAAGTCTTGACTAATGGATGGATGTGTTTTCAAATATTCATTGATATATACTCGTAATGTACCTATATTTGTCAATGCACGTTTGTTGAGTGGATGCGTAGATGCAATCTTTGCATTATGCGCATTAATATCCTGTTCTTTTTGTTCAATGTAATCTCTTAGCAGTTCTACCTTTTTCAATGCATTCATCTGCTCAGCATCTAAGAATCGAACATCGCCTCCATCAAGTATGATTTGTCGAGATATCCGTCGTGCTCCAGATTTGCTCATGCCTTCCCAGTTGGTAAATGCTTCTTCAATAAATTTATAGGCGGGAATATGTGTAATTGTATTATCCCAATTTTCTACAGAAACTTTAGTAAGGGAAACATCAATAACGGCTCCATTGGCTCTAAACTGCGGCATTTCAATCCAGTCACCAATACTTAACAAGCGATTGGTCGATAGTTGTATCCCTGCAACAAATCCTAATATGCTATCTCTAAATACCAGTAAAAGAATTGCCGACATTCCACCAACACTCGAAAGGAGCGCAAGTGCAGAACCACTGTTGCTAAAATTAACTAATCCAATAATTAATGCAAAAATAAATACTCCGATTTTAACTACTTGAAGAAGCCCTTTAATCGGCATATCCTTGGCATAGGGTTCTAAATTATAGATATCATTAACAGCATCCAAAAGCTTAAATACGGCAACTACCGTAATTGCTATTCCGGAATAGACAAGAATATGTCGGATAACTCGCCCCATGTCCCCGTAGGAGAAACTAAAAACATACAAAATAATAATCGTTGCAAAATGGGCAAGCCAATGGAAGACTTTTCTATCATAGATCATTTCATCTTTTTTTGTCGGCGTTTTTAATACAATTTTACGTATAACCCGCTGAACAACAGTTGTAGCTATGCGATCAATAATAAGGGCAAAAATCAAGGCTAAAACGGTTAACGAAACAAAAATAATAAAGGATCCAAGTTCTCCTTCTGGGTCAATCATTGGACTTAACAAATTTGATAATGCATTTTTTAACACTTTTCTCTTTCCTTTCTTTGTCTTTATATATTATTATGATATACTATTTTTATAAATATTCAAAGAGGGGAATATACTATGGCCAATCAAAAAAACAAACAATTAACTAATAAAGATACAGAGATTCTATTTAAAGAAATAAAAGAAACTTCCAATATCTATCGTTTTATCGAAAAAAATTCTGATCAACTCTATCGCCCTTCACTTGCTGATTATCTCAATTTTTTATTAAAAAAATACGATATGTCTAAAAGTGCGCTGATTTTTCGTTCAGACATATCGCGTCAATACGCCTATGAAATTTTTTCAGGACAAAAAAATCCATCGCGGGCAAAGGTCATCGCCATCATCTTATCTCTTCACCCAAGCTTAGAAGAAGCTCAACGTCTTCTAACCTATGCAGGTCACCATCCTTTACATCCAAAGGACCTACGAGATACCATTATCATTCACAGCATACAACAAAGGATGTCACTTGTAGACACAAACGACATCCTCTATACTTTATCTTTACCGCTTATTGAGTAGTATTGTTCCCTTGTATATGCTCATGTTCTGTTAAATGTTTCATGCAATACTCATGATATCCTTCACACTTAGAACAATATCTAAATTCCATTGTCGGATCGTCATGCTCTGTAATGCCACATACTGTACATTTATGTGCATGTTTAGATTTAGGCGTTATACCTCTTTCATACTGCTGTTTTCTTACTTGATTCTTAACATGTGTCTTGCGATTAGTAATTATATCTTTACCAAAGAATAAAAGGAAGTTAGATACCCCTGCCAAGACACTAATTTTAGTCGCTGGTCCCCCCATAATAAATTGGAAGGCTAATAACCCCGCACTAAAATATGCTAAATATTTAATTTTGACCGGCAAAATAAAATAAACTCGCACTTGAAACTCTGGATGTAATCGGGCAAACGCAAAAAATAATGTCATATTCAAATATGTAGAACTTGCTGTAATACCAAAAATTAAGCTCGTAGCTATCAGCATAATCACACCGGTAAAATAGTATACATTAAACTTAAAGCTTCCCCATGCATGTTCAAGTGTGTTGCCAATCAAGTAATAGAAATACAACACAAAAATAATAAAGATTAAACTACTTGTTGGTGGAATCATAATAAATGTAAATACTCGCCAAATCTCACCCGCAAACACCCGTTCAGGAATCAGCATCAAAAGATAGGTCAAGGGTGTGGGGTCTAGCCGATCTAAAATAAATACGGCGGCATTGGCAAATACAATATATAGCATCAAGTTCGGTATTGCCACTCGACCAAACTTACGCTGTAAACGATCTAAAAACTTCATAGTATACCTACTTGTCTAATTTATTTTCTGGTTGCATTATTTCCTCTGCCGTTTCTTCTATAGCCTCTTCAATATCTTCTGTTATTTCTTCAACATCTTCTACGGCATCTTCTACAACTTCTTCTACATCTAATTGCATGTCCACTTCACTTGTCGGTAACGATGCATCCGTAACCATTAAGCCAGACGCTGTAAGATCATAATTCAAATATAACTGCACTGTTTTTTCGGTAAACTCATCTTGATGAATTTGAACTCCACTTGCTTTAATACGACCATCACAGATAACTTCCACATGTGGTGGCACGATAACCTTCACTCCACTACAAAGTGCATAGATGTCTAAATATACTTCATCTTCTTCAAATTGGGCATCCGCTAAATTGATTTCAACGCCTGAGAACATTGTAGCCATTGCATTACCATCAAAATGGTCATACACTAATTGTTCTCCTTTAAACATATATACTTTATTGTACATTGTACGTACCGTATCGTATTTTTTGTATACCCAAGCAGCTGCACCTAAGACTGAACTTAACACAACTAATTTTCCTAAATTTTTTCGTCCCATATTATCACCTCGTATCTTTTATTATTTATATTATAACATATCTTTTTCTAAAGAATATTATAATTTTATTAACTCTTTCTCTTTGTATCCTAATATAATACGGTCTTCACCGATAATTAGAGGGCGCTTAATAAGCATGCCTTCTTGGGACAACATTTCTGCTGCTTCTTCAATAGAGAGCGTGTCTACAATGTCTTTTAAACCTCGTTCACGATAAATCATACCAGAAGTATTAAAAAATCGTCGTATAGGCAAACCACTGCGTTGTATTATATCTATAAGCATACTTTGATCTGGCGTTTGTGTTGTAATGTTTTTTTCATCATAGTCTATGGCATGTTCATCAAGCCATTTCAAAGTTTTTTTGCACGTACTGCATTTTGGGTAGCAATAAATTGTAATCATCGTTTACTCCTTTATTGTAAATTGATAGTCTCCATCACGGTAATCAATAATTATGTCATCGCCTTCTTTGAATCGGTCAGCAATCAACGCTTTACCTAGCTGTGTCTCAATAACTGACTGAACAAACCGCTTAACAGGTCTTGCGCCAAAGACAGGATTGTAGCTGTCTTGTGCCATTTTTTCTAATGCTACCGGGCGCACTTCAAGTGTCATATGTCGTTCAGCTAAGCGATGTCTTAATTGATCAAGCACCAAATCAACAATACCTTTAATTGCCTCGATTGTCAATGGTGTAAAGAGAACAATTTCATCAATTCTATTTAACAATTCCGGCTTAAACGTTTGATGCATAAGGTTCATAATTTGTTCTTTAATTTCTATAGGTATGTCTTGGTCAGCTGTTGCCTGAGCCATATAATCCAGTAATACGTTGCTTCCAATATTCGATGTCATAATAACCACTGTATTCTTAAAATCAACAACATGCCCTTGATTATCTGTTAATCGTCCATCATCAAGTAATTGAAGTAATACATTAAACACTTCTGGATGCGCTTTTTCAATCTCGTCAAATAAAATGACACTATATGGTTTACGTCGCACGGCTTCTGTGAGTTGTCCTCCTTGCTCATAGCCCACATATCCCGGTGGCGCTCCAATCAATCTAGATACGGCATGACGTTCCATGTATTCACTCATATCAATACGCACCATGTTGTTTTCATCATCAAACATCGCTTCTGCCAATGTTTTTGCAAGCTCCGTTTTCCCAACACCTGTCGGTCCTAAAAAAATAAATGATCCAATAGGTTTGGAAGGATCCTTAAGACCAGCCCTAGCACGTATGACCGCATTACTGACTGCTGTAACAGCCTCGTCTTGACCAATGACGCGCTCATGCAAAATATCTTCTAAATTAAGCAATTTGGTTTTTTCTGTTTCTGCTAATTTGGTTATAGGTATCCCTGTCCATTTTGATATAATCTGGGAAATCTCAAATTCTGTCACTTCTTCTTTAAGCAGAGCATCTTTTTGGGGTTGCTTATGAGCCATTTGAATATCTTCGAGTTGTTTATTTAGCTCAGCTAAAGTACCATAACGAAGCTGTGCTAATTTCTCCAAATCATAGTTTCGCTCTGCTTGTTCAATCTGGTGCTTAACTTCTTCAATCTGCTTCTTAATTTCTTTTTCCTTAGTTATTGCGGCTTTTTCAACTTCCCACTTTGATTTTAGTATATGAAACTCCTCTTTTAGCGCTGAGATTTCACGTTCCAATTCCTCGCGTCGAAGAGCCGAATCTTGGTCCGTCTCTTTTACCATTGCTTCTTTTTCAATTTCTTTTTGCATAATCATTCTTGATAACGCATCGACTTCTTGTGGCATTGAATCAATATCTGTACGTAGCATTGCTAAAGCTTCATCCATCAAATCAATTGCTTTATCCGGCAAAAATCGATCAGGAATATAGCGATGCGATAGTTTTGCACATGCAATAATCGCACCATCTGTTATGCGTACACCATGGTGGATTTCAAAGCGTTCCTTTAATCCACGAAGGATGGCTATCGTTGCTTCAACAGAAGGTTCATTGACAATAATGGGTTGAAAACGGCGTTCTAACGCAGCATCTTTTTCAATATATTTTCGATATTCATCTAGGGTTGTTGCTCCGATTAATCGCAACTCTCCACGAGCCAACATAGGCTTAAGCAAATTTCCTGCATCCATCGACCCTTCTGTTTTTCCCGCTCCAACAATTGTATGTAACTCGTCAATAAAAAGAATAATCTTCCCATTTGATTCTTCTATAGCTGATAACACACTTTTTAAGCGTTCTTCAAACTCGCCACGATATTTTGCCCCTGCGATAAGCGCTCCCATATCAAGTGCATAAATACTTTTGTCTTTTAGTCCTTCGGGAACATCCCCTGCAAGAACGCGTTGTGCAAGGCCTTCAACCACAGCCGTTTTACCGACTCCCGGCTCTCCAATTAATACGGGATTATTTTTTGTTCGTCGAGATAAAATACGTATCGCACGTCGGATTTCTTCATCTCTTCCAATCACCGGATCAAGTTTTCCTTCACGGGCCATATCAACCAAATTACGTCCAAACTTTTCAAGGGCATTATAGGCATTTTCAGGATTTTGCGATGTAACGCGTTTGTTTTCTCGTACTGCCTTTAGACCTTCTAAAAATATATCTTTTGTAATTCCCATGTCAGTGATTATCTTACGATTAACGCCCCGCGAATGATCAATAATTGCTAAATATATATGCTCAACACTAATGTATTGATCTTGCATTTTTTTAGCAATCTCTTCTGCTTCGATTAAGGTTTTGTTTAGATCTCTTGACCCATAAAGTTCACTTTGGTTAGTTTGCACTTGAGGTTCTTTTTCCAGCGCGTCTAATAAATGTTCTCTATATTTATCGACAAATATATTTTTAGAGCTAAGTACGTTGGAGATGAGTCCATGTACATCTTCAAGTAATCCGTAGTGTAAATGTAGTGTATCTATCTGCGAGTGATTAAATTTTATAGCCATCTTTTGTGCTGTTTCGATGCTTTCCAATGATTTCTGTGTCATTTTTTCAGTATTCATAACACCACTCCTTTCTTTAGCACTCTCTTCGTTAGAGTGCTGATAAAATAATAATACAAAAAAACCACCTATTTGTCAACAGATGGTTTCTATTTTCATTTTTATATTACTTGTCATCGTTACAATGAATAATGCACCTTACACCGTTCCATACCATATTTAATATGCTGTTCCATAGCTTGATATGCTTTTTCGGGGTCACGTTCAAGCAAGGCATCCATAATTTTTTTATGATCCGCTAAAACGACTTCACTCATTTCAGGATTATCCTTTGTCTTGGCATACCCACCTTTGATTCCATTATTAATAATTGGAATGATACGATTCATGATAGGGTTATGTGTTGCTTGGGCAATAGAATTATGAAAGCGAATATCTGCACCGGTATGGTTTTTTCCAGCTTTTATTTTTTCGCATACTTGTTCATAAGCCTTTTGTATATGGATAATTTCTTCATCTGTTCCTCGTATTGCTGCAAGTCGAATCATCTGTGGTTCTAAAATTAAGCGCATCTCAAAAAAATGGAGCAATAAGTTATCTTCTTCCATAAAATATAGCCCCAACGGATCATTCGATACCCCCGGATTATCTGTAACAAATGTTCCTCTCCCTCGTTTAACTTCTAAAACATTCGTTGAAACAAGAATCTTAATTGCTTCACGAACGGTTGACCTACTGACATTAATGACCTCTGATAGCTCAATCTCGTTGGGCAATTTATCTCCGGGTTCAAGATTTTTCTCCATAATCATTTGTCGAATATCATCAGCAACTTTTTCAGATAGAATACCTTTATCATATATTCCCATCTTTTCCTCCCTTTATATATCGCTAGAACAAAGCGACTATATCGCGTTATTTCAAAGAGATAGCCTTCATATTTAAAAAGTTTTCTCTATATACTTTTTGCATTAAAAAACTGATATTGAGCACCATGACCCAATATCAGTTATTAAGCCTGCCTGATATTATACTATGTATTTTCTGTTCGTGTCAAATACTAGCTTATCTTTGAACGCGTCCAGATGCATCGCCTTCAATAAGTGTTTTAACTTCACTTACTGTTGCAAGGTTTGCATCACCAAAAATCGTTTGTTTTAATGCGGATGCACCAACAGCAAATTCTAATGCGTACTTGAAGTCATCACTTGATAACAATCCATAAATCAATCCACCTGCAAATGAGTCTCCACCACCCACACGGTCAACAATACGAATATCGTAGTGTTTTGATTGATAGAATTCATTTCCATCATAGATCAGTGCCGACCAGCCATTATCTGATGCTGAGTGGCTTTCTCGAAGTGTTGTGACAACGTATTTGAATCCAAACTGTTCTTTCATTTGTTTAAAAATACTCTTATATCCATCTAATTCCAATTCACCTGAAGTAACGTCTGTTGTTCCAGGTTTAAATCCTAATACTTTTTCAGCATCTTCTTCATTACCAATACAAACATCCACATATTGCATTAAGTTTGTCATGCAAGCTTTTGCTTCCTCTGGAGTCCAAAGCTTTTTACGGTAATTCAAGTCAACAGAAACCATAACGTTATGACGTTTTGCTGCTTTTAATGCTTCTTCAGTTAGTATCGCCGCTTCTTTACTAAGCGCAGGTGTAATTCCTGAAAAATGGAACCAGTCTACCCCTTCAAAAATTGCATCAAAATCAAAATCAGCTGCTGTTGCTTCTGCAATTGAAGAGTTTGCACGGTCATAAACAACTTGTGACGCACGCATTGATGCACCATGCTCAAGGTAGTATATACCTACACGGTCACCGCCACGAACAACGTGTTCTGTGTTAACGCCATAATTGCGAAGGTGATTAATTGCACTTTGTCCAATTGGATTATCTGGCAATTTTGATACAAAACTTGCATCCATTCCATAGTTTGCTAGAGATACAGCTACATTGGCCTCTCCACCACCATACACAACATCAAAGCTTTGTGCTTGTACAAAACGTTGTTTATCTGGGGGAGATAATCTTAACATTATTTCGCCTAAAGTAACAATTTTTTTCATATTAAAAGTCCTCCAATATTATAATTCTGCTCTTGCTTCCTTAACTGCTTGAACAAATTTCTTTGCTGTTTCTGTAACAGATTCATAGTCGCCTGTTTTTGCACCTTTGGTTAAAACACTACCTACACCAATAGCCACTGCACCTTTTTGAATCCATTCTTTTGCATTTCCAAGATCAACGCCACCTGTTGGCATATAGTTTCCTTGAGGCATAGGTCCTTTAAACGCTCCAATAATTGAAGGTCCAAATGCATTGCCTGGGAATACTTTACAAATATCTACACCTGCTTCAAGCGCAGCCACAACTTCTTTTGGTGTCATCACGCCTGGCATAACAGGGATTGCATATCTATTACACATCTTGACTGTCTCTAAATCAAAATATGGACTTACAATATATTTTGCACCTGCTAAAATACAAGCACGTGCTGACTCAGGATCTAAAACCGTTCCTGCGCCAATAATAACATCTTCATCTTTATATTCTTCAACCAAATCTTTAATAATGTCAACAGCTCCTGGAACCGTTAAAGTAATTTCTAAGGCTTTAATTCCACCTTTTTTTACAGCTTCAATAATATTTAATCCTTGTTCTTTTGATTCTGCACGTACAACTGCAACTACACCGCTATCGATGATTGCATTCAATGTATCATATTTTTTCATTATAATACCTCCGATTTGTTTTTAGAGAGCTTCAAGGGCCGTTTATTGTTGAGCTAGTACAAATCACGAACCCCTGAAATTTTTTAGGGGAATAAAACTTCTTTTTGTTATCTGCAGTCTGTTGTCAGACAACTAACTCTATCATATACCCCATTCGGGGTATTGTCAATAGGTTAATACAAATTTTCTAGAATAAATGCTTCTTTCTTGTCAAACACCATATCTTCTGGGCTAACGCCTATTTTCTTTAGTTCCTGATGGACTTGAACCAAAAACTCATCGCCACCTACAATATAAAATATACCTTCCTTCATTGTTGGGCGATCTACAAATAATTCTTGTAATGTTGTATAAAATCCCTGTCGTGAATCTACATAATATTGCTTGAATTTTCGTTCTTGCTTCATGTATCCTTGCATCTCATCATAAAACAAATATTCTGTGCTCGAGTCTACATTTAAACTCGTTACACTAGAAATACCCTGTGTGTTTTGTATAAATTTTTTGATGAGTGGACGCATGGTTGCAAGACCTACTCCTGCTGACAAAAAAATGAGTGGGCGGTCTTGACGTCGAAGCACCAAGCGACTTCCAACTTTAAACAAGTAGAACACATCGCCTTTTCGTGCTGTTCTTAACTCGCGTTTAAAATCTGTACATGGTTCCGGCAAACGCGTTGTCATTCTAAGCGTATCTTCATCCATCAGTGAACAAATTGAAAAATGGCGTACATTTTTCTTTTCCCACCATCCCATTTCTTCATTAAAATGGTTTAGCGCCAGATGTGTATGCGCTCCTTCTTCCCAAGATAAGTCTTTGGGTTTGGTAAAAATATATGTATAAGTGTTTTTTGCTTCTTTTATAATGTCTAATAAAAAAATCTCATAAACTGTATAATTTTTAGATGTTTTAAGCATCAGATCACTCCTTAATCATAAATGATAATAATTATCATTTATGATAGCACATCTTTCCATTTAATTCAATATAAACGACACAAAATTTAGTAGCCTTTATATATTGTCTATACTTGGGATACAAACATCCGTATCAATATCTTGATCATAGTCAACATCCTCACGTGAGAACCCAAACAGCTTGTAAAATTCTTTTTGATATGCTTCGATATCTATCATTTCCTGCATGTTTTCTGAGTCTACCTGTTCAAAATATTCAAACGTCTCTCTCTGAATCTCTGGATCCATTTCGTAATCATCAATGCGAATTCGTCCTTTTTCATCATAGATATCCGTTACATTTTCATCATACAATTTTGTCGAAAAAAGGCGATAAATCTGTTCAATACACCCTTCATGTGTTCCTTTTTTCTTCATCGTCTTATACAATGCCGCCATGTATAAAGGTACAATTGGAATTGCCGCACTGGCTTGGGTCACTAAAGCTTTTGCAATCACCACACTCGCCTGTCCATCCACCGATTGTAATAAATCATTAAGGGCTGCAGCCGTATTTTCAAGATGCTTTTTTGCACGCCCAATCGTTCCTTCACGATAAATCGGACGCGTAACTTCCGGTCCAATATATGAATATGATATTGTTTTTGCTCCTTTTGCTAAAAGATCATGCTCAAGTAAGGCTTCTATCCATAGCTGCCAATCTTCTCCACCCATAACTTTAGTGGTTTGCTCAATCTCTTGTTCATTGGCTGGTTCAATTGTTGCCATACTAATTGTCTTATTGTGTATGTCAATCGATTTGTTTGTATATGGTTCGTGAATTGGCTTTAAAACAGACATATATTTGTCCCCTGTAACTGGATCAATACGTCGCGGTGCTGCTAAAGAATATATTACCAAATCAATTTTTCCAAGATCTTTTTGAATCGTCTCCAGTACTTCATCTTTTATTTCTTTGGAAAAAGCATCTCCATTAATGCTCTTTGCATAAAGGCCTTCATTTAACGCTTGTTCTTCAAAATACGCAGAATTATACCAGCCTGGAGACGCTGTACGTTTTCCTTTTGCTTCTTTTTCATAAAACACACCAAGGGTACTTGCACCGCATCCATATGCTGATACAATTCGTGATGCCAGTCCATAGCCTGTTGATGCGCCGATAATCAATACATTTTTAGGTCCATCTATTTTTTTATTTGTCTGAACATAATTGACTTGCTCTTCAACATTTTTTTTACATCCAATTGGATGTGCCGTTGTACAAACAAAACCTCTTACTTTTGGTGTTATAATCATAATTCAATTCTCCTCTATAAACATTCTTGATTTAAATTCTATCGAAAAAACCAGCACTTGTCAATTGTTTTGATTGTCAAAGTATTTTCTTTTCAAAAAACCTGTGATTTTACTCACAGGTTTACTTTATGATTGTATCATAAGGATTGTCTTAAAGTTGAAGAATTTTTTCAATCGTTACATATTGAATACATGTCGTCAGCACTTCGATCGCCAATTCCAATTCATATAAAGGTGGAAAAGTCGGCGCAATACGGATATTTGAATCTTTTGGATCTTTTCCATATGGGAATGTGGCTCCAGCAGGAGTTAATGTTACTCCATGTTCAGCGCAGCATTTAACAACGGATTTTGCACATCCATCCATTACATCCAAATTAATAAAGTAGCCTCCATTAGGATTGTTCCATTTAGCAATATTATATGCTCCGATTTCACGTTCCATTACCTCAAGCACTTTATTAAACTTTGGCTCTAAAATCTCTGCATGCTTCATCATATGTGCTTCAATAGCATCTGTTGTCGGCAAAAATCGAACATGCATTAGCTGATTGATTTTGTTTGATCCAATCGTTTGATATCCCATATGTTTACGTATGTCATCTGCATTTTCTTCACTCATGGCCATTACTGCAATTCCTGACCCTGGAAATGTAACTTTAGATGTCGAACTAAACATATATACACGATTGGCATGATTATTTTTTTTACATGCCTCTAATAAGTCTTTTAACTCATCCCCATTATTATTTAGATGATGGATGTTATATGCATTATCCCACATAATTCTAAAATCCTTAGCAGCACATTCCATGGAAGCCAAACGATCAACCACTTCATCAGAATATGTAATTCCTGTTGGATTGGAATATTTTGGAATACACCAGATTCCTTTTATCGTCTCGTCATCTCGAACAAGGGCTTCCACTTGATCCATATCCGGACCTTCACTTGTCATCGGAATTAAAATCATCTCAATTCCTAAATCTTCACAAATTCCAAAGTGTCGATCATAGCCTGGTGCCGGACATAAAAACTTAATTTTGTCGTAATCTTTCCATGGCTTCTTGCTATCTACTGTTCCAAAAAGCAATGTTCGAACCAACGTATCATACATAAGGTTTAAGCTTGAGTTACCACCGATAATAAGCTCTTGCTCAGATACATTCATTCCTTGAGCAAACAAAGCTTTTGCTTCAGGTATTCCATCAAGTAATCCATAATTACGATAATCAATATTAATACTATAATCAACCGTACCATCAATCATTCCATTTGACAAATCAAGTTGTTCCTTACATGGCTTGCCCCTAGCCATATTCAAGTTCAGTCCCATTCCTTTGTACTGATCGAGTTTTTGCTTTAGTTCATTTTGATAACGCTTTAATTCTTCGTGTGTTTTTCCTTTAAAAAAATCCATATCTATTTGTCATTCCTCCTAAACTCACAACCTTTTGTATAATAATACACAATTTCTGCAAGATAATCAATAGATAATTTCATTTTTCGGGGATTTTATTTGGATTTTGACGATTTATATGGTTTTTATATGCAAGTATACAATCACAAAATGTCAATTGCAACTTTTATCTCCAACAAAATCATTGCAATTTTTTAGTAAAGAAGGTAAAGTATTAGTCATATTGACTATTTTAAGGAGGCTTCTATGTTATCACATAAAATCGCAAAAAAAATCAACCCCTATTTTTATTATGGTTGGTTTATTGTGTTTATCTCTGCTGTTAGCATGTTTTTTTCTGCACCTGGACAGAGTTTTTCCATTTCAACATTTATCAATTATTATATTGAAGATTTTGGGTATTCACGCACATATATTTCTTTTATTTATTCATTTGCAACTGTCCTATCCGGTTCACTTTTATTTATTGTAGGACGTCATGTCGATAAATTGGGACAACGCAAGATGTCGCTGATTATCGGACTTGCCCTCTCCATAGCTTGCATCTTTAATAGTCTTATACAAAATGTCATCATGCTTTTCTTGGGATTTTTCTTATTACGCTATCTTGGGCAAGGTTCTATGACACTGATACCAAACGCCCTCTTGCCACAATGGTTTGAAAAAAGGCGAGCATTTGCAGTAAGCTTAGCCAGCCTTGGAATCATATTAGCCAATGTAATCGTTCCTCCTTTAAATATCTATTGGATTCAAAATTATGGGTGGGATATCACATGGCGATTTTGGAGTCTAGCTATTATTCTCATCTTTTTGCCTTTAGTTTACTTGTTTGTCATTGACAAACCTGAGGATATCCAGTTGCTTCCAGATAACACCCCTGTCCATTCTCATCAGGATCTTTTGAATGAACTAGAAAAAACTGACCGTGAGTCCTTTACATTAAAAGAATCTATGCGCACCAAAGAATTTTGGTTTATTGGCATCATCAGCATGATTGTTCCTATGGTTACAACCGGAATGATGTTTCACTTTTTTTCCATCATGAACCTTCAGGGACTCCAAGAAGAAACTGCTGCTTTTGCCATCGGACTTATTTCACTTCCCGGTTTTTTTATGCCTCTTGTATCCGGACTGATTATCGACCGCTATCGCTCTAAGTATATCATCGCTATCACCTTGTCTGTCATTGCTCTTGATTTGCTTTTTATGCTTATCGTCAGCAACCTGTTCATGGCTATAGCTTTTATGTTAATCTATGGTAGTGCCACAAATGTACAAAACTTGACCCTAAACATTATTTGGGTGAAGTATTTTGGTCGTAAACACCTCGGAAGTATTCGTGGTGTCGCCACTGTTTTCACTGTCTTTGGCTCAGCTTTTGGAACCATTCCCTTTGGACTCTCTTATGACATCACCGGTAATTATATCGCCGTCTTTATTATAATGTCTATCATTTGTTTTGCCGCACTATCCATGGCATTATCCATTCAGCGCCCTATAAAACTAGAACAGTAATTGGGCAAAGTAAATGACAACAGGAACAGTTAGTGCACTACATGCTGTAGAGAAAAAAACTGTCTGTGAGGCATATTCCGGTTCATTTTTAAACTCAATAGCTAAAAGCACTGTATTGATTGCCGTTGGTGCCCCGCTACAAATAAGTAATACTTGAGCCGGAATCCCTTCTAACCCAATCCCCCATAACAATGTTCCTGTAATGACTGGTGCAATGATTAATCGAAGGGCTCCCGCAAGATAAACTCGCATTGATCGAAACTTTAACTGTGTATCTGCAAGTTGTGCACCAAGCGTAATCAAGGCTACAGGAACTAGCCCCTCTCCAGTAAGGTTAAGTCCATCTTGAATCGGTTGATAAATCGAAATATCTAGCACTTGTAATCCAAAACCTAAAAAAATTGCATACATCATTGGCAATTTAAATATATCTAAAAAAGCTTCGCGCACACTTTTATGCCCAATATTTGTATTAAATATCCCAAAAATATTCAATAAAATATTTTGCATAAACATAATGATAATCTGTATTGCTGAGGCAAATGGATTGTTAAACAATAAAGCAATCAACGGAATACAAAAGTTCCCACTATTATAAAAGCATGATGCATTAATCAAGGCACTTTTATGTTTTTTATTATATCCAATAACTCTTGCAAGTATCACTCCAATGAAAAACATTATAACAAAAGCCATGATCAAAACTGAAACCACTTGTATAAATAAATTGGCCTCGAGCTTTATCGTATACATATTCATAAATAAAAAAGCAGGTATCATAATATAAAATTGTATTTTTGTTAACGTATCTACATTCAATGTAAAACGTTTATGAAAATAATACCCTGCAAATACAGGTATAAAAATCGGCAATAATACGTGAAGAATAACAAAAACAATATATGACATAATAACCCCTTAATAATTTATTGTACTTTTCTCATACGTACCGCTGATATAAAAATAATAATATATCCAAGAACACTCCAAACGTCCGGATGCGAATTGAAGATAATTAATCCAAAGATTGCTGAAAAAATAACCCCAAAATAGTTATATATTGAAACTTCTTTTGCTTGCGCATGCTTATAGGCAAGAGTCACTCCATATTGGCCTCCAACAGCACATACCCCTGCCAAAATCGCATATAACAGCTGAATATCTGTCATCGGTTCATAACTTGCAATAACAAACGGAAGCAAAGAGACAAACGTGAACATAGCAAAGAAGAAAACCACAACTGAAGGGTGTGTGCCTTCCCCTAGCTTTCGCAGCATCGTATAGGATAAAGCCGCACCTGCTGCCCCCAATATTGCTATTGTATATGGTATAAAATCAAAAGACAGTTCTGGTTTAATCACAAACAACACACCAATAAATGCAATAATAATAACAGAAAACTGCCTTTTTGAGATATGTTCTTTTAAGAAAATCCAACTAAAAATAATGACAAACACTGTATTTAAACGGAATAAAACTGTTGCATCCGATAAAATCAAGTGGTCCAGCGCATAATAATTCATAACAATGGCTACCGTTCCTGTAAAGGAGCGTAAGGTTAATAACTTAAGTTGTCGAATGGGAAAAACCGAGATGTGATGAAACTTCAACATTACAAAACTAATATTTGCGATAACCGCTGCACGAATCAATGTTTTTTGTATAACCGGAACTTCTCCTGTTAATTTTACAAAAACACCCATCAGCGAAAACGCCAATGCTGAAAATATCATATATAAAACTGCTTGTTGCTTATCATTTAAACGCTTAAAATGACGAATCATGTTTATTACCTTTCCATGTATACTCTGTTGATAAGATTCCCCGTCATCTTACTATAAACGCCTTAGTGCGTCAAGTCATATCAATGCTTCATTGCTCTTTATAACAAAATATAGGTCTTTATGTTTTATACATGTAATGTTACAATATGACTATAAAAGATGATAGGCAGGAGTATAAAAATCTATGATAGATATAAAAAAAATAATTCAAACCCATTCGATAAAAATACTATTCCAAGTAATTTTACTTCCTATTGATTCAAACACATTTTGTGTGGAAAGCTTCGTTCGCGGAGTTGATCCGTCAAACCAACGAATCATCTCACCTAGTGAACTGTTTTCTGTAGCACATAAAGAGGGTGTTGCCAAACAACTCGATCAGCTTTGCGTGTGCAAAACCATCGAAGCCTTCGCTCCGATAGCCAATCAAAATCCCCGGGTAATGCTGCACATCAACATTAACCTTTCTTTTTTTGTTCCGGCGATTACATCAAACTATATAGAAACTTGCGCAAAAAAACATGGTGTTTCTTCTGATCGTATTGTTATTGATATAGACAATCTCTCTATCGATGAAAAAGATCTACCACTAACGCAACAATTCATTGAACACCATCGTAAAAAAGGGTTTTATATTTCAATTGACGATATTGGAAAAACCTACAGTAATATTGATAAAATTATGCTCTTTAATCCAGATATCATTAAAATCAATCAGCAAATGTTAAAACGCTTATCCTCTAGCGATTACACAAAATTATTGATTAAACATATTACCTCCATTGCTCATCAAATGGGTATCTTAGTCATCGCCACCGGAATAGAGTCAAGATATGATTTAGAAAAGGCTCTACGTGCAGGTGCACAAATGATACAAGGCTATTATGTTTCACCAACAGAGGCATTAGATTATCCCAAAATTCTACGCATTATTGAGGCCTTTGACTACGCATCTGTTGGCGAAATCACAAATGCTCGATATGAAAAAGATGAAAAATCTGCCATCATTAATATTGTCAACTTTAACAGCCACTTAAAAACGGTTTTTGAAAATATCGGTTCTCAAGATCTTGACTTTGTCATGAATGACTTACTCAACAACTATCATTTTATTGAAAGTTCATATTTTCTTGATGCCAATGGTATTCAAATGAGCCATTCATTTATCAATACATCAAGTTTTGGCAATCGTAACAAAGAACTTTTCGGACTTTATTCTAAAGGTTTTTCTCATAGTAACGAAGAATATTTTACGCGATTGCACAATCCTTTACTTTCGGATTGGGTAACAAAACCGTATCGTTCTCGACTAAGTAACGATGTCTGTGTCACGACCTCATTCAAGATAACCAACCGATCCGGCAACCCAATCATCGTCGTTCTAAACTATAACTATAAGCCATTTGAAGCTTATATCAATACTAAAAAACCCACAATAAAATTATTCAATGATTGCACTTTGTAGCATGTTGATGCTCATGGCATACCGATCCTGTTGATTTTAACTCACCACGCAAATATTAGTAACACCTAGCTGTTTAAAAATCAAAAGAATACGATAACTATGCTTCATGCATCCATACTCGCATTTGATTAAGTCCACGGTTTCCCCATGTAAAGTAGGGAATTGCTTCTAGCGTTGTCGGTATATATGTCGGACGCGTTGACGAATACAATGCCTCCTCGCTTTCAAGCTGCCATCCCTCAACTTTCAATGTTACCATATCTTTAAAAAGCTTTTTATCATTGGCACATATTTGAATCCATCCATCTTTTTTAATGCGTAATGCTTGCAACACTGAGGGATTATCCATTCCTTCAAACGCATATACAATAGGTCCCCGCATTAACGCGACTTGATTTGCATCTTCACGAACAGCTACATTCGCAAATACTTTTCGTACTGTCAAATCTATTTGCAATTGTATATGATCATTTTCTTTCCATTGTCGATGAATGTATATATATCCATCCTGTATCTTTTCTTCTTGAACATTTTGTCCATTAATTTGTATCTCTGTCTTTTGCGCCCATCCAGGTATGCGTATGGCGACGCTAAAAGGTTTTTCTTGCTTTGGATGAATTACATAGGATACATTGGCCTGCCAGGGGTAGTTCGTTTTCACATTTATATCCGCTTTTTTAAAGCTTGCCACTCCTCCAAGATATAGATGTGAATAGATTGTATCTTCATCTTCTCCCCAAGCATATTTTGCTAGTGATGTTACCAATCTTGCCACATTAGGTGGACAGCAGGCGCACGCATACCATCCAGGCCTTTCCGGCAAAACATGTTCATAATTATGAAGTTTACCGGATATCTCTGGATTGACTTCTAATGGATTCACATAAAAAAAACGCTTTCCATCAAGCTGCATCCCACTAAGGACGCCATTGTACAATGCGAGTTCCATAATATCCGCATAGCCATTTGATGTATGCATATCTAACATCTGTCGTCCAAAAAAAATCAATCCGACGGACGCACATGTCTCAGCATAAATTGTATCATTAGGCAAGTCATAGTCAATGGTAAAAGCTTCCCCTTTAACAGTTGATCCAATTGCCCCAGTAACATACATTCGCTTTTTCGTTATATTTTCCCATAATCTTTCACATGCTTTTTTTAACGTTTCATCTCCTTGATTTGCAGCCAAACTTGCCATTGCTGTATACATATATACTGCTCGAACACTGTGTCCTTCTGCCGTTGTTTGGGCTCTTACCGGGGCATGAATTTGACTGTATCTTTGATCAGCTGGATCCATGTCAAAATGAACCCATCCACGTTTTTCACGTTCCTTGGCAAAGTACTTCGGGTCTTGCCCCCTTTGATTAATAAAAAATTCTGCCAGATTTTTATATTTTTCTTTTCCAGTAGCAAAATAAAGTCGCATCAATCCGATTTCAATTTCCTGGTGACCAGGTACACCCAATTCTTTGTTTGGTCCAAAACGATCAAAAATATGATCTGCCATTTTTTCCATAATCTTTAAAAGTTTATCTTTCCCCGTCACTTCATAATAGGCCACACCTGCTTCCATCATGTGCCCTGCACAATAAAGTTCATGGCATTCTTGTAGGTTTTGCCACCGATGATGGGGTTGCTTAATCGTAAAATATGTATTCAAGTATCCATCTGCACCTTGGGCTTTTCCAATTAAGTCAATAATCTTATCCATACGTTGTTCTAGATGTTGATCGGGCTTTATTGCAAGCGAATATGCTGCTGCCTCCAACCACTTCGCCACATCGCTATCTTGGAAAACCATACCGTAAAAATCCCCCTCTTGTTCACCTGCTGCAATCGCAAAGTTTGCAAAGGCGTGACTTTTTTCTACGCCAGGAACTTCATCGCCCAAAATCTTTTCTTGATAGGGAATAACAACATCCGTCACCAATCCCTGAATCTTTGACCAAAAGGGGTCATTAACTTTGACGGACTGTACTTTTATTTCTGTATTCACTCTCATCACTCCAATTCAAAGAATTTATATATTATGTTAATAGTAACATGTTCATTCTTTAAATCAATATCCTTTTGTTTTGTCCTCTTGTCATTATCATCTATCTGATTTCCATATACATATGGATTTTCATAAAGTCATGATTGCCCGTAAAATGGGTGGTTTTTTATTTTGCATGCTTCGTGAGTTCAACGGGCTAAATCCACATAACAAAAACAGGAGCTTTAGATGCTCCTGTTTTATGGCTGTTACTATTTTATAACCTGTCTTCAGCCGAATTATTCACCGCATTCATCTGCATGATGATGCTCATGGCATACGGACCCTGTTGACTTCAACTCACCTCGAAGATATGCTTGTGCTACCTCTCTTGCATCTCCAGAAGCACCAACGATAACTTCAATATGGTGCTCATTAAAGATATCAACCGCGCCTCCCCCCATACCACCTGATATGATTACATTCACACCTAAATCATTCAAAAAATTCGGCAAAAATCCAGGACGGTGTCCAGGGTTGTCAATGGATGTATGATTGTTGATACACCCATTTTCCTCATCAAAAATATTAAAATTGATACAATGTCCAAAATGTTGTGTCACTTGATTTTTTTCACTAGCAACTGCGATTTTCATAAGTTTCCTCCATTATCTATCACTTTTTTTATATTTTCATATATTCCTTGCACTGCACGGCCCGACGCACAATCAATCTCAACAATAGTTTTTCCTTGATTGATCACTTTTACCGCTTGTGAATCATAGGGAATCCGACCGACAAAGTCCAACCCTTTCGCTTTTGCATATGCTTCAATTTTATCTGTATATTCTATATTGACATCAAATTTATTCACACATATAAATGTTTTCACACCAAAGCGTGAAGCAGTTGTTACTATACGCTCCATGTCACTTATACCAGACAAAGAAGGCTCTGCAACAATTAATACATAGTCCACCCCGCTAATCGAAGCAATAACCGGACAACCGATTCCCGGGGAACCGTCAATGATAGCCCACTCAGATTCGACGCCATGCTCTAGCATCTGCCTTTTCACTTTTGTCACTAGCATCCCCGACGTTCCACTTCCCATTTTCAATTGAGCGGTGGAAAAGACCCTCTCTGATTTGTACAACTGCAAGTGTCCATCTACAATCGGTTCTAAATGAACAGCTCCTACCGGACAAACGAGTTCACACACTCCGCATCCTTCGCATGCATTAAGATCAACAACATACGTTTTCTTTACTTGATCATGTGAAATCGCATCAAATCTGCATTGACTTTGACACTGGCCACACTCGATACACTGTTCTTCATGAATAAATGCTTTGGGTAGCCCAGAATAATCCGTTATTATCGGATCAACGGTCTGATGCATCACCAAATCTAAATTTGGAGCATCCACATCACAATCTGCAAAATGCTTAACTTTTGATAATTGAATCAATGCACTTGCCACCGTCGTTTTCCCAGTACCACCTTTTCCGCTAAGCACGAGAAGTTGTCCCATGATGCACCTCCTCAAAAATTCGTTCTAACATCGTTTTGAATTTGGCATAATAAGACGAATCAACGCGGGATACGATTTCTCCTTGGGAACTTAAAAGTGCCAAATCATGACTATACATCACTTTACCTATAACATGGATTTCATTTTCTTCACAATACTTTTCAGCCGGATTTTCATCATCCAAGCATTTATTTAAAACAACGCCATAGGGAATGTCAAAAAGCTTAACCAATTCATGTACCATGCTTAAGTTTTGAGTCCCAAAAATTGTCGGCTCTGCAACTAGCACACAATAATCAACATCTTTAATAGCTTCCATAACAATACATGCACTGCCTGGCGGCGCGTCAATAATGGACAACGCCTCTTCTATGCTCACGTTTTCAATTAGCTGTTTTACAATTGGAACGCCTGACGCTTCACCCATATTCAATATTCCGGTTTTTACACTTACTTCGCCTGAACGCCCCTTTTCAATCTTGCCAATAGTTTTATCTTTCTCTACAATCGCATTTTCCGGGCAAACCAACATGCATCCACCACACGAATGACAAACATCTTCGAACACTTTAACCGCATTATTTACATACGCCAACGCATTAAACCGACAAAACTCTACACACTTTCGACATCCTGTGCATTTTTCATGATCAATTTTCGGCATTGCAACCTTCACCTCTTCAACAGCCTCTATTTGGGGCTTCAAAAAAAGATGACCATTAGGTTCTTCAACATCACAATCTATATACATGGCTTTTTCTGCTACGAAAGCCATATTAACAGAGACAAACGTTTTACCGGTTCCACCTTTACCACTTAATAGTGCAATCTTCATTTTAATTGTTCCCGTGGTTATGATAACCAGAATGAATCTCACTTAACGGGTTTAGTTTATTGTCCAAAAACTCCTTAATATTATATTGCACAGATGGATGTAGCGTTTTATAAACTTTTATGTTTGCACCTAATATAATATCCGCAGCATTTTGTCCACATCTAGGCGTTAATAAAGCATCTACTTTCAAATCTACAACGGTCTGAGCCGCCTGTATTCCTGCTCCTCCAGGACTTGTCGCTGCCGTGTTCTTAATAAATTCATAACTCGAATCTTCTGTATTATACAGCATATAATACGGCGCTCGTCCAAACGACATGCATACATCGGTTTCTTTTATATTTGCATCGACAGGTATTAATATTTTCATTTCATTTCCTCCTGTTTGTAGCAAGAATGGCAAATCCCGTCAAAAACCACGGAATAGTTTTCAATGACATCACCAAACTGCTTTTCAATATATCGTTGTTGTTTAATCATTTGATTGAAAATCTCTCGATTATTATATTCAATAATTTGGTCACACTTCTTACAATGAAAGTGCATATGCAGTCGCTTTTCACTAAACATGTTCAATTCATATACATTCTCATTATTAATATTTATTTCTTTAATAATTCTCAACTGTTTAAAAATGGCTATATTTCGATAAACCGTAGGCAAACTAATCGATTCACTTTTAAGTTTATTAAAAATTTCTTCCGGACATAAATGTTCTGATGTCTTTAAAAATAGTTCAATCATTTTTGTACGTGGCTTCGTCAAGTTATAATTATGCTCTTGAAGAATTTTTTCAATTTCACTAATCTTATTTTCCATGCACTCACACCTTAATAATTTGACCTGAATAAAGTTTTACTAGCTGTTCCCCTAAAATTTCAGATAGTTGAGCATACGCTTTATCGCCTGTACAATGTCCCGTATAAGCCATCACTCCATGCGCTTTCAAATATGCACCCACCTGATCCACAACGTTAGGATCTTCACTTGTATTATCTTTACGATTATACATATGAAATCCACTAACAACATGAGTTATCGTATATTGACTTCGTTCATGGATTTGCTCCATAATATTAATGATACCGGTATGGGCACATCCTGCAATCAGAACATGGTAACCTCCTTCATGTATCACCAGACTTTGTTCATGCAAAAAGTCATCTTGCACAAGCGCATCGTCCTTTTCTTTTAACAAACGATGATTCACACTTGGAAAACACTTTTTCGCTTGAATGTTCATAAACAATTCCAGTTCATTATCAATAACCATATCTTCTTTAGTCAACAGCATTCGATCAGGTTGTCTTGTCGTTACATCCAAACCAATATAACGGGGGTTCACGTTTCCTGTCCTCGAATAATATGGCCCATAGGCGAGATGATTCACATAAATAGTCGATTTGGCATTCACTTCCATAAACGTCTTTAATCCACCTCCGTGGTCATAATGCCCATGGGAAATAACGGTTATATCTACATCTTTTAAGTCGACACCCAACTTTTTAGCGTTAGCGGCAAAACAAGAGCTCGCCCCTGTATCAAACAATACTTTATGCTTTGCCGTTTCAATGTATAAAGACAGACCATGTTCTGCTTCATAGTATTTGTCTTGTGTTGTGTTCTCAGCAAGTACCGTTATCTTCATAATGATCAATCTTCTTTCCCGCGTCTTCTGCATTTATGTTGACAACGTCTCGTTTCTTGACGCATCTGACGTTGGCCGCTACATACTTGATAATGTCCACCTTCAATTTTTATACTTCGCCCTTCAACAAGTGCGGCCGCAAGTTTGCGACGGGCACTATTATAAATGCGTTGCGCCGTTGTTCTGGCTACTTCCATCTGCAAAGCACATTCTTCTTGATTATAGCCTTCATAATCAATTAACCGAATCGTCTCATACTCATCGACCGTCATCATAATACACGATTCTCGCAATGCTTTTTGACCTAGCGGTCCGAAAGCAACATACTTTGGCAATTCACAAATATACCTTTGCTTACTTGGTCTTGACAATCTTCTCACCTCTTTTCTATCGTTTATGGCATATGCTATATATTATTCTATTCCAGTTATTGGCATATGTCAATAACTTTTTGCTCTTTTGCATATTTTATCCATTGTGCGAACCCCTAAATCTCCAGCAATCATATCGCACTTCGCCATCAATAAAAAGAAAATCTCTTTCCCTTTTTCTTGGCTTAAACCTTCATAATTCCCTTGTCCTTTGGCAATAACTACATTCGCTTCATCATAAACATGACGAAACTTTTCACTCGCCATGTCAATAACAAGTCCAGGATAATCATTTCCTGCATCAATAATCTCAACTAACTCATCCAATCCGACTTGGTCAACATCGTCATAGGTAATGTCATTAAGTATCGCACCACCACGCACCCCAAATGTAATCTGCAAATCCGGAAATTTATTTTTAATAACTTCAATAAACAGCTTATCCAAAACAATCTCCCCACAATTGTCGCCTACATAGAGTAATTTTCCAGCTTTTTCTAGGGCATCATATAGTGCATTACTTTCATCTACCGCCAAAAGATTTTTCTCAGCACAAAGGATTTTCTCTACCAACCCCTCCTTGACAAAGTGATGCTTTGCACCGTAATCAATCACATTTCCTTCAATAGCAAGATGCAACGCCTTAGCAAACGCATCCTTGCTAGACAAAATATCGCATAACAATTCATTATAAACGGATAGCATCATTTGATTATATTCACGTTTAATGTGTTGATATGGATCTTTATTATCAATATCACTTAGTATTGTCCTCCATGTGACGCTCATCATTTCAGGATTCGTCTTATCATAATCCATCTCACTCAAATTTTTCAGGGTCTTTCGAACTACGGCTTCTTTTGTTATTTCATCCATTTGAACAAGCTTTGCCACTTTCAGAATTTGTTGAATATGACACCCAATGCATTCATAACTAAATTTCATTTTATCTCGTATAACCTCACTTTCTATTTTGGTGGATAATGAGATTATATTTTCCTTTCTTAGATTTTAATTGGCATATGCCATTATATATTATCACTAACTTTTTCCCATGTAAAGGTCAGAACTCTTTACAAAAAAAAATCGCTTTAGCCAATAGCTAAAGCGATTTTTTTTATATATTATTGATTGCACTTTTTTTTACACTTCTAAGTGCCTGTGCAACTGATGGTATAAGAACAACAATTGCTGTAACTATTCCTTCAACACCAATATAGGAAAAGTTATACCACAGCGAGTACACAAATGGATTCCATGTCTCCGGTGCATAAGATGCAAAAAAGATAATTCCACTTAAAAAGTGAAATACAAACCGTCCCATGCTTCCCACTAAGATTCCGGCAACCAACCCATGCTTTTGATTTGCAAATAGACCCGACAATCCTAGTGCTCCAAACGCTAATGGATAGTCCAATAATAATTGCATTGGATGCATAACCCAACCCCCAAAGGCAAGTTGTAATAATCCATAAACAATCCCTGTAAGAACACCTGTTTTCACGCCAAAGAAATATCCTATCAGAATAATAAATAACATTGAAAACGGTGTAATGGATCCACCTTGAGGTAAACTAAAGAGTTTAATCTGCGATAAGACAAAACTAATTGCAATCGCAATGGACGAATATGTTAATGCCTTAACTGACATTTTCTTGTGACGATCACCTAAAACAACTGCAAATAACAGTAAGACTAATGCAATCGCTACAATGATTATTTGTCCAATAGTTGAGGTGATTACAGCTTGTAAATCACCGCTTGATAGTGCTTGTGTAAAATTTTTAAACATAAAAAAACCTCCTTATAATTCTAAGGAGTATTAACTGATTGTACTGCACTTCCCTTCGACGGCACTACCCGTATCAGGTTATTGAGGGTCAGTTAACACTTTCTCAGCCTTTCGGCTCCCCTAGTGATGTACAAACATTGTATCTTATATCATTATTCTTGTCAATTGGATTTATAGGTCAATCTGACCACTTTTTACCCGCTCTATAAGTTCTTCCACTTTTTGCTTAATCAAATCTCGCGTTTCTCTAAATCCTTCAATCGGGCCTCCTGATGGATCCTCTAATCCCCAGTCCTCCATATGCTTATTCGGAACATGTGGACACACCACATTACATCCCATCGTTATTAATATATCAAGTTCAGCCGGAATATCTGATAGCAACTTAGGGTAATGGGTTGCCATATCAACTCCTGCATCTTCCATCACTTCTACAGCCATTGGTTTTACCTGTGGATAGTTTTGCGTTCCAGCCGAATAACTTTCAAAAATATCTGCCCCTAATTTTTTTGCCCATCCTTCGGCCATTTGACTACGGCATGAATTGTGAACACACACAAATGCTACTTTATATTTCATTTTATACCTCACTTTTTAGGTCATTAAATTTCAGTTTCACTTTATCATACACATCGACAATTGTCAATGTATGCGTCCTTATCCTGTCCCAAAAAGCGCTTAAGAACCTATGGTTTCTTTTAATATTTCTTTGACGCTTTCAAAAGATGTATCTACTATAACCATCTGAATGCGAATTTCTAAGAGTCCTTCTTTATTAAATATATTTTGGAGCTTGTGATTCACCGCTTTTATTCCTCTATCACCTGTTTCAGGTAATAGTACAACGATTTTATTATGACCTATTGTGCAAAAAGAATCTGTAATGCGCGTACACAGATGAATACTACGGATAACTTTATTGATTTTTTGTACTGTTATATTTCCTACTTCAATTCCAATTAAACCAAAAGTTCGTTTATAACGCTGATATCTTAAAAATTCATATTCAAGGTTATGAACAAATGATTCTTCATCTAAAAACTTCGTTACATAGTGATTTTTGAGATTAACTCTTTTATTTTTAGCATTTTTCTTATATGTTGCTACAATTTTTTTGTATTTTTTTATAACTTGACGTATGTTAATCTCTTGAAGATAGATTTTCCACCCTCCTTTTTCAAAGACTAACACACGTCGAAATAAATCTTCTTCAAAATGATTGAGCAACACATTATACTCTCGTACTTTCACCCAACAGATAACCTTCGTCCCATATATCTCATCCAATTCAACCGTATCAACTGAACTGCTAAACTTAGTAATCTCATGAATTTCACTTACAAGCTCTTGCCAGTGTATAAAATCTTTCAAAAAAATTCTACTCTGTGACTCATGGCAAAGTAATTCATATGCTTTTTTATACTGTGTATTCATTAGATACAACATATATGCATTTACTGTGACTAATACCTTGTTAAACGCCATATCTTCATATGTCTTTGTAGTCACCATACAGCAATCTTCTTGAGAAAGCACATTGTATTTCCATACTCCAAAGTATTCTTGCCGTTGTTCATAATTTATGAGCGTCTTGTATGCTTCTTTAACCAACAAGAATTTTTCTTTATTTCCATCATTATCCGGATGATATTTTACAATTAAGCGCTTATATGCTGATCGAATCGCTTCTTCACTTGCAAACATATGTACCTCTAATAACTGAAAATAATCAACAAATTTATTATTCATAGTGTCCTCTACTCAATCAATTTAAGGTTCTTCATTACTTCAACGAATTTATCAATATCAAGGGGTTTGGTCGCATATGCATCTGCTCCCTTGCTAAAGGTATCATCAACAACCTCTGTCTCTGAGAGTGCTGTAATCATGATTATCTTAGCTTTTTTTTTGACCTCATATTGCATTTCGAGATCTCGAATCGTCTTTAATACTTTCGCGCCATCAACTTTAGGCATCATAATATCTAGACAAATCAAGTCATAAAACTCTTGATCTTCTATAGACATCATATGTGCATCAATAGCTTCTAGACCATTGACCACCAAATCACATTCTCCATATTCATCTAAAACTTTCCAAAGCAACTTTCGACTAACCATATCATCTTCTGCGATTAATATTTTCAACATATACGTCCTCCTTGTCCACTTGTAATGCCTACTTTTGCAATACATCCTCTTCTAAATCTAGCAGCATCTGATTAAGCAACACTTTCATTTTTTCTGGATTGTTTTTTCTAAGCTTCATCTTTAATCGAAGTGCATTGCGCCTTAGTTGATCAGAAGGATACTGATCGATCACATCAAACAAAATCTCTGCTTGATTATTAATTTTAACGAAATCATAAGTTTCCCCTTCGTATTGCATACTTTTTAAAAGCTCTTTTATCAAAAGTTGAGCCTTGTCATTGGTTTTTGCCCGATCATATAAATCGATATCCTGTACATTTAAAATATCCATGACAATATTTTGAAGTTGTACAAGCTGAATCGGTTTTGTTATGTATAGATCAAAGTCATGCTGCATAATTTTTTCTTTGTCTTCCTTTAAGGCTAATGCCGTTAGAGCAATAATTGGAATTCTTTTCTTCTCCTGCAGACTTCTTATATGATCTGTTGCATCTAAACCACTCATGACTGGCATTTGGATATCCATTAATACCAAATCATAATTTTGATTTTTCTCATAATATTCAACGGCTTGCTTGCCATTAACTGCAACTTCTACTATATGCCCATCATTTTCCAATTGTGTCTTAACTATTTTTTGATTTATGGGATCATCTTCAGCAAGAAGAATGCGCCCTTTTCTTGACGGAATATGCATGGGTTTTTCTTCAATGGTATCCTCTGCTGTTTGCATACTCAATGTCGTTGAATCTTGTTCTTCTAAATAAAAATGCAATGTGAACGTCGTACCTTTTCCAAGCGTACTTTCACACAAAATACTTCCTTGCATCTTTTCAACAATACTTTTTGAAATGGCTAATCCTAAGCCCGTGCCTCCCTTTTGGCGTGTATACGATCCATCTTCTTGAGAAAAATTTTCATAAAGATTTTCCTGATATGATGCATCCATCCCTATGCCTGTATCGCTAATGGTGACCATAAAATCATAAGTGTCACTCTTTTTTACTATTTGATACCCGATATATATTGTTCCTTTTTCCGTAAATTTTATTGCATTATCAACAAGGTTATTCAAGACTTGCTTTATTCTTAGACTATCTGATTTGAACACTTCAATTGGATAATTATAAGCATCTATACGTAATTCAACTGCCGTGCTTTTAATTTTCGCCTTATTTTCAAAATAGACTTCTTCCAACATTTTTTTTAAATTAAACATTTTACGATAAATCACAAATTTACCGGCTTCAATTTTTGATATATCCAAAACACTATTGATTATTTCAAGCAGATTTATGCTTGATGTCTTTGCTGTATTAAGATAATCGATGACCTCTTGATCTTTTACACTGCGTTTTGATAGATCAATCATCCCTATAATTCCATTAAGTGGTGTGCGTATTTCATGACTCATATTGGACAAAAACTCACTTTTAAGTTTGTTAGCACGTTCCGCTTCTTCTTTTGCATCATTGATCCGCTTTTCATTTTCAATCAATTCAGTAATATCTTGGATAATCAACATAATCTGTTCTTCTTTTTTCCTTTGCAATCGAACAAACCCAATTTGATAATGTTTAATGATATCCATGTCATCGATATTGCGCTCAAACTTGACTTGTCCTGTCACATACTCTTCATCTTGTTCCGTTAACAAATACACGTTTTTCTTAATTAGACATTCTTCACATCGATGGTCAATCCCGCACCGCTCATCTCCAATTCTCGAGCAACGCAATAACTTTCCTAAAATAATATCCATATTTTGCTGTACATCAATTTGGAAATGATGAATCATAAACGGATTAACTTGCAGCACTTTTAATTCTTTATTGACAATAATAATTCCTAGAGGCAATCGGTTAAATATCGTCTCAAAGTTTTTCTTTTGTTCAATATTTTCCAATTCCAATAATTTTATTTTTGTAATTTCTCGAAAATTAATGCTAATGTATAGACTTCCCTTCATCTCAATCGGAGAAATACTCGCTGATAGATATACTTTTTCCTGTTCATGATTAACAATAAAAGCATCCTTTACTAAACCACGTGGTTTCATCGTACGCTTAACATCACTGATAATATCAGCAATGATTGTTCCCGACTTTTCTGTGCAAATATTAAAACAGGTCTCAATCGAAGCGTTACTCTGGATTTTATGCGGGGCATCAATGATTTTTGCAGCCCGTTGATTCATATATACAACTTTATTTTCATCATTGACACAAATAATCCCATCACCAAGAGTGTCAACAACCTTATAGAAATCTAACTGGTCATACATACGCTCACCTCTGATTCATTATATAACCACTATTGCAATAACTTCATAATATGATGCCCCATAAAACTTAACGACGTCTGCTTAGATATTCCCCCAAGCTCATAAGCTGCTTTTGGCATGCCATATACCACAGAAGATGCTGCATCTTGTCCCAAAGTTACAGCTCCCTTACGCTTCATTACTGTAATGCCCTTAGCTCCATCATAGCCCATACCCGTGAGAATCACACCTAATGCTCGATCTCCAAGCGTTTGCGCCACTGAATGAAATAATATGTCTACTGAAGGGCAATGCCCGTTGACTTTTTCTCCTTCAAAAACCTTAAGAAAATATCCATGTTCTGCTTTTTTCACTTCCATGTGTTTGTCTCCAGGTGCTAGATATACATGATCACGCTGTATTATATCTCCATTAGTAGCTTCTTTTACATGAAAATGTGTTTGTTTGTTCAAACGTTCCGCAAACATCCTTGAAAAGACAGGCGGAATATGCTGAACAATTACTATCCCTGGTAAACCAAGGGGTAATTGACTTAGCACTGAGTAAATGGCTTCAGTTCCACCTGTTGAAGCTCCAATGGCAATAAGTTCATGTTTTTTTACTTGCTTTGCTTTGCTTTCAACCAAGTCTTTGGGGTTTTGAACAACCACTGTCGCTTTGGAAGCAGCCTTTATTTTTTGAATAAGGTTCACAATAAACTTTTGAACACTCTCTGGGGATCCGGCATTTGGTTTTACCACAAATTCAACTGCTCCTGCATCCATTGCATCAAACACTTTATCATTTAAAGAGCTAACAACGATTACCGGAACAGGATACTGAGGTATCAAACGTTTGACAAACTCAATCCCATTCATTTTTGGCATCTCTATATCACAAGTTACGACATCCGGTTCAAATTCTAATATTTTGTCTCTTGCATCAAACGGATCCGTTGCTGTAGCTACAACCTTTATCTCCGTATCCGTTTGAATGCCTTTTGCAAGTATTTGTCTAAACAATAGACTATCATCAACAACTAGTACACGAATACTCATACGGTCCTCCCGGTTATATTTTTCTGTATACTGCAGGTTTAATATACTTAAACTCTGTCGTTTCACGATTAATGGATTCTGAATGCCCTATAAATAAATAGCCTCCATATTCCATCTGATCATATATTTTTTTAATAAGTCGCTCTTTGGTGTCATTGTCAAAATATATCATTACATTTCTACAAAAGACTACATGAAATTTTTTCTTAAAGCTAAACACAGGCTCCATCAAATTAAAACGTCTAAAAATCACTTCTTGTTTAAGTTTTGACTTTATCTGATAATCATCTTTGGTAATCTTATCAAAATAATTCAATACCCAAATTCGTGACAACGTCTTTACTTTATCTGCCGAGTAAACTCCTTGCTTTGCCTTGGACAAAGCATTTAAGGACAAATCTGTTGCCAAAAGTTTTTTATCCCACTTAACAGGTTTCATTTTAAAATAATCCTCAAGCAACATGGCTAATGCGTATGGTTCCTCCCCTGTTGAACTTGCAGCACACCATATGCGTAAGTCTTTATTCTTTGCATTTTTCTCCCAAAAAGGTAATACTGTCTCTGAAAAATAAGAAAAATGCTCAGCTTCTCTCATAAAATAGGTATGGTTTGTTGTAATTCGATCGACAAGTCGGCTAAGCTCCTCACCTTCCTGATCCTCTTTTAAATGCTTATAGTAAGTCATCAAACTATCCATACCCATTTCATTTAAGAGACTGCTTAAACGACTCACCAATAGCGCCTTTTTCTGCTCCTTTAAGTGGATGCCGCTATGCTCTTTTATATAATCCGCTAATACCCTAAACTCATCATCCGATATTTTTATCATAAACAAACCCCTTTCCATGTTGGCAGGATATAAGCTATGGATAATCAGGTACCTCTAATATTTTTCAAACTCCGTATCACTAAGCGATATTTTTCGATTTCTTTTCTTTTCTCTATGATTTGCATCATTATTCTTCATACTTTCAAGCATTTTTAGTACTTCGGGATCAATTGCTTCTGAGCCATCGCTTTTTTGTATGTTGCGAAGCTTAAATGTTGCAACTTGCGATTTTAGCATATCGGCTTGTCCAGATAGTTCCTCACTTGCCGCAGCCGTTTCTTGTGCGGTCGCACTTGTTGTTTGAACAACATCTGAAATCTGCGAAATCCCTTGATTAATCTGATCTACACCTAACGCTTGTTCTTGGGAAGCTGTTGCGATGGATCCAACTAAAGACGTTGCTTGAGATACCCCTTCAACAATTTTATTAAGTGCTTCTGCCGTTTCATTTGCTATTTTTGTACCACCTTCAACTTTATGTATTGAGCCTTCAATCATTGCAGTTGTCTCTTTGGCTGCACTTGCAGATCTAGCCGCAAGGTTTCTAACCTCTTCTGCTACCACCGCAAATCCTTTACCATGTTGACCCGCACGCGCTGCTTCAACAGCTGCATTTAATGCAAGAATATTTGTCTGGAAGGCTATATCATCAATGACTTTAATAATTTTACTAATATTATTGGAGGAATCATTGATTTCTTCCATGGCTTTTAACATATCCGTCATTTGAGTATTTCCTTGTTCCGCATATTTTTGTGCAGATGTCGCCATTTCTTCAGCTTTTTCAGCATTTGAAGCATTTTGTCGTGTTTGAGAAGCAATCTGTTCTATTGACGCTGTCAATTCTTCAATGGAACTTGCTTGTTCTGTAGCACCTTGAGACAAGGACATACTTGAATCAGAGACTTGGCGCGATCCAGAAGCTACTTGTTCAGACGCAGAATTAATGTTCGTCATAACATTATTGATATTTTTCGTCATTGTTTTGAACGCTTTTGAGAGCATTCCTACTTCATCTTTTCGATCAACTGTGATCTCAATTGCTAAATTACCTTCTGCTATTTGATTCGCGGCGTTTACCATTTGAACCAGCGGTTTACTAATAACACGTGCAATAATAATACCTAATCCTATTGCTAATATAACTGCTCCGCCAATAAGTATCATCATTACTGTAATAGATCCTAGCGTAACCGCATTATTTTCTTCTGCTTTCTTCTCGGCATCTTCAACCTTCATATCGACCATTGCATCAATGGCTTCTTGCTCATTGTCTGCTGCAATACGCATATCCCCATTTATTAAGGCATATGCCTTAACATCTTCATTTTCTATACACAATTCATAAAACATTGGTAGTATAGCCCCAAATTCTCTTCGTGTCTGTAAGAAATGTTCAAACGCATCTTTCATTTCTTGAGACACCGCTTTATTGCCAAAGGAGGTTGATATTACATCAAGTTCATCAACAATCGTTGTAATGGTGCGATACTTTTCTTCAATCTTTTCCGGATCATCTTCAAGTATCATATCACGTGTATATACCCGTACCTTTTGAAACAACGTAGCCATTTCTGCTGCTTCTGCTAATGGTACTGTCATATTCGAATAGATAATTTGACCATTGGCATCAATCGTTCGCATGTTATTAATACCAACAAGGCCTACAATTCCAGCGACAATAGCTACAAGTACAAATGCAGTAATAAGTTTTGCTGTGATTTTCATGTTCAAGAACCCTTTCATATACATCCTCCTATTCATTACTTCCCTTGATCTCATCAATTTCATTTTCATCCAATAAAGTTTCACAATCAAGAATTAATGTTACATTGTTTTCGCTCTTTCCCACACCTTTAATGTACTTTCTGGCTCCCGCATTTAAATTAGGCGGTGGGACAATATTTTCTTCACTAATATTCAACACTTCTGAGACAGCATCAACAATAATCCCTATTGACAAATCCAACACATCAATAACGATAATGCATGTTCGGTCGTTGTATTGCTTTATTTCTTTTTTAAACTTGACTCTTGCGTCCATTACTAGAATAATGGTTCCTCTAAGATTAATGATGCCCTTAATGAAATCCGGTAGTTCCGGAACAACAGTTATCGGCTGTATACCTACGATTTCTGTAACATACATGATATCAATCCCATAGGATTCTTCCCCGAGACAAAAAGTTAAAAATTTTCCTTTTTGAGTATCCTCTTCTAAATCTTCTTGAACGATATTCATTTCTTCATTCATGTCTTCACCTCTTTATACTTGAACTTTTGCATTAACGTTTGACAAGTTAAATTCTCCAACATCGAGTATGAGACTGATACTTCCGTCACCTAAGAGCGTACATCCTCCAAGTCCTTTTATTTGTTTATATTTTTTAACATATTCCGGTAATGCTTTGACAACGACTTGTTGCTGCCCCAACAATTCATCGGCAAAAATGCAGCAAGATTTATTGTCTTCTTCTACCATGATTAAGATTCCTTTTTCAACATCTTCTTCTCCATGAGGTATATCATACTCCTCTTTCAAACGGACAATCGGATAGCAAAGTCCCCGAACCATAATCATCTCCTGTCCATGTGTATCTTTTATGATTTCTGAGTTTTGAGGTCTAAATGATTCTCTTATGGTCACGATAGGAAGGGTAAATCTTGAATGACCTACTTTAATATTCATTCCTTCTATAATCGCTAATGTAAGAGGAATCTTTAAGGTGATTGTTGTTCCTTCCCCTGGGACACTGTCCACAAGGACAGTTCCTCCAACACTTTCAATATTTTTGGCAACAACATCCATGCCAACGCCTCTTCCTGAAAATTCTGTCACCTCTTCTTTTGTGGAAAATCCCGGATGTAAAATCAAGTGATACAACTCTCGATCTGATAATTCCCCAAAAGAAGAATTGATTAAACCTTGATCAATCGCTTTGTCATATAACTTTTTCTTATCCAAACCCTTTCCATCATCTTTTATACAAATTAATACATCACTACCTGAATTTTTTGCTTCTAATATAATACTGCCTTGAGATGATTTTCCTTTCTCTATCCTCTCAGATGCACTTTCAATCCCATGGTCAATAGCATTACGGATAATATGCATCAATGGGTCAGCAATCTTTTCTATAATATTTTTATCTACTTCAGTTTCTTCACCAAAAACTTCTAATTGAACTTGCTTATCTAATCGACGCGTCATGTCACGAACGATGCGATGCATTTTCATAAATGTTTTTGAAAGCGGAATCATGCGAATGGCCATGACCATATCTTGAAGCTCTCCAGTGATTTTGTGCAATTGTCTTGACGCCTTATCAAAGCTTTCAATTTCTAGGTCAATCATCTCTGGATTTTGAGTGACCATGGCTTCTGCTATAACCAACTCACCTACCATGTCCATAAGTTTATCCAACTTATCGATATTCACACTAATCATGCTTTGTTTTGTATTGATTGAAATATCTTGTTTTTCTTTTTTTTCTTGACTTTCTACATATTTTTTTGATGTTTCCGGAATCTTGATTTCATTGGATTCTTCCGGTTGGCTTTGTGCTGCTAAAAATTCAGCGTACTGTTGCTCTGTAATAGATTCAAACTCCAGCTTTTCCATAAAGATGGTGCCTTCTAGATAGGACTTTATGGCTTCTTTTGTACTGGTTGTCTGCATCAAAAGCTTAAACCCATGCTGACGAATTTCGTCTGCGGATTTATCGTTTTCAATAATATCTGCTGGTGAATAAACAACTTCTTCAACCAAATCAGCGATATTATGAACAACTGTGTAGGCACGTATATTCTCCATCTCTGCATCTGGCTTATACCATATAATTGCCTGGTAGCATTGAACATTTTGGTCTTTTTTGTTTGGACGGATATAATATTTTTGCTGTGGTTCTTCTTTTGGCTTTACGACGGTCGTATCCGGGGTTTTTATTGCCTCTAAATAACTTGAAACTTGACTTAATAAAACAGATTGATCACCATCGGGGTTCTCCCCATTTTTCACTTTCATCAATTCTATTTTAAAGTAATCAATGCTTTCCAATATTAAATCAATAAGCACCGTAAAATCATAAGATATCTCCATGTCTTCTCGAATAACATAAAATATATCTTCCAAACGATGTGCAAGAGTACTCATATCATTAAACATCATCATTGCTGAAGAGCCCTTGATTGTATGCATAAATCTAAAGATTTCATTGATGGACTCCGCACTAAACATTCCTACTTTTTCACTAGCTATAATAACCTCTTCCAATGTCTCTACGATTTGCGAGGTCTCATAAACAAAAGCTTCTGTCATCGGTTCATCTATATACGACTTACTCATGCTATTCCTCCTATTTCGTTATACCATCTAATACTTCTAACAATTTCTCCTTTTGGAATGGTTTAACAATAAATGAAGAGGCTCCGTTCATAATTGCCTCTCGAATAAAACTTTCTTGTCCCATCGAGGTAACCATAACAATTTTTGCATTGGCATCATATAGCTTTATTGCTTTGAGCGCTTCAATTCCTGTCATATTCGGCATGGTAATGTCCATTGTTGTAATGTCCGGTTGATACTGTTTATATAGCTTTACAGCTTCACTTCCATCTGGAGCTTCAGCAACCACTTCATATTCATGGCTATCAAGCATTCTTTTTATCGTTGCTCGCATGAACGCTGCATCATCTACAATCATTAACCTTTTCATTTTCTTCCTCCTATCCTTAATTTTGATGAATTTTATGTACACGAAATAAAGGAAAAGAATTTTCCTCTATTGCTTCATGAAATTTAAAATAGCTCGGAATTTTAGAGATTGTCTATCTATGATTTGTTGACCTTTCGCTCCCCAAAATACTCTCCTCAATCCGTTACCTCTTATTATTCACCGCCTTTTTTACATGCAGAAAAAGGTTCAGTTAAATTGACGTTCACTCAACAACTCAAGTGCGTCTTATATTTTATATATTTGCGTATCGAATATGGAAAAAGAAAATTGATATGAAAAATATGGAATAACAACCACCTTATTAATTCTCTCTTGCCATTTGACAAGTACCTTCAAACAAATCACTCCCTCTTGTCATTTGCTTTGGTTATTACTTATGTCCCCTTGATGATTTTATCCTATTTTTAGTTCAATGATAGTATTTACTTATTTATATATTTTATCACAAGTTTTTACACTTGTCACGTTGAAGCCCTTATGTTTTCATTGAAACACCCAACTTTTCTTGGATTAAAGTTGGGTGTCTAGTAGTATTTTACAATAAATTATATATATTACATTTTATTCTTTTTCTTTGATGCCAAGATAAGCGATATGCTTACCAATATGCTTTATTAACCCCTGAGCATATTTATCTTCATTCTCTACAAGCGTTCTATAAAACGCATTTTTGAACATGAAATTTTGATTCTGATCTTTCGCCTGAAGCAAAAGTCCATAAGTAATATGTAAAAGCTGTCTTGCATTATCATCATCCATATATGCAGGCAAATCTATATCCGATACCTGGTGAATATCTTGAATCGCATGTATATCTGTCGTCACATGATAATACTGTTTTGCTTCATGGAAATGTTCTAATGCATAGATGTGCATTTTTCGATATAGTGCCGGATTTTCTTGTGCAACCAAGCGCACTGCCTCTAGCCAATTTGTTCCAGCTGTTTTTACATGAAAACGTCCATGAGTGTGTTTTCCAATCAAACTAAACACACGGAACTTGTCACTACCCGAATGGATACTCAACTTATATCCAAAATAATCCGCTATCTGCGCATGAACGATTAAGGTTTCTTCAAAAGCATTGAGATCTCCGATATAATCAATCGCCTTTTGAAACTCTCCAATAAATCTGGGAGCCATACTGTTGACTTCAATACCATGTTGATACAGTTCATTTGCTATAAAAAAATGTGCTTCCGGTGTCGTCGGAGTCATCGTCTCATCAATCGATATTTCAAAATCTATAGCTCGGTCTGCTGTCTGGATATATGTTCTATAAATATATTCCATATACTCAATAGCTTTTCCATAGATTAAGCTATTCTTCATGAGCTTAATCTCATTAAAATGAAGCGCTGTCCCTTCTATGTTAAATGTCTGGTCTAAATATTTACTTTCATAATAAGATCGCTTTTCCTGTGAAAGTTCCATAAAGCCTGCTCTAATTATTGCTTCTGTTGTCTCACTAAAACGTTCATCAATATAGTCTGTGCAATCAAGCGTGAGCATGCTAATACCTAACTCAATAGATTTTTGAATATCGTCTTCCTTTTTTAAATGGTCTCCATCTGCACCAAACCCTCCGGTATAGCCTTCTTGGAAAACCGCAAAACACGCCGCATCAAGAACATCCGCATATGTCCTATCCGTTAAGTTTAGTTCACGGATGCTTTGTTGCGCTAACACAGGATGAATCCTTTTATCTACAATAGCTTGAATATGTCCTGAAGATGCAAGTCCCAAGCGATCACCTAATCCAATGGTCGCACCTTTGTGCCCAAATGCCATCGGTTTAGTAAATTCAAAATATTTATTAAGCACCAGACGATTGTGATGCGTCAATGGGCATAACTTGTACCCATCATTTATCTCACCTTCCAGTTGATCTTTAAGTTCTCCATTTCCTATAATAACAATATATTTTTCTTTATTCAGTCTTATCATTTGGAGTTGACAGTGTTGGTATTGCGTATATGATCTTTCATATATAACAAGATCTGCATCACGTACCTTTAATTTTTTCATTACATCGTTCATCGTCATCATAATCCCTCCCATATGTGTTTTGAATTGCTTGATTCTTTTTCATTATACCATGTTTACACACATATGCCATAGATTGGGATTATTCACTCCTTATTTACTAGCTTCAAATACTTTGATTTCAGAATAGCTCATTCGTGCACTATTTATATTCCATGGATTGAAATGTCCTTTTCCAATAATTCGAATATATCGTGCTTGCACAGGAGTATCTAATGTAATAATCTGAGGCGCCTTACGATTCGAGCCATCGGGTGCTATATCACTTCCCATAATAACGTCTTGACCTGTTTCACCACCAAAAATTGTTGTTGTCATCGTCGGATCAAAATTCGAATCTGTGCTTAACTGAATAATACAATCTTTAAACGTTACCGTATCTAGACTTGTATTATACCAGAATCGGTAGACCTCCACTTGCTTGACTGCCTTTTCTTCACCAAAATCATATTGGAGGTATGCTCCCGGCCATTGTTCATAACCATTATCACTTCCTCCTGTTTCCACTCCTGCATTGATTGTTGTATAAACACTCTTATCACTACTTGGACCCCATCCGAGGGTTTCATCAATGCTTCCATCACTAGCAGCCATACTATAATCTATTGCTACATTTGACGTTGCTTGTTTGCCTAATATAAGGTTTGTTCCCATTGGTAACCGTTCCAGTCCATCCATCGCTACTTTCAGATTATTATATGCTGTTTCAATCTCGAGCGCTGTTGCTTGTTCATTTGAATTTACCACTTTCGCCTCGCTCAGTGCTTGAGAATATATACTCCAACTTACCGATGTATAGTTCCCCTCATAAAATTCTTGAATAATAAGTTCCTCTAGATTTGGCAAACGCTCTAGCATCTTGATTGCCAACATCAATTGTTCATATGCTTGCTCAATTTCTATCACTGTTGGATTTTCCAAATCGAGTATAAGTTGTGCCGCACCTTTATTGATTTGATAATTTTCCCAAGAATCTTTTTTATACTCTTCTTCGACATATACTCTATTAACAAGTATTTGCAAGGTATCCTTATCGACTATAAATGGTTTGGGTTGGATATATATGTGCAATTGAGCTGTAATGCCATTGGTATTTGTTACGCCTACTGGAAGGTCAGTTAACGTTCCTGTCATTTCATAGATAGTGCCTTCTTGTGTCCCGTCAAATCCCGTCAAATCCCAAATTACCGGAACATGCTTTTGATTTTCAAGCGCTTTGTCATCATTAAGAATCACTGTAACTATGTTATCCACTTTAGTACTAAGTTCTTCTGTTGTTGTTCCATATGGAACAACAATATTTCCATATTTTGCATTTATACTTGTAATATTTCCTGTCGCTGTTGGATTATCATTACTCCACACTCGAACATAATCAACATCAAACACTGTATCTAATGGAGTTGTGTCTCCTACATTCCAATACGGATTACGTAAGCCTAAAGACAATAATAAATTTTGAGGAATCGCATCCATATTAGCTGCATGCTCGGTTTGTTTTTGCCATCCGACATATCCCGGATCTCCTGCAATCGCTTCTTGCCCTGCACTTGATGAATAATAGCGTCCATTAAGTTTTCCATCAATATAAAAATTCTGATATCCCGGTCCCCATTCAAGACCATATACATGATAATCTGATGAAGGATTAAAACCATCTTCTCCAGTATTTGGATCATATATACCAATCGAGCTGTGCGGATTCACATCTTGAATCGGAGTTAAAACAGAATTAGGCGTCTTAAATGTATGAAGTGCATACTCCATCTGATTGACAACACCTGATTGTCCAATCTCTAAGACATCAATCTCTGTCCCCCACTGTTGAGTACGTCCTAAAAGCCATATAGCACTACAAGTTCCCGGTAACACCTGTGCTCCTCGAGCACGTGTCTCCATGTAACCATACTTCATTGATTGTCTACTAATTATTCCACCTGAAGAGTAATTCATTGGTGTAACATCTTCAAATCCCGAATTAGGTGCCAAATTTGTATTTGTGCCTTCTTCTGCAAAAAAAACATCATCAATAATCGTTTTTGAATATGGATCTGCCTTCACCTCAAATCCAATCTTACATTTTCCGTCTTGACTGGGAGTTACATCTATCATTGTATATTTTACGTAATCCACACTTTCATAAATATTTAGAACACCTTCTGTACGCACCGTTTGAATGTTTGAAGGATCGACTGCAAACATTTGTGTCACAGGTTGATTTCCACTCTTTTTAATATATGCCGAAAATTGATATGTTTTTGTTGGATCTAGTCCTTCAATTACCGTATCCGTTCTTACCCATATTGGAAAAAAATTGCTATATACCAACGCATTATCTCCTGATCTAGCTCCATAGATTGAAGTAATGTATTCTCCATTTATTGAATCTCCATCATACATATTATGGCTACTCCAGCCATTTGGAGTCTCATCTAATAGAGTATTTTGGTCAAACTGCGCTCTTAGCCTAAGCGAACCATCATAGACACTTACATTCTTATCTTCCCAACGCCAAGCTCCTGACCAAGTGTATGGAATCGGTTGCCATTTGTCCATATTTAATACCTGGTCGTTGAACTCATCGGATAAGTTTTCATCTAGGACCCAATACCTATCATTTGTTTGATCTGAAAGCGGATAAACAGTCACCTCATTACTCGATTCAATATTCTCTTGCCCAAAAGTTATATTACCTATAAATCCCCAACATATTGCAATGCTTACCAAAAATACCACCATTTTTTTCATAAAAAAACCCCCTATTCGATTTAAGTTATATAACTATTATATAAAGATAGAGGGTATATCATCAGTCTAAAATTGTTGGTTTATAGTGTATTATTGTTAGTCAGATATTCTTACAACTGAATATCTGTCCATTGTATACAATTTCTTCCGTTTTCCTTAGCAATATATAGAGCATTGTCAGCTTGTATAAATCCTATAGACACATCTTGTTCCCTAACGCCTTGAAGTTTTGCCAACCCAAAACTCGAAGTAATACGAATCGAATATTTTTCAAACTCGACAATCATATCTTCAATTATAACACGAAGTTCTTCGACTAATGTATGACATTGCTCCCGTGTCATATCTATAAATACAAAGCTAAACTCTTCTCCTCCCCATCTTGATGACGAATTTTTGCCTGTTATGTGTTTTTTAATCCTCTTAGAAATTTCCTGAAGCACCTTGTCCCCAGCCTTATGTCCATAGGCATCATTGACCTTTTTAAAATGGTCAATATCCATAATACCAACAATAATATTTCTCGATGCATAAGCTGGATTATCGGTAATCTCTTGTATAATCACTGACTCAAAATAACGCCGATTATACAAATTTGTAAGATGGTCATAATTAGATAGATATTCTAACTGCTTGTTTGATGCTTCAAGCATCATGTTCTTAAGCATATGTTCTACTTGATTGTCATATACAATTTTTGATATAACTAAAACGCACATGTAATATAATGTGCTATTGACAGCAACATCAACTAGCATATTTGGGTTTTGTTGAAATTTAAATGTTAGCATTAAAAAAATAAAGTGCGGAATCGAATAGACAATATAATTTTTGGGCGGTTTGATAAGAATTGCAATACCACAGATAATCAACATTGTTACATAGGATGTAATCTGTCCCACAACAAGCTGATCTAGTACTCCAATAAAAGCCATGCAAGTCATCCCTATGAAAATAGTTCCTTCTGCAATAAAATCAAACACATAGCTATCACGGCGATTATTATAGACCTTAAGAAGAATAAGTACCGTTAAACTAGTCATCAATATAATTCCATGCAAGAGAAAGTATGCCTGATCAATTCCCTCTCCATGTTTTTGATTTGTCAAAGCCGGGATATCATTAAACACAATTAGCAGAACTTCTAATACCATTGTTAAAAAACTAAATATCACTAATCGTTTATAATTGATTGCTTTAATGTTTTTCCCAATTTGCTGAATGTTTTCTTCTGTTATGTCATAAGAATATACGTTGGGTGTTTTACTAAACATTTTATTGATCATTAAATAACCTCGGATTACTTTTATAGAATATTTTATAGTTGATACTATTTTATCGTAAATTCCATATTTTTTCTAGTTTTTTGAAAATGATAGTCTTGTCTGCTCAACTTAAAATTCATGTATCAAGGTTTCTATAATTTTATCAACAGTATATACGTCCTCTGTTTCAAAAATTGTCGCTAAAGTTTCTATATTCTCTTCTAAGTGTTCGATATCTTTTGAATACGTATGACTTATGTCTACCATATCACTTTCACTCAGCTCTCCCTTCTCTATCCACCTTATGACAGCCAGTTCTTTAACCATAATTGTACTCATCAGTGCCACTTTAATTTTTGATAACATATCATAGTCGTAAAACGACTTCATAAAATACCTATAGACAAAATACACCAAAATCTTTTCAAATGCATCCATCTTCTGCATGTAATACCAATTAAATTCTTTATGCTTTTGAATATAAAGCCCTTGACCTGCTCTAGTACTTGTCCAGTATATACTTAAAATCCTATTGAGCTCTAAGGGATCCTCGCTGTTGATATGCTCTAACTTACTGTATGTATTAAAATACGCATGTACGTTATGATACTTTATGTCATCTGCTCCCATAAAAGCACATAATTTTTGAACCAATTCCGAAATAAAGTGACTATCTTCATATTTTTGTCTAAGTTCAGGCAAGACATTCAGTTCACTAAAATCTATTCTATCTTGAATCTCTTGTACAAACTTAAGCACAATCGCTGCTCTAATCCCTAAGGGCATATCCTTGGTCTCTAGGATTTGAAAAATAGTCTCTCTGCACCGAAAAAACTCCTGCAATATATCTTCTTCTCCCTCATTTAGCTCTTTAGAAACCGCACTATCTTCGCTAAGTTCAAATTCAATTCCTGCAGGATTTCTTAGTATTATTCTTGCCGCTTCAGGACAAGATAAGGAAATCCCCATTTCTCTTAAGCCAAAAAACTCTTCTCTATATCGTGGATATTGCTTACATGTGTGGCAAAGATACTGTTCTCCAAGATTTTTATGTATGTCACACAAATTCTCCTTATCTAAAAACGGACATCGTATACCATCTAAAACAAAAATGTTGTCACCTTCTTTATCAACAATCATCTTGTTTCTTAAGCGTTCTCCAAAGGCACCGTCCATATTCTGATAGGCCTGATAGGTTTTAGCATCAATTACAACATCCCACCCTGCACAACAAGTATCTTCACATGCTGATGCTATGCATTTAAACTCCTTGTAATAACTCGGCACGCGTATTTTCATTCTCGTCTCACACTCTCTTTATAGATTACAATATATACTTGAGTTCGAAAAAATCCCTGTCCATCTTAATTTTAAGGTGGGCAGGGATATAGATAGTGGAGGTGAGGGGAATCGAACCCCTGTCCGAAAATCCGTCCATCAGACTTCTACCATTATAGTTGGTCTTTTGACATTCCCTCTACGATACGCCGGCCGACAGGCTTATCGCTTCAGTAGCTTCATGATAGTCTTTACAAGCCGCAAAGCTTAGGCATGCAAGTGCCCCGCAAAGTCGATGCCAGATTCTCTAACAGCGGGTGATTAGAGGCTGACACGCAGCCTTAGGCTGCGAATGCTAAATTATTATCTTCAGCGTTTAAATATTTTCCAGCTTGTTGACGCAGACGCCGGAACTGCGAATGGCTTCCCTGACTTCAAAATCCCCGTCGAAACCAGTACACCCCCGTACTGGCAAGCTTTTTACCCAAAAGATTTAATATAGGTTTTTCACCTTGAAGTCTTTTTCGGCAGCTCTACGTTGATCTTTTTTTGCAATATCTTGACGTTTGTCATAGATTTTCTTACCCTTGCATAGGCCAATCTCGACCTTCATGAGACTTCCCTTGAGGTATACTTTTAGCGGCATTAAGGTATAACCTTTCGTCGCAATAGCGCCTTCAAGCTTATTAATCTCATAACGGTTAAGTAAGAGCTTACGCTCACGCAATGGATCTTTGTTAAAGATATTACCCTTTTCATAAGGCGTTATGTGCATTCCCTGGATAAAGACTTCTTTGTTGCGAATACGGACATAGCTTTCTTTAATTGAAGCCTTTCCTTGTCGCATAGACTTTACCTCAGTTCCAGCAAGAACAATACCGGCTTCAAATTTTTCTTCGACAAAATAGTCGTGATATGCTTTTTTGTTTTGTGCTACTAAACGATAGGCATCTTTTGATTTAGCCAATATGTTCACCACCTTATCTATCTTTACATGTTCACAACGTGTCAGAACACGTGCATTTTATTATAGCATACTCACCTCAAAATGCAAGTGTTCTGATATTACAGTTTTATTACTAAATTCTACATCTTTACTCTTCGTCGTCGACATCTTCATAGAGAATGCCAAAATCAATGGTACGCATGCGCTTATCCACGGATAGGACTTCTACTATAACAGGTTCGCCTAACCTAAAGATTCGTCCACTACGTTCTCCAATCAGCGTCATGTGTTTTTCATCATAATTATAGTAATCGTCGGTCAATCGATTCATCGGAATCAATCCCTCGATGGTATTAGGAAGTTCCACATATATTCCCCAGTTGGTCAAGCCACTGATAACACCACGAAACATCTGTCCGATTTTATCTTCCATATATTCTGCTTTTTTGAACTTCGATACTTCCCGTTCAACTTCCTCAGCACGTCGTTCTAATTTGGATGTCTGTGCCGCGACCTTATCCATAATATCTTCATAATGCTCATAGCGCCTGTCATCCAAACGTCCATTGATGACATCCTTAATAATACGATGGATCTGCAAATCCGGATACCGTCTGATCGGCGAAGTAAAATGAGTATAATAGTCCGTTGCCAAACCAAAATGTCCATCACTTGTAGTTGTATACTTCGCCTGTTTCATAGATCGAAGAGCTAATCGACTAATGATAGTCTCTTGTTCGCTTCCTTCGATCTCAACCAAAAGTTTTTGAATCTCCTTGGGATGCGGTTCAAGTTCCTTTCCTTTTAATTTATAGCCATAGTTACGGATAAACTCCGTTAAGTTACGAATCTTTTCTGGATCGGGTTCTTCATGGCTTCGATAGAGGAAAGGAATCTCTTGCCAGTGAAACTCTTCTGCAATCGTTTCATTAGCCAAAAGCATAAACTCCTCGATAACCTTGGTCGCTACACTCCGTTCATATGGATAGATATCAACAATTCTTCCTTTGTCATCTAGGTTGAACTTAGCCTCTGGAAAATCAAATTCAATGGAGCCACGTTGACGTCTACGCTCTTGCAAAATCTTCTGTAGTTCTTCCATCGTTTTAAACATGTCCATCTGCTGATGATATCGCTTTTTCAATTCAAGATCATGGTCCACCAGAATTTGTTTGACATCATCATAATTCATGCGCTCATTCACATTGATAATGGTCTCAACCACTCGATGTTTTTTTACTTTTCCTTTTTGGTCAATTTCCATAATACAACTTAGGGCAAACCGGTCTTCTCCCGCATTAAGAGAGCATATCCCGTTGGACAAGCGATGGGGTAACATCGGTATAACCCTGTCCACCAAATACACACTTGTGCCGCGCTCTAAAGCTTCCTGATCAAGGGCTGACCCTTCTCGCACATAATGCGTCACATCGGCAATATGAACGCCAAGTTCAAACCCCTTGGATATTTTCTTTAAGGTAATCGCATCATCCAGGTCTTTGGCATCTTTACCATCAATGGTCACCGTCATCTCTTGACGCAAGTCTTCTCGATGACCTTCTTGGTCAATCATCTCTTGGGTTAATTGATCCGGCACCTGCTTGACTTCTTCCATCAACTCTTGAGAAAACTCTGTCGCTAGACCATAGGCCATCATTATGGATTTAATCTCTGTCTCAGGATCATTGATATGTCCAATAATCGACATAACAACACCTTCTGGATTTTTACCTTCACGTCCCCAGTTAAGTATCTTCACAACAACCTTATGTCCATTAACGGCACCATTGGTTTTTCCATTTTGTATAAATATATCTTTGGTCAGTTTTTTATGATCCGGAACAACAAAACCAAAATTTTTACTTTTTTGAAACGTCCCAATAAGCGTATCAATTCCACGCTTAAGAACTTGAACAACTTCCCCTTCTTCACGACGCTCACCGGACTTTTCTACTTTAATGTTTACCGATACCGTGTCACCATGAAAAGCCCCGTTGGTAAAATCCACTGGGATAAATATATCATCATCCCGTCCTTCAATCTCAACAAACCCAAAGCCCTTGGGATGGGAGACAAATGTGCCCACCAAATAGTTTTTATCTTCATTGAGAATATATTTTTGTTTATTTGTTACAATGAGTTTTCCTTCGGTAACAAGCTCGTTTAATAAAAACTCCAGTTCTTTTACCTCTTGGTCATCAAGGCCAAGTAGTATTTTAAATCCTTTGAGCTTCAAAGGTTTATATTCATTACTGGATATAATATCCATGAGAATTTTTTTACGTTTTTTATGATCTTGTAAAATGTCTTTTCTTTGTTCGTACATATATGCACTCCTTTTCGTTTTTGCTAACGGGCAAAGAGCACCCTGACGGTGCTCTTTTTTTCTATTGTAACAGTTTAAATTATATCTGGCAAATCAATTTTTACAATGATATAAACTGTCTGTATTGTGTAGTTTCCATAGATGTCCACTGCATAAACCGTATAATATCCTGTTTTATTCACAGGGATTTGTCCGATAACAACATCTGCCGGCGCTGGTGTGTCCGGATTATTATCCGGGTCTGCCTCCGTAGCGTTATACACATTATCAGGGGTCGCAGGATTAATGGCAGGCCAGCTATTACCAGTGGCTTGATCGCGTTCATAGTCTTGTGCATTAATATCGTCCGACGTAGAATAAGTCGCATAAACCCCTGCAATATCAAAGTATTGGCTTGTCGCTCGTATATATACGCCATCATTATCTGCTTCCACAAGATTTGTAGGTGCATCTAAGTGCGTATCAATAGTAAGTACATTATCTGTGTTTTTCATAACCGCTTTAAAAGCGATTTCATCAAAGTATTGGTGTCCTGGGGATGTATCAAAATCAATATAATGAAATGCCGAACTATTATTTGCTCCTATAATATAGTCTCCTGTAGACGCAACATCTACAATCATGCTAAATCGTATCGGATCTGCTACATATGCTGTCTGCTCATCGTTAAGAACATAGATTCTATTACCAAATTCTGCATGAATCTCTTTTTTGTCTTCAGATATACGCGATAATTTGGGTTCATCGGATAAATAATTAATCGTCTTAATTTTTAATCCATGGGGCAGCGTTTCTTCAAAGATAATATCTTGTAAATATACCGAAGACTTAATCTCATTAGCAATCTCTTGATATATTTTTTCCAAGTCATTGGCTGTTTCTGCATAATGGAAGCTACTGTTTTTTGTATCACTGTCTAATATCAAGCCTTCTACATCTGCATCTTTTGTAAAGCCAATGTAATATCCTTTAATCTGTTGGGTATCTAGTGCACCGGACATGACGCGCGCATAATCAGAAGCATAGTTACCATAATCAAGTTGACCGCTATTGACCAATGTTTTTTCGGTCTCACCGGCTCCATAATAATAGTCAACATCTGATAGGCGCATTCTCTCCCAGCGTCGATTATTTACTAATAAGTTGACCCGCGGACTTTGCCAGTCGGTATAATATCGCTCATAAGAAAATCCCGTCGGCTTCCCGTCTCCTAAGAAAACAACATACTTTTCAGCATCATTCCCATTATTTAACATGCTTTTTGCCAAACGAAGTCCATCGCCTATATTAGTTCCGCCTCCAGAGCGCAATTGATTAATTGTTCCTTTTAAGTTTTGCAAATTGTCTGCAACGTTTTTAATCTCAGAACGTACCGAAGCATTGGTTGAAAAACTCACAATACCAACTTGTGTATTTTCATCTTCTGCCATGGAGTCCAAAAAAAGGTGGGCTGCATTTTTTGCGATAGTCATCCGCTGCTTTGCATATTGATGTGTTTCATCTCCATGAATGTCCCACTCCATACTTCCCGAGGTATCGATAATTAATACAACTTCTTTTTGTTTTGCTATCTGGACAACATCTGCCGGAACAGGGTCAAAACTTAATTCATAGTTGATTTCTATCGTATTTAGCTCCGGATTCTCTAAATCCATCTCAAGAATCGAAGGATTTACTGTTTTATCCATTGCAAATGTCGCTTTATAGTCAAATGTGGGAATCTCAAATTCAAAATCTCCCTTTACAAAATCATTTTTATAATGTGTTCCTTGTGTGTATACATATTCTCCTATAAGGCTTCCTGCTGTTGCGCTTGAAGAACCTATTATTCTAGCATTTGGTGCTAAAACCGTTCCACGCATTGCTCCGATTTCAATCGTTCCGTCAAAATCCCCAAAGTTCCAAAGAATTTTTCCAACCTCTTCACTATAGACAGATAGTGCATCCATATTCTTTCGCAACACAACTGTTTCTTCATAATCTCTTGGAATATTCACATTAATGATGACTTGGGTTGCTCGGTGAATATTATCAAACACAAAGGATCGGTCTTGATATTTGGTTAAATCCATAACATCAATATGAAAAACATTAACTCCATCTTCTAGATTGACACCTTCACTGTTTTGGTTCCAACTAGAGCGATCAAACATCGTTCCAGCTGTCGCTTCAAGCTGCATATAATTATGCGCAACTGCTTCCAGGCGACGAAGACTTTGTACCATCTGAACATCAAATGTTCTATTGGAATTATCAAGAACTTCTATCGGGTGGTCAGATATTTTGTTTTCAATGGAATGATTGGGTACACGAATATAATATTTTCCATCCGCTTTTTTTTCAACTGCATAATCTTCGCCTACGCTAAACACACTGACAGGTGCATTAAGATTCATAGGACCTACCCATTCACTATTTATTCCTGCATTGGTAAGTTCATCAAAGTTGCCTACATATAGGTAGGTTTCCGTATTACCCGCCACTCCATTGTTGAGTTTAGTCCCAACGGTATGATTTCCTTGGCGAATAAACGTCTGCGCCGCAAAATTCGACTCAATCGAGCCAGCGATTTCATAAGTATTGGCAAATATTCCAAAGGCTCCCGCATCTCCTAGGCTATAGCCTTGAATCGTCTTATAATCATATACATTCACATTGACATTGCCTGCTAAGCTGTCCACTTGCATCCCTAGTATACATATTAAAAAGCTCATCATCCATGCAATTATTTTTTTGTTTGCATTTTTCCTCATCCGATTCCCCTCCTATTTGTTTTCTCTTAGTTCAATATGGTACATATTCTCTACAACTTCATCCTTTTGTCCAAAAAGCGTATACCGATTGTCAATACGTATTGTTGCACTCTCTTGTACTTTTAATTGTTCTTTTAGCTGTTCGTAAGCAGTCCATAAGGACTGTTGTTCGATACGCTTAGAAACAGTCTCTTTGAAGATTTTTTCTGCCTGAACATCATAAAATAAAAACGAAAGATTATATAAGCGTACATCATTGACTATCGCTAAGGATAGGCTCGCCTGTTGAGGCAGTTCTAAAATAAGTGACGTCTCATCTATTGTCAATAACGTATATGCTTGTTCCTGACTTAGTTGCTGAACATGTCGAGCTATGTCCTTGTCAAAATTCCATGCAAAATCTTGGATTAAATCTGTCTGCATAAATATACGTTGAGACTCTAAAGAACGAATCGGATCAATAACCTCCACCGTTCCCAATGAATTCTCATGCATTATCCCTTCATTATTAAATAAACGATATAATAAGACGATTGCTTCTTCACGTGTTGCCTTTCCCCTAGGATTGATGATTGGTCTTCCTTGACTATCCATACCTGTACCTTTGATAATCCCTTGTTCATAGCAATATGCAATATACTCATATGCCCATGGCGCAATCATCTCTTGATCGGCATATATCGGCACACCTTCTGTTTTAACCTCGAGGGAACTATTCAGATTTTTTATCAGATGAACAACCAACGAAGCAATTTCTTGACGGGTTATTTCCCCATCCGGGTTAAATGTTCCATCCCCATTGCCACGAATAAGACCTGCCGCATATGCCTTAACAATGTCTTCTTCATACGGATGGTCAATAACATCATAAAAAGGATGTTGTTTTGTCACCTCAATCCTTTTTGATGTACTTTCATATATGCTCAGTGCAAGTAGAACATATTCATGTCGTTTAATATTTTGTTGATAATTGTTTTGAAATTGTTCAGGTATGATATTTGCCTGAATCGCAGACTCTACTTCTGTTACAGCCCATTGACTAGGCTCTTGAACCCCATGTGCAACTGTCATTGAAAAAATCAGGCACAAAACAGCGATGATGCTCCCTTTCATCATTCTTCCCATAATTCATATTCTCCTTCAACCTTTTACATTAATTATAATATATTTCCTAAAAATATACTAGGGAAGAATAAAAAAGGCTATATCAAAAAAGATATAGCCTTACTCTTTACTTTATTATGTAATTGTTCACCAGTATCTCATTCGCCGTAGTCATGGACAATGAATGGTGATTGATGATTTATCCAATCTCTGCAAGTATGTTAATCAACATGGTCATGAAGATAAACACAACAGACAATATTACAGTCAGCTTATGTAAGCCGCCTTCCATTGATCTTGCTTTGTTCTTTCCCCAATATGATTCACCTGCACCGGCAATAGCTCCGGATAAACCTGCTGTCTTACCTTGTTGAAATAATACAACTCCGATAAGCGCTATACATACAAGTACATAGAGTACTTTAATGATAACCAACATTGTTCCCATGATTACACCTCCTAAAATAACAACAGTAGTATTCTAGCATAAAGCAGAACCCTTTTCAATACTTTTTTTCTACTTAAGATTAAACCATGCGTCTAAACCAGGATATACTGCAACATCTGCTAGTTCATCTTCAATACGTAATAATTGGTTGTATTTTGCAACACGGTCTGATCGACAAGGTGCACCTGTTTTGATTTGGCCTGCATTAACCGCAACAGATATGTCTGCAATCGTCGTATCTTCTGTTTCACCCGAACGGTGAGAAACAACTGCTGTATAGCCCGCACGATTTGCCATTTTAATCGCATCAAACGTTTCTGTTAATGTTCCGATTTGGTTAACTTTTATTAAGATTGAGTTCGCTACACCGTCTTTGATACCACGTGCTAAACGCTCTGTATTCGTTACAAATAGGTCATCGCCGACAAGCTGTACTTTTGAACCAATACGTTCAGTTAAAAGCCCCCAGCCTTCCCAATCTTCTTCATCTAAACCATCTTCAATCGATATGATTGGATATTTATCAACAAGTGCTTCATAGTAATCCACCATTTCTTCACGTGTTCGATAGACATCTTCGCCTTTCATCTTACTCTCACCTGGGAAGAAGTATTTTCCTGTATCTGCATTATACAATTCACTTGCTGCTGCATCAATAGCAATACGAATATCGTCACCTGGCTTATAACCAGCTTTTTTAACAGCATCAAGAATAACTTCAATCGCTTCATCAGAAGATTTAAGGTCTGGCGCAAATCCACCTTCGTCACCTACTCCTGTTGAAAGTTCACGATCATTTAAAACTTTCTTTAAGTTATGATACACTTCAGAACAGATACGAAGTGCTTCTGCAAAAGAAGTTGCTCCTACTGGCATAACCATAAACTCTTGAAGGTCAACCGTATTATCTGCATGCTCTCCACCATTTAAAATATTCATCATAGGCACTGGCAATGTATATGCATTAAACCCACCTAAGTACTGGTACAAAGACATTCCCAAAGCTTTTGCTGCTGCATCAGCTGTTGCTAAGGACACACCTAAAATAGCATTCGCACCGAGTTTAGATTTGTTCTTTGTTCCGTCAAGTTCAATCATACGCATATCAATATCACGTTGGTCTAAAGCATTAGAGCCAATAAGCGCATCTGCAATTTCAGTATTGACATTATCAACGGCCTGTTGCACACCTTTACCCATGTAGCGGTTACCACCGTCTCGTAGTTCTACGGCTTCAAAGGCCCCTGTGGAAGCGCCTGAGGGCACTGCTGCTCTCCCTACATATGTATCTTCTATAACAACTTCAACTTCAACTGTTGGATTGGCTCTTGAGTCTAATACTTCACGTGCATAAATATCTGTAATTTCTAAAAAACTTTTCATATAAAACTCCTTTCAACCATGTAAATTATAAACTTCTATTCATTGTGTTATATGTCATAACACTTACTATTCAAGTATATCAGTAAAACAAAAAAATTCAAGTTTTTTATTATTTTACTCAAGATATACTACGCATTTAAATTCTTAATAAGAAACACGTTTGATATGATTAGAAAATCCTTTGTTCCCAGCGACAACTACCGCGGAATTTAAAAAGAGAACTTCATCAATCCCCTGCTCTTTTGCATAGGTTACAGCCCCTTTTTTATAATGCCTTGGGTCAATGATATGAATTTCATCATAATGTGATGTTAAATACGGTACAAACGCATTTCCATAGGAATCTTTAAATACGAGTATTTTTCGTCCATTATCAAGGTTTGTATCGATAACAGCTAGTGGATTATCCCCACTTAAAAACACCATATATTTATTACTTTTTTTGGCATAATTCATGTTAATCAAATCAAGGTTGATTGTCCGGTTACCCTGAGTTGTTATTGTATATTCTGATTCAACAAAAGGATGATACACTTCAACCGTATCAGGATTACTTTTTACATTACGATTAAAGTTTTTATTATATAGATATCCTAAAAAGCCTTCGATTTCTGTTTTTTCAAACTGATCCAACCCATAGGCATTGTCCCCAATTTTGTCAGCAAATACCGTATATGCATAGTAAGCGCCTAGAGCGGTCCAGTGATGGTCTGATCGAAAATATAGATATTCATCAATATGTTCTCCTAACGCATCATAAATATGTACAGGAATAATGGGGTCGATAAACGCTTGGTTAATGGCATTAATTGCATCTGCTTGAGAATCCGCTAGACTACGGTATTTTTCACTTTTTAAAAATTCAATATGACTAGGTACAACAATAGAATAGACACTCATCTGATCATCAAAACTTTCAGCAAATTGGTTAATAGCTGATGCATAATATTCACATGCGCTATTGGAGTATCCAAAAATCTCATAAATCGTATCTTCAATAATCAATAAACTATTTTTGCGCTGTCCAACCAACGTATCATCATCGGTAATCTTTAACTGTTCTAATATTTTGTCGTTATCAACTTCTTCTACTTCTAAAGGATTCATATCTGAAAAACGCTCAATATCTTCTGAAGCAAAGTTCACCACACGTTGATTCAAGTCATACACACTGCTAATAGGCTTATGCTCTTCTTGGTGCATTACAACCTCTTGTACTTCTATGGGTGGATTATATGCATCTTCATTAGATGCTAAGACTATCTCTACTTGATCCTCGCCTTGTGTTCCTCTATATGCTTCAATGGTTTTACTAACCATAAGCAGCCTCTCTCTATGGGTAAAATGGTCAGCATAATAATCTGTAATTCCTTGAAAATACCTTCCACTAAGAAGATCTTTTCTATTCAATTTTGGAAATGACGCTAATTGCCTGTTTTCAAGTTCAGACACTTCGCTTGTGTTTGTGGACAATAAAGTCATGGCTCCTAGTCCATACAATATAGTCACAAATAAAATTATAAGAATCCAATGTTTTGCTAAATGCCGTCTCATACGTTCGCCTCAAATCTAAAATCTAAAATATAAAAATGGATTATATGTCTGTCCAATAAGTATGATAAATGCCACAATAAATACTGTAATAATTGATAGAGGATATAGTACTACTGAGTATATCGGTCTAAATAAGCTTTTGGTTATAACCGCCTCAATCTTTTTAAGGGTAAGCATCACTATAGGTGTCATTCCAATCAGTGCAGCAAATAAAAACCATGCATTATTCATGAGCATAACTTCTGTCGTTGTATCCCAAAGAAAGTTCACATTAACCAACCCTTGCATGAATCTTATCCCACGATATAAGTCCTCATAATAAAACAACGTCCAACCAAAAATTGTCACTGCAAACATATATAAGTAATTAAACATTGCCGGAAGTCGAAAGGATTTAAAAATCCACCTCAGGATTTTTTCAAAAGCACTTAACGCTCCATAATATAACCCCCACAGGACAAAGTTCCAGCTTGCACCATGCCATAATCCGGTCAAAAACCATACAATAAATAAATTGCGAAATTGAAATCGACGGTTCCCGCCCAAGGGAATATATAAATAGTCTCTAAAAAAGCTCCCTAAGGACATATGCCAGCGGCGCCAAAATTCAGTGACACTTTTTGAAATATAAGGATAATTAAAGTTCTCCTGATAGGTGAATCCAAACATACGTCCTAGCCCAATGGCCATGTCTGAGTATCCTGAAAAATCATAATATATTTGCAGCGCAAACAAGGTCATTCCAAACCAGTGGCCACCCATACTTAGTTCACCTAACTGTCCATCTAAAAAGTTCGTTGCTAATGCACCTGCTGTATTAGCAAATAACACTTTTTTTGCAAGTCCGATAATAAATCGACGAACGCCTTCTCCAAATTGTTCAACAGAAAAAGAACGTGTCTCTATTTCTTTAGCGATGTCTTTATAACGCACAATAGGACCTGCCACAAGTTGGTGGAATAAGGATACGAACATTAAAAACTTCCAAAAAGATTTTTGCGCTTTTACTTCTCCACGATATACATCAAACACATAGGATATTGTCTGAAACGTATAAAAAGATATACCTATTGGCAAGGAAAATCCTGTGAAATTTAGTGACAAGCCAAATAAAGTATCTAGTGTGTTGGCAAGCATTCCAGAGTATTTAAATAAGATTAGAATACCTAGGTTAATTATAAGCGAAGAAATTAATGCTGCTGTACTTTGCCATCGATGTAGATAACGTTGAGCTATGCGTCCATGAATATAGTCTACGACCGAGCTAAATAACAGTAGAACAACCCATACCGGCTCTCCCCACGCATAAAAAACAAGCGAAGAAACAATGAGCACACCATTTTTCCACTTTTTCGAAGGAATTATATAATATAAAAATAAACATATTGGTAAAAATAGAAATATGAAAAACAAACTTGAAAAGACCATAATTACTCCAATTATCAAGATTTTTACTACCCATCATCATTATTAAGGTAACGTTGAGTAGCACAAAAATAAGGATATCCAAATGCTTTGAATATCCTTACCATTGTAGTATGACTTCATAATATTGTCAATATGGGTTTTCTATTACCCTTTAATAAGCAAGCTTTCACCTGTCATTTCTTTTGGTTTATCAATATTCATGATGTCAAGTAGTGTTGGTGCTATATCAGCAAGCTTTCCACCTTCACGTAAGGATACGCCTGCATCTGCATTCACTAGAATAAACGGTACCGGATTGATTGTATGGGCTGTAAAGGCTTCATGTGTTGTATAGTCAATAAGTTGTTCTGCATTACCATGATCTGCACATACAAACATTGTTCCGCCATTGTTTTTAATTGCTTCAACCGCATCTCCAACACAAGCATCGACAGCTTCAACTGCTTTAACGGCTGCAGATTCAATTCCAGTATGACCAACCATGTCTGGATTTGCAAAGTTTACTACAATCAAATCATAATTTCCTGAGTTAATGGCATTGACAAGGTTTTCTCCAACTTTTGCTGCACTCATCTCTGGTTGCAAATCATAAGTCGCCACTTTAGGTGAGGGCACAAGCACGCGCTCTTCTCCTTCATTTGGCTCTTCAACTCCACCATTAAAGAAAAAGGTCACATGAGCATACTTTTCTGTCTCCGCAAGTCGTAATTGCGTTTTACCAAGACTTGCCAAATACTCACCTAATGTTCCTTCTAGAGAAACTTTTTCATAAGCAACCAATTTATTTGGAATTGTAATATCATAATTGGTAAAGCAAACATATGTTAAACGCATGAATCCTTTTTGACGCTCAAACCCTGTGAAGTCTTCTTCACAAAATGGTCGCGTAATCTGACGTGCACGGTCCGGTCTAAAGTTAAAGAAAATAACACTGTCATTTTCATTAACGGTTCCAACAGGCTTGCTATCTTCAGTAATCACTGTCGGAAGAACAAACTCATCATTCACATTGTTTGCATAACTGTCTGCAACACATTGAACTGCATCTGATGCATGTACACCTTTTCCATTAGTCATGGCATCATAAGCCAGTTGGGTACGTTCCCATCGATTATCACGGTCCATTGCATAATATCGACCCATAACCGTAGCAATTTTCCCAACACCAATTTCATCAATTTTTGACTGAAGCTCAGTTACATACCCACGTCCTGATGTAGGTGGTGTATCACGTCCGTCTAGCATACAATGCACATATACTTTTTCAAGTCCTTGTTGCTTTGCTAATTCTAATAATGCATAAAGGTGTGCATTGTGACTATGAACGCCACCATCGGATAGTAAGCCCCATAGATGCAAAGCACTATCATGTTTTTTAGCGTTATCGACTGCAGCTAAAAATGCAGGGTTTTCAAAGAAATCCCTATCTGCAATTGATTTTGTTATACGTGTTAATTCTTGGTACACAATACGTCCGGCACCAATATTTAAATGTCCAACTTCTGAGTTTCCCATTTGTCCGTCAGGCAAACCGACATCCATCCCTGAAGCATATCCTTTTACAAATGGATATGTTACTTTCATGTTATCAAGGTTTGGCGTAGTTGCTTTTGCCACTGCATTGCCTTCTTCACGTTCATTCATTCCATATCCGTCAAGGATCATTAAAACTGTAGTTTTCTTATTCATATCTTTTGCTCCTTTTCTATAAATTAATCCACTTATAGAGCAAACTATTTATAGTTGACAATTTTTCCAAAATCCGCTTTTAAACTTGCTCCACCAACAAGACCGCCATCAATGTTTGGTTTTGCAAATAATTCTGCTGCATTTGCGGCATTCACTGAACCACCATACTGAATGCGTACTTCGTCTGCAACTGCTTGTCCATATAGCTCTACTAATAATTCACGAATTGCAGCGCATACTTCTTCCGCTTGGTCACTTGTTGCAGTAACGCCTGTTCCTATTGCCCAGATTGGCTCATAAGCAATGACAACTTTTTTTGCATCTTCTGGTTGAACATCTTTTAATCCGATTTTGATTTGTTGACGAATCAAGTCGATTGTAACGCCTTGTTGACGTTGCTCAAGGTATTCTCCACAGCAAAGAATAGGTACAAGGTCATGCTCAATAGCTTTAAGCACTTTTTTGTTAACGGTTTCATTTGTTTCTGCAAAATATTCGCGGCGCTCTGAATGACCGATAACTACATATTTTACACCGATTTCTGTCAACATATTTGGTGCGATTTCACCAGTGTATGCTCCATTTTCTTCAAAATACATGTTTTGAGCACCGATTTCAATGTTCGTATCTTTTGTTAAATCTGTTGCAACCATTAACGATACTGCTGGCACACAAAAAACCACATCTGCTTCTTCTGTTTTTACTAAAGGAATCAATTCATTAATTAATTCAACTGTTTCTTTAGGTGTTTTATTCATTTTCCAGTTTCCTGCAATAATCATTTTTCTCATAAGTTTTGTCCTTTCAAATTCCTCGTTTATAAGTTGTTTTATTTATCATCTGCCGCAACTACACCTGGCAACTCTTTTCCTTCTAAAAATTCTAATGACGCTCCACCACCTGTTGAGATGTGTGTCATCTTGTCACCAAAGCCTAAGATATTAACCGCTGCTGCTGAGTCGCCACCACCAATAATTGTTGTTGCATCGGTTTCAGCTAATGCTTGAGCAATTGCTTTAGTTCCTTTTGCAAAGTTTTCCATTTCAAATACACCCATTGGACCATTCCATACAACTGTTTTTGCATCTTTAACAGCTGCTGCATATTTTGCAATCGTTTGTGAACCTATATCAAGTCCCATGTAGTCCCCTGTTATACCTTCGCCTGCATCTTCAACTTCTTTAAATGGCGCATCATTACTAAATTCTGTTGCAACAATATGGTCTGTAGGAAGCAATAAGTTAACACCTTTTTCTTTTGCTTTTTTAACCATTTCAAGAGCATAGTCCATTTTATCTTCTTCTAATAATGATTTACCAATTGAAAATCCTTGTGCTTTTAAGAAAGTGTATGCCATTCCACCACCAATAATTAGTGTATCTACCTTGTCAAGCAAGTTATTGATAACATTAATCTTATCTGATACTTTAGCGCCTCCTAAAATAGCTACAAATGGACGCTTTGGATTTGCAACGGCATTTCCAAGGAAATCAATTTCTTTTTGCATTAAATATCCAACAACACATGTATCAACAAATTCTGTTACTCCAACATTAGAGCAGTGCGCACGGTGAGCTGTTCCAAAAGCGTCATTTACAAAAATATCCGCAAGTGAACCCAAGTCTTTGCTAAATGCTTCCCCATTTTTTGTTTCTTCTGCTCTGTAACGTGTATTTTCTAATAAAACGATATCTCCATCTTGCATTGCATCAATTGCTTTTCTTGCATTGTCGCCTACAACAGTATCATCTGCCGCAAAAACAACGTCTTGCCCTAAAAGTTCAGCTAACTTTTTTGCAACCGGTGCTAAGGATAACTCAGGTTTTGGTTCTCCTTTTGGTTTTCCCATATGAGAACAAAGAATAACTTTTCCACCATCTCCTACTAATTTTTTAATTGTAGGTAAAGCTCCATTCAAGCGGTTAAGGTCTGTAATAACCCCTTCTTTAATTGGTACATTAAAGTCACAACGTACGAGTACTTTTTTTCCTTTTACCTGAATATCGTCTACTGATTTTTTGTTTAACATAATTTTCCTCCTAAAAGTTAATCTATAAATTTAGTTCTTTGGATAACATTAATACCTTTCTTGCACAACCTTCATCAAGGACAATACTTCCATTTTGAATAAAATGCCTTACGGATAAAACCGCCAGCGCCTTACTCTCTCCCCCTGCGACTGCAATAGGGTGAACATTTTTCTTAAGTTCATCTAAATGAAAACCGATTGTCTTAGAGTCATATACAATCTGTCCTTGCTTATTAAAGTAATAGCCCAAAGCCTCAGCCACAGCTTTACGCTCAGTTAGCACATCAATTACTGCTTTATTTAAATCACGTCGATAGGCCATTTTCTCTGCATTACCAATTCCAAACACAATAATATTTGCTTTTTTTATTTGTTCAATGACCTGGCTGATTTTTGGGTCCTTTGAAACGCTAATAATGGCTTTTTCACTTAAATTATCCGGTAAATTCAACAATTTATAGTGGCAGCCGATTTTTTTAGCCATCTCTTCAACCAGTGTATTGGCTTGTGTCTCAACATTATTGCCTAAGCTTCCTCTTGCCGGAACGACAAACATTTCTTCTAAGGATTGATTATTGGGCTGAATATATTTTACAACACTTTTCATCGTATGGCCCCCGGTTATAGCCACCACAGATGTATTCGTAATAAGTGATTGCAATAATTTTGCAGCACTTCGTCCAATGTTGCCAAGGGCTTGTGGATCCTCATCTGAGTTACCGGAAACCACATGAATATCTGTAGAACCAAACACCGTTTTTAGCTGTTCTTGTAACCGTTTAATGCCTTCAAGTTCATTCATAAGTTCTTTTAATTGATCTAAAAGATTGATACCAGCCTCTGTTAATATCATACCACTAGTTGAAACATTTACATAGCCTTCTTTACGAAAAAACTCAATATCTGAGCGTACTATCTTCTCACCGATATTTAACTTTGCTGCAATCATACGCCGTCCAATCGGTTGAACCGAATAAATTGTTGCTAACATATAATATCTACGTTTAAGAATATCCATTTCTTTTGGGATTATTTTATATAACAATGTCATTTTGGGAAACATATCTTTCTCCTTGTAGGACCATTAAGTCCCAGCGAACAAATTAAGTCCCTTTCTCTACAAAAAAAGAGAGAGAACAATTATCTCTCTCATAATTATAACAATTCTTAGTGAAATTTCAAGCTATTTTTATAATAAGACTTCATCTTTAACATAGTATGCCAGGTTCAACGCATGATCCGAGATACGTTCATAATTGCTAATGACATCTAAAAACACAACACTTGATTGAGGCTGACACGCATATGTAGATAATCGATGAATATGGGATTCACGTAAAGATTCTTCCATCGCATCAATTTCATCTTCACGATCTTCCACTTTACTGACTAATTTTTGATCATTATTTTCTCGTGCTAACAATGCATATTCAACTGTCTCAATGGTATATTCGGACATTTCTGTCAATTCCTTGATGGCAATATCCGAAAATTCCAACTCATTATTTACATTATATTCTGCCAATTCAACAATATTGGTTGCATGATCACCAATACGTTCAATGTCATTGACCGAATTAAATAAATGGGTCACTACGAGCTGCTGACGTTCTGTTAACGGAGTGTTATTAATTTTAATCAAATATCCTGTAATTAATTGGTCTAGTTTGTTGACATCTTTTTCTGTCGCCTTAACTTTCTCAATTTTTGAGATATCTTTTTGTATAAGTGCTTCTGTAGCTAGTATCAAATTTTCTTTGGCAATACGTCCCATACGAACAACTTCTTTAATTGAGTTTTCAACCGCAAAGCTTGGTGTCTCTAAAATACGTTCATCTAAATGACGTAATGTAATCGCCTCGTCTGATTCATCCAATACATCTGTTCCAGGCACAATACGTTCAGCCGCTTTAACCAAAAACTTAGCAAATGGGAACATAATAATTGTATTTGACACATTAAATATCGTGTGGAAAATCGATATATCTGTCGCATTAACAATTTCAGAGGCCAACGATGTATTGATCCAATTAAAGAAGATGAGTGTACCTATGACAAAGACTATTGTACCAATCAAGTTAAAGAGTAAATGTACAACAGCTGCACGTTTGGCAGTTCTATTTGCTCCTATACTTGATAACATCGCTGTCACACATGTACCAATGTTTTGTCCTAAGATAATATATACAGCTGCCCCCCATGGAACTAAACCATTCATTGCTAATGTCTGTAGTATACCCACTGAAGCCGAACTACTTTGAATAATCGCTGTAACTACAAATCCGGCTAAGACACCAAAAAATGGATTTTCACCAAGGACAATAAAAGCTTGTTTAAATACATCACTATCACGATAAGGCTTAATGACTGAGCTCATCAATTCTAAACCGATAAACAGTAAACCAAACCCTACAATTATTTCCCCAACTTGTTTTTTTGTTTGATTTTTACCAAACAACATCAATGATACACCAATTGCAACTGCAAGAGGGGCAATTTCAGACGGCTTTAAAAAAGCAGCCCATTCAGAACTTGATACAATCCAAGAAGTAATTGTCGTACCAATGTTGGCACCCATAATAATTCCTGTTGCTTGAAACAAATTCATCAGTCCTGCATTAACAAATCCGACAACCATAACCGTCGTTGCTGAACTACTTTGAACAATTGCCGTTACAAGTGCCCCTAGTCCAACAGCGATAACGCGATTTGATGTTAACATGGCGAGTAATGATTTCATCTTTTTACCAGCAGACATTTGAAGTCCTTCAGCCATAATATGCATTCCATAAAGGAACATACCAAATCCACCTAAAAAAGAAAATAGTTGAAACAATACATCATGAAGCATTTCTGTCGTCATAACATTCTCCTGTTATCTTGTTATTTTTACGTTAGTTACGTGTTTAGGACATGTTAACATGTCCTTCCTTATATTATCATTCATAAAAGAAGAATTCAAGAAATACTTCCTTCCTAATTTCTGTAAATTATGATAGAATTAGTGAATCAAAACTGTTCATTTTTACCAAAAAACAAGCTGTGTTTTTCACTAAAAACACGAAATATAGAAAGGGGCACAAAAAACATGTTAGCTGATTACCATTTACATAGTGATTTTAGTGGGGACTGTAATGTCCCTATGCAACAGATGATTGAAGCCGCCATTCAAAAAAAAATGAAGCGACTTTGCTTTACTGAACACCATGATATCGATTTTCCAGATGTCGGTATTGATTTCACCTTGGATATCAATGCATATTATCAGCAATTCAAAAAATACAAAGCGCAGTATGCTGACACAATCCAACTGCTTTTTGGCATTGAACTTGGAATTCAACCCCATATATATCCTCAGTTATCTAAGATAACGCTGGAATATCCTTTTGATTTTGTGCTCGCTTCAAATCATTTGGCTGATGGTGTCGACCCATTCGACCCTAAATATTTTGAAGGTAGAACTCAAGAACAAGGTTACAGAGCGTATTTTGAAGATATGCTTTATAATGTAACCCATTATACAGATTATGATATCTATTCCCATTTAGACTATGTCATACGCTATGGTGATTTTGAAAATAAACATATCCATTATCCAGACTATAGCGAACTTTTAGATTCTATTTTAGCTACAATCATCCAGCATGGAAAAGGTATCGAACTGAATACCTCCGGCATACGCTACGGTCTTGGGCAACCCCATCCTTCATACACTATCCTTAAGCGCTATAGGGAACTTGGTGGAGAACTTATTACTCTTGGTTCAGATGCCCATACCCCAAAAGATATTATGCGTCATTTTGATGAAGGAAAAGAACTATTAAAAAAAGCAGGCTTTTCTTATTTCACAACTTATGTGAAAAGAAAACCCTACTTTCATCGTTTATAGTTCTATGCTACATGAGAATTATTCAATACGTTTTATAATGGTTCCACCACCAACCACGACATCATCATCGTATAAAACAATGGCTTGTCCCGGTGTAATCGCGCGCTGCTTTTCCTCAAAAATGCATTCCATTTTTTGATCTTCACGTATACGCACTTTACATTTAGCTGGTTTGTGGGAATATCTGATTTTGGCCGTTAGTTCCTGTCCATCCTCAATTGACTCTACAGCCATTAAATTCACATCCATTGCAACACAGCCACTTGAAAATACATCATCATCCGTTCCGACCATAACTTCTTTTGTTTCCGGATTAATATCCACAACGAAACCTGGGCGTCCCAAATTAAGACCCAATCCCTTACGTTGTCCAATCGTATAGTGAACAATACCTTTGTGTCGCCCAATAATTTTACCACGTGTATCGACAAAATTACCCGGTTCAAATGTATCTCCTGAATACTCTTCAATAAACTTTGCATAGTCGTTGTCTGGAACAAAACAGATCTCTTGACTATCTGGCTTATTCGCCATACGCACACTAATATTTTCTGCAATCTCTCGAATCTCGTCTTTAGTATAGTCCCCAACGGGCATCAACGTTCTTGCTAATTGATCTTGCGTCAGGTTATACAGTGCATACGTTTGATCTTTTCTGGCTGTTTTTGACATTTTAAGTGTATAACGCCCATTATCCAATTGAACAACTTTGGCATAATGCCCTGTAGCTATATAATCAGCTCCAATGGCTATACTTCGCTGCAATAGCGACTCCCATTTCACATAGCGATTACATGCGATACAAGGGTTTGGTGTACGCCCTTGCTTATACTCTTTAACAAAATAATCAATAACATCCCGCTTAAAATCTTCCTTAAAGTTCATGACATAATACGGAATTTCTAGTACATTAGCTACACGTCGTGCATCATCAACTGCTGAGAGCCCACAACACCCGCCGTTTTCTTCCATAAGTGACCGATCATCATCTTGCCAAATCTGCATCGTAACACCTATGACTTCATAGCCTTGCTTTTTTAATAAATAAGCAGCTACCGATGAGTCAACCCCACCGGACATACCTACTACAACTTTTTTATTCAAAATCATCTTCCTCTTCTACATGGTGATCATAGTCATCTGTATCTTGTGGAGGCTCTAGTCCTTCAATTTGAATATTATTCTTTTGTGCATAGTCCCATATAGCTGCATGTAAAGCTTCTTCTGCTAATAATGAACAATGCACTTTTGCTTTTGGAAGTCCATCTAAGGCTTCAACAACCGCATCATTAGTTATTTTTAACGCTTCTTCAATAGTTTTTCCCATGACAAGTTCCGTGGCAATACTACTTGTTGCTACTGCTGCGCCGCAACCAAAAGTTTTAAACTTAACGTCTTGAATAATATCATTTTCAACTTTAAGGTAAATGCGCATAATATCACCGCATTTTGCATTTCCAACAGTTCCTACACCATCTGCGTGATCGATTTCACCCATGTTTCTTGGGTTCGTAAAGTGGTCCATAACTTTTTTTGTATACATAGAATCGTTCCTTTCTATTCTTCCTATATTTTTGATGTTAGATTATACTTGGTTTCAATGACAGATTCAATTTTTTCTTGGGTGTAATCTTCATATACAGGTGACATCTCTCTTAATCGTTTAACAATTGTCACGAGTTCATCTGCCACATAATCAAGTTCTTCTTGTGTTGTCTTTTCTCCAAGTGTTATCCTAAGGGAACCATGTGCAATCTCATGTGGAAGTCCGATGGCTAATAGCACATGGGATGGATCAAGTGAGCCTGATGTACAAGCCGAGCCTGAAGACGCACACACATTTTTCATATCTAACATAATTAATAAGGATTCACCTTCAATAAATTCAAAACTGATATTGGCGTTATTGGGTAGTCGATGTGTAGGATGTCCATTAAGTTTAACATATGGAATCGTATCTATGACTTTTTGTATGAAGTAATCTCGAAGGTTAGCTTCACGTGACGCTTCGCTCTCTAACTTTGGCATCGCTTCTGCAACGGCTTTTCCAAAGCCTACAATCGCCGGAACATTTTCCGTACCACCACGACGACGGCGTTCTTGGGCGCCTCCATGAATATAAGCTTTCATACGAACACCTTTACGAATGTATAAGGCTCCAATACCCTTGGGCCCATATATTTTGTGACCACTTAATGACATTAAGTCAATATTCATTTCGTTGACATTAATGGGAATATGTGTAAACGCTTGCACTGCATCTGTATGGAAAAGTACGTTATGTTTTTTTGCAATTGCTCCAATCTCTTTAACGGGTTGAATTGTTCCGATTTCATTATTTGCAAACATAATTGTAATTAACACTGTATTTTCTTTAATCGCATTTTCTAGTTCTTCCAGTGAAATCATACCGTTCGCATCTACATCAAGATACGTCACTTCGCATCCTTTTTTTTCAAGATATTCACATGTGTGGAGTACTGCATGGTGCTCGATTTTTGATGTTATAATATGGTTCCCTTTTTTTGCATAGTTTTCAATGACACCTGAAATCGCCCAATTATCCGCTTCTGTTCCTCCAGACACAAAAAAAACTTCTGCTGATTCAGCACCTATAGCATTTGCAATCGTCTGACGTGCATCATCAATTGCTTGTTTTGCATTTTGCGCAAATTCATAGATACTCGACGGGTTGCCAAATTCTTCTGTGAAGTATGGTAACATCGCTTCAACAACAGAAGGTCTTGTTGATGTTGTAGCCGCATGATCTAAGTATATTTTTTTCTCCATTTTTACACCTCTTCATTTAATAATTCGTCAATTTTATGTTGTTCCCTTATTAAATCTTCTAATGTAATATGATCAACAACATCATTAATACTTTGGCTAATCTTTTTCCAGACGTATTTGGTCACACACATTTCCGATTCATCACAAGCTTTATCTTCATTTACTGCTATACAATCGACAGGGTTTAGATCCCCTTCTAATGCACGAAGTATATCACCAACAGATATTTCTTTTGGATCTTTGTTTAAACTATATCCACCTTTGGCTCCACGGGTACTTTTCACAAATTTTGCTTTTTTTAATGTTGCAATAATTTGCTCCAAGTAGTTTTCTGAAATACTTTGGCGCTCAGAAATACTCTTAATGGATACCACATCTGTTGTGGAATTTAAAGCTAAATCAAGCATTGCACGAAGCCCATATCGACCTTTCGTTGACAGTCTCATAACGCACCTCCTTAATCCCTACTAAATAACTAGGATTTAAGCTAAAAATAGATTATCACCTTTTTTCTTATATGTCAAGAATCTTCCAAATAAAAACAAAAAAAAATGAAAAGAGCTTCTGGCTAAAGCCTCTTTCCATTTAATAAACTAATACATATATAAGTTATGCTTGCTCTTGTTCAGCAATTTTACAACATTGTTTTTTTGATTTACATTGAATCTTTTTTGAAGCACACATTGGACACGATTGTCTATCTCTCATATATTCTAGCCGATATTCTTTGCCACAGTGAAGGCATTGTATCCTACATTCCTTTATTTTATAGTTACCACCTTCAATACGAATCGCTTTGCCTTCAACAAGCGCTAAGGCTACTTTGTATCTTGCACTTTCAATGATATTTTGAAATGTTTGACGTGAGACTTGCATTAATTTAGCCGCTTGTTCTTGTGAGAGTTTTTCTATGTCTTTAAGTCGCATGGCTTCAAGCTCTTCATATTTTAATTGATATTCTTCGACGGCGTCGACTTCGGATGGCTTGAAATATTTGTGCTTTGGCACGTAACTTATTTTACGACATTTTGTCGGTCTTGGCATGATGTTCACTCCTTCCATCCATATTATATCATATTTTGAGGTTCAGAAGGTAATGTTGTAAAAACAAATAATCCAATAACAAACAATGGGACAATCGATAGTATTGAATATCTTGCATTGCCTGTTACTGTCGTTGTGAACGCCATAATAAACGGTCCAATAATAGCTGCAAACTTACCAAAAATATTATAAAAGCCAAAAAATTCATTGGACTTATGTTTAGGTATTATTTTTGCATAGTATGAACGACTAAGGGCTTGTATTCCTCCTTGCGCAGAACCAATAAGTCCTCCTAGAATAAATACATGCCAAAGTTCCGTCATTAAGTAAGCAAAAAACGTAGTACCTATATAAGTCATAATCGCAACCACAATCATTTTTTTTGCACTAAAACGTTTGGCAAGCATGCCATAGACTAACGCACATGGAAAGGCAATGATATTGATAATTAACAAAATACCTAAGAGCATAAATGTGTCCATCGAGTCTAGACCAAGGGTTGTTTGAGCATAGGGCACAGCCATTTTGATGATGGTATCCACGCCATCGATGTAAAGAAAATAGGCAATCAAAAAAGTAAACACTAATTTATATTGCCGTATATTTTTAAACGTTAAAAACAGACGCTTGAAGCTTTTTTGTATTGGTTTTGCCTCCGGCTCTATAAAATGTGTCTGAGAGACATTGCGAAGTAATGGCAACGTAAAAAGTCCCCACCAAAGGGCTGTAATGATAAAACCTAATTGGTATCCTATTTGCTTATCCATCCCAAGAAGAAAAACTGCAACTAAAGTTAATACAAACGGGATGACACTGGCTATATATCCATATGCAAACCCTTGAGATGATACACGATCCATACGTTCATTGTCCGTCACATCCACCAAAAAAGAATCATAAAAAATATTAGCACCAGCAAATCCTATGGCGCTTAGTACATAGGCTATCGCTAAAACAAGCCATTGCCCCTCTGGAATGACCGCTAATAATCCAGTGACACATATACCTAATAATGCAAAAAAAGTAAAAAATCGTTTTTTAAAGTTTTTATAATCTGCAATTGTTCCAAGAATTGGACTAAGCATTGCAACACATATACTCGCCATTGTATTAAAATACCCAAGGTCCATACTGTTTCCTTGCTTCATCATCGCAAAATATACCGGAAACAGTGCTGTTGTAATCGCCAATGAGTATGCTGAATTACCACAATCATACATAATCCAACTTTTTTCGGTTTTTGTCAGTTGCATGGATAACTTAAGTTCCTTCATTTTTTATGTTCCTTCCTCTTAAGTATCTTTCCTCTCATAAATTGTGGGCTGTTTAGTCACTCCAAACAGCCCACAACATTTAGCAAAGATTACTCTTCATCGCTTTCGCGTTCAGCAATTACTTTTTCTTGAACCTCTCGCGGTGCCTCTTCATAACGATTAAAGGTCAAAGAAAAGACGCCTCGCCCTTGGGTCAATGAGCGAAGATCTGTAGAATATCCATACATTTCACCCATTGGAACTTCCGCTTCAATTTCTTGTTTGCCTTTTATCGGATTCATTCCTAGAACTCGTCCTCGACGCTTTGTCAAATCGCCCATAATATCACCCATATAATCATCTGGGATTAAAACCTTGACCGATGCAATAGGTTCAAGTAACGTCGGCTTTGCTTTTGCAATCCCTTCCTTGTATGCATTTTGGGTAGCAATTTTAAAAGCCATCTCTGATGAATCCACAGGATGATACGATCCGTCCACTAAGGTTGCTTTTAATCCAACAAAAGGATATCCAGCTAAGACTCCTTTACCTACAGACTCTTGCAAACCTTTTTCCACTGCTGGGAAATAATTTCTTGGAACCGATCCACCAAATACTTTTTCCTCAAAAACATATGGTGTCTCCAAGTCTCCTGACGGTTCGAACTCAATAACAACATCCCCGTACTGTCCATGACCTCCCGATTGCTTTTTGTGTTTGCCTCGCACTGACACTTTCGCTTTTATTGTCTCGCGATATGGAATCTTCGGTTTAAGAAGTTCTACCGAGACTTTGAATTTTTCTTCCAATCGGCTAGTAATAATTTCTAGGTGCTGACCACCCACACCATATAATAATTCTTGGTGGTTTTCTGTATCCATAAACACCTTAATTGTTGGATCTTCTTCCATTAAACGATGTAATCCAGATGCAATTTTATCTTCATCACCTTTGGTCTTTGGAACAATCGCACGATATGCAAGAGATTCCGGGAACGTTATACCGGGCAATCGTACCGGTCGTTCAGGGTTGCATAACGTATCGCCTGTACTGACATTATTTAGTTTTGCAAATGCTCCAATATCACCTGCGTGAATTTCATCCACTTCAATTTGTTCTTTTCCTCTTAATAGATATATATGAGGAATTTTTTCATTTTCTTCTTTATTTGCATTGAGTAAGACATCATCTTTACGAATAATTCCAGAATACACTCTAAATAAAGATACTTTCCCAATATAAGGGTCAATAATTGTTTTAAATACAAGCGCTGATGAGGGTTGATCCTTCTCACAAATCACATGAATCTCTTCAGATTCGTTGCTCGGATTAACGCCAATCACTTCCGTATGTTCTTCTTTTGGTGCCGGCATATACTTATTGATTGAGGACATAAGTACGCCTACGCCAGTTGTGTTTATTCCCGATCCACATAACACAGGTACAATTGATCCTTCAACGACACCATTGTGAAGTGCTGATTGGATTTCTTCCAATGTAAACTCTTCACCTGCAAAGTATTTTTCCATCAATTCTTCATCGCTTTCAGCTACAGCTTCAAGAATCATCTCTCGAATAGGTTCAATCTCCGCTTTTAGGGCTTGTGGTATATCACATGCTTCTACATGGTCTTTAACAAATTTTCGACCTTCCATCTTAATGACATTGACAAAACCAACAAAATGATCACCTTCACGTATAGGCACTTGGAAAGGTGCTATGCATTTTCCAAAAGATGTCTGAAGTTGTTCAAGTATTTTGTGAAGATCTGCTTTATCATCATCCATATCGGTGACGAAAATCATTCTTGGAATCTCCATCTCATCTGCATGTTCCCATGCAATCTCAGTTCCTACTTCAACACCTGATCTTCCGGACACAACAATAATAGCGCTATCGGCTACCCGAGTCGCTTCCTTTGCTTCTCCGACAAAATCAAAATATCCCGGAGTATCAAGAATATTTATTTTGCATTCTTCCCATTCAAGTGGAATACATGAGGTATTGATTGAAAAACCTCGTTTGATTTCTTCCTTGTCAAAATCGCTAATTGTATTACCATCAGTTACTTTTCCCTGTCGTTTGGTGACATTTGCAACACGGGCCATGGCTTCTGCAAGTGTTGTCTTACCTGCGCCACCATGTCCCAAAAGGACAATGTTACGGATTTGTTCGGATGAATAAATTTTCATAAGGATTCCCCCATTCGTAAGATTTTTGAACAAATTACTGTGCATTGCGTTTCGTTGAATTTTAACAAAATTTCTCGGTAATACTCTTAATATTCTACATAATGAATAGAATTCCTTCTTTATTTTAATAGTCAGAATATTCCGTCTTCACTTTAGTGCATGAATTTATTGACTTGCCTAATAAAAAAATGTAATATAGGGGTAATATTAAACACACTGTTCTACGAAAGGATATCTATGTTTGCAAAAATAGGAATACTCGGACTCGGATTAATCGGTGGCTCACTTGCTCGCGCTTTAAAAAAATACAATTATCCAGCAACTATTTATGGATATAATCGTAATCAAGATGCACTTATGCAGGCAAAAAACGTAGGTGCAATTGATGTTATGGTAGATAATTGGAAAGATTTAGAAGATTGCGACCTTATTGTTTTATGCTGCCCTGTCAATATCAACATTCAACTTTTTGAGTCTATAAAACCTTATCTAAAAGAAAATGTTATCATAACGGATGTTGGAAGTACAAAAAACGATATATATGATGCTCTATCCAAATATGAATATAGCGGCTATTTTATTGGCGGTCATCCCATGGCAGGTTCTGAGCAATCAGGATTTGATGCCACTAAAGCTGAGCTTTTTGAAAATGCTTATTATGTTTTGACCCCAGAGCCTTCCACACCTCAAAAATATATCGATTCCATGTCGCAATTAGTTGCAACATTACATGCTATTCCTACGCTTCTTGATCCGGTGCGACATGATTTTATCGTAGCTGCCATCAGTCATGTCCCGCATATTTTGGCTTCATCATTGGTGAATATGGTCGAGGCACTTGACACACCTGAAAAAGAAATGTACACTCTAGCCGCTGGAGGCTTCAAAGATTTTACACGAATTGCATCTTCTTCTCCAGATATGTGGCAACAAATATGTGTGGCAAATCATGAAGCCATTACTTCTATTCTTGATGCATATATCCATCAGCTTAAGGCAATCCGTAAGCAAGTCACCGATGAAGATGACGTCTCCATTTTTGATTTTTTTCAGCAAGCAAGACGATTTAGAAATACCTTTCAAAATAAAGCCAGAGGCAGTATCGACAAATCCCTCGCTTTATTTGTTGATATCAATGATGAGACGGGAGTTATTGCTGATATTGCTACTCGCTTAAGTCAGCAAGGTATCAGTATTAAGAATATTGGCATCAACAATAATCGTGAAGATTTTGGTGGTGTCCTTGAAATCCTTTTTTATGATGAACTTAGTCTGACCAATGCTATTATCGTCATTGAAAATGCACACTATAAAATAATAGAAAGTTAAGGTGAACACTATGCAGATTAATCCTGTAGGAAAACTTAATGGTACTGTAACAGTACCTGGTGATAAATCCATCTCCCACCGTTCCATCATGTTTGGCGCTCTAGCTAAAGGAACTACACATATTTCAGGGTTTTTAAATGGCGCTGATTGTCTATCTACTGCTCAGATTTTTAAGCATATGGGCGTACAAATGCACTTTGAAAATCCGACAACATTAACTTTAGAAGGACTAGGTCTTCACGGACTAAAAGCTCCAGATACTATCTTAGATGTCGGAAATAGCGGTACCACCATGCGTCTACTCTCTGGAATCCTTGCCGGTCAGACTTTTTCAAGCACCCTAACCGGAGATGCTTCCATTCAAACACGACCCATGAATCGTATTATTGAACCCTTAAAATCCATGGGTGCAAATATTGCGTCCAAGGCGAACAATGGACTTGCTCCATTAATCATACAGCCAAGTCAACTTCATGGCATCACCTATCATTCAAAGGTTGCAAGTGCTCAAGTGAAGTCATGTATTCTCTTGGCGACACTCTATGCCGATCAGACTTCCACTATTATTGAACCAAGTCTCTCAAGAAACCATAGCGAGTTAATGCTTAAGTCATTGGGAGCTGATATACACACTCAAAACACTCAGGTAACAATTAAGCCTAATCCTTACTTAGAAGCAACATCCATAGATATTCCCGGTGATATAAGCTCTGCAGCGTATTTCCTAGTTGCAGGATTGATTTTACCTGACAGTGATATTATTCTAAAAAATGTCGGAATCAATCCGACACGTGATGGCATTATAAAAGTGTTAAAACAGATGAATGGTTCAATTGAATATCTCAATGAACAAACATTAAATGAAGAGCGCCGAGCAGACATTCGTGTACGTTCTAGTCAGCTTATAGGTACAACCATTAGTGGCGACATTATCCCTACACTGATTGATGAAATCCCTGCAATTGCTGTTGCGGCATGTTTTGCCGAGGGCCAAACGCATATTAAAGATGCTCAAGAATTAAAAGTTAAGGAAAGCAATCGTATTGATACGATGGTTACAGAGCTTAAAAAGATGGGCGCCAATATTGAAGCTACAGAAGATGGTATGATTATTGAAGGAACAAAACAATTGTCTGGTGCTGAACTTGAGTCCTATCATGATCATCGCATTGCTATGAGTTTAACTATTGCAGCATTAGCAGCTTCCACGCCATCTAAGCTTAATGCAAGTCAATGCATTGACATCTCCTATCCCTCATTTTTTGAGGATATAAATTTATTAGTATAATATATAAAATAAAGCTGCTTGATTATCAAGCAGCTTTTATTATTCATCATTTTACAACCCAAAATGCCGTTTCCCGAATTTTGATCCCTAGCGTAGCTAGGTGGGTATCCGCACTATCACATCTGCCTTCCACTTAAGGCATGGCATCAATGATAAAATATAAGATTCCCATATTCAATATGTAGGTTCAAAATATCGAGAGTATCGTACATCTCAGGTATCTTTTATATGCCTATTATACACCCGAAGTCAGGTTTTTTCAACCGTTAACCCATTTTATTCTTTGAGAATTTATCCAGACCCAGTATAAGCAACATTCCAATCAGTATAAAAAGAAAACTCAAAAGATAATTTCCTTCAATTTGCCATGGAAATACAGCTGCCTCTTTAAGTATAATAACTTTGTCTCCCAATATTTCTTCTTCCAAAATCACCTTATACGGCCATATTCTTCGAAGACTCCCTAACATCATCCCTGTTAAAAAAGCCAACGTTCCCTTATGCCAGCGATGTAACACCCACCTTAAGACTCTTGAAAATCCTATGATTCCAACACCACAGCCTAAAGCAAAAACGATCAAAACAACTATATGGTCCATACGAAACGGATCTTTTAATATCCCTGTAATATAGTGGTACTTTCCCATAATCAGTAATAAAAACGCTCCCGATATTCCTGGTAGAATCATCGCACAAATAGCAATCACTCCCGCAAGAAAAATAAACCATAGCGCTTCGGGTGTCTGTATAGGTACCAAGCCAACAATGATAAAAGAAAGGATTCCACCAAATACAAAAATTACAAAACGGGTTTTTTCCATTTCCCATTGTTTACTAATAACAAATGCACTAGCAAGTATCAATCCGAAAAAGAGGCTCCATGTATATAATTCATAAGTCTCCAGTAAATAGTGCATTAACTTTGCCATTGTAAAAATTGCTGTAAGGATGCCTAAAAATAATGGTAGTAAAAAGTCCCAATGAATACGCTTGATTCCTTTTATTATCTTACCTGAAAAAATATCTTTGACTACGTCGATGTTAATGGAATGTATGGCTTCAAGAAAATCCTCATATATTCCTGTAATAAGGGCAATACTTCCACCTGAAACGCCAGGAATAATATCTGCCGCTCCCATAAATAATCCTTTAAGAAACAGTAAAAATTTTGTCATGCTTTTTCCTCCAAAAGTCCTAAGTGATAACATGCTGTTAAAATACCACCTTCGCTAATGGGAGGAGATACATACGATGCAACTTCTTTAGCTTCCTTTACACCATTACCAACGGCAACTGAATTTTCAATATGCTTAAGCATATGCAAATCATTATAACTATCCCCAAACACATACACTTGATTCATAGGAATCTCCAAATGATTAGCTAAAAACTGTATCCCTGATAACTTAGATACACCTTTTGCATAGACTTCAAAGCCCTTTTTCCCCCAAGCATTAAAATCTAGTTTTTGATAGTCTGTAGAATCCAGCATATTTTGTCTAAAAATCATCATGCTTAAATAATCTCTTGGTGTCGTGTCAAGCTTTTTCAAAGGCGTTAAGCGCGTCACAGGTTCTTCGCCCTCCAAAATGTTTTCACGGCGGAATAGTTCTTTACGAAGACGACCAAAAAAATCTTTAATATAAATATTTTTTTCATCAATAGCTAACATAGGAAACGGTGTTCGAAAAATCTTCTTGATTAACCGTTTTGATTCATCTCGATCAATCGGCTGTTTAAAAATCTCTTCACCCTGATGGGTAACAAGATGTCCGCCAAAGCTTACCGCCGTATTTAAATCAAGTGCTTTCATAACATAGGTAATATGGTGAAAACTTCGTCCAGTAGCTAATCCAACGCAGTATCCTTTTTCTTTAAGTGCATTAATGGCATATGTTGTTTCTTCGGGTATAATTGATTTTGGCGCCCCATGATCAATAATGGTATCATCCACATCAAATAATACTAATTTTTTTTCCATGTTCTCTTCCTATCTATAATATGTCATCATTTCAATAATTTGCTTTTTATAATAAGTCAACACAGGTAAACGTCGCTTTGCCCTTTTTTTCATGTGTTGAATTTCTTGTTCAAATACTTCAACTTCTTCTAGGGTCGGTACATCCCTATTATAGAATGCTTTCTCTAAGGTTTCAAGAAAATCTTTTGACCGATAGCGTAATGATGGCAACTCCTTATAGAGATGCTCTATAAACTCACGTATCGAGTCTCCCGGTTCTTTTTTTCTAGACGCGTCTTGTACATAGAGCAGATATACTTGATAATCTAGTAACAGACGCTTTATATAGTTGGTTCTATTGGCATAGCGACGTTGTATAAGAAGAATTAAACCTACTGCCATACAGACTATAATGACACCAATACTCACCCAAATTATTACCGTACGGTTTATCCATGTGCTATCACCTTCACGCCCTATCTGTTGATATTGCCTAATGTCAAGTGTATCCGATTCATCTGATGAGTAAAAGCTTTGTCCTGCAGTAGGCTCAAATTGCACCCAACCAACACCTGGAAAATAGCTTTCAACCCATGCATGGGCGTTATGGTCATATATAATTTTTTCATCCGGAATCTCTCCATATGAATACATTAACGAATCCGGAATATCTTCATATGCTTCCATATCGAGGACATATCCTACAACAAAGCGTGAAGGTATACCTACACTTCGCATCATTAGAACCATTGACGAGGCAAATTGTTGACAAAAGCCTTCTTCCGCTTCAAACAAAAATTCCTGAACCATATCCGATGTACCCAAATACTGGGGTTCTTCGTTATAAGTATACGTTGATGACAGATACGCTTCAATTTGTCGTGCTTTTTCATAATTTGTTGTTGCCTCAGATGTAATCTCCGTTGCCAGTGTTTGAATACGTTCGCTTTGCTCTGGCAATTGCATGTATCCTTCAATTTTTTGGACATCTTGTGCCTTTTCACCTTGCATAATCGCTTGCATCCAAACATTTGTTCTATATTTTGGAATGACAGCCTCTAACGTATAATTAAAACCACGCTGATATACCTGCTCTTCATCAAAAAAAGCTTGCATATCCTCAGAAATATGTATAGTATCCCAGTAAGGGCTTACCAACAAGCGATTCGTTCGAATATTGCCATAAGTAATCTCAACCGTTTCTCGCGTATGAATATTGTCATCAAACTCTACTACCACTGGCTCTATATCTTGTTCTGACTGCGTCCATATCCCATCTTGATATATATCATAACTGTCCGTCATATAATATTTTAATGTGTTTGCCTTCACAGAAAATAAAGCAATACCTTCATGTTCAAAAGAATCATTTATCTGATATGTGTCATCCGATATTTTTTCAATAATGGTCCGTTCAAATTGAAATGTCAGCTCATCAATATCTCCAGAACGACTGCTTTGACCAGATGATGTCACTTTTTTTTCAAAAGGACTTGGAAAGTAATGATTCCACAACATACTTGAACCTACAATGCCAATTGCAAAAATTATGCCCATTCCATAAAAATAATATCTTTGCCTTCGTTGAATATTTTCAATATTTCTCGAAGCATAGATGGCAAAATAATACACGATACTTCCTATCACAAAAATTATAAAGCTACGGTAATCTTTTGAGCTGGTTAACATATCTGAAAAAAATGCTATGAAAATAACCCCAAACCCTAAAATAATAGGAACGCCTTGCAATCTTTTTCTTCGATAAAAAAAATGATAGACAAAAAAAAGTATCAAACTAATACTGCCCATTAAAATGGCTTGATAAAAAGTATTAATATAATATCCATCTAATCGTACCGAATAATAGTATACATTAAAAAAATCCCGAATCGGATGCAGAAGTTTTTCCACATGCTCTTGTCGATAATAATAAAGCAAAGCGCCCATATACACACTTAAAACCGTTGCTAAAAATATGACAACACCTTTTTTATATGTTGTAATGACCCGATAGATAGCATATACTCCAACTACAATAAAAAAAAGCTGTACCTCATTTAACACATAGCCAAATGTTGCTGAGATAACCACCACCATTGAATACACTAAAACAATAAGTATTCCCATCAGAACACCTCCAGTCTTAGCGAACCCTCATCTATGCCCATAGAATATATAGGAATGCTTGAACTATTAAGTACTTGAAGCAATCTCTCGTCACTTACATTTTTCAACCTTTGAAGATTTAGCCTCGACACAGGAACCATGATGACTGTAATTTCATGTCCACGATTTTTTAGCTGAACCCAATAGTGCACTAAATTGGGTTGAATTTGCTGCGTCGCAAAGATGAGGTGCGCGGATTCATGGTCTTGTCCCATCACTTTCGAAATCATATCAAAGTATGCATTTTCGTGATAAAAACTCAAATGAGCAAACACATCGTAAAACTTGTCAAAATCGGATTGTCGCTTTGTCTCAACCATGTTAATTCCATGGTAATCATAATACAACTTAAGATGTACACGCTCTTTTAAAAAAGAATAGATCATCGCCAGAGAGCCTTCAATCATATAGTCCTCATAAATGACTCTTTGTTCATTTGAGAGTTCAAAGTCACACGTATCTAAAAAGAAATAGGTCGTATTTGTAATATGCCCCGTATATTCTTTAGATATCCACGTTCCCTTTTTTGCGCTGAGCTTCCAGTGGATTTTATTGAGCGCATCACCCGGCATATATTGTCGTATATCTGTAAACACCGTTGAATTAGTTATATCATGACCAACAATCGACTCTGCTGTTTCACTTAGAACTTGGCGAATAGCACTCGACTTAAATTCAAGAAGATTGGGATAGACTAAAATCTTATGCTGTTCTATTTCTTTATATACGATTGAAAAAAAACCAAAAAAATCTTGTATTTTAATATAGTCAATACCAACGGGATAGTTTCCTCTATAAAAACACGTTAATTGTTTATGAAGATCTTGCTGTGATTTTGGATATATAACAAACCACTCACTTTGGGATGCCTTGTCAAGATGGAATAAGTCCTCAGAAGAGATATAATGTACGCGCATAGGTGCTAAAATCAAATAACTAGAGTTATACAAACTCAATCGATAGGTCAGCGTATCTCCTTTAGAGACAAATCGCTGATCCACATCATGCGACAGTTCAAATACGGTATATGTTAACCCCATATGCAACAGGCTAATGATCGGAAGCATTAATATGCTATAAAAAAGTACACTAGAAATATAGCCGGGATAACTCCGGTTAAAAACCATACTACATATAAGTGTAATACCATAGACTCCCCATCTTTTATACAATAAACTCACCTGCCGGAACATCAACTTTTTTTAGAATATCTCTAAGAATATCTTCACTGGATTGATTTTCATATTTCATTTCCGGTTTGATCATCATTCGATGTGCACACACCGGGATAAACACATTCTTGACATCATCAGGAATCACATAATGACGTCCAGAAAAATATGCCTTTGCTTTAGCCATGCGTCCCAAAAACAAACTCCCTCTTGGGCTGATGCCAAGCAAGGTCTCTTTGGCTTGTCGGGTTTGTCGAACTAGTTTTAATATGTATTTTTGAATTGTTGGATCCATATTAACCTTTAAAATATCTTGTTGGATTTGTTGTACTTCTTCTAAAGAAAGTACTGGTTGTAAGTCTTTTAAAGGATGATCATCTTTAAATCGCTCCATAATCAAAAGTTCTTCTTCAAGCGTTGGATAGCCAATATTCATTTTGATAATAAAGCGGTCCATTTGAGCCTCTGGCAACGGATACGTTCCTAAATACTCTACAGGATTTTGTGTTGCAATAACCATGAACGGATATGGAAGCTCATAATGCTTGCCATCAACCGTCACATGATGCTCTTCCATTGCTTCTAAAAGACCCGATTGCGTCTTAGGCGGCGTACGGTTAATCTCATCTGCCAAAAATACATTGGCCATAATCGCCCCTTCATGATATTCAAAACGTTCATGTTTTGGGTTATACATACTAAAACCTGTAATATCTGATGGCATAACGTCCGGTGTGCAAGATATTCGGCTAAATTGCCCACCGACGGATTTTGCCAACGCAAGGGCAAGTGTTGTCTTGCCCGTGCCGGGTACATCTTCAATTAGCACATGTCCATTACACATAAATGCCAATGTAATGAGCTCAATAACCTCATCTTTTCCTACAATTACCTTCCCCATATTTTCCGTTAATCGCTTAATCTTCTCCCTCAAACGGATTCTCCCCCTTATTAAGCTTCTTAATTCGATAATCTATAATTGAAGTTACAATAAAACTTATCACTAATAAACTTATAGCAGCAATCATCCATTCAGAATTATTTTCAATTGGACATACGCCTTCAGGAAGATTTCGCTGATCAAACCAATTTTTAAATAATACTCCTGCCGAAAAAATAACACTCAAAATAAATAGCCCATTTGATAGTTTCTTTAATTTTGTTATCTTCATTTATAGCCTCCTTCAGTAACCCATCATGTTCTAAAACAGCTTCCTCCAATAAATTCACGAATGAGTGAGTTTTGAGGAATATGTTCACTTGTGACCCCAAGAATATAATCCAGGAATTTTATCAATCGCTTAGCTTCTATATGTTCTGGACAATCATCAGGAATACTATAGAGCAAAGGATCTGCATATTGTTTAAGTACAGCAATTTCATAAATCAAGGCAGAGTTAAACATCACATCTGCTTTTTCTTGAAATGGGAAGATATATTTTTCTTCTCCACGACGTACGGATTCCCACATACGGATTGTTTGTAACGCTGAAACACCTCTGTATTGATAGTCTCTAACAATACGTCGCAACAAGCGCCCATCCGTCGTCGGAATTCGATTATGATAGTCTAAGTTTAGTTGTGTCATTGCACTAATATAAATTTTAAATGTATTTTCTTTTGGCAAATCATAGGAAAGCATATCATTAAGTCCATGAATCCCCTCTACAATTAAAATACCATTATCGCCTAGTTCAATCGGATTGTCACGATATTCACGCTTTCCAGAGATAAAGTTAAAGTGAGGAATATCCACAGACTGCCCAGCAAGTAACTCCAACATGTTTTCATTAAATAATTTACGATCAATCGCATCAATCGTTTCAAAATTAAAGTTCCCGTATTCATCCAATGGCGTCTGCTCACGATTTACAAAGTAATTATCCAGTGAAATCGTTTTCGGATTCATACCAAAAGCACGAAGTTGGATACCTAAGCGATGTGCAAAAGTTGTCTTACCTGATGAAGACGGCCCTGCAATGAAAATAAAGCGTTTTTTATTTTGATTGTTAACAATTTCATCAGCAATTGATGCGATACGTTTTTCCATAAGTGCTTCTGCCACTAAAAGTAAATCGTTAATATCTCCTGCAGCAATAAGCTCATTTAATTCTCCTATAGTAGTTACATCCATAAGTTGCGCCCAACGCGAAGTTTCCTTTTGCGTATCAAATAACATAAGTGCCGGTTTAAATGGGGCGACTTTTTTAGGTTCAGCTTTTGATACGTATTGAACCATGACCCCTTCATCGTGTGGGTGCAACTCAAACTTTCCTATTTTTCCATAAGATGGAACCATATAGCCAAAATAGTAATCGTAAAATCCATCCAGCTCATAAATGTTGGTATTGGAAACACTACGATACTTTAATAAACAGACCTTATCCTTCATGCCTTGTTTTGCAAAGAGTTTAATCGCTTTGCTTGTGGTTACTGTACTTTTGTATATCACTGCATCTTCATCTACATATGCTTTCATGCGATCTTCAATCTCTTTAATAATCTCTTGCGTCAAAGGTTTTTCTTCAACATTAAGCACTTCACAATACAAACCACGTTGAATTGTAAATTGTACCCGAACATCGACATGGTTGATTCCATATCCCTGATATACATCTCGCAATGACTTAATAAAAAGTAATGTCAACGAACGCTGATATGTTCGGTATCCATCTTTATTCGTTAAATCTAAAAATTCCACTTCACAATCCGACTTAACCTGCTTATAGATTTCTTTTAATTTTCCATCCACAATAGCTAGCGTAATTGGTGCATCAAAATCATCTTCTACCTGTGCTGCAATTTCTTTTAAAGATGTCCCCTGTTCAACCTCAATGGTTGTATTATTATGTTTTAAAAATATTTTCAAAGTCAACTTCAAATACCTCCTGCGTATAATGTTCTCATCGTCATAATGTACAAATTGGATCTAAAAATGCATTGTGTTGAAAAATCTGAATATCCTCTTGAAAGTTTTCCTTCAAAATGTTTTCAAAAAGTTGTCGACAGATAATCTCCGTACCATAATGACCGGCATCTATAACTGGCACTTCTAACTCCATAGCTTTTACCGCATCGTGATACTTTAGATCACCTGTGATATACGCATCAACACCTTGTTCGATAGCCATATCAAAAAAACTCATCCCGCTTCCAGAGCAAAGTCCAATGCGCTTAATTTGTTTGTCTAAATGCCCAACATAGCGAATCGTATCTAGGTTTAAACGCTCCTTCACATGCCAAACTAGCTGTTTAAAGGCTTGTTGCTTAACATCACAAATGCGAAGTAACCTGTTTTGCTCAAAACCTATTTCAATGTTTGGCTTTATGTCCAGTACTTCACACAGATAATCATTTAGCCCATGTTGAGCCATATCTAAGTTCGTATGTGCAACATAAACATTAATATCTGCCTTGATTAATCGAATAACTTTATGCGCAATCGGATCTTGTTCCACGATTCTATTCAGTGGTGAAAAAATAAGCGGATGATGAACAACAATCATATCACATGCCTTATTTATTGCCTCATCAATTAAACTATTGGTCACTTCAAGACCGACTATAATTTTATTGACCCGTCGCTTTGAATCTCCAATTAATAATCCTACATTATCATAATCTTGCGCTAAATCCTGGGGCGCAAGACGTTCAATACAGTCCATTATATCTTTAACTGTTATTGCATCCATTTAATCACCTTATTTCGAATCACTATATCATGTTCTAGCTCTGCTATACGATTAATGATTCCTTTTTCTTTTAAAATATCTATCAATTGCTTATCTCGAGTGTTTTTCATCTTGAGCTGTTCCAAAAGCAATGGATGTTTTTTTGTAACCAGGCACTTACCATAGACAAAAAATAATGGGTTTTCATTAGGTGAATAAGGTAAATATGCCACATCCTTTGTGTCTGTAATCGCAATAAGCACTGTGTAATAATGCCCATCTTCATACATCATATCTTCATCAATAATAGCAATGCCAAGTTCAAGCAATGTCTTTCGAACGATATCTATATCTTTATGCGGTGAAATAATCCACCGTTTGTATGTCATCAATTTTTCTTTTGATTCCCGTAATATCTGATCAATCAAGCGACCACCCATTCCGGCGATAATAATACAATCGACTTCCCCTTCATCAAGGGTCATTAATCCATTACTTAGCCGTGCCTCTACAATATCTTCCTGGTGGTAAGCACGAATATTATTTTTTGCTTTATCCAAAGGTCCAAAGTTAATATCCATCGCAATAACCTTTGGTGATGTTTTATTTTGAGCCAAATATATAGGAATATATCCATGATCTGTTCCTATATCTGCCACGCGTTCTCCTTGTTTTACAAATGACGCAATCCATTCTAAACGTCTTGAAATTTCCATAAAATCCCCACTTTCAATAAAACCATGAATAATAGTTATCATTCATGGTTTTATGCATACTTATTCTAGATAATCCTTTAATTTTCGACTTCGACTAGGGTGACGCAGTTTTCTTAACGCCTTTGCTTCAATTTGTCGAATTCGCTCACGAGTAACGTTAAACTCTTTACCCACTTCTTCTAGCGTCCTTGCTCGACCATCATCTAGCCCAAAGCGCAAACGTAACACTTTTTGTTCGCGTTCAGTCAATGTATCTAACACTTCAACCAATTGCTCTTTAAGCAAGGTAAATGCTGCGGCTTCTGCCGGAACCGGAACGTTATCATCTTGTATAAAATCTCCCAAGTGGGAATCTTCTTCTTCACCAATCGGTGTCTCTAGCGATACCGGCTCTTGTGAAATTTTAAGGATCTCTCTAACCTTATCCACCGGCATATCTAATTCTTCAGCAATCTCTTCTGGAACCGGATCTCGACCCAATTCTTGAAGGAGTTGTCGTGACACACGAATAAGCTTATTAATTGTCTCGACCATATGCACCGGAATTCGGATTGTTCTTGCCTGGTCCGCAATAGCCCGAGTAATCGCTTGTCGAATCCACCATGTTGCATACGTACTGAACTTAAAACCTTTATTATAGTCAAACTTTTCAACCGCTTTAATCAGACCGAGGTTACCTTCTTGAATAAGATCTAAAAAGAGCATGCCACGTCCTACATAACGTTTAGCTATACTAACAACCAAACGCAAGTTTGCTTCCGCTAACCGTTGCTTTGCAATCTCATCCCCGGCTTCCATACGTTTTGCCAACGCAATCTCTTCTTCACCGGTAAGTAGAGGGACTTTCCCAATTTCCTTTAAATACATGCGCACAGGATCATCAATGTTAATTCCTTCCGGCAACGATAAATCTAATTCTTTTTCTTCTTCTTCTTCCTCTTCTTCTACCTCACCTAATACATCAATACCGCTCTTTTCAAGAACCTCATAGATAATCTCTATTTTATCCGGTTCTAATTCTTCATCTTTGAATCTAGCCTCTATCTCTTTATATTCTAAAACGTTTTTCTTTGTTTTAGCTACTGCGACCAATTCTAAGATTTTTGCTTCAAAACTTTTTACATTTTCTTCTGCTGCCATGTTTTTCAATCCCTTCTATCGATTTCATCTAGGTGAAGATAAAAATTAAGTAACGCTTTTTTTTCTTGAATTAGAGACATTAATCCAGCAGGATCATTGACATTCATGCGTTTTTGCTCTAGATAATCACCTTTGATCTTTCTTATGGTGTCGTTTAACAATTTTTCTAGTTGCTGCTGATTCTCGACTTTTAACTCCTCGCTAAAGATATTCGCAATCATTTTTTGATCTTCAATTTGAGTGAATCGACGCATAACATCAGCAGGTTCTATTTCTTGTTTAGTATTATATATATCAAACACAATATACGCTACTTTTTGCAAGGTATCTTGTGTGAAATATTCTGGTTGTATAATGTCTTTTATATGTGCAAAAATTTTATAGTTAGAGACAATAATGGCTAATAATTGCTTCTGAGCTAAAATAGTGCCTTCTTCACGTTTTTTATGGGAACCACTTTTCAACTCTTTTGATAACACATTTGGCTCTCGCTGAGCAATCCCCACATTATTCCCATGCTTGGCCATAAGTTCATATAATCCATTTTTTGACATTTTATATTCTGCAACAATCGCTTCTAAATAATTATCTCTTTCGATTTTGCCTTCAATGGTTAATAGCTTTTTAGCCACTTCATCACTAAAGCGCGTCTTATATTCTGGATCAGTCAAGTCAAAACGTTTACTTAATTGCTTGATTTCAAACATAAAACTTGCTGTCGCATGTTTAAGTAGCTCGTTAAATGCTTCAATTCCTTGATTTTGAATAAATTCATCCGGGTCTTTGGCTGTTTCCATATTAAGTACTCGAACAATTAGGCCCGCAGACTTTAAAATAGGAATCGAACGCAGTGCTGCATTGACCCCCGCACCATCACTATCAAAGGCGATAACCACCTCATCAACGTAACGTTTAATCAATTGGCCATGTCCACTAGTGAACGCCGTCCCTAGCGATGCAATTGCATTATCAAATCCTGCCTGATGCAATGCAATAACATCCATGTACCCTTCAACAACAATCATATAATTTTCTCTTGATTTTCTTGCAATATTTAATCCATATAGATTTCTACTCTTGTCAAACAGCTTGGTCTCTGGAGAGTTCAAATATTTTGGCTGTCCATCTCCCATGACACGTCCGCCAAAGGCAATCACTTTTCCATGTACATCAAAAATCGGAAACATCACTCGATTAAAAAAACGATCATAATATTCGCCTTGTCGTTTTTTATCTTCTAATAGCAAACCACAATCGAGGAGTTCTTGATTGGAAAACCCTTGCTTTTGCAAGTGCTTATAGAGATCATCTCGAAATTGAGATGCATAACCTAGACCAAACTGTTTCATAATTTCCGGACTTAAGCGTCGCTGTTCTAAGTATGTCAAGGCATGCTTGCCTATCTCTTTGCGTAATAGCATATAGTAATATCTTGCGGCTAAGCGATTGGCATCATATAGACGCTGTTTATAATTAATCGCTTTTTTTACTTCTTCGGATACTTCCGGCTCAGGCAACTCTATCCGGGCCCGTTCAGCTAAATGTTTGACCGCTTCAACAAATGAAAAATTCTCATAGGCCATAATAAAGCTAAAAACATTGCCTCCAGCCCCACACCCAAAGCAATAATACATTTGCTTATCTTTACTCACAGAAAATGAGGGGGTTTTCTCATTATGAAAAGGACACAACCCAAAATGTGAGCTCCCTTTTTTTTGAAGATGTACATATTCCCCGATGACATCAACAACATCATTGTGAAGTCGCACCTCTTCAATTATTTCATCAGGATAAAACATAACCTTTCATTCTCCGTTCTTTTTCACTTAGGTGAACTGCATTATCACAGCTTCTAACCTCTATTTTAAAGTTCTTTCCATGAAGATGGGACAAAAATATCCATAAATTTACGAATAGCATATCGATCGGTCATTCCTGCTATATAATCATTGACAACACGTTCAACCGGCTCATTGTCATCAATCATAACAAGCAGCTCCGGCGGAAGCAAATGGGTATGCTCCTTAAAATATAAAAAGAGCTGTGTCAACATATTTTGTGCTTTTTCTTCATGTTCTTTTGCTTTTGAATCAATATAGACATTTTCAAACATAAATTGTCGCATACCTGTCATTGCATTTAAAATATGCTCACTCATGATGATTTTATCTTTATCCATACTATTGGTAACAATATCATGAACCATAATATTAATGCGCTCCTTAGATGTTAATCCAAGAACATCGGTAAATGCTTTGGGCAAATCATTTTCACTGAGGATGTGTCCACGAAGAGCATCATCAATGTCATGATTAATGTAAGCAATCTTATCTGATAAACGAACGATCGCTCCTTCTAATGTTGCCGGTTTACCTTTTGTTGGGTGATTAAGAATTCCGTCCCGAACTTCCCAGGTGAGGTTTAATCCTTTTCCTTTGTTTTCAAGAACTTCAACAACACGTATACTCTGGCGGTAATGCTTAAATCCCAATTCGGATATTTGGTTTAATGCATATTCCCCTGCATGTCCAAAAGGCGTATGTCCTAAATCATGTGCTAAGGCAATCGCCTCAGTTAAGTCTTCATTCAAACGTAATGCTCTAGCAATGGTACGTGCAATTTGAGACACTTCTAGCGTATGCGTCAGCCTTGTGCGATAATGATCACCCTCCGGCGCGATAAAAACTTGCGTCTTATGCTTTAATCGGCGAAAAGCTTTGGAATGTAAAATACGATCTCGATCCCTTTGATAATCTGTTCGTATATCACAAGGTGTCTCTTCCACTTCTCGTCCACGACTGTTTCGACTAAATGACGAATATGGGCTTAAAATTTCAAACTCACGTTCTTCCTGTAATTCTCGTAAATTCATAACAACCTCCTAACTGAGATGTTCATTCACAAAAACCATTAATACATACTTCTATATATACAACAACAACCGTTAATTTCCTTTTTTTTAAGAAATATTCCTTTGATTGTCTTGATCCACCTTTTGTGGTTCGTTATCCGCAGCAAGGGTTGCCAGTTCATCGCATCGTTCATTTTCAGGATGTCCGTCGTGGCCTTTAACCCATATAAACTCAACTTGATGGGGCTTTACAGCTTCAACAAGCGCTTCCCAAAGGTCTTGATTTTTAACGGGTTCTTTTTTCTTACCTCGTCGCCAATTGTTTTTTATCCAATTCTTAAGCCAACCTTCATTAAATGCTTTCACAATATATTGAGAATCTGTATGTACACGTATTGAACATGGAGATTTTAACGCTTTGATTGCAAAAAGTACCCCCATAAGTTCCATACGATTGTTCGTAGTATTTAAATATCCGTCGCTTAATTCTTTGACATGTTCCTTGCCATCTGAATCTTTATATTTTAACACAGCGCCATAACCTCCTGGTCCATCTGGGTTACCACGACATGCTCCGTCTGTATAAATATCAATCTTTTTCATCGTATTTTGCACCTTTCTTTAAAACAAACTCATCTGATTCGTCTCTGGAAGTCCTTTTAATATTTCTTCGCTTTTTAACAGTTCAATGAGAGATTTTCCGGTTTTAGTTCGAAGTCTAAAATCTTCTAAGGATAAAAATTCTCCGCCTGCACGACCGGCAACTACACCTTCTGCTGCTTTTTCTCCCATTCCATTAATCGATGACAACGATGGCATGATTTTACCGTCAATGATTCGGAAGCGTTTTGCATCCACTTGATATATATCAATCGGTAAAAACTCATACCCTCTTGCATACATCTCCTGAACAATACGCATATCTTTTATCATATCTTTTTCTTTTTTTGTTAATTCATTGAAGCGATTCTTATAATCTTGAATATGTGCATCAAGAACACTTTTCCCTTTGCACATCAATCCATAGTCAAAGTTTGACGCACGAATACTAAAAAAGGCCGTGTAATACTCTAGTGGATAATAAACTTTAAAATAGGCAATACGATAAGCCATCATTACATAAGCCGCTGCATGGGCTTTGGGGAACATATATTTGATCTGCTTACACGACCAGATGTACCAGTCAGGCACGTCAAACTTTCGCATCTGAGCTTCCCACTCATCTCGAAGTCCTTTCCCTTTACGTACACTTTCCATAATAGTAAAAGACAACTCTTTGTCTAGTCCTTGATTAATAAGATAGGTCATAATATCATCCCGCGTAGAGATAACTGTGGAAATAATCGCTTTCCCTTCTTGGACCAGTTGTTGGGCATTATTGGTCCATACATCTGTTCCGTGAGATAATCCAGAGATCCGAATCAGATCAGAAAAAGTCGCTGGTTGTGTCTCAATTAACATCTGCATAACAAAATCTGTACCAAATTCAGGAATCCCCAAAGAACCTAATGTAATGCCTCCAATATCTTCTGGTTTGACCCCTAAAGCTTTTCCTGAACGGAACAAGGACATCACCTTTGGTTCATCAAGAGGTATCTTTGTCGCATCTATCCCTGTCATATCTTCTAAAAACCTTATCATCGTCGGATCATCATGACCTAATATATCAAGTTTAAGTAGATTATGGTCGATGGAGTGATAGTCAAAATGCGTCGTTATAACATCGGAAGTTTGATCATTCGCAGGTTTTTGAATCGGTGTAAAGGTATAAATCTCTTGATCTTTTGGAACAACAATAATACCACCAGGATGCTGTCCTGTTGTTCTTCGAACACCAACACATCCTTGAATAATCCGGTTAATTTCTGCCTCTTTGACTTGGATTTCACGTTCATCAAAATAGTTTTTAACAAATCCATATGCTGTTTTATCTGCCAATGTACCAATCGTCCCCGCTTTAAATACATGACCTTCTCCAAAGAGAACTTCTGTATATTTATGTGCTTTGGCCTGATATTCCCCAGAAAAGTTCAGGTCAATATCCGGCTCCTTATTTCCCTTAAATCCAAGAAACGTTTCAAAGGGAATGTCATGGCCTTCTTTTAATAATTGAGCACCGCATTTTGGACAGGTTTTATCTGGCATATCAACCCCTGAACTTCCGGCATATTTTTTCACTTCTTCAGATTCAAAATCGCTGTATTTACATTCTTGACACACATAATGGGGCGATAATGGGTTTACTTCTGTGATACCTGACATGGTTGCAACAAAGGAAGAACCAACTGAACCTCTTGAACCAACAAGGTATCCGTCATCATTGGATTTTTTTACCAACTTTTGAGAGATAATATACATAACCGCAAAACCGTTGCTAATAATGGAGTTAAGCTCACGGTCCAGGCGTTCTTGGACAACCTCAGGAAGTGGCTCGCCATAGATGGCTTTTGCCTTAGCATAACACATCTCTTCCAGTTCTTTTTCTGAACCTTCAATGACCGGTGGATACTTATCTCGCTCAACCGGCTCAATATACTCAAGTGAATCTGCAATAAGATTGGTATTGGTCACCACTACTTCAAAGGCTTTTTCTTCACCAAGATACTCAAACTCACTAAGCATTTCATTGGTTGTTCTAAAATATAACGGCGGCTGGTTATCCGCATCTTTAAATCCTTTACCAGCCATTAAAATCCGTCGATAGACTTCATCTTCAGGATTTAAAAAATGCACATCACAAGTGGCTACAACCAGTTTGTTGTTCGCCTCTCCTAGTTCACAAATTTGTCGATTGACTTCCTCGATTTCTTTGATATCTTTGACTTTACCATTTTCAATCATAAACGCATTGTTACCTGACGGTTGGATCTCCAAATAGTCATAATAGTCAATAATACGCTTTATCGCCTCATCTGAGCGTCCTTCAAGCACAAGTGGATACAACTCACCCGCCTCACACGCCGAGCCTAATACAAGCCCTTCACGATGTTTATCAAGCATTGTCTTGCTAATCAACGGACGCTTGAAAAAAGTTTCTGTATGAGAATAAGAGATGAGTTTATACATATTTCTAAGCCCTTCTCTATTTTTACACAAAATTATCGCATGTGATGGCCTTAACTTCTTATAACTTGCAAAGTATTGTTTTTCGAATGTGTGAAAATCCTTCATTCGCTCAACACCCTTACTTCGAAGAATATCTATCAGTTTAATCAAAATTCCTGCGGTTGCCTCTGCATCGTACACAGCACGGTGGTGTTGCACTAGTCTGACTTCAAGAGCTTCCGCCAATGTATTAAGACGATAATTTTTCAAATCCGGAAACAAGCGCCGAGCAATTTCTAGGGTGTCTATATATGTGAACTGCTCGTCAATGCCCAGGTTACGCATTGCATGAATAATAAAACTCATATCAAAGTCTGCATTTTGCGCAACAAGAATTCCCCCTTCACAAAATTCAACAAACTGAGGCAATACAACTTCAATCGGTGGTGCATCTTTTACCGTATCATTAGTTATATGGGTCAATTCTTGAATATGTTGAGGTATCGACACACCCGGATTGACAAATTCAGAAAATCGATCGACAATCTTTCCATTTTTTATTTTGACGGCACCAATCTCTGTGAACTGATCTTTCTGAGCCCGAAGTCCTGTTGTCTCGATATCAAAAACAATCAACACATCATCAAAGGAACGATTGTCCAGATGATAACCTACAGGTTTTTGATCATCAATCAAATAAGCTTCAACACCATAGAGCACCTTTATATTGTCATCATGTACGCAATGGAAGGCATCTGTATACCCTTGTACGACACCATGATCGGTGATAGCTATGGCTTTGTGTCCCCATGCAATCGCTTGGTTAATACCGTCTTTTACACTCATCACCCCATCCATATCACTCATTTGTGTATGTAGGTGTAACTCAACACGTTTTTCTTTGGCATTATCCTTACGTTGTATCTTAAGATTGGCTTCAATCGTTTCGATTGTATTGACAAAAAAAACTCTAGCACGATCATAGTCATCATATTTGTATAGCCCACGTATACGAAGCGTACTATTTTTTTTGACATTAGCTTCGACGCGTGGATAGTCATCCTTTTCCACGAAAACTTTTGCCGATATCGAGTCCGTAAAATCGGTCACATCAAACTTCATAATCATCTTACCCCCGCGAAGCTCCCTTGCATCGGGTTTACTAATGACTTGAACATCAATATTTGCATATGTCGTGTCTTCATCAAAATTTTTCAATTTTAATACTTCACCAACAATAGGTTTTTTCCCTAGAATTAAATTTTCGTATGTTTCTTGGGTAATATCTTCTTCTTGAATGACTATTTTTTCTTCGATATGAAGATGTCGGTCTCTTTTTTTCAATAAATTCTTTTGTTCCAAATCCCGATTACGGATAAATTCTTGATACATATGGCTATTTGCATCATCTTCAAGGATTTCTATATCAATCGTTCGGTCAAACTTCTGCTTAAACATTACTGCAATTTTTTCATCAAAGCTTAAATCTTTAATATAGTGATATCCTGTCTTATTCACCTGATACACTAGGTCAGCTTCACCGATATCTACTTGTGAACTACGAATAACCGCAGCACCAACTGGGTTGATTTTTTTAAGATTATATAGTAAACCTTCTTCAAATGCTTTATACAAATCTTTTAAAGACAACTCATAATTCAATTGATAGGACTCATTAATATGAATTGCTATACCTTCTGGATAACCCAAGTGTCGGTAAATGGCTTCTTCTAAGTGCTCAATATATTGTGCAGGGATAATCGTAGTGAGAGCAAGGGAAATACTGACTGTCCCTTGCTCCTTATTCATCACAATTGAAGAAACCATTGCATCTTTTACATAACTTTGACTTTCTGGACTTACAATTAATCCTTCAAATACATCAAATAAATTTTTCCTCACTACGCTCACCTTCTATACTTTGTCGATCATTACATTTATTTCTTTGATTAATGCCTCCACCAGTTCATCCTCTGGAACTTTTCCTATGATTTTTCCTTTTTTAAAAATCAGACCCACACCATTGCCACCAGCAATACCAATATCAGCTTCTCTAGCTTCTCCTGGTCCATTAACTGCACATCCCATAACCGCCACTTTGATGGGCACCTTAATATGAGCCAGGCGTTCTTCCACTTCACTGGCTATGCGTATGAGGTCGATTGAAGTTCGTCCACATGTCGGACAAGAGATAAATTCAATCTGACTTGGATATAGGTTTAAACTTTGTAATATTTTTCTTGCTACGTGAATTTCATCTACCGGGTCACTCGTTAAGGAGACTCTTAATGTATCTCCAATCCCCTTTGAAAGCATAACCCCTAAACCAACTGAAGATTTGATGGTTCCACTTTCTCTAGTTCCAGCTTCAGTAATACCCAAGTGCAACGGATAGCTTACTGCATCCGCCATGCGTTCATAAGCTTCTACAGCTGTCAATACATCCGATGATTTAATTGAAATGGCTATATCATAAAAATCCATTGACTCCAAAATTCGAACATGATACAAAGCGCTTTCTACAAGCGCCTCTGCTGTTGGGTGCTTATACTTTTCTAGGATATGTTTTTCAAGGGACCCGCCATTTACCCCAATTCGAATCGGTATTTTATGTTCCCTACACGCATCAACCACTTCCTTAATACGCTCTTGGCTCCCAATGTTCCCCGGATTGATACGGATTTTATCAATGCCACGGCGAACACATTCAAGCGCTAATCGATAGTCAAAATGAATATCGGCAACAAGGGGTATGTGAATCTGAGCTTTAATTTTTGAAATTGCTTGTGCCGCTTCCATTGTTGGCACTGCCACTCGCACAATATCACATCCCGCTTCTTCAAGCGCAATAATTTGAGCTACTGTTTTTTCAACATCTTCTGTTTTGGTGTTGGTCATACTTTGGATAGCTATAGGACTTCCTCCACCAATATATTTATCACCAATTTTAATTTTTCGTGTTTCATCTCTTAAAACCACTTGAATCAGCCTCCCGACAACTCTTAATTAAACAACCGCTGAATATCATTAAATAACACGAAGACCATCAACAACATCAATAAAGCAAAACCGATAAAATGTACAAACCCTTCTTTATCCGGAGCTAACGGCTTTCCACGAACACCTTCTATGAAGAGAAAAATTAAACGTCCGCCATCTAAAGCCGGAATCGGCAATAAATTCATTACACCTAAGTTTGCACTTAGTAATACAATGAAAAATGCAATATTTGAAATAACGGCTTTTATACCATATGCTAAGCTCGCTTCATATCCTGTACTAAATTCATCAACAATAGCCACCGGACCTGATAATGCGGTCATAGAAACTTCTCCTGTAACAAGTAAACCTAAAGAATAAAATACGATTTTAATCCAAGAAGCTGCTTCTAATACACCATATTTTATAATTGTCAATATATTTTTAGATACTTTTTCATAGTTGACCCCGATGACATAATAGTTGTCACTTTCTTCTGGCGGAACCGTCTCATCTAGCTCGATCACATGGGGAATAACTGTAAAATTCAGTATTTTCTTATCTCCATTTTCAGTACGTCGAACCTTGACATCTAGAGGGTCTCCTGCGGGCATATTTATATAGATTCTAGCTTCTGTTGAGCGTAGAATCCGATGTCCATCAATGGATATAATTTCATCTCCCGGGCGAATCCCAGCCTCATATGCCGGTAATTGTTCGGGAACTTCACTTATCACATTAGAATATGTTGTGGTCATTCCGATATAAATAAATGAAAACAACAACGCTAATATGAAATTAAATAAAGGGCCACCAAAAATAGTCGAAATCCTCACACCCACCGATTTCTCGTAAAATGCGCCCCCATTGAGTTCTTTTTTATTTTGTGTGTCTTCGATTTCTTGGCTTTCTTGTCCATCTTCGCCATGCATACGGCAAAATCCGCCAATAGGAAGCAAACGAATGGTCCACTGTGTTCCTTTTCTTTCAAACCCAAAAAGCTTAGGTCCCATCCCTATTGCAAATTCTTCCACCGCAATGCCACCTCGTCGGGCAAATATATAATGTCCAAATTCATGAACAAAAACAATAAAACTAAAGACAAATAATGCTAAAATAATACTCATGTATGCCACCTGCTTTCAATATAATTTTCCACCCACTTTTGGGCATCTAAAATCTGTTCTAACGTCAATTCTAACTTAGAATCATAGCACTCTTTAATATATGCATTCATGACTTCTTCTATGTACTCGGCAATTTTATAATATTGAATTTTTCTATTTAAACACAAAGATACAATATACTCATTAGCCGCATTAAGAACCGTTGGTATTACGCCTCCATATTCTAACGCTATATATGCTAATTTTAAGCATCGAAATGTATCCATGTCCGGTTTTTCAAATGTTAAATGCTGTAATTTTATTAGATCCAATCGTTCATAAGGCATTGATTCTCGTTGCGTTTCAAATAATGCATATTGTATTGGCAATCGCATATCCGGCACGCCAAGTTGTGCCATAACTGAACCATCAATGTATTGCACCATCGAATGCACAATACTTTCCGGGTGAACGATAACTTCAATTTGTTCCGGCTTGACATCAAATAGCCACTTTGCTTCAATAACCTCAAGCCCTTTATTCATCATAGTTGACGAATCAATCGTAATTTTGGCACCCATCTCCCAATTCGGATGCTTCAATGCTTCTTCAATAGACATTTTTTTCAATGCCTGGCTATCCTTTCCTCGAAAAGGACCTCCTGAAGCTGTCAAAATTATTTTTTCAATCTTAGTGTATAAATTTCCCTGTAACGCTTGATAAATTGCAGAATGTTCACTATCAACCGGTAAAATATCCACCTTATTGGCCTTTGCCAAAGGCATAATGATTTCACCTGCTGTTACTAGTGTTTCCTTGTTAGCTAGAGCTATTGTTTTATGGGCTTTAATCGCTTCAATCGTTGGGACCAACCCTATCATTCCAACAACTGCCGTCACCAAAATATCCATCTCTTGATGTGTTGCAGCCGCAATCAATCCTTCCATACCGTGAAGAACCTCAATATCCAAATCGCTCTCTTGCTCTAGTCGTTGACATAGCTTTTTATAACTTTCAAACTCCATAACGGATACAAGCTTTGGTTTATATTTTTGACATTGCTCAAACAACCGATCCACATTGGTATTTGCCGTTAATGCAATCACTTCAAACGTATCATGTAAATCAATGACTTCAAGCGTTTGTACACCAATAGAGCCTGTTGAGCCTAGTATTCCAATTTTTTTTCTCATCTTTACCTCATCTTCTTTATCCTATAATTCCTATGTAATGTCTATTTGGATAGCATATAATCCAGTGCATTTACATGGATAAAATTAGCATTGATGCATAATACACAAACGGCGCAACAAAAATAATACTATCCATACGGTCAACAATCCCTCCATGTCCCGGGATTAGTGTACCGAAGTCTTTAATTTTTGTCACTCTTTTCATTGCAGAAGCAGCCATATCTCCAAACTGTCCAAAAATCGACCCAATAACACCCATTAATGCAAATCCGATAAAATGATGCATTTTGATATCTGTATTTGTATATGATAAAAAGAAGGTATACAGTGTCGTTAAAATCCCCGAACCGAGAATTCCCCCAATGGCACCTTCAATAGTTTTATTAGGACTTAGTTTTGGAGCTAACTTATGTTTCCCTAAAAAGACACCTGAAAAATAGGCAAATGTATCACTTCCAAAAGATATAAGTAATATTAGCCATATAAGAATATGTCCATATTGTTCCATGTTACGAACCAGGACAATATGGCTCATCATAACGGATATATATAGGTATCCAATCATTCCAATAAAAATTGTTTGCAGTTCAACTTTTGGATAGCATACAATATAATAAATAAAGGGTAATATAACCATTAACACCAAGCTTACGAACACATATTCCAAGCGCTGTTGTTGCTGTAAAATAAAAAGCCCTACTGTCATCACAAGTTGAAGCCCATAAATAAACCCTTCATTCATCTTAAATGCCCGATTAAATTCCCACAATCCAATGGAAATTGCAATCAAGATCAAGGCTGTAGTCAACCAACCCCCAAAATAAAGAGGCAAAATAACAATAGGCAGTGCAACTATTGCAGATAATATACGTGTCTTCATTTTTTTGCCCCTCCAAATCGTCGTTCTCTTCGATTATATGCATCAATAGCTTTTATTAACTCTGCCTTATTAAAATCCGGCCATAATACATCGGAAATATAAAACTCCGTGTAAGCCAATTGCCAGAGCAAGAAGTTGCTTGTACGCAGTTCACCGCTCGTTCGAATCAATAGTTCGGGATCAGGAATTCCTACCGTATCCAAATAGTATGCAAATTTATCTTCATCTAATTCTTGCATTGCTAGTAATAAATCTTTTTTTGAAATCTCTTGCGTCGCATCTGCATCAATAAGGTGTTGAAACACACCGTGTACACCACGTAAGATCTCATCTCTTCCACCATAATTAAGTGCAATTTGTAGCTGTAGCCCATCAAAATCTTTTGAGGCATCTTCCAAAGCTTCTATAGCTTGAACAATATCATCATCTAAGTCACTTCGTCGTCCAATTACACGAACCCGCATATTGTTTTCTTGAGAATTTCGTATACTTTCTTTTAAATACTGCCGCAATAAGCCCATTAAAAAAGAAACCTCTTCTTTTGAACGTCGCCAGTTTTCTGTTGAAAAAGCATAAACTGTAACGTATTTAATTCCGAGGTCATACGCATCTTTACAAATTTGCTTAAGTGTTTCGCTCCCTTGTTTGTGACCAAAAGTACGGGGCTTGCCCTTTGACTTTGCCCAGCGTCCATTCCCATCCATAATTAATGCAATATGTTTTGGCACCATCTTCTCACCTCTAGAACATAAGTAATATCCCCTCTTTCGAGGGGCTTATTTTATACTTTTAAGATTTCTTCGCTTTTCTTTGCAACATGGTCATCAATTTTTTTGATAAATTTATCCGTAAGTGTTTGAACCTTATCTTCAAGTTCTTTTAAATCATCTTCTGTAATGTTGCTTGCTTTTTCTTCACGCTTAAAGTGGTCATTTGCATCTCTTCGAACATTTCGAATAGCAATTTTTGCATCTTCCCCTTTTTTCTTCACGTCTTTTGTCAGTTCTTTACGTCGTTCTTCAGTCAACTCCGGAAAAGATAGACGGATGCATGTTCCATCATTTTGAGGATGTATACCAATGTCTGACATATTAATAGCTTTTTCAATTTCCGCCAACATTGTCTTGTCCCATGGTTGAATCTGTAGCAAACGTGGCTCTGGAACACTAATGTTACCCACTTGATTTAACGATGATGGTTGTCCATAATAATCTACTTTGATTTGATCAAGTACATGAGGGTTTGCACGACCAGCACGAATGCTATTAAATTCCTCCTCAAGCACATGGATTGTTTTTTCCATTTTCCCTTGATATTCTTTTAATACTGTCTCCATAAATATCCTCCTAAATTATACGTATACTAAAGTACCCTTATTTTGACCGTTCATTGCGTTGATAATACTATCTTGATCATTTAGATAGAAAACTTTCATATTGATTTTATGCTCTAAGCACATAATTGCTGCTGTTAAATCCATAACTTGCAACTCTTGGTCAATTACTTCTTTTAACGAAATGCGATCATATTTAGTAGCATTTGCATTTGTGTTCGGATCTGAGTCATAGACACCATCAATATTCTTTGCTAATAATATTATATCACATTCTGTTTCAATTGCACGTAATGCTGCTGTTGTGTCCGTTGAAAAATATGGATGCCCTAAGCCTCCGGCAAAAAAAGTGACAACCCCTTCTTCTTGTTTTTCCATACATAAGTCTTTGTCAAATTCTACTGTCATCTGCCCTACTTTAAAAGGAGTCATTACAAGTGTTTTTAAATCAAGGGTTCTAAAGACTTCAGCTGCATATAGACAATTCATAACCGTTGCCAACATTCCAATTTGGTCTGCTTTTGTTCGGTCCATATTTTCACTGGTCCGACCTCGCCAAAAATTTCCGCCTCCGATAACAATACCAACTTGAATACCTTTGGCTACGAGTTCTTTCACCTGTCTTGCAACTTCAAGTACATTTTTTTCAGAAAAGCTTTTTCCAGCCTCTCCTGAAAGGGCTTCTCCACTTAATTTTAATAACACTTTTTGGGTCTTTTCCATCGTACACCTCACATTTATAATTTATCATAATTCCTACAATATTACTAGATAAAATTAAAGGAAACACCAAGGTGCTTCCTCTAAGACAACAATTTCAGTTCAAATTATTGTTGCATTTGTTTAGCAACTTCTTCAGCGAAGTTTTCTTCTTTCTTTTCTATACCTTCGCCTGTTTCAAACCGTACATAAGATTTTAATGTAATTGATGTACCAGCATTCTTGCCAACTTGATCAATGTACTTTTGCACTGTTAAATCACTGTCTTTTACGTAAGTTTGATCAAGAAGACAAACTTCTTTTAATTGCTTATTTAAACGTCCGATAATCATCTTGTCAATGATATTTTCTGGCTTATCTGGATTTTCATTAATTGCTTGTTGTTTAAGAATATTTTTTTCTGATTCAATATAATCTGCATCCACTTCATCACGGCTAAGATATACTGGTGGCAACGCTGCAATTTGCATAGCAACATTACGAAGAGCCTCTTGAACATCATCATTTACAACATCTGTTGCAGCTTCAACTAATACCCCAATTTTTCCGCCAGCATGAATATAAGAAGCAACTACACCATTGTCGATTGTTACTTTTTCAAAACGACGAATACTAAGTTTTTCCCCGATCACTGCGATTTGAGCATTAAGTTCATCTTGAACTGTTTTTGATTCATCTGCAATCCATTGTTCTGCCAAGAAAGCATCAATGTCTGCTGCAGTCGTTTTCATTGCTTGATCAGCAACTTGTCCAACATATACTTGGAACTTCTCATTTTTTGCTACAAAGTCTGTTTCAGAGTTAACTTCAACAAGAACTGCTGATTTATGATCATCAGATACTTTTGCCGCAACCATACCTTCTGCTGCAACACGGCCAGCTTTTTTAGCTGCTTTTGCAAGTCCTTTTTCACGTAACACTTCAATTGCTTGTTCAATATTTCCGTCAGTCTCAGTTAATGCTTTTTTACAATCAAGCATTCCGGCGCCTGTTCTTTCACGTAATTCTTTTACTAATGCTGCTGTTACTGCCATAATCATTACCTCCATATATATTCATTAATATTCATTAAAATCCATTAAAAACATAATGTGTATTAAAAATGCTTCAACATATGTTGAAGCATTCAGTTTTATATTATACATAACCTGATATCAAATGTTATGAACTTATTCAGCTGGTACTTCTGCCTCTTCATCAACATTCATTTGTGCACCTTGATTTGCTTCGATAACAGCATTAGCCATTGTTGAAGTAATAAGCTTAACCGCACGAATTGCATCATCATTACCAGGAATTACATAATCAATCTCTTCTGGATCACAGTTTGTATCTACGATACCGATAAGAGGAATGCCAAGGATATGCGCTTCTTGAATTGTGATTCGCTCATTCTTAGGATCAACGATAAAGATAAGGTCTGGTACACCATTCATTTCTTTGATTCCACCAAGGTTTTTCTCAAGTTTTTCCATTTCAAGACGTAAGCCAATAACTTCTTTTTTAGGTAACACGTCAAATGTACCGTCTTCTTCCATTTTTTCAATTTCTTTAAGACGATTGATTCGGCTTTGAATTGTATCGAAGTTTGTTAACATACCACCTAACCATCTGTTGTTAACATAGAACATTCCACAACGCTCTGCTTCTTTTTGAATTGCTTCTTGAGCTTGTTTTTTTGTTCCTACAAAAAGAACTTTTCCACCTTCTGCAACAACTTCTTTAACAACATCATAAGCTTTATCAATTAGCTTTGTTGTTTGTTGTAAGTCGATGATATAGATTCCATTACGCTCAGTATAAATATACTCAGCCATTTTAGGATTCCATCGTCTTGTTTGATGTCCAAAGTGAACACCTGCTTCTAATAATTGTTTCATTGAAATAACACTCATTTTTCTACCTCCATTGGTTATCTTCTTCCATATGACTCTTCTTCTTGGCAAACCATTCGGCACCCTACCAAAAATCATCATATGTGCTTTTTTACCCGTCTGATAGTTTACCACATACCTCTAAAAAACACAAGTAGTTTTTAATCAATAAATTCCATCCCTAACTCTTTTGCTTTTTCAATGACCGTTTCGTCAGAAAGGTAAACATCTTCCATTTTACTTAAAGGGATCATTCCTAGTGCTTCAGCGCGTTCTTTAATGGTTTCTGTGGATATGTTGTCTTGAAAACTCTTTGCCAATGGCTCTTTCCAAATCAATAGGATGATACCTGCTAAAACCAGTCCCATACCTATCCCTTGAATCAACCATAAAACATTATCCTTCTTCATACATTCATCCCTTTTGCCTTTATTTGAATAAATTTAACACTAACTCAACTTGTCCTGTTCCAATATTTAATTGTCGTGCAATTTCTTGATTTGAATATCCGGATATGGATAATTCAATAATTTTTTTATTGTACTGCATATCTCTATATTGCTCAATCTCATCTTGTTCAAAATCTTCTTGTTCTACATTTTCCTGATTCATATCTGTCACTTGCTTTGTCACATGCTCTGCCGCTTGCCCTGGCACATGTTCTGTCACTGTTGATTGAGCATGTTGATTTTTTTCTCGTAGCTCTTTATCTTTTTCATTAAGCATTTGATATAAGAACAAAAGTTCCTTATGTTTTCCGTCAAGTTCACTCTTAAGATATTCTCCGTATTCATTTAATTCTAATATCTTGTTGCGAACTTCATCATAGGTGGATTCCTCTTGTTCAGAAGCACTCTGCACATTTTTTATGCTCTGTTTTTTATTGCTGCGTATGGCAAAAAAACTAATTACAATCAACAAACCACCAATGGAAATTAATGTGAATAGTAAACCGTCAAAACTTGTCATCACGTCTCCTCACTATATGCGTACATCAATTTTATGATAGCTTTTTGGTTTTTTCTTTTCTTTGTTCTGCTTTTGTTTTTTGTTTGGTGGTTGATATCCATATGTGTTTTTTCCTTCTTCTTTTGCATCCGCTTCTTGGTCTGCTTTTTGGTCCTCAAAAGATTTTACCACACTTTTTTGATTGTGTTGTACATTCTTTTCATTTTGAGAAGCAATATGACTTTGTTCAAGGTTTGACCGCTGATTTTGTGCATGTTTAATTTGAGATACCTCCTGAAGTTTGGGTACCATAACTTGCATGTCTAAAGGTCTTATGGACATATCATCAACTCCTTACCCGTCGTATTCTATAATGCTCGCATGCGAACATCAACACCATCTTTATAAAACGCTGCGTATTTTACTTCCTCTTTAACAAAGTAATATACATTTCCTATACCAATTCTTACACCTGGATATACATTTCCAGATACTTTGACTAAGCCTGAATTTCTGTGTTCTACTTCTTCTTTTAATTCTTGAATTCGACGTTCATTTTTCGTAATCTTATTCGTCAAAAACACTTTATTACGTACTGCTGATTTATACATTTCTGCCTTTTCTTCATCCAGTTCGCCAGTCATTTCTTTACGTTTATTCAAGAGCAAAATTACCTTTTCAAGGTTTTGTGCTTCTTCTTTTATCTTGCCTAACCCTTTACGTAGTTCATTATATTCTTCAAGTAATGCCGGGTCAATTCCCACTTCAACTTCTGTTACCGTACCCATGTGGGAGCCTAAGATTCGACTTGAGACTAATTGTCCTGCACGTACATTTCCACCTGAGATCATTCCTTTTTTTCCATCAACTATAATCTCACCTTTACAAGACACCTTACTATGTAGGATAGCTTCACTATAGATATTCCCTCCACACGCTACATCTGCTTGTTCAATGAATTTTGTATGCAAGTCGCCACCACATTGAATATTACTTTTTCCCATTCCTTGAATCCCACTATGGAGTGTTATCATGCCTCCTGCAAGTATTGTTGCGCCTTCAACACCACCCATAACTTCAATGTCTTCTGTCGCTTCAACCCGAAAACCTGTTATAACATTTCCATGGACAACAATAGATCCATCAAAGGTTATATCCCCTGTTGAACTTCCCACATTACCTGCAACTTCATAAATATTGTTAACAATGATTTTTTCATCGACGACTTTCACAAGTCCGCTTTTATCTGCATATAATTCTGTTTTTTCTTCATTGATACGCGTATTCTTTCCATAGCGTATACGTATTGGCTTCCCTTTTGCCGGCAAAAGTTCTTGACCTTTAATATTAATCCCAGGCATACCTGGCTGAGTTTGTATCAGACGCGCAAGCAGGTCTCCTTCCTTAACTAAGCTTATAACACTCAGCTTATGAAAGTTAACATTTCCATTGGCATCGACTTCCGGTTTCATATCCGTATTGGTTTTAAAGAAAATCTCTATTTTTCCTGGTGTTGCTGGAATTACGTCATCTCCTCTAGCAATCACATACGGAATATTATATTCATGATTAATCAGTACTTCTTCCAAATATTCAAGCTTGACTCCATGCTTAATGCCACGTTGTCCCAACTCATCTAATACATCATTTAGAGGAATCTTGTCTGTATCTGCATCCGGATAAAATGTGATATATGCTTCCATCCAATTATCGGTTACTTCAATTCGATATGAATTTTGCTTTCCATTGATCTCTGCAAAATCTTCAGATTCTGAAATTTTAATCACAAGTTTTTCTTCCATGGAATTAATCTCTTCTTGAAGTTGATCATAGTCAACATTTCGCATTCCACTTTTTCGTAGTTCATCTTTAATCGCTTCTATATTTACGGGCTTACCTTCGTCAACGGGTGCATATATCTCAAGATAGTGACCATCTGTCTTTTCAATAATTGTATAGTATCCATCAAACGCTGTATTGCTCATTGTAAAACCTCCAGTGAACTTTATATTGATATATATATTATATCGTCATGTTTGGAATATCTCCACATCCTCGCCTAAGACTTCTTTCATTTTTTTTAATGAACGTGTATGTAATTGACTGATTCGCGATTCTGATACTTCCATTATGAGAGAAATTTCTTTTAAGGTTAATTCTTCATAATAGTATAATGTAATGACTTTTCTTTCTTTCTCTGTTAGTCCTTCGATCGCTTTGATCAGTATTTTCTTCATTTCCTCTTCTTCAAGTGCTTTTTCCGGTTGATCAAATCTTTTTGTCATCACTTTATCCGATGTTACTTCGCCACCTTGCTCTACAAATTCTTCCAGTGAGGATAGATTCAGTGCTTTCGTTTGATCTTGCCATTTATATAATTCTTCAACAGATATCTCTAATTCTTCTGCGATGAGACTATCTGTAATGCTTTCTTCTGAATCGTTTTCTATTTTTAGTTTTGCTGCTTCAATCATTTTTTGCTTTTTGCGAATCGATCTTGGTATCCAATCCATTTTTCGTATATTATCTAAAATGGACCCGCGTATTCTTAATGATGCATATGTCTCGAACTTAATCCCTTTCGAGTAATCAAACTTATCAATGGCATCAATTAGTCCAAATACCCCATACCCTGTCAAGTCATCAAACTCTACATTATTCCCAAGATACATGCTTAAGCGTCCCGCCACTAGTTTAACTAGTCCCGCATATTCAATAATCAGTTGTTCTTTAATTTGTGGATTTTTATTTTTAGAATATTGTTCCCATAATCGATTTTTTGCTGCATCATTCATACTATCCTCCTTATGTTATTCCTACTCTTTTTCTTGCTCAGGATCAGGAGTAATATTTTCTAATTCTTTGACTTCCTCATCTAATTCTTCATTTATTCCTTTTGTTTGTTCCAAGGTGTTTTTTTCAATAATAGTATTTAATAGAGATTGTATTATCGTTCCAATGATAAAAAATAAAATCATAACAATAAGCATTGTAATTATTATTCGAATTGTCGAATAATTATACACAATACTATATATTGCTACAATTATACCTGATATCAACATCAAACTTATGTTTATATTACGAATACGCATATCTTCACCTAGCCTTAGATAATTTTTATTTCTTTACCTATTGTCTTAATATGCAATTCTCCAGTTTCTGCATAAAACTCAATGGTTCTTCCATAATTTTTCCCGCAGTCTTCTGAAAGAATTGGGATATTTAATTCATGAAGTATCTTTCGTGTCGCTTCTGCATTACGTTCTCCGATTCGCATCATATCATTATTGCCACTAAATGAAAACATTTGAGCCCCGCCTGCAATCTTAGAGACTAATCGTAATTTACTCGCCCCCATTTTTTCCATTGCCTTTATGAGTTCAATAATAGCAGTATCTGCAAACTTTGCTTTATTTTCATTTTTTTTAATTTGTGTACTGTCTGGCAACATAATATGTGCAAGTCCACTAACTTTTGTTCTTTGATCATAGAGAATAATTCCAATACACGAGCCCAAACCGAGCGTAGTAAGGGCATCTGGTGACTTACAAACATTTAGATCTGCCATTCCGACTTTAATCATTGTCATCTGGAATAATCCCTAAACTTTTTAAAATTTCAGCATACGAATCTAATTCGGGAATTAATATAAAATATCCGAACACACGCTCAAGTTCGCCACCGAAATCTGTCTGAATCAAAAGTGCACGGTCACCAACTTTTCCAAACTCTATTGCCGGAACACTTAATATTGCACCAGCCATATCAATCGCCATATTAGGAACTGTACCAATAATTTTTAAATTGGTAAGTGTCGAAAGAGATGAAAGGTAGGCACCAGCAATGATATTGCCGATTTCATTTAGAGCAGACAAATCCATTTCCGTAAAATCTTCAAATCGATCTATGTCTCTTTCCATAAGCATATTGACAAGATTATGGGCCGATTTTTGTTCAAGGACAAACATCATCATTCCATTAATCTGACCTTCAACGCCTATAAGAATTCCGACAATAGGATTCTCTGCTCCTCCCAGCACTTCTGCTAGTTCTTTAAATTCTAATACATTGACTTGTGGAACACCCATGTCAATCTTCTTATTAATCATTTGAGAAAGCGCTGTTGTTGCATTTCCAGCACCTATATTTCCGATTTCCCGTAAAATATCTAGGTGCATGCTATCTAAGCTATTATAATCCAAATTGCTCATATTCGCTCACCTTTCTTATTCTTCAACCCCTATGATTGAACCTACGTTTAACAACGTTACTAATTCTTCTCCTACTTTTCCGACTGCATATACATATTTTGACTTTTCATCATCCGCATCGCTGACAATTTTTTCAATTTGAGCTTCTGATAGTTGTATAACTTCTAAAACCTCGTCAACAATTAATCCAATAGCATTGCCATCAACTTTGACAATAATGATTCGAGTCGCATGTGTAAATTGATCTTCTTCTAATTCAAACTTCACGCGAACACTCATCACAGGAATAATTTCCCCGCGTAAGTTAATAACCCCTTTAATATATGCAGGAGCATTGGGAACACGTGTGATATTTGGCATTCTTACAATATTTTGAACAATTTGAATATTAATTCCATATTGCTCATGCCCAAATTTAACCACGATAAATTGTTTGATATCTTCATTTTTCATTTGTTTTGTTTCCATCCGATTGCACCTCCTGTTTATACTAGTGAATTGACGTCTAGGATAAGCGCAACTTCACCATCACCTAAGATTGTCGCTCCGGCAATTAATTTTATGTTCGTCAAGTATTTTCCTAATGTTTTAATGACGATTTCTTGTTGGCCAATAAGTCCATCAACAACAAATCCTGCTTGTTTATCTCCCTTATTAACAATAACAACCGTCATAGACTCTTCTGTTCTTTCTCTTTCAATGCCTAATAGACCATCTAAACGAATAATAGGAATAACATGACCGCGTAAGTTAATCACTTCTTGATTTTGAATATATTTAATATCTGACACTTTAACATCTTCGATATTTTGAATGGTATTTAGTGGAATCGCATATTTTTCATCTTCTAAGCGTACCATCAATGCTTGAATAATCGCAAGTGTCAATGGTAGTCGAATAATGAATTTCGATCCTTTACCAAGTTTGGTTTTAACTTCAATATCTCCTCCCAAAGCTTCGATTTTTGTCTTCACAACATCAAGACCTACACCTCGACCAGAAACATCAGATATTTGGTCCGCTGTAGAAAAGCTTGGTTTAAATAAAAGTTCAACAATGTCTTGATCACTCATGGCATCTGCTTGATCTCTTGTTATTGTACCATTATTAAGTGCTTTGGCTTTTACTTTTTCAACATCGATTCCATTACCATCATCTGCAACTTCAATGACAACATTATTGCCATCTTGGTATGCATCAAGATATACATTTCCGATTTCACTTTTTCCACTATTCTTACGTTCAGCAGGCATCTCTTGCCCATGGTCGCATGCATTTCGAATTAAATGTACTAAAGGATCTCCAATTTCATCAATAACGGTTCTGTCAAGTTCAGTTTCTTCTCCAGACATATGCAATTCAAGATTTTTATTTAGTTTTCGAGCCAAGTCACGAACAAGTCGTGGGAATCGGTTAAAGACACGCTCTACAGGAACCATTCGTACTTTCATAACGGCGTCGTGGAGATTCGTAGTAATACGCTCTAAATATTCAATTTGTTCATTCATATTTTGATTGTTATTTTCTACAGTCTCTAGACCATTTTTTACAATAATAAGCTCACTTACAAGGTTCATCAGATTATCTAAGCGTTCTATATCCACACGAACGGTTCTATTTGCCTTTGGTTTCGTTGGCGCCTGTCCTTTGTTATCAGCTTTTTCTTTGCTTGGTTTTACATCTTGATCTTCTTCTTGTTCACCCTCTTGCGCTTTATGTTCTTTCGCTTCAAAATTTTGAACCGTTCCTTCAAGATGAATTTCATCTACGTAAACTTCTTCAACTTCCGCAATTGAATTTAATTCTTTTAAAAACTTGTCTTGGCTTTCACTTGAAATTAAGAAAACCGAAAAATCCAAGTCAAATTTTTCATCTTCTATATCTTGAACCGATGGATGGGATTTTATGATTTGACCTAATCCCTCTAGCGTTCTAAAGATAATAAATGCACGTGCTGATTTTAAAACGCAGCTTTCTGAAATTACAATAGTAATACCGTATACATTGTAACTTTCTTCTTGCGCTTTTAGAATTGCATTTTTTTCAAATTCATTAAATGACAGCATTTTGTGCTTACGTTTTATTGTCTCTTGATCATCTTTGAGAGCTTCTGCTTGAGGCTCTTGCGAGTTTTCACTTTCACTAGGCTTTTCGTCTTCTTGAGATGCTTTTGCGTCTTTTCCTTCTAGAATAAGGTTTAGACGATCAATAATCGGCTGATTTGTTTTGTCGCCTTCCGTCCCCGTCTCTATGATTTGATCAATATATTGCTCCAAAGCATCTAGACATTGAAATAATACATCTAAAAGCTCAGCGGATATATTGATTTTCCCATTTCGTATTTCTGACAGTACATTTTCCATATCATGTGTCAACACTGTCATTTTTTTAAATCCCATTGTTGCAGCCATACCTTTTAGGGTGTGTGCAACTCTAAATATCTCATTGACCAAGTCTTTATTATCATCTGACTTTTCCATTTCCAATAAGGCTTCATTTAAGTTTTGTAAATGTTCTTTTGCTTCTTCAATAAATATTTCGAGATATTGTGATACATCCATTTAAAGCACCTCCACTTTTTTTGTTATTACTTTTGCTAATTGATCAAGAGGAATGATATCGTCTGCTAATTTTGCCTCCACGATTGCTTTTGGCATCCCATATACTACGCAAGACGTTTCTTCTTGTGCAATAACATGAATATCGCGTTTTTGTTTCAGGGCAGCAAGACCATCGCGTCCATCAGCACCCATCCCCGTCATAATGACGCCGATCAAGTGCTGTATTGATATATCGCTAAGAGATGTCATCATGACATTGACAGAAGGCTTATGTGCCCCTTCCTTTGGCCCATCCGACAGATGGACAACATAGTCATGTCCTTTTTGTTTAACGACAAGATGGCGGTCACCTGGAGCAATATATGCAGTCCCTTTTAGTATCCGTTCTCCGTCTTCCGCTTCTTTGACTTGAATTTGACTAAGATTATTCAGCCGATCGGCTAAAGACTTCGTAAATCCTGGCGGCATATGTTGTACAATAACAATACCTGCATCAATATCTTTTGGAAGATATGGCAACAAGTACTGTAGAGCTCTAGGACCTCCTGTTGATGTTCCTATCGCGACTAATTTTGATACCTTGTCATTAGATACTTTACGCTGAGTCGGTTTTACGACTTCTTGTGATGGTTCGATTTTACGTATTACTCTTGATTTTTGTGGCGCCTCATATTTTACGCAACACTGTGTTGCTGCCATAATTTTTTCAATAAGTTCTTTTCGAATCTCTTGAGAATTTACTTTAAAAATATTATCTGGCTTGGCGACGAAATCAAATGCTCCTAGTTCAAGGGATTGTATAGTTTCTGTGGCGCCCTCTTTTGTTAATGTACTCATCATGATCACAGGGATGTTGTATTTTTTCTTCATGGTTTTTAGCATTGTCAAGCCATCCATAATAGGCATTTGAACATCTAAGGTAATTACATCCGGCTTAAGTTCTGCAATAAGTTTTAAACCATCTTCACCATTTGCAGCTGTACCAACGACTTCACATCTTGTATCTCCATTAATTATATCAGATATTACCCTTCGCATGAATGCAGAGTCATCAATTACCAGTATTTTTTTCTTAGTTTCCATGTCTTCACATCCCTTTTTCTTTTTTACGACGTCTTCTTTCTTCTTCAAAGATAAACTTTATTATGGTCTCTTGTTTTTCTAAAGATAAATCAATAAATTCGAGCCTATTTTGAAATGCAATCTTTTCCGGTTCAATTATTTTACTTTGAATAATTTTGCCTTTAACATCAAGGTCGACTGTTTCTTCCTTAAGTCGAAGGCAAAGATGACACGTAATGACTTCTTCTTCACTTAGTTGTTTGTCTGTTGAAAACCGCATTCCTCCACCACTTATATCAAGTACCGTTCCCTCACCAACCTCTTTAGTTTGAGCATCTTGAAAAATAAGGTTTAAGGTGCAATTTAATCGATAATACTGTCGACGCTGATATTTTTTAAACATCGTTAACGGTTTCATCGCAAGAATATGAAGGTGCTCCGTTTTTTCACGTTGCTCTAATACCGTTTCAGCACGTAATAATCCTTTTTCTGTATATACATTCATATAATATGTAGCATCAAATTCTAATGGAATAATTTTTCCACTTTCAATAGGTGCCTGTATCCGTAACAATTCATCATCTATACTATAAATCATACTAAAATATATGTCTGCATCCAGCAAATCCGTCTTTTTTACTAATTCTATTTTGTCACCAAGTTTTATAGAAGTCTGCATAAATTTACCTCCAATCTTTATGTCGCAAAAAACTCGCAAAAATGTTTCCTAGTCCACGTGATGTCTTTTCTTCTGTCTCGTAATTATCCATCATTTTTAACGCTATTTCTTCAAAACTTTTAACTATATTAGCTTTCGGATATAAAATTGAAATTGGCTTTTGTTCAATAACCGCTCGAGGCAAAAATCGATCTTCAGGCAAAAATCCAATTGTTCTTAATTCAACATCTAAAAACTTTTTGCTTACTTTGTCCAGTTTATCGAAGATTTCACGCCCTTCTTTTTCACTGCGCACACGATTCACTAAAACATGGATGTGTCCTTGAATCTCTTCAATATTGTTATTTCGAATCGCTTTTAAAACCGCATATGCATCTGTAACCGATGTGGGCTCTGGTGTTGTAACTAAAAGTACCTCGTGTGAAGCCGATAAAAAGCTAAGTACAGCATCACTGATTCCAGCACCTGTATCTATGATAATAACATCTGCATAGCGGTCTAACTCCGCCAGTTTATTAATTAAAAACTCAATTTGAACTTTATCTAACTTAAGTAATTCTTTGACGCCAGAGCCTCCCGAAAGAAACTCTATGCCCAAAGGACCATTGGTTAATACTTCATTAATGGTTTTATTGTTATATATAATATCAAACAAATTATATTTTGGTACAACGCCAAAAATAACTTCTACGTTGGCAAGACCAAAGTCAGCATCAAAAACAACGACACTCTTTCCCATTTTTCGCATTTGTATGGCTAGGTTCACAGAAATATTAGATTTTCCAACGCCGCCTTTTCCAGAAGTGACTGTTATGACTTTTGCACGACGTCGATTTGCAAGCTGACTGTTTTTAACAATATTTCGGAGATTAGTTGCCTGATCCAATGGCTTCACCTCCTAAAAGACTTTTGGCTATATCATGTGGATTAATTTCACTGATGTCATCCGGCACATTTTGACCAAATGTGATATAGGACAATTGGATACCTGTTGCCTTACGAATGTTAAAAATATTTCCATAGCTTATGGTTTCATCCAGTTTTGTAAAAATCACTCTAAAGTCTGTCATAGCCTTATAGATTTTAACCATTTTAAGCATATCTCTGTACTTGGTTGCTACACTTAATGTCAAAAACACCTCTTTATCAACTACTGCATCCAAAAGCTCTTTTAGTTCAAATTGATGTTCCTGATTTTTGTATGAACGTCCGGCTGTATCAATCAGCACAAGCTCTTTATCCGAAAAATATTCAATAGCCTCCATCATTTCTTCTTTGGAATAAACGACCTTTATCGGAATGCCAAGAATATTTGCATATGTCCTTAACTGTTCAACCGCTGCGATACGATACGTATCGGATGTAATCAAGGCAACATCTTTTCCATGATTAAGCGAAAACAACGAAGCAATCTTTGCAATGGTTGTTGTTTTTCCAACCCCTGTAGGACCAATAAAGAAAATATTTTTATTCATTTTGTTAATATCTATTGTATCATAATCCGACATATTTTTAACGATTCTTTTATAAATAATCGATACGATATCATCAATATTGGTTTCATTTTTTTGAACATACTCAACTAGCCCCATCATCAGTTCATTCGCAAACTTTTCATCAATCTCGTTATCAATGAGTTGTTCATAAATAACTTGGAGCATGGGAATATCTGTAGTATCACATGTATCTTCTTGGGTATCTACCTGAATAGCCTCTAGCTTAACAGTATCTAATGGCTTACTTATAGGAGAAGATATTGGTTCCTCTTTTTCTTGCACTTTATTTTCTTGGATTGTGGGTTCTTGTTCAACCTGCTGTTCCTGCTTTTGAGAAAACTTTTCAATAAAACGTTTAAATTCATCTAATTGGGCATCACTATCATTGTCTACGTGACCATTAAATGTTTGGTTGTTTTTTTCAATTGTTGATGCGCTTAATCGTATTTTAGGAAGTGATTTTTCCACATTTTCTTCAGATATTTTTCGATCATCAATGGCTGCTGTCACTTCAACAAATGATTTTCTAAATAATTTAAAGATACCTTTGGGTCGAACGTGTTTGACACTTACAATAAGTGCCTCTGGTCCCAATTCAGCTTTAATTGCTGTCATTGCTTCCTTTTCTGTCTGACCTTTATACTTATGTATATTCATTAAAAGCTCACCATCCCTACTGATTGTAATTCTGCTTGATTATCAATTTCTCCATAGGAAATAACCACAATATCTGGATATCTTTCTTCGATTAAACGTTTATAATATACACGTGCAATTGGCGATGTCAATATAATAGGAGTTCTTCCCATCGCTTCTTGCTTTTGCGCTGCTGCGTGTGTCGCATTGAGTATTTTTTCGATTTTATCTGGCTCTAAATTTAAAAACATTCCTTGTTCTGTTCGCTTAACTGAGTCCATAAGCATTTGTTCAATGGATGGATCAAGCGTCAACACTTGGTTTGTCTCTTCATCAAAGAACGTTTTGCTAATGGTTCGTTTTAAGGATTGTCGTACATATTCTGTTAAAATATCCGGGTCTTTATTTGCCAAACCATAATCTGCAAGGGTTTCAAAAATCGAAACTAAATCACGAATGGATACCCCTTCATTAAGCAAGTTCATTAAAACTTTTTGAATATCTCCCACAGTCATGATTTTAGGCACAAGCTCTTCGACCAAAGTTGGATGATTTTCCTGGACATTATTGATAAGTATTTTTACATCTTGGCGTGTCAATAATTCTCCTAGGTGTCCTTTAATAATTTCAGTTAAGTGGGTTGCTATGATAGAAGGCGGATCAACAACAGTATATCCCATCGCTTCTGCACGTTCTCTTTGACTTTCAGTAATCCACAAAGCCGGCAAGTTAAATGCAGGTTCAATGGTTTCTATTCCATCAATTTCATCTTCAATATACCCTGGGTTCATGGCCATATAATGGTCAAACAAAATCTCACCCTCTGCAATTTGATTGCCTTTAATTTTAATTATATATTGATTGGGATTTAACTGAATATTATCTCTTAAACGAATAATGGGTACAATTGTACCTAATTCTAATGCAATTTGACGCCTGATCATAACAACACGATCCAGCAAGTCTCCCCCTTGCGATGCATCGGCCAAAGGAATAATACCATAACCAAATTCAAGCTCTATCGGATCAACTTGTAATAAATTGACCACGTTTTCCGGCTTTCTGATTTCTTCTGCTTCAACATCTTCCGTTGATATTTCATCAACAATTTCTTGTAACTCTAGATTCTTATGCATTTGATATCCTGCAATCAACGTCAATATTCCGGTTCCACCAACGATTGGAAAACTTAACGGAGTGACTATTCCCAAAAAGGTCAAAGCCCCACCTGCAAGAAACATAACCTTAGGCATTTGAAAAAGCTGTTGAATAAGTGTATCACTGATATCGACTTCTTTTGAAACTTTTGTTACAAGCATTCCCGTTGCAAGGGATATAAGCAGTGCAGGAATTTGACTTACAAGACCATCACCTATTGTTAAAATTGTGTATTCTTCAAAAGCATCCATTAACGTCTGGCCTTGAATCACCACACCAAGAATAACCCCAAAAACAATATTAATAAATGTAATGATCAATCCTGCAATTGCATCTCCTTTTACGAACTTACTTGCACCATCCATTGATCCAAAAAAACTAGCTTCGTCTTGAATTTTCTGTCGTCTTTCTCTGGCTTGCACTTCATCAATCAGTCCCGAGTTCAAATCAGCATCTATAGCCATTTGCTTTCCCGGCATAGCATCAAGCGTAAATCGTGCGGCAACTTCTGCAACACGCTCAGAACCTTTAGTTATAACCATAAAGTTAATAATAACTAAAATCATAAAGACAACAACACCTACAATTAGACTCGAACCACCTACAAAGGAGCCAAATGTCTTTATAACATTTCCAGCTTTTGCTTCACCACCTGTTAATATTGCACGTGTTGATGACACATTAAGTGCAAGGCGATATACTGTCATAAACAATAGAATTGTAGGAAACGCTGACATAGATAAAGCTTCTCGCGCAAACATGGCATTAAAAAGAATAATTAATGCCAACAAAAGATTTAATGAAATTAAAAAACTAATGACTGCTCCTTCAATAGGAATAATCATAATTACAATTGCTAATAATATAAATAATCCGAGTATGATATCTCCTGGTTTCATGTAACAGCACTCCTATTTTTTAATGAATATACAAAAGCTAATACTTCTGCAACCGCCTGATATAGTTCTGGTGGTATTTCTTGTCCAATTTCAACTGTATAATATAACGTTCTGGCTAATGGCTTATTTTCAACAATTTCAATATTATGTTCTCTAGCTTGTTCACGTATCTTAGCAGCTACAAGGTCAGCCCCCTTAGCCAGCACACGTGGTGCTCCAAATTGGTGTTCATCATATGCAATCGCAATCGCAAAATGGGTGGGATTTGTAATAACCACATCTGCTTTTGGAATATCTTGCATCATTCTGCGCATCGCAGCTTCCCGCATTTTTTGTCTAATCTTTCCTTTGATCTCTGGATTACCATCAATCATTTTACGTTCATCTTTGATTTCTTGCTTTGTCATTTTTAGATCTTTTTCATGCTTATAGCGTTGATAGGAATAATCAATAACTGCAATAATTATAAAGTACATTCCAACTCTTATCGCCATATCCAATACTGTATTTATAATCATGGCATACCCTTCAAAAACAGGTAATCGATAAAAATTATAAATCATATTCTCAAAATCGATAATTGTAAAATAGACAATGAGTAAAATAATAACTATTTTTAATATTGATTTTAATAATTCTACCAATGTACGCATGGAAAACATCCGCTTTATCCCTTGAATTGGGCTAAGCCGATTCAATTTAGGTGTCAAGGGTTTTAATGTTGGTTTCCATCCAACTTGTGCAATATTACTTACAAAAGCGACAACGAATGATATCCCTAAAATAGGTAGAATGATTAATAATACTTTTTCTGCAAAATGCATGTAGATTTGATGTGCCAACACTTGATCCAAATTATCGTATTTAAAAAGTGAAAAGGCTTCCCGCATAATGTCAATCAAACGCTTAGCAATCCAAGGTCCAATAATTTTTAATGTATAAAAAAGGGTGATGAGCAAAAATGCTGTTGTAATCTCAATACTTTTTGCAACTTGCCCCTCTTCTCTTGATTTTTCCCTCTTTCGGCTTGTGGGTTTTTCTGTTTTTTCTCCCGCACCTGAATCCTCGGCAAAAAACTGAAGATTTAACGTAAGCATCTTTTTTTCACTTGTCTCTATCATGGCGCCATCCCTCGAATCAGCATATCCATCATTAATTTTATTTCTCGAATAATGATTTCAGACACGTTGTCAAATAGTGCTAATGTAAAGTATAAAATAAATAATCCCAAAATAATTTTAATCGGAAATCCGACAACAAACATATTAAGCTGGGGAACCGTTCTTGCTAAAATCCCCAAAACAACATTTGTCACTAACATGACAAAAAATATAGGTGCTGCAATTTGTAATGCTAATAAGAAAAATGTATTAAAATATTCAATTAAAGAAACATACAACGCATCACTTGGGGCAATACGACCTATCGGAATGAATTGATAACTTGTCTTGAGTGCCCGAAAAATATAACCATAGCTACGTGTCACCAAAAAAATCAATAAAAACGTAAAGTAATAAAAGTTCCCCGTAATCGTAAGTTGTGTTTGGCTCATTGGATCAAACACATTGACCATAGAAAAACCTATCTGGTAGTCAATAAATTGGCCTGCCAAGGTCAATATCGCAAATACAATATATGCTCCAAATCCAAGCATCCACCCTGTAGCTGATTCCTTGATGATCAAAACTGCATAATCTACAAGCGTAAAAGTTCCATCAACACTTAATGGTGGAACGATGTTTATTAATATCACGGAGCAAAAAAAACCAAGCGCAATTTTTGCAATAGCCGGAATACTTCGGTTGCTTAAAAATGGCATCATAATCATGATACTTATTGTCCGAGTAAACACAAGTAAAAGTGTATCTAAATATGTATATGGATTCGCAAATAATAATTCCATGTTCACACCGCTTATCGAATAAATTGGTTAATGCTCAACATTGTATTGGTGAAAAACTCCAATATTTGTCTTCCTATATGTGGTCCAAAAATAAGCAACCCTAAAAAAACAGCCAGTATTTTGGGTACAAATGCTAGTGTCTGTTCTTGAATGGATGTTATTGTTTGGAATACACTCACCAGCAGTCCCACTGTCAAAGCTGTTAATAATAGTGGCAATGCTGACAATATCGTAGTAAATACTGCTTCTCTCGCAAAATCAGTAATCATCTCGGCTGACATAATAAACCCCTTTCTCAATAGAACGATTCAACAAGTTGCTTGATTATTAATGTCCATCCATCCGCTGCAACAAACAGCAATAGTTTAAAAGGTAAAGAAATCATAACCGGCGGCAACATCATCATCCCCATTGACATTAGGGTTGATGCTACAACCATATCCACAATAATAAATGGAATATAAATCATAAACCCAATGATAAACGCTGTACGTAACTCGCTGATAATAAATGCTGGAATCAAAACTTCTGTAGGTATGTCTTCATAGGATTCAATCGCATCGACTTCAGCAATACTCAAAAATAAATTCAAGTCTTTATCATTGACTTGCCCCATCATAAATTCACGCAACGGATCTATTCCACGTTCTATTGCCTCCTGTTGACTTATCTCTCCTGCCGAATAAGGCACAAGCGCATTCTCATTAATTTCTGTCATCACTGGAGACATGATAAAAAATGTTATAAATAATGCCAATCCAATTAAAATCTGGTTAGGCGGCGTCTGCTGGGTTCCCAACGCACTACGTATAAAATGTAAAACAACGATAATACGTGTAAATGACGTCATCATAATTAAGATTGATGGCGCCAATGCAATAATTGTCAAAATAAAAAGTATCTGCAAACTACTTACAACATCACTCGGCTCTTCTGCTGCAGATAAATTTAAATCTACAGAAAAAGGAATCGGTGTTTGTTGGGCATCAACCGCCATGATTGATGTCATGGAAAAGTTGTACCATACAAGCGCAAATACTATAAATATTAATATCGGTCTATATTTACTTATCATTTGTTTCATCGTTCTCGTCTCCACAATCCTTAACATCCTTTTCTTTATCCGTCTTATATTTTTCAAGAATTTGTTGGAAAGGGAGTATTTTCTGCTTTTGATTGTCGTCGAGTAATACCAATTCTTCTTTTGTTAATGTCAAAACAGTCTCAATATGTTGCTTTGTGACGCTAACGACAACATATTGAGTTCCAATCCGAATTAACTCAAGATATTTCGACTGCCCTAAGGAAATGACTTCTATAATCTCAAGATTTTTATTCGTCCTAGTACCTTTTTGAACACGCGCAATGACATACGTGACATAGTAAGCCGCTATTATAATAATCAAAAAGAGTATCAATAAAAACAGCATCTCTAACGAATCACGTTCTCCCAATACAAGTAAACCTACATTCGTCATAGAGCACTATCCAATGACTTTTGATACAGCTTCAATAACCCGTTCTGCTTGGAATGGTTTTACAATAAAGTCTTTTGCTCCCGCTTGAATCGATTCAATTACCATTGCCTGTTGTCCCATTGCCGAACACATAATTATGTCTGCATTACTTTTGATTCCACGAATAGCTTTTACCGCTTCAATCCCATCCATTTCCGGCATAGTTATATCCATAATCACTAAGTCTGGAGATAACTCTGAAAATTTTTCAACTGCTTTCACTCCATTTTCAGCTTCTCCAACAACATTATATCCATTTTTTCCTAAAATATCTTTGATCATCATTCGCATAAAGGCTGCGTCATCAACAATTAGTATATTTTTTCCCGCCATTTTATCGCTCCTTATCAATGTAGTATTTGTTTATCATTATAGCATATATCCTATCATTAAGCATACATTTTTTGTTTTCGCCAACATTTTTGTGAAGAATTGACGACAATTCCTTCACGTCCATGTATTCTTATTAAAGGATTGTTTTTCCCTTCATAATTTCTGTCACACGGATACTAAAGTTTTCATCAATAACAACCACTTCACCTTTTGCAACAATTTTACCATTTACAAGAACATCAACCGGTTCTCCTGAAAGCTTATTCAACTCTATAATTGTTCCTGGGGCAAATTCAAGAATATCCTTTATCGATCGATGTGTACGTCCAAGCTCAACTGTAACTTCAAGTTGAACATCCATAATCAAATCGATATTTTCCTTCTGCTGCATTACACTACCAACATCAAATTGTTGAAATTGTGCTTGTTGTACTTCGATATTTCTATTTGGCATTCCTTGATTTTGCATAGGCATATTTTGATTCCCCATATTGGCATAGTTCATCGCTGGTTGCTGCGGTTGTACTTGAGGTTGTGGCTGAATCGGTGGTGGTGCTACTTGTGGAGTCGCTTGTCCTGATGTAGCCTCTTGAGGCTGAGCAGTCCCCGCCGCTTTTTCAACAACTTCTTCATTTGTATTCATAAATTCTTTGTAGATATCTTGCGCAAAGTCGATAGGATAAAGTTGCATGATCTCACTATCAACCAAATCCCCTATCTGAAGCCGAAAGGATACTTGAATAAATGTCTCCGTCAAGAATTCTGCTACTTCAATTGGATCAAAAGTTTCATTTAAATTAATATGCGATGATGAAGGTGGCTGTATATCAATTTTTTTCTTAAACATTGAGGACATAGAGGTTGCAGCTGAACCAATCATTTGATTCATTGCTTCTCCTATTGCACTTAAGTGTAAGTCATTAATTTCTTCATCTGGTGATAATCCATCTCCACCCATCATTAAATCTGCAATAATTTTAACATCATTTTCTTTTAGAATAAGTAAATTTGTTCCTTCTAATCCCTCTTTATAAACAATTTGAACTGCAACACATGGTGTTTCATATTGTTCAGTAAACTCTTCCCACTGAAGCGTTTTTACCTTTGGTGTCGTAATTAACACCTTTTGATTCACCAATGAATAAAGAGTTGTTGCTGCTGTTCCCATGCTTATATTCGACACTTCACCTATTGCATCTTTTTCTTCTTCTGATACAGACACATGTGAGCTTGTATTGGACGAATCCGAATCATCTGAATCCAAACCATTTAACAACGCATTTATTTCTTCTTGAGATAACATATCATCCATCTAATCGTCCTCCTCTCTTAAAACTTTTGATATTTTAACCGCACTATTTTTATCAAACACACCTGGATTTCCTTTGAATTTTTTAATATTTCCCACCAAAATATCAATTTCATCTGTTACCTTGGCATCAAGCTTAATTACATCTCCATATTGCAGGTTAATAAAATCATCGACACTAATATGGCTTCTTCCAAGTACTGCACTAATTGGTATTTGGGTCTTTGAAATTTGTCGCTCAATAATATCCGAATATGTTTCTTCATCTGTATCTTGCAAAGATGAAAACCAATATTTCGTATTTAACTTATCCATGATCGGTTCAACACTCATGTAGGGTATACATACATTTAATAGTCCTTCAACTTTACCTATTCGAAGATTAAGCGTGATTAATGCAATAATTTCATTCGGTGCAATAATCTGCGCAAACTGAGAGTTGGTTTCAATCTGTTCAAGCCTAGGATCTATCTCCACAACATTTTTCCATGGATCAATTAATTGCTCTACGAGAATGTTCATAATTTTTTCAATAATTGCTAACTCTATTTCAGAAAAATCTCTTGCTTTATCAAGCGCATCTCCCTTGCCCCCTAATAAGCGATCTACAATTGAATACCCAATATCAATACTCATATCAAGAACCACATTACCTTTTAACGGGTAAAAGTCAACGATGCCTAAAAGAATAGGGTTTGATAATGCATTAGAAAACTCTGAATACGCGACTGCCTCTGAGTTGATTACATCAACTTGACATGAGTTTCGCATGTAGGCAGGTAACGTCGTTGATACAAGTCTTGCATAATGTTCAAAAATAATTTCTAATGTCCGTAAGTGCTCTTTTGCAAATTTACTCGGTCGAGCAAAGTCATAATCTTTAACTTGCTTTTCTTTGGAGTTCGACTTATATTCTTCAACGTCTAGCTCCCCGGTATTTAATGCATTAAGCAACTGGTCTATCTCATTTTGAGATAACACCTCACCCATATCCTCACCTCCTGCCAAATTTATTTAATGGTTTATTATTCGCTTACAATCAAATTATTAAAATACACATCTGCAACGGCTTCATTTCCTATGAGCTCATGAAGTTTTAAAACAATTTCTTGTTTTAATTCTTCTTGCTTAGATATGTCTTTATAATAAGACAAGTCTTTACTTACAAGAATTGAATAAATACGATCACGAATAATTCGCCCCTGGCTTTTTAATACTTCACGTGATTCTTCAGCACCTTTGTTCTTTGTGTCAAGCGCAACGCCAACTTTTAAAACCACATTTGCATTCTTTCCAGTTTCCTCATTCATCAATTTCAATATAAACTGCTCATCTTCATCGTCTTCACCAAGGCTGACTTCTTCAAGTTGTGATAACGGAATGACAACCTCACCATTTTCATCCATTTTAGTTTCAGGGTTCAATGTGGAGCGAATACTCCCGACTTGAATTAAAACAATAATCATAATCACAAGTATAATTCCAGTTAAAGCGGCGTTAATGATTGGTAAAAGTTTACTCATATTTGTTCTCCATTCTTTTTCTATTTATTCCAACGTTTCAGTATTAGGTGTCTCTTGAGCTCCTTGTATAACAGTTTCTTCTTCTACTGAGTCACCTATAAGAATTTCATCAGAATCTAATACTACTTTAATTTCGACCCGACGGTTTTGTGCCCGCCCTTCAAGGGTTTCATTCGTTGCAATGGGTCGATATTCTCCATAGCCAGTCGCAGCGACTTTTTCAGGATCAAAATCATGAGCTTCCAATAATTCTTCTAAAACTGCATATGCACGATATGAGGATAAAATCCAGTTATTTGGAAACTGCGCATTATTTATATTTAAGTTATCTGTGTGCCCTTCAATCTGAATGTCATACGCATTGTATTGTTGTTCTTTTAGTATCGTTGCAATAACTTCTATTGCACTTACTGCTTCAGATCTAAGATTTGCTTTTCCACTGTCAAACAAAAATTCACCTTGTAATGTCATCTTAACATAATTCGATGTGTATGATATTGCTACGACATCTGCATTATATCCTTCGTTACGAATTTGTTCTTCAATCTCTTGTGCAATCTTACCTGCACGAATAAACTCTTCTGTATTTTCTTCAAGACTGTCTACATCTTCATCTATATCTGTATCTTGGTCTTCTGGTAACGTGTTATCTTGATTTTGATTCAAGTTCATATTTCCTTGAATAATGATTTGAATATCACTCAGTTGCGACACTCCATTATTAAGCAACTCTCCATCTGTTAACGCTTCACCACCAGGCAATACATCAATTTGGTCAGCAAATGAACTCATTGCTGCTTTGAATTTTGCTATATCAACACTTGACATGGAAAACAGAAGGACAAAGAAGCATAACAATAATGTCACCATGTCTCCATACGTTGACATCCATGCCGGTGATCCTTTAGGTCCATCATCCGTATGTTGTTTTCTAGCCATGATTATTCACCTTCGCTTTCTCCTTCAGCGCTTTGATCAGATAATGATGCTCGAAGTACTGGTGATAAGAACGCTTTTAGTTTTTCTTCAATCACACGTGGATTTTCTCCCGCTTGAATGGATAACAGTCCTTCAATCATAACTTCTTTCATCAATAGTTCCTCATTGCTTCGAACAGATAGCTTTCCAGCAAAAGGTATACATATAAAGTTCGCTAATATAGAACCATACATCGTTGTCAGGAGGGCAACAGCCATTGCCGGTCCTATCGCTGATGGGTCGCTTAGACTTCCAAGCATATTAATTAACCCAATAAGGGTTCCAATCATCCCCCATGCAGGCGCCAAGGCTCCCATTTGGTTCCACACGCCTTGTACATCTCTATGACGTGTCTCAATAAAAGTTAATTCTGTCTCCAATATACTTCGAACCAATTCAGGATCTGTTCCGTCAACAATCAATAGAACGCCCTTTTTCAAGAAATCATCCTCGATAGTTTCTGCCGCCTCTTCAAGGGCCAACAAACCTTCTTTTCTTGCCACATTTGACAAGCGAATAATTTCTTTGATTACTTCTCCTTCATTCATCAAGACAACTTTAAAAGCAATTGCTGATGCTTTTAACGCTCCGACGAATTTATTCATAGGAAAGTTAATCATCGTTGAAGCAATTGTTCCACCAATTGTAATCATTACCGAAGGCACATTCCAAAAGTCAGCAATTCCACCAACACCCTTATCTACTATGATAGAAAAGAGAAAGAAGAAGACCCCCAAAACTAATCCGATTATAGTTGCTAAATCCACTATTTCCACCTCGCGTCAAGTATTCTTGTCAGTCCGTAATAAACCCATCTTGTCTAGCTATTTGTTTACTCTTCATGACTTTTTCATATATTTCATTCATTGACTCTGTGACAACTAATTTTTTTCCTGTTGTCAAGGTAATTACCGTATCCGGTGTTTCTTCAACTTGCTCAATTAAATCATTATTTAACAAAATCTTTTGATGGTTAAATTTTGTGATATAAATCATATTGACACACCTTCAATCCATAGTTATTTGTGGTGCCAGTCATCAGCTGACACCACAATCACCTTATTTTATCATTATCTCTTCAAGTTGACAAGCTCTTGCAACATTTCATCTGAGGAAGTAATAATCCTTGAATTTGCCTGGAAACCACGTTGTGTTGTGATCATTTCAGTAAATTCTGTTGATAAATCAACATTGGACATCTCAAGTACTCCAGAGTTGATAACGCCTCCATTGGAGGTAATATCAATCCCGATACCATTAAAGCTTCCTGAGTTACTGGTTGCTGAGAATAAATTATTCCCTTCTTTTTTTAGCCCTGCAGGGTTATCAAAATCCGCAATTGCAATTTGGCCTAATAACTTCGTAGCCCCATTGGTATATTGTCCAAGGATTTTTCCGTCACCACTAATTTCATATCCTGAAATCGTTCCTGCCGGATTCCCTGAATCAAGTCCATCTTTGTCTCCTGCTCTTGCTTCAACAGTTGTATTTCCAGAGAACATTGTAAGTGTACTAAAATCCACTTCAATTTCTGAAAAATCAGAGCTTGGTGTATCTAATCCAGTAATATCAAATGTCGCCGGATCATTCGTGATTTTTCCTGTTGTTTCATCAAAGGTAATGGTAACTGCACCAGTGGCTGCACCAATAATTGAGTCACCATTTTCATTCGTAACATCTGTCATGGTAATATCATATTCATTCGGTGTCCCTGTTTCTTGAACGAGCATCTCAGCTGTGTATGGATAACCGAGTGAATCATAAATAGTCATTGTAAACGGAACGCCCCCTTCTGCTGGGTCTAGCTGTGGGTCGTTCATGTTAATGTTACCTCCGATAATTGCTTTAGAGGTCATCTCAGGCTCTGAAAATATATTATCCGTGCTTAATATACGTAAAGGTTGAACTTTTTCTTTTTGAATTTCTCCGTCATTTCCGACACCCCATCCCATAAGGTTTAGACCGCCTGAACTAACTAAATTTCCTACTGAATCAATGGTAAAGGCTCCAGCACGAGTAAATTTATTCCCTGTTACATCTCCAACAACGAAGAATCCGTTACCTTCAATTTTTAAGTCCAGTGGGTTATCTGTACGTTGAGATGCCCCTTCTGTCATATTCACATCAATTGAGCCCAGTGAAGCACCTAATCCAATTTGGATAGGGTTAGTTCCACCTTTATTTGCATTAGCGCCTGAAGCCCCTTGAACTGTTTGCGAAAAGATCTCACTAAACAGCGCACGACTTGACTTAAATCCTACAGTGTTAACATTGGCAATATTATTACCAATTACATCCATCTTTGTCTGGTGAATACGCAATCCCGAAACACCAGAGTACATTGATCGCATCATAATTTATTGACCTCCTAAGTCAACGGACTTTACCCGGCATTCTATCAATCAGTCAAGAATGCTTTGCTTCCTTAATTAAGGTCCAGCTACAGTAATAAAGCACCGTCAATATTTGTAAAAACGTGTTCTTTGCTTTCATCTTTATTCAAAGCAGTCACTACCGTTGCATTTTCAACATTTACAATCAATGCAACATCATCAACAAGCATTAAGGATTCCTTAACCCCTTTATTTCTAGCACTTTCCAATCCGTTTTGCAAACGTTCTATTTGGTTAGCACTGAAGTTGATACGTCTTGACTCTAAACGCATACTTGCATGCTTTGAAAATTTTAATTCATTCTTTTGATCCAACTGTTGATTAAGAATTTTTTGGAACTCACCCTGACCAATTTGACGTCCAGTAGGTTTCACTGCATTTGTCTGGGTTACTTGTCCTAACTGTTGAATCGATTTTGCCATTTGATTATTAATAATCATAGGATCAACTCCTATTCTACTATATTTTCTTCACTGCCATCGCCTGTGTCTGTTCCATCGCCTGTATCCGTTCCATCACCTGTATCGGTTCCATCACCAGCATCAGGATCTTCTTCTCCAAGCAACTTTCTTAATAACGCTTCAATTTCTTCAATTTTAGCTCCACTTGCTTCAATAGCTTCAATCATTGCAACTGTTTCACTTCCAAAGTCACTAATAACTGTTGATACGCTACTTAACTCAATTTCTTGTTCACCAACTACCAAATACGGAACTCCATTTTTCAGGTTAACTGCATCTACAATTCCAAGAACTTCTGTTTGTTTTCCTGATGTATTGTTTATAGCTACACCTTTGACGTATTTGTCAATTAAACTATTGGCTTGTGACAACTGTACCGTTGTATTTAAGTTTTTCATTTGTTCAAGTGAAGAGAATTGAGCCATTTGAGCTAAAAAATCTTCATTGCTTGTTGGTTCCAACGGATCTTGGTATTTCATCTGAGTAACTAGCAGATTTAAGAATGCATCTTTACCCAAAAAATCATTGGATTGCGTTGAGGCCACTTCTTTTTGTCCATATTTATCCAGCATTTGCTGTACTGCGTCTACTGCCGCCATACATTCACCTCCTAGGCTTGAAACTCAATTGAACTCATTTCAGTATCTATATGACTTGCTTGTTCTAAGCCATCGTTTTCCTCTAATTGTTCATTGAGCATTTGCTCCACCCGGTTAATCCGTGTGTGTCGTTTTTTGTTTTGAGACATTGTCTGTTGAAAATTCTGTGTATCACGTTCACTATCTTTCCCGGCAAAAAAAGCTTTTGAATCGCCTACAACAATTTTCACATCTCGAAGATCAATACCTTGCGCTTCAAGTTGTTGTTTTAAAATGGGTACATTTTTTTCAATCAAACTCTTTACCGCCTCTGATTCAGCAATAAATTGTCCTGTCATGACGCCATTTTCTTTTGAAATATTCACCGCAATTTTCCCTAAATTTTCAGGTTGTAACTGAAGTATAATGTCTTGTTTACCCTGTGTAACTTCTACTTTTAAACCTGTAACAATCTGGTCAAACACATCTTTTGTTGTAACTTCCGTGTAAACCGTTCTTAGTTCACCATTCATAACTAACGTTTCAACTTTTTCCGTCACCACTTGATTTAATGTTGTTTCAAATCCTGAAGGCATTGCATTCTTATCTTCAGTCCCTGTCGCAACCAATGGTTTGTCAAGCTCTTTTGAACTAAATAATTCCGATGATTCTTCTTTGGAAAAATTCATATCTGACTGTTTGGTCTCCGGTTGCACTTCGCTAACAGTTTCAGGATTAAGAACAATTTGCTCTTTACTTTGATCTGTCATTTGTACACCCTGTTCGCTTAACCACTGCTTAAGTTCCATAAATGGTTTGGAAAACTCTTCCATCAACGAAGCTACTTGCTTATATTGGGTCATTGCTCCCTCAGTCGTTAATACTTCTGTTGAAGAATCTAATCCCATCTGAGCTGTCATAAACTTCATCAGTTGATTACTATCAAACAAGTCCTCAATTTTCATGTCAAGTTGTTCTAACGTTGCTTGAATCTCATCAATAGACACATTCATTAAATCGGCAATGGCTTGCATGATTTCTAATGAAATGGTATCCATCTGCTCAATACCTTTTAATAGAGCGCTTTCATCAAGCACTTCTACTTCCTTGATATCTGCTTTCGTCTCCAAGTTCGCATTGTCACCCACGACACTTTCTTCGTTCTCTACAACTCTTGCCTCAAGAGATTGGGTTGTTCGCTCGTTTGGGCGTTCATACCGCTTTAATTCTTGCTCTCTTGTGGGCTTTTGCGTATCATTAGAACGTGTAATGCCTTCTTGAGTTTTTTGAATGACGTCTTTAAATTTTGTCCCGCTTGTACTTTGCTCTGAACGATTCACATAATGTCCTTCATTAAATGTCTGTGTGTTTAACATGTTTGCTACGAAGTTCATAGCAATACTATTCATTTATTCCCTCCTTTGCCTTATTCTTCGGGATAAAGATAGGTTGTAATCCTAGCGGCAACGCTTGTATCCATTGCTGCTAATATCTTTCCCGCTTGTTCTGCATCTAGGTTTTTAATGATTGTAGCCACCATCGCTAAACGTGTTGTACTCATTTCAGATAAAATCGCTGCAGCATTTGCCGGTTTCATAGAATCATAGGTTGTAATAAGCTGATGCAGCTGCTCACTGTCAACTTTTTCTTCTACCATTTCTTCATAGATCTTGGCTGCATTGTCTGGATTCATCTTTTCATACCACGTTGGATAGCTTTCAGAATCAAATTGTTCAACAATAAAACGATCAAACTCTGATTTTTCCTTATCAAACTCTAAGTAGCGGTCTTCAAAGGTCTTGAGACGTTTATTTTCATTTTGAAGTTGATTAATTTGCTCAATAAGTGTTTCGGCTTCTTCCTCCTTTTCCTTAAGTAAATTTTCTGTTACTTTTAATATTTCTACAACTTCTTCAAAAGATTGGTAGCCTTCATCTGTAAGTGTTTCACCGTCTGTTTCACTAGGCATCTTTGGAAGAATGAACGTAGCTCCTGGAATATTTTGAATCTTCGGTCCTATGACCTTGGTTCCAAGTGATCCGACATCAAATTTAAGAAGCGCGACAAAAATACCGAATAGAATTAACAAGAGTACTCCAACTAAAATTAAGATACTGCCTATCTTTCCTCCACTCTTTTTCTGTGATATCTCTTCTGCCATAACCTGCCTCCTAATTATGAATTCCTATATTTATAACTTACGATTTCATCAAGCTGTTTTGCTTCATCAATTTTTTCTTGTTCAATGTATGCCTCATAAGCTTTTTCTTTAAGACTTTCAAAGATTTTTCTCTCTTGCAAGGCTTTTTTCAACACGTCTTTTGCTTGTTCTACTTTAGCCTCAAGACTTTGTATTTCTTTTTTTTGTTCATTGATTGATTCATGATAATATCGAATCCGCTCATGCGCACTTTTTATTTCAAGATGATGGACACGTCCACTGCCTATTTTTATTTTAAAGTCTTCATTTGCCTCATATAGATGAACTTCCATCGATTCTAAGCGCAGACGCCCCTCATTTAATGCTTGCATAGCTTTGCCAAGTTCTAATTGTTTTTGTTTTTCCAATTTCTTTTTCACTTGAAGTATTTTTTCCATCGAAAAATGAAATTTAGCCATGTATCTTCACCTATCATTCGCTTGTTCGATTCGAATAGATATTTTCCAATGCTTGTTTGACCTGGTCAATACTAAATTGCTCATCAACCTTTTGTTGCAAAAAATTATTAATTGCTTTTATGTTATTAATCGCTTCATCAATTTCCGGGTTGCTTCCCCTTGAATAGGCTCCAATATTAATTAAATCTTCTGATTCTCGATATGTAGCTACTATTGAAGTTAAATAATTCGCATATTCTTTATGCTCCGGCGTTACCACTTCTGTCATTACCCTAGACACACTTTGTAATATATCAATAGCCGGATAATGATTTTTATTAGCTAGTCGCCGCGAAAGAACAATATGTCCATCAAGGATTCCACGTGCGGCGTCTGTTATGGGTTCATTCATGTCATCTCCATCAACTAGCACTGTATATAACGCTGTGATTGAGCCACAGTCAGAATTTCCGGTTCGTTCAAGCAACTTTGGCATCACGCTAAAAACAGAAGGCGTATACCCCCGACTAACGGGTGGTTCTCCAACAGCCAAGCCAATTTCACGTTGTGCCATAGAAAAACGCGTCAATGAATCCATCATCAATAATACATTTTTGCCTTGATCTCGGAAAAATTCTGCTATCGCCGTCGCAGTCTTAGCCGCTTTTTGACGCTCCATTGCCGGTTTATCCGATGTTGCTACAACTAAGACAGAACGTTTTAATCCTTCTTCTCCCAAATCACGTTCAATAAACTCACGAACTTCACGTCCCCGTTCACCTATGAGCGCAATCACATTAATGTCTGCTTTTGTATTTTTAGCTATCATCCCAAGCAAGGTGCTTTTTCCCACGCCACTTCCGGCAAAAATCCCAATTCTTTGTCCTTCACCGACAGTTAGCATTCCATCAATAGCTTTAACTCCCAGCGGTAAAATGTTTTTTATGCGATCACGTTTTAATGGATCCGGTGCTTCATTTTCTATTGTATATTGTTCTTCTGTATATAGCGGTCCTTTTTCATCAATTGGTTTTCCAAGACCATCTAATATACGTCCCAATAGTTGATTAGACACTGAAACTTTTAATGGATGTCCTATGGATTCAACATGACTTCCTGGACCTATACCTTCCATATCATCCAAGGGCATTAACAAAATTCGATTATCTTTGAATCCGACAACTTCAGCTAATACTTTTTTATGATTCTTCACCGAAGTAATCATACACGCATCACCGACAGAAACCTGGGGTCCTAAAGATTCAATTGTCAATCCGACGATTTTTACGACACGTCCCATTTGCTTTACATAGGATTTAGTCATCAGCTTTTCATATTTATTGAAATCAATTTCCGGCATTTGTTCCATCACCTTCCAAACTGTCGCGGATTAACCGAAGTTCTTGTAAAAGCGACTCCATCTGCGTCCCTAATGAACAATCAATACTTCCCATATTGGTTTCAATAACACACTCATTTTTCTCTAACTGTTGGTCCAGAAGGATTTCCACGTCAATTTTTTCGCTTAACCCCTCTGTTAGTTTTGCTTTGTGCTCAAGCACCTCATCAATATCTACTGCCGAAACTTTGATAACTAAATCTCCATGCAAATCTAGTTCATTCATTCCACTACGAATCAAATGTAGAATAGTTCCTTGACTTACACTTTGGGTTCCAACAAGTTTTTGAACAAGGGCATCAATAATATGGAGCATCTTCGGTTCAAGGCGCTCGGTTCTTTCTGCCAGTTCTTTTTCCATCTGTTCCTGCAAATGCTCAGCTTCTTGATGCAGCACACTGCGTTCTTGTTCTAACTTATGCATACATTCTTCTTGACTTTGCTTTTTACCTTCAGCATAACCTAACGCATAACCTTTTTCATACCCCTCGTCATAGCCTTCTTGCTGCCCTAATTCAAAGCCCTTTTCGTATGCCTCTTGTTTTACTTGATGCTTAATTTCTTCTAAGTTTTCTTGGTTGTCTTCAAGTATTTCTTCTGCTTCTCTATCGACAGCTTTCACTGAACTTTGCAAGATTTTAGGGTCATTATTTAATATAACCTTTATCTCTTTTTTTTGTTCTGTAAAAGAAACAAAACTAGATTTAACGATTTTAGACAATGATCTCGTCACCTCCACCACGGCTAATGACTATCTCACCACTATCTTCAAGCTTACGAATAATATTCACAATTTTTTGTTGCGACTCTTCAACATCCTTTAATCGAACAGGTCCCATATATTCCATTTCTTCTCGAATCATTGTTCCTAAACGTTTAGACAAGTTATTAAAGATAACATTTTGAACTTCTTCTGCCGACCCTTTAAGGGCGATTCCCAAGTCATTATTATCCACTTCCCTAAGAACACGTTGAATCGATCTATCATCAAGAGATAAAATATCTTCAAAGACAAACATTTTCTTGCGAATTTCTTCTGCTAAATCTGCGTCTTCAATTTCAAGAGTTTCCATGATATGTTTTTCTGTACTTCGATCAACCGAGTTGAGTATTTGAACAATCGCATCGACACCACCCACAATAGTGTAGTCTTGGGTTACGAGGGAAGAAAGCTTTCTCTCTAAAATGTCTTCAACATCTTTTATAACATCTGGTGACGTTCTGTCCATCGAGGCAATTCGTCGTGCAACATCTGCTTGTTTTTCCTGCGGCAGCGCTGCTAATATCATTGAAGCTTGTGCCGCACTCAAATAGGATAAAATCAAAGCAATTGTTTGATTATGTTCATCTTGAATAAAGTTTAACAATTGACTTGGCTCTGTTTTACGGATAAATTCAAACGGCCGCACCTGTAATGATGACGTCAATCGTCCGATAACTTCCATTGCTTTATCCGAACCTAAAGCTTTTTCTAATAAGTCCTTGGCATAACCAATACCACCTTCTGCAATATATTGTTGAGCTATACAAATCTCGTAAAACTCATTGATAATATTGTCCTTTACTTCTGGACTTACACTTCGTGTATTAGCAATCTCTAATGTTAACTGTTCAATCTCTTCTTCTTTTAAATGCTTAAAGATTTGCGAAGATTTTTCTGGACCTAAAGCAATTAATAAGATCGCCGCTTTCTGTATTCCTTTATACTCAGCCATTGCATCACTCCCAATCTTCATTTAACCAATTGCGTAATAACAAGGCTACCGCATCTGGATTATTGTCTACAAAATTCTCAATTTCAACTCTTGCCTCACTTTTTCCATCAAACTCAATCGCCTCTAAATCTGAAGTTTGACGTGTCGAAGCTAACATCTCTTCAACGGATAATTCAGGCTCTATTTCTTTAATTTCTACTGGCTCTGTTCCTTTATATACCGCATAGCCAAGAAGTAAAATCATCAATACAATAATTCCAATTAATAAGTAATCACTCATATTGGATTCTTCTGCTTCACGATCAATAAACTTAGGAACCTCATATGCCAATACCATAACATTATCTACATTACTCGCCATTCGAATCATTTCGACAATATCTTCGTCGACTTCTTCAATTTTAGTTCGTCCCTGTTGAGTAATGTCATATTTGAACTGTTCCCATGTTCTGCCTTGTAAAATACCATCTTCTTGATTTTCCAGCATCATTTGGTCGTATATACGATACTTTGTTAAAGAAACCGATACTGTGGAGTCATCATACTTCACTCCACCTATAGCTTTTACTGCAGTCGCCACTTCTGTGTCGTATGTATAGACAACATTTCGCTCTTCAATGGTTACCGTTGATTCGTTACCATCAGCTATCATCGTATCTGTCACACCATTAGCATCCGTTCCCGGCGCTCCTGCGGTGCTTGCATTGGTCGATTCTTCTGCATAAGTATTATCTTCTACTACAATCCCTGTATTACTACCATCTTGAGTACTATGACGCTCCGTCACTTGCTCAAGTTCATCAAAATCAATCACTAAGTCAACCGTTACCATAGCATCATCATATTCCCCAGCCGATAGCAATATTGAACGTACATTACTTTTGACCATGAGTTCTTTTTGCATCTCATATTCTGTTCTTGATGAAATATTACCGATACTGTCTGTCACTGTTTGCCCATCAAACAATAACCTTCCCGTCGAGTCAATGACTGTCACGTTATCCAAAGAAAGATTATCAACGCCTGTAGCAACAAGCTTTGCAATACTCTCAACACTTCCACTTGCCAGCTTTTCATTCGTTGTAATGAGTATACTTGCTTTAGATTCTTTTGCATCATCTAAAATCGTTCGATCTGATTCCGGCATAACAAGTTCGACTTCTGCTTGCTCCACTCCGTCGATCAACTCAATGGTATTCGCCAAACTTGTTTTTAAAAATTCTTTTCGTTTAAGTGCACGCTCTGACTCTGTTGTCATAATTGAACTTTCAAATAAATCATCATACGTCAGTTCATTACCTGATAAAATCCCAATTTCTGCCAAAGCCAACGTTGCATCCCGTGTAGAACCTTGTTCAACATACACGCTTCTTGCATCTTCACCGACTTGATTGTTAATTCCAGATGCCGTTAATGTCTCAACAATAACATTCACCTGTGAAGGTTCCAAATCACCTTGCAACAATTCATATTTAGGTCGGTTTAAAAACACAACAAGAACAACTAGCGCAATTATACCAATTGCAATAGTTGTGGCCATCTGTATTTTTTGTTTCGTTGAATATTTATTCCAAAATTCTGTTAATTGATTTGATATCCGATTCAAAAACTCGGGCATTTCTTACACCTCATTGAATTTATTTATATTTGCATTCGCATGATTTCATTATATGCTTCTAAGACTTTGTCCCTAATTTGAACCGTATATTGAAGAGCAACTGTCGCCTTATCATTGGCAATCATAACTTCATGAATATTATCACTATCTCCTATTGCAAAACTCAACGCAGATTGTTCTGCTTGTTTTTGCAAGGTATTCGTTTCATTTACCATATTAATAGCCGAGTGATAAATATCCGAAAAAATTGTTGCATCTGCTTGTTTTTGTTGCAATCCCACTTTTGGAAGTCCACCTACCAAATTATTAATACTTTGTATATCCATATTCTCACCTCAAATTATCTGCCGATTTCTAACGCTTTAGCTGCCATTGCCTTTGTTGCATTAAACGCTGTAATATTTGCTTCGTATGAGCGATTAGCAGATATCAGATTCGTCATTTCTTCAACCACATTAACATTTGGCATCTCCACATATCCCTTCTCATTTGCATCTGGGTGTGAAGGATCATAAACTTGTGTTAATGGTGAATTATCTTCGATAATTTGTCGTACTTTTACTCCACCCGTATTTGTTTGACTTCCTCTTTGCATATATCGATTTAAATGCGAGCGAAAATTCTTCCCGTCATTTAATTCTTGAAACACAACTGTTTTTCTTCGATACGCTTCCCCATCATTTCCCTTTGTCGTATTAACATTGGCAATATTTTGTGAAATTGTATCCATTCGTAAACGTTGTGCTGTCATTCCTGTTGCACTTACATTCATAGAATCAAAAAAAGACATCCCCTTACTCCTTTCGCTTTAATCTATCATACATTGTATCAGTTAATTGTTAAGAACACAACCGCTTTTTTGTAAAAAGTAAATAAAATTTACTTTTTACAAAAAGAAGAAGAGATTCTATATCTCTTCTTATATTTTTGCAATTTCATCTTTTAAAATACTATTTAAAATTTTAATATATGTACCTTTCATTCCCAAAGACCTCGACTCTATTACACCGGCACTTTCAAATTTTCGAAGGGCATTGACGATAACGCTTCGCGTAATCCCTACACGGTCTGCAACCTTAGACGCAACCAAGATACCTTCATTTCCATCGAGTTCCTCAAAAATATGCTTAATTGCCTCTTGCTCAGAAAAGGACAATGTTCCAACTGCTGATTTTACAATATTGCTCTTTCGTATCTCTTCTGAATTTTCTTCATTAATCGAGCGCATAATTTCTAATCCGACTACCGTTGAACCATATTCTGCTAGAATAATATCTTCAATATCATAAAATGTATGTAAACGATACATCACCAGCGTCCCCAAACGTTCCCCTGCTATATCAATAGGAGCAACCATTCCAATATATCCTTGTTCTGTATATATTTTCTTTATTCCCAATGTTAGAAAATTAATATTTTCCTTTGTTGATAAAATATTTAATAGCCGTTCATTCAGCTGCAAATCAATTATTTCCTCATTCTCGGATATTTGCAACTCTTCAATAGGTTCAATCGTTTGTTTCGAATACTGTGCTAATAACTTCCCCTTTTTACTAAGTACCAATACAGTTGAATCTAAAATGTCACTCATCACTTCACAAATATCTTGAAAAACCACTCGCTCCGTTCCAGTTTTTTGTAATAGCTTGTTGATTTTTCGGGTGCGGTCTAATAGTTCAACACTCACTACTTTTTCCTCCTACTTAGAATTTCGCTACACGCTTAAACATTATTATATCTTAATCCAGAATAGAAGACAAGGAAATTGTAGACAAATTTCACACATCTTCCGGGTCTTCTTCCTTTTTTTCTTGAATGTTCTTACAAGTTTCATTAATGCATAATAATTTCTTGCCTTTTTCAACCATCATGCTACCACACAATTCACATTTCTCAGTCGAAGGTTTATTCCATGACATAAACTCACATTCAGGATTGTTTTCACACCCATAATATCTACGTCCTTTTTTTGTCTTTTTAATCAAGACATCTCCTTCACACCGAGGACATTGAACATCATCAACCTTTTCCAATAAAGGCTTCGTATTGCGACATTCCGGGAAACCTGGACATGCTAAGAATTTACCGTATCTTCCCATTTTAATTACCATATTACGTCCACAAAGTTCACATGGGATATCTGTTTCTTCATCGCGAATCTCTATTTTACTAACTTCCTCTTCTGCTGTTTCGACCAATTTTTCAAAGCCCGGATAAAATTCTCTTAAAACATGCTTCCACGGAATATCTCCGTCTTCAACCTGATCCAGTTCTTTTTCTAAGTTGGCTGTAAAATCAACATTAATGACATCATTAAAATATCCTTTTAAGATTTCATAGACTATCTCGCCTAATTCTGTCGGGAACAATTTTTTCTGTTCTTTCCCCACATATCCCCTGGCCAGAATCGTTGAAATCGTTGGTGCATATGTACTAGGTCTTCCTACACCATTTTCTTCAAGTGTTTTGACTAACGCGGCTTCTGTGTATCTTGCCGGCGGTTGTGTAAAATGTTGAATTCCTTCAACAGATTCCATAGAAAGCTTTGTATCTGTATTAATCTCTAATTGTTTTTTTGCCACAGCATCTTGGTCATCATCGTCATGTTTATATACTTTTAAAAATCCATCAAATTTTATGGTTTGCACATTTGTTCTAAACTGATAATCTTGTATATACATTGTAATACGTTGACGATTATAAATTGCAGGTTTCATCCTTGAAGCCACAAACCGCGTCCAAATCAGCTGATACAAACGATATTGGTCTCTAGACAAAGACGCCTTAATGGACAAGGGCTCAAGTTCTGTATATGTTGGGCGTATAGCTTCATGCGCATCTTGTGCCGCTTCATTTTTTTTCACAGCAATCGGCTTACTATTGACGTATTCTTCCCCATAATTTTGTTGAATAAAATCAACGGCTTCATTATGCGCCTGCGTAGCAATACGTGTAGAGTCTGTACGTAAATATGTAATGAGACCTGTTGTCCCGCGCCCTGGAATATCAACCCCTTCATACAGCTGTTGTGCAATACGCATTGTTTTTGATGTTGTAAAGTTCAATTTTTTTGATGCTTCTTGCTGTAAGGTACTTGTTGTAAAGGGTAAGTTAGGCTTACGTATCCGATCTGAATTCTTAATATCTTCAATGGATACGGGTTGATTATTAATATTCTCTAGAATCTTATCGACTTGCTCTTTATTTGAAAGCGCTATCTTACCTTCCTTGTTTCCATAGAAAGCCGCAACAAAAGATTCTTTGACACCTTTTGCTTTGATCGTTGCATCAATCGTCCAATATTCTTCCGGAATAAACTGCTCAATCATTTTTTCCCGCTGACATATCAACTTAAGCGCAACCGATTGTACTCGTCCTGCACTTAAACCTTTTTTGACTTTCTTCCATAATAAAGGGCTAATCTTATATCCAACAATTCTATCTAATATTCGACGGGCTTGCTGTGCATCAACAAGATCCATATCAATTGTTCTGGCTGCTTTAATTGAACCTTTTACTGCCTCTTTTGTAATTTCATTAAATGTAATCCGATATATCTTTTCATTTAGCGGAGATAAAACATTATATAAATGCCAAGAGATTGCTTCACCCTCTCGGTCAGGGTCAGTTGCCAAATATACTTTTGTTGATTTCTTGGCTTCTTTTTTTAATTTTGCCAAGAGTTCACCTTTTCCACGAATTGTTATATATTTTGGTTCAAAATCATTTTCAGGATCTACCCCTAGCTGACTTTTTGGCAGATCACGTACATGCCCCATCGATGCTTCAATTTTATAATTTGAACCCAAAAACTTTTTAATCGTTTTTGCTTTTGCAGGGGACTCAACAATAACTAAGTTCTTTGCCATTCTAAACCTCCAAACGTGTATAATAACACCCTGATTTTTTTTCAATAAATCCTTTCAGCTCGAGCTTCAAAAGAATCATCATTATTTCGTCCTGTCTTAACATGCACTCGTTGCTTTTTTGTCCATGTAGTTGCTGAAGGATTTGTTCCATATGAACAGGGTCGTAACTTATACAAGAATATACTATTTTCTCTATTTCTTCAAGTTTTTTTTCCGAATCCTCTTTTTGTCCTACTTGTTTTTGCACATATTCACTCAATTCATTAAGTACATCATCGACATCAAAGACCGCCTTCGCTCCTTGTTTGATTAATGCATTTGACCCTTCACTTAATGTATCAAACAATCGTCCCGGAACAGAGAACACTTCTCTTCCTTGTTCTAATGCAAAATCTGATGTAATTAAAGATCCGCTTTTTTTAGCTGCCTCAATAACGATGACACCTTCGCTTATTCCACTAATAATCCGATTGCGTTTTGGAAACATATATGGCTCTACTTTTCTTCCATAGGGTTCTTCAGATAAAACACTACCCATCTGTTGAATCTCGTTAAAGTATTTCTCATGACGTTTTGGATAGCATGCATGTAATCCTCCCCCTAAAACCGCTGTTGTATTATAACCTTCTTCTATACATCCAATATGTGCATTGACATCAATTCCGTATGCTAAACCACTGACAATGTTTATTCCAAAACATGCCAATTCTTTCGCAAAGTACCTAGCCATTGCCTTTCCGTAGTCACTTGCTCTTCGCGATCCTACAATACCAATCGCCGGTTTAGAAAAATCCACTTTTCCTTTTGCATAAAGCACAATTGGACAATCATCTATTTCACGCAAGCGTTTGGGAAATATCTCTTGATCCGGTGTTAAAACCTGCACATTTTTTTTAGAGATTTTTTCATAATATTTTTCAACCTCTGTAATTTTATCTTTGTAGCGCTCCCATTCCTGCGCATCATGATTTCGGATAAATCCAGATCCTAATGTCCCTTCAATCGACTGAAAAAAATCAACAATTTCAGCTCTCGGCATCTGGTAAATTTTCTCAATCGACGCGTATTTTTTGTACAAATACCAAGCACCTCTAGGTGTAATCCCGGGTGCTTGACTTAACCAAATGTTATATATTTTCTTATTCATACCTCTCCCTCACGAACGACGAACTCGATTATTTTTTTAGTTTACGAATAATTTTTTTAGCCAATGGTACCCCATGTTCAAATAGCTTATATCGTATTGGACGTAGAATCAAATCAAACTCTCCAATATATTCCACAAACTCACCCGTAAATCCTTTTTTAAAGCGGTAAAGTCCATGTAGTGGATTTTCCGGGCTCAGATCACCTGATATTCCACGAAAATCATACATATTACATCCTATTTTATAAGCATCTTGTATCATTTTCCATTGAATTAAATAGTTGGGCATGATATTTCGAAAAGCATTATCACTGGCTCCATATAAATACCATGCTGTTTTCCCATTAATGATCATAATTGTTCCTGAAACAATAATTCCCGTTGGATGCTCCTTAGATAATTCCATCAATTCTTTTTCTTCTCTTAGGAGCTTTTCTAAGCGTTTTTCATCATATTTTTCTTTTGCTTGTTCTTTTTGAAGTTGCTGTGATACGGTTTTTAAGGCTTTTTCTACATTATATCTTGCCATATAAAATTTTAGTTTTCCGGCTGGATAGAGCACATCATACATACTTTGAAAATATTCAAGAGGTCTTGGAATAAATCCATCCCGTTCTCCAGTAACACGCATAATCTTTTCAAAAATTTCAAGTTCTTCGCGAGAACCCTCATAGATTTCGACACCCTTTTTTTCTGCAAGGCGTATGTTATAACGAGTCTTATGGTGAAATTTTTTCATCAATTCATCTAAGTCTCTATCCAATGGGAGTCTATAAACAAACCTTGGCTGTATCCCATCAAAATCAAGGGTAACCCCTTTGTGGTGATACCCTAAATTACAGAGGCTTTTTATAATATTCTCATGATTAAACCCTTCCTCAACAAGGTGCCCCTCAGCGTCATGTTCTCTATACATGACACAAGGGTCAATCTTAACCATAATCCCTTTATTCGCCTTCGCATAGGCAGCAATTTTTTGTGTAAATTCTCGAATCACCGTTGTGTTTGAATAATCCAGCACAAATCCTCGAGGCGCATAATACATGTAACCATTCATCAAAGGTAGCTTACGTTTTAACAGCATACAAGCTGCAACGAGCTCCCCTTGGTCTTTTAGACCTATAAGCTCATATGACCATGCACCTTTACTTTTAAACTGTCCCCATTCTTCAGACTGTAAAAATTGTCCATACTGATGTGTTTCATTCCAGCGTTTATAGCTTTGATGATCAAGATTTGTTACTAATTCCATTGTCTTCCTCCAATATATGTCGACGTTCAATATTCTCTTTAAAATATAGTGGTGATTTTTTATATTCTACAAAGTCCCCTATCTTCATATCTATTCCTGTAATATCAATCATTGTATACTGCATATTAACCATACCAATAATAGGGAGCTTTTTTCCTTGATAAAGCATATACTCTTTTCGCAAAAATGCTTTAATGACACGCCGTGCAAAAAAACGCAGCTGATGCACTCTTGATTGTCCAATCGGACTTTTTTCAATGCCAATTCCTTCATAAAATCCTGCTTCAACCACGCCGATTTTACTATCCTTTTTTAGGCGATATCGTCGCCCATATCCAATGCGTTGCCCCTTGCCTCTTTCATGGACACTTACCACTGGAAGTTTTATTGACGCAATAGACTTTAATTCAATATGTCTTTCACTTCCCACTGGTCCAAACAGCGCATTACCAATTCGAATCATATCATATTGTAACTGTGCATAATCAATGGCGATTTCTGAATTCGCTAAATGAAAAAGTATATTTTTTGTGTCTATTTGCGCTTGAATTTGTTCTTTAAACGCTAAAAAACATTTGTTCTGTTGCTCTACCCACGTTGCATCTGTTTTCTTTGTCATGGATATATGCGAATATACACCTCGAATCACAATATAATTACTATACATCATGTAGTGCTTTAAAAAGGAGGCGACCCCTTCTTTATCAAGCCCAAAGCGTCCAAACCCTGTATCCACTTTTAGGTGTATCTGAATCTTTTTTTTCGTCCCTTTTACTTGGGCCTCTATGTATTGAAACAAACGCATCGCCTGTTCAGTGCTTTCTATGGTTATGGTTACTTTATTTTCAATGGCTAATTCAAAATCATAAGAAGGTCCTAGTACAAGAATTTCCTGTATAATCCCGTGTTGTCTGAGTAATAAAGCCTCATGAAAAAATCCTACCCCAAAAGAATCCACTTGAAAGGATAGGGCCTTTGCAATTTCCAACATCCCATGACCATAGGCATTACTTTTGATAATCGCCATAATTTTTACATTTTCTTGAATAATGCGTTGAACCTTTGCAAGATTCTCAATGAGTTTTTTCTGATCCACCTCTATAATCGGATGCATTTGTCTCCTCCATTCATCTATAGCTTAACTATGTCATTATAACGATAATCCTTAGATTTATCAAGCATCTTGCTTAAACAAAATGGCTTCGGCAATATGCTGGTCATGTATATATTCACTGTTGTCCATATCTGCAATCGTTCTTGCAACTTTTAATAGACGATGATATGAGCGGGAACTTAGATTTAAAGTCCTATAGACTTCTCTTAATAGTTCATCGGCCACAGAGGATAATTGACAATATACCGGAATCTTGTCTACGGGAATATTGGCATTGAAAATAAACTCTTCATTTTTATAGCGTTTAGATTGAATGGAATGGACTTGCTTGACGCGCTCCAAAATCTTCTTTGAACATTCACCACTTTGATGTTCTTTTAGTTGCTGATATTTCATAGGCATCATCTCAATATGCAAATCAATTCGATCTATAATGGCTCCACTTATTTTTGTATGATATTTTTCAATTTGCGAAGGTAGGCATTGACACTTGTCTGTATGTGGATAATATCCGCAAGGACATGGGTTCATAGCCGCTATAAGTATAAAATCTGCTGGAAAAGAAAAAACATGGTGATTTCTTGACAGCAAAATATAGCCTTGTTCCAAAGGCTCTCTCAACGACTCAATGACATCTTTACGAAATTCAGGAAATTCATCCAGCATGAGCACCCCTTTATGTGCAAGACTAATTTCTCCCGGTTTTGCCAATGAACCTCCACCAATAAAACTTGCTCGTGTAATCGAATGATGGGGATCTCTAAATGGGCGTCCATAAATAATCTGTCTATTGTTTAATAATTTTTCTGCAGCTGAATATATTTTGGTTAAATCTATGATTTCTTTATCTGACAAAGGAGGCAAAATAGTTTTAACCCGTTTTGCCAGCATGGTCTTACCGATTCCCGGCGGACCTTTTAGCATTGCATGATGCATTCCACTCACAGCTATCTCTAACCCTCTTTTTGCATGCTCTTGGCCAATAACTTGAGAAAAGTCTTCTAATGGCTCTGCGCCCCCATCTAAGCTCTCTAATAAGCTACTATGGATTACCTGTTGATGCTCTAGATAATTCGATTTAATGCAAGCCACCACTTCTTGCAAATCATCGACGCCTATAATCTCTAGATCTTTAATCAGCATCGCTTCATGTATATTTCCTTTTGGAATAATACAACGTTTTATTCCTTCATTCTTTGCTTCGTCAAGTAAAGAGACAATTCCTTTTATAGGTCGAATCTCTCCATTAAGGGCTAACTCTCCTAATACAATCGTTTGATTAAGATGTGCAACAGGAATAATACGCTCACAGCATAAAATGCCTACAGCAATGGCCAAATCAAATCCCACACCCTCTTTACGAATATGCGCCGGAGCTAGATTAATCGTTATTCGTTTATACGGAAATGTATATCCCGAGTTTTTTATTCCTGTTCTTACTCGCTCTTTTGCCTCTTTGATAACACTGCCCGGCATTCCGACGATATCTAATTTGGGAAAACCTTCTGAAATATCAACTTCAACATCAATAAGCATCCCTTTAATTCCTAATAGTGTTCCACAAAAAATTTTACAATACATAGCCGTCCTCCTAAGCTGATTATACCTACACTTTTTTTTATGTACAATCACACTTTTTGGCTATTTCAGCACGAAAAAAAGGTGCATCGTCTTTTGATACACCTTTTTACATACTATGAAAAGTCTCTATGTTTCAATGAATTAATCAAATAAGCCTGTAGAAAGATAACGCTCTCCGGTATCACAAATAATGGTCACAATATTTTTATCTCTAAACGTTTCACGCTTTGCAAGTTCTATGGCTGCATACACATTTGCACCTGCAGATATACCCACCAAGATACCTTCAGTACGGGCAATTTCTCTAGCCATTGCAATGGCATCTTCATTGCTCACTTGTATAATTTCATCCAGCAGATGAACATCCATTACTTTCGGAATAAACCCGGCTCCTATCCCTTGAATTTTATGAGGACCTGGTGCTTGTCCCGAAAGAACAGCCGAATCCTTAGGCTCAACTGCGACGACATATACATCTGATAGTTGTTCTTTGAGCACTTTTCCAACACCGGTAATCGTTCCTCCCGTTCCAACGCCTGCTACAAAAGCTGCTACATTCTTGTCCGTGTCTTTTAAAATTTCAACCGCCGTTGTTTTTTGATGAATTTCCGGGTTCGCCGGATTATCAAACTGACTAGGGATGAATACTTTCGCATAACTTTCAGCTAACGCATTTGCTTTATCAATTGCACCTCGCATTCCTTTAGTGCTATCGGTTAATACAATCTTTGCTCCAAAGCTTCCTAGCAAGCGTCGACGTTCAATACTCATAGATTCAGGCATTGTAAGAATGATTTTATATCCTCGTGCTGCTGCAATGGATGCTAAGCCTATTCCCGTATTCCCACTTGTCGGTTCAATAATTATTGTATCCTTGTCTAGCTTTCCTTCTTGTTCTGCCTTAAGAATCATATTTAATGCAATACGATCTTTTACACTGGCTCCCGGATTAAAAAACTCCAACTTACCTACAATTCTTCCTAGCGCTCCATGCGCCTTTGCAATACGATCCATGTATAACAACGGAGTCTTTCCAATTAATTCCATCATATTATTATGAATAGTCATCATATCCCTCAACTTTCTAATGCTTGTTTTAGGTCATCGATTAAGTCCTCGACATCTTCGATTCCGACGGATAATCGAATCATCTCTTGCGTAACACCTGCTTCTTTTTTCGCCTCATCCGAAAGCTGCTGATGTGTTGTTGATGCCGGATGAATCACCAATGATTTTGCATCGGCCACATTGGCTAAAAGGCTAAATAGTTCCAATTTGTTGATAAACGTTTTTGCCGCTTCATATCCTCCTTCTAAACCGAAAGTAAAGATAGCGCCTGCACCTTTTGGCAAATATTTTTTCTTTAATTCGTAATCCGGGCTGGAAGGTAGCCCTGGATAATTAACCCACTTGACTTTCGGATGCTTTTCTAGATACTCGGCAATCGTTTGAGCATTATCAACATGCCTTTGTACACGTAACGACAAGGTTTCTAATCCCTGTAAAAACAAAAAGGCATTAAATGGACTTAACGCAGCACCCGTATCTCGAAGAAGCGTTACCCGCATTTTTGTAATATATGCCGCCGCACCGACGTCTTTTGCATATACTATACCATGATAGCTAGAATCCGGTTGTGTAAATCGAGGAAACTTATTAGAATTTGTCCAATCAAATTTTCCTGAATCAACAACAACCCCACCAATTGAAGTTCCGTGTCCTCCAATATATTTTGTAGCTGAATGCACAACAATATCTGCACCAAACTCGAAGGGTCGAATAAGATACGGTGTTCCAAATGTATTATCTACAATAAGAGGAATATGATGTTCATGAGCTATCTGTGCAACCTTTTCAATATCAATAAGGTTCACTCGGGGATTTCCAATCGATTCAATAAAAATTGCCTTTGTTTTATCTGTTATGGCTTTTGCAAAATTTTGTACATCGCTAGGGTCTACAAAAACTGTTTGAATTCCATATTGTGGCAATGTATTGGCAAACAAGTTAAACGTTCCGCCATAAAGTGTATTTGCAGCAACAATTTCATCTCCAGCACCTGCAATATTCATAACAGAATACGTAATCGCCGCCGAACCTGAAGCAACAGCCAATGCACCCACACCGCCTTCAAGTAAAGCCATACGTTCCTCAAATACGGCTGTTGTCGGATTCATTATACGTGTATATATGTTCCCGGCTTCTTTTAGAGCAAAAAGATTTTCTCCGTGTTCAAAATCTTTAAAATTATACGATGTGGTTTGATAAATCGGAACAGCGCGTGAACCTGTTGTTGGATCAGGTTCTTGTCCACCATGTAATTGCAACGTGTCAAACTTGTAATTTTTATTCATTTTGTTACCTCCTATACACCTTATCTATGCATCAACGGGTTCAGTTAACATCCTATTATTTATCGATAGAATGTTAAAAGGATTTTACTTATAGTATCAGGGAATAGATTCTTTGTCAATACTTTTCTCATACTAAACATATAAGTTATGTATCCAATGACTTTTATGTATAATAAAAAGATATATATGGGCACATCACAACATCAGGGCACATACATATCTTTTTTGTAAACATTATTCTTCTGTAATCATTTTATTGATTTCATTAACAAAAGTATTGATATCTTGAAACTCACGATAAATAGACGCAAATCGTACATAGGCTACTTGATCAAGCTTTCGCAATTGTTCCATTACAAGCTCGCCGATATATGCACTGTCGACTTCTTTTTTCATCGTATTATATAAGTTATTTTCTATCGCATCGATAACTGCGTCAATTTGTGACATCGAAATAGGACGTTTGTGGCATGAACGAATCAGTCCAGACAATATCTTATCTCGAGAATATGGTTCCCGTGAACGGTCTTTTTTGATAACAATTAGCGGAGCGCTTTCAATGGTTTCATATGTTGTGAACCTTCGATCACATTCTTCACAATGTCGACGCCTGCGTATCGCATTTTGTTCTTCAGAAGGTCTTGAATCAATCACCCTTATCGCATCACTGTTACAATATGGACATCTCATACGTACCTCCTAGAACTTTTTGCGTTTTTGCAAGAATTCAGGTATCTCTATTCGATCATAAGTATTGCTTACTGTAGGCTTTGATGGCTTTGGCACCTCTTGTTCGTTAGTGTTTTCTACCGTTGTTTGATCTGCTTGCTCTGTCTGTTCTGGCTCTGTTGCCACTTCTTTTTCTTCAACTTGTGCGGCGCTTTGACTTGGTTGGACTGCCACTGGCGTCTCCTCATCTGTCTCTTCAAATCCAGTTGCAATAACAGTAACAATGATTTGATCTTCTAACGAATCATCAATACTTTGTCCATAGATAACGTTAGCATTGTTGCCTGCCGCCTCTTGGATAAGTTGTATTGCATCATTAGCATCAAACATCGACATGTTTGAATCTCCACTAATATTAATAAGCATATGTCGTGCACCATCAATGGTCGTCTCAAGAAGCGGACTTGAAATCGCCAGCTTCGCTGCATCTTCTGCTTTATTGTCTCCATGGGCATGACCTACACCAATGTGTGCGACGCCTTTATTGCTCATAACCGTTGCAACGTCTGCAAAGTCAAGGTTAATAATACCCGGAGTATATATAAGGTCAGAAATCCCTTGGACACCTTGTTGTAAAACTTCATCTGCCTTCTTAAATGCATCACGCATAGTGGTTCGTCGATCAATGACGCTTAACAGCTTTTGATTTGGAATGACAATAAGTGTATCCACGAATCGCTTTAATTCCTCGATACCCATTGTTGCATTGGTCATACGCGCCTTACCTTCAAATACAAAAGGCTTTGTGACAACACCAACAGTTAATATATCCATCTCTCTAGCAATTGACGCAACAACCGGAGCCGCTCCTGTACCTGTTCCGCCACCCATTCCTGCTGTAATAAAAACCATATCTGCATCTTTTATCATATCCGCTAATTCATCACGGCTTTCTTCTGCTGCCTTTAAACCAATTTCAGGTTTTGCTCCCGCACCCAATCCGCGAGTTAATTTTTCTCCAATTTGAATTTTTACAGGTGCTTTTGAAGCCTGCAATGCTTGGGCATCTGTATTAATTGCAACAAAGTCCACACCTTCCAAACTTCCTTCAATCATTCGATTAACTGCATTGTTTCCGCCGCCACCTATACCTACGACTATAATCTTTGCTGCTGTATTTGTTTCATTTGCTTTAATTTCCAACAACTTATATCCTCCTCACGTTCTAATATACGTGTTTTTCTATTCAGCTATTCTATTCTACCTTTGTATCTAGTATAAGTATTTTATGCAATTTTTGCAAGTAATAAATATACAATATATGCTATAACTCTAAATATTTTTCAAGATGTAGTACGATCACTTTTAAATATGATATTTTGATCAACATTTTCAATGGATAAAAATCCACTTTCACCTTCTGGTAAAGTATGTATTATTTCTCGCATTAATTGGAATTTTTCTTCAATTCTTGCAATATCTCCTATAAAAACCTCCAAACTTCCACATTCAAGAGATATCTGCGTATCCTTTCCATAGGAAAAGTCAATGCTTTGGACAGGTATGTCAAATGCCTCCATGTTTCTATAAATAGTATATACTGCATCAACAATTGCTTTATCTACTTCTAAAGGTTCATATATTGTAAACTCTGATATATCAATCCCTTTAACAATTGGTTTTTCACTAGGTTTATCTGTATAATCAACAATATAACCATTATTATCAATACACAAATATTTTCCTAGATATTCAACATATCCAATAATTTCTTTTTCATAAATTTGAATCTTTATGTTTTTCAAATCCGGATATGAGATTTCCATTCTAGAAATGTACCCTTTATCTGTAATACGATCGACACGATTAAGCATGACGTCAAAAACAGAAGCTTGTTCATTATAGGGCAACAAAGCAATAATTTCTTCTCGTGTATAATACGTACTTCCCTGAATGGTAATTGCCTCAATGGGTGTTTTTATGGCAACAACCACCAAAATCCCAATAAGAATAACTGATATGACAATTATTCGTCGCATTATTTTTCGCTTTAAGCGCATAGCATCACTCTCCAATCATTGCTTCGATATAATTATGTCGCGCTATATTAAGAACTAGCCCTATTTCAGCGAGCAGCATAATTATTGAAGCCCCTCCATAACTAATAAATGGTAAAGGCATTCCCGTTGTTGGAATTAAGTTAATCGCAACCCCGATATTAATAAACGCCTGTATCCCTATATGTGTCATGACTCCAACCCCAATCAAATAATGTTCCATTGATTTGGCTGTAATCGATATCTGGGCAATGCGATAGATAAGAACCATATACAGACCGATGATTGCCACGCCTCCTAAAAGGCCTAATTCTTCACAAATGACTGCAAAGATAATATCGTTGTGCGCTTCAGATATATAGCCCATCTTTTGCATACTTTGTCCTAAGCCAATTCCTGTTAGTCCTCCAGAGCCAATCGCATATAGCGACTGAATGATTTGGCGTCCTACACCTTCCGGATCTGACCACGGGCCTTCTAAGTATGTTTTAATCCGTCCCATACGATAAGACGACAAAAGTACAAAACCACTACTCATTACAAGTAACATAATCGCAAATACAAACAACTTAATGATATGCCTATATGCGACAAAAAGCATCGCACCACATATAGCCAAAAAAACAACTGCTGTACTTAAGTCTTCCTTTGCAATTAAGGCTAAAGGAATTAATACAATTACTCCAAGCAATCCTAAAACTTTGGGTTCACTTAAATGTTTTTTAAACATTGTTAAGAACAGTGCTAATGTAACAATAATTGTAAACTTAGCTAGTTCTGATGGCTGAAGATTAAAATTACCAATTTCTATCCATCGCTTTGCCCCTTTGACATTGTCCGCCACAAAAAGTACTGCCACAAGTAAAAAGACCGTCGTTAAATATCCTAAGACAACAAACTTATTCATAAAAGTAATTTGAACCCTTGATATAATCATCATAATGATTAATCCAACTACAGCATAAATCGTTTGCTTCATGTAAGGTTCTAGTGCATCACCGGATACAGAGGAATAAAAACTTGATGAATAAACCATAATAATTCCAAAAACTACCAAGAACAATACGACAAAAATAACACTATATTCTGTTGGTGTACTCATAAATACACGATTATATTTTTTATGGTTCTTTTTATTTCTTTTCATCGAATATCCTCATCGTTCATGCAAAATACTATATTGCCAATAGTGCGACCAGTGACATGATCACCGTGATAATGGTAAAATATGTTACAACTTGTGTCTCTGCCATACCACTTAATTCAAAGTGATGATGGATCGGCGCCATTTTAAAAATACGTTTTTTATGTTTTTTATAATATCCCACCTGAATAATTACAGAGAGTGATTCGATTAGATAGATAACTCCAAAGAGTAAAATAAATAGCGGTATTCTCAAGCTAATTGCCATTGCTGCTACAAACCCTCCTAAAGCAAGAGAACCTGTGTCCCCCATAAACACTTTTGCCGGATATGTATTATAAAGCAAAAAGGCAATTAAAGCTCCTGTAACAATAGCCGGCATAAGCTCTTGGTTGGTTTCTAAAATAATAGCCGCCAACACAAAGAAGAAACTAATGACACTTGTCACCGAAGTCGCCAATCCATCTAATCCATCGGTCAAATTAACTCCATTAACTGTCCCTAAAATTACAACAAGCATGATAGGAATAAAAAACAGCCCTAGGTTAAGTTCATAACCATATACAAAAGGTATAATAATTACCGTTGTCAGCAACTTTGTTTTTAGTCCGATAAATAAATAAGCAAGTGCTACAATAACTTGTAAACCAAATTTTTGTCTTGCTGACAAACCTTCGGATTGTCGTTTTTTTATTTTTAACCAATCATCAAGAAAACCTATAATGCCAAAGGAAAGCATCGTTAATAGTACAATAAGCATTTCCCCGTTCTGTCTACCCCATATAAAAGCAGCAATCACGATACCGATAATGAAAATAACGCCTCCCATCGTTGGCGTCCCTTGCTTTTTCAGATGTGTTTGTGGACCATCATCTCGAACATGTTGTCCAAATTTTAAGCGTTTTAAAATCGGGAGCAACCTTGGGCCAATGATTGCTGTAATGACAAAGGTTAACATAAGGGGAATTATCCAATTAGTTGACATCTTCATTCTCCTTGATATATTTTTTTATTTCTTCTGCATCGTCAAAATGAATTTTTTCTTTGCCAATGATTTGATAATCTTCATGACCTTTTCCTGCAACCAATATCAAATCCTTGGGCTCTGCAATAGAAAGCGCCTTCTGGATAGCTGCTCTTCGGTCAACAATTCTTAGATACGGACACGTTGTCTTTGATATACCCTCCTCAACTTCGTCAAGAATGCATTCCGGATCTTCTGTTCTTGGATTATCCGATGTTATAATACAATAATCCGAATATCGTCCTCCAATTTCTCCCATAATCGGACGCTTTGACCTGTCTCTATCGCCTCCACACCCAAACACTGTAATAACCCGCTTAGGAGCAAATCCTTTCATGGATTTTAGTACATTCTCAAGACCATCCGGTGCATGTGCATAATCTACAATTGCATTATATCCCTTTGGAGATTCGATGGTTTCAAACCGACCTTTTATACGACTATTTTGCGCCAACGCATTAAGAATCTCTTCTATTTGGACACCCAAGCTCAAGGCAGCACCAATGGCAGCCAATCCATTATAGACACTAAAGTCTCCAGGTGTCTGCAAGTTCACCGGATATATTTTTTGATTATAGTTTAATATGAATTCTACTCCAGATAGATGATTCTTGATATTGGAAGCATATAAGACAGCACTAGGATCTAGTATACTATATGTGATATGCTGCGAACATGTTGAATGCTTCAAAATATAGCGTCCCGCCTCATCATCAATATTGATGACACCGGTTTTAGCCATAGTAAAAAGCTTCATTTTTGCATCGCGATAATTTTCCATTGTCTTATGATAGTCCAAGTGGTCTAATGTCAAATTCGTAAAAACCGCCACATCAAACTGTGTATACGCCACACGATATAAGTCAAGCGCGTGGGAGGACACCTCCATAATTACATCTTGAACATTTGCATCCGCCATCTGCTTAAATAACCGTTTTACTTCTATGGATTCCGGCGTCGTACGTTCCGTTTCAAAACTTTCATTACCTATTTTGTTCAATATCGTACCAATCAACCCTGTTTTTCTTCCAATATATTCCAATATATTATTAATCAAAAATACGGTTGACGTCTTGCCGTTTGTTCCTGTAACACCACATAACTTAAATTGTGATGAGGGATGATTAAAAAAATGCGTTGCCATTGATGATAGTACTTTTCGTGCATTATCAACTTGCACCACTGTCACTTCCTGGGCAATCTCTCCATCATAGAGTGATACATCTTCTAATACGATTGCACTCGCACCATTTATAATGCTTTGGCCAATATAGACATGCCCATCTTGCTCAAATCCTTTTATAGCAACAAAGACAAATCCCTTTTCAATTTTTCTTGAATCATTTTGTATTCCTTTGACATTGCAATTAATATCGCCTTGTATAACTCTATATTTTTGTCCTTCTAGCAATCCTTTTAGTTTCATAGTTCCTCCTATTCTGATGTAATTGAAGTATCTACCTCATCTGTTATATTTGTCTCCTCTTCTACAGGTTGTTCAACCTCTTTAAAAATATGTAGGTAAGGCATGACATCTTCCATGACGTCAACAAAAATACTCGCAGAAAAGCGTGAATTAATAACACTCGATTTGGGTTCATCCACAACAACAAGTGTAATAACCTCTGGATTTTCTATTGGTGCAAATCCAATAAAAGAAACTATATAATGTTGATCATCGCGTCCTAATGTCTCCGCTGTTCCTGTCTTTCCTCCAATTTCATAGCCTGCGATGGATGCCTTACGACCAGTACCTTCATTAACAACGCCTGCCAACGCATACTTTGTAATCTCCGCCACTTCTTCACTGATAACTTGACGAACAAGTTTTGGCTGATGGGTCTCAACAATCTGCTGTTCATTTTGAATATTCTTAACTAAATGCGGTTCATATAACTTTCCACCATTAATCAACGATGAAAACCCTGTAATCAATTGTAACGGTGTAATTCCAAAAGTCTGACCAAAGGCACTGGTTGCCAATTCAACTTGATTTAGATTCTCAACTTTATGAATCAAATTTCTGGCCGATGTTTCTCCATTAAGATCAATATTGGTCACCGCTCCAAAGCCAAACATATGCTGATACTTATAAAAAAGATCGCGTCCCAATTGCTCGCCCAAATGCATAAACACAACGTTACAAGAATTTTCGAGACCTTGAGCAATGGTTTGTGTTCCGTGTCCTCCGGTTTTCCAACAATTTATTCTACGGTCTGCTACCTGTAAATAACCATTACACTCATACGTCTGATCTAAGGTTGTTTTTTGTTCCTCAAGCGCCGCAGCAAAAACAAATGGTTTGAAAGTACTTCCAGGTTCATATGCATTGGTAATGGATTCATTCTTCCATAAGTTGTTTAATGCTACTGACTTTTCTTCTTGGGTCATCACTTCTAAAATATCCGGTTCATAATATGCTGTCAAATCATATGGATTTTCCAAACTAAAATCCGGATCATTGACCATCCCATAAATCTCTCCGGTATTTGGATTCATGACAATAACTTGGACAAACGTTGCATCCATATCTTCCCTAAAGGTATTAATAGCATCTTTAATATGCTTTTGAATCGTATAATCAATCGTTAGCGTGACATCATCCCCATTAACTGCCGGAACCTCATTCACTTCGACCATGTTGTCATCTCCCACAGAGCCATACATTCGACCTGGGTCACCTTTTAAAAACTTGTCATACTCAAGTTCAATCCCATATGCTCCTGAAAAATCATTGTTCACAAAACCAATAATATCTGATGCAATTGTTGGATAGGGATAATTACGCTCATAATGTTCTCGATAAAAAATACCGATCACCTTATACGTATCTATATCTTCCTTGATCTGTTTAAATTGATTATAACTATAACCTTTTCCTATAATATCATAGCTATTATGACTATTATCTATTAATTTTTGCCTTAACTCTGCTTTAGAAAATCCAAGATGATCATTAAGATATTGAATCGTTTTTTCAACCGTCTCTTCCTCTTGTCCACTGAGCAATCGGGCATCGAATATTAAATCATAGGTAGCCACAGATTCTGCAAAGACAATTCCATTGCGATCAAGAATACGCCCTCGTTTATCATTTAAAGTAACACTACCTTCTCGCCTAGCAACATTTTGCAAAACAGCGAGATTATAATTTTTTCCTTCGACAAACACTATATACGTCAACTGACCAATTAAAGCTATAAACCCTAAAATAAAGGCAATGAAAAGAAACATACCCTTTCTTTTCATTCCTTTTTCACTTTTTTCTAACACATTATTCACCAACTTTGAAAATATGCCCTAGCACTTGTCCCATCGTCACATTTTCTGATTTTTTTTCAATTTGTTTATATTTTGTTGTATAGCTTACAGGTTCATAACTGATATAATACACTTCACTCGGACCTGGTAAGCGCATACCTAAACGATTCGTTGCTTCTTGATAGACTTGATCCAAATCGACCATACTATCAATATCTTGTTCCAATTGATTATTCTCATTTGTTACTTTTGAAATTTGTGTTTTAACTTTATCGATTTCAGCATTCAATCGATTAATGTTTAGTTGTGTCTCAAGATAGGTTACACATACACCTAACGTTGCAATTATAACAAAAGCAACAACAAAAGTACAGAGACGATTGATTGAGTCAGCAGAAATCTGACGTTTAGGCTCTTCTAAGTAGATTGCATCTGTTTTATTCGACACTTGCTTTCGTCTTACTTTTTTTTCTACAACTTCCTCTTCCTGAACAACTTGTACAGCATTACTACCTATTGTGCGATATGCATATGAATAATTTTTTTTCCTTTCCCCCACATTATTCACCTACTCTTTCAAATATTCTTAGCTTTGCACTTTTTGACCGAGAATTATGCTCCATTTCTTCTTCTGAAGGCAATATCGGTTTTCTTGGTTTCATCTTCCCTTTTGGCTTTAAGCCACAAACACAAACCGGGAAATCTTTGGGGCAGGTACAAGGATCCTCATTGTCTTTAAAAATATGTTTTACGATGCGATCTTCTAAGGAGTGAAATGTAATCACACATAGTCGTCCATTTGGTTTTAACAAATCAATCATGTCAGATAGAGTGTTCTCTAGAACTTCGAGTTCACGGTTAACCTCAATACGAAGTGCTTGGAACGTTCTTTTTGCTGGATGCCCATAATTGATTTTATATTTTGTCGGAATACATCCGTCAATAATTTGTACAAGTTCTTTTGTCGTTTCTATAGGCTTTAGCTCTCGCGTTGCGATGATTTTCTTTACAATTCTAGATGCAAATCGCTCCTCGCCATACACTTTTAGAACCCGCGTCAACTCTTTTTCACTATAGGTATTAACGACATCTTTTGCTGTCGTTGTTAACGTCTGATTCATCCGCATATCCAATGGTGCATCCTGCATATAGGAAAACCCTCGCTCTGGTGTGTCCAATTGATAGGAGGATACCCCTAAATCAAGTAATATGCCATCTACCCCGCTAATGTCCAGTCGCTCCAATTCTGAACGCATTGCTTCATAGTTTGAATGGACCAACTCCACCCGACATTGCATCGAATCAAATTTTTTCGATGATGTGGCAATTGCATCTAAGTCTTGATCAAATCCAATGAAAACCCCTTCTTTTGAAAGGCGTTTTGCAATTTCACTTGCATGTCCGGCACCTCCCAAGGTTCCATCTACATAGACTCCATTTTCTTTTATTTTTAAACCTTCTATACATTCATCTAATAACACTGATATGTGTTTAAATTCCATTAAATGCCTCCGTCCCTGGATCGATTTCCATTTAATATTCCTTCTGCAAGTGCAGACAAGTCATCGTCGCTAATATCATTAAACTCTTCCCATGTCTCTTTATCCCATAGTTCAATCTTAGGTCCAACACCGACGATCATTACTTCCTTTGTTAGATTTCCTCTAGAACGCAGCTCATTACTAATCAAAATCCGTCCTTGCTTATCATATGAGCAAGAAATCGCCGTCGCTAGTATCGCTCGACGCATCAGACGAATTTCTTTTTGAAACTCAGAAGCACTCATTAAAAAGTTTGTTAATTTTTCCCACTCTTGTATTGGATAAACACTTAGACACCCTTCAAATCCTCTGGCAACAACACATTCTTCACCAAGTTCTTCACGAAACTTTGCCGGCATCGTAATACGCCCCTTGCTATCAATAGAATGGCTATATTCACCGTTGAACATGTTGTCACCTCCTGACTTTTTCCCCACTTTTTGACATTATTTGTCACTTTTTGACACCTTATGTCTATTTTAGACCATCTTTCTGCTGAAATCAAGTAATCTGGGCAAAAAAAAAATCAAATTGTCAGTTTAATTTACTTTTTGTAATCTTTCGTAAAAAAAAAGCTATATATAGAGGGAAAACATTCATTTTCCTCTATATATAGCTTTTCACAGACTTTTTTATATACACTTTTTTAAAAAATGATACTAAAGTCCTATATGTTAACTTTCTTTCTTTTATATACAATAAAAACCGCACTGGCAATCACCAAAACAATTGATAGTACTTGGGATGCGGCTATGTTCGTACTTCCAATCAATAATTGGTCTGTTCGAAGCCCTTCAATCCAACTTCTGCCCAATCCATACAGCAAGAAATACATCGCTAATATTTCCCCTTCAAATTTTTTATGTTTTGTGTATAACATCAAGAAAATAACTACACCCAAGTTCCAAAGCGACTCATAAGCAAATGTCGGTTGCACTTGCAAATAATTTCCTTCATATCCTGTCAAGGGACCAATATGTTCTACCATAGATGCAGGAATCTTCGCCTTACTAGCTTTTAAAGCCATGGCAAATACTGAATCTGTATAGCCACCAAAGGCTTCCATATTTATGAAGTTCCCGATACGCCCAATCATTTGCCCCAAAGCTAAACCTGGTACTGCTGTATCCGCCATCTGCGCAAAGCTGATTTTTTTTATACGTGTATATACGACAAGTGCGATTGCCGCACCAATAATACCTCCATAAATTGCAAGACCGCCCTCTCGTGTGGCAAAAATATCCATTAAATTATCTTTATAATCTTCCCACGCAAATGCAACATAATATAATCTCGCACCAATAATAGCACTAATTAAAGCATACAATAAAAAATCACTGTATATTTCAGGGTCTTCTCCATTTTTTTTTGCACGGTACCTTGCCAAGAGCAACCCTGCAATAACACCGGTGATAATAATGATGCCATACCAATATACATCAATATTAAAAATTGTAAATGCAATCGGGTCTATATGTTGAATCTCTATTCCCAAATTAGGAAACACTATGTCCGGGCTCTTTGTATTCATATATTTTTCTCCTATTTTTTGTCAGAAATTTTAGTGTCACGTATATCATAATAATCTATAAAATCAAAAAAAGCAATATTTTCATTTGTTTACTTTTCATCAAGTTATGATATAATGTGAGATGATTATAGATTCTTAAGAACGAAAGGAAGTCATTATGAAACTAGGAATAGTTGGTCTACCCAATGTTGGAAAAAGTACTTTGTTTAATTCGCTTACGAAAGCAGGTGCTGAGTCTGCAAATTATCCGTTTTGTACGATTGATCCAAATGTCGGAATTGTATATGTGCCAGATAAACGTCTTGACGTATTAACTGAATTATATGATTCAAAAAAAACCATTCCCGCGGTCATAGAGTTTGTTGACATTGCCGGCCTTGTAAAAGGTGCAAGTAAAGGTGAAGGCTTGGGCAATAAATTTTTGAGCAATATACGCGAAGTCGATGCCATCGTACATGTTGTACGTTGCTTTAACGATCCAAATGTTGTACATGTCGACGGTGAAATCGGTCCACTTCGAGATATCGAAACTATAAATCTTGAACTTATCTTCTCGGATTTAGATATAGTTGAACGCCGCTTAGCTAAATCAACCAAAGCCGTTAAAGGTGACAAATCTCTTCAAAAAGAGATTCAACTCCTTGAACGTGTCAAAGAAGTTCTTGAAAACGGTCAGTCCGCAAGAACATTAGAGATTGACAGTGATGAGGAACACGCATTACTTGATACATTTAACCTTTTAACTACTAAACCGGTTATATATGCAGCAAACGTTACCGAAGATGATTTAGCTGATGATGGCGACTCCAACGAATACGTGTCCACTGTTCGTGAATTTGCCAAAGAAGAAGGTTCAGAGGTTTTTGTCATTTGCGCAAAAATCGAAGAAGAAATCTCAACATTAGACGAAGAAGACAAAAAAGAATTTTTGGAGGCTTTGGGCATTACAGACACCGGTCTAGACAAATTAATCGCTGCATCCTATCGCCTACTTGGTCTGATCAGTTACCTAACTGCCGGCGAAAAGGAAACACGGGCATGGACGATTACAGAAGGTACTAAGGCGCCACAAGCCGCTGGTAAAATCCATACTGATTTTGAACGTGGATTTATCCGTGCTGAGATCGTTGCCTATGATGATCTTATCACATCCGGCTCCTATACTGCTGCCAAAGAAAAAGGGCTTGTACGTATTGAAGGTAAAGAATACGTTGTCAAAGATGGCGATGTTGTATTATTTAGATTTAACGTATAAAACATAACACTATAAAAGCAGATGCAATAGAATATCATGATATTCTATTGCATCTGCTTTTTCATTGTATAATATAAACTCTCATTGTCCATAATAAATAACAACACCTAGTCGCGCTATTGTATTACCGGTGTTATGATACACATGTTCTACATCAGCCAAAAAACGGGTTGCATCACCTTCATTGAGAATAAACTCTTCTTCTTCAACGCGTATAGACACACTCCCTTCATGTACCACGATAATTTCAATACTGCCTTTGGGATGTGGTTCTGCATGAATATAGCCTTTGGGTGCCATATCCACTTTATACACTTCATAGGGTCGTCCATCTTCATAGGTAAAGTATGGAAACACCTGACATTTTCCCATATCTTCTTCAAAATAAGACACATCACCTTTTCGAATGATAACATATTCGCTTTGCTTTTCTTTAATAAGCTCCGTTAATCCGATGTGAAGCCCATTGGCAATTTTCCATACTGTGCCTAGGGTTGGATTTGATTCTCCACGTTCAATCTGACCGAGCATTGACTTACTGACTTTGGTCATCGAGGCAAGTTTATCTAAGCTTAACCCTCGCTGTTCCCTTATCTCTTTAAGGTTTTTGGCCAAAGCTTGTACAAGATTATCCATAGATAAACCTGACAGCAGTACCATAAGCTATGACTTCTGCTGCTCCTTGCATAATTGCGCTCGATGCATAGCGGATGTTAATAATGCCTTCTGCCCCTAAGGCCTCCGCCTCTTCAACCATTCTCTTAGTTGCCAAGGCACGTGCATCATTCATCATTTCATTATAGGCAGTCAATTCGCCACCAACTAATGTTTTAACACCGCTCATAAAATCTTTACCCGCGTGCCTTGATTGAATCGTTGACCCTTTAACAATACTAATCGTTTCAATCTCTTTTCCTGTTATAAAGTCGGTATTCACCAGTATCATGCTTTTTTCTCCTGGTTATCTATAGATTTTGCTTCTTTATCTTGCGCCTTAAATCGATCCATAATATCTGGGACCAAATCAATAAGTTTTGTCAAACTATCTTGTTTTTTCACATTGACTAAACGTGTCTGCCCATTGGTAATAACCAATACAGCACTCGGAGTTATCTTTGCTCCTAAACCACCTGCTCCCATTGCTTTAGGATCATCGGCTTTTTTTCCTTCAGATGCACCTGTTCCAAGTCCAAAACTCACATCAATCAAGGGTAATATGATTGTATCATCAATGTGAATCGGTTCTCCAACAACTGTTTTAGAATTAATAAATCCCTCCATGCCTGTCATAAGGGAATCGACATTGTTTTTAAAGTTTGAATCCATTATTTCTCCTCCTTATTTAGTGATTTAGGTTTATGATCGTCATTATCTGTTTCTCAAGAACTTTAGCATTCGTCTTACACGTCGATCAATGATTATTCTTATTATATAATAAAGTGGCTGATAAAGATAGAGTCTACCTTTAATTTTGAATGAGCCTTTAATGACTTGCTCATGAAAATTTGGTGTGAACTGAAAATTTCCTCGAGTTTTTATGTAAATCAGTGAAGTTGCACCTGTGATATATCCCGTTGTCGCAGGATCATCTAAACCAAACTCGATATTGCCATAGGCTTTTTTGGGGAAAATCCAACGAATCAAGCGACCAACATATTTTAAAACATGCTTTAACAATCCCTTGTTATTGTCTTGTTGCAAAAACTCCCAAACTTCTTTTATTTGATCAATCGCTGAAGGCTTGTCCTCTGCTTTTTCTTTTTTTGCCTTTTTGGGTTTATTCTTTTTAAGTTCATTCTTTTTGGGTTCAACTTTTTGGGGTTCGACCTTTTTGGGTTCGACCTTTTTGGGTTCAACCTTTTTTTGTATAACTTTTTTCTGTTCTTCTTTTTCTTTTATCTCTATATCTGCCGAAGGCTTTTCCACGACTTTTTTTTCTGGCGCCTGGGCTGCCTGTTCTTTTACAACGGGCGCCTTAGGAAGAGAGGTCGTGTGGACTGTTTCCTTTTTTTTAGAAGGTTTCTTTGGAAAGATTTGAAAAAAAGCAATACGAACCCGAACCTGGCTCTCTTTATCCTGCTGAACAAAGTAACCATTAATCAAGTGCAGTAGCCAAGAAAATCTGACTTTGATATGTATTTTTTCATCAAAGCTTCCTTCTGCTTGATATCTAAACGGAACAAAAAGTATCACCAAAAGTACAAATATTATAAGTCCCAATATAGATAAGAGAATTATACCAATCAATTTTAATATGAAAACTAAAATCGTTCCTATCGTTGCCAGCATTATGCCCTCCAGTTCTTGAGCATTTGGTTCATTAGTAATTTGCGTAGAATCATTGTTCCAATAACCATTATAACAAATAAACCAACGATTAACATTGTTGTTTGAAAAAAGAAAATCTCCGGCACCATATTAATAAGCACATCTGTCTTTGGATCTAAGAGCCATAAATCATTATCAAAAAACAATTCATGAAACACAATAAAATACTTGCTAAAGTTAAAATAAAATAATGTCCCTAAAGCCACGACGATTATAAATGCTGTGATAAAAAAAACTTTTAAACTTTTAATCCATTCATAAAATATTTTTTTCCATTTAATCAAAGATAATAGGATAAATACACTTAATGCTAACGCAGATATGTTGCGAATAAATTTCCCGTTTTGAAAAAGCACCTTTACATCAATCATATGGGCTTTTTCCCTCTCACCAAATACTTCTTGTGTCTGTCCATCAATGGTCGCTTCCATGTCCAACGAATTCCTTTTTCCCATTAAATAATCCATCATTTTATCGGTCACGTCCATGAAGTTTTCTTCATCCATGGCTGTTGTCACTTCAATGTTGTGGGCATGATAGTGCCATCGATAGTATGCATCCCATGTGGAAATCACTTGAACCGAAGAAAACAACAACACAAAAAACAGCGCAATATTTAATATGGTGAACCCACTATATTTTAGCATCTTCATTGTCGTTCTCCCTGTAATGTTTTATTAGATTGTTTTTGGTAATCGCCTTTGATTTTCCCATTAACAATTCCATCGTTTGAATTGTAAATTCCTGAAACTCTTCATCAGTATTTACAACGCCTAAGACATCAAATTCTTTATCCAAACTGTACTGAAGTTCAAATTCTTTGGTAGATATTTGTTCAAATAGTGTCTCTTTAGTATCGTATAGAACAATAATATACATTCCCTTAATTTTTGAACACTGTCCCTGTTCAATGCATTGTCGAATATCATTGTATTTCTTCTTTTGAATAGATTCTCCAAAATATAACGGATCAATTATTCGCATATATCCTCCTTATGCCCAAGCGTACTTATTTTTCATAAGGTCCTTCAATAAAATCGTTAAGATAGCTATAAATATTTTGCATACTCATAACCTTTTCTCCAATCTCATGGCATGCTGATATGGAATGATATATATGATCATATATCGATTGACCGTTTTCATGAACAATCTGGAGCGTTCCCATCATAAGGCTCATTCTTGAACGGCGAAGCATGCGATTATCTTGATTTAATCGTTCTTGCATCGTATTGACAACATCATTTTTTATCATCATTAATTCTTTATATGAAGGCACCGTCATATCTTTGACATATGGTCGTTCAATAAAGTAGCCATCTTTTGACAAGTTAAACGCATACTGAAGTTGATTAAACAGGTGTGCCTGCTCATCATCTAGGGCTGAGACGTCCTGCTCGTTAATGCGGTCAATAACCATCCCTATATGCAGCATCGCTTCACCAAGGGGTTCATATTTTTCTTCTACTAGCTTAAACACTTCTGCCAGTTCGTCCTCTGACGTGTCTAATGTTAGTAGACATTTAAGCTTTTCATATACATCCACATTCAAATAAGCCTCGTCATAAGTCAAGACAATCCCTATTAAATGGTTAATGATCTCAGCAATGTCCAGCGCTTTTTCAAGACATATATTTTTGTCCTCAGTCAAGTGAAACATATGATGGTATGCACTGTCTTTTTCTTCATCACTGCCTTCAATTAAAACTTTTTCAATTTTCTCTAAATCCGTTGCAATATTTGGAGCAATTAATCCATAGCCTTCAACTGTTTTAGGGTCAAAGCTTTCCTTAAGAATTTTTATATGATTATGCAAATCATCATATGCAATGCCTTTTAGCTTCTCAAAGTATTGGTCAATCATTCCCAAAAATTTATTTTTGTGCATTCGCATAGGAAGTTCAGGGTAGATATACTTAAGATGCTCTCGAATATCTGCCGATTGTTCAAAAGACATTAGCATCTCTGTTACTTTTCGAGCAAACACTTCATCTGTTTCCATAGAAACCATAGTTGTGTTCTTATATCTGCTTTTATAGTATACATTTTCCAATAAGGAAATTTGGTCACCATACGCGGTTAACGCAAATACCTGATTTTCCAAACTCTTTCTTAGGGCATCTAACTCATCTATACTTGGAATCATCATTGTGTCTCTAAATTGGTCAACAATCTCTTGTAAACGTTGCTGTACCTCAATGATTTCAGGGCATAGCTTCTTTTCTAATGCAGTCTCATCATCATTGGATATAGGTAAATCCATATCATGGTCATGATGATAATCATGATGGTGGACATGCTCACATGTTTGTGTTGCTATATCACTAGCCATATCCTCTTCACGTTCTAAAAAACTATAATACTTTAAGCCTAGTGAATACATATGAAAATTGTTAAGTTTCATTTTACTTTCTTCAATGACTTCTTCATATAATTCTTTAGAGAACTCATGATTATCTAACTTTTTAGAAAATTGTTTTATTACATGGTTAAATCGCTTCATAACTATTTTTCGACTCCTCTATAATGTTTTAATATCATCCCATACTTCGCTAAAAAATAACAGATACCCAATGTTAATACCGAATATATTACCGTATAATTCAATAACTCTTTAATAAATGGTTCATCAAAATAGGCTTTTATACTGTAAAATACCGGAAAAATTCGTGCAACATATGTTGCCTGCTTGCCCAGTGTATCAATGGAAAAAAAGCTTCCACTTAAAATTCCCATCGTAATAATCAATGTCGATCCGGTCAGCAAATAATATAATGTTCCATGAACCAAATGCAAAAACAGATATAGCATACTACTTGTCCCTATTATATAAAGCACATTGACGCCTAATGTATGCATAACCTTAGAACCATATAAAATGCTGATAATTGATAAGGGAAGTATGGCAAGTAAACCGCTAATTAGCATTGTGCAGTATTCACTTAACATCATATCAAATATCTTCATTCCTGTCATCCGAAACCGAAAATAAATAAAAGATTCTCGATCATGTAATATAGACATTCCTGCATATAGCATAAAGAAGGCTACAAAAATATACATAATCCCAGTGGTTATCTTTTCAAGTAAAAGCTGTTGATTATACCAAGAAAGCTCCCGTCGCTCTCCTTCGCCTTCAAAAGCTATATCCAAATAATAATTTGTCCGTTGTCGTTGTTTTAGGGTCTGCCCATGTAGGTATAGAGCATTATATATCTGTTCATCAAGAAGTACATTTTCTTCTTTTTCCATCGCTTGATAATAATACGAAGACGCAATCCGTATCGCTATCTCATCTAAAAACTCTCCAGCCACTATATCTGAAAGCATTGCCGAAAAGTAATTTCCCTCAAGAGAGTAGACATCCATAATTCCCTGACGATCGCCAGCATCTATTTTTTCCTCTGCACCTTGTACAATAATAAAAAGCGATTCAGCCGTTTGGTTTTCTAGCATATCAAACCCTTCATTTTCTGTCACTTCATGTACAGCCAATAGACTACTGCTTTGCACTGCTTGTACAATATACCTAGATAGTTGTGTTTGATCATTGTCAACTATGGCAATCGGAATAAGTATCCCTTTATCTACTTGGCTATATAAGTTTATCAACATATATCCAACACTGAGTATAATAATTACATATACTCCCCAAAAAGCTTTTGACCGTAAAAGCAAAAGACAACGTAATTTTAACATCGATAAAAAAACTCTCATAACGTCCCCTTCATATAGAATTTTTTGTAATGCTTAATTAGGATATAAAACAGAATACATCCTAGAAGGACAATCCCACATTGAATATATATATACGCAGGATATGCATATTCAAGGCCTAAAAATAAAGCGATACGCGTCATATGAAAATTAGGTGTCCATTGTCCGATGTTTTTTAACCCTTCGGGCATGTAATGAATAGGAATGATTGCCCCACCTAAAATCGTCGTAAAAAAAATAAACACACCCGAAAACAGCAGCACAACTTCCTCTTCTTTTATAAAAATAGTTAAACACATGCTCGCAAGTACAGACACAAAAATTATTGAAAAAATAAAAAGGATAAATTCAATACTATAATTTATGGTCTCGGATGTCATCAATAGATTAAATATATTTGTCCATATACTTGTTAAAAAAGCAATGCCTACTACATAGGTCACACTCTTAGCTAACAGGTATGTTGTAACAGATACATCGGTCAACATCAGTCGTTGATAGCTCATGGTTTTGCTCTCTCTTAACAGACTTATTGCTCCAAATAAGGATAAATACATAATGAATGTCATCAAAAGGGCTAGAAAATAATACGTTCCCGATGTTGTCCTAGGTATATTGGTGATTACGTAATCATTATAGATTTGATTTCTTTGTAATACCGTCATGATAAGCTCAACAGACAATCCATCATTATAATCCCAGTAAGTCTTTTCATCCAGCGTGTCTCGCATCAAATCATAAAAAGCAGTCACTCCTAGTTCGACACTGCTTATATATGCTTCATAACCTCTTAATCCATTATATAGAACCATCGCTTTTAACGGATCCTCATTGCGTATGCGTATGTCCATTGGCAAGTACTCAAACCGCATTAATGCTTCCACATATCCATTGGGAATAACAACCATTGCATCTATCGCCTTATTTTCAAATTGATCTTGTATATTTCTGGGTTCTCCTTCAATAATTTGCAGAAAATCCGATAAGTTTTTTTGCCCTTGGAAGTCATTAACCAACATTTGACTATAGGGCGATTCATCTTCTACAACCACGCCAATGGTAATGGGTTTTACAAACTCCACTTCAATTTCACTAACTTCAACATAGGTATAGATTGCGCTAAATATAAGAATAGGAACACTGAAAAGCAATATATTTTTTTTAAGATCACGTAGGATTTCCATTAGGTTTTTTTTAACTAAATATAAAAACATACTCATCCTTTTTCCCCACCGCATGCGTCAACTAATTGAACTGCCCCGTCAATTGTTCGATATTATATTGAATCTCTATAAAAATATTCATAAGCTCCATCGGTTCAACCTTGCCTATATCTATCGCTCGATCATCGACTTGCTTAAACACAACATCTGCATCATAAATATAATATTTTTGATGCACAAGACTTGCATCTAATTCAAGCTCTTCAATAAATGGATTGTATCCATTTAGCACATCTAAAATCGTCTCATCCACATGCAACGTCTCTGCGCTACCAATCACATCGCCTTTTATTAGACTATACTCTTTTCGAAGTCTTGCATCCGCAAATACATCCCGCAGCAAATCCTCATACATCTTAACCGCCTCTGTAGTATATAGTGTTTTTAACACATTGTTTTGTGTATGCATATATTTATCTAAATAGAGAGGAAAGACAATTCCTCCATAAAAATCATATGCTGCTTTTGCACTAGACTCCACTACATAGTTTTTCGTATCAAGGCTTATTGGTTCTAGCATATATCTGGAATCGAATACGAACGTTGCCTCTTCAACATTCACTAAATTTGCATGAATAAATTCGTCTAAAGCTATAACCATATTCTCCTCTTCATATACTTTTGCCTCATCAAGGATTACTTCAATTACAGGAAATAGAATGTCTTGAATTGGAAAGTCACTTAGATGTTCATCGCCTAGTATGCCATACCTTTGCAGCACCACATCTACATCTTCCCAAGCTATATACAATGTATTGTGATAGAGTTTGGGAATGCTTACAGCTATAAGTGTATCATCTGCATATATGTTCATATCCAAAAGATTACTTCCATTAAGCTCCAATGTTCCACTCAAGTCCATCTGTGTACGTTTTGCATTTACATTTAATCGATAGTGCAGGCGCATATTCTTTATAATATTTTCTACAATTGTTTTTTCAAAAACACGCACTTGTTCCACTGTTAGTTCTTCAAAGCCGATAGCACCTGCAACGGACATTGATTCACCTATGCGTTGATTGCGAAAAGCCATAGATAACTTTTCTTCATCTGTTTTATGGAACACAGACATATAGAGTATCAAGGCGCTTGTTATACAAATTACAATAATCGCTAATGTCATTATTACACTATTTCTTTTCTTCATATATGTCCTCTCCAGTAAAATCATGTTTTTTCTAAGTATAGCATATCCATTATCCCAAAGACAATCTTTACTCGTGTATAAAAATAAGGTGACTGCATCATGCAGTCACCTTATCTATACTTTATTCGCTTAAATTCTTAATTAAACTATTTCATGTCCTTTAATATATCAGCAAAGACATTTTTTAAACTCGTTGTTGCTTGCTCTTCTGTTTGATATTCTTTAACATCAACATACTCTTCACGTACTGTCTCTTGTTCATCTGTTTTCATGCTAAGACGTAATTTACGTTCTTTATTATCAATGCCAAGTACTTTTACCGTTACAGTATCGCCTTCTTTTAATACATCTGAAGGATGATTAATGTGCTCGTTACTGATTTGAGAAATGTGTACAAGTCCTTCTACGCCTGGTAAAATCTCTACGAAAGCACCAAAGTCTAAGACTCTTTTTACTTTCCCTTCATAGGATTGACCTACTTTTAAACTTTCATTAGATACATTCCAAGGATCGTCTTCTGCATTTTTCATCGAAAGACCGATTTTTTTCTTATCATAATCTACGTTAACAACTGTAACGTTAACAACATCACCTTCTTTAACAACATCTGAAGGATGAGAGATGTTTTTCCAACTCATTTCATTAATATGCACAAGTCCGTCTACACATCCAATGTTCACAAAAGAACCGTAATTCATATTCTTTTTGACAGTTCCTTTAAACGCATCGCCTTTTTTAATCGTTGCAAACAATTCATCTTGTTGTTTTGCAAGTTCAACTTTTTCGATTTCTTTATGGGATAAAATCACACGATTTTTCTCACGATCAAGTTCCATAACTTTTACATTAAATGTTTTGTCACTATATTCATTTAAATCTTGAACATAGGATGTTGAAATCATTGACCCAGGCATAAATCCTCTTGTTTGTAATACTTTACATACAAGACCACCTTTTACTACTTCAACAACTGTTGCTTCAACTTGCTTGTCTGCTTCCATGATTTCTTGCAATTGGTCCCAGATAATCTCTTGTTGCGCTTTTTTTAATGATAAGAGTACATTCCCATCACCATCATCTTTTCGGATGACTTCCGCTTTGATCTTATCGCCAACTTGATATTGAGCTGATAATGGATTCTCTGCGTCAGCAAACGTTTCATTAACTGGAATGACCCCATCAGCAATATATCCAAAGTTCATTAGTATTTCTTCATCAGTAACACCAATAACTTCACCCTCTACAACATCACCTGTGGAGAATTTCATCATTGATGAATCGATCATATCTTTGTAATCATCCATTGTCTCTTCGACAACATTGTTTGTTTCATTCTTGTTTTCTTCCATTTTAAACATCCCTTCGTTAATTTCTACATCTAATAATAACGCATTTTAGCCTATTTGTGAAGTTAAAATTTATTTTACTTGAATATCCTTAACGTTCTTCTCTAAAATATGGAACACCTAGTGCCTTAGGCGGTGCATTTTTTTTAGATTGTCTAAACGAGCTAATCACTAGAACAAATATCGTTACCAGGTAAGGTAATGCGTCTAATAAGTTTTGTGAAATATTCAAATGTTGAAGGCGGAATCCTACAATACTTAATCCTCCAAATAGCAGCGCTCCAAAAACCGCTTTATATGGACTCCATGACACAAAAATAACTAATGCAATAGCAATCCAACCGCGTCCTGCTGTGATTTGCTCTTGCCATTGAGGAACATCAACGGTTGCAAGATATGCTCCTCCCAGACCACATAAAGCTCCTCCAGCAACAACATGAACATATTTATATAAGTCAACATTAATTCCGGATGCATCTGCAGCTCCCGGATTTTCACCAATAGCAATCAAATTGATTCCATATCGTGTTCGATATAAATAGATTCCTAAAAAAACGGCTAACGCTAATGCTAAATACACAAAAAAATCTTGCTGAAAAAACATCGGTCCGATTACAGGTATTTTACTTAAAAGAGGGATCGGTACCGGTTTGAAAAAATCAATAAATTCACTACTCATCTTTTGTCCGATAAAGGTTGTTCCGGCAAAACTTGATACGCCTGTCCCAAAAATTGTCAATGTCAAGCCAGATACTGTATGATTTGCTCTTAGGGTGATGGTTAAAAAACCAAAAATCAAGCCGCCTAAGCCACCCGCTGCCCCAGCACCTAAAAGCATAAGTAAAGGATTATTAGTATAAAATCCGGTAGCAAATCCTGCCACTGCTCCAAGAAGCATCATTCCCTCAACACCAAGATTAAGATGTCCCGCTTTTTCTGTAAGTAGTTCACCTAATGTTGCCAATAAAAGTGGTGTCGAAGCAATGACTGCCGCGACTAAAAAACTTGTATTCATATTATAGTGCCTCCTTCACGGTATTTCGCACCAACCGATATTGTACAAAGAATTCGCTTCCAATAATAAAAAATAGGATCAGTGCTTGAAGCACATCTGAAGCCGATTGGGGAATTCCATAGGCTGTCTGAATAAAACTTCCGCCTTTAATCAATCCGGCAAACAAAATAGAAACAGGAATAATAATAGATGCTTTAAGACCTGACAACCATGTTGTAATAATTGCCGTAAACCCATATCCTGCTGAAACATTACTTGATAAGGTTCGATTCACACCTGACGCTTCCATCATGCCAACAATACCGCAAATACCGCCACTTAATATGATTGCCAATACAATAACATGCTTTACATTCATTCCTGCATATCTTGCTGTATCAATACTTTCACCAATAACACTAATTTCAAACCCTTTTTTGGTTTTAGCTAAAATAAACGATACAATCACAACAATGATAATTGCAATAATCCAACCGATATGAATCCCAAAAACCTTTGGTAAAAGCGCATTTTGATCAAATGTTGCAATCTGTGGAAACCCCATACCATTTGGGTCTTTCCAAGGACCATATTGTAAATATGTAATCCATTTAATGGCAACATAATTCAGCATAAGGGTAATAATTGTTTCGTTCGTACCTAAGTGGACTTTTAACAGCGCCGGAATAAGGGCCCATAAGCCACCACCAATAAAACCTGCCATAAACATGAGCATTAGCAATATAGGTTTTGGAAGCGTACTAAAATTAAGTGCAATGTAGCTTGCCGCAAAAGCTCCCATGAGAATTTGACCTTCACCACCGATATTCCAAAACTTCATTTTAAAGGCAATCATAATCCCTATGGATGTCACCACAAGGGGTATTGCTGTCGTTAGCGTTTCTCTTAGTCGATATGCCGATCCATAAGCTCCGATAGCCAAGGATACAAAGACCTCAATAGGATTGTGCCCCATAAATTGCAAAAACAAAGACGCTGTCAGCAGTGATAAAAGAATCGAAACTACACGAATCATGATAACTTTTTTCTTAGATATATTCGTTCTTTGAATCATTCTCATGATGCTTCACCACCCTTAATCGTCATTTTTTCTCCGGCCATCATAAGACCTAATTCTTCTTTTGTTACATCTGCGGCATGAACAATTCCTGTAATCTCTCCTTCGCATAACACCATGATTCGATCACATAGTTCCATAAGAACATCTAAGTCTTCGCCGATAAATAAGATGCCTACATTTTTTTCTTTTTGTTCGTTGATAAGATCATAGATATTATGAGAAGCACCAATATCCAATCCACGTACCGCATAAGCAGTAATTAAAACATGTGGATTTGTATCAATCTCACGTCCAATCAATACTTTTTGAATATTTCCCCCTGAAAGTTGCTTCACAGGATGGTAAATTCCCGGCGTACGTATATCCAGCCGCTTTATCATGTCTTCACAATGTGGTTCTACAGTTTTTCGATGAATCAACGGTCCTTTTTGATTGTGATATTCTTTGAGTAAAAAGTTATCAATCATATCCATTGATGCTACTAATCCCATCCCTAATCGGTCTTCAGGAATAAAACTCATACTGATGCCTCGACGAATAATGTCTCGTGGAGACAATCCAATAATATTTTCATCCTTATAGTGAATCTCCCCTTGTTTGATCGGATATAATCCGGCTATGGATTCACATAATTCTTTTTGTCCACTTCCTGAGACACCTGCAACGCCAAGAATTTCTCCTTCAAATATATCAAATGAAATATTCTTGAGAACAGGTACATGGTCTATGTCTTCTGCCACCAAATCCTTGATTTTTAAGACAGGTTTTCCTCTTTTTACCTGAGGACGTTTAATAGATAAATCGGTAACCGCTCCAACCATTAAATCGGTCATTTCTTTAGGCGTTGTATTTTTCGTCTCCAACGTTCCCACAGTACGTCCATGACGCAATACCGTTACTCGGTCAGAAATTTCCATAACTTCATTTAATTTATGTGTAATAATGATAATCGCACAACCTTCTTGTGCCATTTTGCGCATGATGACAAACAGCTCTTTGGTTTCTTGTGGTGTTAGCACCGCTGTGGGTTCATCCATAATTAATATGTCCGCGCCTCGGTAAAGAACTTTCAAAATCTCAACATTTTGTTTTTCTCCAATGGACATATTGTATATCTTCTTATCGGGATCAACAGCCAAACCAAAATGTGCTGCTTTTTCTTTAAGTTCATGGGACACTTTCTTCTTATTAATAAAAAGTGTATTTTTTAACCCCATAATAATGTTGTCGCGTGCCGTCTGCACGTCCACAAGCTTTACATGTTGGTGAATCATGCCAATTCCTTTTTGAATCGACTCTTTGGGGCTTTGAAAAGAGACCGGCTGTCCATGGATATAAATAAAACCGCTGTCAGGTTTGTAGATACCTGACAGCATGTTCATTAATGTGCTCTTTCCCGCACCATTTTCACCAAGCAATGCATGTATTTCTCCTTTTTGAACCTCAAAACTTACTCCATCATTGGCTTGTACCGTTCCAAAGCTCTTACTGATATTTTCCATTTTTACGAATATATCTTTATGCATATTGGCTCCAATCTAATATAAAATTAACAACAAGGCAATTATTGAATCTTTCCTTTAACGCCTTCGACAAACCATGACATACCTAAAAGTTCATCATCTGTTAATGTTTCGCCTTCAGCAACTTTTACATTACCTTCTTGATCTTTGATCTCACCTGTAAACACGTGAACACCTTCTGCAATCGCTGCATCTAATGCTTCTTGTGTACCGTCAGCTGCAAAATCAGAAATATCGGTAAGGCCGACCATACCTGAGTCCATTCCACCCCAATAAGCTTCGGATTCATATGTTCCATCAATAACTGCGGATACACGATCAATATAAAAATCATTCCAGTTCCAAACAACAGATGTTAATACTGCATTTGGAGCTACATCTGACATATCCGTATGGTATCCAATTGAATATGCACCACGCTCTTGTGCCGCTTGTTGAGGACCACCTGTATCTTGATGTTGTGCAATAATATCCGCTCCATTATCTAATAATGCAATGGCCGCTTCTTTTTCAATCGCTGGGTCATACCATGTTGATGTCCATACTACTTCTACTTCTACGTCCGGGTTTACTGAACGTGCCCCTAAAGTAAAAGCATTGATTCCACGTACAACTTCTGGAATTGGGAATGCACCTACATAACCGATATGATTTGTTTCTGTTTTTAAACCGGCAACAATACCTGATAAGTATCTTGCTTCATAGATACGCCCAAAATAGTTTGACATATTATCTGTTTGTTTATATCCAGAGCAGTGGAAAAAAGTTACATCTGGGAATTCTTTTGATAGTTCTTCCACGTAGTTCATATATCCATAACTTGTTGCAAAAATGATACTTGCACCTTGATCGATCATATTTCGAATCTCACCTTCAACTTCTTGGTTTTCAGGTACAGACTCTTTATATAGTGTTTTAACACCTAACTCTTGTTCAAGTGCTAATCGACCTTCGTTGTGAGAATATGACCATCCCCCATCTCCAACAGGTCCAACTAAAATAAATCCAACGGTTACATCACTTGCATCAGCCGCATCTTCTGTCTGTGCTGTCTCATTCGCTCCGGCTCCTGTTTCCGTTGTTGCTTGATCTGCTGGCGCATCATTTCCACATGCGCTCATCATAAGTACCATTGTTAACATTAGTAATAGTGCTGTGATTTTTTTCATAATTCCTCCTAGAATTTATACATAGATATAATTTGATAGGGTCACCCCTACACATCTATAAAAAATGGATTTCTCCATCTTTCATACGGTCAATAATCGCAAGGGATTCTACACGAACACCTTGATCACGGAGAGTTTTTCCGCCTGGTTGAAACCCTTTCTCAATAACAATACCAACACCGGCAACTTCACCGCCACCTTGATTTACAAGCTGTATAAGCCCTTCAACAGCTTGCCCATTAGCTAAAAAATCGTCCAAAATAAGTACACGGTCTGTCGATTGAATATATTTTTTTGATATATGAATATCATAGGTTTGCTGCTTGGTAAATGAATATACTGGATAGGTATAGACTTGCGCATCCAAATTCCGGCTTTGTGTTTTTTTTGCAAAAACAACGGGAACTTGAAAGGATAAGGCCGCCAATGCTGCAATAGCAATTCCAGATGCCTCTATCGTAACAATTTTTGTAATTTTTTCATCCTCAAACCGTCGTTTGAATTCTTTTCCCATTTCCATCATAAGATTTGCATCGATTTGATGATTTAAAAATGAATCTACTTTGAGTATTTCTTCTGATACAACCGAACCATTTTGTTTAATACGTTCATGTAATAATTTCATTGACTTTCTCCTTAAAAAGATAAAAAAGCTCTACTAAAATATAGTAGAGCCCTCTTCTAGACGCAAATAGTTTGCGTGTAAGAATTAAACTCGTAGCCTATAACTATTTACGGTAGTTTGTAGAAACGTTTGACCCATATTGTCAAATTTATACGAGAACTATTCAATTATGATAAGTTGCATTATAAAGTATCTGTTGATAAAAATCAACCCAAATCATCTAAAAGATGTCGTTTATTTGAAAGTATTACATATCCTCCATCAAGAGCTTCTTTTGTGGTTTCCTTAAAAGGTTTGTCCAGCCACGCTTTACTTGTAAATCCAAATTCGATTTCAACATTATCCTTATAGTATACACGTAAGGCCTTAATATCTTCATAAACCTCGTCGGTTTGACTCATTACAGGGCCAAAACGTTTTACCCATTGGGGAGTATCAATCCACTCATCAATGTTTTCCACAATAAAAATCAAGTCAATATCTGAGTCTTCTCTTTGTTCACTTCTTGCATAAGAGCCAATCAATAATGCACCTAAAATTCGATTCTCCTTTACAAGCCACTGCTTAATTACTTCTATTCTCTCTAACCCCAGTTCAATCGGATCCAATTCAGACATCGGATCATACTCATCATATCCGCCAAAATTTTTCATCGCGTGTTTTGGTTTGTCAAATTCAGGCACAAAATGATTCTTATTACTCTTTAACATAACAACCTCCAAATGCATGTTTTACAAGTTTTTTAAATCAAAAGAATCTCTATGATTTATATGCCAATTATAATATAGCTTTTTTGATTTAGCAACAAAATTTTTCATTGTCTGCTGCGAGCTGACCAAAAGCTTTTTTAGATGTAATATAATACATTCATCGCAACAAAAAAACTACGTACAGGAGGACGATATGGCACGTCGAACAAGCTACTACTCATCAAGTAAATTTTATCACATATTACTTAAGGCACCAGAAAACCAATCCCTTTTTCGAAATGACTCTGACTATCAAGCTTTTCTAAAGATACTTGCTGGAAAACAACGACAATACGCTTTTCATTTATATGCATATTGCTTAGTCGAAGATCATATTCATCTTCTTATTGAAGAAACGACAAAGAACTCTTTGCCAATAATACTAAGAACGACTTCTTCACTCTACGCAAAATATTATCAAAAAAAATATGCATCCCATGGTATTGTGTTTTCAGGCCGTTATCAAAGCGAAAGCATTCACTTAAGAAAAGAACTCATTTGCCGTTTGCGGTTTATTCACCAAAAGCCAAAGCGTCTCGGATTATGCGCTGGATTAAGTTATCCTTATTCTAGCTATCAAGATTATCTTGATCCGTCCCGTTTATCTATGATTCATAAGAATTTTATCTATGATTTTTTTGATAAAAATGACGCAGTAAAAGCCAGTAGACTTTTAAGCAGCATTCATCATGAAATGGATGAAACTGTTAATTTTGATATAAAAGATCACTTGTATCATCGTGTCAATAAAGCCAAAGAAATATTAAAGGAGGAATTAGAAACCTATCAACTATCCTATGATAAGCTTCAAGAAGCAAATCCCATACGTAACCATCTGATTCGAAGAATTTATCAGGAGTCGGAACTGACTCAAAAAGAAATAGGCGACCTATTAAATCTAAGTCGCCATATCGTAGGACGTGTTATTCGCACCAGAAATATATAATTTTTCGTATCCGTATAAAAAGTGTACCGATTTCTTATTTTAATTCTATACTACTTCAAAAAAATCCAAATCTTTTATCATCTTACAATGAAAACCCTATACCCTAATGATCTAATTAATATCTTGTCTTTTCAAACGTCAATGTCGGTGCACTTTTTATACGGATACTTTTCACACGTAGTTCCTACACTTTACACCTCTATCAAATCTTTATTGTCCAGCCAAATGTATCTTCGATTTTTCCCATTTGTATACTGGTTAATTCTTCGTAGATTCTCTGAGACAATTCTCCAATAATCCCATCATGAACTACCACGACCTGATCGTTATATCTAAATTCACCAATTGGCGATATAACGGCTGCGGTTCCAGTCCCAAAGGCCTCTTCAAGAAGGCCTTTTTTTCCGTATTCTATCAGCTCTTCAATAGTGATACGCTCTTCTGAAACAGGAACATTCCACATTTTTAATAACTCTATAACTGTGTCTCTAGTAACTCCAGCTAAAATACTTCCTGTTAAACTAGGCGTAATGACCCGTCCATCAATCTTGAAGAACACATTCATTGTTCCTACTTCTTCAATGTACTTACGCTCAATACCATCCAACCAAAGCACTTGCGCATACCCTCGGTTTTTAGCATTGGCTTGTGCCTTGATACTTGCAACATAATTTCCGCCTGTTTTGGCAAATCCGATTCCCCCAGGTACCGCACGTACATATTCTTGCTCAACCCATATCTTAACAGGATTAATCCCCTCTTTATAATATGGACCTACCGGAGATAATATAATCATAAATTTATATGTCAACGATGGACGTACCCCTAAAAAAGGATCTGTCGCAATAATAAAAGGACGAATATATAAAGCATTGCCAAGCCCTTCTGGAATCCATTCTCGGTCTATATCAACAACAGCCTTTACCGCCTCTATAAAATCTTCTACTGGTAATTGCGGCATACAGATACGGTCATTAGTAATGTTTAAACGATCCGCATTTTTCTCTGGTCGAAACAGCAATATATCTCCTTCTGGATTTTTATAAGCCTTAAGCCCTTCAAACATTTCTTGCCCATAATGAAAGACCATCGTTGCCGGATCTAGTGTTAGTGGCTGATAAGGTACAATACGAGCATCATGCCATCCTTGTCCTTCTGTATAATCCATAATAAACATATGATCCGTAAAAACATTACCAAACCCGAGATTACTTGAAGAGGGTTTTTCTTTTAATTTGTCTGCTCTAGTCACTTGAATATTCACTGTATACCTCCTTAATCACTTTCATTGCAGACATTATATCAGATATACAATGAACTTACAATGACAAAAAACACTTTTTTACAATTTTTGTGCGTTATAGCGCACTTAATATTATCTTTTATTTTGTTCACAATTATGATATAATATGTTCATAGATTGTTTTTATTTTAAAGGAGGGTTTGTCATGACTATGATGGATAGCCATAGGTCTAATTTCTATGAAAAACGTATTGGCCCTGATTTCCTTGTTTACTGGATTCGTGTATCAAGTTTTGTCGTTTGGCTTCTATTGGGCACCTTTTTTCTAATCACTGACATGGCTCGTCCGGAACAAACCACTTTTTTTGATCGTCTCTTTGATGTATCCAGGCGAACCGTATGGGATGAACAGATGATGGTTATTTCTTTTATCGTCGCTGTCGTACTCTTTTTCTTTTCTTTACTTTCATTAATCATCAATACACGACGCTTAAAACGAAAAACTGATCACATCAGTATTTCACTCGTCATTTCACTTATTGTATCGACACTAAGTATTCTACTATATATCGCATATGCATTAAACAATATGAGTTCCTTATATTAATATTCTAAAAATAATAAAAGGGGCTGTTGCGTTAACAAATGAAATTTGCTGACGCTCAGCTCCCTTTTTAATGCTACTTTTTATTCGTCTTCTTATTTTCGAACCATTTTTCCTTTTAGATATGCATTTTCTCTTTCCAAAAATAGGTTTTTTTGATTTAAATCATCAATGAGTTCTCTTGTCTGCACCGCTTCAATAAGCTGTTCTGCATGAATACGGATATTTTTCTTCGAAAAAGGATGTGTGCAAATATGGTCTACTCCTAATTCAAGGTATAAGTCTATTACTTCTATAGGCTCATCACGAAAAAGTCCCAATATAGGAATTTGAAAATATCTTTCTTCTCCACGTACCTTTAGAAAAATTTCCTTTTTCTTTTTCACTTCACAGCAAAAGTTAATAACAAGTAAGTCTGTTTTTTCTTCTTCAAGGCAAAACATTAATTGTTCTAGATTTGTTGCTACATTTACATTGTACCCATTTTCTTCAAAAATTTGCGATAACCAAATAAGTGTTTCCTCATGGTTATCTAGTATGACAATTGTCTCTTTTTCTCCATCCTTCAACGATACACCCTCCTCTTACCGTCTCCTCATTTTATTTGGTCCTCTTAGTCACAAGAGGTTACTCATCCTCGATTTGCCAATCAATGACTGCTTGATTACGCTCTGATAATATGGTATTGATTTTTGAAAATGGTCGGCTCCCAAAGAATCCTCTCGATGCTGAAAGAGGACTTGGGTGGGCCGATTCAATAATGATATGTTGACTATTTGTTATTAATTTCTTTTTCGATCGGGCAAAGTTCCCCCACAGCAAGAAAACAATCGGTTCTTCACGTGCATTCAATACAGAAATCACATGATCGGTAAACCGCTCCCAGCCAATTTTTGCGTGTGAAGCTGCTTCATGGGCCCGTACAGTTAATACTGCATTCAAAAGCAATACGCCTTGCTTCGCCCACTTTTCAAGGTTTCCATGTTTTGGAATATAGCATCCACAATCCGAAGCCAACTCTTTGTATATATTTCGTAAGCTTGGAGGAATATCTACATTTTTTTGAACTGAAAAGCACAATCCATGTGCCTGAAAATCATTATGATATGGGTCCTGACCAATAATCACCACTTTAACCTCATGATATGGTGTTAAATGAAATGCATTATAAATGTCTTTTGCTTTCGGAAAGATTTGCTTTGTTTTGTACTCCTGAATTAAGAATTCACGCATTTTAATGTAATAATCTTGCTGAAGTTCATCGTTTAGAAGCTCTTGCCAATCATTCATAAAAACTTTACTCATTTTTTACTCCATTTCATCTTGTAATTTTTGAATTCCTGCCTTTATACGTTTAATCGATTCATCTTTACCTAGAATCCCCATAATATCAAATGCACCTCCTGGTGTTGACTGTTTACCAGATAGCGCCGTTCTTAAAGGCCATAATACTTGACCATTTTTTAAATCCGTTGTTTTTATAAATGCCATAACCGCATCATGTAGTGCTTCAACCGTCCAGTCTTCATGTGCTTCTAATACCGGTAAGACTTGCTGCATAAATCCACATGAATTTTCCGGATTCGTCTTCATTTTTTTATGTGTATAGATAGCCTTATCATACTCAGGAACAGCTTGGAAAAAGTCGATGATATCATCAATGTCTACTAATGTTTCAAGGCGTGTCTGAGCTAATGCTGCTATCTTCTTGTGGTCTAACGCTTCATTTGGTACAACTTTCTTTATACGGTCCTGCACCATTTCATAAAAGGCATCTGGATCCATGCGTTTAATATATTCGCTGTTCATCCATCGAAACTTCTTCATGTCAAAAACAGCCGGTGCTTTATTAATATTATGATAGTCAAATAACTCAATTAATTCATCCATTGAAAAAATTTCTTCATTAGATGAAGGACTCCATCCAAGTAATGCCACATAATTAACAATTGCTTCACTTAAAAAACCTAAATCTATAAGGTCTTCATACGAAGCATGTCCTAAACGTTTACTTAATTTTTTGTGATTTTCATCTGTAATCAATGGACAATGTACATATACTGGAACCTCCCAGCCAAAAGCATTGTATAAACGATTATACTTTGGCGATGATGACAAGTATTCATTTCCACGAACTACATGTGTGATCCCCATTAAATGGTCATCAACGACATTGGCAAAGTTATATGTTGGATATCCATCGGTTTTAATAAGAACCATATCTTCAAGCTCTTTATTGTCAACGGCTATATCTCCATAAAGCACATCTGAAAAAACCGTAGTCCCTTCAATAGGATTATTTTGTCGGATTACATAGGCTTCATTATTTGCAAGTTTAGCTTTAATCTCTTCATCTGACAGATTTAAACAATGCTTGTCATAACGATATGCCTCTTTTTTTTCTTCTGCCTCTTGGCGTAGTCCATCTAAACGCTCTTTTTGGCAAAAACAATAATAGGCTTCCCCTTTTTCCACTAATTTTTTTGCATATTCCAAATAAATCCCTTGATGTTGACGTTCACTTTGAACATATGGTCCTACGCCACCATCCTTATCCGGTCCTTCGTCATGAATAAGCTTCGCATCAATTAACGTATTATATATAATATCTGTTGCGCCTTCAACCAATCGCTCCTGATCAGTATCTTCTATACGTAACAAAAAATCTCCATTCTCATGTTTTGCAATTAAATACGCATATAGTGCCGTTCGTAAATTCCCTACATGCATTTTCCCTGTTGGACTTGGTGCATAACGCGTTCTTATTTTATTACTCATCTTGAAACTCCTTTAACCATGAATTTTCGTAAATATAAATCACAGATTATTATATCACGAAATTTACAACAATTCTAATTTATTTAGTTTATTTACTTTATTATCTTTCAAAATCTGCTATAATAGGTGTATTTCAGCTACAAATATTTTAACGGAGGATTTACAATGAAACTATTTTTTTCTAAGCACTTTAAATCACCAAGACAAAGGCTCCTTTTTTTCTTTGTTCTTGTAAGCATATTACTATTAGTTTCTTCCTGTCACTTTTTCACAACCACTAATTCAAATAAGCAATTAACCTCCATCACCGATGAAGCTTACCTCTTTTATGAACTCTATGATCATAGTGGCGAACTATTTGAAACGATTGTTGCAAGTAATGCAAGTGATGCTGCTAAATCTGTAACCTTAGAAAAATTATTGAATGCATTTTCCCAAGAAAGCTATCCATCAAAAGATGCAACGGACAAGCTTCATGAAGATAACGATGTATTCACATTAAAGATGAATGCATTTTCCAGTGAAAAAAAATATGATAATTATTCTGTAGCCATTGATTTTAATACGCAACGTTTTCAAATTACTGCGGATAAGGATATGCTCATATACTCTGATGAATCTTTTGATGAACTTATTCAATCAGGAATACTTGAATATTTTTTCCCTAAGCGTAAACTTCCACAAATAACCCTTTCCCATAATCTTGAGGAACTTGATACACAGCTTAGCGGAACATGGAATTATTATATATATCAATCCTATTATTCCCACGAAATTATCAGCGATGATTTTATTGCAACACCAGACTATAGTGCATATGTCATTGAAACAGAACCTCAAACCATTGAGTTATCCATTGTAGAATCTGACCAGACACTGGACATACCTTCTGCTACTTATGCACTCTATGATGCATCACAAAATCTCATTGAACAAAAAGCGCTCCTTTTTGAAAACAAAAAAGCCTCCATTATATTACCAAATACCAATGGAAATTATCATTTAGCCATTGATTATAATTGGCCAAAAACATCCCAAATGGATTACGGGACATTAACTCAAAATACTTCCTTTAGTATTGAGCTACCTACTACTTACGCCCTTAACCATAGCACTTATGAACCTGGTGATCTTGTTGTCGTAAAAGCAGATCATGTAAGTTCCGATGCTGTCTACACTTTTGAATCCGACATATATCATGAAGAACTTACATGGATTAAACAAGACGATGCCAATTATTTATTTCTGCCGCTGACAAGTAAGTTATCTTCTGGTGCGTACGTCTTAAAAATACATGAAGAACGTGCTGGAAACACTGTAAAAACAACACAATTACCTATTGAAGTTATTGATAAGGAATTTCCAACTCAACAATTAAAGACCTCTTCAACAACAGCAAGTATACGTTCAAATGAAAATGAAATTGCTTTAGCTGAAGCTTTCAAGCGTGCTCGAGAGTTAAACCATGATCAACCTTTGTGGACAGGCGCTTTTTTGCAACCCGTGGGTGGCAGAATTTCCACAGAATATGGCGTTATACGTTATACCAATGATGCCGTTGAAAGTTCTAGGCATAATGGTATTGATTTTGCCAATCCTACCGGAACACCTATTCTTGCCACAGAAAGCGGATATGTTCGTATGAGCGAACACCTTGCCATCACCGGTAACACTATTTTTATCGATCATGGTGTTGGAATTTATAGTCAGTACTATCATCTTGAAACACTTGATGTTGGTGTTGGGGATTATGTTGAAAAAGGTGATGTCATAGGAACTGTTGGTTCCACTGGTTTTTCCACCGGACCTCACCTTCATTTTTCTATGTACAATAATGGAGTCTATGTTAATCCATGGAAATTCTTTGAATCGGCTCCATTTTAAGATATTAACGAGGTATCAAAAGGCATACAGCATGACTTTTGATACCTTCAAGCTGCCCTGTAAATCCAAGATGCTCTTCCGTTGTAGCTTTTACATTAACTTGCGTTATATCCACTTCCAGATATGACGCAAGTATTTTTTTCATCTCATGAATATGTGGTGCCATTTTAGGTCGTTGTGCAATAATCGTCACATCCACATTTCCCACTTGATATCCTGTCTTCTTCATCATATCTACTACCCGTTCTAGGAGCACCTTACTATCGATATCTTTAAATTCCTCATCCTGATCCGAAAAGTGACTTCCGATATCGCCTAATCCTAATGCACCTAAAATCGCATCCATTAATGCGTGCAAAGCAACATCTGCATCTGAATGTCCTAACAATCCATACTCGTAGTCAATCTTTACGCCTCCTATAATTAATGCTCTATCCTTAACTAAACGATGTACATCATAACCGTGTCCTATTCTCATTATCTTTTTTCTCCTTCTATTTTCTACGACTGCATAATAACTATACAGTCCATATTTTCTTTCTATCTTTTGATGTTTTTTGATGTTTCCGCCTATATCTTATCACTGATTATTCTTCAAAACAATGATTTTCGATATCCAACTTATGGACATCGGTTCAAAAAAATAATTTTAAGAAATTTTATCATTTTCGCTTGATTTTAGATGACTTAATGTTATAATTATATAGAGCTATGTGAATTCAATAATGACTTTGCATGCTATTTATTTAGGATATTATGGGACTTACTTCGTCAGCTGGGATAAATTTAAGCCCGCTTAGCAAAACGTCTTAATTAAAAACCATTTACCTAAATAAGATTATACGTAATGTATAAAGAATAGTTGACAACCGTATCATATGATACAGTTAACAATAATCTCAATTCACTTTGGGATAAATTTAAATTTTAGGAGGAATTACAATGACTAAAGTAGCTATTAATGGTTTTGGACGTATTGGTCGTCTTGCTTTCAGACAAATGTTTGACGCTGAAGGGTATGAAGTGGTTGCAATCAACGACTTAACAGATGCAGCAACACTTGCACATTTACTAAAATATGATACCGCTCAAGGTAGATTTGAAAAAGAGATCACAAGCTCTGATAATTCAATCACTGTAGATGGTAAAGAAATCACAATTTATGCTCAAAGAGATCCTAAAGATCTTCCATGGGGCGACTTAGATGTTGACGTTGTACTTGAGTGTACAGGATTCTTTACTTCATTAGAATCTGCATCAGCACACATCGAAGCAGGTGCTAAAAAAGTTGTTATCTCTGCTCCAGCTAAAGGTGATCTTAAGACTGTTGTTTTCGGAACAAACGAAAACGTGCTTGACGGTTCAGAAAAAGTTATCTCTGCTGCTTCATGTACAACAAACTGTCTTGCACCAATGGCAGATGCACTTAACAAATTAGTTGCTATTGATTCAGGATTCATGACAACTATCCATGCATATACTAATGACCAAAACACACTTGATGCACCTCACAGCAAAGGTCTTAGAAGAGCAAGAGCTGCTGCTGCTAACATCGTTCCAGCAACAACAGGTGCTGCTGCTGCAATCGGTTTAGTTATTCCTGAACTTAAAGGTAAATTAGACGGTAATGCACAACGTGTTCCAGTTGTAACAGGTTCATTAACTGAACTTACTGCTGTTGTTAGCGGAGAAGTTACTGCTGATGAAATCAATGCGGCAATGAAAGCTGCTTCAAATGAATCATTCGGTTACACTACAGATGAAATTGTATCTTCAGACATTATCGGAATTCGTTACGGTTCATTATTTGACGCTACACTTACTAAAGCTACTCCACTTGGAAATGGCAAAACATTAGTAAAAGTAACTTCATGGTATGACAACGAAAACTCATACACTAGCCAAATGGTTAGAACAATCAAATACTTCAACGAACTATAAGCCGTTGTTCATTTGATCTATTCGATTAATCAAAAAGGAGCTGTTGCGTTAGCAAATAAAATTTGCTGACGCTCAGCTCCTTTTTTTAGGCTCATTGTCAAATGTTGGAATCTCACGTTTATACCCTCGAATATATACAGGCAAAAACTCTTCTCTTCCTTGTTCCCCAGTAAAAATTTGATTTCCCGCCTCAGTCCACGCATGGGCTAATAAGTTCCCCTCTTCATGTTTAATGCCAAAATATATATTCATATTAAGCTTTAGTACTCTTGCAATCCATAAAGCCACAAGTGCCTGTTCAAAACAAAGTACGCGCCATGGCACCTTTTCACTTACACGTTCAAGGATTTCTTGCACTCGAAGTAGGCGCTGTTGTTGACGTTTTGTTAAGCTTAAATCCGATGCAATAATTTTTTCAGTATTTGTAACTCTTGTAATGAGGGATTTAAAAGGGATAATCTTAATTGCAACATATGAACCAAAAGACAACACATATATAATACCATACCAAAACACAAGCTTGATTTTTACCATATTAACCTCCTGTTTTTAGATATATTGACGCCAGCCTTAACTTCACATACAATAGAACTATAGATATTTTGCAGATGAAAAGGAGAGTTCTATGCAAACACTGGAAAAGTTAAAAAAGTTAATCGATATTAATATCTATCGTATACTATACCAATATACCAACGGATATCGTTCAAAAATTATGCTGATCACATCATTAAGCATTTTACAGGCTTTACTTAATGTACTTATTGCCTTTATAACAAAAATGATGATTGACTACGCCATTGATGGCAACTACATTGCTGCACTTCGCAGCGGAATATTTTTCGCCTTACTTTTAATTATCGATTTAAGCCTGTATAGCCTTTTATCACACAATAGTGTGAAACTTGAAAATACCATGATTAATGACTTGCAGCTTAAAGTACTCACAAAAATCTATCATAAAAAATGGGCAACAATCAGTCAATATAATACTGGCGATTTATTAACACGTCTATATGAAGATGTCCGCCATGTTATTCAAAGCATAACGACAATTATTCCGACAATGATTGCCCTTTTGCTACAATTTGTTGCTGCTTTTGCGATGCTTGCCTATTTTGACTGGTTACTGGCAATGCTTACTTTTCTTATCACACCTTTTACTGTACTTATTAGTCTTATTATTGGTCGCAAGCTTCGCGATATTCAATATAAGATTCAAAATGCTGATGGCATACAACGTTCAAAAATTAATGAATCGCTACAAAATCTTATATTACTAAAAACCTTCAATTTCCTTCATGAGAACTTATTCCAGATTTCAACTTTACAAAACAATCGCTTTAAACTTATCAAACATAAAAATATTACAAGCATCAAGGCAAATGTTATTCTTGAAAGTGGATATAATGTTGGTTTTTTCTTTGCGTTGACATTAGGTGCATATCGCTTAGCTCAATCAGCTATTAGTTTTGGAACATTTACTGCTTTTTTACAGCTTGTTGGCGAAATACAAGGACCTATTCATGAAATGACACGTTCGATTCCTCGACTTATCTCTTCCCTTTCTTCTCTAGAACGTATCGAAGAAATTATTGCACTCCCCGATGAAACATCACAAAATCATTATACCATAAATGAAAACGAAACAATCAACGGGCTACATATTCATAATTTATCCTTTGCATATGATGAAAATACCCGTGTACTAGATAAGGTTAATTTATCCATTACCTCCGGACGCCGCATCGGCATTATAGGACCTTCCGGTAGTGGGAAAACCACCCTCATCCATTTAGTCTTATCCCTGATAGAACCATCTGAGGGATCCTTATTTATTTCTTTTGATTCAGGTAAAAAGCTTCCACTTACCTTTGCATCACGTAACTACTTTAGCTACGTTTCTCAATCAAACCCGCTGTTTTCGGGAAGTCTTCGCGAAAACCTTTTTTTAAACGAAACCATAACCCCTGATCAGATTCAAACCGCACTCACTGCTGCATGCTGCGACGAGTTTATTCGTCAGTTGGACAATGGCATTGATTCATTCATCCACGAACGTGGAGTTGGCATTTCTCAAGGTCAAGCCCAGCGTATCAATATAGCTCGTGCGCTCGTTCATAATAAACCGTTCTTAATTCTTGATGAAGCCACCTCATCACTTGATCGTGAAACCGAGCGTCAGCTTATACGAAACATTACCCATTATTACCCGAATACCACATTGATTGCAATCACGCATGGCACTCAATTACTAACTATATGTGATGAAATTTATGAAATCAAAGAAAAGCAATTAGTCCCAGCCAAAGCATACGAATAATATATAAACTATTGGCCATACTTTTTAGAACTATTGAACGCACCTATAGTATCAAAAAAAAGAGTATCTGAATCATCAGATACTCTTTAATATATATAATTAGTCGCGTCCCCACTTCCAATTGCTATGTGTACGTCCATAGCCGTTACCTGGGCGCATTTCTGTTTGTTTAATGTCTAATTTTTTGATTTTTGGAACTTCCCATTTTTTCATAATATTACCTCCTATAACGAATAAAATGTTACTCACTACTTTTAGCAAGTATTTGCTATAGGTTTATTATACCATCAAAGAAAAAAAACCACAAGAAAAAGTTTACAATTTGTTCATACTTTATTCAAATGTTTTTTACATTTTTTTATGAAAAAACAGTTCCTGTTCAATTAAGTGTAACTGTTCCTTTGAAGTAAAGCCTTCCCGTGGACGCTCAAGATGATATACATCTACATGTGACAGGACATAACTTAACAGGTTCAATTGTTGTGCCTTCAATGCTAAGCGTTCTACCATTTCTTCAATATATGCATGGGTTAATAACACTTCGAGTGCTTTGGTCTTATTCAGTCGAGTTAAGGTCACTTGGTCTACATTACTCGCTTCAAGCCAAATAATTGCCCCTAAGCGCTTACTCGTTTCTTCAAAATCCTCCTGTATATCCACATAAAATTTTTCTGCATTTGGGAAAATTTGTTTCTTAGGGTCTGGTAAATACTCATAGACATCCATCGTATCTTTCCACATCTTTTGCGTAGGAAAACTTGGTATGACATACAATTGATTTTTTGTAGATATTGCGGACAAATCATCACTTAAAAGCTTATAGCCTGATCGAATGCTTTGCCGTGCCAGTGAAGACTTGCCAGCACCTGCTTCCCCTAAAATAATAAAAGCCAAATCATTCGCACAAACTGCACTGCCGTGAATGGAAAAAATATCACGTTGTAACAAAAGTGTTGCAAATGCAACTCCAACGATATATGTTACCAACTCATTTTCCCAATATGTTGGTTTATGAGGCGTTATGAGCATCGACTTTCCATCTTGAATTCTAAACCGCGCAAGATTATGAATATCTACGCCAATATCATTTATTCCATGAATATGAAATTCGCCCAAGTCATCATCAACACACGCCGGCTCCCATGCCTCAACTTCAATAATAACATCCGCTTTACACGGTTTGCATTCCATTATATTCAAGTTGATATTGGCCTCTACATTCAGACCAAACAGTTTGTAATATCGTAGATTACTCATACGCAACCTCTACGATAACCTTCGCCTCTTCAAGCTCTTGAATAAAACGCATAACATCATCTGCTATCTCTTCTGAATCTGCTGCATATACTTGTGTTAATTCTTCAATAATTTGGCTAACATTTCGTATGCCATTAATACATTCCCAAATATCTTTGCCCACTTCATTAATGACAAAGTATTCCCCTGAGTCAATATTTAGCATGGCTAGCTCTCCACCAAGGTTTGATGGCTGAACATCTGGTTTTTGCTTAAATACTCTTCCTTTTTCCATTTTATTCCTCCTTTAAAAAAGTTATGGTTTCTTGATGTGTCATAATATTACGGTGATTAATATCGCGTCGAATCCATTTTTTTAGATTTTGACGCGATTTGAAAACTACTCGAACAATCCGAACGCCCCAAAACACAGGTAGCAACCAAGAATGCTTATTTAAACTAGAATATCTTTTTTTCATTTGGTCTAAGGGTAAAAAAACAAATGTCAACAGATGCATTTTATCTTTTTTTCCCTTATAAGGTCCCTGAGCCAAAACTTCATAACGTTGTTCTATAACATACTCTTCACGCATCCCTGTATCACCCGAACGCGCAATAATCCCAAAAAGGTTATTGCAAAACGCATCTTGTATTTCATAGTCTAGAACAAACCCACTTGCTAAAAATCTATTGGCACACGCTAAAATATATGCACCTGTTTTTAACATGTGAAATTTTGTCAGATATAACTTAAGCTTTTGTTCATCAATATGCTCTTTTTGTGCTCTCACATATAGAGCCAGGTCATATAATCCCTTTAAACCTATTCCTGTTCCGTACAAATGCTTCACCATATGAACGAGCATATAAGCTGTCGCTAATGTTGGTTCCAACACATTAAATTCCCCATCTTTTGATCGAACTGCTGTTTGCAGTGCATTATACCCAAATGCTTGGGTATAATCCGATAGCTCTTTCTTAAACAATGCAAAATGTACTTCAAAAAAATACCCTTCCTCTTTAGGATAATATATATATTCTTTATCTGTATCTTGATCTTGCGCATGTATATAGTCTAATGATTGGAAAACCTTATCCGCTTGCTCTAGATCATCCCAATGAAGAAAAATATCCATATCACTCATGGTACGATTTTCAGGCTTTATATAATATGAAGCACAGTCAATCCCCTTTAATACAATGGCAAAGACGCCTTGTTTCTCTAGCTGTGCTAAAACCTCTCTAGCTCTTCTTTCTGATTGTTTTGTCCAAAATAGACGATGGATGATTTTTCCTTGCCATTTTTGATAAATATCCGATTGCTTAAAGTCGTCAGGAAAAAAAAGTTGATAATAATCAAAGAAGACACACTCTAATCCATGCTCCGCTGCAAATTGTAAGCATTGATTCCACTGTTCATGTGACAATTCAACCTTTGGCTCCTTGATTTGATTTAACGCCTGTAACAACATCGTCACTCTAAAATCCATACGCTCACCCTTTTTTTGTGCTGATAGCCATCATCGTTCCATTCCATGAGCCAACATAGATAATACCTTTCTGATCAACAATAGGAACGGAAAGGGCTTTTCCTATGTCCAAAGAACTTTTTTGTTTTCCTTCTGAATTAAATATCAGTATGCGACCTTTTGTATTACTATCTTTTGTTGTTATTAGAATATGCCCATCTAAATCAATGCTTGGAGTTGTCCATAAACCTCTTTTAGCTTGCGTTAGGCGATGACTAAAGATTATTGAACCATCCTCTTTATTTAGCGCCATTAATTGGCCGCTTAATGTCCCTAAAACCACATAGTTTTCATAGGATATACTTACACTTCCTCGAATGGCCCCTGCAAGCTCTTTCTTCCATTTTAACTGTCCATCATATCCCAAGCATAAAACAATGCCCCGATCTTCTCCAATCCCTCCTGTAAAATAAACACTTTGATGTTCTATATCTACTGTTGGATTGCCCCAAAACATATAGTTTTCTTTAAGTGTATACTCCCATTTCATTTGTCCATTGGCATGTAATCCATATAATCGATGTCTATTTGCCGCCACATAGATATTGTTGTCTTCGTCTATGGCTACACCACTTAATGGATATCTAGGCATGCCTAAATCAAATGTCCATTCGCATTGACCCGATATCAAGTCAATACAATGCAGTCCGATACCATAACCTGTAATCAAAATTTGGTTTTTATTAATAAGGGGAGAAGACCAGCATTTATTTAAGCGAAACTTTTTTGTATGCCAATCATATGTAGCTAATGCATTAATCCCTTTGCGCATCTTTCTTAAGTACCGATTAGATATTGCATCAAAGTATGCACCCAAATAATAGGTCCACATTAGCTCCCCTTGTGTTGTAAAACAATGGACATTCCCCTCTCCTGATGTAAAAATCACATAATTTTCTGATATCGAAGGGCTTCCATAATTTTTTGTCTTCCCAGAATTAAACATCCAACGTAACTGGCCTTGGCTGCTAATTGAATAAAAGCATCCATCATGGGATGCAAAGTATATATTGCCATCTGCATCAAAAACCGGTGAAGCTTCTGGCCCTTTGAGTGGATATGCACGTAATGTAAAAGAAAACTCTGGTGTCAGCTCATATGAATGAATGCGATGTTTTAATCGTCCGGTTCTTTGTTCATCTAATAAAAACATAGTCGACGCTATCTCTTTAATGGTCATCTCCCTCTTCCCTTTTTTTACTATTATACCACAAAAGGCCACCCACACAAATGTGGACAGCCTATTTTAATTTACATTTTTTATTCTGTTTTTTCTGTACAAACCTCACATATGTCGCAAGACAATATCGATTTATCCCTTTGGCGGCTTTTACTTAAATAATATTTTCGATATACATCGTGTAATCGTTCAATTACTTTTTCCATTTCAACCAAATTATATGTCTTAACTTGACTAATGACAACATCAAAATTTTTATCTTTTAAAATCTTGTGCAATTGACGCTTCGTTTTGTGAAAATCCTTATGTGTTCCTGAATATATAAACGCTGGCTTATTGACATATCTATTCTTTAACATCTTAGCCAAACATAAAATTTCTCGTTTAGACGCTTCATCTAAACCCGATATTCCAAAGCCATACATTGTATCCGGCTCAGAAAGATCAATCGATGCATTTAATTGCATGTATTTATTTGCTTCAATTAAAGTAACCTCATGTCCTTTTTCTTTGATTTTATCGTTAAAGTGTTGAATCAATTTTATAGCTTCAGGATTTTTTGTCGCATAAAACAATATTATTTTCATTCGTCTCCCTCCCACCATTTTAATAACACAGCACATAATCATCCTATGATATTAAACACTTATTTTCATGGTATGTTAGATTTATGAACTTAATATGAATAATTTATGAATTTTTGACGAATTCGAAATTATTGCATTGATTTAGGCAATAATTTAATAATAACAAGTGCTAGTAGACCTCCAATAAGCGCGGTCCATAATTGTGGGAATGAAAATGCCGCAATAACTGGTGGCTTAACCTGTGCAATAAATAACGGAAGTAACGTGCGCACTGCAATAAATAGAAAGAGGAACTTTGCCCCTGCCCCTAAAGCTAAAGCAATTGCTTCGTATAGTATGCCTTCTTTTTTCTTGATGATTAATCCAAAAACAACTATATATATTGTATTGGCAACAGCAATCATCGGAACCAAAGGCAAGACCCCCATTATTCCAGATAAAAAAGCAATGATAGGCGTTAAGCACCCTATGACGATAGCCATTGGAATTCCGACAATCATTGTCGATAATAAAAGCATCATATTGACTAATGGACCGACTAAAGGTTGCGCAAATTGTCTAAAACCAATTTGAAAAACGAGGGTTAATGCAAGTAACATAGCACTTCTTGTTAATTTGTTTGTTTTCATTGTTTACTCCTTTTTTTTGCTTATTTGTACGATAACAAAACTTTATTTGTCTCGCATTCAACTTTATGATTATGAACCGTCTGTCAAGCTATGTGCAACACTGTCACTTTATTCTTCCTTTACGCAAAATCACATGATGAACACTTTTTAAATACATATGACTTCCAAGAATACCTCTAAGGATGGGAAGCAATTTTGCTGAGCCTGTCGTACGGTAGGTGTTTTTAGGTTTTTTGATTAGGGATGCTTTAACAATTGTATCCACTGTTGAAAAAGCACTTGGTGCCTTGGCAAACATATGCTTTAAGAACCACATGTAATTATATCTTAATTCCTTATAGTCTTCAATAGCTTCTTGAGCATTTAATGTCTCGATTGCAGTTGTTTCAAATTCCGTCTTAATCGGTCCCGGTTCTATTTGAACGAGTTGAATATTAAAAGGGTATACTTCCATTCGCTGGGCTTCTACCAATCCTTTTAGGGCATGTTTTGACGCCCCGTACCAACCTGAGCCTAAGGTGGCTACGTGGCTAGCTGATGAAGCAACAACAATAATACGTCCGCTTTTTTGCTTACGCATCACAGGTAGCACGCACTGGTTGACACGAGCTACTCCAAATAGATTAACATCAAACTGTTGCTTGGCATTCTCAATAGACACTTCTTCAAGTATACCATATTCCCCATAACCTGCGTTATTAATAACAATATCAATATATCCATGCTGATCTAGAATATGTCGGATAACCGCTTCAATTGATTCTGTCTTTGTCACATCCATATAAGCTATATGTACGCCTGCCTTTTTTAGGTGTTCTAAGCGTTTGGTTCGTCTTGCCACACCATAAACTATACACTTAGATGTAGCAAGGCGCCGAGCGACCTTTTCTCCAATCCCTGAGGATGCCCCTACTACAAGCGCGACTTTTTTCTTTTTCATCACGTTCTCCTTTCTCTGTGTATATTAATAATATGTATATTGTTTTCTATACTCTCGCGGCGTCATCCCTTCATATTTTTTAAACACTGTCGAAAAATATGTTGCTGAAGCAAAGCCGATAGTAAGTGCAATATCTATAATTTTTTGATCCGATCGAATTAACAGCTCTTTTGATTTTTTCAGACGCTCTTGAAGAATATATTCATTCGGTGTTTGTTGGAATGTTTTTTTGTAAATTTTATGAAAGTGCGCCGGACTCACTTTCAATTGTTTTGCGATTTGATCAAGTGTTAATTGCTCATCCAAATGATTTTCTACATATTCTTTAAATAATTGAAATGTTTTGCGATATGGTGATGGTTGATTCACATTATTTTCAACCGTTTCTTCATACATGTGAATGATAATCGACATGATCAGATTTTTGATTTTAATTGTACTTATTTTACTAGGATTTAGACGTTCCTTTAATATTTCTTCAAATAAGCCTGCAAAAATCTGCGGCTGTTTTGGATGCATTCGAGTCGGTAGTTGATCAAGAATATGGTGCCTATAATAGGGAACAAAGTATCCGTTCATAATATACGGCGTACTTTGCTGGATTTTTTGTGCCCTATCTGTCGGGTCAATGCCTAATAGATAACATGAATATGGCATGACAGCACGTGTAAACTGACCTGGCCTTTTTAAAACAACATCCCCCGCTTGAATCGTATAATATGTATCATCAATATACATCCCTCCCGTACTTTCCGTAAAAAATTCAAATTCAAAATCCAAAACATGACGTTTTTCAAGTTTTTCACCTGGAAAATACTCTTGAGATTGATTAAAAAAATACATGCGCATGAGGGTCGGATTCAGTTCACTCGCATCAATCACAATATTTTTTATATGCATATTTCTCACTCTTTTCATCACAAGATTTTTAACATTTGCGAACATTTTATATGTTTTTCTCCTATATTACTATATCATAAACCCAACGAAATAACATTATTTTTAAATGGAGGTTGCTATGTTTAGTCAACGCATACAAGACTTACTACAACAAATGACTTTAGAAGAAAAAATCGGACAAATGATTCAAATTCACCCTTCAACATATGAGGGGCTTATTGGGAAAAAAGATGCTTCAGAAAATTTCACAGGTCCTACCGGTGAAGTACTTATGAAAAAAAAGGACCTCTATAATGTAGGCTCTTTTCTTTCAGTTGAGACAGCCGCTGATATGATTCGAATTCAATCCGACTATATTAAAAATCATCGTTTATCCATTCCGTTATTATTTATGTATGATATTATACATGGGTATAAGACCATCTTCCCCATTAACCTTGCCCTTAGCGCATCATGGAATCCTGAAGCTGCAATGCGCTGTGCTCGTGTTGCCTCTATTGAAGGTAGTGTCAGCGGTCAACACGTAACCTTCGCCCCAATGGTTGACTTGGTACGCGACCCACGTTGGGGACGTGTCATGGAAAGCCCTGGCGAAGACGCCTATCTCAACGGATTAATGGCCAGTGCGACGGTTAAAGGTTTTCAAACCGATACATATGCTTCACCCTATTCGATGGTTGCATGCACAAAACATTTTGCTGCGTATGGAGCTGCTGAGGGCGGTCGTGATTATAATACAGTCGATATCTCAGAGCGTTGGCTTCGTGAATATTATCTGCCCGGTTACCGCGCAGCACTTGAAGCCGGCAGTTCTATGATTATGACTTCTTTCAATTTATATGATGGAATTCCGGCAAGTATTAACACATTTCTTCTTCAAACTATTTTGAGAAAAGAATGGGCCTATGACAAACTTATTATATCTGATTGGGACTCTATTTATGAAGCACTTGTTCATGGTGCAGCTACAGATAGCTATGATTGTGCCCACAAAGCAATCACTGCCGGTGTGGATATCGAGATGACATCAAACATCTATTATACTCAATTAAAAAACTTAGTCGAGGACAAAACAATTTCTATTGAGCTTCTAGATACTGCTGTTTTACGCATTCTCCAATTAAAAGAAGATCTAGGTTTATTTGATAATCCTTACCGTTTTGCTAACGAAAAAGAAGAAAAAAAACTTCACCTGTCTCTTGCTCATCGCGCAGAAGCTAGAGAAGTCGCAAGCGAGACAATGGTATTACTTAAAAATGATAATATACTTCCATTATCCAAGACGACACAACGCATTGCCGTGATTGGTCCCCATGCAGATTCTGGTGATTTACTCGGTTGGTGGAACGCTCTTGGTGATAATAAGGATACCGTTACGTTAACTCAAGGCATCAAAAATCAACTTGGACCTGATGGGATTGTAACCACTTCAAAAGGATGTGACATATTTACAGCAGATGATCCAACCTTTCACGACGCAAAAAAAATAGCTGAAGATGCAGATGTTATCATCTTAGCGTTAGGTGAAAGTCAAGATATGTCCGGTGAAGGCGCCAATCGTGGAAATATCCAGATTCCCCATATACAGCAACAATTAGCTCAAGTCATCTTAGAAATTAACAAACCAACCGTTGCCGTATTATTCAATGGTCGCCCCTTAGACCTAGAATGGTTTGATGCCAACGTTCCTGCCCTTATAGAAGCCTGGTTTCCAGGTACTGAAGGCGGTAATGCTATCGCTGACATACTTTTTGGCGATATCAATCCAAGCGGACACCTTACGATGACCTTTCCACGCCGTGTCGGTCAGATTCCTCTATACTATAATCACTTTAATACAGGCCGTCCTTTGGAAACTGAGCACTATACATATGGCAAGGCATATGATCCTGGGCTTCGCTATCGCTCTCACTATATCGATCAGCCAAATAGTCCACTCTATCCTTTTGGCTATGGCTTAAGCTACACAACTTTTGAATATAGCAACCTAAGGTTATCCAGTTGTGAAATGGGCTATACCGATACCATCACTGCTTCAATTGATGTGACCAACACCGGAAAATTTGATGGCAGCGAAGTCGTTCAACTTTATATTAGAGATTGTGCAGGTAGCGTTGCACGTCCTGTAAAAGAATTAAAAGGATTTGAAAAAATCCATATAAAAAAACAATCCACTGTAACTGTTGAATTTGTCATTTCTGAAGAAATGCTTAGATTCTACACAGCTACAATGGATTATCAATCTGAACCCGGACAATTTATTGTTATGATTGGTCCAAACTCAGCCACATATGATGCGATGCCTTTTACATTACATGACTAATACTTTGGATATTTATCTATATTCTGGCAGCCAGTCTCCATGGGCTTGTATAAGATCATCAACAAGATTCTTGATTTCATCCATGGATAGTTCCGACGACGTATGGGGATCGAGCATCGCCGCATGATAAATATATTCACGCTTTTGTGTCAGTGCAGCTTCTATTGTTAAAAGCTGCACATTCACATTGGTGCGATTTAACGCAGCTAATTGTTCTGGTAACTTTCCAACATAGGTTGGCGAAATACCTGATGCATCGACCATACAAGGGACTTCAACAACGGCGTCATAGGGCAAGTTCGTTATCAATCCTGTATTTAAGACATTTCCACCTATTTTATATGGTACATTTGTCTCCATCGCCTCGATAATATAAGAACCGTACTCATGGGTTCTTTCATGTGTTAATTTTACATCACCTAACAGTTCTTCACGCGTTTTATTCCATTCGTCAATTTGTTTTATACAACGACGTGGGTACTCATCTAATGGGATATGATAACGTTCAATCAGTTCTGGGTATTTACTTTTGATAAAATAAGGCAAATATTCTGCATTATGTTCACTTGACTCCGTTACATAATATCCAAATGTTTGCATCATCTCAAAGCGAACAGCATCTTTTTGAGGTAATCCATTGTTTTTTACATGCTCCTTTATCTTTGGATACAAATCCACGCCATCTTTTTTTATCTCCAAAAGCCATGCCATATGATTAATTCCGGCAATAAGTGTTTGTATTTCTTTATCTTCTTCCCAACCTAAGCCTTCATAAAGATTTTGCGGGCACACTTGAACACTGTGGCACAATCCAATCGTCTTTATAGATGTGGCTCTTAACATGGCACCTGTAAGCATTGCCATAGGATTTGTATAGTTCAAAAACCAAGCATCTGGGCATACTTCTTCCATATCTTTTGCAAAATCTAACATCACCGGAATCGTTCTTAATGCTCGAAATATTCCTCCGATTCCCAATGTGTCAGCAATGGTTTGACGTAACCCATATTTTTTAGGGATTTCAAAGTCAGTAATTGTACACGGATCATAGCCTCCAACTTGAATAGCATTAATAACATACTTTGCTCCACGAAGCGCTTCTTTTCGTTGCGTATACGTTATAATTTTTGCTCGACCTGCATTTGAATTTTGATTAATATTTCTAAGAATCATCTCGGATTCTTTTAGGCGTTTTTCATCAATATCATACAATGCAATCTCTGCATCACGTAAGCTGTCAGTGACCATACAGTCCCCTAACACATTTTTTGCAAACACAGTACTTCCTGCACCCATAAACGTAATTTTTGTCATCATTTTCCTCCTATTAGTCAATGAATATTGTTATATCTATTGTTATTTTAATCAAAACAGAGTAAAATGAACATTGAAAAATGTGACCTAAATTTGTCTTTATGTGATTTTGGAGGAGAAAATGTCTCACGAACCTTTGGAGCTTTTTAATAAAGGCTCAGAAATATGCGCACCCAAACATAGCTTTGGTCCGTTTGTCCGGACCCATGTGTTAATACATTTTATCAAAGAAGGATGTGGTACCTTTCACGTCAACAATCAGACCTTTTTTGTCAAAAAGAATCAGGCCTTTATTATTTTTCCTGATGTGATCACCTACTATGAAGCCGATGCCTTTGACCCCTGGCATTATTACTGGGTCGGTTTTAAAAGTACGGATGTCGTTTGGCAACTTGAAAATATTGGCATCGATGTTGATCATCCCATTTTAAGTTTTAATGACACCCACATGTTATGGCAATATATCACCCAGTTAACCGATCTATCTACCCGAGCACTAAGCTCCTATTACAAAAGCACTGGGTTACTCCATCTGATTATTGATGAATTATTCCAAGAACTCAACGGTTCAACGGACTTTATTGCATTACGCGAATCCACCCAAGGTGATCCTTATGTTGATTCAGCCTGTAATTATATCGCCAAAAACTATACTCAAAATATTCGTGTGGATGATATTACCTCCTATGTCGATCTTGAACGCAGTTATTTTTCCAGGCTTTTTAAAAAATATACCGGCTATTCACCGCAAAATTATCTTATCCGCTATCGTATGCAACAAGCCACATATTTACTTGCGACAACAAATATTGCCATTGGAACTATCGGTAACTCAATTGGCTATGAAAACCCTTACCATTTTTCAAAAATCTTCAAAAAAAATATCGGTGTTTCGCCTTCTGAGTATCGAAAACACCGACGTAGTATAACATTTAATGCGTAATTTTTTTATATGTCTTATACAATAAGAGCCCTGTTAATGCACCTGATGTGTCAATAAGTACATCATAAATCGTTCCTACTCTTCCTTCAATAAACAGCTGGTGCGTCTCATCGCTAACCGCATACAATGCTGATATGACAAATGCTGCTGTATAGGGACGTTTCACCTGTGATTTTTTTAGTGGATTCATTAATAAAATCCCTAGAATAAAATATATAAAAAAATGTGCGTTTTTACGAATGAATCCATGCCACCAGTCTAGCTCTGATGTTATATTTGGAACAAAGTTCTCAAGTACTTGAAGTACTTTCTCTGTAATTGAAGAGCTAAGTTTTCCTGACTGTGTTGCCGGTTGATGAGAAAACATAAAAATAAGTCCCATCCAAAAAATAGGCAAAATCCAGTATCGTAATTTAAATTTATTCTTAAACATTTATTCACACTTTCTTGACTTGAGCTATCAATGCGCCTATATCATTATAGAAAAAAAGTCTCTATTGCTAAAGCAACACCGTCTTCATCAACACTTTTTATAATCATATCCGCAGCATCTTTTAAAATTTGGGTCCCATTTTCAACGGCAAAACCTCGCTTTGCCTTTTGAATCATTGACAAGTCATTCATACTATCACCAAAGCAAATCGTATCTTCCCACGTCATGCCGTAATAATCATGAAGTACTTGAATTCCTTCTGCTTTAGACCAAACAACATCCATTAAATCTGCACCAAAGTTTCCATTAAACAAAAAATAATGTAAACCTTGAATCTCTCGAACCAACTCAAGAATTTCTTCTTTATCGGCAACAATATGCAATGAATGGACCTGTCGATTTAATAATTCATAAGACTCGTGATACGTCTTATGACAATATCCATACATGTTGATTTCAAATTCACGTATAATTTCATAATGTGTATAGTATTCTCCGCCTTCGATGGACGCACCAACGCATAGGTTATTATACGTTCCATAATCAAGCACCTTTTTCATTAACTGCTTATCAAAATAATGCTCAAAAAGCAGTTCCGCATTTGCCGTTACTTTTAATCCATTGGCATGAACAATCGCTTGAGGATTAATCATGTCAGCAAAGGGTTTACTATTAGGTGTATCAAAATCCCGCCCTGAGGCTAGTACAACAATATGCCCTTGTTGCTTTAGCCTCTCTAACGCATGAAGGATACGTTCGGATATCTTATATTTTTTATGATTGAGCAATGTATTGTCTAAATCAAAGCAAAACATTTTTCGTTCCATGAGCTTCTCCTAACTCTTGCTAATCCCGAGAAAACAAATCCCTTGTGTAAATCTTGTCTTTTACATCCAGTAATTCTTTTGATAGTCGATTGGCTACAATAACATCCGAAATCCTTTTAAACTCTTCAAAGTCTTTTATCACTCTTGATTTAAAGAACGTCTCTTCTTGTAATGCAGGTTCAAAAACAACAACTTCTATTCCTTTGGCTTTAATCCTTTTCATGACGCCTTGAATGGCGGATTGCCTAAAGTTATCCGAATCCATTTTCATGGTCAATCGATACACCCCGACAACGTCCGGATTTTTCTTAATAATCATATCCGCTATATGGTCTTTGCGTGTGCGATTCGCATCCACAATAGCTGACATAATATTTTGGGGAATATCTGAATAATTTGCCAATAGCTGCTTTGTATCTTTGGGCAAGCAATATCCACCGTATCCAAAAGAAGGATTGTTGTAGTGCGTTCCAATACGAGGGTCTAGCCCCACACCTTCAATAATTTGTTTTGTATCCAATCCACGAACTTCCGCATATGAATCTAACTCATTAAAGTATGCTACGCGAAGAGCCAAATATGTATTGGCGAACAATTTAATCGCCTCTGCCTCTGTTGAATCTGTATATAGAACAGGTATTTCTTCTTTTAGGGCACCTTCTTGTAACAAGTCGGCAAAAACTTCTGCACGTTTCGACTTTTCTCCAACAACAATTCTGGATGGGTACAAATTGTCATATAAAGCCTTTCCTTCTCTTAAAAATTCAGGTGAAAAAATAATATTATCTGTATCAAATTTTTCTCTAACCGTCTCTGTATATCCTACGGGAACTGTTGATTTTATAACCATAATCGCTTTTGGATTAATTGAAAGTACATTTGCAATAACCGCTTCTACCGTTCGCGTATTAAAATAATTTTTATCCGGATCATAGTTTGTCGGTGTTGAGATAATGACGTACTCAGCATCTTTATATGCCAAAAAATTATCTGTTGTTGCCGTTAAATTCAATTCTTTATTTTTAAGATAGTCTTCAATTTCAGGATCAATAATTGGCGATTGCCTTTGATTAATCATATCCACTTTTTCCTGAATAATATCTAATGCAATTACTTCATTATTTTGTGCAAGTAAAATTGCATTAGAAAGACCAACATATCCCGTTCCTGCGATTGTAATTTTCATTTTTTTCTCCCTTTTTTTTGTCCTTTTGGTTTATATACCGTAAATTTTCCTTAGTTTCTACTTATTATATATGCCTGTGAATAGCAATATTATATCGTAATTTAATATACAAATCAATCACTGTCAACCGTTTTTGAGAATGTCCCAAAAAAAATTAATAATTAGCACTGTCAGGTGCATGGCTTTTTTCTTTATGGTGCTTCGTCCCCATCCTCGCCGTAAGGCAGGCACCGGAGTCGTCCTAGTTGGACAGTACTTCCTGCGTATAGCAGGCAGACTCAAAGTCAATCCGATGGCGTTGCTGTTTTGCAAAGTTCGCAAATGTAGCCTGGCGCCATGGATGGTTGATAGGGGGAATGGTTTGCTTCTTAGGCTCGGATATTTTTGATAGGCTGTCAAAGTTAATCGAAGAGTATTCATGTTCAGGAATGAGCCTTAGGGCATAGGTTTCATCATTGATTGAAGTATAGAGCTGGTTATCGAAAGCTTGGATAACTAGAGATTTAGTACCTTTATAAAAGTGCTTAGGCAAACCATCTCGACCTGTTGGCATGTAATAATGCTTGTTGTAACGGATGCAATGACCATTATCGATTTTGCGGTCAGAAAGCACGGCAAGAATGAGGTTAATTTTTTCCTGAGGGGGTTGCTTTTCAAAGACACTTTTGATATGCTTGGAGTCTATTGCGAACTGAGCATTGTATTCTTTTATGTAGGAGTTCAAGAATACGTTGGCTTGCTTAGTCGTTGTCACACCTTTCAGTCGAAGTTCGACTGGAAGGCGTGATTGCAAAGTCTGGAACAACCGTTCAACCCGACCTTTGGCTTGGGGGATACTGGTGGTCTTAATATCAACTCCCAACTGATGACAAGCATAACTGAACTGAGTGAAGGTATCGGCTTCGATAGAAGCGGATCTTTTTTGTTTGTATTCAAAAACAGTGCGTCGGTCGGTATAAAACATATAGGGAATTCCATAATTGGATAGGATTTGATGGAATACGTTGTAATAGCCGTTAAGTGTCTCCTGTTCGTCGAAATAGGCGCCTACAATAGAGCCAGTAGCATCATCGATGGCGATGTGAAGTTGGGACTTTGTCTGACCGTACCATTGGTGGATGGAGGCGTCCATCTGCAACATTTCACCAAAGAAGGAACAGCGGGGACGGCGGGGATGGGCATCATCGATGTCGACCAAGGCAGTGTCGATTCTTTTGATGTCCTTTTTCGCTTTTGCCATTTTTTTCATAGCCTTGAGCCTTTCCTTCATCCTTCGTTTGGTTTTTCGGTTGGCCTTGGGTGATAGGATGAATTCGGTACTTAGAATGTTGTTGATGGTTGTGGCAGAAACCTGAATATGTTCGTACTTTGCCAAGAGTTCTTGGAAATGTGAGAAGTTGGCATCATAGTACTTGTTGCGGTAGAGATCCAAAATCTTCTGACGGGTTTCGTCATCAAGTGTGATGCTAGGCTTTCGCCCTTTGTTACCATGCTGGAAATAACCTTTGCCGTTTGCTTTGTAGCCGGCAATCATTCGGTTCACATGGCGAACGGAACAGCCGATCTTGATGGAAGCATTGAGTTTGTTACCGTTAGTTTCAACAAGTTTCTTGATAATTTCATATTTGTGATGTTCTTTCATGTTAAGTTCAATTTTTCGCATAATATAACCTCGTTCGTTTAGTGAGTTTCTATTATACGACATCCTTTCCCTTTGGGACATAATCAAATGTGGTTACTTAAGACATTATCAGATATGAATCAGACGTAATTTAATATACAAATCAATCACTTGACAAAACATAAGAAAAAGCTTACTATAGCACCTATATAAGGTTAGAAGATGAGGTGCGAAATGACGACAATATTATTACTATTTATTATTTATTTAGCTTTTATTAGTTTGGGACTCCCCGACTCATTATTAGGTGTTGCATGGCCAATGATTCGTGAAGAGTGGTCTCTTCCGCTAGACTATGCAGGAATGATTGCTACAGTTACAATTGGTTCAACGATTTTATCCAGTCTTTTTAGCGGGCGCATCATTGCACGCTTTGGCACGGGAAAGGTTACATTTCTTAGTTGTCTTATGACCGCAGGAGCACTCCTTGGCATATCCGTGTCTCCTTCTTTTTCATGGATTTTTCTATTCGCAATCCCCTTAGGTTTTGGCGCTGGTAGTGTTGATACCGCTTTAAATAACTTTGTTTCACTTCACTTTAAATCCCATCATATGAACTGGTTGCATTCTTTTTGGGGCGTTGGCGCAACCATTGGACCTATTATTATGGGACAGTATCTTCTTATGAGTACCTGGCAATATGGCTACCGTTTTATAGGATCCATACAGCTGATCTTGGCTTTTATCCTTTTGATTAGCCTCCCTCTTTGGAAGATGCATCACACCACTACACATGCAACTCAAGAGCATGTGGAACCCGACCGTTCAATAAGTTTTACCCAAAAACTACGTATAAAAGGCGTACCTTTTGCTCTCATTGCTTTTTTGTTTTACGTAGCTGGAGAAGCAGCTGTTGGTCTTTGGGGAAGTAGTTATCTTGTTCAGATTAGAGGCATCTCCATTGGTATGGCTGCTACATGGATTGCCATGTACTATGGCGGTATAACCCTGGGACGATTTATTTCCGGTTTTATTTCTTTTAGACTATCCAATCAACAGCTCGTTTTCTACGGTATTGTTGTTAGTCTATTCGGCGTTTTGATGCTTATTTTACCTTTACCTAATTTTGTAATTCCTGTAGGTTTGGTTTTTATTGGTTTAGGCTTTGCGCCTATTTTTCCAAGTCTAATTCACGAAACACCGGAGCGTTTTGGAAAAGCCCATTCTCAAGATATTATAGGCTATCAAATTGCTGCGGCATATTTAGGTGGTGCAACTTTACCTCCACTTTTTGGTGTGATCGCTCAAAACACTAGTATGAGCATATTTCCGCCATTTATTCTGCTTTGTTTAGTTTTCATATTGTTAAGTACAACAAAGCTCAATCGCATAAAAGGAGATACATAGAATGGATGATCAAAGAATTGTATTACTACGTGACACAAAAATATCTAAGGCAATCAATACAATGTCTATTCCTGCTATTATAGGAATGCTTGTTATGGCCATATATAATGTTGTTGATACTATGTTTGTTGCATGGCTCGGAACAAGTGCTACAAGCGCTACCCAAGTCGTTCTTCCTATCATGATGCTTACCTCAGCTTTTGGACTAGCTTTTGGCATTGGTGGTGGAAGCTATGTCTCAAGATTACTTGGACAAAATGATATGAAAAAAGCCCAAATCACAACATCCGTCTCTTTTTTCACTGCCGTCGGTGCAGGGCTAGTCTTTGTTATTGTCAGCTTACTTAATTTAGAGAATTTACTTTATCTTTTCGGCGCCAATGATTCAATTATTGAGACTTCAAAAAATTATGCATTTTTTATTATTATTGGTAGCATATTCACTATGGGTAATATGACTATGAATAACATCTTGCGTTCTGAAGGTAGTTCAAAGCTATCTATGCTTGGAATGGCTGCCGGTTCAGTCTTAAATGTTGCTCTTGACCCACTGTTTATCTTTACCTTTGGCTGGGGTGTTTCAGGTGCAGGGTTTGCAACCGCTCTTTCACAGGGTTTTTCCTTCTTAATTCTTTTGTCACATTACTTAATGAAACGTTCTGTTCTTTCCATAAAACTTTCGAATTTTAAACCTTCTCTTGCTATGTATACAGAGATTTTTAAAGTTGGAATCCCAACATTTTTACGACAAACCCTCTTTAGCATCACTATTGGTTTTTTAAATAATCGTGCATTTTTATATGGTGGAAACGACTTATTGGCTGCAGTAGGCATTGTATTTCGTATTGGAATGATTCCAACATATATCTTGTTTGGAATCGGTCAGGGTTTTCAGCCTGTCGTCGGCTACAATTTTGGAGCCAAAAACAAAAAGCGTATTCTTGATGCTCTAAAATACACTTTGTCCATCAGCCTTATTCTGGCTTTTATTTCTAGTCTATTTTTGATTTTTGGGGGCGAAATATTTATGCATATCTTTAAAGCCTCGCCATCGGTAACAGCATATGGTATACGCGGTCTTAAATATTTTGCAGGTTCGATTCTTCTGCTTGCAGTAACCAACTGTATAAGCATATTTTATCAAGCCATTGGCAAAGGCATTGAATCCTTGATATTATCCATTTCTCGCCAGGGCATTTTTTATCTCCCGGCAATTTTTATTGCCCCTTTGTTCTTTGATGCTGATGGCATCTTAAGCTCTCAACTTATTGCCGATGCTTTTACTTTTATCGTTACGGCTTTTGTTTTTATTCCATTTTTATTAAGTCATAAACTGGATAAAGAACTGGATGCTAGTTAGCATCCTTTTTGTGTTTTGACAGGTACTTTTGCATCTTTACAGCATCATCAATCTCCAAATCTTTTTCTCCTGCCAGTGACTCCAGGTGATGGGTAAACTCATGCTTTATAGTATGCATGAGTTTTTTTCTTAATCTATTTATAGATAGATGTCCATATAGGCGCATAAACGATCCATAGTATATCGCAATATATCTTCCCATAACCCCACCTGAATGATATTCCCCTAAAATAAATAAATCATTCTTTTGACTATTCTTATTTTCTTTTTCATCCGGTAATAAAATAACGCCGCCATTAAGGCCTTTAAACAAATCTTCTGGCAAACTCTCCACTATTTCTTCTATTAATATTTCCATTTCATCTATTGTAATCATAGGACCTCCTTAAGTGCGTATATTTATCTTAGCATAGCATCTTATATCTTAAAAATAAAGTTATTTTTGTTAAGCTATTTTCTGTTCCATTGAAAAAATGTATAGGGTGTGTTATAATTATATTACGATATTCGTATTATTTATTATTCGAAAAGAGGTGCGACATGATGGATTTTGATAGCAAGCATTGGATTGATGAAATCATTCGATTGGTTTACAAAACCAATACGTTCTACAAGACAACCATCGAAACCCAATTTCCTGTTTCGGGACGTAAAAAATTAGGCACTCTCGAATCCAATGTACTTGAATTGTTTACTTATCATGATGAACTTTCAGTAAAACAAATCAATCAACTACTCACGCTACCCAACAGCACACTTACAAGCGTTCTTAATCGTTTAGAAACCCAAGGATATCTTCGACGCAAGATTTCTCAAGATGATAAGCGAACCTACTTAATCCTTCCAACTTCTAAAGGGCATGACTTTATTCATTTACGTCACCTTGAAAAGCGAAAACTCTATGAGTATTTAATTACTTCTATTGAAACAGATATTAATCCGCAATATATCCAAAACATAATCCAAAAATTAAATGTAGCTATCGATAATATAAACTATGATTTATTAAGGAGGATTCATATGGATATTATAAAAAAAGAATACAACGAATTTGGACCTTGGATAGCAATGATCAATGATTCTACTGAAGTACCACCCCAATTTGAACATGAAAAAGACCTTATTCTAAAAGCTACATATGCCTTTAAGATTCCTCGCCCAATAGAACGCCGTAACGCCAAGCCTGGAATGCCTTTATATGATCATGTTGTTACATTTTTTCAAGATGAACTTATACTCCTTGACCGAACCGAAACCAATACAATCCAAAAAACTTCGATTCTTCTATCTGAGATTTTAATGATACAATCTCTTCAAGAATTGCTTTTTGGAGAACTTATTATCACTACCTCCGATAGAGCCTATTCCATTATTTATAATCCTGTGTCACATGAAATTATTGAAAAGTTAGTCACGGATATTCGCAAACGTTATTATGATAAGCCTAAGCACCTTGATATTGAAGCTCTTGATGAACATGTCAGTATTCACTCCCCTATTTTTAAAACCATCTTATTGTCTGAACTGGCTTCAGATCAGGTGAAACTCATTGAATATCAACCCTTTATTGAATTGATTCGTCAAAAAACAACTGCCTTTAGTTTTTTTAGCGATTTGATTAGCAAGCCGGTTTTACAAGATTCCATGTTTTTAACCAATGGAATAGAGCTGATTATTCTCAGTCGTGTTCAAGAAGTAAAATCTGAAAAGGATGCGGATTATGGTTATCGAAAAACCTTTATCCCGCTAGACTATATTCAAGATTTCTCCATACAAACGGATGAAACAATGGAAAACCTACTTACATTGAATATTGAACTTAACAATGCATCCTTCCAGACAAAAATCAGTACAGATATAGAGATTGCTCGACTATCTGCACTCATTCAATAGTATTTTTATATCAAAGAAAGGGGACATCATCATGAAAAATTATGTTGTGACCATCGCAAGGCAATACGGTTCAGGAGGACGACTCATAGGAAAAAAAATTGCTGAAAAACTTCAAATCAATTTTTATGACAAAGAACTGATTCGCTTAGCCGCAGATGAAACTGGATATGCTGAAAGTTTTGTCAGCAAAATGGAGCAAAAGAAAAGCATTAGTTTTTTTACTAATCTTTACATGACCCAACAAGAACTGCCTGCAACTGATCAAATCTTTTTAGCCCAGTCAAAAACAATTCGCGAATTAGCCAACAAAAATTCTTGTGTTATTGTCGGTCGTTGCGCTGATTATGTTTTAAAGGATTTTCCAAACTGTATCAATATTTTTATTCATGCACCCATCGCTTCACGTATTGAACGCTTAGAGCATGAATACAATGAAACAGCAAAGAATTGGGAAGACTACCTTCATAAGCAAGACAAAAATCGTTCTTCCTATTATAATTACTTTACACAAGAAAAATGGGGAAAATCACAAAACTACCATGTCACTCTTGATAGTAGTATTGGTATTGATGAAAGCGTTGATTTTTTAGTTCATCTTATTAAAACCTATCAATCAAAATTCAAATAATCCTATCCTGATACAAAAATTAAAGAGATGGAAGTCAATGACTTCCATCTCTTTTAAATACAACAAGTATCGTTTTAAACAAAATTTTTATATCTAACCATACACACCACTCAGAAATATACTCCGAATCTAATCGTACAATCTCTTCAAAATCTTCAATATTGGACCTTCCAGATACTTGCCACTTACCTGTAATTCCGGGAACAATACTTATACGACGTCGATGATGCTTTTCATATGCTTTGACTTCCGCCACCGTTGGTGGTCGTGTTCCCACTAAACTCATGTCACCTTTTAACACATTATAAAATTGTGGTAATTCATCAATACTTGTTTTTCGGATAAAGGCTCCAACTTTTGTAACTCTTGGATCATCTGTCATTTTAAACATATGTCCATGCATTTCATTTGAGGCCATTAGCGCCTTTTTTTCAGCTTCGGCATTGACGCCCATTGAGCGGAACTTCCACACTTTAAAGACACGTCCATTTTGACCTACTCGATCTTGTTTAAAGATAATAGGTCCTGGACTTTCAAGCTTAATGAGGGGTCCTACAATGATATAAGCAAGCCCAAATAAAACCATACCAATCAAGCTTCCAAAAATATCAATAATACGTTTTACAAATAATTGGCTTTCATTTAAGCTGACTACATGAAATTTTAAAACTGGTAGATCTCCAACCATTGCGACTTGGGCTTTTGACGTGTGTGTATCTTGAATATCAAGAAGCATCGTTATTGTAATCCCCATATCTTGACACATATGTAATGCATCTCTAAGACGTTCATCATAACTTAATGGACGCGCAACAGCAATTTCATCAATAACATACTGATCAACAATATAATCAAGTTCTTCAAGCGTTGCAATGTGCTTAAGTTCTTTATACTCTCTTGGTTCGTTGATACTTACATAGCCAACTAAATTAAAATTTAAATAGTTATGCCTTTTAATCTCATTGATGTATGTCTCGCCCCGTTTTGACCATCCAATAACTAGTATATTCTTACTATGTTTATAGTCTTTAACATCGATATACGAAAACTTTCTTAGTATAAGTCGATTAATAAATACCAATGTAATTAGCGCAATCATATAGTCTAACAAAAACAATCTTGATAAATTTGCTTTTAAGTAAAACATCACTGCACCCAGCAAAATATTTGTCCCTAGAAGAGAAATCATCATTTTCAACACTGTCATAACATACATATTTCCATAATTTTTAATCGTAATTGTGTATATATCAAAAATCAAGAAAAAAGTAATTAGAAAAAAAGCAACTAACATTACAAACGATATTTTTTCTAAACCTGTCAATGTCAATACTCCGAGTTGAAAGTCCAAGTATGCAATCTCTGCCAAAATATATGCTGCCAAAATGCAGATTAAGTCTGCTAATACATAGGTAAGTTTACGTATTCTTATCTTCCACCTTAGCATCTTACCACCTCACTACCTTTACGTACTCATTAAATTACTCTCTAATCTTCTCTATCTCTATAACCTTATCATAGCCCCATCCAAAGAATTTGTCAATTTCTTATTGCGTTATTTAATTGTCAGATATCTTTGGTGCAATCTTTTAATTTTCTATATTTTACTGTATTTTATAAAATTCTTTAAACCATTGAACAAAGTTATTAATGCCTTCTTCTATCGTTGTTTGAGGTTTAAAGCCAATTGTCTCCGATAAGTCACTAACATCTGCAAATGTTTTATATACATCCCCTGGCTGCATGTCCATATAAACCTTTTCAGCCTTTGTGCCAAGAGCATTTTCAATAACTTTGATAAAATACTCAAGCTTGACTGGCTGATTATTACCTATGTTGTATATTTTATAAGGAGCAAAACTTTCACTCACTTTTCCATCCGTCTCACTCCATTTTTTGTTTTTATGTGGTGGATGTTCAAGTAACTTTGATATTCCTTCTACAATATCATCCACATAAGTAAAATCTCTTTCCATTTTTCCTTGATTAAAAACTTTTATTGCCTCGCCATTAACTATCGCTTTTGCAAACAAAAAATAAGCCATATCAGGTCTTCCCCATGGCCCATAGACAGTAAAAAAACGTAATCCTGTTGTTGGAATGTTATACAAGTGGCTATATGTATGTGCCATCAGCTCATTAGATTTTTTCGTAGCAGCGTATAAACTTACTGGATGATCTACGCTATCTTCAGTTGAAAAAGGTGTTTTTTGATTTCCACCATATACAGAGCTTGATGATGCATATAAAAGATGTTTAACCGGATAATGTCGGCACGCTTCTAGCACGTTGATAAATCCAACAATATTCGAATCAATATACGCTTTTGGATTTTCAATACTATATCGGACGCCAGCTTGAGCTGCCAAATGAACGACATAATCAAATCCTTCCTCCATAAAAAGTGTATTAATAGCCACATCATCTGTTACATCCATCTTTACAAATCTAAACTGTTCAATTTCTAGTAATATATCCAGTCGCCCTTGCTTTAGTGCCGTATCATAGTAGTCATTGATATTATCAATACCTACAACTTCAAATCCTTGCTTACATAAAAGCTTCGATAAGTGAAACCCAATAAAGCCTACCGCACCTGTTACTAAAATTTTCTGCATTTCTTTATCCTCTCTCCCTATATTTATTTATTGTCATAAAACCATGTCAGTGCTTCTTCTAGTTCGTCCTCATCTAATTTCCAATAATATATTCCATCTATTTTTATAGAGCTTCCTTGCAAAGTTTTAAATTCTATATCTTCAATTTTGGATAAAGCAAGCGTCACTTCAGCTAATTCGTTAACATGTATGTTCGTATTTGTATATTCACTGTTGTTTATAAAGAATTTTGTAAGATCTGTATCACTATACTCTTCTGATAGTTTTTTAAGGAGTGCTACTGCAAATTGTTGTTGTCGTCGTATACGCCCGATATCACCATCACCTGAATATCGCCAGTGTACATAATCAAAGGCTTCTTCTCCATCAAGTTTTTGATATCCCTTTGACAAATCTGCTCCATGTGAATGCATATCTACTTCAACATCAATCCATACGCCCCCAATTTGATCTACAATTGTTGCAATCGGTTCCATCTCAAGGGTAAAATATTTACGCATTTCTTCTTCTTCTAGTAACAAATTAACCGCTTCTACCATACTCACTTCTGCTCGCCCTTTTAATGTCCCAAATGCGTACGCATGATTAATTTTATCATTTTTTTCCCTAATCGGTAAATAGGTATATGTGTCCCTAGGTATAGACAAGACTTTTGCCCATGCATTAGCCACATCCACTCGCAAAACTGAAATACTATCTGCACGATAAATACTATATTGTGAATCTCTTTCTTCTGTACGGTCAATACCCAAGAACAAAAACATTCTTATATCTTCTTCAACTTTTTCAGGCTTTTCACTTGGCGATATTGTATTGTCTACAGGAACTTCCACATCCAAAGTTAGCCCATTGTCTGCTATAGTATCTTGATAGTCACTAACTATCTTTTCTTCATTAAGGTTTTCACTTTTTTTATTGTCCGATCCTTCTATATTATTTGTATTTGAAAATATAAAAGTTAATATAATAATAAGAAGAAGCGCTCCGATAAAACTAAAGACTATCGTCAATATTGTTTTGCGTTTATTCATAAATATCCCTCATTTCTACCCATCGGTTTATAATTTAAGATTAGCACATTCATTTCTATAAGTAAAGAAAAAGCCTACCAATGAATTGGTAGGCTTTTGACGATTGTTATTTAGTTAATTGTTACTTCAATTCTTTCTACAAAAATACTTTCACCAGCTTGTCCATCGGCAATAATAAATTCCAAAAATTTATCAGAATCTCTTAAATCATCAACATTTATTACAAAATCAAATGTTTTTGTTTTTACACCATGGCCAATTTTCCATAAGTCTGTTCCTTCTCTTAGACCTGTGTTGTTTAGGTACAATTCACTTAACTCACGCTCAGTACTTCCAATTGTAATTTTTACAACAACCGTATCACCTGGTTGCGCTGCTGTTAAATCAATTGTTTCAAAGGTTTCATCTGACCCTTGAATAAATTCAATATTTCGAGCGGAGAAACTACTAACACCTGGATCTTCTTCCGGCTCTTCTATGACTGGTTCTTCAATCACTGGTTCTTCAATCACTACTCGATCAAAAGTCACCTCAAAGTTGTCAATGACCAAGGTATCTTCCGTTTGTCCACCAACAAAGATTAATGCTAAGTATTGGTCACTACTGTTAAACTCTTCTGTCACTGTAAACTCAACATGTCGTGATTTTATTCCATTTCCAATAACCCATTCTGACTTATCACTTCGTAAACCTTTATTATCTAAGACAAGCTTTCCATCAACTGTGTCTGCTGCAATAATATCTAGGTCAATAATGACTGTATCGCCTACATTCACCGTATCAAATGCATCATAGATATATGTATCGTCACTTCCATCTGTAAACACAATAGCACTTGATGGATATGAAGGTTCTTCGATGACTGGTTCTTCAATCACTGGCTCTTCAATCACTGGTTCTTCAATCACTGGCTCTTCGACCACTGGTTCTTCAATCACTGGCTCTTCGACCACTGGCTCTTCAATCACTGGTTCTTCAATCACTGGCTCTTCGACTACTGGCTCTTCAACCACCACTCGATCAAAAGTCACGTTAAGATTATCAATAACAAGTGTGTCCTCTGTTTGTCCACCAATAAAAGCTAGCTCCAAAAATTGTTCACTACTATTAAATTCTTTTGTTACTGTAAATTCAATATGTCGTGATTTTACTCCATTTCCAATGACCCATTCTGATTTATCACTTCGTAAACCTTTATTATTTAATACAAGCTTTCCATCGGCAGTATTTGCTTCAATAATATCCAAATCAATAATAACTGTATCGCCAATATTCACTGCATCAAAGTTATCATAAACATATGTATTATTCGTGCCTTGTGTAAATACAATGGCACTTACCGGATATGAAGGTTGTTCGATGATCGGTTCTTCAATCACTGGTTCTTCGATGACTGGTTCTTCGATGACTGGTTCTTCAATTACCGGTTCTTCAATTACCGGTTCTTCAACTACTGGTTCTTCGATGACTGGTTCTTCAGTAGTAAAAAGTTGTTTTTCACCATTGACATAGATATCAATATGTCCAACATCAATCGATTCTCCATTCACTCCACCGTCAATTTTAAATGCTACAAATTTATCCGCCTCGGCAAAATCTGCGTTTACATCAAAATTCATTATACGTGTTTTCGTTGCATAACCAATTTGCCATTCTGAATTTTGAGAACGTAATCCTTCATTGTTCATAACTAAAATACTAGATTCTCTATTTGTTTGTGTTATTTCCATCTCTATGGTGATTTTATCACCTTGGTTAACTGATGTAAGTACTGGTGACTGAATAGTGTCTTCACCACTCTCTATAAAGTGAAAACCATTTTCATCAATATAACTGTTACCTCTTGCTATCCACTCACCTTGGCTAAAAAAACGATCGTCATTAACCTCTTCTTTCGGTTCTTCAACACCTGGGCTTAATGCAACTAACTCTCTCATATAATCGTCAGCTGATGCCGCATAGTAGATTGTTTTGCCCCAAGTTCCTGCCCATCCATAGCCGAGTGCTCTTTCAGTACTAATATCATAAATACTGTATGCTACTGAGCCGTCTCTATCACCAAATAATCCTTTATTTGTTCCTATTTCATAAAAACGATACCATGTTCTTGTTCCCGGAGAATCAATGAAATACTCTCCATTAACACCATCACGTACATATTTTACATCTTCTAAAACAGTTTCATGGAACCAAATCTTTGCTGATAAAATACTTCGTTTGATTTCAGGGTCTGAACTGTTTAGTGATTCTAAAAATTCTACGATTTTTGCAGATTCTTGACTAATCAAAGACAATGGTTCAAACGAACGACCTTGAGTTGTTTTGTATGTATAAGGATCATGTTGTCCACCCCATACAGTTTTAACTCCATTGACTTCAACTTGCGCTTTTAATATAAAGTCAACACCACGATCAAAAGAATTCTTAATTTGATTATACAATGTCGTGCTGATCAATCCGTTGTTGTACTCACTATTTTTATCTAAAACCTTTTTATATAAATTAAGAACATTTACTGTTGCATCATCATTGAATGTTGCATCATTTTCATATAAGGATACAGAAGCTTGTTGTTCTGGATAAACTTGTGGAAAACCACCTGTTGGGTATTGCATTTTTAGTAAAAAGTCAAATCCTTTAAGGATTGATGCCTTCACTTTTTCATTACGTGTTGTATTGTATACTGCTGCTAAATATTCGATTTGTGTAACTGTTGCATCATTATCAATCGTTCCAAGTGGAGTAACTCCATCACGTTGATAGTATTTTGCTTTTTTTTCTGTTCCATCCCAGTATCGAGTAAACATATCTGGATTATCTTTTGACCAACCACCATTATCTAACTGCCAGGACATAATATATTCTGCAACTTGTAAGTTCACGTCGGTGCCTGCTTCTACTGGTAAGCTCACAATATTCATTGACATAAATAAAACTAAAATCGCTACTAAAAACCGCTTCATAAAAGACCTCCTAAGTCCAATCGAATAATCGAAAACAAAACATTCTCTTTGGAAACTGGCTGCCATCCTATTGGAAGGCCCTATAGTTTTGCGTCCTTACTTTTCAGTAAGTTTGCCTTTATCAGTTGAAGTTCGTCGAACTCTCTTGATCCTTTATGAAAGAGTGTTGTTTTGTTTATAAAAATTAATACGTGTATTTGACAACAAAAAAACTCCATTTGGCGACTGGCTACCATCCTATTGGAAGGCCCTATAGTTTTGCGTCCTTACTTTTCAGTAAGTTTGCCTTTATCAGTTGAAGTTGTAAAATACGAAGTACTTGACTACAAATATATTATACCACGCCGATACCTATGCGTAAATAGGTCAGCTATTCTTTTAACCCTTTGTTCACGCTTTGTTCAAAGGCTTTATTGGTCAATATTTTTTTACCCTCAAGTCCTATTTTCTTTTCTTTTTTATTAGGACCTTAGTCCTAATGATTAACAAAATAAGAAGTATACTTATAAGTCCAATCAATGTATTTATGAATAATATGTGTCGTTCATCTTCTGTTGTCTCCAATAAAGCTTCCTGCTGCTCATTATAGATTTCTTTTCCCCATGAACCAGCCCAACCATAACCATGTCTTCTCTCTATGCTAATATCCAAAATACTATGAGACACCGTCCCATCAAAATCGGCAAAAAGTGGTTCATTTGTTCCTATTTCATAGAATCTATACCATGTCAAATGTCCCGGGTTATCGATAAAGTACTCACCATCTATCCCATATCGCTCATAGCGAACATTCTCAAGTGCAGTTGCCTTAACCCAGCTTTTAGCATAAAATACACTTTGTCGTATTGCGGCTGTCTGAGGTCGAACCGTTTCCAAAAAATATATAATATCAATAGATTCCTTACTCATCAAAGATTTAGGCTCAAAAATTCTTCCTTGTACCGTTTCGTAGGTATTTGGATCATGTTGCCCTCCCCATGCTGTTAACTGATCATTAACATGAACTTGAGAAGCCACCATATATTCAACGCCTTTATTATAAGCTTTTTCCACTTCTTGGCGTAATGTATCCTCCACTAATCCATTACCATAATAGTTTTTTTCATAGATAATCTCTTGAAATAGATACATCACATTAATCATTGCATCATCATTATACGTCACCATGTTCTCATATAGGGATACTTTTGCATCTTGCTTTGGGTAAACTTGTGGAAAACCCCCAGATGCATACTGCATCAATAGAAGAAACTCTATCCCTCGTCGAAAACTTTCTTGAATCATTGGATCTTTTAATTGGTGATAGGCTTTTGCCAACGCATCTAGTTCCGTTACTGTCGCACCATTATCAATTGTCCCAAGTGGCGTAATTCCATCCTGCTGATAGTACTTGGCTTTTTTTTCTTTTCCATCCCAAGTTCGCGTAAAAATATCCGGATTATCTTTTGTCCAGCCTCCATTTTCAAGTTGCCAAGACATAATATTCTCTGCTGTTTGGCGCATTTGTTGAGACCCATTGATATTATTAACCGTTAACATCAATAGAATAATCAAAATTATGCAACCTATGTAAGTCATGTTCTTTATCTTATAACGCTTCATCGCCATCACCTACTGACTAAAGTTTTTCCCCAATCACCTGCATAACCATAATTTTTACGGCGTTCTAAGCTAATTTTTTCAATTGTATAATAAATACTTCCATCTGAATCTCCAAATAAAGCTTTATTCGTTCCTATTTCATAAAATCTATACCACATCAACTTGCCTGGTGTTTCAACAAAATGGCTTCCATCCACAGGATAACGATAATACTTCACATCTTCCACTGCAACCGTTTCAAGCCATTCGACAAATCCATCAATAGCCATCTGAACTTCTGCTGTTCGCGGCCATACCGTTTGTAAGAACTTAGCAATCGTCACCGATTCTTGCCCAGAGATTGACTTGGGTTCAAATGGGCGCCCCGCCACCGGAGCGTATGTGTAGGGATCATGTTGAGCACACCATCCCGTCAATTTTCCGTCAACACGAATTTGAGACTTCAAGATAAACTGGATACCTTTAGCATAGGCATTATAGACTTGATGCCTAAGATCTTGATCGATAACATCATCATCAAATGGAGCCAAATGATAGGAAATGTTTTGAAAAAGCGTCAGTACTCGAATCGTAGCATCATCATTAAAGGTGGCCATGTTCTCATATAATGAATGAGTTGAATCTTGAACAGGGTAAACTTGTGGAAACCCGCCTAAATCATATTGCATCTCGACTAAAAAATTAAGGCCTTTATTGATGGCTTGCTTAACGTCATCATCTTTTGTTACTTGATAACACTCCGCCAAAATATATAGTTGCTTAACGGTGGCGTCATTATCAATGGTTCCTAACGGTGTTTTTCCATCCATTTGATAATACTTGGACTTATTTTCCTTTTTATTCCATTGACGTTCAAAAATTTGCGGCATGTCTTTAGACCATCCTCCATTTTCAAGCTGCCAGGACATAATATTATCCGCCAACGTACATATCTGTTCTTGCGTTTTCCCTTGTATATATGTTTCGCTTGGATTATCCGAATTAGCTAAAGATATTGCCTCTTCAAATATGTTTCTCCATTGATCAATTCTCTTTGATATATTAAAATTAAACATCATCATTATGGCAAGTGCACTTGCGATTATTACTTTCATTTCTTATTCGACTCCTAAATCACTCTTAACATCATTGCTGGTAAAAATCATATAGTTTTTTTATTGACTGCTCTAAACTATATTTTGCCTCTATACATAGTCTAACCTCTTTACGCATCATTGGCAAATCATATTGATTATTCATAATATCCTTTAAAATAGCGTATAATTTTTCTTGGTCTTTAGGTTCCATAAGAAAACCATTTTTTCCATCTTCTATGACTTCAGGAATGCCACCTACATAAGTAGAAATTGGAATACAACCATAGGACATGGCTTCAAGTAAAGCCATCGGAAGTCCTTCATTACTTGAAGGCAGTGCAAATAGAGCACACTCTCTTAAAAGCTTTTCCTTATCCTTGCCACCAATCCATCCAACATAATGTACGTTAGAAAGCTTATTGTTTTGAATGTATGTACGTAAGCGTTCAATCTCACCATCGCCGCCGATATACACTTGAAAGTCTTTTACTTCTTTATTTAACCGTTGAATAACATCCAATAAATCAAAGATGCCTTTTCGTTCACCTATACGTCCCAAAAAACATATATTCTTGTTAGTTTTTGGTTGAATATCTTGTGGGATGGGAACAGCGTTATATATTACTTCAATCGGAGTTGACGTAAATGTTTTAATGTTAGTTTTCCATTGATCTGAAAGAGCTATAATTCCATCCGCTCCATCAAAAACATTGCGAATCTGTTCTTGTTTGATCGGCTTTGCGAGATGATAAAACTGCATAAATTCAGCTCCATGAAGATGAATAATTACTTTTTTCTTAAATATTTTTGCGATTTTATATAGATAACGCTTTCGATTAAAACTATTATTTGATGCCATGTGCAAATGAATAAGATCATACGATGGCATATATATTATTGCCTGTAAAATAGCCTTGATAAAAACACCAAGTTTTTTTATAGTTGAACCATCTTCCATCGTAGATATATATTTAAGTGTAAATCTATCAAAATCCCACATACTATAATATAGATTAACAACTGTTGAGATTCCACCTTTAACTTTTCTACCTGGTCCAAACATGAGAATTTTCATATAATCACCTAGCCTTTTGCTCAAAATAATATTCATATCCTGCAATTAACGCTTTACTTGTGTGATTCCAACTCAGTTCATTTTGGACACGTTGATATCCACTTTCCCCCATCGCTTTTCTTCGTCCTTCATCTTCAAGTAGCTCAAGAATTTTATCTCCTAAATCTATTGCATCATTTGGTTTGGCATATAATGAAGCATCTTTTGCTGAGTATCTGCCTTCTGTCAAATCAAACTGGACAATTGGCTTTGCTAGCGCCATGTATTCTAAAACCTTATTCATGGTTGATCGATCATTCATTTCATTATATTCATCAGGATTAACACATAAATCCGCGGTATTTAGATAATCTAATAATTTGTCATCCGATACACGCCCTGTAAATTCAATATATTCCGATAATCCAAGGTCTTGCACCCGATTTTTTATTGTTTCTAGATAAGGTCCCCCACCACAAATTCCAAAAAAAATGTCCTTGCGTTGACATGTATTTACAATATACATGACTGCGTCAACTAAATAATCCATGCCTTCTTGTTTTCCAATAACACCTACATATCCAACCATATATTTTTTTCCATGCTTTATCTCTACTTTTGACGGTCTAAGCGTTAAACGTTCCGTCTTAGGTCCGCTACGCAGAACAAAAACATCTTTAGGCTGCATATGATTACGCTCAATAGCAATCTTCTTATAAGACTCATTGGTTACAAATGCCATAGCTGAATACTTATAGGTCATACGTTCAAAAAAGATTTGTGACCAATACAGCAGTCCCTTTTTCCCAAACTTTGCAATATATAGCTCCGGACAAATGTCATGATGATCAAAAATATATTGTACTCCATATTTTTTAAACTTTCTTGCAATAAGAAAAATGTTGTCCGGTGGGTTACAGCCATGAATAACGTCGAATCCTCTTTCTTTATAGATGCGTTTTGCAAGTTTTGTCTCTTCTCGAAGCGCTATATAATATTCTTTAAGGTACCCCCAAAACCCATTTCCCTCTTCCGGTAAATGGTGTCGATATATGTGTACACCTTCTTTTTGTTCATACAAATCCATAAATCCTTTACCTGTAGGGCATATTACACTGACTTCATACCCTTCTTTGACTAATGTGGTCGCTTCCTGCCAAACCCGTGTATCAAAGGGTACTGGTAAGTTCTCTACAATAATTAATATTTTTTTATTCATCCACTCTGCCTCCTCATACCATCAAGTTTTGTTTATAGCCTTTAATATTGTCGCTGTATTCTCAATACATGGTTTTTTGGAATACAGATCTATGTATCGTTGGCGAACATTCTCTTGAATTCTCTTTTTATCTATTGGATTTTTATTTATTTTTTTTAGTAGTGGGATCAAATCGCTTTCTATATGTTGAACGACAAACCCGCTCTCATTGTGAATAATATACTCTTTCATTATTGAATTGTCATTAATGATAATGAGCTTACCTCTTGCCATAGCATTTAATGTAACCATCTGCCCTGACGAGCCTAGGTCATTTTTTAGAGGAATAATGACCCCTGCCGCCTTATCCATATAGTTGTGAAATGTATCTTTGTCAACATCCTTAAGTATCTTGACATTATTAGGAATCTCAATGGTATCTAACTCAACATTTAGTTTTGAAGCAATGATGACCAATTCAAAAGTTGTTCCTCGAAACGCTTCAATCAAAGGAAGATAATCTCTGTTACTATAGCCTCCCGAAAAATAATAGGCTTGTTCTTCCATAGATATGCTTATTGTTTCATTCCAAATACCATAGGGTAAAATAAATGTAGTCGTATTTTTTCCAAACACATTCTTATACAAGCTTTCTTCAAAGTAAGAAAATAAAATATACACGACATGCTTTGACTCAAAGAAAACACGTAAAGTTCTATATAAATTAATTGAGGCACGACTATGCAAAAAGAATCCCCACCATACAACTTTAGGATTTTTTAATATCCCTAGTTTTCTTAAGAGAAGTGCTGCTAACGCAACATTATTTCCGGTCACAATCAAACTTTGATATTGATTAATCATCTTCCGATGACTAATCAAGTATTTGATAAAATGGTAGGCACCTAAAAAATTCTCCATTTTACCTACAAGAGATGATTGCTGCTTATCTCTGTGGACTTGAACATAGTCGATGTCTCCTGTCATTTTAAAGTGCTTAATCCAATCGGCATCTGAGCGCGAGACGACGATACTTTTATTTTTCATTCACATTCCCCCAACATAGGCCTTCATAGTCTCCTTCATAATCCACTGTCTTCCACATCCTAACTAAATCGATAATGATTTTATTCGGATAATTATCAAGCAGTTGTTCAAACTCTCGTTCCTTATTCGTGACAACAATAACTTCTGATTCTTGCATGACTTGATCAAGGTCGTTGGTTATAAATCGTTGTAAGTGCGGTATCTTCGATTCAATATATTCTTTATTTGTCCCTGTAAGTTCGGATAGCTTTACATGCTTATCATAAATGGCAAGGGCATATCCTTTTCCAAGCAACCGTTCCACCACATCTACAATTGGACTATTTCTCAAATCATCCGTTCCAGCCTTAAAGCTCAAACCTAAAATACCGATTTTATGTTTTTTCTTACTCATAATAATCTCTAACGCATTCTCTTTTTGAATTTCATTACTTTGGTGAATATTATTAATCACCGGTGTATTGACAAAAAGTTCTGAAGCTAGAGTTTTTAATGCTTTGGAATCCTTTGGAAGGCATGAACCTCCATAGGCAAATCCAGGCTTAAAGTAGTACGGCGAAATATTTAATTGTTTATCCATACAAAAGATTTCCATGACTTTATGGCTATCAATATTTAACGCTTTACATATATTTCCAACCTCATTACCAAAGACAATTTTGAGCGCATGATAGGTATTGTTCACATACTTCATTAATTCTGCAACTTCAATATCCGTAAATACTTTTTCACCCGGGATTTTTTTATACAATTCTTCCATTTTTTTCTTGCCTAGTTCATGATCGGTTCCAACAAGTGTTAATGGAGGGTTGTAATAATCATGAACTGCAGTCCCTTCCCTTAAAAATTCCGGATTTGATACCACTGTAAACGCTTTATTTCGCTGCTTTCCAGATTCTTGTTCAATAATTTCGCCTACCTTTTGGTTCGTTCCAGGTAATACTGTACTTCGAATCGTGACTACATGAAACCCTTCTTTTTTCTTAATGGCTTGACCGATTTCTCTCGCCACATTATAAATATACTCTAAGTTTAAATGTCCATTTTTGGTACTTGGTGTGCCGACGGAAATAATGCTTATCTCAGTATCCAATACAGCTTGTTCAACATCAATTGTTGCAAATAACTGCTGATGATCATGTGCCTGCTTAATTAATTGTTCAATATCTTTTTCGATGATTGTGGGTTTCCCTTCATTAATTTGGCGTATTTTAATCGGATTGGGGTCCACGCCAATAACCGTATGTCCCATTCCCGCCAGACACCCTGCACTAACACACCCTACATATCCTAATCCAAAAATACTTATTTTCATATTTGTCACAACCTCTCTACCTCATTCGCAAATTTCTATAACAGTTACAATATGTGCTTTATTTTGTTCTTCTTTACCTCGTAGTTTTATACACAATGTTTTTTCCAGAACGCCATATTTTTCTGAAAAATATATCGGTTCAACCTCAATCGTATGATTCCCTGTAAATAACCTTAACTGTGTCTTTTCAGCTTGAATAATGATTTGGTTTTTTTCTTTTTGAATCACTTCACACTGTTTTCCTAAAACATAAGTCGCCTCATATGCATAGGCGTCAATCGTACTTTCTGGCATCGGATAAATTGTATCTTCAATGGTGATTTGTCGAGGTTTTTCATATCTCAGTGATCTTTGATGTATTAAGGGAGCATAACCATCGTGTTGTGCAACAACAATATCGCAATCTATGTCGAGCTTGGATTCATGTAACAATGTATTTGCGCGTCGCCCCCACAAAAAAGCCCCTTTCATTTCAGATTGATTTTCTTGATTAATTGTTACTGTATTATGATTCTTTGTTTTTCGAAAATAGTTACGCCATGTTATATCGCTATGATAGCAATACGTTCCAGGATCAATAAATATCTTTTCGCCATCAATCATCAGGGTAATATGTAATGCATCCGCGTGTCCATGCGCTGCAATTGTATTAAATCCAAGTTCCGCATGATCAAAGGTTATTGTCACTTCTTTTTCTTCAACCAACCCCTTTAAAATGCTATGTCCACCTTGTGAATATGTTACTGAATTTTTACGATGAAAATGATCAAAATTTTGCTGCAGTTGTCGCTTAGATAACAAGCATTTTAATTGATCATAGGGCTGTGTTGAGACATTGTACTTTTTATGGATAATATAACTGCATAACTGTAGTACGTAGTCTTCATAATTAAAGTCACTTCCATATAAATCCAACAGTTTTCCTTCATCATGATCTCCTAAATGCTGTACTTTCCCATGACGATCCATCAACCTTGCACTATATTCACACATCCTATATAGCTGATCTTCCCATTGCTTAGGATAGTTCATCCCCTGCGCCTCCAGTCGAAGTATAAAAAGTGCAATAGCCTCCATAATAAAAAACTGATAGTGAATGGATTGTTCTTTGTTCACACCATCTGCATGATTTTGAATGTCTAATGCCTCGCTTATTCTCTCCACACTTCGTTCAACCCAGTCTTCTTGGTTAAATGAAACGCCTACGATTCCAAGAACCACCATCTCAACAATAAGGTGATTATTTGCCGATGAATATCTTGAGTGATACATGGACACATGGTTAAGTAGATTCATAATTCCTTGAGACAAATCGCGCCTTAATTTATGATATTTTCTTTCTTTTGGCAATAATTCTAACGTTATATACCATGAAAAAGCTCGAATTGCCAATTCCATCTCACTTGTGTAACTTATCCCCATCAAAAAAGGGTTCGCCTCAACCCACGCGTAAAAAGCTGTGGATAGCGTGTTAATATAATCTTTGTCTTTTGTAATCCAATAATTTTTTACAAGAATTGGGAAATAGTGATGACGATTATATTCCCAATTAATTCGGGCATCTCCTAATTCTTTATTTCCTTTATATTGTAATTTTCTAGAAGCAACCAACGGCCACTCTTGATTATTATAAAATGTGGCATGGCTCGACTGATTTTTAGTTGAGAGTGTTTGAAAAATCTGATGTGTCACGCCACATTGAGCATCTACAAACTCGTGATTGATTTTCCATGGTTGAACGCAGTCACCATTTCTTTTGTAAAGTTTTGAATCAAGTATTGACTTATTTTGCCGTGTAAATCCATCAACATACTCCAAAAATAAAAGCTGTATCCTCCAAAGAACTTCTTTATATGTCATTGCCTTTAAGCGGTGAAGATACCAACGTATTTTTCCCATTTTATACCTCCAGATTCAGCCATTGTAATGCAATGGTGTCAATTAGAAAGTCATTGCCCCGTTGTTTTGATTTTTGTTCATAGTGTGCCAACAATTCAGGTTCTTGTAATAATTTTTGAATGGATTGGGCTATTTTTATATCACCTTCAGTTATCTCCTGGGTATGTTCATCTTGTGCATATTGGGGGATCAATATACCATATTCCCCTTGATGAAGTATTTCTGAAGGACCTGATAAACAATCCACACTTATAATAGGCTTACCCAAAATCATAGCTTCAGTCATTCCATTTGGAAATCCTTCGTATAAAGAGGACATGACATAAAGATCAGCTCTTGATACATAAGCATATGGGTTGGACTTAAATCCTAACAAATGCACCTGTTCATGAAGATGATAGGCATCAATTAATGCCTCCAATTTATGTGTTATTTCCTGACCATTTAGTTCTTTACCCAAAATCAGAAGTCGAATCTCAGGATCATCTTCTTTTAGATAAGCTATGGCTTTAATAATTCGCCAAAAAGCTTTTTGCCGCGAGATACGTCCGACCGCAATAATTGTTTTCTTCTTTTTATAATATAAACTGTCCCCACCTATAGATGCCGCTTGTGCCTGTTGAATTTTATGGATTTGATATGGATTATAAATCACCTCTATCTTTTTCTCATCCAAATAAAAATTATCCACTAAATCTTGTTTACATGCTTTTGATACAGCAATAATCTTATCGGCTTTTTGATAATGCCGTTTAATCTGTTCTTTTTGCCGCGCATTTAAATTTAAAGATAAGTAATTACGCACCGATACAATTGTGTCCTCTTTGCCATATGTTTGAAGATTGAGTGTATTGGCAAGTGATGCAAAACTAATGACTTGATCATAGTCCTGTTTTTTCTTTAGCCGGGCTAATTTCCAGCGATAGCCTATCCAATGATAAAAGATTTTTTTCACAAGATTCTTGTCATTATAGTTCTTATTAATTATGTGTTTTGGACCATGATAGATATAGTCCCCTGTATTATTTAAAACGATAAGGTCACACTGGAGTTTATCCTCATACTGTTCATTAAAATACTCGCACAAATTAATGGCCACTCGTTCTGCGCCTCCGCCTGTCAACGAACTTATGATTAATGCTATTTTTTTCATATAATCGCCTCCACAATCGCTTTATATTGATGGCACACATGAGAAATACTATGATTTTCTTCAACATAGCGATAACTTGCTTGGCCCATTCTAATCATCTTTTCTTGGTCAAAAGCCTGAATAAATTGGTTAGCCACTGACAGGTCATTATGGCAATATTGCCCTAAACTGTAGTTGTCAAACATACGATCCGGATTGATGCCAAGAGATAATATAGGTGTATGTCCTAATCCAGACTGTATAAATGTATTTGGAAATCCTTCTGCTGATGACGTATTAACAAAAAGTAGTGCCTGATTAAAAAAAGATTGAATTTTTGATGCTTCAACATAGGGAATATATTCTATGTTCGAAAGCTCGGATATTTGCTCTACTATATGATCTTTTAGACGAATACTTTCCTGTTGGTTATTGGTTGGCATAATCATTAAAAATGACCATTGTGGATTTTTTTTTGCCAGCTCCACAAAAAGCTCTGGCCGCTTCATTGGTTGGGCTCTTGCAACCCATAAAATATATCCTTGGTCAAGACTTTTTTCAGTCTTTATGTTTTTAGGTACTTCAAATCCATTTTTTATAATTGTGCTTGGTCGTCCGAGTTGATTTAGCGCTTCTTTTTGATCATTGGTTTGAGCAACTAAGGCGGTTGCATGAAATAACCCATACTTATACAACCAATAAAACCGCGATCCTTTAAAGCGATAATGTTCAACATCATAATTGTAGTCATGGGCCAATCGAAAAATTATTTTTTTTCGCTTAAGCTTTTGATGAATCAGTACTAAGAGGCCAAGATGATCACTTGCCGTTGTGGTAATAACAACATCTTCTTTAAAAAGTAATATCTGAAAAATCAAAGCCAATTGGCGAATAAGTTTATTTAATTTCCCCTGTCGTTTATTTAGAAACCTTATTTTTTTAATTGCAACACCTGCGAAGACTTTATCTTTTTGACCTTCATCCATAACATAAAAGGATACGTTGTAATTTGGACTCTTTGCCATTTCCAGCGCTAAGTTATAACAATTAATTTCAGCACCTCCTGCAACTTCTGCTCCTTCATTAGGATAAAATAATATAGTTGCCGAAGGCAGATATATCCCTACCTTAATTTGTTTTTTCATTTTTTGACACCTCGATTTTTAGATGTGCATAATTATCAGTAAAACGTTGATAGCGAATAATTAAAATTCCAAGTCCAAGTAAAGTCCACTCATGTATCGTAATTGTTGATGGAAAAAAAGTCCGTCCACTCATTCCTGCTAATAAATACATCACAAAAGAAATGAGAACTGCTAGTAATATATCTCGGTCAAAAGGAAGTCGATTCTTGATAAATGAAAAGAAAATGTTTAAGTTTATATATGCAAACACAAAAGCATACGTAATGAGTCCAATAATTCCACTGTCCATCAACACTTCAAAATACATATTATGTGGATGCTCTACATTTAGAATCAATCCATTGCGGTAGGCAAAAGACTCCACAATAGAATATCTTCCAATCCCAAATAATTTAATACTTAAAGGATGTCGAATCCATTCCCACCATAGCGGTAGCCAAATATCTCCGGATCGTCCGGCAGATAATGTCTGAATATCGGTCCCGGCAACCAAGGTTAAAAAACGTGCGTATACCTGTTCTGGTAGAAAAAGCAGCATAATACCAACTGCGATAATTGTCAAAAAATACTTTATATCAATCTTCCCACGCAACACTCCATAGGACAAAAAGGTAAGAATCACGCACACATAGGCTGTCCTGGAAAATAAAATCGCAATGGCAAACAAAGAAAGATAAAATGTCAATTGAACAAATCGGTTTTTAGAATTTATATACATGGCCAAAATCAATGGGAATCCCATAATATAAAAATTAGCCAAATCATTTCCATGTAATCCAAGTACCACGCCAATTTGACCTCGAATCATACTAAAATTCATTTTTGAAGGAACCATAAAAATATATACAAAAATAATCGCTAGTGACAAAACCAACAAAGCCATAATAAATCCATCAATAATTAAATGCTTGTCTTCATAGTTATAAAACAGCAAGATCATAAGGACTGGAAATATATTGACTAAGGGAGTAATTAAAAAATTACTCATTAAACGTAACACGGAAAGATTATCCGACCATGCAATACTAATATATTCAATATAATCTACAGATTTTATGACGGCGATAATAAACACAAGAATATATAGGCTCAAAATTCCAATATATTTCATATCAAAAACGGTTTTAAGATGAATCCTATATCGAATCAGCATCAAACCCAACAAGGCAAAAAACAAAATAACATATAACTTTACTGGTATTCCCGGAATAATTTGTGTCTGTAAAATCTTTGTATTGACATAGGGAGTCACCATAAGCATAATTGCAACCGAATATTTTATATTGTGATATAAAATAATTGCTGCAATAATGCCTAGACAAACCACTAATGCCAACTCCAAGCTCATCGCCGAGAAGAGAACAAATAAGAACCCCATGACGATGATTATTCCTTTGTAATAACTATCCCATAGTTTTTTTAGGTTCATTATAAGCTCCTTAGTATCTGCTCAATCGGTTCAAAATAGTGTCTTTGTTTTTGAATAAATTCATCATAGTTAAACCCATCCTTTTCAAGCAGCTGTGCTGATTTATTTAACAATGCATCAACATCAAGCACAACATCATTTACAAAATATCTGTCTGTAATCTTGGCATCTTTGAGAAGATAATGAATTTTACTCTCCATATTTTTATACTGTTTCATCTCAAAAGAAATAAAGGGCTTTTTGTTTAATATAGAAAACACTGTCCCATGAAAAAAAGAAGTAACAATCAAAGAACAATATCTAAATACTTGTACAAACTCAAATGGATTGAGATTTCCTATAAATTTCGTTCCGTTAAGGTGTTGATAAAAAGATACATACTCATAATGTGGTCCAAAATTGGTTCTATAGGTTTCTACAAGTTCCTTATTGGTCCCCATAAATGCAATAACGGGTTTATCAAGATCAATACCTGCCCTTTGGATTTTTTCACGCAAATCTATCGCCGGAAATTCAATTAAAAAGGTAGGGTCACTGACAATGTGTATCTCTTGTTCGGTCATAGTTGATACCAGTGTTTTGGTATGCTCATCTCGAACGCTAATTCCCGTATACTGCATCAAATATTCGCTTAATGTCTTTTTCACTTCATCTGGATAAAGCGCATAGGGCGTTCGATTGGCTGAAGCAGCATAACTAAGCTTTTTGCAGTTTAAGCCACTTGGAAGCCAATAAATATTTGGAAGCGGCAATTGTTGATTTGTTTTCCAAACTTCATCACTTCCCGTTATAACCAGATCATAATTTTGATGATTAATATATTCTATCCCTTCTTCTAAGCTGTTAATAAGCTTAAACGGCGAAAGGTGTATGTTCTTTTTCAAAAATCTTTTCATTCGATAATAGTTTAGTAAACTTTTAAAGCGAATATGAAAACGCCCTAAATTATATTTTTTAAAATCATGAATTTCACGTTCTTTATAATTAATATTAATTATTTCAACCTCATAATTTGAGTCCATCAGTGCTATCTTTTTATACAAACTATAGGCTTGAAGAATTGCGCCATAGTTATTTGCCCGATGGAACGTAAGTACCCCTATTTTTTTCATCGCTTCACCGCCCTCTTAAATGCATTGTAATAAAATTGTATATCTGTTTTTTTCAAAATTAATGATGAAAGTTCAACTTTATACTTTTTCATGAAGACCGCTAAAAAAGCCACTCCACAAAAGGAATAGGATGCTAACGAAGCTAACGCTGCTCCATTAATGTTCATCCTTGGAATAAGCAAAAAATTTAACCCCACATTGATTAGTACTGACACGCTAAAGATCACTACAGAAAGTTTCCGTTTTCCATCTGCTATGAACAACGTATATATGAATTTGTAGAAAATCATAAACACATTTCCACTAATAATAATAACAAGCGGTACATATGCTCGGATGAACTCATCATCATATAAAAATCCAATAAGCATTCGTCCAAAAATGACGAAAAACAACACCATGAAAAGGGAAAAGACAAAATTAAACTTAATTGCCTCAACAATGGATTTAATGTCATTTTTTTTGGCATTTTTTCCAAAGAGTACATCTTTAAACGCATCTGGAATCAGCCACAACTGCCCCCCTAAATTTACAGCCAAAGAATAAATCCCCACATCTTCGAACTTTGCCAGCTCTTTTAGAATGAAGATGTCAATATTGTAATTTGAAGTAATCAATAAAAGGGACAGTAACGGCAATATTCCCACTTGTACAGCTTTTTTAAATAGCGCTACATCAAACTTAATCCCTAGGTTAAACACATGAATCTCCAGCATATTTAATTTGACACCGATATCGACCAATTGCTGTAATAACAACATAAAAAATATAAATAATAAATTGGCTTCAGGTAAAAAGAAATAAATAATAAAGAGCGCCACGGTATGTACAATCGTCGTAATGATTTTTGATACATTACGAATATGAATGTTTTCAATTAAACACAAAAAGTCCATTTGTCTTGCCGTCACATGAAGTGGTATTAAAAGTAAAAAATATTTATAGTCTATCGAAAATGTAAAAAACACTCCAAGAGTCACTATATAATTAAATACCATCTGCCATTTGAAAAATTGAATAAATTTTTCTCGAACATGTGGTATTTTTTCCTTCTTAAAACTTGAATATCCTTGGTATACTCCTAAATTCATGAAAATAGCTGTCATAATAACTATATTCATGACATAACTATAATGCCCCTTTAACGTTGCTCCTAAATATCTGTTAATAAGTATTGAATTGGCTAGTCCTAAAAGAACCAAAATTACTTTTGTTCCGATTGTATGAATATAAGGATTCTTTCGCATTTGCGTTATTACTTTCAATGAACTACCTCTTATCTGTCTTTTGTATAGTAATCAACATAGTTATTGTCTTTTACCTTTGTCAGTACTGTTCCAAGAATTTTGACATTTGTACGTTCGAGTTGATTTTTTGCTTCTTTGACATCTTCAATCTTTGACTGATTCGACGCAATAACAAGCACGATTCCATCTGCAAGCGTTGCCCAAATTGATGAATCCGACATACCAAGAACTGGCGGTGCATCGATTAGAACGATGTCATATTCTTGCCTTGCTTTTCCAATCAGCTCTTTTAACTTTTGGGAAAACAGTAATTCAGATGGTTCCGGTGGTTCAATACCTGAAGTCAAAATATCTAACGTCGGATAATCTGGTACTGATTTAATAAATTCAGAAAAAGGTTGCGTCCCAACCAAATAATTTGTTAACCCGTTGTTTTTTCTAAGGTCAAACATCTTATGAATCGTTGGTCTTCTAAGATCTCCATCAATGAGCAATGTCTTTAAAGAATACTTTGCCATGGTAATCGCCAAATTAGAAATTGTCGTCGACTTTCCCGCTCCCTGTTTAGCACTTGTCAACAAAATGACTTTTTTTGGTGAATCAACGTTTGTGAATCGTAGATTTGTTCTTAATACGCGAAATGCCTCAGCTTCGTGCTCCGTTGGCTGGTGAAATGTAACTAAATTTACATTCATAAACGTTACCTCCCTTTAAATTTAGGTATTTCCGATAAAACGGATAGCCCTATGAGTTTTTCGATGTCTTCTTTCGTTCGTATACGATTATCGAGTTTGTGAATTATAAAAATAACAATCAGTGCTGTAAGTACAGCAACAATACCTGCTAAGGCTAAGTTAACAAACATATTCGGTCCTTCTTTGTATCGTGGAACCTCTGCATAGTCTACAATCTGAATATTATCTACTCCAACAATGTCTTGTGCACGAATAACCAGTGTTTCAGACAACTTATTTACAATCTGTGCCGCCCGCTCTGGGTCAACATCAATATATGTTATCTTAACAAAACGTGACTCTGAAAGGGTTTCAACGTCCAAACGATCGACCATTGTACGATAGTCCATATTCAACCCTAATTCACCAATAACTTCTCTTGTCACTAATTTTGTTCGCAGTAATTCCCGATAATCCAAGACCAGCTTAGAATCCAACTGCAAGTCAGACATGCTAATGGAAGATGCAATGTCCGTATCCTTTCCAATAAAAAGCGTTGTGCTTGCTAGATATGTATCCGGAATATATAAATTTGTGAGTATAAATGTTGTTGAACATCCTACAATGACAAAAATAAGAATTAGCCACCACATCTGCAAGATGCTTTGTATAAGTTTTTTAAAGCTGATTTCCTGTAATTCACTGTTCATATGCTCACCTCTAGATTATCTATAATACATCAACGAGTTCCACCAAATATCGTCCATAATCCGTCTTTTTCAAAGGTTCGGCCAACGCAAGCAGTTGTTCCTTATCAATATAGCCTTTGATATATGCAATTTCTTCTAGACAAGCTATATAAAAGCCCTGCCTTGATTGAATAGTCTCCACAAAGTTGGATGCCCGTATTAGTGATGAGTGCGTTCCTGTGTCAAACCATGCCATACCACGTCCAAACAGCTTCACTTTTAACGCATTCATTTCAATATATTTATTATGTAGCTCTGTTATCTCTAATTCACCGCGTTCAGAGGGTTGAATTTGTTTTGCAATATCCACGACACGATGATCAAAAAAGTAAAGTCCCGGAACCGCATAGTAGGAAACAAGTTCCTTTGGCTTTTCAATAATGCGCTTCGCTTTTCCATGTTCATCAAAATCAATAACACCGTAGCGTTCAGGATTTTTTACATAATATCCAAAAATAGTTGCCCCCTCATTTTCATATCGCGCTTCCTGTAACTCACCGACAAATCGGGATCCATAAAAAATATTGTCGCCTAATACTAAGCATACATCCTCTTTCCCAATAAACTTTTCTGCAATAATAAATGCATCGGCTAAACCTTTGGGTTCCTCTTGTATGGCATATGAAATTTTTAAGCCTAAGTCACTTCCTGTGCCTAATAGCATTTGAAAAGCATGCTGATCTTCGGGTGTTGTTATAACCAAAATATCTCGAATATCTGCAAGCATCAATACGGACAAAGGATAATAAATCATTGGTTTATCATAAATGGGAAGCAATTGTTTTGATACAGCTTTTGTGACAGGATACAATCGTGTTCCTGACCCTCCTGCAAGTATAATTCCTTTCATTGTAAACCCTCCTTTTTTATGGCTGGGTGTAATGTGTCACATACCATTCTATCGTTGATTTTAAACCTAACTCAAATGTTGTCTGGGGACGCCAACCTAAGTCCTTTTCAATTTTTGATGCATCGATTGCATAACGTCGGTCATGTCCTTTTCGATCTTCTATATAGGTAATTAAATCCGGTGTAATATGATCAAATGCTTCTTGACCTTTTAACCTTTCTTGTAGATATCGAATAATCTGATCCACGATATCCTTGTTTTCCATTTCATTATGCCCGCCAATATTATAGATTTCTCCTACCTGGGCTTTTTGCAGTACTGTTTCAATACCACGACAGTGATCTTTTACATAAAGCCAATCTCTAACATTCTTACCGTCACCATAAATCGGAAGAGCTCTATTATTAAGTGCATTTAAAATCATTAAAGGAATCAACTTTTCCGGATACTGATACGGACCATAATTGTTAGAACATCGTGTAATGTTTATTGGAAATCCGAACGTATCATAATATGCCATAACAATCAAATCTGCTGATGCCTTTGATGCTGAATATGGGCTATGTGGATTAATCGGGGTTTTTTCTGTAAAATATCCATGGGCACCTAACGAGCCATAGACTTCATCTGTAGAAATTTGCAAAAACTTTTTCCCTCGAATAAATGTATCTTCCCCTTCCCAATGTTTTTTTGCCACATCTAAGAGGGTTTGTGTTCCTAATACATTCGTTTGAATAAATATCGATGGATTATCGATACTTCGGTCCACATGACTTTCTGCAGCAAAATTAACGACATAGTCTATGTCGTAGGTTTCAAATATAGTATTTATTTTTTTACGGTCACACACATCGCCTTGAATAAAAACATACGAAGGGTGATGTTGAAAAGCTTTAAGATTGTCAAGATTTCCAGCATAAGTCAACAAATCATAATTTATAATTTGTATCGTATCATGAGGATATTTTTCAAAAAGATAATGTATATAGTTTGAACCGATAAAGCCGGCTCCACCAGTAATCAAATAAGTCTTCATAGTTACCTCCTTATGGACACGTCTATCGCCTATTGCCTACTATAAATCGTATCGTTTTTTTGCAAGCTCCCATAGAAAGTTATCTTTTTCTATTTCTATGTCCTTAAGCGTCAATATCTCATCTTGAGCGATATCACGCGTTACTATTGCATTTTCCGCCAGCGAGACCGACAACGCATTTTCTTGTCGATATGTTGTATATTTATCAACTAATCCATAATAATCATACCCTCCGATGCAGTCTAATCGCTCTCCTTTTTTCAAATCCCGTTTTGCAAACGCCGCCACATCAACAAACGCCTCATTTTTCATAGGCTCAATCGTCGACTCTCGATTAATGACCATGTTTACAGCACCAACAAGAATCTCGACAGAGCAAAGATGATAGGGTCGATAAAACAAATAATAGGGTCCGGCCCCCATTTTATAATACTGCATATCATTCATGACTTGCGGATGTTTTGAATATCCTATAACAAATACTCCACCTGAAGGTTCTGCGCCCGGAATAATTTCAATGACTTTATTCTTATGAAGAATTCCCCCTTCTTCTATCGGTTTGATATAATTAACAATCTCTTCTAATGTCATTTTTTGCCCATGCATCCCTCGAACATCCGGCAAATATCCCGTTGCATTACTTACAATCCCCATCTCTATGTTCATCTTGGTTCCATCAGCAAATGAAGATATTTTGTATGGATTTTGCTTGTAAGCATCTGACCAAGGCTTTACAGACGTGGGTGTTGCGTGAATATCTGTAAAGTTTTTGAATTTTCCGACCGCTGTAATGTCAAATCCTAGTATTGACACATAGTCAAAGAGCTGTTTGACGACCCCTGGTTCGTCCCCATCTTGTCCAGAATAAACAACTTGATGTTGGGCGGCTAATTCCTTCAACTGAGGGCCTATGCAAATATCCATCTCAGGATTTGTAACGATATGCTTACCTGCCAAGATGCTATTATATGCAATTCTAGCACCAAATTCAGGCGCTCCGGTCGTATCAATAACAATATCTGCATTACATTCATAGATAAGTTTAGGGTCACAAACCAAAGCAACTTTATTCATCTTTTCCGCTACTTTTAACTCCCCTGTCGTTTGGCATTCCATATATGCAATTTCGCCATGGCATTGGCGAAGAATATGATACACTTTATCTAAGTCCCTGGCATAAATTAACGAAATACGTACACCTTTCATAAATGATGCCTGGATAATCATACCTCTTCCGATAAATCCAGTACCAACTGCTGCAACTTTTATTGGTTGTCCTTCTTGTTCTAGCGTATTTAACTTTTTGTATATTTGACTATACATACTCATCCTCCTCCTAGCATTCCTCCAAAACCATTAAAAAAAGTTATACCATTTTTTCTTTTTATTATCTAAATGTATAAACACATCATCAAGTAAAAGATTATCTATAATCTTTTTAGGATTTTCAATAAATAGCCGGTTTGCAACCGCCTCTCCAAATCGATCACAAACACATTGATATCCTGCTGACAACTGTGGTTTTCTTTTATGTATATTATGTGCATCCGACGCCACTATATGCACCACTCCCGATTCAATAAGCTCTAATGCACGTTTTGAAGTCCTTGGATTAACAATATAACTTGATGTTAATTGCCCAAAACAGCCTCGACGCATTAACTCTTGAAGTTTCTCAGGTGTTTTTTGAAAAGCAATGTAGCGTTCAATATGTGCAAGTATGACAAAATATCCCTTTGCAACAATCTGAAAAATCAGTTCCTCATGTGCAGGGTAATATTGATGAAAGGGCAATTCGATCAAATAATATTTTGAATTTGCCAAACTATATGCTTCGTGTGAAAAAATTGCTTCCACCCCTTCTTCATTGAGGTGAATTTCATTGCCTAAGTATACCTTCAAGTTTAAATTTTCAGTTTTAATTTTATGTAATAGTTTTTGGAAATTATCAAGTACTCGTGAATTGTCATAATCAGGAATGTTATAGTGCGGTGTAGTAACAATAGTATCTATCCCATCTTCAACCGCCATTCTTGCCATTTCAAGTGCCGCCTCTAAGTCTTTTGCACCATCATCAACATTAGGAACTAGGTGTATATGTGTGTCAATCATCATTGTATCATCCCTTTATTCTTATTATACGTACTATTCTCTCTTGTTGTCAAACAATATTATTCCCCCGACAATCATTCTCATTTAACAATTATAATCTTACATGTATATATGTCATCTGTCAAATCGCGATAGTTTTCTGTCTTTTTCAGATAATATGATTTTTGCCTCTTCAACTGGCCATGGAATCGCCAATGTTGGATCATTATATATAATTCCACCTTCATCTTCTGGATAATAATAATCTGTTGTTTTATATAATACTTCCGTTTGGTCTTCCAAAGTCAAAAAACCATGGGCAAATCCTTTTGGAACATAAAACTGACGTTTATTATCAGCTGAGAGTTCAATGCCATACCATTTTCCATAGCTAGAACTATTTGGTCGCAAATCAACTGCCACATCATAAATTTTTCCACGGATAACCCGTAAAAGTTTGGCTTGAGGTCGGTTAATCTGAAAATGCAATCCTCGCAAAACATTCTTATCTGACTTTGAATGATTGTCCTGAACAAATGAAGCTTCTATCCCCTCACCATCAAAAGCTTTTTTTGTATACGTTTCCATAAAAAAACCTCGATGATCTCCATATACCTGCGGTTCTATTACATATAAATCTTCAATTGGTGTTTGTATAAATGTAAAATTCCCCATGTGTCCGCCTCCATCCCTGTATTCAAAAAAGTATGCATATATTTTAGTTTATCACACACAAAAAAATACCTCAAGAGACCTTTCTTCCTATACTGATTTATGCTACTATTAAGTGATAATATTACGAGACTAGGTGGTGCCAGCTATATGAAGAATCTATTGAAAAACAAAAAAAATATTATTCTCTTAAGCTTTTTAATTATAATCTTACTTTATGTAATGCTTCAATTTGTTTTCATTCATCGTTCAATTAAAATACCTGATGATATCATATCTTCAAGTACTTCTTTGAATATTTATGAACATATCCACTATAAAAAGGAACAACAAGAACTAGCGTTAAATTTGCCCTATGAACAATTAAACACTTTTTTTCAAACGCCTGACTTAAGCATTGAAACATCAAATACAAAGCTTTCCATTAATGACCTTTATATTGATCCCCAATCACAGCAACTTATTGGCACAATCACTCAGCCAAATAAGCTGAAGGTCAATTTTTCGGCTTCATTCCAACTATCTATAGATAATAGCCGCTTAATTTTTGATATCGAAAAAATTCAATTAGGCACAGGTACCCACTTTATTAGCGAAGCTGTTTTTAGAACACAATATGGGTTTGCATCCATACACATTCCATTTCAGTCTACATCAAAGAGTATATTAGATGACTATTTGAACACACTGATATCTGGTCAGAATCTACCTCTTACTAAAACAAAAACCGGATTTAGCTACATTTTCCCCGAAAGACCAATCTATGATTACCAGCTCTACCCAATCTCAAGTGAACTGTATACATCCGAGTACCCAGTTCATCAAATTGGTGACGAAGAATATATTCAATTATCTCAAGTTCAGCTTATAAGAGATAATCTAATATCTTCACCTTTATTATCTCAGCTTAAATCTCAAGGATTAGAAGCCAAATTATTGACAAACACTAGTGAAGACCTTATCTTACGCATCACATCGGATGAGAACCAAATTATTTTTGATTTAAACTTAGTTTTTATTTTAGATGTTGTGGACGATGGTATGCTTGAATTGAAACTTGATCATATTAAAACCGTTTCTGAAAACGAAGTTTTGATTACGGACAAACTGTTCCTAGAATCCATTCAAACCATTATTGACACCTACGATACACAAATGCTTAAGCAATATCACATCGTAAGGAGTTCTTTAAACCTTACGCATGTTCATTTGTATTTTGACCAAACCTCATGGACGATTATGGTCTATATGATCGGCTCTGACTTAGAAAGTAGCTATGATTTTTATAATAACAGTTTATTAGGCAGTGCAAGTACTGACCTTGAAGAAATGATGCAAGGTCATACTAATGAAAACATTCATGTTGTTGTTGAAACTGGCGGAACAAAAAGTTGGAAACTGGATGACATCGAACCCGGAGTTAATCAACGTTGGAATATAAACAATGAACAAATGGAGCTTATTGAAACTCTCGGCCGAAAAAATATGTCCGATCAAGAAACTTTATACGATTTTACAAGTTGGGCTGTAGATACATATCCTTCCGATAACTACGCTCTAATCTTATGGAATCATGGTGGTGGCTCACTCTATGGTTTTGGTTTGGATGAATATTTTCCTGATGACAGCCTGACCTTAGATGAACTTGATAATGTCCTTGAGCGGGTTACTCATGAACAAAATATGCTTTTTGAAGTTGTCGGGTTTGATGCTTGTCTAATGGCGACTTTAGAGACTGCTGCCATTTTAGAGCCTTATGCTAACTATCTTATCGCCTCGGAAGAGACAGAACCTGATTCTGGCTGGGATTATGAACGTATCTTAAGCCAACTAGATGACGGCGAAGCATATAATGGTCAAAAATTTGGGGAACTTGTTGTTTCCGGATTTTTTGACGCTTCTGTCGAAGAAAATCGTGACGGTTTATTAACGCTTTCTGTTATTGATCTAAAATTCATTCCTACAGTTATTCAGCGTATGAATAAGCTTTTTGAGGCCGTCGTTGAAACCAATCAGTTTAATCTGTTATCTAAGACGATTCCTCAGGTTAAAGCTTTTGGAGGAAACACAGAATTGACTGGATATACAGATCACTATGATATTGAGAATTTCGCCAAACGTAGCCTTGAGTTTTTGCCTTCCGAATCTAATCGACTTCTTGCTGCTATTGATGATGCGGTTATTTATAAAGCTAATGGTTATCTTACTACCGATGCAGGCGGACTTTCCTTTTATCTTCCTTTTTATGATTTGGAACAAAATCAAGATTTAACCGATTTGTATTCTCCTGTTGCTTTTTCTGAATCATACTTTTCCTTTGTCGACCAATTTGTTACCTATCGATTAAGCAGCTCCGTATCAAGTACAATGATTCCATACACCCTCTATAAAGAAAGCCGTCCTTATCGTCTCCAGGTCACAGAAGGATTTGATCATCTAGTCAGCGATATATATTTAGGAGTCTCAGCCTTTGAGACTCGCAATAATGAAGAATATCGATTAAATCTAGGTTATGATGCTTGGATTTATGAAGGTTTTGAATCTGGACTTTATGAAGAATCCTTTGGCTACTGGCCAGCAATTAATAATACGTATTTACCAATTTCTGTTGTCTATAACGGTAATGACTATATTGAGTATGAGACTCCGGTATTGCTTAACAACGAACCTATTATGTTAATTAGCGCATGGCTATATGATGAAGAACGCTACGTTGTCTTTGGTGGTCGTCCGCTTATTGATACAGATGGGCTAGCCGATCGCAATACCATTGAATTTAAAGACGGTGATCAAATTGATATTCTTTATTCCTATTATAACAAAAGCACAGATCAATGGATTGAAGAAATTGCTACTTCAATAACCTATGATCGTGCTTCTGAGTTGATTTTAACCAATAAACCCTTTGAATTTAATAAGGAATATGGTTTGTCCTTTATTATAAAAGATTTAAATGGAACCTTAAGTTATACAGATATGATTCGTTTTGTTCATGAATAAAACGTGTTTATAGAATTTTTTTCATCTTATCAATTTCATATTTGTTACAAATTAAAAGCTTGTCTGCGGATTGAACGACAATCATGTCTTTTAATCCGACAGCTTTTATCTCTAAATTATCTGACAGTATAATATTCCCATGAGAGTCCACTCCTTTAAAATCCGAGTGCATCACAATATTATCTTCTTCGTCTTTATCATAAACATCCTCATAGGCTGTAAAAGACCCTACATCATTCCATCCAAATTCTGATGGGATAACTTTAACATGTTGTGATTTTTCCATAACTCCATAATCAATCGAAATGCGTTCAAAGTCATCAAACAAAGGGCGCGTCTTTTCAGCTAAAGCCACCCCAGACAAGTTTTGATCAATATAAAACTGTATATTTTTTAATACGCGAAAATGTTTTGGCATATGCTTTTCTATTTCACGCATAATTGTTTTAATGCTAAAAATAAACATTCCACTGTTCCAAAGATATGTTTTTGCTTCAACATATTCTTTGGCTTGTTCTAATTTTGGTTTCTCCAAAAATTTTTCTACTGCAAAAATTTTTTTTAGTTCAATTGCATGCGCAACTTTTATATATCCATATCCAATCTCTGGACGTGTCGGTTGAATACCTAGTGTGATTATGTCTTGGTTTAATTGTGCCTCAGCTGCCCCTATCTTTAACGTTTCGATAAATTCATCCGGCTGTAAGACAAGATGATCACTTGCCAATACCACTAAAGTCGCTTCGCTTCGGCGTCTTTGAATATACAAGCTTCCAAAACCAATCGCTGCAGCTGTATCTTTAAATGCAGGTTCAATAATTAGGTTTTCTTTGGGTAGCATGGGTAATTCTTGTTCAATCGCATCGGCTTGAACAATGTTTGTCGCAATAAAAATATTTTCAATGGGGATAAGTGGCATTACACGCTCAACAGTTTCTCGAAGCATCGACTTATCCGAAAATAATTTTAACAACTGTTTTGGGTGTTGATCTGTACTTAACGGCCAAAAGCGTTTTCCTGTTCCGCCCGCCATTATTAGAGCACATAACATATATACTCCTCCTTTACCTTTCCTCATACCTATTTATATTGATTGTTAAATAAATAGTAGCATTCAATAATTGGACTGTCAATAAAATTGGCATTTAAATCCCTGCACTTCTATGCTAAAATATGAACAAGATAACTTTACAATCTAGATAGGAGGAACCTATGAATTATAATAAAGAACATGTTCTTAACACACTACAATCCACCTTTTCCGAATTTATTGACACCGTTAATGGTCTAAACAAGCTGGATATGAACCAATATACTTCTGAAAACACTATGGTTGTAATGATAGATATGATAAATGGTTTTTGTAAGCTAGGTCCGTTGCATAGCGATTATGTCAATCAAATGCTTCCTAAGATGAGCCAATTTCTTGACACTGTAATCAAAAAAAATATTCCGGTAGTTTCCTATCGAGATTCACATCCAGATGATGCTGGTGAATTTGACTATTTTCCAATACACTGTGTTGAAGACTCTGAAGAATCGAGCCTTGTAGACGAATTGCAACGTCCCGAATTAATTGATATTACCAAAAATTCTACTAACGGGTTTTTGGCACAAAACCCACTTGAACTTTCCTTAATTAATGCCAAACAATTAAAGCACATTCTTGTTATGGGCTGTGTAACAGATATTTGTATCCGCGATTTTTCCACAACTATGGCAAAATATCTTCAAGAAATTAATCATTGTGCCAACGTCACAGTCATTGAAAACCTCGTCGATACCTTTGATATAGAAAATGTCCATGATCGTCAAACTGAGCATCTGCTGGCATTATACCATATGAAGTCCTCCGGTGTTCAATTAGCACGTATATAAGATACACACATATAAGATGTGAAAATAAAAAGATGCTCTTCACTAGTCATAGTGAAGAACATCTTTCATATTTTGCATTAAATGCTCTAAATAAGCATTCATATCATCTTTCAAGTCATCTCTGCGCAGTGCAAATTCAACCGTTGCAGATAAGAATCCCATTTTATTTCCAACATCATAGCGTTTTCCTTTAAAGTCATAAGCATACATTGCTTCTTCTTTAGCTAATCTTTCCAAAGCATCTGTCAATTGAATCTCTCCGCCTGCACCGGGTGTTTGATTCTCAAGATAATGGAAAATACGTGGCGTAATTATATATCGACCTAGTATAGCAATGTTTGACGGGGCAACATCTTGCTTTGGCTTTTCCACCATATCTTTAACTTGATATATACGCTCACCAACTTTTTGTCCATCGACAATACCATATTTACTTACATCATTCCAATCAACTTTTTGAACGCCCAACACAGATGCATGATATTCTTCATAACAGTCCATCAATTGCTTTAAGCAAGGTGTCTGGGATGCGACTACATCATCTCCCAACATTACAGCAAAAGGTTCATTACCAATAAAGCTTTTAGCAACTAATACCGCATGTCCTAATCCTTTTGGTTCCTTTTGACGAATATAATGAATATTAGCTATATCCGATACATCTTGAGCAATTTTAAGCAAATCATAGTTTTCTTTTTCTTCCAATGTCTTTTCTAATTCATAGGATTTATCAAAATGATCTTCAATGGATCTTTTTGAACGTCCTGTAACAATAATAATGTCTTCAATTCCTGAATTTACAGCTTCTTCTACAATGTACTGTATCGTGGGCTTATCCACAATGGGTAGCATCTCCTTAGGCTGCGCTTTAGTTGCAGGCAAAAATCGTGTCCCTAAGCCAGCCGCAGGTATTATTGCTTTTCTTATTTTCATGTGCTCTCCTCCTATACGGTTTCATCAAAATATATATTTTCTAATACCACTTTAGTTTGTGATATTTTTTTTATCATCATGTATGGTCTGCAATCATAGATATTTTGTCGATTATACGAAAAGCATTTGGATACTTTTCTTTCCTGGACTTCATGAACAATCAGTAAACGTCCCTTTGCAAGCATGACTAAAAAATTCTTGACCACATCATAATTATCAAATGCCTCTTTTTTGGTTTCCACCTTTTTGTAATATACTTTACGTACTTCAATTTTTGCTATGCCGCCCTCTTCATATTGGTAAACAAATATCAAATTACCATCCACAGAAAATATTTGTCCATTTTCAGAAGATATCTCCTGATATATGCGATACGCTGTTTTCGATGTTCGTAAAGGTACAAAATTATTTTCATTTTCATATGACTGAGTAGTAAACTTTTCCATGAATTCATGAAATGTTAAAGGGCTAAGGTTTTTTTTGCTTTCTAAAGTCTCTATCTGCGCATAGGCATACTTACTCGATTGAATCGTTGTATTATACTGCTTGGAGACAAACTCATACTCAAATGGTCGATAATAACGTTCATCTTCCGGCAGCAAAATAAGAAAGTCAATATTGTCCTTTTTGGATAGCTCTTGGGCATATTCAAGCATTTTTCGCATGAGCCCCTGTCTACGATATGCTTTTTTTGTCGCAACCGCCACAACATAATATATCTTAACCTGTTGAGTTCCATGTAAAACTGTATACGGATTTAGATGAAGCATAGCTACAACTTCCGTATCGTCTGTTAATTCTGATTCTACAACAATGACACTATTTTCTTGCATCACAATATCAAAATAAAAATCTAAATATTCTTTTGAATCTTCTGGAAACACTTCTTCCCACAATTTACGGATTTTTAATTGATCATTGTTTTGACTCATTCGAACGTTCATCTGCTATCTCTCACTTTTTTTGACGTATTGTATATTTATCTTCCAATCGAATAGGTTCATACGACAATTTTGACTTTCTCAATCCTTCAATCCCTAAATCTTCTTCACGATTGACAAGCTTTGCCTCAGGATAAAATTCCTGAAGAAATACTTGAGATAAAAATGGGTACAAACCTCGAATCTCTGTATTTGCCTTTTCGACATGAACAATAACTTCTTCTCCATCATTAATGGTCGAAGCAATTGACATCGCTTCTAATTGCCCTTCAATATATATACCTAGTGCCTTTGCTCCTAGTATATCCAAATGGTCAATAATGTAATCAATACCTTCAATCTCATGATCAACTTGTTTTGTCATATGATCATGATTGTCTGTCCATTTTTCTAAAAATTCATTGATCTCATCTCGATCCTCATGGGATAATAAACGATATGAATATTTGTTTTCATAATCTCTTAAAAATGCATTGATGTGATTACGTTTTTTTCTTAACTTTTTCCCTGGAAGCTCTCGCATCCTATTAGCATCATATATATAATCCGAATAATTTCGGTCGTAGACGACTTCATATGTATCTGCATACTCTTCGCTTACAAAGTCCGCAAATTTTTTATCTACAGAGTACATAACAAAACTTTCATCAAACTGTTTAAAATACGCGATTGTTTTTTCAAAGGCTTCTTTAAAATACTCTTCTTTACATAATGGCATCTGTGAAAAACAGTGTTCATTAAAATGTCCGAAAACCAACATAAAATTTGTATCAACATAGACATGTTGGTGGTTGCGATTTTTCCATAAAAATAAGGTTGTAAGTCCAAATTCACAACTTTCAATCCTTCGTATCGTTAAATACTGATTATATTTTTCTATATTCTCCAATGATAATTCTTCAAAATCTCTACATGTATCTATATCAAGTGCACTATCTGTTTGCATATAAACCTCTTTCTCTATTTTATTAATCCACTATACTATTATATCAAAGTTTTTAATTATTGCAACTGAGACTGCAAACTGTCCTCCTATAAATGTATAATAAAAAAAACACCTTATTTGGTGTTTTTAATAGCGAAGGACGGAATCGAACCGCCGACACTACGGGTATGAACCGTATGCTCTAGCCATCTGAGCTACTTCGCCATATTAAATTTTTTCGAGATATTCTCTCGAGTGGGCGCAACAGGGCTCGAACCTGTGACCCCCTGCTTGTAAGGCAGGTGCTCTCCCAGCTGAGCTATGCGCCCTGGGACTTGACTATTTTATTACATTTTTCTACATTTGTCAATAGTTTTTTACAAACTTTTGAGTATGATCATCTGGATGACAGGACTTGAACCTGCGACCTCTAGACCCCCAGTCTAGCGCTCTACCAAACTGAGCCACACCCAGCTAATAATTACGTAATGACGACCCAGAAGGGACTCGAACCCTCGACCTCCGGCGTGACAGGCCGGCGCTCTAACCAACTGAGCCACTGGGCCACTAACAGGGGCAGTAGGACTTGAACCCACGACATCCGGTTTTGGAGACCGACGTTCTACCAACTGAACTATACCCCTTCATTCTACATTCTAAAGTCAAACTTCACTTCATACACAACTCTATTAAAACTCTTAAGCTCGCTTTGGTTCAAGCCCTCGATCTATTAGTACTAGTCAGCTGAACATGTTACCATGCTTACACACCTAGCCTATCAACCTGGTCGTCTTCCAGGGATCTTACTCCATTAAGGATGAGATATCTTATCTTGAGGGGGGCTTCACGCTTAGATGCCTTCAGCGTTTATCCCTTCCCGACTTGGCTACTCTGCTATGCCTTTGGTAAGACAACAGATACACCAGCGGTCAGTCCATCCCGGTCCTCTCGTACTAAGGACAGCTCCTCTCAAATATCTTGCGCCCACGACGGATAGGGACCGAACTGTCTCACGACGTTCTGAACCCAGCTCGCGTACCGCTTTAATGGGCGAACAGCCCAACCCTTGGGACCGAATACAGCCCCAGGATGCGATGAGCCGACATCGAGGTGCCAAACCACTCCGTCGATGTGAACTCTTGGGAGTGATAAGCCTGTTATCCCCAGGGTAGCTTTTATCCGTTGAGCGATGGCAATCCCACTTTCATACCACCGGATCACTAAGTCCTAGTTTCCTACCTGCTCCACCCGTCGGTGTCACAGTCAAGCCTTCTTATGCCTTTGCACTCTGCGAATGATTTCCAACCATTCTGAGAAGACCTTTGAGCGCCTCCGATACACTTTCGGAGGCGACCGCCCCAGTCAAACTCCCCACCTGACAGTGTCCCCACACCCGTTTAGGGTGCTAGGTTAGAAATCCAATATTACAAGAGAGGTATCCCAACAGTGGCTCCACGAAGACTGGCGTCCTCGCTTCAAAGCCTCCCTCCTATCCTGTACATGTAACATCGAATCCCAATATCAAGCTAGAGTAAAGCTCCATGGGGTCTTTCCGTCCTGTCGCGGGTAACCGGCATCTTCACCGGTACTACAACTTCACCGGGCGCGTTGTCGAGACAGTGCCCAAATCGTTACGCCTTTCGTGCGGGTCGGAACTTACCCGACAAGGAATTTCGCTACCTTAGGACCGTTATAGTTACGGCCGCCGTTTACTGGGGCTTAAGTTCTAGACTTCGCTTACGCTAATCCTTCCCCTTAACCTTCCAGCACCGGGCAGGCGTCAGCCCCTATACTTCACCTTTCGGTTTTGCAGAGACCTGTGTTTTTGCTAAACAGTCGCTTGGGCCTATTCTCTGCGGCCATCCGAAGATGGCACCCCTTCTCCCGAAGTTACGGGGTCATTTTGCCGAGTTCCTTAACAACGCTTCTCCCGTCGGCCTTAGGATTCTCTCCTCATCTACCTGTGTCGGTTTGCGGTACGGGCACATATAAAACAATAGCGGCTTTTCTTGGCAGTATGGATTCACAAGCTTCTCTACTTTAATTCGATCCGCGTCACACTTCAACCTTAAGTTGGACGGATTTGCCTATCCAACGGCCTTTGTGCTTGCACCAGTTTTTCCTTTCCTGGCTCTTGTTATCCTCCTGCGTCCCCACAGTTCTGTTTATATGCGGTACTAGAATTTCAACTAGTTGTCCATCGGCTACGGCTTTCGCCCTCACCTTAGGTCCCGACTTACCCAGAGAAGATCAGCTTTACTCTGGAAACCTTAGATATTCGGCCGAGAAGATTCTCACTTCTCTCTCGCTACTCATTCCGGCATTCTCTCTTCTTAGCTCTCCACTGCTCCTTACGGTACAGCTTCTCCAATCTAAGAATGCTCCTCTACCACTGATACTTACGTACCAATCCACAGCTTCGGTGGCGTGTTTTAGCCCCGGACATTTTCGGCGCAAGACCTCTCGACTAGTGAGCTATTACGCACTCTTTGAATGCATGGCTGCTTCTAAGCCAACATCCTAGTTGTCTTCGAAATCTCACATCCTTTTCCACTTAACACGCACTTTGGGACCTTAGCTGGTGGTCTGGGCTCTTTCCCTTTTGACTATCGAACTTATCTCCGATAGTCTGACTCCTGATCATCATCTATATGGCATTCGGAGTTTGATATGCTTCGGTAAGCTGTGAAGCCCCCTAGGCAATTCAGTGCTCTACCTCCATTAGACTAAATCAAGGCTAGCCCTAAAGCTATTTCGAGGAGAACCAGCTATCTCCGGGTTCGATTGGAATTTCTCCGCTATCCACACGTCATCTCCACCTTTTTCAACAGATGTGAGTTCGGTCCTCCATTACCTTTTACGGTAACTTCAACCTGCACATGGATAGGTCACCCGGTTTCGGGTCTACGACTACTGACTTGACGCCCTATTAAGACTTGGTTTCCCTTCGGCTCCACATCTTTAATGCTTAACCTTGCCTGCAATCGTAACTCGCCGGACCGTTCTACAAAAAGTACGCCGTCGCACTTTAACGTGCTTCGACTGCTTGTAAACATAGGGTTTCAGGTTCTCTTTCACTCCCCTCCCGGGGTTCTTTTCACCTTTCCTTCACAGTACTATGCGCTATCGGTCACTAGGTAGTATTTAGGCTTACGGGGTGGTCCCCGCTCATTCACGCAAGGTTTCTCGTGTCTCGCGCTACTCTGGATCCTGCTGGCTAACTCAAACTTTCGTCTACGGGGTTCTCACCCTCTTTGACATGCTCTTCCAAAACATTTCGACTAATCTTTGTTAATACCGTCTGCAGTCCGAACCCCTATGAACTAGGTTCACAGGTTTGGCCTCTTTCCCTTTCGCTCGCCGCTACTTAGGAAATCGATGTTTCTTTCTCTTCCTCCGGGTACTTAGATGTTTCAGTTCCCCGGGTTCCCCCTACTAAGCTATGTATTCACTCAGTAGTAACTGGGATCTTCCCAGCCAGGTTTCCCCATTCGGTAATCTCTGGATCAATGGCTATTTGCGCCTCCCCAAAGCTTTTCGCAGCTTATCACGACCTTCTTCGGCTCCTAGTGCCAAGGCATCCACCCTATGCTCTTATTAGCTTGAACGTAGCTTGCTTAAGAGTTTAATACAATTGTGTATGCTCTTTGGTTCTTTTCTATTCTTAATTTCGGTTTACGTATAAACCTTCGTTATTAAATAAATAGGTTTGTTTATTTTGACTTTTCGATATGTAGTTTTCAATGTTCATGAGTCACTTTAATAACTCAATAGTGAAGTAAATCTCGCTCTACCGTGTTTGCGAGTTGCCTTTCGGCTTGTTGTATGTTTTTTGACGTCGTTACCACGACGGCAGTCTCTGCTGCTCATCTTAAACCCTCAGGTCTAAGTTCTTCCTTAGAAAGGAGGTGATCCAGCCGCACCTTCCGATACGGCTACCTTGTTACGACTTCACCCTAGTCATTGATTTCGCCTTAGACAGCTCCCTCCTTACGGTTGGGTCACTGGCGTTGGGCGCTTCCAACTTCCATGGTGTGACGGGCGGTGTGTACAAGGCCCGGGAACGTATTCACCGCAGCATTCTGATCTGCGATTACTAGCGATTCCAACTTCATGTAGTCGAGTTGCAGACTACAATCCGAACTGGGACGGACTTTATGAGGTTTGCTTAAGGTCACCCTGTCGCTTCTCTTTGTATCCGCCATTGTAGCACGTGTGTAGCCCAAATCATAAGGGGCATGATGATTTGACGTCATCCCCACCTTCCTCCGAGTTATCCCCGGCAGTCTCTCTAGAGTTCCCATCCGAAATGCTGGCTACTAAAGATAAGGGTTGCGCTCGTTGCGGGACTTAACCCAACATCTCACGACACGAGCTGACGACAACCATGCACCACCTGTCACTTCTGTCCCGAAGGAAAGTCTCGATTAAAAGACGGTCAGAAGGATGTCAAGATTTGGTAAGGTTCTTCGCGTTGCTTCGAATTAAACCACATGCTCCACCGCTTGTGCGGGCCCCCGTCAATTCCTTTGAGTTTCAGTCTTGCGACCGTACTCCCCAGGTGGAATGCTTATTGCGTTAACTGCGGCACCGAGATTCGACTCCCGACACCTAGCATTCATCGTTTACGGCGTGGACTACCAGGGTATCTAATCCTGTTCGCTCCCCACGCTTTCGTACCTCAGCGTCAGTTACAGTCCAGAAAGCCGCCTTCGCCACTGGTGTTCTTCCTAATATCTACGCATTTCACCGCTACACTAGGAATTCCACTTTCCTCTCCTGTACTCTAGCCCACCAGTTTCAAATGCAATCCCGGAGTTGAGCTCCGGGCTTTCACATCTGACTTAATGGGCCGCCTACGTACCCTTTACACCCAGTAATTCCGGATAACGCTTGCCCCCTACGTATTACCGCGGCTGCTGGCACGTAGTTAGCCGGGGCTTCTTAGTCAGGTACCGTCATTTTCTTCCCTGCTGATAGAAGTTTACAATCCGAAAACCGTCTTCCTTCACGCGGCGTTGCTGCATCAGGCTTTCGCCCATTGTGCAATATCCCCCACTGCTGCCTCCCGTAGGAGTTTGGGCCGTGTCTCAGTCCCAATGTGGCCGATCACCCTCTCAGGTCGGCTACAGATCGTCGCCTTGGTGAGCTTTTATCTCACCAACTAGCTAATCTGACGCGGGTCCATCCTATGGCACCGGAGTTTTTCACACTGTATCATGCGATACTGTGCGCTTATGCGGTATTAGCTAAGATTTCTCTTAGTTATCCCCCTCCATAGGGCAGGTTACCCACGCGTTACTCACCCGTCCGCCGCTCTCCAGCTCATCCGTCATCCGAAGATTCCGTCAAAGCCTTCTCGCTCGACTTGCATGTGTTAGGCACGCCGCCAGCGTTCATCCTGAGCCAGGATCAAACTCTCAAATTAAAAGTTTTTTATCCTCGCTTAAACACTAGCTGTTCGCTATTACTGTTACTTGATCTCTCAAGAATTGTTTGGTATAACTTGGTTTACTTCACTATTCAATTATCAAATGTTCATTTGGTATTTTTTACTTTTTCGCTGTTTTTGTCAGCGAAGATTATAATATCATATCTCTTCGTCTGTGTCAATAACTTTTTTTAATTTCTTTTTTAAATGTTCCTTTGTCGCCGTATCTGACGCCTTTTGTCTGTGCGTCTCGCTTAAGCAACGAAATGTATTATAGCACCTCTTCTTTATAAAAGTCAATAGTTTTTTACAAAAAGTTTTCTTAATCTTTATTTTTATTCATATAGTGGTGTTTTATTCGATATCTTAACACTTTTCGTTCATAAAAAGCCAAGAGTTGTTTGGCAATTAGAGATACGGATAATACAAGTACAATAAAAGCTATCGATCGAACTGGCTTTTCAAAAAAAGATTGTATATTAACCCCAATAATGGTCAATGACATCACCATGAAAAATTTCCCCGGAACCAATGCCAGCAAATAATCTTTTGGTCGAATATCTGCAAAAGCCGCTAATCCACCTACAATAATTGAAGGGGTAAAAGGAAAAGTAAGGAGTAAAAATAATGGAAAAACGCCTTTTTCATGAATCCATGTAAATAGCGACTGAGCTTTTGGATGTTTCTCAATGTATTTATGCATGTATTTGCCACCATATCTTTGAAGCAATATAAAAACGAGATAGGATCCTGTGACCGTACCTACATAAGAAAGTACATATCCTAATAAATAGCCGAAAATGATTACATTGATTGTGACAAAGGCTGCCAAAGGTAAAGGCGGGATAAAAGACTCCATCATCGCTAAGAAAATCCCAGCCAAAAAACCAAATGGTCCTAAAAACTCTACAATGGGTTCATAAAATTCTGGCTCCAATATACGTATGATTAGTTCTTTCATCGTCTCACCCCTTTTATTTTGGCATCAACACTTTAGTTATGTTTTTTAGGAAAGACTAGTGATAGTCCAATAAGTATAACAACAAAGGGCCAGAAAATAGATCCGAAACGAATGTGTTTTACAAAAGCCACATCAAAATTTGAAAGCAAAAAATATATTCCTATGATTAATATAATGCCACCCCAAAATGATGATTCATCGTAGTTAATTATTTTAACAATCCCTAATACAATTAAAATTATCGGCCAGTATTTAGCCACACTTATATCCGCTGGAATTATATCTAATCCATTAAGCAACATGACAATTCCAACCAACAAAACGATAAATCCAAAAATTGATTGTCCTTCTATTTTTATTTTACCCATATGATACGCTCCTTTACGCTTTTGTCTTGTATACCCTAATTATACGATGTCTCAATTCGAGCGTAAAGGATAATATCAAAGTTTTATCTCTTTCTAATACTATTCTAATATAAGTTGTATTTTTTTTATGTTCTTATCATACTTTTCTTTTATTGTACTTGATATTTGAATTTGATCTGAAACATCATCAATAAATTTTATTTGTTTGATAATTTTTATACGATTTTTCTCCTTTGAATGGCTTGTAATCTCTTGCTTGTAAAAATTTTCAACTTCTTTTGTTGCAGACAAGTCTGCCCCGCCATAATATTCGTTGATATCTGAATACAAGTCATAAGTTATTGTATAGTGGTATCTTATCGTCATTCCTATAAGCGTTAAGATACATATAATGCATAGTGGCATAATAATTGCCGCTTCGATTAGTACACTTCCCTCTGTATTCTTGAGCATATCCATCTCCTTATTTATTTTGAACATGATTTACAAGGACCATACCCACTATTAATCGCTTCCTTCTCAGAGTATTTTGATATATGATGATATATTGAGTGGCACTTTTTATCGAGATGAAAAACTCGACTGTTTTTCGTTGTATACACAATAGCGCTATCTTCTAAATCTAGGCCACCGTCACCACAATGTTCGCATGGACTTTTCCCTGTTACTTGTTTTAATCGCATCCGATTTACATTGACCTTGATATGAAAACACTTTTGATTCTTATGATACTTTGCTCCATATTCAGTTACATATACCGTCTTTGCAAATCCGTCTTGATCTTCATCCTCTGTATCATCATCTCCTTCTACCGTTTTTCCATATTGACTTTTTTTAATGACTTGATTGTAGGATGCGCTAAATTTCCCCGCACCGATAAACGCATGGAAATAACCGCCGTTTTTTAGTCGAATTGTGTGACGCTTAAATAAAATCGGTACTTGATACTCTGTGCTGAGTATGATTTGCCCACTATTGTCTTCTAGAAATCCTGATGCATGCACAAGTGTATAATCCGCATCAATCTCTTGGGTGTACAATTTTAGTTTTTCCTTTATATACACACGTAATAGCATTGTGTTGATGAAGTATCCCCCTTCAGTTCCAGCGCTCTGAGATAGTTTACTCATACTTTCATATAATTTAACAAGAACTGACGTGACATCTGATTTTTCCTGTAAAATGGTATCAATATTTTCCACAGAAATTTCTTCCGATATATTGGAAAACTTCAAATTGTTTAAATCGCTTGCTACTTCTGGGATAACTTCTGTTAGCTCTTGTTTAAGTACTCGCAAGTCTTCTACTGTTATTGATTGCTCAAGCCCTTTAGAATATAGCGCCTGGTTAACTTCAATAATTCCTAACTCCTGAAAAAAATAGCTATCATATGTCAAATCTTTGCAGACTTCATTTAGAGCAATTTGCACTTTCCCATGTGTATACATAATTTGCATCATACTCATAAAAAATATAAACACGGCCATGATAACAGGAATAATTAATGCCGATTCAACACTCACACTTCCTTCAATATCTTGCACTCTCTTCAATCTGATACTCCCATAATTTATTTTTTATTCGCTCATGAACAGGCATCTGCTGAGTTACCGGCACTTTGAGTGTTGTTGTAATGTTAATTCCATTAAAATAATTTTCAAAGGATCTATCATAATCATTATATTTTTTTTGTATGTTCATTTGTATAAGATCCATCACTCGTGCCATTTTTACTTCCTCTTCTTGTAGACTACAAAATAAAAACAAACGTAAATAGTCGGTATAGTCTAGTGACGGAATAAGGTTTTCTACACCAAATTTCTTTTTGCTTTCTTCTGTAATGTTTTTCTTCATATCTTTTTTTATTTCATCCGCTTTTTTGGTCAATAGGTCGGTCGTGATGTCGCAGCCTTCCTTTATATTATCATCAATGTAGTCTTTTAATTCTTCCGCGGCATAGTTTGAGGCATTTTCATATATTTCTTTTTGCTTTTGAGCTGTAGCCTCTTTTAATTGTTGTATTTGTCCTGCATATGTATTTAAAATGGTCTCTCGAACCGCCACTTTTTCTGACAAACTTGATGAACTATCTAACTCATGTGAATCAACCGTTGACTTCATTGCACCAATAAGGCTGAGTACATCTGGATCCAGCTCTTCTTGGTTTTGATTATCTTCATTCCCCTCAGTCTCTTGAGTTGCTTGAATCAAATAACTATCCAACTGCTCTTCAATTTCATTATCAATAGCCCGATTTGCCACGTCTATTTGAATATTCATCTCTTCTGCTACTGAGGTAAACACACTTTCCATGGTTTCTTCAACACGACGTCGATCAAATCCATTTCCTCCTACATTTTGCTCTACTGCATCATCAAGTATATTTTTCACCGCACTAACAGCCCCTTTGGTCAACTCTCCCGTATCTTTAATATACATCAACGCTTTATTTTGAACATAACGAACCGATGCATCAAAAAGCTCTTCCCAATTTCCATCGAGAGAACTATACCACGTTGAAGCGGTTTTGATAAAAGGCACTTTTTCTCCTGAGGTCAACATAAACACATCAACAATAGCCTCAACCATTGCCCAGCACAATCCAATGACAACTGCTAGTATTGCACCTCCAACGCCTCCAGTCCACCATCCTGCAATGGCATTTGCAATACTTAAAATCGTCTCACGTTTAGCACTATCAATTGCAAGGTGAACTGTATTGCATAACACACGAACGCCAAACAGTATCGCCAAAACAAATTCAAGATTTTTTCGTTCATTAAAATGACCACCCAGAATATATTCAACTTCATATTCAAGCAAATGATCATCTAGCGCAAATCCACTTAGACTTTTTGCATTTGGATCCACTTGACTAACTACGGAAGAAAACATTCCAACAATATATTCGTTGAGCAAAATTTTTTCATGCGTATTTTTTGCTAATAGCAATGGATCACTCAATGTCTTAAATATTTCTTTCGCATCAAATGTTCCATTTTGATCTGTCTCTGATTCAATAGCATTGGATGGAAGTAGTGTCTGATCAATCGTAAGGTATGGATTAATCGCTTCTACACCTTGTATGCTGACTGTTTCAAATAAATCTATGGCCGATAGGGCCTCTACTTTGTCTTTATATTTTTTCTCTTGTTCACGGTCTGCTTGTATATCCATATTTTGATAATCAAAAAATAAGTCTGTTGTATAGCCTTGTATATTTTCTAATACATTACGCGCAACTCCATCAATTTGCATAGTAGCTAGCGTTGAGCGATTCTTGTAAAATTCAGTATACATATGCATATCAAGGTAATCTTCAGTTGTCGAGGATAATTGCTTTTCTTTTTTTAATTGATTGTACTTACGTGCAGCATAGTCATCTGTATAGTCAATCAGACGCTCAATGTCTTGTTCGCATGATGAGAGTATTTCTAGATTTTTAGTTAGCCTCTCTTCAAAGAGCTTTAAATTATTGACTTCTTCTAAATTCACACTATGTACATCCACTTCTGTCTTTAGATCATCTAACTCTTGGTTAATGCTTTTAACAAGCCCTGAAATAACTTGTTCTTCACTGTCGATACGATTTTGAAACCGTTCAATTTTGCCCAGCGTTGCTTGACTCATTGAACTGTACATACGAATAATGGCCAAAGATTTTTCGTGGGTTTGCTTAATCGCTTGTATTTCTTCTAATGCTTCATGTGAGGGCTCTAAATATTGTTCTTCGATTTCTGCCAAACGATCGACTAAATCCAATAACTTTTTATCCTTTATTATCTCCCCCATATAGCCTCGCTTAATATCTTCAGCTTTAATGTCTTTCTTAACGATTTTTTTCAAAAGAGTATCTGACTTTTCAATGCCTGTGATTGCATTTTCAAGAACATCTTCAACAAATATAGTATTTTGACGATATTTTTCGTGATAGCTTTTTGGGAAAAAATCATAGGATATCGTATCCACACTTAGCTTGCGTATATAAGGTTCGTCATACTTTATATATGATTTTCCTCCTGATCCAATCGCAACTCCATCAAAATATAACATCAATCTTTCTGTATACGAATTAAACATCTCAAGTTCAGAAACCAGGTCAGATTTTTCTTCAATAATCTCAGATGATTTAGATGTTTCACTTAATAGATTTAGTTTTTCTAAAAAAGGTTCTGCAAGGAGATAGAATTGACGCGGTCCCATATATTCAAGAATCTGTTCCTTGGCATAAGCATAATCTGCCTCCAAGAAAGGTGCATATTCTATATCATAAGAAAATGCCTTTGGTTCCATAAACGTTGATGCCTTCTCTCGATTTTTATTAAAGAGAAGATAGTCTACTACATATTCATTTTTGGGATATTGTGATGGAAAGAAACTTATATCAAGACTTGATTGAATGATTTCATCAATATGATTGCCTTCCTCCCCTGCTAGAAGACCATACTCGTGAAATAGCACCGGATCAAATTGACTTAATACACTGTGTGCCGCATTATTGGTGCTTGAGCTTAGCTCGACCTCAATAATACGCGCCTTGGTTAATTCCAGCATTGTTGCCAGACAGGTAATAATGCATAGAATCGTTATACTAAAAAAAACCGTAACACTTCCTTTAATTACAAACTCCTCCCTTCATGCTTGCGTTATCAACTATTATAGAGGAGTTTGTAAAAAAGAAAAGACCTAATTATTTATGTGCATCCATTTTTAAAATTGTGTATAACTTTTATTTTCATAATTTAGATAATAGTATTCCAACTCATGATGCCACTGCGCATCTGAGCGAAATGTCAAGTACCATCCTGGCAGACTTCCAATATTTGGAATCTTAACATCTGCGTCAAAGACATGTTCTATCTGGGTAATATAAGCTTCCGTACAATACGGCAAAAACAATTGGTAAATTTCACTACCGCCACAAATAAAAATCGAAGATGTATCTATCTGATTTTCCTTTGTATAACTTCGTATGCTCTCTATTGAATGAAAGATTCGAGCCCCTTCTTTGACATAGCTTGTATCTCGGGTTAATATCCATGTTTCACGCTGAGGCAACAGCCGCCCTCCCGGAAGGGAATCAATGGTTTTTCTCCCCATGATCATAATATTTCCCATAGTAATACTTTTAAAGCGCTTTAGGTCCTTAGGCAAATATGTAAGCAGCTCCCCATCTTTGCCAATGCTATATTCTTTGTCACATGCTACAATTAACTTCATCTGTTTCTCCTTATGTTGCAACAGGTATATTTTTTATTTGAGGATTTTTTTGATAATTGATTAATTCAAAATCCTCTACTTTAAAGTCGTAAAAATCATCCACTTGTCTCTTGATTCTAAACTGCGGTGCAGGATACGTCGGACGTTGAATCATTTCTTGGACAATTGGAATATGTCGATCATATATGTGTGCATCTGCAATAACGTGAACCAATTCACCGACTTCTAGATTACTTACCATAGCCATCATATGTACCAAGACTGCATATTGAACAACATTCCAATTGTTTGCAACCAATATATCGTTAGAGCGTTGGTTTAAGATTGCGTTCAACTTATTGCCTGTTACATTAAACGTCATGCTATAAGCACAAGGATATAAATTCATCGCATGCAAGTCTTGATGAACATATATGTTGGTCATAATACGTCGACTGTATGGGTTATTCTTTAGGTCATATAAGACCCGGTCTACCTGATCAAACATTCCCTCTGCATATTGATGCTTCACACCTAATTGATATCCATAGGCTTTTCCGATACTTCCTGTATCATCTGCCCAAGCATTCCAGATTTTACTATTTAACTCATGAATACTATTGGATTTTTTTTGCCAAATCCATAGAATTTCATCAATACAACTCTTAAACGCTGTCGGTCGAAGCGTCATAATTGGAAACTCCTGACTCAAGTCGTAGCGATTGACTACACCAAAACGTTTAATCGTATGTGCCATAGCACCATCATCCCACACCGGGCGAACAACAGATCCTTCTGAGGAAAATCCATCCTCAATAATTTCTTGACACATCTTTATAAAAATATTATCTGCATAACTCATTATAATCTCCTTAATCAAGCCTACATTACTCACATATATAGTTGCGTATCTCCGATAGGCCTGTGTAATATTTAACTTGATCCATATCCGCTTCACCGTGAACAACCAATGTTGGGGCTGAACGAATATTGTATTGTGTGGCTAAGTGACTTTCTTCTTCTGCATCAATAACTGCATATGCATGCTCTTTTAGATACTCTTTAGCTACATGACAATTTGGGCAGGTTTTTGTTGTAAACAAAAGAACTTTTGGATGCGCTGTTGCTGTTGCCATCTCTGTTCTTGATTTGTCTTTGATTGGCTCGTAGGGCGTGCGTTCTTTAAATTCTTGACTTTTTCCTTCATTCCAATGTTGTACCGGACGATAGTATCCTGTAATTCTTGAATATACTTCTGTTGTTTTTCCACATTGTGGGCACATATATTGCTCTCCATGTAGATATCCATGTTCTTTACAGATGGAATATGTTGGAGAAATCGTATAATATGGCAAACGATAATTCGTGGCAATTGTTTTTACCAACTTTGCCGCTGCTTTCCAATCCGGAAGTTTTTCACCTAAAAATGTATGAAATACTGTTCCCGATGTATACTTCGTCTGTAATTCATCTTGAATCTCTAATGCATCAAAAATGTCTGTCGTATACCCTACTGGCAAATTCGTACTATTGGTATAGTAAGGTGTCGCATTATCACCAGAGGCAATAATACCCTCAAAGCGTTTTCTATCATGCTTTGCGAGTCGATAACTTGTCGATTCAGCCGGCGTCGCTTCTAAATTAAATAAATCTCCATACTTTTCTTGATAATCCGACAGGCGATGTCGCATAAAATCAAGGACATCTACTGCAAATGCTTGAACGTCTTGATGTGTAAGATCTTTTTTCAACCACGAAGCGTTCAATCCCGCCTCATTCATACCTAATAGCCCAATTGTTGAAAAATGATTATCAAACTTTCCTAAATAACGTTTTGTATATGGATACAATCCTTCGTCCAATAATTTTGATATAACCGTACGTTTTATATGCAAAGAACGGGCAGCGATATCCATCATTCGACCTAAACGGCTAAAAAAGTCTGCTTCATTTTGTGCTTGATACGCAATTGATGGAAGATTGATTGTCACAACCCCCACCGATCCCGTGCTTTCACCTGAACCAAAGAATCCACCTTGTTTTTTACGAAGTTCGCGAAGATCCAGTCGCAAGCGGCAACACATACTTCGAATATCGCTAGGCTCCATATCACTATTGACATAATTAGAAAAATAGGGGGTTCCATATTTGGCCGTCATTTCAAAAAGAAGCTGATTATTCTCTGTCTCTTCCCAGTCAAATTCGCTGGTAATGGAATATGTAGGAATTGGATATTGGAATCCGCGTCCATTTGCATCGCCTTCAATCATAATCTCTATAAATGCTTTATTAATCATATCCATTTCTTTTTGACAGTCACGATAATAAAAATCTTGTTCTTTCCCTCCAACTAATGCAGGTAAATTTGCCAAATCGCTCGGAACTTTCCAATCCAAAGTAATATTTGAAAAAGGCGACTGAGTCCCCCATCTGCTCGGGGTATTAACACCAAATACAAAGCTTTGAATGCATTGCTTAACTTCTTTATAGGATAAATCATCACTCTTTACAAAAGGTGCCAAGTACGTATCAAATGAACTAAAGGCTTGCGCTCCTGCCCATTCATTTTGCATAATCCCTAAAAAGTTAACCATTTGATTACATAATGTAGATAGATGTGATGCTGGGGCAGATGTTATCTTTCCGGGAATGCCTCCAAGTCCTTCTTCAATTAATTGTTTTAAGGACCAACCGGCACAATAACCTGTCAGCATCGATAAGTCATGAATATGTAAATCACAGTTTTTATGTGCTTTTGCTATTTCTTCATCATAGACTTCGCTTAACCAATAATTTGCTGTAACTGCTCCTGAGTTATGAAGAATCAATCCCCCAACTGAATATGTGACTGTCGAGTTTTCTTTTACTCGCCAATCTTCTTCATTTACATAGCTGTTAACAATTTCTTTGTAATCTAAGATGGTTGATTTCATGTTACGCATTTTTTCTCTTTGCTTTCGATAAAGAATATATGCTTTGGCAACATCTGTATATCCAGTTTGCTCTAAAACACTCTCAACACTATCCTGGACATCTTCAATAGCAATTTTATTAGTCTTTATCTTTTTTTGAAAATCTGCCGTAACTCTCAAAACGAGTATATCAAGTATATCCTCTGTATATAATTTTTCTGTTGCTTCAAATGCCTTTTTAATCGCCTCTTTAATTTTTTCCATCTCAAAAGGCACAAGACTTTGATCTCGCTTTAACACCTCAAACATATTCAATCTCCTTTCACTTTCTATACAGATAATCATACCATTCCACATATTATACGTCAACACAAAAACACTACATGCAGTGTTTAATTTTTGAACTAACCACTACATATAGTGTTGATTATCTAGGTATATTATCCCATATTTGTTTTAAAAAATTCTTTTCTGAATATTCTAGAGGCTCTTCAAAAGGAAAGCGCAGCAACATACGATAAATATATACACCTATAACCACCATCACTAGTAACGGATAAAACCATTTTGAATGATGCAATCGATAAACCCATCGAATATCTTGAAACAAAAAGATGGCAAATACCCCTGCAGGAACGAAAAATAATGGATGATAATAAAGTGCCTGTGATAAATCTAAGTTTAAGAGTGCAATATGCGCTCGTGTCATACCACATCCTGGACAAGGCAATCCGGTTGTCAATTTTATTGGACAGATTGTAGGATATCCCTGATATTTGGTCCATGCACTAAAGATAAGTAGCACACCTCCTACAAGTACTATAGGAATAAATAAGTTCTTAATGCGCTGTAAAAAGTTTTTCCTAAACTTATAATTCATATTTGTTCACTAAAGCTTCTTCTAAATAGGCTTCAATATATATTCCATCTGCATCAAATCTTTCTTCAATCAATTGTCCGTATGTACGGATATTCTGTACCAGTTGTGCTTGGTCGTAAGGAATCTTGACTTTAATATGCTGTAATCCATCACGTAATTTTTCTTCTAAATAATGGATGACTTCATCAACACCTTGGCCAGTTTTTGCCGAAATATAAAATACGCTATCTGCCCGTTTGTCTTGGAGCTGTTCTTTATTCCATATGGTTTTATCCATTTTGTTAAATACTGTAATAACAGGAATTGTTAATGCATCCAAACGCTTTAATGTATCATAAACCACTTGCATATGCTTTTCAAACGATGGGTTTGCTCCGTCAACTACGTGAACAATGACATCTGCAAATGCAACTTCCTCCAACGTTGAATGAAAAGCTTCTATTAAATGATGCGGTAACTTATGAATAAACCCAACGGTATCTGTTAGGAGAATTTCTTTTCCTTCCGGCAGTTCTAGTTGGCGAGTTGTCGGATCCAGTGTTGCAAAAAGCTGATCTTCTTCCAAAACCTGTGCATCCGTCAATTTATTCATCAATGTGGATTTACCAGCATTGGTATAGCCTGCGATAGCAACAATGGGTTTGTTTTGTTTTTTTCTATTATCCCGAAGCAGTTGCTGATGTTTTTTTACTTCATCTAATTCCGAGCGCAATTGGGCTACGCGACGTCGAATATGGCGTCGATCCGTTTCTAACTTCTTTTCTCCTGGTCCTCTGGTTCCAATACCTCCCCCTAATCTTGATAGGCTTTGCCCCAACCCAATTAATCTGGATACACGATAATTTAACTGAGCCAATTCCACCTGAAGGATTCCTTCTCTTGTATGGGCATGTCGCGCAAAAATATCTAAGATAAGCAACGAACGATCCATCACTTTTGTATCTAGTTCTTTTTCAAGATTTTTTATCTGAGCCGGTGATAATTCATCATCCGTGATAATCCCTGTCGCTTTATGCATGAAAAGAAGATCTGCAATTTCTTCAATCTTTCCCTTTCCTACATATGTTGCCGGATGAACTTTGTCGCGACTTTGAATCACCTTATCTACCGTAAGCGCCCCTGCAGTTTTTGCAAGTTCCGCCAACTCTTCTAATGATTCTTCTGCACGTTCAACACTTCCTTTGTCGCATACCGCAACAAGGATGACTTTTTCTATTTCTTGCTCTGTCGTTAAGGCTTGATCTGTCATTTTTCTCACCTATTCTTTCAATAAATTATTTTTTTCAATAAAAGCAATCTCTTCTAAAGCTGCTTGATGCTCTGGATCAAGTGCAAGGATTTCTTCCAAAATTATATATGCTGTTTCATAGTCGTTGTTTTTCTCATAAGCATATGCTTTAATTAGCATGGCCTCTGTATCTTCTGGTGCATACTCCAATAATTGATCAAAGGCCGTGATCGCTTGTTCATACTGCTCCAGCTGATAATAACTAACACCCATTTCATAGATTGCTCGTAGGTCAATCGTGTCGATTGATTCTATATATAGCTTAAACGAATCAATGGCATCACTATATTGCTCTAGTCCTTGATACGAATATCCCATGCCAAGTATAGCTTCTTTAATTCCTGAATCTCGTGCAAATGCAAAGTCATTGATGGCTTTTAGATATTCCGATTGAAGTAAATAGGCTTCACCTCGCTTATAATATGCATCAGGATAGCTGCTCCAGCGCATAATCGCTTCACTAAAAGTTTCAATACTTGTCTCTAGCTCATTCATCGCCATCTCAATGTCACCTTTGATGATGAAAAAATGTGGAATCTGATCATTAATAGCTATTGCCGTATTGATTTCATTCATTGCCCGTTCATAATCACCACGCTTTTGATAGAGTGAAGCAATATTTGCATATGTATAAAAATATCCTGTATCAATCTCTAAGGCTTTATCATAATGTTCGATAGCCTTATCCCATTCTTGTAAGTCCACATATACCAATCCTAATGCATTATATACTGCCGGATCATCATCATTAATAGCTAAGGCTTTTTGTAAATATTCCAAACCACGTTTTGATTGATGTTGTTGATATTTTAAATTGCCGATATTTAAGTATGCAAAATATTTACTTTCCTTATCTTGAAAATTTTCTTCATATTTAATACTTTTATCAAACATATCATTGGCTTGATTGTATTCTCCACGAACCAAATGTATATATCCTGCCTGAACATAAGCTTCAGGTGCCTCAGGATACATTTGTATGGCTTTATCAATCAATTCTTCTGCCTCTGTATAATTCGAACTTTGGTCAATCAGCATTTGACTTTCTTCAAGTATTGCATAATATTCTTTGGAAACTTTTTGAGAGCATCCAATCATCAGCATGCTACTTAGCCAAAGTATTCCCACTAAGCTCAATATTTTTTTCATAATTTCCTCCAATGGTTCTGTTGATTTTGGCTTGTATATTCATTAAAAATACGTTAATATCATAGAATACTTATTATTAACGGAGGTTTTTATGAACAAACAAAAACTACGCAAAGGATTTATTTATCTGCTATTAGCTTTTCTAGTCATTCTCTACGTAATAACCTTTGGCGCATTTATTTTTGGTCAGTTTGAACGTGCTTTGCATCTATTTGCATATACAACGTTTTTCAGCATTATAACATATTTCCTCATTATCTTACAACGTCGAATGGGCTTTTGGGACGATGAACAAGATAAAGACTAATTTTTTTTATCTTTAGCTTCATCTTGAATAAACGCCATCCACTCTTGAATCTTTTTTTCATATCCATGATTAGCAGGTGCATAATATGTTGTACCTACAAGTTCATCTGGTAAAAACTGCTGCTCAACATAGTGGTTTTTATAATCATGAGCATATTTATATCCTATTCCATGCCCCAAATCACCTGCTCCGCGATAATGCGCATCTTGTAGATGTGGTGGAATAGTTTTTATGGACTGCTCTTTGACATCCGCTAATGCGGCAAAAATTGCATTAACTGCCGCATTAGACTTTGGCGCTGTTGCGACATAGGCTGCAGCTTGACAAAGGATGATTTGGCCCTCTGGCATTCCTATAAAATTAATTGCTGAAGCTGCTGCGTTGGCAAGAACTAAGGCTTGAGGATCTGCATTTCCCACATCTTCAGCTGCACAAATCACAATGCGCCTTGCAATGAACTTTGGGTCCTCTCCTGCATACAGCATACGCGCAAGATAATAGATTGCAGCATCCGGATCCGAACCTCGCATACTTTTAATAAACGCTGAAATCGTATCATAATGATTATCACCTTTTTTATCATAGCCAATCGCTCGTTTTTGGATGCACTCTTCCACCACAGGCAAAGTCAAATGTATTACGCCTGCTTCATCAGGATCTGTCGTCAAACTAGCCAGCTCAATTGCATTAAGCGCTGCTCTTGCATCTCCTCCTGAGATATCTGCAAGAAATGTAACTGCCGCCTCTTCTATGTCGATTTTTTGTTCTTTTAATCGGATATCTTCTTGGATACTTCGATATATCAATGCCTTGATATTTTCAGAAGTCAATGGCTTTAATTCAAAAATTCTCGATCGTGAAACCAATGCACTGTTCACTTCAAAGTAAGGGTTTTCTGTCGTTGCACCGATAAGGGTTACGGTCCCATCTTCGACATGGGGCAACAATGCATCTTGTTGCGCCTTATTGAAGCGATGAATCTCATCAATAAATAAAATCGTTTTTTTCATTGTTAATGAAAGATTATCTTTGGCTTCTTCAACAACCTGCTGAATATCTTTTTTGCCTGCAATCGTTGCATTAAGCTGAATAAAGTGTGACTTTGTAGTATTGGCAATGACTTTTGCCAACGTCGTCTTTCCCGTTCCTGGCGGACCATAAAGTATCAACGAACCTAATTTATCTGCTTTTATTGCACGATACAATAATTTATCTTTTCCTAATATATGCTCTTGACCAACAACTTCATCCAATGTCTTAGGACGAATACGCGCTGCCAAGGGCGCATCTTTTTCTAATGTCTTGTTTTGTATCATATCAAAAATATCCATGATTACTCCTTCATTGTCATTCTATAGTCCTTGCTCCTAAGAACTTAGGGATTGCGAGTACGCTAAGCACAGAAGACTACATTGTCGCTTTGTCCTGTATTATAGCATAATTTTGGTATTGACAAAACCTTTCTTTATCTGTATAGTGGTACCAAGAAGTAACACTATATCTCGAAAGTGAGGTTTCAATATGAACCTACAAGAAGCCTTGAAAAAATTAGGCTTAACACAACAAGAGGCTATTTTGTATATTAATCTCTGTCAATCACAAAGCATGACAGGATATGAAGCGGCAAAGATCAGTGGCATCTCGCGTTCAAATGCATACGCGTCGCTGTCTAATCTGGTGGACAAAGGCTTTGCATATACTATTGATGGTAATCCGGTTCACTATGTTGCTATTTCCAAAGAAGATCTTATCGCTAATGCCAAACGCGACTTTTCCAAGGTGCTCACCTCAATTGAAGAGCGTCTATCAACACAGCCATTAACAAGTGAACCCTATTTAACGGTTTCTGGCGAGAATGCGATATTGGATCGTCTCAAAAATATGGTTCTTCAAGCAAAGTCACGAATATATTTGTCTATTGATCATCACATTCTAGATCAAATTGAAGAAGAGCTGATTATTGCTTGTGAGAAAAAACTCAAAGTTGTCATTTTATCTTCAAGAGATATTTCTTGTGGCGAACACACCTACTATCATTCCGATCGACTTGCTTCAATTAAAGTCATCGCGGATACCGAAGAAATTCTTGCAGGTACTTTGCATCAATGTTTATATTCAAAAAATGAAACATTAGTACATATTATTCGCGAATCAATTATTGATGAAATAACCCTTATCACCGAAAGGAGACACTAGCATGTTAGGATTAAATAATGCTGTTACACAAGCCAATAACTTTTATGGAAACACTTCTCCCATCGAACTAGTTGAAAAATATGGTTCCCCGCTCTATGTCTACAATGAATCAATTTTTCGTGAGCGCTGTCGCGAACTCAAAAATCTTGTTACCTATAAAAATTTTTCCGTTAATTTTTCTGTAAAAGCTAATGGAAATCTCAGTTTGCTCAAAATCGCCAAAGAAGAAGGCTTAAATGCTGATGCTATGAGTCCAGGTGAAATCTATGTTGAAGAACTGGCTGGCTTTAAGCCCGAGGATATCCTATATATTAGTAATAATGTATCTGCCGATGAAATGCAGTTTGCCATTGAACGAGACATCACTATCAGTGTGGATTCATTATCTCAACTTGAAATGTATGGAAAGTTAAATCCCGGCGGTAAAATTTGCATACGATTCAACCCAGGGGTTGGTGCAGGACATCATGAAAAAGTCGTTACCGGCGGTAAAAAAACAAAGTTTGGCGTGGCAATCGACGATATTCCTGTTGTTAAAAAAATTCTTGAAACTTACACGCTTAAGCTCGTCGGTATTAATCAGCATATTGGTTCATTGTTTATGGATGGAGATAAATATATCGAGGGTGCCCAGTCCATCCTTGATATCGCTAAAAACTTTGAGGCTCTTGATTTTATTGATATGGGCGGTGGCTTTGGTATTCCTTACAAAAAATTATCATCTGAACCTCGTCTTAACCTTAAGCATCTTGGTGAACGCCTTGACAAAGTTTTACATGATTTTGCAAAGGACTATGGAAAAGATGTCACTTTTAAAATCGAACCCGGTCGCTATGTCGTTGCTGAAGCCGGCGTATTACTCGGCGAAGTCCATGCAATCAAAGAAAACTTCGGCATTACCTATGTAGGCACTGATATTGGTTTTAATGTTCTAAAACGTCCGGTAATGTATGACAGCCATCATGACATTGAAGTATATCGAAAAGAAAATATTCCTTCAAAAAATTCCCATCCTGTTACACTCGTAGGAAACATCTGTGAAAGTGGAGACATCTTAGCACAAGACCGTCTTCTACCACAAATAATGGAAAAAGATATTCTCGGTGTCTTAGATGCTGGTGCATATGGATATTGCATGGCTTCCAACTATAACAATCGTTTACGTCCTGCCGAAGTTTTGATTGACTGTGATGGCAACGATCATCTTATTCGACGTCGTGATACTTACGAAGATCTTGTACGCAATTTTAATCTCTAATGCTTTTTATTTCCCACCGTGGCTTCAAACGTCATGGTGGGTTTATTTATCTACAAACTGAACATACATTTCATCCGCTTGTAGTAACCCTTTTCCAAAGTTAACAGCAAACTGATTATACTCTATATGTCTTTGCGCCGCTAGGCCTTCTAGCATCCCTTCCTTATGGTCTGTTCTTAACTTACTCAATCCTCCAATGCCAAAAGCAGCTACCGTATCTGCCTTTGGTTGATAATGATGATATCCTCGGATTTCTGTTATGTTGTCGACAACCATTGCCAAAACTAAATCCGTCTCATTACAAACAATTACTTGTATCGTATCCATTTTTCTATTAAGGATTTCTATTACAATAAAGTGGTCTTTTCTTTTATTCTTCTCATCTTCAAATAGAATATACTTCCCGGAAAATGCGCGTATCATTGTGTCTCCTTCCTTGTCCATTAATCAAAACGATACATACCCTCCCACTCAAACACTTCCCCTTGATTTAAGTATAAAGGTATCCCGTTAATGATATTAAAGTAGGACTTTCGGTCATTTGTCGTAAATGCATAAGGTTCTTCATCTTTCTTATATAGAAAATTATTGATGTCACTTTCTAAATTTATTGAGGCATATATATTGTTTCCCTCTATCTTATCACTAATTACAATTGAATCTACAGGTGTATATGCTGCATTATATGTCTCTTCTAATTGATTGAACTCTCCGATAACATTGCCTTTTCGAATATATGAAATATGCTCATAACCTGGTGGTAAAATGACTTGCATACCATAATATCGGCTAACTCTTATTGCTTCTAAAGCCTTTAAACTGACACGAACCTGTATTTCTTTATTCGGGTGTATAGTATATGTTACCGTTTCCTCTAGTGAAAAGCGATTCTGGCTATTATATGCATTAATCTGATTTGTCACCTCGAGTGTTACTTTTTGTCCTACAAAATTCCCTTTTTTTGTTATCAATTGTTCATCAACAAAAATACGCCTCCCCGTTTCTGTCGCCGTAGGAACTTGGTCCTCTCCTTCTTTTAATCCATGCCATCCTCCGGTAAAGGCTTCTTGTCTTTGCTTACCGACATTATCGAGTGTACTAAAAATAATGGGTCCTATCCAATCCGTTGTTGTAATAAATCGTCTATTTGGACGTTTAAGAACTTGCAGGAATATATTTTCATAATTCTCAAAGGATTCAATACTTGTAATTTGATTTATCCCACCGGATCCAAAGGTTAAAGTCATACCATTTTTTGGTCGAATATATTCTATCGATAAATTGTCATCAATTTTCACCATCATATTTCTTGCAAAAAATTCTTTGCCTATGTAGAGTATCGAAATTAAAGCAACGATTAGCAATAGCCATTTTATGTATTTCATTCAATTTCACTACTTTCTTTATCTTAATTCTATATCTTATATCTTTAATGTATTTTGCAATATAGGAAAGTTTATCATATTCCATAGAAACTCTCAATCTTTTTATGTTATACTAATGATAACCATTATTGATTAAAAGGAGGTATTTTCATGAATAAAAATACTATTAAAGGCTTAATCTACGGCGCCTTTATCGGCGATGCCATAGCGCTAGGCCCTCACTGGATATATGACACTTCAAAAATACAGCAACATTTTGCACCAATTTCCAGTTATACCGATCCTCGACATACTAATTTTCATCCGAATAAATCCGCAGGAGATTTTACCCATTATGGAGACCAGGCTTTACTTTTGCTTAAATCCATCGCAAAACATAAAGATTTCCATATCGATGCGTTTAAAAAAGAGTGGATAACCTTAATGACAAACAGCGATATATATGTTGACGCGGCCTCCAAAGAATCGTTAAAGCGCCTGCAAGATAGCAATCGCGGCTCAGATAGCGATGAATTAGGTGGATTTGCTCGAAGTGCACCACTGTTTGCTCTTGAAGATATTCAAGAAGAAGACATACTTGATCAAATACGCCTAACACATACGGACCCACAATTATTAACAATTGCTCGCTATCTTATCCGCGTATTAAAAGATGTTCTTCATGGAACTTCTATTGAGACAAGTTTACTATCCCATAAAGATATTGATCCATTTATTGCACAATCCTATAATGAGGCACGTGTTCGTCCAGATAATATAGTTGAGCGCATTAAAGCCATCGGTCAAAATTGCCATTCGCCTTTTGCATTACCTGCTGTTTTAACGATTGCGCTAAATGAAGAGACTCTTGAATCAGCGCTTATTCAAAACACCTATGCCGGCGGTGATAGTGCAGCTAGAGGTATGGTCCTTGGCATGTTATATGGAGCTAGGGACGGCTATCATGAACTACCCAAGGATTGGGTCCACGGACTTAACTCTTTTAAAACGCTTGAAGAATCTTTAAATCAAGTACTCATATAAGTCTCACAAAAAACCACATGATAAAATGCTTTGCCTTTATCATGTGGTTTTTTTATAGAATACTTCCCTTTATGCTTCACTTACATTATAATTTTTCTCTTTTATTCTATCGAGGGGAATAAATTCTGCATCATACACTACCTTAGAATAATTTTTAATAATCCTATGTCTAGCTATTACATCACCTGTCGTCTTATTGACTATTTTGACATAAATCTCATTAGTACGATAATATCCATCTGGCTCCTTAACAAACCAGCTGTTCTCTTCATATACATGATATGAATGGCTAAGTTCACGTTCACTTCTTAGCTCCCCGCAAAGATGGGTATCTGTCGTATATACAATTAATTGAAACGTCTGATCCGTCTCATTTTTCACCTGATAGTCTAAATAGTTATACATTATAGACGTTCCGCTCCCAAAAGGAACTTGGCGTCCAAAATCCGGAAACATATCAATTTGATTATGATGGTGATGCTCTACAATGGTCAATGGACTATGTAAAATCATCCAATGGACTAAATTGCTTAGCTGACACATCCCACCTCCGATTCCTTGACTAATTTTTCCTGATTTTATAACTAGTCCTTCTTTATAGCCCTTTTTTTCACTACAATTTCCCACAAGTCGCCAAAACGAAAAGGTTTCACCTGGCTGAATCAACACTCCATTAATTTTAGGCGCTGCTAGGCTCAAATTAATAGCTTTGTTGTTTTGAAGGCGCATATCTACATCCCCTAATTTTCTTCGTATCAACGAGGAATGTGTGTATATTTTTTGTGGTAATTTATCTTCCGAAAAAGTTTTTGCATATTGACTACTATTTTTAATCCATGTAATTTTTCGACACAGAATCCCTTTTATTACAGCAAGCTTATACGCTAGCGGATGGAGTTCACAAAACAGCTTTCTTGCCATAACAGCTCCTTTCTCATACTCTCCTTAGTTCCCTGTTCTTTTTTAGCCATTGAACAGAAAAATCCACGCCCTCACGCATCGAAAAATATTTACACGGCGCCATACCGATATAGCCACTTTGGACCACATGTTCTTTTTCAAAAGCTTCTCCTATTTTTATGAAGTCCTCTGAATCATAGACAACATCTTCGAACCATTTCCAAACCCGTTTTCCTTCTTCAAAAACCGAAGTACCTAATTGCTCTACTGGCATCTCCTGGATTAATGCTTCTCCAAGATGAAAACTTGTGCATGAGTCATATCCTACACCCAGTAATAACACTTTTGCATCCAGTTCATAGAGTTTTCCAAGAGGCGACTTTATACCAAGCTGTGGTGTTAGTGGATGTTCTTTAGTAATCTCGTGTGCATCTTTCCCATTAGCGGCAAATGAAACCTGTGGATGATTGGAACGCAGTGTTCCTGGAAGCGTTCGAAACAGCTCTGCTACACGTCCCATACCGCGAGTTGGAGTAATAGCAGGGTCAAATGCCGGCATATTTTCATGAATAATCGATATCCATTCTTTGGGTACCGGAGGATGTTCCCATTCTTCCGGATTGCTCCAGTCGCCACTATGGGCTGGCATAACTAATGTCCCTTCCTCATTAAGCACTTCCATCAACGCCATAATTACCGCCTGAGCGCCTCCACATACCCAGCCCAGACTTGACAAAGATGTATGTACAATCAGTCTGTCTCGTGGTGTAATACCCATGTTTTTTAAACCTGAAACTATATGTTTTATTGTTATTGGTTGTTGCGTCTTTTGAATCAATGTTTTTTCATCCATAATTTCTCTACTTTCATTACTTATCTATATTGCATTTAATTCTTTTTTTGAGTATCTTGCGAATAGCTTCCAAAAAAATCAAGGTTTTCGCCTTCTGTCACCGATGTGAGGATAACAAAAAGAATACCGCCAAATATTAACATATTATAATGACGTATTATTCGCTCTAGCTGTTGAACACGTCCTTGCTTTAGCCAATAGTACATGGATATGTTAATACACAGAACAATAACTGCTGAAAACAAAACCCAACTTCCCTGCGCTCTTTCCATAAATGTTAGATAGCCTCCTATAATCAGACCTACTACGCCCAGTCCAATATATATTGCCGCTATTTTTCGTTTAGTATCACCGTGGCGAATGCTCAGACTATTAACAAGAATGAGCCCGATAAAACCAACCGCAACTAATGGATGAATCATTCCTTCAATATCAAAGTGCACATGAAAAATCGCTACGGTTATCCCGCTGATAATTCCATTAATCAACAAATATATCCCTGTTGCTTGTATCGTTTTAAGTGCATAATATAAAGGAATGACTAAAATCACCCAAAGAACTACCACTACAGGTAAAATTTTTGATGTTCCCAACCAAAGTGTTGTCATTGCAGTAACTAATATAATAAGATATAAAAAAATGGCACTCATATATATTTTCGTGATTTTTTCATTGACTTCCATAATTTTTCCTCTATCCTTCACAAGATTATCTATATACTTCATACGTGGTATAGGCTTTATCAAAACGATACCCTAATTTTGTAGCCAAAGCTACAGATGTTTTATTTGCTGCATCCCAGCTTGGGTATTTGCCTTGACTTAAGCATGTCAAAATCAGCTGTGCTGCACATGCAGTTGCTAGTCCCTGCTGTCGATACCCTTCCTTTGTGGCTATCTCGATTTCAATACCCTCATCATACACTGAATATGACGATGCACCGCAAACCACAACATTATTATGTAGCACGCAAAATCCCAGTCCCAGCTGTTTAAACTCTTCATAGGATGAAAACTGGGCACAAAAATCTTTTGACCACACATTTTCTTTTACTAACGCATAAATCTTTGAATCTATAGGTACTATCTCGTACATTGGAGATAATCGATCTATATATCCTTGAAGTTGCTGCACATCAAATTTTTCATTACCTTTGTAAAACCCGTAGCGTTCAAAACGTCTACAACGATTACCATAGGTCTGTTCAACAAGGTTTTCCCATCCTTCATCTCCCGAAATCATATAGAGTGAATCTCCACATTCTTTTGGTATATTCTCAACTAAAACCCGCGCCTGTGAACATGAGCTATCCCCTGCAAAAAAGCAAAAGTCACCTACAATTATCTGTGCACAAGTGGGTTGGTCCCGCTGATCTGCCCACGCTTGTCCCATATATCCTTGTAGACATGATAAGATTACCGTATCTGTTAAGTGTTTAAATAAGGGGGCAATCCCTTGCATGTCTTTTTTTTCCAATTTCATCATAATTTCACCTTTAAATAATTTACTCTTTTTCTTGTTCTTGATTATATAATACTGGTGTTTGGTATTTCCACTTTTCCCACGTTGGTGCATCTGTAACAAGCGTTACCATAAAATGGGCTACGTTAATGCGACTGGTTTTTCCAGGCTGAAATATAGGGCTTTGAGTTGGTGATGCCTCAACTCTATATGGTGTTACAATATTATGGTCGACTAAAGTATCTGGCCGTACAGAAACCCATTCGATAGATGCTTTTTGTCTTCCAAGCTCCAGTAATAAATAGTCCGCTGCCTTCATGTTATCACGGTGTGGCGGCAAGCATAATCGTAGCAGTGTATCAATACCCCGTTCCAAAAATGAGCGTTTTTCCTCAAGTAACTTATTTGTATATGCGGTTGTATTCATGAGGATAATCTTTAACTTTTTGTCATTATTCAATGCAGCCACTTCACAAATATGACGTATGCTATCACTTACTAGATAGCGCGGTTGTCCAAAGATTCCTCTCATTGTAAGATTATGTCCAAGGCATGAGATGACCACATCACATCCTTCGATTAACGACTGTAATTGAGCATTTGAAAAATCATGTATATTGCCTGTTTTTATTTCGACCAGTGAGCTAGTACTGATTTCTTTTTGAAGCGTCGCATGATGTCGTATAAAAATGCGTGTCGGTATGCCCTTATCAACGAGTTGCATAACTACTTTTTGACCTGTTGCTCCACTTGCTCCAAGAACCAATACTCTCATATGTCTCCTCCATTCATATCATTTTCATTATATCTTGTTAGCCTATGGTTCATAACGCATGCTTTGTTATATATAACTTTTGCTCAAACAACTGATTCATCCACCTTTTTTTTCCACAAAGTGAGTAGATAAATATAAAAATAATTGAATAATACTAATAAAAATTGCTTGGACGCTAATCAAAAGCACCTCATTTAGAATAATCATTTGAAGTGAGGCACTAAAAAATAATACGATGCTCATCATCAGGACATATACGGTTTTCCCCTTCAAAAAAGCAACAGAAGCTACAATATTGCCTAGGCCAAATACACTCATAATATAAATGCCAATCAGTGTCCAACGTTCAACACGCAGTACCCTTACCCATTCTACCGGAAATTCTGCAAAAACCCCATACTCTCTTAACATCATTATCCCAATGATTATTCCCAAAATTCCAAATAGAAAATTAACCAAAAATGTTACTATTTTTAAATTTCTTTTCACACGCATCCCCCTCAAGACGTTTAAAGCGATTATTAAATTGTAACTTCAATACTATTGCCATCAGGATCTTGGACAACACTCTCAAAGTATCCATCCCCTGTTGTTCTAGGCTCACTTAAAATAACATATCCATCTTCTTTTAACCGGCGTGTAAGATCAATGACTCTTTGTTGACTTCCAACAGACATCGCAAAGTGTGCTATTCCCGTTGGATACTCTGCTTCTTGTTGTTCTCTTACTGAAACCGTTGGTCTTTGCATGATTTCTATTCGACCTCCTTCAGAAAAAGATACGAAATAAGATTGAAATCTGGTTTTTTCATTTACATATTTTGTATTTGCCGTTGCCTCAAAATAGGTTACATAAAACTCTCTTAATGCTTCTAACTGTTTTGTCCATAATGCAATATGATCAATTCGCATTTTCTCATCTCCTTTTTTAACTATATCTGACTAATAACACACTTATATTGACACCCAAAGACTTTTTCAAATACATGAATTTCAATATCTTCAATATCTATTGATGGATTAAGTACTTCCAAAGAACTCCTTGCAAACCCTGAATCTCCATAATAAATTAACGCATCAAGCTGTGTCTTTTTTCCACAGCATGGTGTAATAAAGGATCGTTCTTTGAAATTTCCTTGTGCACTTACGTTCATCAATTGTCCCCATGTTTTTAATAAACTGTGGTGACAATGGTTACATACCACTGATTCAAACCTCTGTCCGCAATCAATAAATTCAATCTGTTCATATTGATGTAATTCTACTTTATCATAGCGCTCTATGTGCTTATCTAAAAAATCTATCACCTCTTTCTTATGAACATTAAATCTATGATTAACCTCCATCGGGATAAATTTATATATAAACTCTGACATCCTTGCGATCCTTCCTATTATTCCTTAATTTTTTTTATAAGTACTTGGGTCCCATCAAATCCATAATCTCCGGTTCCAAATTCTTCCAAGTACTCTGAACGTATAAACTCTTTGACTATTTTAGCTTTATTTTGAGCTTCCACTTTCTTAAAACCAACTTTTTCATAAGCTCGAACAGCCCTTAAGTTCTTAATAGACGGACGAATAATATATGCATTTATATTATACTGTAGTTGCAGATATTCACACATTTGTTCTAGTGCCTGTGTCCCATTACCATATCCACAATATTTTTGTTCTTTAAGCCATATATCCAGTTCCGCCTTTTGTGGCTTTAGATGAAAGCATGCATAACAAACGCACCCTATCTCCTCTCCATCTTGCTCAATAATCATAACAGACCCTTTATCTCTTGCTTCTTCTTGATAATAAAATTCATCAAAATCTTCATTAAACTCATCCCAAGTGGGAATTGGTGCTTCTGGATAATCCGGTGCGCCCATATGCATTGACGCCGTGTCAGATAAACATAGCCAGGTATACGTTTTATGTTTTTCATCAACGCGAGCATGTCTAATCGATATCATCGTCTTTTCTCCTTTAATTTATATTGCCAATTATCGATTCATAATTGGATGATTGGGGTTTAATTCAACCAAGTCCCATAAATTACCATATAAATCTTTAAATACCGCTACCATACCATATTCAGCTGATTTAGGCTCTCGCACAAACTCCACACCTTTTTCAATCATTTTGTTATAGTCTCTCCAAAAATTATCGGTGTTCAGAAATAAAAACACTCTGCCGCCTGTTTGATTGCCAATAAAAGCCTCTTGTCCTGGTTTAGATGGTTTTGCTAGTAAAATTGTTGTCTCTCTTGATCCTGGCGGTGCAACAACAACCCAACGCTTATCTTGTTCTGCTTGATAGGTATCTTCAATGAGTTCAAAATCCAATGTCTTTGTGTAAAAATCTAATGCATCATCATAATCTTCAACTACTAGTGCTATATGAACGATGGCTTGTTTCATATATTTCTCCTTTACTCATAGAAGTTTCCTTTGTGAAAATTTTCATTGCCTAGTTTCGTTGCTGTCATTTTAAAGATAACACATCCATCAGGACATACAAGTTCTTTTGTATATTTGCCTGAACCACCAATATTTTCTAGATTACCACCACTTCGAACCGCTTCCATAATTGGAAACATCATCATCATTGTCTTTGAACAAATCCCCTGTCCTTGTTCATTAACCGGACAGCCGTAGGTACAACTGTACTTATCCCCGATTTCTTCTCCATTTCGGCAATATCTTTCCGTTTTTTCTCCACGTAAAAAACCTGTTACCTCGATATTCCATTCATATTCTTCATTATACCATTTTTTCATGTTAACCCTCCACTTCTACCCGTAAAAATTATATATTGTTCATTTGCTCTTTTAATTTTAACGCCGTGACAGCAATATCAGCGTCTCTCAATTTTACTCCTGCATCATGATAATGCATAAGTTCAGTAAATAGTTCATAAAAACATAACTTAATTTCAAAATTCTCGCTAACAGAACATTTCTTCTTATATCGTTCCAACAAAGAGAAGTATCTTCCATTTGCATTATTGAGTTGATACAAATCATATTCTGCATCTCCCCAGCAGCATCCAAATGGGTCAATTACAGCTCTTACATCTGTCAACTCTTCGTTGAGCATAATATTCCATGTATTATAATCCCCGTGAATCAAACTTGATGTCGTCACCGGTAAATAAAAAATATGCTCAAAGTTATTGTATGCTTGCTCTATAATTTGAAAATTTTCTTTGGATAAGATTTTTTTTGAATAAAAGCTTTGTACCGCACTAAATATTCGATCAACAATCGGTTTGTAATATTGACGCCAATCCTTTACAAATTCTGTTGCGTTTAATTCTCCAAATCCTTGGGTATTGGAGACTGAATGATACGCTATCAGATTATCAATAATTTTTTCTGCAATATTATCCAAAGCCTCTTCATTAACCGAAGGTTGTATTCCGGCATTGACTCCTTCTAGATATTCCATCATGAGTACATCATAGCCAAGCGCTTGATCTGCTTGATGCACCTGATATACTTTTGGCATAGGTATATGACCATACTTATTTAACGTTACTATCTGTAGCCCTTCATTTTGAGCCAATCCAAGCTTTAAATATATTTTCACCACAACTTTAAACGGTGCTTTATCAAGTGTTGCCAAGAAGACTTTTCCATAAAAGCCTCCTCCTAACGGATGAATATCAATTGGCTCTACCTCATAGTATCTTTGAATTACATTCGATACAACTTCATGCATATCTCACCCTCCTAGTGTATCAAGGCTATTAAATCATAATCCTTTTTTAAAATCTGTAGCTCTTCATATTCATCAAAAGCATACTCTAAATATGGTGAAATGCTTAATGCTTTGTCCATCATCTCTTTTGCTGACGCTTGATCGCCTCTAAGCATATCTATTCGTGCTTTATAGACATAAATAATTCCTGCTTCTTCATCTTCACTCCATAACTCATATAATAACTCTTGTGCTTCATCTAATTTTTCTAAATATATTGCGCAATCAGCAAGTGAACTCTTCAAATAGAACGATGGTTCCCCCAAAGTAAGTGCTTGTCGGTACCCATTATATGCATTCTCATAGTCCCCTAAAAAATATAATCCATCTGCCATCAACTCATATGCATATGTATTGCTACTATCAATATCAATAAGCTCTTTAGCTGAAATAATAAGTTTTTCGTATTCATCATAATCATAGTAAAACTCTGTCTCTAGGTCTAGTCGATAGGTTCGTCCATATGTTAATTCTATTTTTTCTAAAAAATCCTCCCTTGTTTGTTCAGTACCCATGAGGTAAATATTTTCTAGTATTAAATACAAATCATAATATTCTAAGGAATAATTGCTTAGCATATCCGTATATAGCGCATATCCTTCCTCTTCATCTACATAGGTGTAAGTATATTCAGCTAATAAAAGATCATATTGTAATGGTTCATTATTGAGACGAAATTGTTCGAGTACGTTTTCAATTTTTTCACTCTCCTGTGATTGACTATATAATGTAAGCAGTTCTTTTACGTAATAGCTTTTTGTTGGATCAATGGAAACCATCTCTTCTAATGCTTTTTTTGCTTCATCCATAACCTCTAAGTCTAAATAATACGTATATATCGAATACCATCCATCAATATCGTATGGCTGAAGTTCGATATATTTTTCCCAATACGCAATGGCCTCTTCATCCTCTAGTGCATCAAGCGTCGTCGCTAAACCATAGATAGCATATGAATTGTTTGGATTTGAACGCATCGCTTCTTCAAAGACTTCTCTTGCATTTTCATATTCACCTAGTCCATAATGACTATTTCCTAGATTGGTTAATGTAATTGAATCTTGAGGGTTCAGCTTTAATGACTCTAAGCTATATTCTTTCGCCTTCTCATAATCAAAAATATTTAAACACGCCCATGAAAGATTATTATATATTGCATCTTTCATAGAATCATTAGACACATCTATCAGCAGCTGTTCATATTTTTCTATAGCTTCCTCATTCTCATAATTTAGAATAAGCCAATAACAATAGTTGGATTTTTCTTCATCATTTAATAAAGTATATTCTTCTTTATATTGCTCTAAAGTCTCCTTAACAAGTTCTTCTTGTACATCAAATGCACCTAAAGACTCCAAAATGTTATATTTTAAAATTCTATACTTCATCATATCACTATAGTCAAGTAGCGTATCCACAACTTCTAACGCCTCTTCATGTTCGCCTGTCAAGTGATATGCATTGGCAACTTGATAAAATGTTTCAAAATCTTTTTCTATACTCAGCTCATTTTGATTATAATGTTCAAGTATCTCCTGATATTGATTTTCAGAATAGAGTCTTTCAATATACATCTGTGGTGTTTCTAAAACTGAGCAAGCACTAAGTATAAGGCTCATTAATACAACTGTTATAATTTGTGCTTTTTTAAATGTCGTTTTCATGTTGTTCCCCTTTGTTTTATCTATGATATTTTTTTCTGTCTTATAGTTGTAGCCATAAAGCAGGTCTTAGCCCACCGCGACACTTACCTTCGCTAATGTTACCTTTAAAGATATTATTGCCTTGAATACCTATATTACCATCTCCATGAATATAGACTGCCTTTACGCTTACACGTCCAGGTGAACGAAGCCACCACCACCATATCCCTTCTTTATAATATGCCGTTCGTTTGCTATTATTCATATCTTTTCTTTCGAACCAATACCGCTGATTTTTACCTGGATTATAAAGTTTTGAACTACTATCACCAAAATATTTACATACCGCCTCTTCCATACTTAGTAAAAATATTCTATCTTGCGTCTTTTCTCCACCTTTTGTCCCATACCATTCATTATCAGCATTTTCATTCGTTGTGGTTAGGATTCTTGCTCTATCTTTTTCTTCAAAACTGTCATAAAACGTATGATTAAGGTAGTGCCTCAGCGAGCACTCTGCCCACGTAATATCCTCATATACTTCATGATACGGACGTTGATCAATTATTTTTTCTGTTATAATCAACATCTTATCTTCTTGAATATCAAGAACTCTCCATGTATACTTGCCAAAATCTATCTTATCTCCTATCTGCATTGTAATCCCCCTTTAGTTTATTATCCTCTTTAGGATTTCAAATAAGATGAATAGCCTTATCACTTTCTTACTGGTTTTTCATGATTGTAGCTTTTTTATTCGATATTTTCAAGCAAACTACCCAATTCTAATGTACTTTTAACAATATACGTAGCTCCTGCTTTTGTCAGCTCTTCATAGGAACCATATCCATATTCAACGCCTATTGAATCAATTCCTACTACATTGGCGCCAATAACATCATGTTTTCTATCACCAATCATCACTACATCATCTTTTTGTTCAATACCAGCTTCTAGTAATGCTGTCTCAATAACCTCTGCCTTATTTGTTCGTGTTCCATCAAGATTACTTCCTATAATAACCTTAAAATACTTTTCCAAATCAAAGTGTCTAATAATTCTTTCTGCAAAAACTGTAGGTTTTGATGTGGCAACAATCAATATTTTTTCTTGCTCAATCAAGGCTTTAAGAAGCTCTGGGATGCCTTGATAGACATGGTTCTCAAAAATCCCTATGTCTTTAAAGTACTCCCTGTAAAGTTCTATCGCCTTATTTGCTTCATCCTCTGTAAAATTATAATAATCCATAAACGAATCTTTTAATGGTGGTCCGATAAATTTTGTTAATTCATCTAAATTGACACTCTTTTGTCCCATTTTGTTTAAGGCATATGCGACTGATTTAGTTATGCCTTCTCTAGGATCCGTTAACGTTCCATCGAGGTCAAATAAAATGTATGTATATTTCATATTGTTCTCCATTCTTATTGTCTGCAGTTATCTATGTTCTTCAAAATCCAGTCTTTAACAAAATTATAGGCGCGGATAAATCACAGATAAATATAACGGGATTACTTCATCTACAAGGCGCCTATTAATTCATGCCTTACACTTTATTTTTTTACATAGTGCAATTGCGCAAATTGCTTAAATTGTCGAACACTTTTTAATTCCAATTCTACTTCGATATTTTGTTGATTGAATAAAGAAATACCTTTGCCAATGAGTGTTGGTGCCACAAAAAGTATGAACTCATCCACAAGGTTTTCTTTAACGCACTGAGATATAATCTCTCCTCCACCAACAATCCAGATATTTTTCCCCGCTTCCATTTTTAATGAACTAATGAATTTAGAAACATCTCCATGAATAAACTCCACATTTTCATCTGTTACATGTGGTGATCTAGTGAACACATAACATTTTTTATTTGCATAGGGAAAGTTTTCTTCTTCAAAATTCCTAATCCAATCATATGTTCTTCTTCCAAGAACCACCGTATCTATCGTATCGTAGAATTCACTATATCCATTATCGCCTTCGCCTTCTACTTTAAACAGCCACTCTAGCGAGTCCTTATCTGTTGCGATATACCCATCTAAGCTGGTAGCTATATAAACCATTACTTTTCTAGACATTATATCTTCCTCCTCTTTTTTCTATAATCTTTAACACTTTATAGTAAAAAAACACTCCAACAATCGCACCTAGTGTATTGAGTATCAAATCATCCACATCAAATATGCCCACGGATAATATATACTGTGTCACTTCGACACACATGCAAAAAACTAGTCCGACAATTGCACCTACTATAAACCCATTCTTTTTTTTACGTATATTTAAAAAAACTAATGTAAAGATACCCACCGGCATGAATACAATTATATTCCCAAGGATATTGATAGTAAATTGCAGCATCTGACTAAAACTATCTAAAACCAAATATCCTTGTATTGTTGTAAAGGGTTTCAAATTATATTGATTCACATGTCCCTTTGTTCTTCCGGCTAGCTTAGAAATAAAGGCAAAATAACTTATGAAGCAAATATATAATAAAGCTAATAACCTCATCCCTGTCTGCAAATATTTCCGTTTTTTCTTCACTTGCAAACTACCTCCCTGTGTAACGCACGTATTCTATGTCCTTTCCTTCACAGAGGGAAAAACCAGGTTTTCCCCAACAAATATAATCCTCTATAGCTAAACTAAATATCAAGTATTTTATAAAATTAGACCGATAAGAACGCCGTCCTCTTTTCAAACTCACTTAGCAAATCTTTATGAATACCTTGTATGCATTATGCATTCTTCATATACATAACGAACTCTTCCACATGCGAATCTTCATTTAATTGCTTTTGAAGAATTTCAAACCCCATCTTTTTATAAAATAATACTGCATTTTTGTTTTCTGAGTAGACGGCTAAGGTTAACTTACTATATTTTTGCTTGGCAAAATTAATTAATTTTTCCCCTACACCACATCTTTGTTGTTTTGGTGATACAAATAAGGCTCCAATAAATTCTTCGTTAATGATACTGATAAAGCCAATAACTTTACTCTCTTCAATATAAAGATACGTGTCGCTGTTTGGTAAATAATTCTCTTTAACTTGAATATAATTTTTTCTCCAGTATTCTTCTTCAATAAATGGATGTGCTATAATTGTAGCTTGTAGCCATATATCCATTATCGTCTCTAATTCTCTATTGTCTTTTTTTATTTTTCTAATCATATGTCTTCCACTTTCATTAATAACGACAGATACGAATTTATATCTGCCTATAAATTGCTAGTAGTAACTTGTGTCCGAAGCTTTAACTATATAATGCTCATTAGAGATTGTTAAATCTTAAAACCACTCTAAACATATTTTATTCTCTATCTCGTAACCATTGTACAAGCTTTTTTTTAGCCTCTATCTCTTTTGAGAATAAATACACACATAAGTCAGAATGATAACTTCCTTTTGCTTTAAATACCTCAGCTATTTGTCCCTTATTTTTATTATTGATATAATCAACAAATGTTTGTGAGTTTTCAATTTCAATTACTGGGTCTTTTTCTCCATGAATACATAATGTAGGTATTTTTGACAAGGCTTTATAGTCTTTAATTATCTCCATCGGACTTGCATGCTCTAGTTCTTTAGACCCTCCCATAAAATCACCAATTAATTTTGTTATTATAGGATTTTGACACACCTTAAAGTTCAAAGGCCCTGCATTTGATACCAATCCACTTATCCTGTCTGACTCTATTTTATATTCAGCTTGCCTTTTTTGATCATAGGCTAGTATACTTCCCAAGTGCGCCCCTGAAGAACTTCCTATTATTATTGCCTGTTTTTTATCCACATATTTTTCGTCTACTATATCAAAAGCTTTTTTAAATCCTGAAAACACATCTTCAATTTGTGTTGGATAAGTATAATCCGGAGCCAATCTATAGCCCACAGATACGGTCATATATCCCATTTGTGCAAAAAAACCACCTACAAATTTAAACATAGTCGGATTATTTGATGTCCAGCCTCCCCCATGGATAAAGAAAATAAATTTTTGCTTTGCGCTGTCTTTTATTGGTTCAAATACAAGCATATGTTGATTCTCATGCTTCCCGTATTTTATTTTGTTTACTTGTATGTGCTCATATTCCTTATTATTCGCTTTTTTCATCTTGATGAGTGCAAATAACGAAAAAAAACTCTCACCTATTGTGTTTTTTATCCATATCCACTTAGCCATTAGTTCTCCTCTATAATTAATTATTGACAATTTCTATTCCACACGAATTATATCTGTTGAGTACTTTTCTCCCAAACCACTCCCATAAAACATCCAAATCTTCTGACAGAGCTCCCTGGAAGAGTTTTTTTATATAAATTTCTAGTTTCTCTTTCAGATAGATAAACATCGCTTGCTAAATGATCTAGCCACTCTTTTGATGTAGAATGTCTTAAAATTCTAATACTCTTTGAATATCCGTATTTTAATATGTTTGGAAGAAAGTCTATATATGCCCCAGCTATATTTAAACTTCTTTTGGGTGTAGGTTTTTCCGAAACATTATCTACCATTACAATTTTCCCATTATCAACGAGCATCGATTTAAATCTTTCAATAACTACGTCTTTATCCTTTATGTGATGCAAAGTTGTTCTACTCACAATAAAATCAAACTTTTCTGTCAATGTTATATTCGTTGCGTTCATATTTATAAATTTTATATTGCTTGAATTTCTTTTGCTTCTCCCAATTTCAAGCATATTTTCAGAGATATCTATTCCAATCACTTCATCAAAATGTTTAGACAAAGCATTCATTAATACTCCACTTCCGCAACCAATATCTAACGCTCTTTTTTTTCCTATAGACAGATTTGCCAAAAAATAATCGTTATTATTAAAAATCTCACTTATGAAATCATATTCGACTGCTAAATCATCAAATTTTTGTTTATTATCCATTATTTCTCCTTCTTGTGTCACATCACAATTTCAATCTTTTCCAAATGATTTTATCAATCCTAGATTGTCCTTGGCTAGTAGTAGTTACATCGTCGTAGGAGGTAATCATCTAATCACTATTTTCTTTTAACATTCTAAGCATGATTTTTTTAGTTTTAAAATATAGTCTATAATTGAATTGGTGACAATATGGGTCTGCAAAGCCATGATATCCCTTATACATTTCCAAAACTTCGATATTCTTTTTTTCTTCTATTTCCTTCACAAGTGCTTCAACATTAAACTTTTCGTTTGACGCAAAAAAGATAAACATCGAATCCTAGCTCATGTAAATCGTTGCACTTTTGCTTTATATTAGCATTTATTCCATAAATTTCATGTAACAAAAGTACAACTTTCTTATTTCCCACGGATAGTTGATACATATTCTTTCCTCATTCTTCACTGTACAGCGCTTGTATTATAGGGCTATATTTATCATGGTCATGCTTATACAATGTGGCTTTGTTTTGGTCGACATTAACAGTCAACCATCTTAATATACTTATCCAACAAAGCATATATCCAATCCTTTAATATTGAAAATTCAAACCCTATACTTGCAGCTAATTCTGTATTTATACTCAGCTCTTTTTCACCATTATATGGTCCTGCTTCTCCCACATGTGAATAAATTGCTTTTCTACCTGTTTTCTCTTCTACATAAGTTATAATCTCATTAAGTGATACTGTGCCATAGCTGCTTCCATTAATAGGACCATGAAAATCGTGTTCCGCAAGATATGCAAGAAATTTACCTGCTTCATCGGATTGGATAAAGGTAAGTTGCTCTTCTATATTATCTACAAACATCGGAATACCTTTGACGACATGTTCAACATAAAAATAAAGCCGTTTTGTATAATCATCCTCTCCAATAACAAATGGATATCGAACTGCCACAGCATGTTGCGACGCATATTTTTGAAACAACGCACACTCCGCTTGCCTTTTTGTTTCATCATATGGAAAATCTCCTCTTGAGCACCATTTTAAACTTTTTCTCATTGGATTAAACTCTAACTCAGTTGTCCCCGTTTGATTATTATAAACTGCCGCTGATGAAGCCATTATATAGCGTTTACACTGCACACTATCCAATATGATCTTTACGTCATTTGAACAGTATGCCAAATTATCAAATACCACATCATAATATTTATCTTTAAACACATTCTTAAGACTATCTATGTCAGAACGTTCAACGATAATTCTTCTGACCCTATCACTAAATTCATCTTTTGCTCTACCTCTCGTAGCAATTGTTACATGATAACCTGTGTCCAATAAAGTGCGAACCAGATGAATTCCAAAAAACCTTGTTCCGCCTAAAACTAAAATATCCAAATATAACTCCTCCTTAAGGTTTAGATATCGAGGATATCTATCATAGCGCTAGCGTTTTAGATTGCTTTTTCTTGGAGATATATCCGAAAATCATTTAAAAACTCTTCTTCACTCGCATACCCTGCAATTGAATAATCATCTGGGCTATTCATATATTCCTTATACTTTACAAAGTCCATATCAAAGCATTCTTCAATCATAAACTTAGCTTTATATCCGGCCAAATTATACTGCATCCGAATAGTATCTCCTCCACCTTGATAGGTTACGATAGATGATAAATTAGATGGTATGTCTTCCAAAGTAAATTCCATTGATTGTCCAGCCAGATAACACGCAATTCCTTCTCTAATATCTATATACCCATGTGGCAAGATAATATGAACAAGCTCATGAACAGGTATTTTTAGCATCTCTTCTTCTGTTTTAATACTTGTATCCGACGGAGATGTTAGATGTACTACACGTTCTTCATGATCTGCAAATCCTGTTGTATTCCCATTGTTCTCACCACCAAACGCCCCTTCCCAAAAGGCTGGCTGGTCTTTATATACAATAAAAGTAATCTCTTCATCAAAGGATACTTCAAAGTCATCGATAAATTTTTTATACGCCTGATTTACAACTTTTTCAACCCGCTCATCTTGGTTGGTATCAATATATTGAAAAACAAGATTTGAAGCTAGTGTAACTTCCTCTTCTACTTCTTCTAGCTCTTGCATCTCTTCATTTGCTACTTGAATATCATCCACCTCATTTTCTTGCTCATTGATTTGTATAGATTCTGTTTGAATAGTGGCCTCTCCACCATTATCCACCTCTGTTTGAACCTCCAATTCTTTTGCCTCACAACCAGTCAATACGATCCCTAAAGTTAATGCGATAATTAATTTTTTCATAAATGCCTCTCTCTCTCTTTATTGTTTTATTATTCTTTATAGATTATTAATTAAATCGAATCTTATTGCGTATCATTTGTCCAATCTCTTAAAAACCATGTATTATCTATATACTCTAAGCTCTTATTATGGTATGCCTTGGCTTTATATTTCTCATAATCCTCATACATGGCATCCATATCAGTCATCGTTCCTAATCCATACATTGAAACTTCAAAACTCCCCTCCTCCTCATCTTCTAATAAGCGATCAAAATCAATCGCTAATCCCGACTTACTAAGTTCAACCAACTCTACTATAAGGTCATCCCCTAATAGATTAACGACCTTTCCATGCACTTTCTTAATTTTATTACATATAAGTCTATTCAATACATCTCGATACTCTTGTATGTCACGATAATAAATTATATTGTTCCAACCATCATCATGGGCAAGATATACAAAACGGTTATTTAATTTTTCAAAAAACGGGGATTGTACTGGTTGTTGCAGCTTTCCAAGATAGATTAGTTCAGCCGCTTCAAGGCGCGTCATTGACCTAAGTCCTTTAACATCCGAAAAATCAATCCAGCAAAAATCGCCATAATTATAAACTTCTTCTGCAATAAACTCTTCAATATCATCTTCTACACAAATGTGGCATCTTGTAGTAAAATCAAACGCACTTCCCCAATAATCTCCTTCCAAAATAAGTATATTTTTCGGTCTGTCTTCTATACAATTCATAAATTCGTTGAATTCAATTCCATATGATAGTACTTTATTTTCTTCTTCTAAAAATGATAAATATAATAACTCTCTCGTCTTAGGCATAAGCTCTCTTCCTCTATTTTTTCTATATTTAGCCCAATCATCCTAGGGACTTACATTATGTGACGTCAGCTTCTGGCTCCAGCAATTTTATGTATCGTGAAAAGCTTAACATAACGATCTTCAATTTACAATTAAAGGGTTATTAAATTTTATTTTATATTATTAAAATGATGTATTTTTACATGTTTCCTGTACATGATTGCAATTGGCGTTATATATGTCGTTATCTATGGAAATTACGCACATGTCTAAGAACGATGCTCACACAACTTTTCCCATAATATTGTATATTTTTTTATATTAAAAACCTGTATTGTTTTTTCTTTATGCTTTATCTCCAACGTAAGTCTGCATCCAAAGTCTTTTCTTACATTGGATATATCCTTAAAGCAATACTTATTACCCATATATATTATATAATCTTCACTTTCAAAAACTGAACTGAATGTTGGGGTTGGTATTAATAAAATACTCATCCCTATTAATATTAATAAGAATGCTCTATATTCCCCTATCGATAACAACGCCCAATACATTAAGTGCATTAAAATTAGTAGCACTAATTTTATGTAATAAGTCCTAATCTTTGGAGAATATATCACGCTTACATTCTTAAGATCAACTCTTTTCTTAAACAAAACTCCTCTTATAATAAATATCAAATATATTAAAATCACCAATCCATATAATAACAAAAGAAATTGCCTTTGTAAGGCTGTCAAATCCTCATTGATACTGTACGTTCGTTTATTTATTATGTAAAAATAAGTTAAACCAAAATACACGCTAATGACCAAATATGCAATAATTCTTTCCCTTGTTTTTATTATATACTCCATATCTTTTTCTCCTATAAAATATCTCTAAACACTTTACAAATCATATCTTAACCGCTCCGTTTTTTTGAAGGCTCAGCACCGGACTTAAAAAGTCCTCACCCAGTGAAGAGATATGCGTAGCGAAAGGTAGTATATTGTTAAGTGACATAATTTTGTATCTAATTGCTCTTTAGCCCAATTAGCTTAACCCATTAAATCCATATATTTATTTCCACATGAACACTCTTTCAATTTAGCTCCCCCTTTCATGTTTTTATAATTATTACACGTTTTTTTCTTTTTACACCTAATATTCTTGACGACTTTAAAATCAGATATTTCTACTTTGCCTTTCAACTTATTCCCTTTATAAGGTCTTATTACAAAACATATTTCCTTCAAATCGTTTGGAGATGAAAACAACTCTTTAAGCTTACAAAAGTAATATATTTCTGAATTTTCTTTAATTACCACATCTACTGCTTTATCTTTTCCCCAAAACTGGTTACCTTCAAGTATTAAAGTTTTGACATCATTAGACTTGCATTTAAATATCAAATAATACCCTTGTTCATAATAATCTTCCAACTCTTCTATACCTGTTACCACAAAGCTTCCCCAGTTATTTGGATCATTAAATAGATATTTATAGTTTAATTTGAGCACACCATTAAAAGATGTTGCGTCAATAGATACACATGAATTATTGCTACAAAAAACTCCTCTTTTTTTTGCTACTCCTTGACTAATATCAATAAGTCTAGTAACTTCAAGTGAGGTGAAATTAAAATCATCAATTTTCTTATCTTTTAATGTTTTAATCCTTTCCTTCACAGCACTTAACATCTCTAACTTCTTTTTTCCGAGTCTTTTTGAAAAAAAATAGATAACTGCCATAACCATACAAATAACGGTGAATATATTTAGAAATACTCCAATATTATCACTAATTGTTCTTAATAACGGCATAAGTGTCCCCCTTCATTATCTTTACTCATGTGTATGTTGAAAATCACTCATTAAGTGCTACAATAGCTGACTATTTTCCAAGTATAAACTCTATAAACCATTTCTTTTTTGTAGTTATACAAGACATATATACTATAACCATCTGCCCTGTCGGTATAAAGCCACTAAAAATCCATTAAAGATGCTGATATTTCAAATGCTTCGTCCATCATTTTTTTGCAAACATGATACTTCTTGATCAAACCATCTTTTAATGTCATCGCCTATGTCTAAGAGGGAATCATCCACTAATATGGGAATTCCTCGGCAACCACCATCACAATGACCGACTTCTCTTTTTCTGCCACACCCATATCCTTTGGTAATTAGCTCCTGTAAGATTGGTGGAAGAGTTCTAATGGTGTCTGTATATTCGTCGGTCTTTGTTGATTTTACATTAATATGGTATCCATTGTTTAGAGAAGCATTCATCCCCCATACATCCTTGCGCTTATAGCGATACTTCACATAGATATGAAAGCCTTTGATTTCGACTATACTGTTAAGCCCTTTGGCTACATAGCGCTGATGCAAGTGGACAATGAATTCCCGCACCTCTTTAGATAAAGGCTTTATCGTGTCTTGGACAACGGCCAGCACATCCGTTTCCTCTTTTTTCAATACTCTGTAATCACAACGCAAGAAAACATCCTGGTTGACAAGGGTGCCGTAATCTTTTTCGGCAATTGCCATCACTTTGAGACCTATCAGCATAGAGGGGTTTTCTGGATAAGTGAAGTATATGGTTTTGATATCCAGTAGATTTTGTCTATTGTTATGCATATCTATGCCTTCAATATGGATACCGCACGCTTCCAAAAACCGAAGACATTCAAGATTTTTTGTGACGGATAGCTTTTTATTGAACACGGTATTCTTGCAGGCAAGCGATTGGGAGCTCTTGTCAAACTTACTGTGATAACCTATGTTCATGAGCATTGTGCCTATATTGTGCAGGAACGGATAATACACTGAAAGTGTCGTTCGATTCTCATATTCATGAGCAACTTTTTTACTCTTATCATAAGCTTCCCCTTTTGTGTATACACGGTTGTACAGCCGGGTCAAAAATGCTCTAAATGCTCGAATCCCCTCACGTATACTATCTTCATCTGCCAACTTTGTATATTCAGATTTAATCGTATATGCTTCCTGCGTTTCGGGCACTAAAATCTCGCTCAAATAGCTCGCTACCTCCTGAAGTGTTTTTCTCATGTACTTTCCTCCCTTCTGGAATCAATCACGTCTATCATCATTTTTTTCTAAGTACTTCTGAAAAGCTCTTGTTCCTGTCTGTAGAAATTTGATTAATAGGATTGACACATAAATCCAAAGACCTATTAACCCTATCATTATTATTAAATTAATAATCTGAAATCCACCAAATAACCAATGCATTATTTTCCCTCCTTTCTCATTAATATAAAGATGATCTACTGATTCTTAATGATTTCATCAAATACTCCATAAAGATTTTTATCTTTTATTTCTTTATTCAGCTTCCCTACCTTCCACTAAATAAAAATAATCCTCACATTCCTTAAATAAATTCTATTGCTTTATCAGCCGTTCGCAATACATCTTTCAAATAGTAGACCATCTACCCAATCTCCATTTATCATCATTACCTTTTTCTCTCTGCCAACTTGCTCAAATCCATTTTTGAATAAGACCTTCTGCGATCCTATATTCGTTGTTGATGTTCCAGCTTCTATAATTTTTAAGCCTAATTTTTCTGCGCCTTCTCCAAGAATTAACCTTATCGCCTCAGATGCATATCCCTTCCCTTGTTCATTTTCGCTTATCCTATATCCTAGTTCAGCTCTTTTACTGTTATGACCTCTAATGGAACTTAGGTTGACTCTACCAACCATTTTTCCTGACTTGTCACGCACTATACACATATAGCATTCACCATTCAATTGCTCCAATAGTATTTCATTCATTAGGTCTTTAAATGATTCATAATTAAAATATTTTGCTGGTCTTGGTGGTAAGGTTCTCTCAAAATAATGTCTATTCTCTAACTCAAAGTCATAGATTTCTTTTATATTTTCTTGGCTCATAGCTTCAATTTTTATCTTCATATTTTCCCAACTTTCAATTAATCCGTCATAGGAAGTACCAACCGATAACATTTATATTCTTGTGTAATTACTATGAAAATCTATATAGTCATCTATTTGTTCTATTATTTCTTCCAAACTAAAGATTTCTTCAATATGATACGTACCCGAAGGATATTTTTCCCTATAAATATACTCAGCTACAATTGCAGCAACCTTACCAGTAATTTCCCCTTCTCTCTTTCCCCTAACAAAACATTCAAAACCCCTTCTAACTCCATTCTTTTTTCCTAAAGCATCTACTTTAGCTATAAAAATATCCGAACCCATATTAGATTTCTTTAATAAATTTATAAACCCCTTCCTAAAAAAGTCTAATTTCAAGGTTTTAAGTAAACCTATTTTTTTTAATAAAACCAAAAAATGTGTGACAAAACGCGAATCGAAACAAATACGATTCGATACGCTCTTGATATTTAGAGTTTCAGGCAAACCATGTTGTTCTGCAAAATCAAACCGATAAGTATACCTATCTCCGAAAGGTTTAGGAAATTTAGTACTCTTTCCATCTTCTAGACTTTTAACCTGAATTGTTTTTCCTTTTTCAATAATATTAAATTTTGTATTCATATTATCAACCATCCATTCAATTGCAGCCTTCCCATGCCCATCTCCAAGGCCAAGCATTAGATTTATATCTGCATTGTCCAAGATGTCCAAATGGGATTTACTATATTTAACCATTAAATTAGTAAGACCAGGAGATAAACCAACACTCATAACAATTGTAGAATCTGATTTTTTAGCTCGCGTATGTAACGTCTGAATTTTTGAGAAAAAATCATATGAAGCTGTAATATCAATATAATTTACCCCCATTTTGATGCACTCTTCAATAAATTTTGTATCCGTTTGGTCTAAGCACATTACTACAGTTGATACATCCTCTAATAGATTTTTATTATCCTGAGTATTGAATAAATCGAATTTCAATGGCAGTACATTTCCATTCGTTGTTTGTGTAAATTTTTTTGCTTTTTCAAAACTTCTACCGGCAGCAATAACTTTTCCCGGAAATTTTTCTCCTAAATCTCTACAAATAATTTTCCCTACATTCCCATATCCACCAATAACCAATATTTTATCTTTCATACTATTTAATCACCTTTCCGACAAATTTATTACCCAGTTGGCATTTCCACTTGAATTCCTATTTTGTAGTACTGCGTCAAAGGCCAAAGCTCAAATTGCGTTGTCGCAACTTTTATAATGGTAGCCAAGTCAGTATATACCCTCCGGCAATGAGACTCACCACATTGGCAATAAAAGTATATGCAATCCGCCTTGACACTTTCTTTTCTTTTACCAAAACAGAAACGGCAATAATTTCTGCAAAAAACACCCAAAATTCTCCAAAGAAATATATGATAATTGGGTAACTGGCAGCTACATCGACTGAATTGATATATATGTTCAACCCAATCTGTGTCATTAAATTGACTACTACAAAAATTGCCCATGACTTCTTCTGTCTAAAGCTAAACAAGTAGAAAATAAACCCTTCAAGCAATAATGTCAGTATAACCCTTGAAAAGATTAGCAATATAGATCGGCTCAAAGATTTTCCAGAAGTAATTTCCATATTCTTCATATTGACAGTATACGTATTGTGATAATGCCCTTTAATATCAAGATTATAGTTATAAATCTGTCCATTCTCTGATACTACATTTAACGTAAATGTTTCCGGTTTCTCTTCAGAAAAATACGCCTTGAACCAAAACTGTGCTTCAAAGGGATAATCTATCCTTCGCCCGGGTATTTTCTTGTCATCATACATCATCCATGCATCTGTCGCTCGTTGACCTCCTTCTAGAATAACTACAATTCCGGGTGGTTCCGCCGAATTAGCAGATACGACTAATGGAAAAGCAATTGACAAAAATACACTGAATATTATTAACGATTTTATTTTTTTTATCATATTATCCTCCAAAACGGTAATCCATATCTTAATATACCTTCAAGTATACTTAAGTTCAATACTATCAATAACAATATTCTTTTATATCATTCATAGTAATTACTAATAAGTCCAGTATCCGAAAATTCACCTTTATAATCCATAATAGTTGTATACCAAACATTGAATTCATCTGTCTTACCTTCATTGTCATATAAATTACTACGAATATCAAAGAACAATGCTCTAAGTCCGTTAAATCATTATGTTGATCTGCGGTTAATGTTCCATTGTCACTAAATTGAAAACTCATTGCAAAAAGTTCTTGGCTTAAGAATTCATGAAAATCCATAAGTTCTAACATCTCATTTGATTCACTTTCTGCAATACCTTTACCATACCTTGAAACATTCAACAATACTTTCACATTAGATACATCCATTATTAGTTCATTAAAGCTTGATTCAATCTTAGCTTTTCCTGAATCTTCATTAATTGAATTTCATCGCTATTACTACTATCTAAAACAACAATATATTCACCTAAATATTGCGGTTTAAATATTTCACTACGTATTGAATCTATAATACCACTTATATCAGTAAAATTATTATCAGACCATTCTGATTCCCCCATTGAGAATTGCTGAAGAATTACTAAATCATCACTACCAATAGAAATAACTTTATTAACATAGCTGATTCTTGTTTCATCATACGAAAAGCCTGGTGCGATATATTCACCATCTCTTCATAAGCACCATATAAAAAAATTCCTTCAAGTAGTTCAGTCTTATCTATTGATCCCGGCTCAATAAAGTCTGGTATAAAATACATAATATTTGCTAATCGATTATTCCACTCAATTAGTTCTTCGTCAGATAACTCTGGATCAAAGTCAATGATTTCTTTATCTTCTACCACATCAGCAATGCCATCTCTTTCATTTGCTAATTCCTCAATAACACGATTCGTTTCAACTAGACTTTCATTGTCTTCCTTTAAACTAGAACAACCACTTAGTAAAAAAATTATAGTTATAATTATTAAATATCTCCTCTTACAATACCTCCATGTTCTAGTCAAGCAAAATTGTCATACCAGTGGCTAGTTTGAATGTCTCATTTCAAATGGCGTCTTACCACCGTTATATGAGTGTGGTCTACGATGGTTATACCAATCGAAGATGTATTCATAGATGCCTTGGTTAAGATCTTCATCGGTCTCAAAAGAGTACTGATATACGAACTCTGTTTTCAATGTATTATAGAAACGTTCCATCGGAGCGTTGTCATACGGATTGCCGGCTCTGCTCATACTTTGAGTAATCTCATTATTAGCACAGTAGGCAATGAAATCCCTTGAGGCGTATTGCGACCCCTGGTCGCTGTGGAGAATCAATTCATCCCTTACAGGATTTGCCTCTAGTGCAACCTCCAAGGTCTCTATGGCAAGGTTAGAATCAATCCATTTACTGTTGAGACTAGCTATAATACTGCGGTCATATAGGTCGATAATGCTACAATTGTAGCGTTTAGAACCATTCTTCAGACTAAGGTATGTAAAATCGGTACACCAAACCTGATTAGGCTTTGCAGCAGTAAAGTTTTGTCCTAACAGGTTATCAAAAATGTGATGCTGATAACCTTTGATATACGGATTCTTCTTGCGACGTACAATGGCTTTAATGCCTATTTCACGCATGTATGAATAAACGGTACCATAAGAGCACTGAATCCCTTTACGGTTCAGTAAATCGCAGATCATTCGGTAACCAATGGCTCCGTTAAGTTCGTGATACACATCTTTGATCTGTTGCTTCAATGTTTCTTTTTGCTGACGATAGGCTGCTTTGCGGTCTTTTAGGTAATTGTAGTAGTCATTTGGGTAAAGGCTAAGTTTATTTAGCAACCAGTTTACGCCAAACTCTAGATGATACTCACGAATAAACTCGTACTTCTTTAGTCGATTTCCTTCGCGAAGAATGCTGCTGCCTTTTTTAAGAAATCATTCTCTTTCTTGGTCTCGGCAAGTTCCTTCTTCAAGCGTTGAATTTCAAGCATTTGATTTGTTTCGCTTTGTAACTGTGGGTTGTTCTTGCATTCTTCACGGTGCTTATTCAGCCAATATCTGAGTGTGCCATTACCTAAGTTGTATTCGTCGCTTAAACTTTTGATGGTTCTTCCTTCTTCAAGATGAAGACGGATAATTTTGTCCTGGAGGACCTTATCATATTTGTTATTTGCCATAATCGTAACTCCTTTTCAAGTTTGAATTATATCATCAAACTCGCTCTTGGTGTTACAACTTTATTGTATCAGAACATTCTTTAAATACACAGAATTTACAATTCCTTCATTATGAACAACAAGATTACGCCGTTGAAAAATTTCTACAATTGTATCTGCATGCTCATCTATACACTTGACTGACAACTTCAGAGTTTCTTTCAAGTACTTCTTCCAGCTTAAGTAGCTTCCTCTAAGAATAGATTCAACTTCTTTATCTAACAGATATTTCTTTGCATCATCTACATCGCCTATTTTTTGTAAGTCTTCTAGGGAAAGGTTTCTACCTTTTAGAATTTCAGGATTCTTCTGTAAATTATCTCTTATAATATTTGATACAAGCAGTTCAAACTGTATTATCAAAGAGATAAGTGTACTGTCAAACAAAAGTCTATGCTGCATAGATACTAATACAATACTATCAATAATTTTCTTGAACTGTAATGGTGTTAGACTTGTTATGTATGATACAGCATCCTCTTCACCCTGCGTCCGTTCCATATCACGAACTATCTCTTTACTTATTCTCCTTTGCTCTTCGCTTAGGCCTTCAGCTTTATCAGAAAATATTGCCACCATTTCTACCAAGAGTTCCTTATTGCCTTCAAACACTGTGTCAAATTCCTTCATCAACGTAGGCTCTACACACTTTACATATGCTCTAAGAGATTCAATATTCGCAAGATAGTTATTCATTGTATTTGTATACATGTTCGTTTTACTCCTCTCAAAAACTAATTTATCATTTCGGCTAACGTTCCGTGAATTGGCGACGTGGTCATCTGTCCTTGTTACTGTCCATGTCGTCAATTCGCTGTTATGTGTCGTATGGGCGGAAGCCCTAGTTATCCTCAACAATTTTCTTTGCATCTAATGCAAGGGCATACGATATAAATCTAGGTGTTTCTTCTTCAATATCTTTCTGAAAAACACCATACTCAATTAAAATATCATTCTCAATTGCTATTTCTGCTTTCTTTCTTCTCATCTCCCAGAACTCTTCCATTTCTGAGATTTCATTCATCTTAGGAATATTTAAATCACTATTTAATGCAATATTCATCTTAATATTTCTTAGCTCAAATTCCTCCGCAATAACTAATCTACCACCAAATTTTGATTTGATAATCTCTTCCAATTTAACTATAGACTTACCATTATTCTTAGCAATCAATTTTGCTGATTCAACGATCCTCAAGTGTTCCTTTTTTCTTTCCATAATTTCTTCTTCACTCATAGTTAGTTTCGCTATGCAATGTGAATTAATCTTCTTTTTCTTCATAATATCCTCTAACTTTCAAAACACTGAAGATAGACTATACAATAGTCCTTATGACACATAACGTTCCCGCAATTCCCGATGTGCACATCACTCCCAGCCTGTGTATATCGGGAATTGGCGTGTTAGATGCAGTATTCACATGACCCCTTACGAAATACTTTAGCTTCAAATCGAACTACTTTTAGATTATTCCTTCATTGTTCCAAGAAATAAAATCATAAAATATTCATCAGCATATGTACCATCACTATATCTTAAAGCATGTTTCTTAGTACCATATGTGTCAAATCCCAAACTCTTATATAGGCCAACGGCACGTTCATTATTTGTGACAACTTCTAACTCAAGTTGCTCAACACCCTTCTCCTTACACCATGATATAGATTCCTTCATCATTATTCGTCCAATGCCTAGCCCCCATTTATCTTGCTTCACCGATATTCCCAACCCGGCACGATGTAAATATCGTCGATTACTCGATAAAAAGCCTACGGAACAATTTGCTACAATCTGACCCTCAACTTCTGCTATCAGAAACTGTTTGCTGTCATCTGTTGTAAGTCCACTGATAAAATTCTCTTCTTGCTCCAGCGTAAACCCAAACTCTCCTGGTTCTCGTGCTAAGAATTTTGTCTCACAATCAACTTCCTTCATATAATCGATAAGAGCCTGTGCATCTCTTAATTCTGGCATCCTAATAACTAGCTGCTTGCCATCTTTCAACTCATACTTCTCTTGGTACATCTCAGTTCTAACATCGTGATTACACATAGGTAAATCCTCCATTCAAAATTGTCTGTTAGTATCGTTATGTCATAAATGTCGCTAATGTCAACAATCATGTGTAACCACCTCCTTCAAAATCATCTATATTAAAATGTATAAGCATTGTAATAGCAAAAATATGCTATCTATATTACCGAATGTGGATATTGCATCTAACGGACCGCCAGTTTACGACGACAGGGCGCTTACAGGATGAGCTTATGGCTGTGAGCTTGCGAACGCCCTATGCGATTCCGACTCGGTTTGCAATCTGCTTGGCGTAAACTGGGTGTTATACGCCGCTTATCCTATTCTCTTCAGGCGGTCCATATCTCATCCTTCAGCTCGATTGCGTTAACTTCCAATAACTATCATCGGTTTGGACGCTCACGGAATCGAGTTGATGAATAAGTCGTCACCTTAGTTTCGTTGAGTTCTTAACGGCTATATTGTAAGTCTTAAAACTACAGTGCTTCGTTAAGAACGGTGGTATAACTTTGATGTACGTCATCGCGACAAGCTTTATCTTATTCATCAACGACTTCTTTATGTTCCGAAAAACTGTCAGTTCCAGCAATCCTCATAAGGCGTACGTTGATTCTTGCGGATAAAGCTTACTTCTTCAAGCACTTCTTACTTCGTTAGACTAAAACATATATTTCCTTCATCCTCCGCAAGAATCCATGGGATCAGTTGCGTATAACGTTCCCGCTGTTCCCGACGTGTGCATCTTCCGATTTCCTGCGCATGTTGGGAACAGTGTGTTATACGAAGTCAATACCGGATATTGATAGTTCTAAGAAATCATCTCTAAAAAATAGCAAGCCGCTTGTGTCTCTTTATCTCTATATTCAGCCTTTCCAAGAATAAATTCCCCTAACGTAATACCCAATATTGTACAAGTTGCATATTCATAAATATAATCACTCAGAAATAAATACATAAACTTTCCTACTTCAATAATTGCACTAATTCCATCTTTACTAATTATATCAACAGAAAATATACTGGTATAAAATTTCTCTATATTAATAATATCAAAACTATTACTAAAGAATCTGAGTGAAGAAACTATTATAAAAGTTGATAAAAGTACATACATAAAAACATCAAAAAAATTGGTACTTATTTTCTTATGACAAAATATTAATCGCTGGCAATAATAAAGGAAAATGAGTAAATATATACTAATAATATTTATGACAACAAAATTTCTTACTTCACTACTAAAGTCTTTCATTATACTTTCCATACTCATGATTTTAATGTCATTATGCATACTATTCTGCTCTTCTATTATTGACACTAAAATATATGAGATTCCTTGTAGGTTATCTTCACTACTTTTATATAAATCTGTCATTTTTCCATCATTGAATATTAACACATCAAATTCTTCATTTTGATAAAGACTATTAAATTCATCAATTAATTCTGAAGAAATTGTTCGATATTCTATCCCTTTTTTTTTCAATAAATTTATGTTAGCTATTTTATTTTGATTATAATACGTTGAATCTTCCAAGTCATGATCCTCCTTATAATCATTTATCAAACATTCCAATAATCTGTAATTAATTTCTTCATACAATACAATATTTGATGTATTACTTAATAAGGTATAAGAAGTAATTATTGTGACAATAAAAATCATTATAAAACCAGTCAAAAAAATCATAAATGATGTTCTCATATTTCTCCTTTAATTCAAAATAGGTATTGATTTCGTATAACGTTCCCGCAATTCCCGACGTGTACATAACTCCCAGCCTGTACATGTCGGGAATTGGCGTGTTAGTCGACGTTATTATCCGACTTAATTATATAATCTATAAGCTTCTCTACTTTATTCTTCAATCTTACTATCTGTTGGTATTCGGTAATAAATCCCGAATAAAACCCATCTTCAACAAGATGATTTTCAACATATCTATGTCTATTAATTTCATATCTTATCTCAAAATAACCTCTGTTATTTATCTTCGTTATTCTCAATTGAAATTCTCTCGGACTCATTGATGTTGTCTGTAAAGTAGATTTAGTTGAATCCAGTATACATTCTAATGAATTCGAAATATGTTTCAATTCATCTACATCAATCCAAATATCGACTTCTTGTATTCCGTACCTACTATCTTTTATGATTATTGATAACCTTGCACTAGGATAACGTCTCGCCTCAACTTCAATTAATTTAATCGATAAATCCGATTCATCTTCAGTAGACCTTAATATATAATCTATCATTCTTTCATCTCTATTCATTATGCCACTCCACTTTTGTTTACCTGATACAAGACGAGGTTAATAATGTTGACTAACGTTCCCACTGTTCCCGACGTGTGCATCCTCTTTATTCCTGCGCATGTTGGGAACAGTGTGTTAGGCGATGGAATCAATGGAAGCAACCGGTACCTTTCTATTCAACTTTTAATCATTGAGTATAAATTAATTCTTCTCGAATACTAATGACCTGATTATCTTGTATAACAATAAAATAAGGTATTCTTTGTTTATCAAGGGAAATATTTTGATAAGATGATCCTTCTAAAAATTCTTGTTGTTCACTTGTTTCATAAATCCTGTCACTATCAGCTTCTTCAACAAACAATAACTTGGAGTCCGTGAAAATATACTTAGTCTTATCAGTTAATTCATAGGTTGTGACATCTTTTTCCGGATTATAAATATAATATCCATTTGGATAATCATTGGTTGCTGTCAAATTTAATTCTTTAATTCTATCTATATCATTTAAGGTTAGTATTTCAACAGAATCAACATAAAGTTCATTATCTTCGATATAGATATAACCTTCCAAATTCTGAACCTCTGATATGTTATTCTGCGAAAAAAAACCAGTATATGCGTTAACAATAAAATACGTAAATATTCCCACAGCAAAAATCAGTAAATATTTTTTCATACCCTCACCTTCCCTTTCGTATAACGTTATATAGTCATTATTCATATATGCACTTAATATTTTTTGGTCACCATCGATCTTATCAATTAAATGTACTAATTGATTCTTTCACCTAACGTTCCGGCTGTTCCCGACGTGTGCATCCTCCGATTTCCTGCGCATGTTGGGAACAGTCTGTTAGCCGAAGTCAGATGATGACAACCTATTGTACATTGAATCCATGCGGATTTTCTAAAAACCACCTATTTCTACTCTTGTCTAGCGTGCCTGAAATTTCAACAGGTCTTGAATCTCTGTGTGCATCACAGGCAAGTGTATATTCTTCTTCATTCAACTGAGTCTTTACATAGTGGGTGCTTCCTTCTACATTCCAAACAATAGTTATTACTCTATCTTTAGCTCTATTCTCTTTATAATCTACCCACTTCTTATGTAAAGTGCTCACGTATCCAACTATATCGACCTCAATATAATTCTCTTCATTACGATAAAAATCGGAAAGTCTTTTCATAACTGCAAAATCATCTGTTCGCAAAGGTACTCTAACAGGAATCTCTTTAGATTGTGGCATATAATTAGCCCAACTTACTCTTGACTCAATCTCAATATCACCTTGATAACTTGTAATATCTAAAATTGCATCGCACATATTCGCGTTTAATCCAATACGATAAGAAATATCTTGTAAATCTTCCTCATCATTAACAGTAGAAATTAGCTCAAATCCTTTTTGAATTCTTTCTATAGCTTTCCTTGTCATAGGGTAATCGTGCATACCATCTACACCTAATTGAATCCCATCCTCAAAGATATCGTGTGTTTCAATATTGACAATAAAGCTACCTTTTTGAGTCTGCGCAAATCTAAACTCATTTGCATATTTCATGCTGTCTTTTGTCATTCTAGGCACTACAGGGATAGGTCTTGTTTCATTACACACTGAATATATAATGAGTTCTTTTATTCCTGAAACAAGCCTTGAAGCAAGTTCCAAAGGTATACTTCCGTTGCTAGCACTTGAAGAAATAAGCCTTAAACTCAATACATCCTTACTTGTATTTAAAATATTCCTTATAATTGACGGTTGAGTATCATTTTGCAAGACACTTAGAGTTCTAACAACATTTCTAACCTTATCTGTATAGTCATCAAATTCGATGCTTGAAGGAAAAACTATCTTATATGACTTTGAATACTCTTCAAATAGCTTCTCATAGACATATAAATTAGGATTCTTATGTAATAACTTGGACCAACCATTTACTTTCAAATATATTTCTAGATTTTCCGGTAAAATTCTTTCAACAAAATCAAGCACCCAAATCATCTCCTTCCGTAACTTTGTTCATTAGCTGAATCAACGTGTCAGGAGTTAATATCTGATGCCTTGGAATATGAATTCTTCTAGTTTCACTGTTACTAGAAGAATCCATTCCTTTTAAATCACACCACCATGCACAATTTCTTAATACAGTCTCCTCTTCACAAACATGGAGCCATTCATTAGAATTAGCTGGTAACTTTAATAGGATTAGTATTCTTGGTATACCAACCTTAGTCTTTGCCAAGTGATTATAATTCCTTACATCCAGATCATATACTATTTCTGTTTCTCTTACTTCGACGTTTTTTGATGCCTTTAATTGAAAGTCAATTTGGAAACCTGAATCTGATCTACTTCCATCTGGTAAAGTTTCAACTTCACGAAAACAACCATCAAGCTTATAATCGAATTCAAATCCCAAGCTACAATTCATCCCTGCATTATGACCAACTGCTAGAGCATACGCTCTACTTAACCCTTCTTTCATATGCTCTTCTGTAATCATATAACTACTCCCTTCTACATATATCGAATCATCTGATTTTGGCTAACGGACCGCCGGTTTACGCTGTACGGGAGCTTACAGGATGAGCTTATGGCTGTGAGCCTGCGAACGCCTTATGCGATTCCGACTCGGTTAGCGAGCCCTATAGCGTAAAACGGGTGTTAGACGAATTATGAGACGCCAAGTTTAAAATGTATTTGCCATAAACTGCTCAATTCCATTAAGCATATTCACAACATCATTAAAATCATAATCATCAAACTTTCCATGTGCTGCTGAGTTACCTACATCAAGCCATGATTGTATCAATCTCCACTGTGGAGTAGAATATACTCCTTGTTTCTTCAACTCATCATTAAGACGCGCGGCTTTAAGATTTTCAGTTATATCTTCACGCCTTGCAATTCGTTTCAAAGTATCTTCAACTACAACACGTCCCAAAACAGCAGCAGGATCTTTATGTTGTGCTTTCAACAAGTGCTTTGCTTCTTCAAGCACACTATCAAATATCTCGCCGGCTATTACAAACTCCTGACCTTCTATAAAACCGTTCTCAACATCATCAAGCGCTCCAATTAGTAAGCCTTTTATAGCCTTGACGTGCGAAGTTTTGGAAACTTGCCCAGTTAACTTGTTCAACTCACGCTTATGAATACTATGAGTTCCAAAAACGACTTGCACTATATTCTTAACTTTGGTAAGCCATGCATTTAGGGTCACTTTCTCACCTATATAATCACCATATGTATCCTGAACTGTTGAATCTAGAACATCATCCGCTTCATCAATCAGTTCCCTAATGCGTTCGACATACCGCTTCATTTTGTACTTCATTGTGCTCTCCTTTCGAAACCAAGTCTCATGTTTTGTCTAACGGACCGCCAGTTTGCGACGACAGGGCGCTTACAGGATGAGCTTATGGCTGTGAGCTTGCGAACGCCCTATGCGATTCCGACTCGGTTTGCAATCTGCTTGGCGTAAACTGGGTGTTATACGCCGCTTATCCTATTCTCTTCAGGCGGTCCATATCTCATCCTTCAGCTCGATTGCGTCAACATCCAATAACTATCATCGGTTTGGACGCTCACGGAATCGAGTTGATGAATAAGTCGTCACCTTCGTTTCGTTGAGTTCTTAACGGCTATATTATAAGTCTTAAAACTACAGTGCTTCGTTAAGAACGGTGCTATAACTTTGATGTACGTCATCGCGACAAGCTTTATCTTGTTCATCAACGACTTCTTTATGTTCCGACAAACTGTCAGTTCCAGCAATCCTCATAAGGCGTACGTTGATTCTTGCGGATAAAGCTTACTTCTTCAAGCACTTCTTACGTCGATATACTAAAATATATATTCGGTTCATCCTCCGCAAGAATCCATGGGATCAGTTGCGTATAACGTTCCCACGATTGCCGCAGCGTGCATCCACCTTGTTCTTGCGCGTTGCGGCAATCGGTGTGTTATCGGGCGTTCATAACGGAAGCTTTCAATTATTCCAAGCTTCGTCTAAAGTATTTAAAAACAAATCATCTAACTGGCTAACATCGTTATTCTTAATATATTCCAGCGACTTGGCTAATTCTTCAAAATACTCTATCTTCTCTTCGATAAACTGATTCAATAAAGGTATTCTTGCCTCTTCTTTCAATTCTGAACTGATTTTCTTTCTTTCAAGCAGATTCTTGATTTCATCTATCACATCACTCGGTATCTCTAGTGAAGTCATCAATTCTTCAAATAGCATCGGTGGCTGACTTCCATGTTCTTCTATCCACATACATGCCATTAACGGTCGAATTACATAAAAATATTTCTTAATCTTCACATAATCTTTCTTCAGATACTCGCGGTAATTTCCTTTCGCCATACTAAGATAATGATAAATGCATGATTTGCTGATAAAATAGTCATTCATTAATTCTCTCAAATTGTCCGCAAAAGATGTGTCCTGCATATAAACAATCGGCGAACTTAACCATTCTAATAATGTAGGATTTGATCTCTTATATAACATCAATGCCTTTTGAATATCCCAACCATTGACATCTAATACCTCATCAATAGGCACTTCGATTACGTCCCTTTTCTCTTTCATCGACAAATACCAGTTCAATTTGCTTATATAAATAAATCTCACATCGTAATCGCTATCAGTCGATTCAAATCCCCAGCCTCGGCTTCCAGATTCAACCGCATATAAAATCTTAACGCTATGTTCGTTTTCAATTCTATTTAATTCGTTCAATATTGCTTCTTTCATTGCTATCCCTCTCAATCAGTATAAAATCTTGATTCAAAACCAGTTATGAATGCCCGATAACGTTCCGCGTATGGACGACGTGGACATCCTCCGATTCCCTGTCCATGTTGGCCATACGCTGTTAGGTGATGCTCTATAATTATGAGAAACGAAGCCACGGACGGCGTAGTGACGACTCTTGATGGCGATATTTATTTGTCCGCAAATTCCCACTAGTTCTTAATTTTGATTACTGTTTCCCCATATCAAGATAATCATCTTGTAACGACTCTAGATACTCCAAATATTCATCCCATCTAAATTCACCATCACTATCAATAAATTCATTCGGAAAGCAATATTCATAATAACTTTGAGATATAGCATCTGGATTAATTTCTTTATAATTTACTCTCATATAAAGAATGATTGCATCTTCAGTCTGTGTTACCCCCATCGTGAAAGTTGGTTCATCATTAAATGGTGGAGAGATGATTTCTTCCATTTCTTTTACATACTGAACAATTTTATCTTTATTCAATTCGTCAAAAAAATATGTATCTCTGGATTCTATGCTTATTACATTATTATCACTCTTAATAACTTCAATTTCTGTTTTCCAGTTTACTTCAATATCTAATAAATTGGTTTTTTCTTCAGCTAACTTATATATAATTTTTTCATTTCGATCATCCGATTTTACACAAGCAGATGAAATAAGACAACATGCCAAGATAATTAATATTATTTTTTTCATTATTCTTTTCTATACTTACCTTTCATTAAATATCCATAGTATATTCTCATTTAATAATTTTAATTTATATAAATCAGAATTCCCCCTTACTGCTACGAACTATTTCTCTTAGCAGATTTAGCACTACATGGAAGTAGTGCGGAAGCAAATAATTAGAGTTTCACCTAACGTTCCCACAGTTCCCGACGTGTGCATCCTCCGATTTCCTGCGCATGTCGGGAATTGGCGTGTTAGATGGTGCCCTACCTATCCGAGGAACGAAGCCACGGACGGCGTAGTGACGACTAATTACAATTACTTAATCTTATTAATGTTAATCAATTACACTTATATCTCAAATTTCAATTCGTGATACACATATTGCTAACCATGATACACAGATATTCCTCTTTTATGATGATTAATCTAATCCCATTGCATGTTCATATGTAGCAAATCTCATTATTTCTGGATTATAGTAAAATCCATTTAAAATATTCGGTAACTCATTACTTATGAATTCTTCAGTAACGTCATATGACTGCAAATCTATACTCGTTTCTGCATTTATTATATTTCTTGTATATGGTAAGGCAGAAACAGAATACTTATCAGGGATTACGTAATCAAACTCCACACTTTTTATCTCATCAAATATTGCAAGAATTATTATTGAATCTTGTATTTCCCTATTATAATAAAAGTAGTAACGTTGATTCTCATATCTTAGGTCTAACTCATATGTTATCTTCAAATTGCTTTCGTTCATTTCGACTGTTAATAATTGTAACCCTTTGGGTTGCAATAAAGAAGCCATTTCATACAAATCAACATCGTCAAAATTAGTTATCTTATATTGAGCAAATTTCTCATAATCATATAAATAACCTGAATTGCTAAATCTGTTTGTATCATAATTTAAATCACTTACAACACTAGCTATCTCTTTCGCTTCTTCATCAGACTGCACATTAGTATCTACCCTTTCATCAATTAAGCTTGAAAGTTTGATGTTTTCTTCTGATAACTGTTCAAACGATAACTGAAGAGAATCATTAATAACTCTCTCATCTAAATACATATTATTCGAAATCTCTAATTCATCTTCAAGATTTGTTATCTTATCTTCATATTCTTTTATAATTGCTTTATTATTTGAGCATCCTGTTAAAAGGGCTAAACATATAACTGCTATTAATAATTTATCCATTGCATTTATCCTCACCTATGTAATTAACATAATTCATCCCACTAAATCAAAATTTGTCACTTGACCGTTCCATTCAATTTCTATCACCAAATACCAGCACTACATGGACGTAGTGCGGAAACATCATTGTAGGGTTTCATCTAACGTTCCGGCTGTTCCCGACGTGTGCATCCTCCGATTTCCTGTGCATGTTGGGAACAGTGTGTTAGAGGAAGTACTATACGGACGTTCCCCATTTCATTCGCCTTCTATCAATCGTCTGAAGCATTGATAAGTACTTTCTAGTAAATCTTGATTCTTCACCTGCAGTGTATATATCTAAAGTCCTCTTGATTGTATGAATTGCAGAAGTCGCACCTACTGCTGCTGAAGTTATTGTCTCTAATGATGTATTGCCATTAATAATGCTCCAAACCTGAAAAGCCGTTGATGCAGTTAACGGAGCTAATAGTAAAAATTGTCTTCTAAGTTCTCTAACAGTATAATTAAGCTCCTCTTCAAAATCTCCCATAGCTTCACCTGTTTCTAATTTCAATAAATAACTATCGATTTGTCTCTGAAAAGCATTTAAGGCTTCTCTGTAATCATTCTCAGCTCTAAATTCTATAATCGTATTAAGATCTATTTTAGAAATCCCCTTTGGTAGGTATAACTCAATTATAGATTTAGCTACTCGGTATCTTTTCACAATCTGTTCTTTATTTTTATTATTATCCGCATTTATCCTCATTGAATCCCTTGACAAAAGATTGTATCTACTCATTAGTGGCTTGTCTGTGATACATTGCAAGTTATGTCTTTCAGCAATTACATTAGACAAAATAGTCATATACGTATTCCCAATTTCCGGGTTAAACAAAGTACCTACATTTGAATTTGTTGCAAATCCATTTCTTATACAAAATTCCCTAAATTCATAAATTGTCTTTTCATCGTAAACAAGAAACTTATGTGTGTTAGGATCACTTAAATGCCTCATCACATCTGTTTTATGAAATATATGTCTATATATTTCTGGATTCTTTAAAATACGTTGGATAACATCGAGCGCTATATGGGATGCCCACTCTGCATCAGCGTAACTTGGTCTATAAAAATTAAATAAATCTGTCTCTTCTCGAACTTTCAAGGTTAAATCTGATAGAGTCGAATCACCAGATAAAGGTATAATAGGTCTGAGTTCTCCAATATATAATAATGCAAATTTAAGCCAATTTTCATCCTCTACTTCAAATCCAGGATAATATAATACTCTATTCACAATTTTCCTCCTCTGAATTACTTAAACAGTATAGTATTTCCTCTAACTTTTATATTGTAGCATTGCGGCAATACAACATATATGTGTAGGCTTTACGCATTGCGACAATAAATCACATTAGGTCCAGGGGGTTGATAATCTTCTGGATCTCTTGTGTGGATACGTGGGTGTAGCGTTCTGTTGTCCGTGAACTTTTATGTCCCAGTAGTTGCTGTATGTGTCGCAGGCTGACGCCACTTTCGAGTAAGTGTGTTGCGTAGGAATGACGCAAGGCATGGAAAGAGTAGATTTTCTTGATGCCTGCTTTTTCCCGGTTTTGATGAAAGACATTCTGTAATGAGCGCACACTAATAGGACCTGATTTAGTGGCGTTCTCAAAGAGCCACTCACCAGGCTTATATTGCTTATAGTATTCTCGAAGTTGTTCAAGCATTTTTATTGAAAGGCCCGTAATTCGATCTTTTCGTCCTTTTCCTTGATGAATGACAACCACCATACGTTTGCTATCTATATCTGTTACTTTTAGATTTGCCACTTCACTGACGCGTAGACCACATGAGTAGGCTAACATCAGTTCTGTCTTATGCTTTAAATTTTCAGTAACTTCAAACAATCTTTTGACATCATCTTTACTCATAACCTTGGGTAGCTTATGAACAGATTTTGGGCGTATATATCCATGTAATCGTTCACTATTTAACTTAAAGCGAAACTGTGAATATATTTTTACTGCGTTAATCATCTGATTGACATATGCATGACTTAGCTGTCGCTCATTAAGTAGGGTCAACAGATAATCTTCTATACTCTCAGGTGACATCTTACCATTTAAAGCATGGTCAAGATGCTTGATGTGATTAACATACGACTTGATAGTCTTTGGACTATAACCTTTTTTTATCATGTAATTTTTCATTTGCTGTATTGAGTTGATTTTTGACGTATTTCCCTTGTAGCGAGCCACTTGTTCCCTTACCAATAACATCATTTATCCTCCCTAATAAATATGTTAAGTTCTCATCTGTTCAATTATAGCACACTTTTTCACCTCTATGCACTACGTTATCTATTTAATACTCTAAATTCTCTTTTATAAAAACTTGTGATGATTGTGTATCCAAAGATGACTTTAAAAATCGTTAAAAAACCTTCCCCGTCATAACGCATCAAAATGCTGATTGGGTATAACAAAAAGGTATCATGTAATATAGGTAAAAAACTTAAGGGTATTGCCAAAGAAAAATACAGCGAAGGTATCCCCATAAAGACAAGCTTAGAATGGCTTATCGTCCACTTTCCAACTTTATTATATTCACTAATAAGATGTTCCACACCTAATAGTACACCGATTCCTCCAAAAATCAGGAACGACAATAGCGACATCTGCATAATACTGGTATCATATGCACGTTTGTATGCTTCAGTTAGTTTACCTAACGCTGATTGACCTAAAAAGACTACCATAAGAATTAATGCGATAATAAGAAAATGTTGTATCCACTTTTCATTTTTTGATTTCACGATATACTCCCTTCTGTTGACCGAAGATATAATATTATTAAAATTATACCATATTTTTAATAATATTAAACAGCAAATTAGACTTGTGTTATTTTTTATTCGGTTTTCGCTTAATTGCCAATAATTTTATCAACTCAGGTATGTCTTCTTTATTTTTAAGGTCAAACATCATCCACTTTCCATCATGATATGTTTTGGCTTCATCATAGATAAACTGTACTTTTATTGAATACTTATCTCGTTCTTGTTCGAACTTGGTCCGTTCATTTTTCCCAAAGATAATCATAAATCCAATTTGGCTATCTCTAGCATATAATGCACAGAGTGTCTTGCCACCTCTTCGATATTTATATTCATATGTCCAGGTTTTCCCACCATTATTCCACAGACAATCCATTGCATAAAGGTTTTCAATAGATGTACATACTTCATCCCATACATCATATAGTTCCTTTCCAAGTAAAGTAATCATCATTTCTTTATCTGGATTTTTTAGCATAGGTAGCCCTCCCTTATATAATAGCTATTCCCCTTCATCGTTAAAACTTTGATCAATATGTTCACCATCGCAAAACGGCTTATTCTTTGAATGTCCGCATCGACATAGGGTATAGTGATCTTGCGTTTCCGGTTTTTTTTCACCTTCCAAGCGAATGCCACCTTGCACAATATAAGGACCGTTTTTTATCACGATAATCTCTGGTTCTGCATGGTATGCTTGATACTCTATCCCGTTTAGTCGATACGCCAATGCGCCTGAAGGACAACGCCTTATAGCACGAATGATATCTTCTACTGACCCATTATCTGTTATAATCCATGGGTGGCGATATTTATCAAAAACCAATGGTAAATCGCTAAGACAATATCCCACATGAGCGCAAATACGTCGATTATCTGTTATGGTAATCTGAGTCCGCTCCCCTATATAATCCTTTCGTTTTCCAGGTTCCCACTGACTGCCTTTATCCTCATCAAACTCTTCAACAAAGTGGCTTCCATCACAAAAAGGCTTGTCTTTTGAGTATCCACAACGGCAAAGGTTGATTTCCTTGGGAATCATCTTTGACGGGTCGCTAAATTTTTCCACACCTTTTTTTATCTTAAGGCGTGGAGGGTTTATTACCTTAATCGGACCATTTTTTTGAATTTGAATAACTCTTTCTTGGGGGTTTTCTGACATCCTTTCACATCCTTTTTAGTATTTGTAGCGATTATTGTTTGTCCTTATATAACAATTCCGCTATAATAGAAACATACATTAATTAAAATCAACTGACGAATGCGAGGGTTGCTTATGAAATACGTTCCAAACATTTTAACCGTCATCCGCCTGTTACTCGTCCCATTGTTTGCCATTGTATATTTTTCCAGTGCTTCCCGCGGGCACTTGATTGCACTAATAATCTTTCTCGTTGCCAGCTTCACTGATTTTCTAGATGGGTATCTAGCAAGAAAATACCAAAGCATCAGTAAAATAGGTACTGTATTAGATCCTTTAGCTGACAAGCTGATGCTTTTAACTGCATTAGGATCTTTAGCTATTGATTATGCCATTCCTTTTGTAATCTTTTACCTCTTCTTAGCCAAAGAGATTTTTATGATTTTGGCAGGAGCTATCTTGTGGTACCGTAAGGAAAGGATGGTCATTGCTTCTAGCCTTCCGGGAAAAGCTGCCACAGCACTCTCTATGTTAATGGTCATCTTATTGATTATCTATCCACACAATTCTATACTTGTCGGTGGGCTTATTGTCGCATTTGCTTTAAAGCTAATTGCTCTCTTGACCTATGTCAAAGTCTATAAAGCAAAAGCCTAGATAAAAACAAGCCATGCTCAACACTTAATAGATCTTGTATCTTCTGATGTATACCTATGTTTATGGTAGCAGAAGATATGATTTTTTTCAATGTTGATGCATGTCTTTTTTTACGCACAAAAAAAGCCCCAAAACCCTAGTTATCTAGAATCTTAGAACTTCTGAGAGCGCGAGACGGGATTCGAACCCGCGACCCTCGCCTTGGCAAGGCGATGCTCTACCACTGAGCCACTCACGCATATAGTAAATCATGTTTATGTAGACTTGATAGATAATTCAAGCTATTGGCTTGTGCTCTATCGCTACCGACTTGATGAATTATAGCATAGGAAAAAAATATTGTCAATAGACCTTTTGCAAAAAACTTGTTATAATTGTGGAACACTATATCTTAGGAGATTCATTATGTTAAAGACTAAAAAAAATATATCCCTTATAATTATTTTATTTTTACTGGTAGGAGCCTTTGCTTTATTTATCTTTTGGTTTTGTCCATCAAAAAGTTTTGCGCCTTCACCGAGATTTCCTTGGCGTCTATCCACAAATCTAAGCCATGAATCCACAGCGACTTCTCTCGACTTACCTTCTAACACCATGTCTTGGATAGATAAGAAGTTAGCTACCATGACAATTGAGGACAAAGTTGCGCAACTTTTTATGATTGATCTGTATACAGTGAATAATACGCCCGGACTTTTATCGACTTCTACTGAGATTGAAGATTTTTTATCCGCTTATCCGGTCGGAGGTATTATTCTCTTTGGAGAAAATATTAGTACCGCTACACAAACCCAACAATTAATTACTGACTTGCAATCAACTGCGGATATTCCTTTGTTCATGAGTGTTGATGAAGAAGGTGGACTTGTATCACGTATGGGCTCCAAAGATATCGGCGTGACTCACCTTCCCACCGCTGCTAAGCTAGCATCAAACTATAGCATTGGCGAAGTCCATGCCTTAGCTAAAACGTTAGGGCAGCAATTGGCTTCTATTGGCATTAATATGAACTTTGCTCCAGTTCTTGATGTGAATACCAATCCAGACAATCCCGTCATTGGTACACGTGCTTTTAGTTCAGACCCTAGCATTGTAGGAGACTATGGAACTGCGTTTATGGAAGGGCTTATGGAATCCTATGTGCTTCCTGTCGGCAAGCATTTTCCGGGACATGGTGATACACAGACAGATACCCATCTTGAAGTGACCTCTATTGATCATTCTCTTGACCGTCTACGCAGTGTCGAATGGCTTCCATTTCAACAAGCAATTAACGATGGTATTCCCGTACTAATGACTGGGCATATCCATACACCCAACGTAAGTGATGATAACCTTCCGGCTTCTCTTTCGAAAGTTATGACCACGGATTATCTACGCAACGAACTGGGATTTGATGGTGTCGTTGTCACCGATTCCCTTCGTATGAAAGCTATAAGCGATACTTATCCCGCTTCTGAGGTTGGTGTCCTTGTCATTGAATCCGGCAGTGATCTCATCCTCTTACCTGATGATTTTTATGAGGCTTATGAAGGCATAATAAACGCCCTAGCTTCCGGTCGAATGAGAGAGGAGAGGATCGACCTTTCACTAAGGCGAATATTGACTTTAAAAAATACTCTTATGGTGCAACCGGAGGAAGGGTAAATCCTACACGTTCACCAAGTGTTGTGGCTGCTGCATCAATAGTTGATATATTATTTAACAGTACTTCTGTTTCTAATGTACTCCCTTTTGTGTCTAAGGTAATAATCAGAAGGTACCTGGAATTATCCTCTTTCAGTTCAAACGCAACGCTTTGCATTCCATCTGCCGATAAAGAAATCGTCGAACTTCCATCGTCGAGCATAACGACATTATTGTCTACATAGATTTCATAGTCCATGCCAGGTAGCATAGACGTATCCGATAACTCGATGTCCACACTATTACGTACCTCTTGCGTAATACGAAGTGCTGCCATCCTTAGATTTGCCTGTTCTTGGGTTTGTCCGGAACCATAGTTGATTCCATCTACATTAAAGACCAAAAAACCAAAAATCATGGTTATAACAATACCCATAATAGCAATGACTGTCACAATTTCCATTAATGTAAATCCAACCTCGTCATGGACTTTCTTCTGTATATAACGGAATAAACATATATATACTCTCTTCAAGATAATCGCCACCTTTACCTTCTTTTATAATCGTTAAGCCTTGAGCGTTAAAGTCAACCAATGTACCACTGCTCCAATCAAATACAATCGGCTGATCATCAATTACGCGCGATGCATCTAAAGCCAAATATGTCGCCCCGGTTGTATCCGTGGGCAATTGTCGCACTTTAGCCAGTTCCCCTTCATATTCTTTTTGTATAGTATACGCCTGCTTTGACAACTCTTTTGAAGCAAATAGCGTGTTATATGCAAAGTGCAATCCACTAAAAGCTGCAATCATAATAATCGATAATAATGCAATGGATAAAATCAATTCAAGTAGCGTAAATCCAGCTTGATGCATGATTTTTCTTTTTATTGACATAGCATTTCCACCTCTTCTCATTCCCAATATGCAATTCCCATTTCTTTATATAAAATCACATTTGGATCGGACGGATTCAACTGATGAAAGGATGATGAAGCCTCAATATTAACTTCTTTGGCATAGATTCCTCCATAAACTGTTGTCGCCCCGTTCTTTAAGTTTACAATTGCCTCTGGACCAATGATAAATCCGTAAAAATCCGGATTACTATCTATCTCTGCCACAATCGGACGCGAAGTAAGCGGGTTTAAATAAAAGGTCAATAATTCCGGATGTCCAGCAACACCGATAAGCGTATTTTTGACAATGGTCAAATCTACTTGATTATCTTCTGGTATATCCATTATATAAAACCATATCCGATTATCGTTATGCACATTAATAGTTCCTGAAATTTCAATCCCATCTTCTACGATAACCATTACGTTATGGTTCCCATATATGTCCAACGTCGCATCTTTTCCAAAATTCGCCTCACCTTCAAGATAAAGGATAAGCCATTTTTCTGCGCCGCCGGGATTGGATGTTGACAACTCAAACGTATCTTCATGATCTTCATAGGGCTGCATATAATACTTTGCAAAATCCGTATTAACAGCTATGCTTCCAGTATAATCATCATCCCATCGGCTGATAATCATTGATTCTCGAATATCCACATCTATATCATATTCGCCAAACATCATCATCTCTGCCGGCGTAAGTCCACCACCTGTTTGTTTAACAAGTTTTATACCTGCCTGACTTGGATCAATAAATGTCCCTGACTGATCCAAGGCATCATAGATATCTGAAATCTCAGGTACTGCAATAGTAATATTATTTGCAGTATTTCGTGTCACTGTCCCAGTAACTCCATCTTCATCTCCTGCGGGCTTAAATTCTATATCTCCACCTGAGCCCAAGTCGCCATCAAAGTCCTTGATACTCACATCATCCATTGTTTCTTTTGCATAGACTCCAAAATCCAGATTCGAGCGTTCACGGTATTCCATCATGATTTTAACCGTCGCTTGCGCCTCTTGATATGTTCCTGTGGAGATGATACGGTAGAATCCATCTTCGTCAACACGCTCAACACTAACAACGGCATCTCCTACACCATCTAGCATATTATTTGCCTGGGTAATCTGTTGTCCGCTATAAAAGTATTGATAATATGCATTATCCATTCGTTCTAATTCCATTGCAACAGATTCCGCACCTGCACGAGCGATATAATACGCTTTCATCTCGTTCGTCTGATAGCGCACCTGATTGTTTTCACTGGTTGTTATTTGAATAAGACCTGCTACTAACAAAAAGGAGACAACCATCACGACGAGAATATATGCAAATGTTGATCCTTTTTCCCCACGTATTTTCACATTCATTTTCTTCACCTACTCTTCACGAATCACAAGCTTATTTATGATAGTATAATAAGTAGACAGCTTCTGCTTTTGTCAATTGCCCATTAAGGTTTGACCAATTTTTGGCAGGTACACCTTTATCTGCAACTAAAGCATTACCAATATTGGCAAAAGAATAATCTTGAGTTCCTTTGATGTTATTCATAATATATTCAATCTCACCATAAGTGATAGGATTTCTCGGGCGCAATGTATTATCTGTATATCCTTCAATGATTCCACTGATATATCCGCGATATATAGCTTTTGCAAAGGCATTTTCAAGACTTCCTAGCTCATCGTAATCATCAAAGGATGTTAAGTCCATGGTATCTTCTTCATTGACACTTTCCCATCCGTAGACTTTATCCATCATAACGATAAATTCACCACGGGTTATAGGTGTATCCGGTTTAAATGTCATATAAGGGTCTAAAAACAAATATCCCGCTTGTAAAAACTCGTTAATCTCAGCTTCCATATAATGTCCTTCAATATCTGTAAATGCGTAATTCAAATCATAATTAAATAGTCCTTGATCTTCTTGTGTATAAATATAGCGTACAGCTTCTGGATTTGGTTGATAAGGGGCAAACGGATCTTCCTTATAAAACAGATCATCAATATACCATTCATAAAGTTGATCTTTTATGTTTACATCGGCTACAAGTGTATATACGGCTAACTCCATCTGACCTACAACTTCATCAATCGATTTTTTGCTAAGATTGGCATATGTCATATTGACATGTTTTTGAAACTGCCACATGTTTTTAAATACATTCACAACAGAGCCATATTGACCTTCGCTTGTGATTTCAATAACGTCTTTTTGAAAAGTTATCCCTTCAATCTCCACCTGTTCAGGTGTTCTAAAACTTAACAAAGTTCCTTCAAGGAATGGGATATTCAAAAAGTCATTAAATAAAAGTATTAACTCTTCTTGAGGCGTTGTATTAAAATATTGTGCCGCTTTTTGTTCAATGGCAACATAGTTTGTCTCTATCTTTTGATCGAGCATCTCTTCATTTTTTATCATCGTTTCCAAACGTTCAAGTTCTACCGTCTCAACCCGAAGTTCTTGGCGCATAGCTTCCATTTCAATCCATTGCGGCTCTAAAATATATACAAATGCTACCCACAGGATGATAAAGGTAATTAAACTAATTAGCAAAATATGTTCACGCGTTGATATCCTCATTGAGTGTCACCTCCAATCACTGCTTGCATGGAGAATTGATAATCATGGATTTCGGTTTCATCTTGTTCAATACTCGAAATAAACACGTCTCCAATGGTATCCGTCAAGCGTAAATTATGTGCAAATTCAGCAATGGCAGGTCGATTGTCAGCTCGGCCGACGATAAACATTTGCCCTTCAATGATTTCAAGCTTTTCCAAATTAGCATCCATCGGTATATTGTCACTAAGTAGTGCCAATATATTTTCTGATACTTGATTTTCCGATAGAATCACTCGATTGGCCGCATCAATATTTTGCTGAATATTTTCCAATTGGACAAGAAGCTCTTCTTTTTCCATAATACGAGTAATATCATCGTTGGACTGAATCTCTCGAATACGATCTTTGGTTATGTTTAGGTTCATCTGGAGTGCTGACTTTTGCGTATATGTCCATGCAACAATTCCAACCATTCCAAGTATCAGTGTTACACATATGATTGACGCAATAATCATACTCGGTTTTTTCGGTTTTTTCGCTTCATTTTCTTGAAAGAAATTATAATCAAACATCTCTCCACCTACCTTCGATACATAACGCCAAGTGCGTTAAGTACTTCTGAAAGTTCATATTGTCCATTCTGGCTTAAGGTCACAGAACTGATTTCTCGCACTCTTTCAACGGGTAGATTATATCTATTTTCAATATATGCTTCAATCCCATTGATTTTGGATATGCCACCATATAGATAGATATGCTCAATTTGTTCTTCATTGTTGCTGCGCGATACATAATATCTAAACACTTTTGTAATCTCATCCATCCATTGATCTAAGACAAATTGTATCGCTCGTGCGACACCGCTTTCCACAGATTCATCAATGCTATATTGGCTGATGTCATGTATCTCTTGCTTACGTACTTTGGCTTCATCCAAAGAAAGTTCTGTAAATTCCACAATGGCCTGATCGATATCTTTAGCTCCAAAGTTTAGCAACCGTTGAAAGCGAAACTTTCCATGTTTAAAAATATTCACACGTACTTTTTCGTATCCCAGGTCAATAAAAGCCACTGTCATGTGCTTAAAGTCTGAGCTTCGATTAATACGTTCTTGGTTTTCAATAAGTTTTCCCAATGCATTAGCCTGTGTATCTAAAACCATAGGAGTTAACCCGGCTTTATCAATAAAGGTCTTATATTGCTTAATCATGCGCTTAGGCACCGCTGTAACTAACATCTCAGCAAAAGGACTATTACCCGTCTGCATTTCTTCAATAAGAATAGATTGAACACTATAATTTTCCATATCTACCGGCAAAAACTGTTCTACTTCAAATTTTGCAATCTCTTGTAAATTTTCTTTATTAATACTTGGCACTTTTACATCACGCATAATCATCTGCCCGCTATCTGTTGTGCAAAAGCATCGATGGCTGTGAATATGATGCTGACGTAATGTGTTTTTTAGATTTTTACTTAACCATTCAATGTCTTTTATTTCTCCATCACTATAGAGACCACTCGGTATGGATTGGGTAATAACATCTTTGATGACGAGTTGATTTTTATGAACATCGCCATAGACAATCTTCATGGAATGCCCACCCATCTCTAAAGCGATAATATTTTTATTGATTTTTTTCAATTTATCTTTTTGTGCTTGCATTCCGCTCAACTCCTTCATGCCATTTGCCACTTTAAAAAGGGATCATGCGCTGGCCGGCAGCGCATGGGTGTATAAATATTAAAGCAAAACTATTCTTCTTGCCCAAATGCGGCTGCAGTATAGCCATCAATGCTATTATAAAAAATAGGATCTGCATCACTTTCGCTACCACTAAGCTGTACTGACGCAACGCCTTCATAAGTGCCTGTTCCCATAGTCACTGTTGCTGCCGTATAATCTTGAAGCACCGCCCCAGGATCCTCAACTAATCCTGCTCCATTAGATGTATCAATATCTGTTATATTCACAGCTGCTGGTTGTTCATTTGCAGCCCAGTAAAGTTCTGCGGCTCTGGCTACAACAGCTGCATATTCTTTATCTGCTGCAATCTCAGCTTGGGTGGTAAATCCAATGAGACGCGGTACAGCAATAAGTGCCAATATACCTAAGATAACAATAACGATAATAATCTCCATGAGTGTAAATCCTTCATTTTTTTTCATGTGTTTTGTTAGTTTTTTCATTCTTCATTCCTCCTCAATGTTCTTTTCTAAAAATATTATCCAGTTACTTTGATATTGTTTGAAACATATCAAACATGGGTAGTGCCATAGCAATAACAATAAATCCAACAATAAATGCCATCACTAAAATCATCATTGGCTCAAACATGGTGACCAATCTTGCTAATGCCGTCTCAACTTCTTCATCAAAAAAATCTGCTGTCTTATCCAAGATCTCGTCTAGTGTTCCCGACTCCTTTCCGATTTCCATCATTCCGTCAACCATCGGCGGGAACAAATGGCTCTCACGAACCACTTCGTGCAAGTCATTCCCCTTTTGAATATCCTCACGGAAGGATAGAATTGCTTCTGCAAATATTTGGTTACTAATCACATCTGCCAGATTTTTTAATGCGGTCAACATAGGTACGCCACTTGAAAGCATGGTGGATAGATTTCTTGTGAATCGTGCAGTGATGATTTTTGTATTCACATCTTTAACAACAGGTATCTTAATCTTTAACCAGTCTATATGGTGACGACCGATTTTTGAATGAATGTATTGATGCACAACAATCACCACGGTAAGAATGCCAATAAGTATAAGTACACTATGCGTGCGAACGAAGGTGCTAAATCCTAGAAGCATCTGTGTCATCATAGGTAATTCTACATCGCTTTTTTCAAACATGGATACAAATGTAGGAAGTATAAAAGTTACCAAAAATGCAACGACAAGTATTGACATAATCATGAGAATGATTGGATAGACCATTGCCGATTTGATTTTACTTTTTAGCTTGTTCTCTTTTTCAAAATAATCTGCTAAGCGTAGGAAAATTGTGTCCAAATTTCCACTCATCTCTCCCGACTCAACCATATATATCATGAGCTCCGGAAAAACTTTCGGATGGTTCTTCATGCTTAGCGAAAGCACCGTGCCTTTTTGTACGTCGCGATGCAGGTCACTGACCACCTCTTGAAACCTACGTTTTTTTATTTGTCGCTTCATAATATCCAAACTTTTGGAAATCGTACTTCCTGCCTTTAACATGGCATGAAGCTGGCGGCAAAAAAAGGATAAATCTTTGGCTTTGACTCCTGCCCAAAAAGCCACCTCTTTAGTTCCTACCTGTTGCTTTTCTTGAATATCGATAGGATAGTTGTTATTGTTTTTGAGCATTTCGATAACATCACGGCGTTGATCTGCTACAAAAATACCTTCAACGATTTCTCCATTAGCCTTCATTGCTTTATATTGATATTCCATAATTCACCTTCTCTAGTAAGAGATTTCTTTTAACAACTCTTCTCGGTCAAATGCATATTCAACGGCTACCTCACTTGTAATTTTTCCTTTTTTATATAGCGACTCCAAGTATTGATCCATTGTAATCATCCCGCTGTTTTTTCCGGTCTGGATTTCATTAAGGATTTGATGGGTTTTTTGTTCACGTATTAAGTTTCGCACCGCCATCGTCGGAAGCAGTATCTCCACAGCAGGAACGCGTCCTTTTAATTCTTTTGTTGGAAGCAACTGTTGAGAAATAACCCCTTGGAGTACAGATGCTACCTGCATACGTATTTGCGATTTGCTATGTTCTGGAAAGGCATCAATAATACGGTCAATGGTTTTTGCACTTCCAATCGTATGTAATGTACTAAAAACAAGATGCCCCGTCTCTGCTGCAGTAAGTGCAATCTCGATAGTTTCTAAGTCTCGCATCTCTCCGACAAGAATAACGTCTGGGTCTTGTCGTAAGGCTGCACGTAACGCTTTGTTAAAGGATTGGGAATCTGTCCCTATCTCCCGTTGACCTACGACACTTTTTTTGTCAGAAAATAGGTATTCAATCGGATCTTCTAACGTAATAATATGACACTGTCGCGTTTTGTTGATTTCTTCAATTAAAGATGCCAGTGTCGTTGATTTTCCGCTTCCTGTCGGTCCGGTCACCAAAACCAAACCATTTTTTAAACTTGTTAGCCGTAACAAACTGTCCGGAATATTTAATTGAGCTAATGTTGGAATCTCAAAGTTCACCATCCGCATCGCTAAACAATAAGTGTTGCGTTGTCTATAACCATTGACACGGTATCTTCCCGTTCCTGGAACCGAATAGGAAAAGTCAAACTCACCTTGTTTTTCTAACATTTCCAGCTGTTCTACAGATAACATGGTCTTTAACAGTTGATAGATTTCTTCATTGGATATAGGCTCATCCCCTATTGAATGTAGAATCCCATCAATACGCAAAATAGGTTTTGTTCCGGCTTTTAGATGAATATCTGATGCTTTCGTTTCTTTACCTTTTTGTAGTATCTCCATTATATCCAAGAGATCTCCTCCTCTCCTTATTCTGTTCCGCTAGATAACTTGACCAACTCTTCGACTGTGGTTATTCCCTGTAGAACTAAGTCTAAGCAACTACTGTAAAGGGTTGTCATTCCTTCTTCCATCGCTTTTTTCTTCAAGATATCCGCACTCTTATTCTCATCAATGAGGGTACGAATTCCATAGGTTATTGGCATAATTTCATAGACGGCAATACGCCCTTTATATCCTGTATGGTTACACAAATTACATCCTTCACCACGGTATAGGGTGTTTGTTTGATTTTTTATAACTTTTAGCTCATGTGCACTAGCTTCATAAGGTTGCTTACAGTTAGTACATATGCGCTTAACCAAACGCTGCGCCACAATCCCTTTAATGGAACTGGATAATAGATAGGGTTCTACTCCCATGTTGACCAGTCGTGGGATTGAAGATGCTGTGTCATTGGTATGCAAAGTCGATAAGACAAGGTGTCCGGTGATTGCTGCTCGAACAGCAATCTCTGCTGTTTCCCCATCACGGATTTCACCGATCATAATAACATCTGGATCTTGGCGTAATATGGCGCGTAGACTATTTGCAAATGTTAATCCTGCCTTGACATTGACTTGTGTCTGATTGATACCTTTAATCCTATACTCTACCGGATCTTCTACTGTTATGATGTTTTGCTTGATATTATTTATCTCCATCAAGGTTGCATAGAGGGTTGTCGATTTTCCACTACCCGTCGGTCCAGTTACTAGGATGATACCGTTAGGAACATGAATCATATGTTCATATCGATTGGATTTAAACTCTGTCATGCCCAGCTCTTTAATTGTTAAGAGCTTGGCACTGCGATCAAGTAGACGTATGACAGCTTTTTCTCCATAAATTGTTGGCATCACGGAGATTCGTAAATCAATCGAACGTCCGTTATATTCCACTTCCACGCGACCATCTTGTGGCACTCTGTTTTCTGCTATATCCATATATCCCATGATTTTAATACGTGTAATCAATGATGAATGGGATTTTTTATTAAGCTGCATATGTTCATACAAGTCACCGTCTACACGAAAACGAATACGTACCGCTTGATCATCCGGTTCAATATGGATATCACTGACATTGCTTTCAGCTGCTTGTAAAATAATAGAATCAATGAGTTTAACAACCGGAGCATTATTTACATCCGATATAGATTCTAAATCCAATTGCTCTTCATCCATATTCCCTGTGAATTTATGACTAAATTCACTTACAGCTGCCTCAGCCGAGCGTTTTTTATAATATTGCTCTATGGCTAAGAGAATCTCTTTTTCTGTTGCCAAATATGGCTTTATATTTAATCCGGTAGCAAGTTTCAAATCATCAATCGCAAATAAATTCAGTGGATCTGCCATTGCTACTTCCAAATTTTTATTATCTACATTTATAGGTATGAGCATATATCTTCGCGCCATCTTGGAACTAATGAGTGCTGTCGCTCGTTCATTCACATCATAGGTATTTAATTGAACACGAGGAATTTGATATTGAACTTCCAGCACTTCGATAATCTGCTTTTCGGTTACATACCTTTCATCAATGAGTATCTTACCTAATACCTCTTTGCGTTCCCCCTGCAAACGTAATGCCTCTAATAATTGTTCATCTGTTATTATTTCACTATCAACCAGAATCTCTCCTAGACGTTTTACGCGTTCAACCATCTTATCACCTTCTTTTACTATATAATTCGAGGGTATAGATTATTTTGGGTACCTTTTTATAAAAAAAACAGAAAAAAGTATAAACTTTTTTCTGTTTTCTTGATTTTATTCTTTTTTCTTATCTTTTTCCAGCTGACTAGAAGCCTCTGATTTTTCTTTTTTCTTTTCATCTATTGCATTGGGCGCTACATCCGTTGAATCCGGTTTGTTTGATTGCTCCACATTATTCGATTGCTCGGGTTTATCTGGTTTGTCAGGATGTTCAGGCTTATCCGGCTGGTCGGGTTTGTCTGGTTGCTCCGGTTTGTCCGGGTGCTCGGACTGATCCGGTTTGTCCGGTTGCTCCGGTTTATCCGGTTTATCCGGTTTATCCGGTTTATCCGGTTGTTCCGGTTTATCCGGTTGTTCCGGTTTATCCGGTTGTTCCGGTTTATCCGGTTTGTCTGGTTGCTCCGGTTTGTCCGGTTGCTCGGACTGATCCGGTTTGTCCGGTTGCTCGGACTGATCCGGTTTGTCCGGTTGCTCGGGCTTATCCGGCTGGTCCGGGTGCTCCGGTTTATCCGGGTGCTCGGACTGGTCCGGTTTGTCCGGGTGCTCAGGCTGATCCGGTTTGTTCGGTTGCTCGGGCTGTTCCGGCTGGTTCGGGTTATCCTGCTGCTCCGGTTTATCCGGGTGCTCGGACTGGTCCGGTTTGTTCGGTTGCTCCGGCTGATTTAAAGATTCTTCTACACTTTCTATTTCTGCTGCCGGATATATACGAATCGGATGCTCTTTTGGTTGATTGTTATTCTGCTCTTTTTGTAGTGTATCAACTAAATCCGAGATTTCCATGTCTTGAACATGCTCTTGCTCATAATCTGTCGCCTGTTGCGCCTGCTTCATCAATACATATTTACCTACGGATATTTTTTGCTCTTTGGCTTGATTAATCTCTTCTCTGGATGCATCTACATATGCAAATGTATACTTTTCTTCATAACGTTTTCTATAACTATCGATTGTTGTATCTATCTTATCAGAATAGGTATCTTCAGCCTCACCCAATAAACCATAGGAGACAAGAACCGTACCTTGATCAACGAGATACCCAAGTTTTACTGAAGATGTAGTCAAGTATTCAAGCACTTCACTTAACGACCGGCTCTTTTCATTATATCCTTCTACAATCTTTTGCCCTTCTTCATTCAACGGTTCGATATAATCTATTTGTTGTTTATTATTTATGTAGAGTTCAAGACTTGGATTCACATCAAAGGTAAGTATAGCATAGGGCTGATACATCGGTCCACTTAACCTCTCCATGGAAACCATCAAAAAAAATAGCACCACAAAAGAAGCGATTGCTAATCGAAAAAAATATTTTTTCTCCCGTGACTTTTGCCTCCCGCCAACGTAAAAGTCCTCAGTAAAATAATAAATTATCTGATTTTCCACCATATTGGACTTTCTTATTAACCGGACAATTTTTTTATCCTCTGTCATTGCTAACGCATATTTTCTTTTTACCTCAAGTACAACTGCTTTTTTCATATAATCACCTCTCATTGACCTAAAAAATCAATGACACATTGTATTTCATAATGATACGCTATTAAAATTGCTGAAATCGTTTTTTTATGGCTTTTTACAAATTTAAGGGATTGATCATATTCGCGGCTAATTAAGGTTACAGGAAGTCTTTTTTTCTCGATTAAGGCATGCATAATATCCGAATTCGACTGTAGCTTTTTAGCCAATTCGATAATATGTCTACGTGTCTCATCATGTTTTGGATGCTCACTGATAAGCACTTCATAGTTTAGCCCAAATACATGGAGATGTTCTTTATATACTAAAAGTTCATCACGCATAATAATTAATTCTTCAATATTATCTGAGACGATATCTGTTTCTGTGATTTGCGTTTCTTGATGATTGGATATATGGCGATAGTAGTCTACTATCTTATTATGAATCACCGTTTTTGCATAACTATAAAACTTGCCCTTATCCGCATCATAATGATCAAGACAATCATTAAATGCTTCCAAGGCAATATTGAGCTCATCACTATTACCAACTTCTACATATTTTTTAGTAATTGTTGACACGGTTTTAACAATAAATGGAAAGTTCTCCTGTATTGTTTGATTACGCTCTCTCTCAGTCATATGTTCACCACTTTCGGCAGACTACTATGATTATCGTATTAATTCTATTATACCATAATCCTTCCAAAAGCAATACACTTTGACTTTTTCACTATAGAATTCGTATAACCACGGTTTTTTAGGTACCTTTTTCATTTTTTTTATTGACATTCTCTATATAGGTATGCTATTATTGTTCTTGCGTCACGTGATATACGCAATTTATTATGCAGTTGTGGCGGAATTGGTATACGCGCAAGACTAAGGATCTTGTGGGCTTAGGCCCGTGGGGGTTCGAGTCCCCCCAACTGCATACAGTAAAAACAATACTTTGAGAACATCTTTAGAATATAGGATGTTCTCTTTTTATTGCTTTGGGACATGAATGGGCCATTGGTTTCAAAAATAAAACCCCAGTAAAGACCAGGGCTTTGATGAGGGGAGTATAAATAATTAATAAGGGTAATGGCTGCATCTGGAATAGATATGATATGACAACCATCTACTATATTTTATCAATATGCTTTAATTTTTTCAAGTATATTATTTACTGTCATGAAATTCATTATATTTTTCTTCTATCAAACAAATAAAACTTTCCTTATTTTCTATTACTCTTTTTTTAATTTCATCAAAAGTAATACAAATAATTGTATGCTTATGCGCATAATATTGATTAATTGCTCTTCTCTTTCCGTCTTCATTTGAATTACCAGAGATATCTTTTCTTGATAGAAAGATCCCAAGTTTAGAATCATAATCAGTTAATAATGTCGATAAATTATCCACTTCTCTACTTGATACAGAATGATTTTCATTTTTACATTCAACAATAATAGTATATCCCAAGTGCGTTATGAATGGTTCTGGGAAAGGGATTGGTTTAAGATTAATCTTTATATCAATTTGATTAGTCTTAGTATTAACATCTTCATATCCTTCATAATTAACACAAAAAGAAAAAATTAAAGAAGCAAATTTTTCTAAGGCCTTTCCCTTTTTCCTGTTATTTTTTTTATCTTTAGATTTTGTTAACTCTTCAAGATTTTCTAATTCTCTATTTAAACTATCATAATTCGGAAAAAATAAATTGTGATTTATTAAGTAATGTGCTATGTATACATTTTTCTTTGAACCATCTAATAAAGAAGTAAATCCTAGTTTACTAGTCTTTAATTCAATAATACTATTTGTTCTTTTTTTTTTGGTGTTTCAATCAACTCGAAAGACATAACAATTCCTTCAACTCTATTAAATGAATGGCCATTCTCACAAAATGCTTTAGATTCCTCAAAAATTGAATCAGGTTCAATTTTTTCTATGAATTCATCACATTCCGGACAATGCAATTCATAATTAATTTTCAATATTCCAACCTCAGATGCTTTGATAAATACCTCCAGTGCAAACTCTGGATTAATGTCATATTCATATGCGAAGAAATCACTGTAAAATCTTTTTCTTTCAAACCTTCTTAATGAGGCAAGCCATGTATCAAGATTCTGAATAGTGTCGTTCGGAATCCTGTATTCTTCCTTTAATTTCTGCAATTTTTGAAAGTACATACCCCATCTCCTCCCTTGTCGCATATGTAACAAATTTAACCCTAAAATAATTCCGGCTACTGTCAATAATTGTTATTACTTCACTTCTTTTCATACCAGAAATATGGGATGTATCCCAAGCGAATTTTAGATGTTTACACTGATAATTACTGTCGTCCGATACGGGACCTTTTAATGAATAATGAACCGGTGTATTTTCTACACCTGTTTCATTTCCAAAAACCACGCTTTGTCCCGATTTCCCACTAAAAGATTCAGTTATTATTTTACCATATTGATTTTCAAATGTAAATTCGTCATTTGAATAAGTTATAATGACTCCTTGAGTGTAAAATTTTAAATCTCTACAAATATTTTCTATTATTGTCGAATCTAACTCCAGATCTAAGACTGTATTCATCATATTGGCAAATAAATCTATTTGATCACTGATTTTATCCGTGTATGGCGTCAAATTAGTATTTATACTGTCATTAACTAAATTCCACATATATTTAAGCACTTTACTATTTAGCAAATATTCATTTGATAAATCGCACTCAAATAAGGTTTCAACAATTTTTTTATATCTATCCCTTAAATTAGCTGTTGTGATGTTATGTCCGTCTTTATTACTAGTGTATATTTCAGTTGGTGGATCAAACGAAATATTGGCTACCGATAAGCGCTTATCAATATCAATCAAAACAAAAAAATCAATTTCTTCGTATTTTTCTTCTGTCTCTGTTTCTCTACGCCTATATCTAGATTCTTTTACTGTTATTAAAGCATGTGTTTCAGTCACCTCAACTGATGTCGGATCAAACATCCTATCGCTTTCTCTCATTTCTTTAACTTTTAAAGATAATTTTTTTTCTTCAATTGTATCAACAATTTCTTTGTTTATACTATAAATATATAAGTGCTTATTTCCTTGAATGTTTTGATTTTCAATCCACTCATTAAAAGTGTCACTCTTTATAGCCCCAGCTTCAACCAACTCAAGTATTTTCTCTGATAGCTCTTGTTTTGTTCCAGTTATTGCTTTTCCATGTTGATTTAATAGCAACTGCAAGCTACGTTGTTTGAAATTTTTAATGCTTTCCATTATACCCACCTCGTTAAAATAATATGATTTGATTGTACCACATATACATATTCTTCTGCAACAAAAAAGGCCTACCGATTAAGGTAGGTCTTTTCATATAAAAAAATATCAAACACACATAAAATGTATTATTTATAAACAAACGATTTTATTATCTTTCTTCGTGTGATCTTATGTTTTCACTGTCCAACTAATTCTTATTCGCCTAGACCTATCCACGAACTAAATATTCTATATCATCATCAAAACTAAATTTTCTCTGTGGTTTATCTTGTATTTCATTTACTTCTTTAACCGTATCCGCTAATCTTTTATTAACTATATTTAAACCAGATTCGATTATACAAATTACTTCATATAAAAAAGCAATCATAAATCGAAAATTTCTAAAAATACGAATATATGTATACGCCCAAAAATGTTTATATATTAATAAATTACTTATGTAAAATCCATAATCATCCATTATGCTTTTTACATTCTGAGATGCTTTTTCATATTCAACTGGTAAAGCTTTTATTAATTCATTAAGTTTATTGTTTTGTTTATCCAAAACTCTTATGCTCATCATTTGTATATCAATATATTTTCCTTTACGTATAAAAGGACTCATGTTTAAATATTTTTTTATATTCTGAAGCTCTGCGAACTCGCCATCGGCATTAGCCTTTTCATATCTCAACAAGATACTTATCTGATCTGAATCTAATTTTATTTTACGTTTTGTTTTCACTGACTTATACCTATTTATCATCTTAAAAAGTGAGAACATCAGAAACATTACTATGGTATATATTAGCAAACTAATTAAATAACTCACACAATCACTCCCTTATCGCTATAGGACATTTAACTATTTCTCTATGAGATAGCTGCTTCGATATTTCTCCACCAATATCAACGTGCGAATTAGTAGCAAGATCCTTTAAATCACTAACTGTTGTCTTATGCAACTCAAGTAATGAATTTCTTGTTTTATCGATATCCTTATATGCTGTTTTTGTAAATAAATATGCTAATACACCATAAGGCACAGCTTTAATTAATTCCATTAATAATCCATTCATTTTGTCTCCTCCTCATACCATAACTATACATAAATTATATCATCTTTGTCAATCACTATATGTAGGTGTGATTTTATTTATATACAATATATAGTATTTTTTATATATTTTCTTGAGTAAAATTATTGACTAGCACGTTGTTACGTGCTATAATGTATTTATATTAAAGGAAAGGAGTGAGTCGGTGAATGGTAAAATTGAAAAGGTACTTACCATTTTCGTTCTGCTAACAACATATATAGTCAATATGATTGAAATATCAAAATGGCTACATAAACGAAAAAAGTAAATACCTAAAGGGGAAGTGCAATTCCCCTTTCTCTTCTTATTATATCACCATTATCATATGAAATCAAAAAATTATTTACGTGATATTCCTGTAATAATATTATTTATTCTTACGCTTATGCGTGATTCATCAAGTACTTTAGATGTAATTATTTATGTGATGTTTGCTATTTATTTCTTACTGCTAATCATTCGTTTCATTATTACTTACATTGATTGGAGGAAGATTAAATGAAAAACCTTCAAAAAATAAGACTTGAAAAAGGACTTTCCGTTCCTCAGTTAGTCGAATTATCAAACGTTCCAAGACGCACTATTCAAGACATTGAAAAAAGAGAAGACTGTAAGTTTTCAATTGCATGTATGCTAGCCGATGCACTTCAAGTTAAACTAGATGATTTTCGTTGAATTTTATTGTAATAAAAAAGGCCTACCGTTTAAGGTAGGTCTTTTATTTTGATTAGAAGCTCTGGAAGAAATTCCATGATCTCCAAATCTCCCATATATGATTGTTGTTTTGCAAGATTAATTACTGCATCAATTCCTTTTTCCCATCTTACGTTTGAATCTGCTGCTTTTAATAAAATGTTTCTCCAGTACCAATCTTTATTAAAATATCTAGTCATCTCGCCTAGTATGGAATTGTAATGCTGCATTAACTCATTGTCGATTTCCGTCCGATCAATAACTACTTTTCCTAAGTGCTGGCCATTAAAAGTTTTAATTTCGAGCACTTGAAACATTTCTTGAATATCTTCTTTTAGAATTGTAATACATCCTGTGGACCATGCAAAGTTGGAGACATCATTTAAACTCCTTGAATGAATGTTGATGTATGATGATTCACTGAGGCTATTTCCACGAATAACCGGTGTAGCTTCTAATCCTTTGCCAATCTCAATAGCATTTTCCTTCCCCTTATGCATGTGGGAATATATATCGTACGTTCCTTCGCATATGATCGGAACCGGTGAGCCACCATTATATTTTCTTGCGTACTCAATTGATATGCTATCCGGCAATGTGGATGCATTCTTTGTCACGTATACTAGTTGGTCATTTAGGTAGGCTTCTACCTTTGCCCCCATGCGTCCTTTCGGGTGAAAAGACTTGTCCTGCGCAATACCTTTGTAACTTCCTTTACCTTCCTTTATTACTATTCGAATTGACATAATATCACTCCTTCTGTTGTAGGGCTTCTATTCCTTTTTTGATTACGTCCGGTATTGGAACCCCCATTACACCTGCATTTTCTGTAATGGATATAGCTTCGTTGACGATATAGGCTATAATTACCCCTGTTCTAATAAAATCTGATCCAATCATATTGTCTAAATGATAGGCAATTAAAACAATAAGAAGAGTCATGCCCTTTCTGAATAATCCTAGCCAACCAGCTTTTGATTCAAGCGCTCCATTTTCTGTTTTATTACTTTTCTTGAACACACCTGCAATTATAAGTCCTGTGATGTAATCAATGGCCATAAATAAGATTAATGTCTGCAAAGCTGTATCCCACCCCCCTAAAAAGTATGCACAACCTCCTCCGATTGCTCCTAACGCTGTCATAATGTATAGTTTTAAATGTGTAATATGTTCCATGTGCTATTCTCCTTCCTTTTCAATAATTACTTCATTTCTGTTACCACCGATATCTCCGCCCCAGGTTACCTTTGCACCTAAAGCTTCAGCTACGAAACGTATTGGCACATAGGTCCTGTTATTTTGCAGAAAGGGTTTTACATCCATTTTGCTTTTGTTGTTATTTACCAGGTAATCGCTTGATCCAATGAGCATATTGACTTTTAAATTGCCGTTTTGGATGATGACTTCTTTTTTATTTCCTCCGGCAATATCTCCGCCCCATGTCACCTTGAAGCCTAGCGCTTCGGCAACAAATCGAATCGGCACAAAAGTTCTTTTGCTTTTTAAGACCGGTGCTGTATCCATTCTGTAAGTGACTCCATCAATCAAGTATTTATCTGATCCGATGAATAGGTTGACCTTGGTTTTTTCCGGCAAAATAAAAAGACCGTATCCGCTTTTTGCATCATGGCCTTTTTCTAATAGGTCTATTGTGTTGTAATGTAGAAATCGTCTTGCTTGTTCTCTTGTAAACTTCATGCCGTATCTCGATTGGTAGAGCCACAACATAGAAGCTGCCACCGGACCACTGCAAGATGTTCCGTTAAACCAATGTATTTTGTTTGTTTCGGGATCTACCATTAGATATATATTGGTGAAAGCAACTATATCAAGTGTTTTTCCATAACTTGAATAGTCTGCAACTTTATATTTCCACTCTTCAAAAGCTCCAACTGAAATAATCCATGGAAGACTTGCCGGATAAGTTATTGATTGGCTTGTATTTCCACTCGATGAAACAACCGTAATATCGTGTTCTTCCAATCGTTCAATTTCTTTATCTCCACTTGTGAAAGAGCAATTAACGACGCATATATCTTTCTTGTTCTCGATGATCCAGTCGATAATTTTCGGTTTCTCACTACCAAAATAATTGAATGTTACAATATTGGCGTCCGGAGCGACTTGCCTTATTACTCCACAAACTTGTGTGTTATGTCCCGGCTTATCGTCATCTCTGAAATTATCGATTGCAATCTGTATTCCATCATGCTTTCTAGGTCTATTACTTGAATCTAGGACAATGATTAATCCCGGATCTCTTTTGACGGGCATTTGCTGATATTTTACAATATTTGCTAATTCAAATTCAGCTTGATTTTCTTTGATCAATACATTTCCTCCTAGCTTAATGCTGCCACTGTTCTTTGTGCAACTTCCACCTCTACCTCTTCTCTTATCGTATATTCTGTTGCTCCAAAAGTTCTTGCTTCCGGAACCTGCTCGATAGTTATCTTTTTGGCCATGACTAATGTTGCATAAGAGTTGACTAGTATTTCTTGTATCTTATTCATTACAGTACCCCCAATTCGTTTAGATCATTGATTAATTGTATTTGACGCTCCGCTTTTTCGACTTCCGAAGCATCCGGCTCTAACCCTTTTAGCATTGCTTCTTCTTGTTCTGCTGCTACATCGACAATTACATTTGCTATTGCTCCGTCTTGATGTTCAATAATGATGTTAGGCGCATGGGCTTTGATGGTTTCAATCATCGTTTGATTTTCTGGGTTAGTCTCATCGATGACTAGGTTTCCTTCGTTATACCAATCCTTATTAGGGTACATAGAATGTGTTTCGAATGTTTTGGTTTCTACTTTTACTATCATATGAGCCTCCTATCCTATTGCCGTCCATTCGTATATCTTGTTTGCCCCATTCATATAATTTACAGCATCTGAACTAATTGTGAATCCTGTTGACGTTAATATATTTTCTCTTTCATCTGATGATCCATTTGATATTCTAACCCATGTGACCTCTGTAATAATTACAATCTGATATTCATTTCCAATTATGATTTTTTTAGGTTGGAAACCAACTACAATATTTCTTCCTATTGTTCCATCACCCGTGTATGTACCATGCGCGATCTTTACATTAGCATCTACTGCTTCTTTCACTCTTAACGGCGTCATATATTTCGTACTGCTCGTTCCTGCTTGTGCTTCCGCTGTTGTTGCTACTCCATAATTCAGAACTGAACCAAGACCTACATCTGACTTTGTAACGGACACCGCTCCTGTTTTTCCTGCTACACTTGTAACTGTGTTGACTTGGGCGCCAGATTGGATGCCTGCTAATTTAGACCGTTCCGCACTTGTCATTATTTTTTTTGCTGTCGTTTCAGTAATCATATCAAGACTATGGGATGAAGGATGCGTGTAATTGTTTGCCCCTTCTTCTATCCCGTTTAGTTTTGATCTCTCTGCAGATGAAAAAATCTTTCGCAACGTTGTTTCAGTTATCATGTCTAAACTATGTGTTGCTGGATGCTGATAATTTGTTGCACCTTCTTGGATGCCTGCTAGCTTTTCCTTTTCTAAAGTTGTAAAGTCGTTAGTAGACAAATCCTTGCCTTCGACTTTGCTTACTTTATTGTCACTTAATCCTTTCAGCGCTCCATCAATCAAATCCATATTCTGGGCGTGCATTAAAATATCATAAAATTCATTCTGATCATCTTTTGTTAAATTATAATTTGGTGTTTGAGTTTTACCCATTTATATACCTCCTATGATTTATGTAATGTCATGTAAGGCTCACATTTGTCCGTTCCCCAACCATAGCTACTTCTAGGGTCAATCGTAAATGGTTGATTTACATTTGGCATCGTTAAAAAAGCCCCACTTCCTGTTGAATAGACACCTGTGTATGTGTCCGGATGGGTAAACCTTGGCCACACTTGATTACCGGATGATGTTACAAAACAATCTTTACTACTATTCAGTGGATAAATATACACGGCATCTAATCTAGCTGATGCTTTTAAAAATGTGATTGCTCCATCAAGGCAACTCTTAACAGCTGTAGACCTGTTTGATATTGTCAATAGCAGTTCAACGATGCCATAATGCGCACGCATGTCACAATAATCACTAGGTTCAAACAATCGTCCAGGTGCCGGCGACAAATCATAAATATCATGCCATCCACCCCAACCGGTCTTATGACCCGACTGGTTTATAATTTGACTATCGATAATACAGTTTAAACAAGCGTTGTATGATGCCGTTACGTCGGAAATCAAATCAGTGTAAACTGATTTAAGATTAGTCAACGCAGTTGATGCATCAAATGGATGTACTTCATTGATGATTCTTGTCCATAACATCATGACTTCGGCGGTCACATCATCACTGTAAGTAATTCTATTTTGATAATGCATTGCATCTGCATTTCCATCCGCTCCATCTTCACGAGGCATTACGGATCCAAAACCTCCGGACGCTGAACCTAAATCAATCGGTTGCCCACTGTAATCGCCTACTGTAGTATCGCCTGTATATTGGCATCTTAAAATAAATTTAATTCCTTTAATAATTGCGTCTCTAAGCGCTGTATTTGAAGCGTCATTCTTATAAGCAACCATCAATAGTTGTAGATACCTTTGTGATGATGAATCATCTAGGTAGCCTTGAGGTGTTTTATTGATATCTCCGGACATTGAGTTAGCCGCATAAGCTGCTTTTGATTCACTACTATTCCATTGACGTGATATGATGACATCTTCCTTGTTTGTAGACCAGCCACCATCACTTCGCCAATCCGAATATAGATCTGTACCATCACCATTGCCACAAAAGTCATTATCTTGATATTGCCATGACAAAATATTGGCAGCCTGTGATGCACTACAGGTTTCTTCAAAGGCAGGTATTGGTATCGTAGGGTAGGATAACAAACTAGATTCTCTTTGTGTGTTTAATTCTTCGTGTATCATGGATGCAATTTCATCATCCGTCTTTGTTGCAGCATAAGTTGTTTCATTTTCACGATCATATTTAGATAGGTTAATACACAAAGGAACATATTTCGGATCCGCTAAAGCATCATATCCCATAATATAATAAATATGATCGGCTCCCGAGGGATATGTATTGTAAATCGCAACCCGATCCATGCCAGGCATTCCCGCTTCTAATGCAGCCATACCATATAGCTCATGCACTTGTCCAAGCGTTATGTTAGATGTTGACTTTAATGTCCTGTCCCCATCTCCATTTGCACGGTATTTTAATGATATTTCTGATGGCGTTCCATTCGTAGGCTTAACGTGTAGCATCATAAAATAGACATCTTGATCCTGTGCTCCTGTCATATCCGTATCATCATTATATGCCCTGATTGATGTTGCATTGTTTCCTGTCACCCGTAAATTCCCATCTATGGCAACAACATCTGAAGTATACACTCCAACCCAGTTTGTCGTATCTACAAATGTTTTGTTAGTTATTAAGTTTTCATCAAGTAGACTAGGTAGTGTAGGCGTTGGTGGAGTAGATGGCTCATTTGATGATGTTAAAATCTCTTCTCTAAGTTGAAAATGCGTATATGCTGCTAATTCAGCATGCGTAAATCTAGACAACTCCTTATGCGAGTTATATTCAATAATAATGTCATCTAAAAATGATCTTAAATTTTTCACGGAACCGATAGCCTTCATAAAAGTTTCTCGATTTTCTTCGACTTCTGTCCGATTCCTGGTATACACTCTGAAATGATAGGGTTCGCCTTCGTATTCAAACCATTCTTTAACTTCTCCTTCTCCATAAACTGTTTTGATGAGTCGCTCAACAGCAAATGGCGTTCCCTTATAGCATTTATAAAGGTAAGCATCTTTGACCAATTGCCTTTTTATGGATATGTCAAAACTTCTGTCATAAAAATCTGCATGCATTTCGACAGCCATGTGGTCTAATGTGTTTTCATCTGCTGTATCAGCATCTATGTATATTTTTAGCATGCCTTCTAATAGCTTATGAAATGCTGAATCACTTGCATCACTGCCCAATTGTATCGACTCCGTAAGGATGCTACCTGGTAAGTTTAGGGATAGCTTAGAATCTTTTAAGTCACGCACTTTCTACACCTCCATATTGAACCGATATGACATCAGCCACTTGGATTGCTGTTGTACCTGTTGTTGAATAAGTAGGTGATAATACTTCCACGCGAATAGCTCCTGCTCCAAGTATGCGACGAATCAGTTCTGATGGATTTCTTGATCGGCCAATTTTAGATTTTTGCCAAAGCACAAAATCTGCTACTGCATTTTCAATTTTTGATGTCGTTGCTTCCACATCAGAATCTTCTGAAAGGTAATATGTAACATCAATTGAATAATTAACCACTGAGGGACCTTGCACAATTAAATGATCGGTCAAGGGTCGCCGCTTTCTGTCGTTTAAAAATTCAAAGACATCATCCAAAAAAACTTGGCTTGGTACTTCGCCATCTTCAAGTAAAATTGTTAGAAGGACTTCTCCTGGATTACTTTGATCAGCTTTCGCATCTTGAATTAAGGTACTAAAACTTTTGGCAAAGTATTCATATGCCTCACCAGGACCGGCTGTACTAAAGCTTTCAGGAACCAATGAAAAGCGTTCTTTTAAGTCTTCATCCGTTTCTTCATCTGCTCCACCATAAGACGTTACTGTATTTACTACTTTTACATAGGGCACCGAACTCACAAGCGCATTTATTTGACCCGGAAGGTATCCGTTACCCTCCGTCCCTGATTCCTCTGCTTCCGCCTCTATAAAAGTTTCCATTTGTCCAATGGAAAGCGTCATTGCATTTGATGTCAAAAAATTCGTATTATCAGCAGTTGATACGATTGTTCCTGCAGGTATTTGAATCACTTGCTGTAACGGCTCATCTAGGTAAAACCGGATATTGGTCTTTGCCTTCTTTGCAGCAAGCTGCTCTACTCCCAAAAAAGCCACCTTGTTTTTAAGCGAATCACCGGTTGCATAGCGTATAAAGTTTTGTTTTGCCATATAATTCCCTAGTTCAGCAAGTTGGAACATACGATTGGCTTGTGCCTGTATCCATATTCTGATTGGATCTCCAACTTCTAGAGTAATGGATTCGCCTTTTTGCTCTTTATGGGCCGATTCATAATCATTGATCATTTCTTCTAGTAATTCATTGACTGTAAGTTGAAAAAAATCAAGTTCCGGTAAGTTATCATAATTCATCGGTTAATCACCACCTTTGGATATAAAACATCGTCCTCAAAATCAAAGCTGACCGATTCAGGGACGATATCAAATCTATTTTTTAATTGTATATATATCTCCGCTCGAAGTTTTGCACTGACAAGTGGTATAGGCCCATCTAAAATATCATTACTAATGCCGTATTCCCTGTCTAGTGGGACGGTTCCTTTAACTGTAGTCAGAAATACCATTAGTCTCTGATATAATGCCTGATCTCCCTTTGCATTTAGAATAAGATTTGGTCTTCCTATTGTCATTTTGTCATCACCTCACATACTCTTGAAGCGTCACGTTAATTTTCCCGGATATAATCGTACCATTGACACTGATTATATCCCAAGATTCGCCGATACTCTCCGCCAGCCATAGATCAACACCAAGTGCTTTGTTTCCAATGATAAGCATGTGAGCTTCCCCTTCTCTAACCAAGCCTACCCACCGATCCATCTCTTGTCTTACATCAATCCCTAAGTTTTTATTAAGCGTGATTGTAAATGAAATAGAATCTAATTCCGGGCCAATGACTTCTGTTTTTGGTTTTTGTCCAATACTATTATGTGTTTCTTTTCGAATACTGACATTTCGAGAAAATCCAGTAAATGTATGTATGCGTTTGTCTGATACTTCAAATATTGCCTCTCCAAAAGAACCTATCATATGATTTCACCGGTGGTGGCTCCCACCAATATGCCAAAGCATACCCCTGTTCCATCTATGACCTCATAGACAACACGTTGACCAATGAGTGGCAAATTAACAGGTTCAATATCGTGATTCTTGAGCATATATAGAGGCTGACTCACAATGCCTAGACGTTCCGCACGAATTGTTTTGTTTGTATAGTCTACTTGGCTTACAATACCAACCTTCATCAATATCCCTCCAATACATGGTGTAATTCAAGCGACGTTTTATGGGGCTCTAAGGAATGCGTCGCTTTATCAATATAATAGCGTCCGTCAAACAGACCAAGTCCAGTAATATTCACGGTTGCACAAGCAATGAGCTTAGCGTCGCCCGCAAGAGTTCCTGAAATAACTTTTCCTTCTCTATTTTTTTCACGAAGTTTGCTTTTTCCAACCGCTTCTGCTTCCTCGTATGTAGTTACATTCTCATCAAGTTCTAGTATTTTTGATCCATTTGTTCCAGGTACAATATATTTATAGACGCCTCCTGCATAAGCAAGGGTCACACCATTATAATCACAGTCATTTTTGCGCTTCTTACATTCTACCGATTCAAAATCACTCAAGTCCAGATTAGCTATAGATGTTCTTTTTTCGTATTCCGGTTCTGAGAAAATAACCAACTGATGATTAAACACTTTTACCGATAATCCCCAGTGCTGACATAGCTTATCCACAAATTCCGAGTCGCTTTCATTTTTTTGTTCTGCATAAGTAACCATAGGATTCCTTGACGAATCATAAACTAATTTCATTTGATGTCGTTTTGTAACTTGTGCAAGTATGGACTTTAAGTTTGTTTTCAAAAATGAATTACTATGCTTAGCACTGACATAATCTGATTCAACAGGCGTTGAAACCGCATTGATTGTAACAACTGCCGGTGGGAAACTAAATCCGATATCATCCACATAAAACACACCGCATTCAAGCCTTTTATTACCGCTTTCAATGACGGCCTTAATAATATCACCCTCTATAGGTTGCCATGCTTGAATCCATTTCTTTGTTGTATTGTTTAAAGATAAAGAAATGTCATCGGCTGCTCCTGATGCATTATCTGTGAATGAAAAGTCTTCAACATCACTTTTTATATCTTGTGTAATATTGACCCCTTCATAAACAATCACTAAATCTGCTTTACGTGTTTTCATAGGCGCCTCCATGGTGGTACTTGTGAATTCACCGCAGTACTTGATACTTCCGGAAGGTTTAATAAAATACCTTCCGGAAAGATTTCAATAGTTAGATACATAGGATTTGCACGCATCAAGACTTTCATTTTTCTTTCGTCACCATACTGCTCGTATGCAATGCTGTCCCATGTATCTCCTGATTTTGTTCTATACATTCAGTCACCCTCTTAAAACTTCGTTCGTTTTTCTTTAGCCTTCATTGCTTTATACCATCGTTCAAATCTCGCTTTATCTTCGGCTAAGATACGTTCAATGTCTGTTTCATTAGCATTTCCCTTGATTTCAATGTGTGGGGCATAGATAATCGTCCCACCACTACCGATATACGGCATATCAAGTAGCGATTGAAGTTTTGATAATGGAAGTATGGCCTCGCTCTCGCGCCCTTCTCCAGCTTCTAATATAGTTGATCGTGTGACGATACCACCAGTTGCAAGTTGCGGGATTTTAGGAATATTAAAGCCAATTGAGCCACCGATTCCAAGTTTTTCAGATATCCAGTCCGGTATATCAATACGAATGCCATTAATCTTTTCAATCATATTATTGATGATTGAGATCCACATATTCACAAAGCCTTTAAATATATCAATGACACCTTTAAACATGCCTGTAAAAAATTCTTTTACTCCTTCAAAGGCACTTTTTATATTTGTTACTGCTTCTATGAATTTTTCACCAAACCATTGTCCAATACCTGAAAATATCTCTTGTATTCCTAACCAGAGATTAAAGAAAAATTCTTTTATTGTCTCCCAATTACTTATGATGGCATAAATCGCCATTCCAAAAGGTCCTGTAATGATGGCAAGAATTAAAGGTCCCCATTCTTTGAAGAAATCAACGATTCCATTAAATATATTGACGACACCATTCTTTATATTCGTAAATGTCTTCTTAAGCCATACCGAGATTTTATCCCAGTTCTTATAGACTAGAACTCCTATAGCGATTAATGCCCCAATCGCCAATACTGCAATACCAATCGGGGATGTAACAAATGCAACTGCTGCACCAAATCCAGACGTGGCCAAGGTTGCAACCAGCATAACTGCTTTATAGGCCATCATAACCCCCTTTGTAACAAGAGTAATCGTCTTAAAAGCAGTTATAGCGCCAACAACACCATAAATAATGGGTTCAAATGTTGACCAATTGTTTTGAATAAAATTATAGATGTCTGCAACTGTTTGGATAACCGATGCACCGGTACTAATAATGCCTGGTAAACCTACTGTAATAATGTACTCTAGAATAGGTTTAGCCGCTTGACCAAGAAGTATAAAAGTATCTTTTACCTTTTGCACCACTTCGTTAATCGGTAGCTGGCTTATGGCATCGGACGATGATCCGATTGCGGCTTTGATATTGGTAAATCCTTCAAGGGCAACATCTTTTAGCCAGGTAATCTGATCACGAATGACATCAATGTTTGGCGCCAGATCTTTAAAGGTGTTAATGATAGCCGTTATATATGGTTTTACTTGACTGAAAACATTCTTTGCCTTTCCAAACCCTGATTCTGTCTTATCAATAAAACTCGAAATAAGACTTTGCATGGTTGGAATCTGATCGGCAAACCAACTATAAAACTCCGCTTGAATCGGCAATAGTTTCATTCCGATGACTTCTTGCATATCTCCAAGGCGGTTAGTGGCATTTTGAAGCTTTCCACTATCTGTTTTAGCCATGACTTCATTCATTGCACCAACATTGTCTGTAATGACTTGCGCCAGCATGGCAGCTCGCTCGGATTCCGTCCCATATTTTAAGACTTCTTCCTGAGCTTCTGTAAAAGAAATACCTGCCTTAGACAAAGCACCTAATTGGCCATTCATAACTTTACCGAACATGTTCCCCATACTTACGGCATCGCCTGTGGATGCATTCAGACCTTTTTGTTGAGCCAATAAGTTGTTCATTGCCGGCAACAAGGTTTCAATGGAATCGGTTTGATTTAGGAATGTTGCTAACTGCTGCGCACCTGCAATCTGAATTTCATCACCAATAATTCCAAGATTTTGCTGAACAGCTGTTAACTTTAAGATTGACTCAATCTGTTCATCTGTTGCCTTAGCTCTTTCCCTGACGACTGTGGCAAGCTTTGTTTCTTGTTCAATCTGAACTTTGGCTGCATCGATGCTTTCTTCGGCGTATTGCTTTGCCGAAGAAAAGGCTTTATATCCTGCAGCAGCCACTGTCGCTAACTTTAAAGCGTCGGTAAGACCTCGTGTTGACTTCTCTGCTTTTTTTGATGTTTGTTGAAGGCCATTGACTTGCTTACTTGCATTTTTAAACGTTTTTCCGAAGGAGCTTTCTATTTTACCGCCTAACTCAAAGACCGTTTCATATGTCATCTTTTTACTTGCCATGCTCCGACATCTCCCTTATCTCATCGACTATTTCAAAAAGCTCTTCGATGGGAATTTTTAAATACAAAAAAAGATTCGCATTGGTTTTTATTGCCAAGCGAATCACCATCTTTTTTAACTTTTTCCCATCTCCGATGCGTAGTCCTAATTGTAGAAATAGCCGACGCACACGTTTTTTACTTTTACCATCTCATTTGCCGGCAACCCATTAAAAAACTCAATAGGTTTTTTAGTTATAACGGAAGCTACATACTTTGCGAAACCTACTGTCATTTCAGGAATGGCTGAAAAACTACCTGAATTGGTGTATTGACGTTCGGCCAACTCAAATTGCTCTGTAGAAAAGTCTTCTAATCCATTCATATCCAGCTCTTCATATGTTGTACCTTCAAATGTATAGGGTTTTTTAAAGGTGATGATCAGTGAATCATCAACTTCCTTCCCATCAACCGTAATTAGTTCATTATTATCCATGAATACCTCCTAAATCTGGTTACGAACATCTTTTAAGATATCTTCACCGTTAACCACAAAAATATAGTTTAGTTTATCTAGTTCTAGCAACGTTTTTCCATCGAGCTCTACTTTTATATATAAAACTTCAAGGGAGTTTGTGGATCCTGTTGGTTTTCCCACACCCATTGTGCCTAAATCAAGCCCTTTTGGAATGGTTTTGAGGGTGATTTTTAACCCTTTATTCACTAACTTACCTTCGGTTGAACTCCATGAACTTTGAGAAGCTCTAAGGGTAATAATACGCCCTCTCGGTGATAATAAGCTAAATGATTGATCATAAAGGGTTCGAAAGGGGATCTCGATACTAATCGATCCAAAATGACCTGGTGTCGGCATATCGATTTCACCAGCAATACCTGCGCCACTAATTGTTTCAGACATTGACTCAAGATTTGGTAAAGTAATCTCACCACTAACGCCCACAAGCACGTTACCTTCGTCGTATACATTGAAATTATTAATCTTATCCGGGACCATGTTCATCTTATTCACCTCCAAACAAAGCGGTTGTCAAGGCATTGGTGTTAAATTCCAAAGTATTTATGATTTGCTTTGCAGGTGGGAAAGTTGTCAAGATTTGATTAAAACGAATATTCCCATCTAAGAGCTCCCACTCAGGATTATCTTCTTGAACAAACTCAATCCTTGCCTCAGCAATCTGATACCGGCTTTTATAACCGTTTGCAATCACGTTTTCATTATCCACAATGGCTTCGATTAGACGTAAATTCATGGGCGAATCCACCTTATCAAAGTAGGTTCGAATGAATCGATTCCCCCACCAGTTAAACATTCGTCGGCTTGGAATAAAACGGTCCTTAGGGTCATCAACTTCCGGATACGCTGAGGTATTATTTCCCCATGACTTCCACCCAAGAAGATTGATCGCTGTTACAACACCGTTTCCATTGAGTTCATTGGCTTTTTCAATGGTTAAAAAGACCTCTGTGCCGTCACTAAGTACCGCCGCATCTACCTTAAGCGCCTTATTGGACGCTGATACGTACGGTACTCCGTCATTTTTATTGTCAGTTTCTGCTAAAAGTGCTCCATATAGAGCAGAATAAGCATATCGCTTACCACCTCTTGATAACATTGGCCAAAGCATGACCCCATATGTGTCTCGAATATCCATGGCTAATTTTTCAGCTGCAACATCTGAATATTTTGGCGCTACAGTAGTATCTAAATCCACAAGGGCTTCTGCGGAAAAGAGAGCACTGATTTTCTTCGCTTTTCTCGTTAATGCTTGTCCGACCGTTTTTTTATGGCTATATCCTGGGGCAAGAAGCGTGGAAACATTAATGCCTAAGGTGTAAAAGGCCAATTCTGCAAGTTGAATACCGGTATAGGTTTCTGTTTCTGTATCATATTGGCCAATTACTTCGTCATCTGTTACTAACGATGGATCTAATTGTTCATAACTGATACTCACGCTTGTATCTGTGAGGACATCTGATAGACGAATCTTCAATGTTCCATCCAGGTTAAAACTAGCTGTGTAATCAACGTCCTTTTCATAGGTCGTTGTATTTGTTTCATCTTTGACAACAAAATTCTCATTGAGAAGGATTCCTTCTTCCTCGATATGGACAACTTTATTGAGTACCGGGTGAATCGCTTCGGCAACTGCAGCTTTGTGAATTTGTGGATCAAGAACATTAACAACAACAATTGGAGCGACGTTAAAAATTTCAAAGCACGCATTTATGGATTGCATTAGCGTATACTTTTGTAAATCATTTGAATAGCCCAATTTCTGAACCGCTTCTTCATAGCTATGGATAAGCACCAACTCATTGACCTTTCCGTCGGTCATATTTATCGGTGCGGTACCAACAACAAATTGGATTGCACTCTCAACACTCGTCGGGCGCGCCATTTTCGTTGGGTTTTCCTTAATATAAATCCCATGATTATACATGACATTCTCCTTTCTAGATTAATGGATCTGTAGGTGTATATTGTGGCACTTCCCAAGTCATGCTTAGTGTAATAAAGCAATACTCCCTGGTATCTTCTGCCGGAAACCGATAGTTCATTGAAGCTAACCGATATTTACTCATCTGACTTCGAATAGGAAAACGTTCAATAATCTTGTTAGCAATCCCTGTCGCATCTCTAAAACCTTGACGGTCTTCTCTGTCATCAAACGTTCCAATCAGTACGGCGATATTACAGTTATTTTCTTCCACGATATCCCCATCTTCTATAGCCACAACAATAAGTGGGTAGTGATCTTCATCGCGCTTTCCCTTTTTATAAGGAATATCTTGCGGATAAATATTTAAAGCACCTAATTCACCATTTGGTTTCTTGTATTGCTTGTTTTGAAAGACTTTTTTTGTTTCTTCAATGATTTCATCAACTAATTCAGTGGGTATCATCCCTTACCACGCTCCAATATCCGCTTGATTTCATGATCTAATCGTGATCGATAAACCTCATGTGCTCGTTTTTCAGTCGTTTTTTCTTTTAGGCTTCCCTTAAGTAACTGTGGAATTGCCGGACCTGTAAGCTCTTTAATTGGCAATCGTGCCGATTGTATACGCTTAAAGACCTTCAATGATCCTGATTCAGCTAAAAAAGCCCCCTTATAGGGAACTCTTTTACCTTTTTCAATCATAACTTTTAAGCTCTTTGGTGGCTTTTGAGGTCTGGGTGCTGAAGGTGTTGTTCGATACTTAGCCAAGGAAAGTCTTGGACCTTTAGATATAAAAGATGCGCCAAGTCTGTTCTTTGTTGCCTTTTTTATGGCAATTGTTTGGTTAACATCACTAGCCTTTACTGCATATTTAGCTCGTGTATCTTTGGATGCCTGTGTTTTTCCTGCTGAAATCGCCCGATTGATAGCACGGCTCATCACTTTGGGTGCTTCCTTCTTGAATTGACCCAAACGTTGCTCAACACGTCCTGTTTCAAAATGTATATTCACTAAGAATCCACTCCTTCAAAGACGATATGACACAAACCTCCAAAGTTTTCAACCGTTTCAACGGTTAAATAATTATTATTGACCTTAATGCGTTCTCCAGGTACCGGAATGGGATCAAAAAAAGACGAAACCACAAAGAGCTCGTCCTTTTTTGTATAAATACCATCTTGTAAGTCATCCACTGTCTTTTGATTATATATCGCTTCCGTTTCCTCTCCATCAATGATTACAATTTCGGCCATTTCATTAATGTTAATAAAGCTAACATGGTCTTTTTGAATTTGTTCTTTAAAGCTCATTCGCCTCACCAGCCACTTCTTCAATCTGATCTTCAATAAATTCAATTAAAGATGATCTATCTTTGCCGGCTGCTTCTTGCTCCAAAATACTATAGAGTTTATCCACGTCTCGAATATCCTCGATGAGTGATTTTGCTTCCTCCACTGTAATATTTCTAAGGTTTAACTCATCTTTGATTTTAGCTTTTGCATCCACTGTCTCAACAATTTTTGCATAACCAAGCTTAACCAAGCGTTTCTCTTCATTTGGTGATAGTCCTTTCAGCACTTCACCTTTTAGATATCGTTTTCCACCACTGCGAACAGAGTAATTAACTATCTGAATCATAGGCCCTCCTTTATTCAAGTACTTGGGCCACATACCAATCATCTGCATCTTCCGGTACAGGTAATGGTCTGGCACCAAGTCTTAATTTGACAACGTCATTGTTTGCATCTACCCAGTTTTTAGGAATACGTGTACCTTCAATGGTCACAAAACCGTTATTTTCGATTTGCGTGATTGCACCATAAATCATTTTTGCCATGCCAGTTCGTCCAATAATAATATGTTTCGACGGAATCATGGATTGTTCTACTCCGTCATCATCAATAAACCACTCATCATAGCGATAAATTTCTAGGCCAAGACCAGGTAAGTATCCAATAAGCGTCACTGCATCATTCACGATCTTAGGCTCTATCGTGCTCATTTGATAGCGACGAATGTCATTCATTTCTTTAATCTTTGGATGATTAATAAAGGCTGCTTCAACGTCACCTGCAAGGATAACTACGTTTGGTGCTTTTCCTGACTTTTTAATAATATCTAGTCGGCGTTGCTTAAGATATTCATATGGGTCTGATCCGGCATCTGACCAAAGGTCTATACCAGTCAGCGCTTCTTTGTTGGAAAATGAGTAATCAACAACTTGTTCGATGTAGTTTTCATTCTTGTCATCAATAAGCCCGCGCATCGTCACTTTTCCGTTTAAGATAACCTCTCTACACATCCACTCTTCGCGACGTGTAATGCTGTCATCGAGTTCTCGAATATCTCGTCCCATCATTTCAGCAGCTCTTTGCTCCGGAGTTTTTACGCTATATACCGCTTCTCCCATGGAACGTTTGTTGATATCGTCACCGGTAATAATGCGTTCAGGTGAAATTCTAGGAACGCTGTAGGTATTTGTTGTAAATCCTTTGCGATCAACGACAATACCTCCTACGCGTGGTGCTACAAAAGGCGCCATCTCTCTGCGCCCTTTTTTGAAGTCTATGTCTACTTTTTCTGTTACGAAGGTTTGAACGTTAGGGAAAAACGTGTCCCTTAAAAATGTTTTTGGTGCTTTCATCTTATTGATAGCAGCCAACATTTGTCGTGTTTGATAAATTTGAATAGGCATCTATTTTCCTCCTTATACAGCGTCTTTCAAAATGATATTAACAGTTCTTAGTTCCTTTTCGTGATCGGATGCAGTATCTGTACCACCAAAAATTAGTGCGTCTCGGTTAAATTCTCCGGACTGATAACACTCCGCCACTACATCCGCTTCATTCGTATCTACCTCATCAGCTAAAATAACTGATGCGACTTCTGAACCATCTGCTGATGCCGTGTTACATACTTTTCCAAGTCCACTTGCTGTTATGATTCCAATTACGGTTCCGCGATTTAATACACCTTGTCCGGATGCAATTGTAATGCCTTTTAAAGACGTATTAATCGTATTTCCAACGATTAGATTGTCTGGTTCATAACTTCCTGTTTGCTCGTATAAATTTCCCATGCTTATCTTCTCCCTTCTGCTCCTGCAATCATGAAGTCAACGACTTCGGCATTGTCTTGTACATCTGTGTTGTCGGATGTTGCTCCTTTTACCTCTTCAACACCAGAATTTTCAACATCGTTTTGCGCATTTTTTAGATAATTAGCACCCTTTTGCGCTTGATTTTTAATGGATTCAAGAGCTAATGTACCTGCATCCATCACTGTTTCACCGTATTTAGCTTCATTAACAAGCTTTTCATCCATGTTATTTGCAATTTCATCAATTGCTTTTAAGCGGTTTCTCTCTTGTTCAGCCCCTTGATTGATAGCATTTTGACGGATTTGATTGACAAAATTCGGGTAATGCTTTTCTAATTCTTCAATATTTTTAATTTCCACGTCTGCTTCACCTTCCATTTCTTTAGATTTATTAATAGGTACGTCACTTGCTTGTTTCTTTTTTGCTTGCTTTTGGTTTTTGATTGCATCCGGAATATTTTTAAAGTCATATTGATTGACCACACTAAACAAATTCATGACTTCGTCTTCATCTGCTTGCTCATTTTCTTCTTCGTCTGCTCCAAACATGACTTCATCACAAAAACCTTCCTCAACGGCTTCTTCGCCCGTGTACCAAGTTTCTTTTTTCATTAAATCTTGGATTTCCTCTTCTGTCTTGCTGGTAATCTTGGCGTATGCATTGATAATGCCTTTTTTGATGGTTTGAAGCATGGATATATGTTGCATCAACTCTGTTTCATTAAAATAACCAATCAGAAGTTTGAGCGGATCATGAATCATGAAATAACTGCTTGATGCAATAGCTCTTGATTCACATGCAGCTGCAATACCTACTGCTGCACTTGCACATAAGCTGTCAATTTTACATGTGATTTGCATTCCATTTGCTCTCGCTTCCTGAATCGCTGTTCGAATCGCTTCTGCAGCAAAGACATCTCCACCGCCACTGTTAATACGTACGCATACGTTTTGGGTCGTAACCGCATTCAGTTCTTCACGAAACTGCATAGGAGTCACTTCGTCTCCATCCTCGTCTTTCCACCAGTTATATGACTTTTTATTGGCAATCACGTCATATATTAGGATTTCTGTAAGGTCATTTCTTACTTGTACAAAGTTATAGACCATTTGAATTTTGTTACTTATCTTTGCCATCCTCTTCACCTCCCCTCGCTGTCATCAGCATTTCATTTTCCTTAGCCAGTTTACGTACATTATCTGCATAATTACCTCCAGTAAGTTCCATGGTTTCCTTTTCTCGTGTCGAAAAACCTTGATTGACACGAAGAATTGAAGCATTCACTTCCTTAACCGGGTCAATCTGACCCGGTGCAGGACCAACCCATTCTGCAGAACACCATGCCTTTTTAATTAATGGATCATTAAAGAAGCCCGGCGCTTTGATTCGCCCGATAGCAACCGCTTCGGATAACCACATATCATAAATGGGTTGACAAAAGTCATTGGCAAACCATGTTCGTCGCATTCGAAAGGCTTTCCAGGCTTCCAAGAGAGCTGCTCGTGAGGCTGAATACGATGAAAGAAATGATTTGGTCAACAATTCATAAGGTATTTCCAGTGCAGCACCAATTTGTTTCATCATAGCCGTCACAAAGCCATCAAACCCACTTGCCGGGCGTTTAGGATCGGCAAAAACAACATCTTCATTTACACCCAGCACATTTATTGTTCCTGCACCCATCTCATAAGTTGTTTCGTCCGCATCATCCATACGATCTTCTTCGCTAAAGGATTCTCCAAAAGGATTTTCATTTGTTGGACCTGTTTGCTTGATAAATGCCGTAAAAAAAGCAGTGATGACAGCGGCTGTCAACTCTGCATTAGTATATCTTGTGATCTGTCTCAGTGTTTCAATCACCGGTGCCAAATATGGCACTCCTCGGTATTGTTCACATCGTTCGGATTCCATGAGCTGTATAACATTTGGATTACCGGTTATTTTCCCAAAGGCTTCTACTCGTTGCCATGTTCGCATTTTCATATCATTGGGATAATAATCCGATATGTGATAAGCTACAATCGCTCCATGCTTATCAACTTCTACACCATTAAAGATACGGTTTCCGTTCTTGGCTTTCCCAGTTGTGGATTCTATGGCATCCATACTTGAATTGGATAAGGGTGTACTGATTCGGTCCGCTTCAATCAAATGAATGCAAATGGAATAGGGCATAAATGCAGTTGGTTCCCGATTTCGAACTAGCCCCCACCCATCACCGTTAAGTAACCAACTCATTAAGGCCAGTTGCTGTTGCTCATAAAAGTTATTCACCCTTGTTGCATCCGAAAACTTTGATTCAGCCCATAGTTCAAACTCTTTTTCTGTTTTCTTTTCCCATTGTGCAGCTTCTTCTTCGCTCAGCCCTAAAGTTTCATGATCAATGCGACATTTTAGTTTCAGTCCGCTTCCTACGACATTTGTTCGATTTGTTTTAATGGCTGATGTGGCCACCGGGCCATTCATAAATAGCTGTCTTGATCTATTTCTAAGCGTATCGAGATTGTCGTTAATATCTTGGTTGGGATTTCCACTGACTGATGTGGCACCAACCATAGATTTTTTGGTGTGGCTTGCCCCACTTTCATCATATCCGGAGTTGAGTATTTGCATCTTTTTACGCGCAATCTGGCGATTTAAATACATTTGAGGACTGATGGGTTCTAATATTTTATCGATAATATTCACATAATCACCCCTTTATAAGTCTCTTGGTACAATTCGATAGGCTTTTCGACGGCCTCCGGTCTTGATCAATCCATCAATCTCATCATATTTCTTTTCTAATGTATCAATCATGGCCTGAATTTCTCCGAGATTAGCCCTGGTCAAGCTTCGACCTCCAATGCTATAACTTTGACTAGACAAAACAGCCATTTCAGCTTCATAGTATTGGTCTAATCGCATCTTTATCTTTGCTAAGCGTTCTTTTTGGATCGTTATATTCATTCCTATCACCTAATTCCCTTATTTACAACGCCTCGACGTCGCTTTTTGACTTTCTGGGCTGTTACCGGAATACTTTCACCGCGTTCACGCTGTTGTTCTAAAACTTCAAAGGATGGATTCAGTATTTCAAGGGCAGCCGTTGCATAATTTCGAAGGTCAAGCGCCTCATTTCTCGCATGGGCCTTCTTCTTGATCCACTCCACTGTACGCTTACCTTTAGAATATTTAAAGCGACGACGCTCAGATGTTAGCCCATTAAAAAAGTAATCATCATATCCCCGATCAGCTTCAATCGGAAAATGACAGTACCCTTCATTATTTTCAAATTCAATTTTTAATCGACTAATAATCTTTGATTTTCCATCATCAACGCCTAAGGAGAATAACGCACATTTATATCGATTATTTCTACTTGGTTTTGATATAAACGGAATCCCATATCCTCCACGCCCTTTGATAGCGAAGATGCGTCGATGCTCACGCTTCTTACAAAAAGCATAGACTTCATTGGCTTGATAACCGGAGTCAACACAACATGCGGCAATCTTAATACCGCTTCCATCTGCATAAGTAAATACTTTTTGTAGATACATGTCCAAATCATTCCAAACTGCATCTTCGGTCGGATCACCATAAAACATACGATATTGGATTCCATAACTGACATTACCTTTACCCCAACCAACAACTTCTATCTCAAGTCGGTCATCCTGAACATCAACACCTGCAGTTAATATCAGAACTGAATCAGGTACTTCACACTCATATCGTTCTCGTCGTTTCATCAATGTGTCCTTTTCGGCCATCTCTCCGTCTTGATCTTCCCAACTCTCGCCAAGATATGTGTTGATAAATGTTTTCAACTTCTCTTTATCACTTTTTGAGCGCCGAAATTCATCAATAATGGTCTGCCAGCGCTCCCATGGAGATGCTAATGCATTCATATGAAAGCCACGCTTGTCTTTGACCTCAGGATTTTGTGCAATCCACTTACCTTCTTGATTTTTCCATTCAAATTCATTGCTTCGCTCCTTGCAATGACAACATTCCATGGTTACATCTTCAAAACGAATTTGTTTCCATGATAGGGGCTGATAATATCCACAAACAGGACACGGTAAGCACCACTGTTCTTTTGAACTAGACTCGTATTCGTCTTCAATACGTGAAATGCCTTTTTCAGTTGGCGTCGAAACATAAATCTTCTTACGATTGTAAAACGTCTTCGTTCTTTTCTCGGCCAAGCTTAATGGATCACCTTCATCACCTGCTGAATCCGGAAATCTGTCAATTTCATCTGCTAATAACACTCGAATCGGTCTTGATGATAAGTTTGTTGGTGAATTGGATCCAACAAGGACCACATATCCACCCGGAAATCCTTTTTCTAGTATGGTATTATCCGAATCCCTCGACTTACTGTCACTGACCTTGGCACTTAATACTGGAGTATCTCGTATCATTGGTGCAATTCGTTTCTTTGAAAAGGACTTGGCCAAGTCAACTGTTGGTAAAAGAATCATAATAGGTGCAGGATTGTAATCCATGTAATAACCCAAGATATTCAGTTCCATTTCAGTCTTTCCAACCTGTGAACTAAACATAGCAACAACGGTTTCAACTTCTGGATCATTCACTGCATCCATGACCTCACGCTGATAAGGCGCTCGATCTGTTCTCCATTGTCCGGGTTCAGCCGAACTTTCCGGTGAAAGCTTTCTAAAATTATCTGCCCACTCACTGACGGTTAACTTTGGAGGCGGTGCAACGATTTTAGCAATCGAGCGAAAAAGTCTAATCGTCCTCTTCGGTATCTTCTTCGTCGAGTTCATAATATTCATCCTCTTCATCGTCAAGTTCTATATAATCTTCCGACAGGAATAATGCAGGATCATAGTCAGCTAATTCTTCAAGCACTTCATTGAGTTCACCTTCAAGTAAATTTTGAATGACATTTATTTCATTTCTGGCCAATAAAGAAGGCGCCATCTTTGATGGCACCCCTAGTAATCGTGCTTTGAAATTGGATAACATATTTTCCATCACTATACGAACATCTTCTGCTGCATGAACTTCACCTTGTATTTTTGCTAACTGAATCTCAGCAATCTTGCGTTTGATTACTTCATGCTTGGCATGCTCGTCATCGTAATTTAATTTACCTTGCTGCTCATGCATCTGATCTGCTTCATTGTTTGCTTTGAGTGAAGCAATATACTTTTGAATACTGGGAAGCAACATATACTTCCCACGACTGGCTTTTTCAATAACACCTTCCTCAGCATATTGTCGTATGCGTCGGTCCGTCACATTTAAAATTTTCCCCAGGGTTTTCCCGGAGACGGTCAATGTTGATAAAGTATCCATGGTATTATTCACTGCCACCAGAATCACTCCTTTCAAAATCGGTAATATTTGATTGCAACAAAAAAGCGGAAACGGAAACCTCCCAAAAATCTTTTTTGTAACTGAATGACTTTTGGGGTCGTCCGTACCCGCATGGGTTTCAGGAGCCAGAAGAACCTATTGACTCTATGTAATCTTAATGTTTTATACTCCAAATTTTTTCATCATTTTTATTATTTTTCTTTCCTATCGCTAATCTTGTGTATCTGTTACTTCTAATCTTTCCTTCTGAATATAAATCATCTAATATCCTTGATGCTCTTGGTTCCTTTATATTAAGATATTTTGCAACTCTATTAGTATTAACAGACATTCCAACCTTGACATATGCTAATGCTCTTTCTTTTAAAAGATCATGTTCTGATTTTACTCTTTTTCGATTTGAACTCCTTATATTATCGTTTATAATAAATTTCCCTTCATCATCTATCATCTTGCATAAATGTTCTATTTTATCATTATACTCATCTTTAAATTCTTTTAACTCCTCCAATAGCTGAAGATTTGAGGTTCCTATTTCTTGTTTTTTAATTTCATTTTCTTTATCCATATACCAAAGTGTAACCGGAATAAGGGCCGCTATAGCAACGCCGGCAACTGTTGCAAATGCACTAATTGCCTCCCAATTATATGCTATATTAGGCGAATAAGTAATTCTGATTCCACATTTATATAATATCCAAAAAAATATTACTGCTATAATACCAATCACAATTTTACCTTTTTTTTCAAAAAAAGGCTTTATTATTTTTTTATTACTGCTCATCAAGTCCCCCTTATATTACTCCTTTATTTGTACATAAAATAATTATACACCATGTCAATTTATTATCAAGTTAGTAAGACATATCTATGATTTTGTTGCACTCATTTAAAACATTTCCTTCCATAAGACACCGAAAAAACGAACTATCAGTGCAACCACTTCTGATTATGTAACAGTCAAGACAAAACAAAAAATCATTTCCGCAATTAGTCATATGTGAATGATTTGATAGCATCGTATCTTATTGTCTCTGTAAGACCTATGTAATGCCTTGTTTCTGCTATATCAGCATGGTTAAAGATCTCCTTCAACATCATAATATCTTTCGTCTTTCGGTAGTAGTGATACCCGAAGGTTTTCCGCAAAGAGTGGCAACCGATTTTTTCAATTCCCATTTCTTTTGCTCCTGAATTCAAAATTCTCCAAGCTGTTTGACGTGATATTGGACCATGTATTCCATTCTTGTTTTTTTGTCTCGATGCAAACAAATATTCATGATCCTTTTTATCTTGAATGTAATGATTAAGCACTTTTTTCAATTCATTATTAAGCGGAAAACGACTAGGCTTTTTAGTCTTCTTTTCAGTGATGTAAAAGTGTTCTTTTCCTCTAACATCCCGAACCTTAAATCTCAAAATATCAGAGATTCTTAGTGGTGCGTAGATTCCAAAGTTAAATAGCACATAATCTCGCTCATTCCTTACATAATAGTAATTTAATAGAGCATTAAGCACATCAATATCTTTAATTGGATATACTTCTTTCATTTCACATCACCTAATTATATAATGATCCAACCTTTTTCTTCATGTGCAAATGAATCTTTTTAGCAAATGCATGAAGTCCAGGATCTGCATCTATATCTTTCGCCATAATTATTTCACTAATATCATTGGAAATATACTTTCTTTTCGATTTATCTGTTTCAATTCTATACCCTTTTTGATTGAGGTAATCAGCTACTTTTACTACACTTTGTTGTTTAATATACTCTCGGAGTACTTCCTCGTTAAAGTTTGTACACTCGAACTTTTGATATCGAATTAATTCATTCAACAACTCTACGTTTTTCTTGATGTTGTTCTCGAGATTTTCAACTGTAATTAAATTCTTTCGCATATTGCCTCCAATTCAAAAAGCCACTTAGGAATTTGCTCCTAAATGGCTTTTTAAGGGGAAATCATTTTATATGATTTTTTTGACACTATCATCTTACCACGCATTTTGTCCTATTTTTTCCCAACTTTTACCAATCACCTGTTTTTTTTAGTTTTTTTGATACATTCAAATCCTCTTTTTATACCTTCATCTCGGATTCTGTAGAGAGAAGATTTGCTAATGTGTAACTTATTACAAGCCTGGTGCCATTTATATTGCTTGATGTGAAGAAGTGTTAATACTTCCCTTTGCTGCTCATTCATAGAACTCAATATTTCATCAACTCTATTTTTCACAACATAAAGTTGATCGATTCTTTCACTCAAATAATTAACTTGTTTTTCATATTTATCAATTATACGTGTTACTGCTTCTGCAGTAGGATCTGAGATACAGTTACTTCCTTGCACACTATCTTCTCTAATCTGTATTGCTTTCGATGTATCCCTTTCAGCCTTTATTGCTTCTCCTAAGGCTTTTATTTCTTCTTTCATTACCTGAATATTATTACACGCGTATGAGTACTGTTCGAGTAAATCTTTTATTTCATTTTCTAACTTCTGTTTTTCCGCTCTTCTTTCTTGATCCACTTTTTTTATCGCCGAATATGCCGTCGGATCTTTACAACCTGATCCGTTAAACATAGGGTTCTTTCCCATGTGTTATCCTCCCTTTGGTGTATTTAATCTAAGCTTTTGCTCCACACAAGTAATTCGTCAGCTGTTTCAATCTCCACTTCTCCATCACCAATGACATCCGGAACCATCTTCATATTCTGTTCAAAAGCCATCTGTGTTGCTTCGCCAATTTCTGCTAATTTCTCTAGGTGATTTAATTCTGCATTTGATAAAAACTTACCTTTGGTTGTTAAATTATTCATTTGCTGTACGCTCCTTTCACATGTCTTCTCATGAATATAATTTGTGAATTTTGGGGTCTTTCTTGATGTAATATTCGCATTCGCTTTCCCTATTTCCATAACCCATGTATTTCGGTTTTCCCTTTATTCTGTGACACTCAAATACTTTCTTTCCTGTTTTAACTTCTTCTCCTATGCAATAGGAATGCTCGCATGTTTTGCAGTTATTCATCTTCGTCATCCTCCAATCTAATTAGCACTCTACCGTTCTTGCATCGTTTTTTCTGCGACGGCGACATGTAGAAATATAGTGTTTTCACCTTCACATTTTGCTCTTTTGCTATCTCCGGTATCGTCCCGACTGACAACAGTGTATCTCCTTTGTACAAGGCATATTCTCTCATTTTATTCACTTTCTTCACTCTCCCTCTGATTAATTGCATTCCTCTCTAACCATCCTTTCGCTTTCTTGTTGTAGTGATGAGTATATTTTTTCACTAAATTCTTTCATCCCTGCATCACATGGACATGCACGTTCCCAACAAACACGACGATATCCACACGGATATAGACCTCTGCTTTCTGCATCTTCAGCTATTTGATTAAATTGCTCTTTATTTATCATTCTGCTTCACTCTCCTTAACCTTCATCTGTCATTGCTAAATATTCATTACAAGATATGCACTCTACTTCTACGGTGTCATGAAGTTGCTCTTTCACTGTGTCAATTAGGTTTTTATGCACTTCTTCGTATTTATCATCTTCAATTTCTTCTATGACCTCATTATTTACAATTGACATTTTTATATATCCGCATTCATCGACATCTGTTAATTTAAAACAAAATATTGCTTTCATTCCGCTTCACTCTCCTTAATCTTAAAATGGATTTTCATCATTGTAGCAATCGTTGCATAATCCTTCGTTTACTTCTAGATTTCCGACTAATTCTTCTCCGCTACATATTTTGCATCTTCCCATTTCTGGTTCGGAGATTCCTGCATCTATTTGACCAAATATCCAATCCGTAAAGTCTTTTTCGATCACTTCATTTGGTGTATCTTCCGGATATTCAATTATAATAGTATTTTCTTTCACGCCTTCTACTTGCTTGTCGATTGTAAATTTTTTAAACATTATCTACCCTCTCTTTCTTCTAATGCACATATACCTTAACAATCCTTAACGGTTAGATATTACCGAGCAGCCACCCCCGATGCGGTTGGTTGATGGCCACCCGGCTTGTGACAATATCCTTGGTTAATTGGTTTCTTTGACTTTTGATCTATATCAAGCCGATTAGGGCGGCTTAATCTTTAATTAACTCAATGCCTTTGCCAAGATGCTTGACTTTAGTAATGCCGTTTTCCCTGGCATATTTGGCAATGATCTTTCCTGTTGCATTTGTACTTACGTTAAATCTAATTGCAATATCATCAACCCTAAAAATTCCTTTGTTGATCTTCTTCTTGACCGCATTATGTATCTTGGACCTTACTTTATCATCAACACGTTTCTTGCCTGAGTTTGGAGCCCAAGCAACTCTTGATCCATCTATTCCCATTTGTCTTTCAATCGCATCTTCACGTTTATTAACTTGTGCGAAGAATTGTTCTACTGTTTGCTCAATATACGGCATTTCATCTACTCCTTAGATTTCTTGTTTATTTTCGATTAATCCAATGTTTTTGCCCATTAACGTCAATTTGTCTTTAACGCTACTTGGTATTAAAGCTTGTTCTCTTTCATGCTTACTTGAAGTATCCCATAACTTCAAAAAGTGGGCTCGATCAGCCATGATGTTTTCACTCATGCATAAGTCCTTAAAGCCAAATCTTCTAACTAGCTTTGCCACCGATTCATTCATACTGTTTAATGCATCTTCTTCTCTGTAACTGCCATATTTAGATATAGCTCTTTTAACTTGTCCCCAAGCTTCATCTGCTGATATCGATTTATGTACAGCATTGACTGCATGCTTGCGGATATCTGAAATTGTTGGCGGAAAAGGACTTGTGCTGATGTGTATGTGAACGGCTGCCTTCGCTAAATCTAGTCCGATATCTTGGAGCATTTCTTGCCACACGTTTACTGCATTATCCACATCAAATTCGTTGCTATAGAATTTGGGATATGCCACCTGAATTATCCCTAAAAGTACTGATGTTTCCCTATGTGTCATTGTTAACCTCCCTTGTTATCATTCTCAAGTCTATTTGCATACTCAAAGAATGGGTTTCCTGAACTTTTTGACTTTTTACTATCCCGGTCATTATCATAGTTGCCCTCAAGGACCTTAACTGCATTGTTATAATTAATCAGCCAATCAAAGTTGCAGCTGGTCCACTTGCCATTTCGTCCAGACAAGAAGTCAGAGGCTTCAGCTTTTTTAAATATCTCGATTACTCTTTGCGGATCTTCTTCAAGGTTCCTGAATAGAATCCGCAACTTATCTTTTCGCTTACTTGTTAAATCTATACAGTCAGGCAGAGAAGCGCATATCGTGTTGTACTTTCCTTGCAGTAATTTGTGAGGTACTTTTTTATGTTCCGGATTACCTTCCGTCGCATCATCCTCGATGGGCGACAATGTATCTTCTGTTTCTGTATTTGTATTTGTATCTGTATTTGTATCTGTATTTGTATCTGTATCTGTATCTGTATCTGTATCTGTATCTGTGTTTCGACAGGCTTCCGATAGGCTTTCGATAGGCTTTAAAAAAACATGTATAAATTTATCGCAATATTTCTCTAAATCCTCATAAAATAAAGGATACAGAGGATTCGATGCAAACTTATCCGCCAACGCTTTACTACCTTTTGCATGATTTTCATTCGTAAAAGGGTTAAATTTTAAAAAATTAGGTACAAATATGGTTTCTGTATCATTATCAAAGTGTATAAGATAGGCTTTCGATAGCCTTTCCATACTCTCTAGGTATTCTTTCTTATTTATTCCTAAATCCACCGAAGCATATCCAGACTTTAATTTATATAATCCAATTGAGTTTCCATGTGGCGTTGACAACAAATACAAATATACAAATTTATCAATCTGATCTAATTTTTCAAACTTTTCACTACTCCATACGGATGATTGTATTTTTGAGTATCTATCCATTGTCTGTCACCTTTCTTTTAGTCAAATATCTCATAGCGATCCCACCTTAATGCCGGGACATATAGGTGTCCCGGCTGAATGTTCTTGTTACATTAAAATTTTGATTTTGTTGTATATATCAAGAGACTCTAAATTCTCTTGTAGATAGTTCTTGATATTTTGCATTGCCTCGATTCTCCAGTATCCACCATCTGCTTGGAACAACGCACCATAGATTATTCCGCGTTCTTCCTTGACTCTAAGTGAAAATTCAGATATAGGTTGTTCCACTTCAACGAATGTTCTAATTGGACTTAATTGAACTCTTGGAGGTAGAAGTTCATTGCCCTTCAAATGAACTCCTTTTCGAGCGGTAACTTTTTGCGTGAATCCATCATCCTCAGTCGTAACACCTTCATCAACACTTATTGTTCCAATCAGTTGCACCAATTTTTTAAGATCATCTGTATTAACAAAGTTACTTAGAAGATGAATCATAAAAGTTTCAGAATCATACCAATGATCCATTTGAAAACCGGATAAAATAGCATTAGAACTTACTACTTCTGTTCTTGCTAAATCTTGATTCAAATCCGTATATATTTTAACTTTTGAAGGACTAATGATATGAATAGTTAGTTCAGATTCATGTTCTTCGGCATCAATGTTTTCACTGATGTAATCTACAACGCCTTGTAGCGTCGTTAATTCAAATCCTTTTGAAATAGTATCTGCAGTTATGCGAAAATGTTTTCCATCATAGCCTATATGCTCTTTTCCATATCCATCTACATATGTTTCAAAATTTGCTTGTTTTGACAATAAAAACTCAATTGCTTCTCTAATCATCTTTCTTCCTCCTATTTGCTTTGCGCATTCTTAATATTAATTGGTTTAATGTTTCCATTTTCTTTTTCAACTTCATCTACTGTCCGTTGCCCTTGCATTGCATGCCGACTAAACTCCTGGGCAACAAATTCTCCTTCAACTTTTCCAAGAGCTGCCATCGTGCCAATAGATTTATATGGTGCTAATGAACTTTTGCATGAAGCGTCAATATTGGCCATATTTCTAGCATCATCCGGCTTAAGAGTCACCTTGATTGTTATTGACCTTTTAGCATTAGGATCAGTGTTTGGATCATTGATATTTTCCAACACTTTTTTCATTTCTTCATCAAACTGTTCAGCCAAGGCACCTCCAGCTAATGTTTCTAACGTGATATTATTGTCCATCGTTTTGATTCCCACCTTTCTGATTTTGTATATGAGTAGTTACTGCCTGTCCACACTTGGGACAAACAGCATTTACATTTAAACTCCAACATGTATATCCACATGAACACTCTAATGTTCTAAATGGTTGGATTAGCACGTCCTTGTTCAAATGACGTTCAACTCCTTCCAGCTTCTTCTGCACACTTAATCATTACCTCACGCATCAACGCTTTTGCAAGTATGTCAGAAGCCTCGGCAACCAAGCGCTTGAACTCTATTTCTTCCGGCTCAGTCAATCGAGCGCCATTCATTGCAGTTACTTTTATATCTCCGTTTTTTAACAGTTTTTCTGGGTCAGCTGTAACCTTCAATAATTCAATTCTTTCCATTGATTACTCCCTTCAAAATGTTCATAAATTTTCTGATTTTTTTGTCATCATCCCAACAATAGGCATATCCACCAATAAACAAGGAATGTTTAATGCCTTTGAAATTACATCGATCACAAATGGTTTGGTAACTAACATAGTTATCTTTTGCACATTGCCTCGCTGACCGGTATATCTTTACAACTTCACCCTTCTTATCTATTTTCAACACAGCTTTTTGTCTGCTTTTATGTCCTGTTTCTCTTCCCAACTCTTGGGCGGAAATGAGTTGTAAGTTCCATAAGGCATTCTCTGATTTAACTAGGTTAACATGTCTTACCGAATATCCAGCTGGAATAGTTCCTTTGAAGGTTTCATATATAAGCCGATGAACCCTGAATTCTTTTCTACCTGATTGATCAGATAAACGGACTAGTGCTTTTCCATTTTTAATTTCTTGGATCATTATTCTTGGTTCTCTCGTTTTGTATATTCTTCTTATCTGACCATCTTTTGACGCTTGATATTTTCCTTCATATCCCTTAATATCTTTCCACATAATCTTCACCTTGCAAAAACCCTCCAAGAATGGTAAAATCAAATTGCGATGAGGTCTTACCGTTTTTGGTAGGGCTTTCTTTTTATTCAATTTCAATAAGCATTTCATTGATTTCAGCAAGATTCCTTTCCATGTCAGTATGAATTTCATTGATTCGGTATAACATAATGATTGAAGCTAATATGATGACAACCGTTATGACAATCATCGTTCTGTTAATTGCGGTTATTATTCTTCCCATAATCTCCTCTTTTCCTCTCTTGTCAGCTCAATTACCTCATAAATCCCTTTCGTTATTTCGTGAATCTTGTATCCATTTGCGTTGAGCGTAGCATTTAGCTTATTGAAGTAATGCCGTTCTACTTTTTGGACTTGTAGCTTTTCTTTTAACAGTTCCAAATCAAACTTAGGAACCTTAGAAATTAAATCCATTGCAATTGTTTGATAATCAATTCTTCTTGGCATTATTTTTGCTCCTTCCATTTGCCGCACATGCCGGACAAATATAATCATTTATGTTTTGTTTTAAAACGCTTGTAATCCAATATCTGTTGCACTCAGTGCATCGAGTTTTCATATCTCACCTCCAATTTCTTCGATTAATTGCATTAGATTGAAAGTCTCTCTCTTCCACCCTCCCAGCTATTGTTTGGATAATAATTCAACCATTCTCCGTTGTAAAAGTGAACTTTGATATGATTCTTAGCTTCAACTACCCTTATTGGTTTCCATCCAGCTTTTTGTTCTTTTTTAAGGCTATTCTGATGCACAATACATGTTGAAATGAATTTTTTCTTCGCTGGCTCTGACAACTCGTTGAAACCTGGTATATTTTCAAAAATCATAAAACACCTCCAATTTCATTGTTTCCTAAATTTGTCTAGTTAGAATTACACATCGAGCGTTTAAGCGCTGCAATCTTCGCCTCAAGCTTAGGATTCATTTCATTTTCTTCTTCAACATCTTGTTCAAAATATTCCAATAATGTTCTGCCGGTAACTCTCATTCCACCTGGTCCCTTGCTGTGCTTTACCTTCTTCATAAATGGATAGATGTTTTTGTCTACGACTTCAAAAAGTTCAGATAAATCTTTTGCTGAATAAAGTCCATTTGGATCAATTGATATCATACTAATGCTCCTTTCTTATATGGTTGCTTTGTGCTATTGTTTCCCTTACAATATGTTTATCAGCATTGCCGTGCTGAAATAGCTTGAAAGGGGGATTATTATTGAAATATAGTGAACTAAGTCAATTTACACATGATGAGTTGAAAAACTTCACACATGCACAACTTGCGCTTGATAAGCTCGAATTACTATCGAAAAAGTTTTGAAATTCATCAGTGATATAGGCAACATTGCAAAGTTCGGAAATAATACTATAAAAGTTGCAGAAATAATCAAATCTGTATGTGAAGATATTATGGATTTAATTAATTCTTAAGTTGATTATTTAGACTTCTCGGGAGTTTCTGCCTTGGAGTCTTCTTTTAATTCATCCGTCAACTTAGCAAGCTTTTCAATAGTTTTTAAAAATTCATGTGTTTTTCCATGCATTAAACTCCATATAAAAACTTTTGTAAAAGCCTTGAAAAAATACAGCATGAATATCCATTCATATTTGCTCTTTTTTTCCATCTTTTCACCTCCTATTCACGTGTTTTTAGTGTTTTATTGCTTTCCTATTGTCTCCTTGCTATACTATATTTATCAATCTTGCCAGATTGAAATAAATTAAGGGAGATAAATAATATGGATTTTGGAAAATGGGATAATACTATTCATGAAGATCATGACCAAATTAAGCGAATTGCCAACATGAAAAAAATCAAGTCTCAAAATATATCTGTTAATTTTGATGATAAGACCGCCATGGTTGTTGGCTCTAAAGGTTCTTATGATGTAACGCTTGATAATTGTACTTGTTACGATTTTGATACTCGACAATTACCATGTAAACACATCTATCGTCTCGCTTTCGAACTTGGTTACCTTGAAGATATTCCAAAAGTTAACAGAAAAGCTTCAAAATCTTTTAATGATAACATTCAGAACGAGATTGAACGTTACAAGGAATATTATCTAAATGGTGCCATTTCTATTGAAAAATTTAGTAAGATTGTAAATGCTCTGCAAAGCAAATAATCTTATTCCCCGTATTTATACGGGGTTTTTTTATGCTTATATCACCTTCGTTGCCGTTATCTTGGAGTTCTTCTTTTATTTCCTGTAACAATTCAAACATCGATGTTCTGTGGTTGTTATATTTTCACTTTCGTTGCTTATATGGGACAGATTTTTCAAAAAAATATTCATTTGGATTTTCAATATTTAGTATGTCTATCAATCTTATTAACTCAGATAAAGTAAAATCTCTTTTTCCGTTGAGTTTGGCGTTTAAAGACTGCTCAGTAATCCCCATCTTCTTAGAAAGAGTCGCTTGAGTATGCCCTTTTTCTTTCATCCTACCTTTTAATTTATTAGAATCCACACAATCACCTCCGTTGCATATTTGGGATGCTCTAAGTTTAGCAAAATATCTTTTTATTGTCAACCCATAAATGCAACGTTTTTTTACTTTTTATTAATTTATTGTTGCATTTATGAAAAAATGTTTTATAATATAATGCATGGAGGTGTTAAATATGGATAAAGAAATTAATCACATAATAAGACGAATAAAAGATTCTAGAGAAGCACTTGGATATTCATATCAAGATTTAGCTGAAAAAACGGGGTTAAGCAAATCTACGCTTCAAAGATATGAGACCGGGGCTATAAAGAATATACCTATCCAAAAGCTAGAAATACTAGCGGAAGCTCTTGAGGTAACACCAAACTATTTGATGGGATGGGAAGACGAACCAAACGATGACATCCATACTATAGCAGCACACCATAACGACGAAAAATGGACTGATGAAGAATTGCAAGAGATTGAAGCTTTTAAAGAATTTGTGAAAAGTAAAAGAAAAAAATAATTATCTAATTTAAGTTCTATGTTAATAGGGGTATTTCAATGAGCATAACGGGCGACCGAATAAAAGAATTAAGATTAAGAAATGATTGGACACAAGAAGCACTTGGTGAAAAGATTGGTCTAAAAAAAGCAGCAGTAAATAAATATGAACTTGGAATTGTAGAAAATATTAAACGGCAAACACTTTTAGATTTAGCAGAGGTTCTTGGAACAACTCCAAATTATCTCATGGGATGGGAAGATGAACCAAACGGTGACATCCAAACCATAGCTGCTCACCATGACGACGAAGAATGGACCGAGGAAGAACTAGAAGAAATTGAAGCTTTTAAAGAATTTGTGAAAAGCAAACGAAAAAAATAATTTCATAAATTTAATTATTTTTTTGATAGGGGTGAATAGATGACTCTCTTTGATAGAATAAAAAAACTTAGAAAAGAAAAAAACATAACCCAAGAAGAATTAGCAAAAAAAGTTGGTTATAAATCTAGATCAACTATTAATAAAATCGAGTCCGGTTTAAGAGATATAAGTCAATCACAAATCATTTTATTTGCTAATGCTCTCAGTGTTACTCCTGCCTACCTTATGGGATGGGAAGATGAACCTGAGGCAACATATGAGTTCTCTAAAAGAATAAAACAATTAAGAAATGAATTAGGTTTATCGCAAATTGAATTGGCTGAAAAAGTTGGTTATAAAGATAGAACATCAATAGCAAAGGTTGAATCTGGTAAGATCGATTTACCTCAATCAAAGATCATTGATTTCGCAAAGGCGCTGAACGTCACTCCTGCTTATCTTATGGGTTGGGAAGATGAACCGAACGATGATATTCAAACCATTGCCGCTCATCATAATGATGAAGATTGGACCGAGGAAGAATTAGAGGAAATTGAAGCTTTTAAGCAGTTCGTAAAAAGCAAAAGAAAAAAATAGAGGTGTTGAAGTGAATGTCGTAAATGTAAGAATCAAAAATAAAAGATTATCTTTAAATTTGACACTTGCAGATGTTGCAGAATATTTAGGTGTAAAGGAAGCTACTGCTCAAAGATATGAGAGTGGAGAAATAAAAAACATAAAACACGAAACAATTGTTAAATTAGCTAACCTTTTCAAGTGCCGCCCAGCTTACTTAATGGGCTGGGAAAATGAACCAGAAGTAACATATGAATTTTCTGAAAGAATAAAAGAATTAAGATTGAAAAAAAATCTCACTCAAACAGAACTCTCCAAATTATTATCTGTATCCAAAAGCACTATTAGTATGTATGAAAATGGAAATCGTGAACCTGACTTAAAAACATTGAAAGCTATTGCAGATTTTTTTAATGTTAGTATAGACTACTTACTTATAAAAAGTAATAATGATATTAAAACAATCGCTTCAAACACTGGAACCGAAGACTGGACAAAAGAAGAACTTGCAGAAATCGAATCCTTTAAAGAATTTGTCAAAAGTAAAAGGAAGAAATAACTGTACATATTTAAGTATTTTTTGATAGGGGTGAAAAAATGACTTACGAAGAACTAATTATCGACAGTAATATTGATTACATATATGAGTTGAACATGAAAACTAAAGGCTTATATGCAGATGGAGTAATTGGTATAAGCAAGCACATAGATACAACTACAGAAAAAGCTTGTATTTTAGCTGAAGAAATCGGTCACTACCATACATCACATGGTGACATTCTTGATCAAACATCCATTTTAAATAAAAAACAAGAATTGCGTGCAAGAGCTTGGGCCTATGAGAAAATGATTCCATTAAGTTCAATCATTAAAGGATACCAGGCACAGTGTAAAAATCGAGATGAGTTAGCCGAATATTTCGGTGTTACCGAAGAATTTTTATTAGAAACAATAGAATACTACAAGCGCAAACTTGGCTTGTTTTATCGTATAGATGAAAAGTATATAATAACATTCGAACCGTTGGGAGTGTTCGAACAATTTTGAAGGAGGAAATATGAGTACCTACAGAGTAATAGAAATTTTAGATACTACTTCAATAATAATTAATTATGGAAAAAAAGATGGCGCCAATAAAAATGATAAAATCAGAATCGTAGAAATTGGTGAAGAAATTATAGATCCAGAAACGAAAGAAAGTTTAGGAACGTTAGATTCTATTAAGGCCGAGTTAACCATAGACACGGTTTATGATAATTTCTCTGTTTGCAAAGATATTTCCACATTTACATACAACGCTTTATTAAGCCCAATGAACCAATTTCAAAAAACTTCAAGAACAATAAACGAACTCAACGTAGATTCGTCAGAAGTTTCGAATAAGAAAATGCCTGATAATAAAGTAATAACAGTTGGAGATACCGCTGTAACTATATAGGTTTCTATTGACTTTCATCACTTTATATACTAAAATGTAGTTAGATGACTAGCGGATACTTAAATGGACCGCTCAGAAAGCCCTGATTGCATTTATTGTAATCAGGGCTTTTGGTTTGCATAAAACAGGAGATTGTAAAATGGATAAACCATATTTAACATATGTTCAACAATTAGAAAAGCTCCAAAATGAGTATGGCTTAATCATCTCAGATTTTGACTTTGCCTTAAAGTGCATTAAATCATTTTCCTATTATGATTTGGTTAATGGTTATCAGGATTTATACATAAACAACGGGAAATATATAAACGGAACTACCTTTGAGCAACTTGTAGCATTACATATTTTTAACAAAAACATACAAGGTGTTTTAATAAAATATTCAACATATGTCGAAAACTCGTTTAAAAATATCTTGTCGAATGTTATTGCAAAAAATATATCTGAAGACGAAAAAGTTTATCTCGATATCACTAAATATAAAAAGAAAAAGAATCCACCGCAAAGGCAAAAATTCGCCCGGCTAATAGAAAAGTTAACCCAAACATCTATTAAATGCACGGACACTCCTACCTCGCATTACATTAATACAAAAAATCATATCCCACCTTGGATACTATTTAGAAACGTCTCGTTTTCGAATGCTACTGATTTTTTGACATTTATTAACCCAAATGACAAGAATGATTTTATAGATCAGTTTAATGTTTTTGATGATTTTGACCTTTGTAATGATGACAAATATAAGATATTATTGGATTCAGCTCATATAGTCCGTAAGTTCCGGAATATCATTGCGCATAACTTAAATTTTTTATCTTACAGAGGCTCTGATTTAAGCAAAAATGTAAACCTCTTATTTGAACAAACTTTGTCAAGTTCTTTTGATTTGAAGAAGACTTGGCGTGACACATGGGGAATGGTAATGGCAATCGTCATTTTATTAAATAATGATTTTCTTGCTCACAACTTTTTGGCCGAGCTTCAATCATTTATGGCCATTGACGATAATATAAAGCCACTTTATTGTAAAACTACTGGAATTCCTCTAGATTATGAACAACGTATTGCAAATTATATTGATAGTCTTAAATTTACATAAAAAACCGCCCTGCGCCAACAGAGCGGTCCTGATACACAATAACCAACTTGGGTTACAGTATACCGTATATATCAAATATAGTATACCAAACGTAACCCTTGTTAAGCAAGGGCTTTTATGCCTATTCAAAGAAAGGTGGTATATTATGCCGGTTTATAAAACGAAAAATGGATACGGAGTTCGATTTGAGTTACCTGGTAGCACTGCTGAAAACAGAAAACGTAAAAGGCTTAGCGGATTCCCTACAGAAAAAGCAGCAAAAGACTTCTTGAAAAGTATTGATGCTATGAAAGTTCTTGATCAATTTAAAACATATCATCTACAAACTGTAGCCGAAGTCATGGATACTTGGCATGATGAACACGTGATTCGTAATTGCCGACATGACAGTATCCTTTTTTACGAAGAAAAGATAAAAGTTATAAAAGATAATTTTGGAAAAAAGAAAGTTGAAGCCTTAAAGGTTGGTCATGTCAAAAGTTTTTATAGAGTGCTACATGATATGGGCAAATCACAAGATGCCATTAAAAAGATTCATAAAACTTTAAAGTCTGCATTCTTCTATTGCTATTCAATGGAATATATTCCAGATAAGATTATGGATAGAGTTAAGCTGGATGTATATGATTCCCCAAACCAAGAAAGTAAGTTGAAGCATTGGAATTATGATGAAATAAAACGATACTTACCACATTTAAAAGAAAGTTCCATTTATTTCAATATTTATCTTGCTCTTCACCTTGGTTTACGTGCCGAAGAAACAGCCGCTATTCATGTTTCTGACATAGATTTTAACAAGATGACTATAACAATACGTCACGCTATGAAAAAAGCCTACAGAAGCCAAATAAGAGGTACGAATATTATCAAACAAATGGATGAAAACACAATTCTTACCAATACTAAAAACAAAAAAGTCAATGTCCTTCCTTTAACGGAGAATTTAGTTTATTTTTTAAAAGCAAGTATCAAGCATAAAGATGAAATGCAGGCAATGTATGGCGAGGAATATAACCATGTTTACGATGGATATTTGAGCACTTACGATAATGGAAATATTATTGCCGACAAACAAATTAGTTATAAATTTAGAAACGATGTTAAGAAGTTATTGAAGATATATCCGGAAATGAACAGAATTACATTTCATGGCTTGCGCCATTCATGCGCTTCATGGTTAATATCTAATGGTGTGAACATAATTACTGTCCAAGAGATATTGAATCATTCTGATTTAAAGATCACAAATATCTATACACATTCTGACTTAACGCAAAAAAAGAAGGCACTAGATAGCCTAAATTCTTTGGGTCATAGTGGTCCATAAATTTAATAATGATGGTAAATACAAAATACTGCTACAGACTTTCATTTTTGCAAAGCCTTATATTTAGCCTATTCCGAGAATAAAAAAAACCGTATAAGAATGTACGTTCGTATGCATTTCAAACTAAGGATCTTGTGGGCTTAGGTCCGTGGGGGTTCGAGTCCCCCCAACTGCATTATTGTCGTATCAAGGCATAGAGAATATCTTAAGTATAAGATGTTCTTTTTTATTGTTCAGAATCATAAACGGGGTATAAATGCAAAAAACATTATACATGTTATGTAGCTATCATGACATAAAAAAAGCCGTTGTGCTCTACGTTGAGCACAACGGCTTTTACATGTCATCTATTGTACAATAGCTTTTGCAAAAAATTGTGGAAGATGAAAGTTTGGATTTTCGCTTACAATCGGATTATAACTTGCATAATGCTCGATTTCTTTGCTTTCTGCAATTTTATAAAAGTTGCAGTAAAAACACTCCCCTGTTTTTAAACTTTCTATTCCTGTCAATTCTTGAATTAAAGACATCGGAATGACTAAGTCTACCGTCCAATGGTCTTTAAGAACTTCTGCACGCACATTACATTTATCATACATTGTTTGCGAAAGTACGTTCCTGTCATGGCGTCCATAACCATAGTTTGCAAGCATGGCTCCATTTGAATTAATTTCAAAATTCATATACAAGGATTCTTGATCAGGTTGCGTCTCTTGAAAGGAAACAAAAACCTCTACCGCACTATCACGGTATACCGGATCCTGAGGTTTCGTGTATGTTCTCTGGGGATTTTCTTCTTCCACCACAAACCGAACAACAAGTCCGACACCTTCAAGGTATGCCATATACCCGTATGCTATCGGTTTGTATACACAATTCCAGTTAAAATTATTAATTTCAAGTCGCTGTGCCTTTTCAATCTCTTGTAATGTCTCAATCTTGCAAACTTTATATTCCATACAATCTCCTAACAATCTCCTATTTTAACATTTTTTTAAATTCGTCTGCTACAAACTGTACTTGTGTTCCAACGATAACTTGTACACTTGTTTTACTTGGGCGAATAACCCCTGCCACGCCTGCAGCTTTGATTTTCTTATCATGAACCTTGGTATAATCTTTAACTTCAAGACGAAGTCGTGTAATACAGTTATCTGCGCTAACTACGTTTTCTTTACCGCCTACACCTTCTAATATTGCAGCTGCAACAGCTGTAAAGTCATTGTTTTTAAGTTGTACATTGACTTCATCTTCTGTGTCATCTTCTCTACCTGGAGTTTTTAAGTCAAACTTCAAGATAACAGCTTTAAAGATAACATAGTATAATGCAAAGAAACCTGCTCCTACTGGAAGTAATAATAACGGATTAAGTGCCATTGGTGCTTTAAAACTTAAGACGTAGTCAATAAGACCTGCGCTAAAGTTAAATCCTGCACGTGCAGGCAATAATGCAACGATAAATGAAGAAACACCGGCTAATAAAGCATGTACTACATAAAGTACTGGTGCTAAGAACATAAACGCAAATTCTAATGGCTCAGTTACACCTGTAAAGAATGAACATAATGCTGCCGCACCCAAAAGACCACCTGCGATTTTACGCTTGCTATCTTTTGCTGTATGATACATAGCTAAGGCTGCCGCTGGCAATCCAAACATCATTACCGGGAAGAAACCAGACATATACATACCTGTTGTTCCCAATACGCCATTACCTTCTGCTGACCAGAAGTTTGTCAAGTCGTTAATTCCAGCTACATCAAACCAGAATACTGAGTTTAAAGCATGGTGTAAGCCAAGTGGAATCAATAGACGATTTAAGAAAGCATAGATTCCAGCCCCAACAGCTCCGGTTCCTAAAATCGCTGTACCAAAACTTACAAGACCACCATATAATACTGGCCAAACTACAAATAAAATACCTGAAACAACAATTGTTACCCCTGCAGTGACAATGGCAACACTTCGTTTTCCACTAAAGAACGCCAATGCACTTGGTAATTTTGTATTCTTGAATTTATTATAACATGTTGCACCAATAATACCAGATAAAATTCCTATAAACTGGTTGTTAATTTTTCCAAATGCCGGATCTGCTGCTTCCCCTGTAAATATCTCAACAGCACCACTTGATAATAATGTTGTAATCATCAACCATGACACAAGACCTGCCAATGCCGATGTTCCATCATTGTCATCCGACATACCTACCGCAACCCCAATCGCAAACAAAATCGCCATATTATCTATGACTGATCCACCTGCTTTGATTAAGAATCCGGCTAAAACACTGTTTGCTCCCCAACCTGTTGGGTCAATCCAATAACCAATCCCCATAAGGATCCCGGCTACCGGCAATACTGCAACAGGTAACATCAAAGATTTTCCTAGTTTTTGCAAATACTTCATCATAATACAATTTACCCCTTTCTTGTAGCGCTGCTGCCTTCATGCAACCACACGCAGATACTTATTTTGGCTGATGTTCACACCATATTATTGAGCGTTTTTTGTCAACGCAATAATAACATCCTTATTTCCTGCATTTTGATCAACTTTGGAGTCAATCACCGCATAGTTATCAACATTGCACACCACCACTGGTGAGACAATATCATAACCCGCATTCTTAATCGCTTCTACATCAAACTCAAGAAGCAAATCACCTTTTTTTACATCGGCGCCGCTTTCAACATGGGCTGTAAAAAATTCCCCTTTGAGCTTAACTGTTTCTAGACCGATATGCATAAGAATCTCCGCTCCATTTTCACTCACCATTGCAATAGCATGGAGCGTCGGAAATATTGTCGAAACATTTCCATTGACCGGTGCATATACTTTTCCTTCACGGGGAATAATCGCCACACCTTTTCCTACAAGCTCTTGACCAAATGTTGGGTCGCTAACTTTTGTTACCGGAATAACATCTCCTGGTATCGGTGCATAAATCAATTCTTTATCGTCCTTGCTAAATAAACTTTTTAATTTTGAAATCATCATTTTCTCCTTTAAATTTAATCGACCGTGATAACACGACGTATATGAACTGTAAGATATACTAACTCCTCTTCCGTGATTTTATATGTATATATATTTTCAATGTATTTGGCAATCTCTTGTGCACACGCATATTCTTTTGGATATAAGTTTGTAACTACATTGTGTAATTCTGCTTCTTGGCTGTCTAACAGCTCTCTATTAATAATCCGTTGTGCTAAAAACTTCAGATGGGTGACAAACCGTTCATAATGTAAGCTATCTTCAGCAATATCTGTTTGATAGTACTCCTTCACGATATCTACAATAACAGGTACCATTTTTGTCATATTCATAGCATCTGCCATCACAGTATTATACTCTGCATTAACAATATGTAACGCAATAGATGCCGCTTCATCTTCCGGGAAAAAGATCCCCAATTGGTCACTAATATGACGTATCGCGTACTCTCCAATTTGGAACTCGTTCTTATAGATACTTTGTACTTCCCATAATAGTGGGTTTTGGAACATCATGCCTTGATTATAGCGTTCAACTGCAAAGTTGATGTGATCGGTAAGTGTGATATAAATGTTTTGGTTGAGTTTTTTGTTGAGAATCTGTTTAGCGTAGGTAATAATGTCATTACTAACTTTAAAATGTTGCATAGGAATGTTCGAAAGCAGTTCTTTAAAATGATCAATAGTATTTTGGTTGTCCATATAAAAAACTTTCTCAATACGATCTTGATCAATCTCCATATTTTCTTTTACTTTAAATCCGATTCCACGTCCCATAACAACAAATTCACGTCCAGTGTCGTCTTTTGCGCTCACCACATTATTATTAATTGCTTTTATAACTCTCATAACACCTCTCCATTAACCCTCACATTAAAAAACACCAAACTAAGCTGAATCATTATTTAATTCAACAAAATTTGGTGATGCCTGCACGACCAGTAACAATCCAAAATATTCTTTTTACTATATTCACTATACCAGCACTTTATCTAAAAGTCAACATCTTTTTTTTTAATGATTGTGCTTATTGCCTACTCAGATTCTATCGATCGTATCGCTTTTCTCATTTTCAAAACCTTCGAAGGTGCTATAGACACTTCATCCAAGCCTATTTTCAAGAAAAATTCAAGCAATTCAAGGTCACCACCAAGTTCACCACAAACTCCTACCCATTTCCCTTTTTTATGTGCATTATTAACAACAAACTCAATCATACGCAAAACCGCTGGATGGTGGGGATTATAAAACCGTTCTATACGTGGATTTTGCCGATCAACCGCTAGAGTATACTGAGTTAAATCATTTGTCCCAATACTAAAAAAATCCACAACTTCTGCCAACGCATCACTCATCATAACCGCAGCAGGTGTCTCAATCATAATGCCTAGCTCGACATTATTCGAATAAGCTATCCCCCTTTGGGTCAACTCTTGCTTAACTTCACGAATAATACGTTTAATCTCTAAAACTTCTTCAACCGATGTAATCATTGGAAACATAATGGCAATGCGTCCAAACGCCGACGCACGGTATAGGGCTCTAAGCTGAACTTTAAAAATTTCCGGTTCTTCCAAGCAAATCCGTATCGCCCGATAGCCCATTGCCGGGTTTTCTTCTTGCGGAATCTTAAAGTAACTCGCTTGTTTATCCGCACCTATATCTATTGTTCTTACGATAACCGGCTTATCCTTCATCGCAACCGCCACTTTTTTATAGGCTTGAAATTGCTCTTCTTCTGTTGGATAATCTGTCTTTTCTAAAAACAAAAATTCACTTCGAAAAAGTCCGATTCCCCCTGCATCATATCGACATACCGCTTCAACTTCCTCCGGACTTCCAATATTTGCATATACATTTATACGCTTGCCATCCTTTGTAACATTATCCAAGCCAATCAGTTCATCATCTTCTTCTCTTTGCTTTTCTATCATACTCTGACGCTTTTGAAAGCTTGATATTGTTTTGGCATCAGGTTCAATATGAATTCTACCTTGATCGCCATCTACAATAGCCTCTTTTCCGTCAAGGGAACTATTTAGCTGTTCTCCTACCGAAATAATTGCAGGAATATTGAGGGAGCGCGCAATAATAACCGTATGAGAGTTTGGAGTCCCCTCTTCTGTAAGCAACGCCAAAATTTTTGTTTTATCCATCTGAATCGTTTCACTTGGCAACAAGTCTTTCGCTGCCAGGATAATCATCTCTCCTTCTGGATTAAAACCACGCTTAAGATTTGATTGAGGATGCAATATAGCATTTATTATACGCCTTGTCACATCTTTTAAGTCAAGAGCACGTTCACGCATATATGCGTTTTCCATATGATTAAAAATCTCTACCAGCTCTTTAGACGCACTCGATACTGCATAGGCTGCATTCATTGAATGAGTCCATATGTTTTCCTTAATCATTTCTTCAAACGTCACATCATCCATCATCATCATATGTGCTTCTAGAATATCCACTTCTTCTTTAGATGTCTCTTCATCCATCGCTTGCTTCAATGCACCAAGTTCTTTTTGAGCCAATGCACGTCCTTGAATGAATTTTTCCCATTCATGCTGGTGTTCTTTACATAGCTGGGTTGGCACTTCATTTGTTGCTGGTTGGTAGTACATGATCTTACCTTTTGTAATCCCATCAACTACACCTTTCCCATAAATTGTTTTCATAACAACCACCTTTCCATACTCACAAAAAAAACCAAAAACTAGAGACTCCTTGCTATCTCTTGGTTTTTGGTTTTGCCTTAAAATTAAGTAACAATCCATATACTTCTATATTTAACTTTCATTATCCTAGCATGACTTTAATCACCTGTCAATATAACTCTTGATTTTTTATGCATTTTTCTTTATACTTATTTTATCCGATAAAGGCAAACTTATTGAAAAATAAGGACGCAAAACTTAAGGGCCTTAACCTATATGGAAAGGTAGCCAGTTGCCGAAGAGATGCTTCATCGTATTCTCTTTTTGCGCATTATTTCGGATAGAAAGTATTCGCGCTACTATACACATATTTTTTTTAGGAGGATTTATGATGAACACAAAAAATGTATTAGCAAAACTTGGAATGACGGTTACTGTTTTTTTAATCGCTTTTAGCTTCACTCTTTTTGCAAATGAAGACAGCACCACAAGTTCCAGCGAAACTCCCGATGTTATTGAAGGAGTAGAGATTGACGGCGATACTTCACAGACAACGGATGGAGCCATCTCTATTGAGAATCCATTGCCAGATTTTATCAAAGAACGTTTTGAAATGGCAACGAAGTATTCCATCTCCCCTGGAAAAGCAAATTTGCTTACTCGATTAAAAGCAACGGATTTAGATGATTCCATTGATCTTGATGAGTGGGCTCAAAAAACAATTCGCGAAATTCAAAAAGAGCGTATTGAAAACAAAAAGAAAGCTCAAGAAGAATTAAAAGCTAACCCATCCAGTAACGCTAAAGTCAAACCGGAAAAACCGGAAAAATCTGACAAACCGGAGAAAGCCGGAAAACCCGAAAAAAATAACAAAGGCAATAACGCAAATAAACCCAATAAATAAAAAAGCTTAAGAGGCATTGCACCAGCATATCATCTGCTGGCGCAATGCCTCTTTTACGTTAAAATCAACGCTTATCTTAACATTCTTTTAGGTTAAAGATGAGCGAAGCAAAATCTCCACCTTCTAGATTCAACCATTTACGTCGAAGAACAAGGCCTATCTCCATAAGTTCATCTCCGTATGCTTCATGGGACATATATGGGTTGGTCACCTGATATTTTTTATCGGGATGAAGTCCTTTAAGTTTAAAGCGAAGCCAGCTAGCATTGACCCGGTTTAGACTTTGATAATAAGCTGCAATAGCTTCACTTTGATCTTTTGCCACAACCATCCATGCCGTATCATGCCCTTCAAAAGGACTTTTTAGCCGATAAAATACGCCTTGATGAATTAACGCTCTATTTTCTTTATAGTAAGCGATTTGTTCACGTACAATCATTAGCTCATCATCCGATAGGGTATTTAAGTCCATCTCATATCCAAACGCCCCAAAAAATGCAACTTTCCCACGGGTTTTAAGCGGTGTCATCCGTTTAATTTGATGATTGGGTACTGCAGATATGTGCGCCCCTATACTTGATAACGGATAGACAACACTCGTCCCATATTGAATCTTTAAACGTTCTATAGCATCCGTATCATCACTTGTCCATGTCTGAGGTGCAAAATATAGCATCCCCGGGTCAAATCGTCCTCCACCACTTGAACAAGACTCAAATAAAATCTGCGGAAACTCCTGAATTAAACGTGTATACAAATCATAGACACCTAGAATATAACGATGCATGACTTTTCCCTGTTCCATTGGTGATGCTCCATGAGAATAGCATTCTGTTATATATCGGTTCATATCCCACTTTATATATGAGATCTTTGATTCACGGATAATCTTTGATATCATCTCATGAATATAATCCACCACTTCTTTTCGGGAGTAATCCAGCACATGTTGTGTACGGCTAAAGCTGTCTAAGCGATTAGGTGTTGAAATCAACCACTCCGGATGGGCACGATACAACCCACTATTTTTGTTAACCATCTCCGGCTCAATCCATAGACCAAACTTCATACCTAAGTCTTCTACTTTTTCCGATAGCCCCCGAATACCATTAGGCAACTTATCTGTATTGACATACCAATCGCCTAAGCCTTGCATGTCGTCATCCCGCGTTCCAAACCAGCCATCATCTAGAACAAATAACTCTACACCGACTTCTTTGGCTTTTTTGGCTATATCTAAGATTTTATCCTCCGTAAAATCCATATAGGTTGCTTCCCAGTTATTTAGAAGTACCGGACGTTCTTTATCTCTCCAAAGCCCGCGCGCTAGGCGTGTCCGATAGAGTTCATGATAGGTCTGACTCATCTTGTTTAGACCTTGGTCCGAATAGACCATAACAACCTCCGGCGTTTGAAAAGTCTCGCCATAACTTAAGCTCCACTCAAAATTGTTTGGGTGAATCCCCATTGATACCCGTGTCATATCATGGGTGGACACTTCCACTTGCGCCAAGAAGCTTCCACTGTAAACCAAACTAAACCCAAACACTTCTCCATCAAATTCTGTAGCCTCAGGTCGTTTTAATGCCAAAAACGGATTATGTTCTAGACTACTGGCACCTCGCATGCTATGCACCGCTTGAACTCCATGTTCTAGCATTCTTTTTTTCACATAGCGTTCTCTCGACCACGCCCCAGATAAATGCAACATTTCATAGTTCATATCCACAAGATCCACACTCGCACTCAACGCACTTGTCAGGCAGATTGATTCCTTCCCTTCATGAACGAACTTTGCGTGGCGTGTTAGCACCGGATAATTCATAAATAAGGTATAGGACAAAATCAAACGCGTCTGCATCACTTCATCCCATAGTTCGATTTCTAATGTCTGGGCTTCGTCTTCCTCTTCAACGTAGACTGCCGGAAGGGGTTCTATTTTTTTCTTGCCATTAAAAATATTATGGGATACATATGTAAAATGACTAATTCGACTTCCATTTTCTTGCTTGATCTCAAAAGCCGGGTAACGAAAGTCTCCTGTACCATAAGAAGGATATTCTTGCTTTGTATACTCTAAAAAAAGTAGCGGAGATGACTCCATATGACTTGCACCCATACTTCTTTTTTGTTCTTCATGTAGATGATTAAAGCAGGCACGGTCATGTATCTTTTTACCAAAATACAGATTTCCTAACTGACCATTATCCATAATTTCAATAATATAACTTAGCCCATTATTATAGAGGTGAAACTCTCTTGATTGTTCATGAAAAATAATTGCCATATTTTTTTCTCCTTATGTGTTCGTTTTGTATGTATATGCCTTTTCCTACAACTTACCACCACTGGTAGCAATACCTTGAATAAACTGTCTTTGAAAGAAAAGATAGATGATAATCATCGGAATAACCGCAAGTAAAGATGCAGCCATAAGTTCAGGATAATTTGCCGAAAATTGACCTTGTATTTTTGCTAAAGCTGCCGATAGGGGAATCGTACTTTGTTCTGTATTGACAACTAATGGCCACATCAAGTCTTTAAAGGCAAAGAGTGCTGTAAATATTCCCAAAGCAACCATTGCCGAGCGCGTCAACGGCGCCATCACATATAAAAAGGTTTGCCCGATATTACATCCGTCAAGTCGAGCCGCTTCCTCCAAGTCTTTTGGCAAACTCATATAGGATTGTCGCAATAAGAACGTACCAAAGGCTGTAACAAGCCCCGGAAATATCAGTGCAAAACTTGTGTTAAGCATACCTAACTTGCTAACAATCAAGTATTGAGGAATAATAAAAATCTGCACCGGTACCATCATTTGAAAAATCACTAGGCTAAACATCAAGTCACGTCCCTTAAACCGAAGACGTCCAAAGGCATAGCCTGCCAACGTTGCTGTAATGACCGCAAAAAACACACGTCCCAACATAAGTACAAAAGTATTCCAGTATAAGCGCCCAAAATTCATCTTTGTCATTACTGATTCGAATGCGTCTGTACGCCATTGCGTTGGAAAAATCACAAATGGGTTCATCTGCGTTGACTCTGATATTGTCTTAAATGCAGTTAACACCATCCATAGGAAAGGGACAAGCATAACAATTGAGCCAATAATTAATACCGTATGTAAGATAATCGAATTGAGTATTTTTCTGTTTTGCATAATAATCTCCTTCCTAATTGTAGTTTACCCATTTTTTTTGCATGCGTATTTGAATCACCGTAATGACCATAATCACCAAGAGTAGCAGCATTACAATGGCTGATCCATATCCTCTATCTGATTCAACAAAAGAGTATCGATAGAATAGATATACCAGCGACTGCGTCTTAAAAAATGCCGGATTATTGCGATCCATCATCATATAGATTACATCAAACACTTGCATTGCCGCGATAATTCGTGTTACGGATACAAAAAACATCATCGGTGATATAAGCGGAATGGTAATATGAAAAAATTGTTTGACTGCACTTGCTCCATCAATCATCGCCGCTTCATAATAGTCTTGCGGAATTTCTTGTAGACCTGCAAGAAATAGGACCATATTATATCCAATAACTGACCAAATACCCACAACCGCAATCCATATAAATGTCGTATTTGGATTCGATATCCAATTTACTGAATCAAATCCCAAGGTATTTAACAAATGATTCAATAAACCGAATTCAGAGTTATATAACCAGCGCCAAACCATGGCTACGGCTGCCGGTGCAGCCACCATCGGCAAGAAATATATCGTTCGATAAAGTGATCGCCCGCGCATATGACGATTAAGTAATACCGCAAGTACCAAAGCGATTGCAATAGAAAAAGGCACTTCAACAACAGCATATTTAAATGTATTAATCAGTGCTTGCCAAACACTGGCATCGGCAAACATACGTCGGTAGTTGTCCAGCCCAACAAATACATTCCCCTTTCCAAATGCTCCTGCTTTAAAAAAACTTTGATATATTGTCTGAAAAATAGGGATAATATTTAATACAAATAATCCAATCATCGTCGGAAGTATAAACATCCACCCCCAAATGAACTCACTGCGGGCACGATTTGTTCCCTTTACTTTTGTTCTTGTTGACACGTCATCATCTCCTTACTTCCTCGTCAGATGTATATAAGCGCCAAAACGGATGTGTTTTGGCGCCTATATCCCCATTTTTATTCTTCTGCTAATAACGCATTCATCTCTGTCGCTATCTCTAAGCAAACTTCTTCAGCCGTCTTATCTCCTGTCCATGCCATAATCATTTTGTCATTGGCCATATTTTCCCATCGAACCGTTGTTTTTGAATATGGACGAATCACTAGATCATCCATCATATCTAGATACGCTTGAAGGTTAAATGTTGGATATGCTCCTGTCCAATTATCCATTGTTCCTTCATACGCTGAAATAACAATACCAAGGTCTGATTGTTTTTGTTGCGCTTCTTCTGATCCCATGTACTCAATCAACGCCCATGCTTCTTCAGGATATTCTGTATTTCCTGATGCCGCCCATCCAAGACCGTTGTAAATGGAAGGTCGTCGTCCAGTCTCTGCATCTTTTGGAAGAACTGCAATGTCAGCATTTTCTATAACATATTCATTATTACATAATTCTGCAAGCATCCAAGAACCTTGCATAATCATCGCCACTTTTCCTGCTTCAAAAAGTGCATGTTCTTCATTTTCTGCAAGCACTTCATAAGGTGGCATTAATCCGTCTTTTGACATAGAAGCAAAAAAGTCAATCGCTTCAATAGTTTCCGGCAAGTCAAAGCCTGAAGATTTTTTATCATCCGAAATAATGTAACCATTTTTACCATAGACTAAATTGTACCAACCTGCTTGGTTATTACTTGGACGAAGCGCAAGTCCATATTGGCTTCCATCATCTTTTGTAAGTTGTTCAGCAGCCGCTCTAAAGTCTTCCCATGTCCATGAATCATCTGGATATGCTACACCGGCTTCGTCAAACATGGTCTTGTTGTACCACAATCCGATGGTATCAATATCTTTTGGTACTGCATATTGTGTTGTACCTTCCCAGTTATAGATTTCAATAATCTCTTGAGGGAATTTTGACATATCCAATACGTCACTGGACTTAATACGTTCAGTTAAATCAAGAAGCATCTCATACTCAGAATATCTTGCAATTTCGTTTGAGTGCATCCAAAAAACATCCGGTAATGATCCGCCTGTTGCACCTGCTTCAAGCATTGTCCAATATTGCTCCCATGGCGTTACTTGTATTTGAGCCTTAATACCTGTTTTTTCTGTAAAATCATTAATAATCTGTGTTAATCCAGGTTCTTGATTGGTATCCCAAATCGCCACTGTTAATGCGACATCTGAAGAACCTGATGTATCGGAACTTTCTGAATCGGTGCTCTCTGACGAAGTATCGGTTGTATCGGTTGATGCTCCTGAATCTGTTCCTCCTTCATTAGAATTGTCTCCCCCGCTACACGCAGCCAAACTTAATACCATTACTAATGTTAACATTAATGCCATCACTTTTTTTAGCTTCATATGAATCCTCCTTTTATCTTGTGATAGTCTTTGTTGACTATGCCCCTATTATACATACAATAAATGCGAAGTTAAATATATTCATGTTGCATAAATATATCATAATGTCATATTTGTATATATATTCGTTGTTTTTATATATTTTTTTATATATTATACACCATCAACAAGGATTTTACACACTTTTTCAAAGCATATCCACTAATACTTAACGCCCATATCCTTATGTTATATGTATATGTTATAATGTTGCATTTCAATACTTTTTGGCGTATACTTGATTAAAGCGTCAAAGCCACTTCGACGAACTTAACATAATTATTGATTCTATAGGAGGATTCTTATGGACAAACCCACAACTTATAATTCGCGCGTCGGTTTCCGTTGTCTGCGTAACATAAAGCGTCAAACCAATGATCTATACCTTGTTCATTGCGGACATCAGCACTGCACTCCCGGATATACCTATAATCATAAAACCCCTAACGAAAATCATCTGCATTTCATTTTAAGCGGGAAGGGCAGTCTTACCATTAATGGTACTACCTATGCTTTAAAAAAAGATGATCTTTTTTTAATTCCAAAATCGGTTCCTATCGATTATGCCGCGGATATGAACGATCCTTGGGAATATATGTGGGTAACTTTTGACGGAGAGATGGCGATAGACTATCTTCAACACGCAGGCTTATCCGCTGATCATCCGGTTGCAGCTTCCGGAATACCTACCGCTTCATACTTGCCTCTCATTCGAAAAATTCTAGATTCAAATGAATTGACTTTTACCAACGAAATTAAGCGTGTAGGTTATCTATTTGATATTATATCGACATTGATTGATGCACAGAATGAAAAAAGAAATAAAAAAAATCGCTATGATTACTCAAGCGAGACTTACGTTGAACACGCTTTGCAATATATAGCGATTAATTATAAACAAGAGATTAAAGTCAGCGATATCGCAGACTATGTCGGTATCAACCGATCATATTTAACAACCATTTTTAAAAAAGAACTCAATGTCTCACCCCAAGAATATCTTATTAATTACCGCCTTGGAAAAGCAGCCAAGTTGTTGGAAACAACTCAGCTGCCTATTAAAGACGTCGCACTTGAGACCGGGTATAATAATCCACTGAATTTTTCTAAAATGTTTAAAAACTCTTATGGGAAAAGTCCCAAGACATATCGTGAACAAATTTAATGAATATCTTTTATCCGCATGACGCGCATAGCATTTAACACTGCAATAAAAGCAACGCCAACATCTGCAAAAACGGCTTCCCACATTGTGGCAACTCCTCCCGCACCCATAAGCAATACGATGGCTTTTACACCTAAAGCAAAAATAATGTTCTGCCAAACAATACTTCGTGTACGCTTTGCTATATGCATGGCCGAAACGATCTTGGATGGTTCATCGGTCATTAAGACAATATCTGCCGCTTCAATAGCCGCATCTGAACCCAAGCCTCCCATTGCCACACCAATATCTGCACGTGCAAGCACAGGGGCGTCATTGACTCCATCACCTACAAAGGCAACGCGTTTTGAAGGTGCTTTTGCTTCCACAATGGTTTCAAGCTCGGTTACCTTATCTCCTGGAAGTAATTCTGCACGAACATCGGATATCCCAAGTTTTGCACCTACCATCTGACCGACTTCTTTACGGTCTCCTGTCAGCATGACAATATTATGGACGCCGATTTTCTTTAATCGCTTAATCGTTGACGCTGCATCTTCTTTTATGGTATCTTCTATTTCAATATAACCTGCGTACTGATTATTAAGAGCCACATATACAATTGTTCCCAACGATTGCACCGATTCAAACTCCACACCCATCTGGCGCATCATCTTGTCATTACCGACTACAATTTCATCTTGGTCATACTTCACCTTAGCACCCTTGCCTGCAAAATCTTCATAATGAACAATTCTACTTTCGTCTATGGTTTTTCCATAGGCTTTTAGTATTGATAGACCAATCGGATGATTCGAGTGCACTTCACCAATCGCTGCATAATAAAGCAGTTCTTCTTGACTTAAGGCGGTATTTGCATGTGGAATCATCTGTGTTACTTCAAAGAACCCATGGGTCAATGTCCCTGTTTTATCAAATACCACTGTATCCACTTTATTTAATGCTTCAAGATAGTTACTGCCTTTTATTAACACACCATGTCTAGACGCTCCACCGATACCTCCAAAAAAGCCTAAAGGTATAGAAATAACAAGAGCACAAGGACACGACACGACCAAGAAGATAAGCGCACGATAAATCCAGTCATAAAAATCGCCTCCCGTCACAATCGGCGGAATAATCGCTAAAGCTAATGCTGAAAACACAACTGCCGGTGTGTAATACTTCGCAAATGTTGTAATAAAATTTTCTGTTTGGGCTTTTTTGCTACTTGCATTTTCCACCAAATCCATGATTTTGGCTACTGTTGAATCTGCATAGACTTTGGTAACTTCCACTGTTAATACACTGTTTTGGTTAATGAACCCAGATAAAATCGTATCGCCTTTTCCGATATCTCTTGGCATCGACTCTCCAGTTAATGCCATCGTATCAACCATGGAGTTTCCTTCAAGAACCACACCATCTAAAGGTACTTTTTCTCCTGGTTTTACTATGATTCGACTTCCTACAGTTACTTCATCCGGTTTTACCCGTCGGCTCTTCTCACCTTCAACAAGGTTTGCATATTCCGGCTTAATGTCCAACAATTCTTTAATGGACCGTCTAGAGCGATTTATTGCAAGGTCTTGGAATAGTTCTCCTACCTGGTAAAATAGCATAACAGCTACACCTTCAGGATATTCACCGATTGCAAAAGCTCCGATCGTTGCTATCGCCATTAGAAAATTCTCGTCAAATACTTGTCCGCGGAGGATATTTTTTCCTGCCCGCAAGAGAACTTCACCACCAATGAGTAAATAGGCTGCAAAATAAAGTCCAAACTCAATCATCGGTGAAAAGGTGCCTATAATCGCCATGGCAAATAAAATAACGCCTACACCCAAAACACTCAATTCTTTTATATTGAGAAGACTTTCTTTAGACGAAGCCGTCGTATCGTCTTTATCCACTAGTGCCACACCAGCTTCAATATGATCTGCCAGTACTCCTGCTTCTTTATAAATTTGGTCTGCATCTTTTCCGTCTTGTACATGCAGTGTTAATGTTTGAGATGCAAAGTTTAGCGAAGCAACGCTGACCCCGTCAATATTTTGAATCCCCTGTTCAATCTTGGTTGCACAGTGTGCACAGTCCAACCCGGTAATACGAAACTCTTTTTTTGTGTTCTTTCCCATTGTAAGTACCTCCTTATGCTATTCCATAATGTGATTTAGTCCCTGGTCAAAGATGTTCTTAATGTGATCATCATCAAGTGCATAGTAGACAACTTTGCCTTCTTTTCTGTACTTGACCAAACGTGCCTGCTTAAGTACACGCAGCTGATGTGATATCGCTGACTGAGACATACCAAGAAGCGCTGCAATGTCACACACACACATTTCTTCAGTAAATAGCGCAAATATAATCTTAATTCGTGTTGAATCACCAAATACTTTAAATAAATCTGCTAACTCATACAGTTGTTCGTCTTCCGGCATCTTCTGATGAACACTTCGAATAATATCTTCATGAAATACATTGCACTGACACGTCTCAAAATCTATCTTCTTATCTGACATAAGCTCTCCTTTTGTTTTTGATTATCATACTTGTTCATATGAACAAGTATTCATATGTTATATTATAAGAACCCATTCTCTTTTTGTCAAGGCTATTTTCCCATTCTTTTTATTTGGCTCTTTGTTGTAAGTAAGTTAGAATATCTTGAAAGCACGAATAGGGTTTATAGGCATGTCCATTTTCATCTAAAAGCCTAGCTAATTCATCTTTTGCAAAGATGACGTCGGCATGAAGTGCCGCTTTATAGTCTGGTTCAGAATCTCCTGCAAATATAATGGTTTTATATTTTTCTCTATGCATGATTGCGACTTTTTCTTTATCAATTCCATAAAGTTTTGAATAAAAGGGTGATGTTTTATCCGGTTCCATTATAAATGTATTGTTTTTGAAGCTTCCATCATTTGTATAAACATCAACCTCTTGAATACCTTGTTGCGACAGCACATATTCAATATAATAGCGAAACCCTGCACTTAATATAACAAAATCTCCACCTTGCTGATGTACTTCTTCAATAACTGGCTTTAGGTCTTTATCGATTTCAACTTTATTTAATGCATCTAGTCGTTCTTGTTCTGTAAAGGTATGCCATGTAAAGACGGTGTTTAAAAACTGTGTTCCAATTTTTTGTGTTTTTTTCCATTCATAATAATAATCAATACCTTTTTGTCCAATATACTCTTCCAGTAAAATCCAATAAAAATCTTTTTTTGTTATGGTTCCATCAAAATCTGAAATAAATACAAAATCCTTCATCTTTTTCCCTTTCTATTCTTGATGTCGATATGCTTTTAAAACCTCAAGCAACCGATCATTTTCTTTCGGTCTTTGTAATCCAATACGGATATATTTTCCATCAAGCCCTTTGTGATTTTTGGTATGCCTTAATACAACGCCATGCCTTAAGCACCACACAATCAAGTCATCCGCTCTAGATACCTCTACCACAAAAAAATTCACTGTTGAAAAAAGAACCTTCCATCCTTGACCCACTAGTTGCTGCGTAACTCGCTCCCGCTCCTTATGATAGTAGTTTTTTGTCTCTTGAATATAGTCTTGTTCTACCATCAAACGTATCCCTAAGGCAATGGCTAAGCGATTAACCGACCAAGATGGTTGCCTTTTTTCCAGAGCTTTTATATATTCCGGATGAGCCATCACATAGCCTAAACGAATCCCTGGTATACGAAATATTTTTGTGAGGCTTCG